>NZ_JACHCR010000010.1:19960-234778 GCF_014205845.1 Mucilaginibacter cryoferens
TACTATCAGCCTTGCCGGCTTAACCGCCACGTATGACGGCACAGCCAAGTCGGCCACAGCAACCACCACCCCTGTAGGATTAAGTGGAGTAACGCTCACCTATGACGGTTCGGCTACAGCGCCAATCAATGCAGGTACTTATGCGGTAGTGGCGAGTTTAACTAATTCGAACTATACCGCAGCAAATGCAACAGGGAACCTGGTGATCAGCAAAGCAAGTGCTACTATCAGCCTTGCCGGCTTAACCGCCACGTATGACGGCACAGCCAAGTCGGCCACAGCAACCACCACCCCTGTAGGATTAAGTGGAGTAACGCTTACTTATGACGGTTCGGCCACCGCTCCAACCAATGCAGGAACTTATGCAGTAGTAGCCAGTTTAACCAATGCTAACTATACGGCAGCCGATGCAAGCGGGAGCCTGGTGATAGGCAAAGCAAGTGCTACTATCAGCCTGGCTGGCTTAACCGCCGCCTATGACGGTACTGCAAAGTTAGCCACAGCAACAACAACCCCGGCAGCACTAAGCGGCGTAACGCTCACTTATGACGGCTCGGCCACTGCGCCAACAAATGCGGGTACTTACGCGGTAGTAGCGAGTTTGACGAATACGAACTATACAGCAGCCGATGCAACAGGGAGCCTGGTGATAGGCAAAGCAAGTGCTACTATCAGTCTGGCTGGCTTAACCGCCACCTATGATGGCACAGCCAAGTTAGCCACAGCAACAACAACCCCGGCAGCACTAAGTGGGGTAACGCTCACCTATGATGGTTCGGCCACAGCGCCAACCAATGCAGGCACATATGCGGTAGTAGCCAGCTTAACCAATGCAAACTATACAGCAGCCGATGTAAGCGGGAGCTTAGTGATAGGCAAAGGCACGGCCACTATCAGCCTGGCGAATCTGAATCAAACCTACGACGGCACGGCCAAGTCTGCCATAGCCACTACCAACCCGATAGGGCTGAGCGGAGTAACGCTCACCTATGACGGACCAGCAACTATACCAAGCGCAGCAGGTACCTATGCAGTAGTAGCCAGCTTAACCAATGCAAACTATACTGCAGCCGATGCAAGCGGGAGCCTGGTGATAGGCAAAGCAACTGCAACGCTAACCTTAAGCAACCTTACCGCAACGTATGATGGTACAGTGAAATCGGCCACAGCAGCTACCAATCCAGTTGGGCTGAGCGGAGTAACACTCACTTATGATGGTTCGGCTACGGCGCCAACAGCGGCAGGCACCTATGCAGTATTAGCCAGCTTAACAAATGCAAATTATGCCGCAGCTAACGCCACCGCGAACCTTGTGATCGGTAAAAGATCAGTAACCGTAACCGCAGCAACAAAGACAAAAACCTATGGTGATGTAGATCCGGCGTTGACGTATACGATCACCTCAGGGAGCTTAGCGGGCACCGACGCTTTTACAGGCGCGCTGAGCCGTGCTCCCGGAGAAGCAGCAGGTAGCTATGCAATTACACAGGGTACATTAGCATTAAATGCAAACTATGATCTGAGCTATATTGGAGCTAACCTCATCATCGGACTGGCAACGGAGACGATCACATTCAATTCAATTGCGGCGAAGACTTATGGCGATGGAGATTTTGCAGCAGGAGCAACGAGCAATTACAACGGAACTACAATCACTTATGCCAGCTCGAACACAGCGGTAGCAACGATAGTTGGAACAAATATCCATATCATTGCCGCAGGAACAACCACGATAACTGCAAGTGAGGCTGGTGATGCTAACCATAGTGCAGCAGCTGATGTAAGTCAGGTATTAACCGTTAACAAAGCCGTATTAACCATAACAGCAGGTAATGCCACCAGGATATACGGTATAGCCAACCCGGCATTTACGGTAGCTTACAACGGGTTTGTAAATGGTGATACCCAGGCAAGTTTAACAAGCCTGGCGGCAGCCACCACCACAGCCACCTCAACATCGGCAGTAGGAGCTTATGATATTATACCTGCGGGAGCTGCATCAGCCAGCTACGGCTTTAACTATGTAAGCGGCAAGCTTACTATAACAATGGCAACCCGTACGCTCACCTTTAAGTCAATACCGGCGAAGACTTATGGCGATGCTGACTTTAATGCCGGAGCAACAGCCAGCACAGGCGAAGCAATCATATACAGTGGCTATAACCCTGCCGTGGTAACGATAGTGAATGGAAAAATTCATATAACGGGAGCTGGCACAACAGCCATAACAGCAACAGTGGCAGCGAGCGGCAATTACAGCAATACACCATTGCTGAGCCAGACACTGATAGTAAACAAAGCTGATCAGCATATCAACTTCAGCTTTATCCCTGTGCAGCTTAAAGGCACAACATATGATCTTAGTCAGGTGATAACAGCAAGCTCTGGTTTGCCGGTAACATTCACCTCGTCTGATGATAATATAGCTACGGTAAGCGGGTCGATCCTGAGTGCGCTGCACATCGGTAAAACAACCATTACGGCCACGCAGGCAGGAAATGCCAATTATAAGGCCGCAGCAGAAGAAACAGGAACCGCAACGGTGAACGACCAGGCAGGAGATGATATTGTGGTACACCAGGCTGTATCGCCAAATGGTGATGGTATAAATGATTACCTGTACATAGAAGGCATAAACAACTATCCGCAGAATAGCGTGGTTGTATTTAACCGTAACGGGGTGCTGATATGGGAGGGCCCGGGTTACGACAACGGCAGCCGGCGGTTTGACGGGCACTCCAACGAAACAGGCGCCTTGCAGCAGGCAGGTACCTATTTCTATAAGATAGAATACGTTGCAAACGGGGAGAAGAAGCAAAAGATCGGCTACTTTGTATTGAAATATTAAAAATAAGAAGGAAAAAAGGAAATGAAACTAAGCCATATCATCAATAGAAAGTATACCGGAGTCCTGGCCATAATGATGACGTTATTTGCGCTGGGAGCAAGCAAGCAGGTACAAGGGCAAACGCAGCAGTTTAGCTTTACGCAATATATGGATAACCTGACGCCGCTCAACCCGGCCTATTCACTACTGGATCAGGCAGGTTCGATAAATACGATGGCGCGGAAGCAATGGGTGGGGATAGACGGTGCGCCTACCACATTTCTGCTCAATGCAAATATCCCTGTGGCATCAATAAGCGGGGCAGCAGGGGTTATCGTAATGAACGACCAGTTTGCCATAGAACGCCAAACGGAGGCGAACGTCTACTTTGCCAAAGCTATTCAGCTGGGGCAAAATAATTACCTGGGCGTATCGTTAAACGCAGGGATCAGAAATTATAGGGCAAATTATTCGAGCTTAGACTCCAGCGACCCTACATTTGCCAATGACGTGCGGGAAACAAAACCTAATATCGGCTTTGGGGTAATATATTTTTCGGATTGGTATTACATCGGCGTCTCGGTACCGGAGCTTACAATAACCAGCCTTGGTACAGCATCAGTGCAAAACAACAACAACTTTAAGAATCATTATTACTTTACCGGGGCTTTTATTACCGACGCTGGCGAAGACTTTAAGGTAAAGCCATCCATCCTGTTCAGTTATGCAAAAGGGGTACCGCTAATCACCGACTTTTCAGGTATAATGTACATCAAGGAAACGCTGGGCATTGGGGCAAGTTACCGGCTGAACGAAGAAATGGCAGGGATACTGACGCTGAATCTTGATAAGTTCCATATCGGCTACAGCTACCAGTTCGGTACTTCGTCAAGCAATCTTGGGGGCTTTAATATGGCCACTCATGAGGTTAGCCTTGGCTACCGTTTTGGCAAAGGAATAGGGAAGAGGAAATTGTTGTAGAAATAATATTATCTTAAATAAAAAACGCAGCTTTCTTAAACGGGAGGTTGCGTTTTTAGTTTTGTGAAATAAATAATTGTCCTCCCTCCGGCCCCACAAAACTATCAATGAACCACCTTTAAATCAAATATTTATAGGTGTTTTTTTTGGAACATCAATCAAGTTTGGTAAATTCTAATAAAAATCAATAAATGTAAATTGAAAATTAAAAGGATTGAATTTATAAGAGGCCTCACCAAAACTGGGGTTCATTGAAACTAAATTATTGCATTAATATTTTATTAATCATTTTTTATAACCCGCATAGTTATTTGTGTTCATAAATAACCGATAGTAAACCATACAGCTAAAAGGGTGACTAAATGTCCCGGCCCGAGCCTGGTTTTGGATTTCCGGAAATGGAACTACCGACCTAAAAGAGGCTATGATTTTAAAACGCCGGGGCGACCGGGGGTTTATAGCGTAACATGCCAATAATTTGACTACCCGGTTTTGATGAAAATATCACTGTAATGAAATCTAAAAAAATAAAATCCGGGCTACTAATGCTGTGTTGTTTTTTGAGCTTGATATTTTGTTTTTTTCGGCCTCAAAATCATCTTGCCGTGCCTGATAAAGAAAAATCCAGCACTTTTGAACAAAAGGATTTTTCATCCTTTTACATAAAGAACATATCACCTATTGGGCACCTAAAAAATAAGCTGTTTAAAAATAATGCTGCCGGCTGCGACAACATTCAGTGGGCAAAATGGTCTAAGTTTTCGGGGTCAAATGCAACCGGAACCATAGTCGAAGGTAACGGAAATTCTGTTGACGTATCCATGTCATCAAATTTTGATTTTTCGTCAACACCAGGCATTTACAATTACTGGCTTTTTAGTTATTATCCGGTACCTATTCCAAATGAAACCGTTCCTAAAACAACCTGGTCTGCCGGTAACGGCGGGTCAACAAACATGACTTTTTCACATACGGTAACTAATCCGGTTTTGCTTATTTCGTCCTTAGGGCAAGTCGGCCAACGTGTTACGCTGGGATTCTCATTACCCTATGTTGTTTTGTACGATGGCGGCGCGATGACTTATGATAACAGCACATCCATAACGGGTGAAGAAGGATACGCGATAATTATGTTTCCGGGAGATTTTAAGAGCGTGGTTATTACTTCAACAACGCCAGAAGATTATACCAATATTACCTGGGGCTTAAGTCAACCCGCGTTTCTGGTAAATATTACAACTGCATCGTTCTGCGGCAGCACAACGGCAACTGCCAGCGGCGGGGTAAGCTATATCTGGAATGGTGGCGATAGTCGGTCCAGTGCCACCAATACATTTCATGCCAGCGGCCGTTACATTGTAACAGTAAAAAATGCAGGCGGATGTTCGGCGTCGGTATCAAAACAAATTGATGTTCATGTACCAGCCGCGCTTACGGTTAAAGGAAATCTTACCGGCTGCGGAAGCGTAACGGCTACAGCCTTTGTTGATGGTGCTGTAAGTTACCAATGGGACGGAGGAGATACACCCAACAACGCCGGTAATACTTTTCGCACCAGCGGCAGGTACACGGTAATGGCTACTGATGCATACCAATGCCGGGCATCCCGTTTGGTAGACGTTATCGTAAATCAACCTGTAGTCCCGGTAGTAAATATTACAGCTTCGCTATCGGGGCAAATTTGTTCGGGCGTTCCCGTAACATATAGTGTATCATTTTTAAATGGGGGGGATTCTCCAGAGCTTAATTGGTTAAAAAATGGTACACCAGTTGGGGCGGGCAAAACCTATACCGCAATAGATCTGGCAAATGGCGATAAAATTGAATGCGCGCTAACCAGCCATATACCCTGTGCTGTACCAGCCAGGCTGATCAGCAATAGCATAATTGCCGACGTTAAAGCAACGCCAACCATTACTTTTTCTCAAAAAATTGTGATAGACGGCCGTTCGTCTTCGGTTCAGTTAAATCCGGTAATCAGTGGCAACATTGCAAGCTACTTATGGACGCCTGCCGAAGGCTTAAGCAACCCAAATATTCAGAATCCCTTAGCCAACCCCGTATCTACAACAGATTATACCTTAACCGTAGTATCAGCTACAGGCTGTCAGGCCACTGCAATTGTAAGAGTTCTGGTTTTAAAAGATATCATGATCCCCAACAGCTTCACACCCAATGGTGACGGTATCAATGACACCTGGGAAATTACTAACCTGGCTGATTTTCCAAAAGCGACCATCTATATCTACAATCGTTACGGAGCAAATCTATACCATTCCATCGGCTATGCGCGGCCATGGAACGGAGTTTACAAAGGCAAAGAGCTGCCGGCTGGTACCTATTATTATTTAATTAACCTTCACGATCAGGCACACGGCGCTAAAAGCGGATGGGTGGCTATCTTGCGATAGAGCAACTCAAAAAAAGTCATTATCTGGAAAGATTTGTTGGAAGAAAAACTATATTTTTTTTTAGTTGGCTGATTTAACGATGCCTTCAATTGCGTTCAGTATATTTTTAATTCTTATTGCAAAATCTTCATTGGAAAGCGGTGAAGGCTCTTTTGCTTTCAGAAGGTTGCCGCTGCGTCTACAAAAGCCCTTAGATGCTTTTTGTTTTTTATAAAGCTGTCTCGCACAGTGGATATATCATAACATACATATTAAACTATAACTTTACTTTGTAATACACTGGTTAGGTAAATTAGGTGTATAATAGATTACTGCAACAGTTAATGTAAATTAAATGAACACATCAACAGCACATTTATTTGAAGCAAAAGCCAATGAATTTAAGATGCTTCATCAACGGCCAGGCATTTTTGTTATCCCTAATCCCTGGGACGCAGGCTCGGCAAGGGTTTTAGAAACGTTGGGGTTTAAGGCGCTTGCCACTACAAGTGCCGGGCTTTCCTTTTCTTTAGGCAAACCAGACGGACACGCGGCTGTTACGCGCGAAGAAACTTTGGCGCATATTAAAAGTATTGTTAACGCTACCAGTTTACCGGTATCGGCCGATCTGGAGAATGGCTATGGAGATGAACCTTCAATGTGTGCCGAAACAATCGTGCTGGCGGCAAGCGTTGGCTTATCGGGCGGTTCTATTGAAGATGCTACCGGGAATCACAATAATCCGATTTACCCCTTTGAGTTTGCGGTAGAGCGTGTAAAGGCAGCCGTAAAAACGGTCAAAGAGCTGCCTTATCCTTTTACGCTTACAGCCCGGGCAGAAAACTATCTGCATGGCAGGCCAGATTTAAACGATACAATCAAAAGACTTGAAGCATTTGCAGATGCTGGTGCCGATGTGCTATTTGCACCCGGACTTAAAACGCGCCATGAAATTGAGACGGTAGTAAAAGCACTGGCACCAAAGCCCGTAAATGTAATTATGGGTATATCGGGTGTCGATTTTTCCTTGGCTATGTTGGAAGATATTGGGGTAAAAAGGGTAAGCATTGGCTCATCGTTGGTGCGGGCTGCCTATGGCGCTTTTTTTAGGGCGGTAGAAGAAATACTTCATAAGGGCACCTTTAACTACGCAGCAGAAGCAAAGCCCTATGCCGATCTTAATAAATTATTCAGCAATTTCAATAAGTAATTAAAATTAACGTTTGAACTTTCCTGTATCATTAAAGCGTTCGCCTATTGATTACTGTAAAAATTGCCGCTTTTAATAATTTCCTTGCCGATAGTAATTATAGGGGGGCAAAAGTAGTATTTGAAAATACCATACATGATGGAAGCTTATTTATTCCAATAACTTACTTACCTAATACTCGCGAAGCTTTAGTGGTTCGCGAGTACCTTAGTCAGGCTTAAATCGTAGCACTTTTTTTTGCTTATGCATCAGCATACATCTATACCAGGCTATTGCAGGTATTGCCGATTATGGCCTACAGCCTTGCCTACTTTGCCCAAACAAACGAACCCGATAACGGAAAATAATGGAGTAGCACCATCCTTAAACTAGATAAATACAGGCGGCCTTCTATATTTTTCGGGTGCGTTGTTTGTACACTCTTTTTCTAACTTAGCAGTTGATTATATAACCAGCCAAATATTATTTACTTAATCTTTTTATTTGGAACATACATTCAACTTTATCGTTGTATAGGTATCTTTTTTTTCGTGTGAATTTTATTATATGCAGAAAGACGTAGGCGACAATATATATCTTCTGGTAATTATGTGTACAGTTGGTATTGCCCTATTGGTGATATCATTTGTTATTTTATTTATACGCAATCAAAATAAATTGCTGAAGCAGCGGGAAAACTCGCATCAAACGGCTATGGATCATCAAAAAAATTTGCTCCATGCTGTTATACACTCTCAGGAGGAGGAGCGAAAACGCATAGGGCAGGATCTGCACGATGAAGTTGGTGGCTCTTTGTCGAACCTGCGGATGCTGATAAACCGGCTTGATAATCATATTGGAGCAGAAAGCAGCGAGCCGAAAGGTGGGATATACAAACAGTTGATTGATAAGATTATTGATGATGTACGTAACATTTCCCATAACCTTTCGCCGCCGGGGCTCGAATTGTTTGGATTTTCGGAAGCGTTAGAAGATCTTAAGGCTACTATAAGTAAAGGGCAGGATTCTCTTATATCTATAACTAACCACGCCGTTGTAGCCACAGATGCCTTACCTAAACATGTGGCTCTGGCACTCATCAGGGTATTACAGGAGTTGGTTACCAATACACTAAAACATGCTAAGGCAAATTATATTGGTATCTCGCTTTTTATGAAAAACGATCTGCTCTCTATTCACTATAGCGATAATGGTATTGGCTTTGATATAGAAGATAAAAGATTAAAAAAAGGCATGGGAATGCAAAATATAGAAAGTCGGCTTATGATGATAAACGCCCGTTATTCTGTTAAAACAACGGTGGGCAAGGGGTTTTCTATGTTTATTTACATTGATCCGGTAAAGGATATTGGTCCCAATTAATTTGATATGAAAAAGATACGTATTGCTGTTGCCGACGATCAGAACCTGTTTTTGGAAGGTTTGGTTAACCTGTTGGGTACCAACCCCGAATTTGAGCTGGTTGGCCAGGCCGAAAACGGGCGTGTATTATTAAACCAGTTCAAAAACATGCCCACTTTGCCAGACATCGCCCTGGTAGATATGAATATGCCTATAATGAACGGGGTTGAGCTCAACGCCGTTTTACACCGGGAATACCCATCTATTAAAGTTATTGTACTATCTGTACATGGCGAAGAGCGCTATATGAGCAAAATGATTGAGGCGGGAGCTTGTGGTTACCTCAAAAAAAATTGTGAAACGCATGAACTCTTTCAAACCATAACCAGTACCCATCAATTAGGTTTTTATTTTAACCGCGATGCCGTTAACGCCATGAGGAACGCAGCGCATTACCGCAAATCCGGCATCCAAAATTTAAATAACATTCCCATATCATTAACCGAAAGAGAGCTGCTCATATTAAAAATGATATGCGACGAGCTTACCAACACAGAAATAGCCGAAAAACTATTTATCAGCAGCCGTACCGTTGACGGACATCGCACCAATTTACTTGGGAAGATAGGCTGTAAAAATACCGCCGGCCTGGTAATATTTGCCATTAAGTATGGCATTTTTGAAGTTCAGTTTTAAAACAAACGTTTTCTATATATAATATCGTGTATAAAATAATAAAACCCAGCGAGTGCCGGGTTTTATTATTTTATGGATTAGGGCTATTACTTACCAGCGGCTAATTGCTCGTTAATAACTGTTTTGCCAGGATACACTTTTAACGCCTCCTCTAAACAAATGATGGCACTTTTAAGATCATTGTTATTTAATACATAGGCCATGCGTACTTCATTTTCACCAGCGCCGGGAGTGCTGTAAAAACCGGTTGCAGGTGCCAGCATCACAGTTTGATTATTGTAACTAAAAGTTTCCAGCATCCATTGGCAAAATTTATCAGAATTATCAATAGGTAACTGGGCTACTACATAAAAAGCACCACCCGGATTAGGGCAGTAAACACCATCTATTTTATTTAACGCGCTCACCAGGGTATCCCGGCGGCTGGTGTATTCTTTATTTACCTTGTCAAAATATTCATCGGGGGTATCAACAGCGGCTTCACCGGCAATTTGTTCAACCATGCCTGCACTTAACCTGGCCTGGGCAAACTTTAAGGCTGTTGTGCGTAATTCTTTGTTTTTGGTTATCATACAGCCTAACCTTGCGCCACAGGCACTGTAGCGCTTACTTACAGTATCCATCACCACTACATTTTCATTCAATCCATCCAGGTGCATAGGCGAAATAAAGGTGCGGCCATCATAACAAAATTCCCTGTACGCTTCGTCAGAAAAAATATAGAGGTCATATTTTAAGGCTAATACCTTCAGCGCATCCAACTCTTCTTGCGAATACAGGTATCCGGTAGGGTTATTAGGGTTGCAAATAATAATGGCCTTTGTTTTATCCGTTATCAGTTTTTCAAACTCGCTGATAGGGGGCAAGGCAAAGCCATTATCGATGTAAGATAGAATTGGCTTTACTACAATATCGCTTTGGCTTGCAAAACCATTGTAATTGGCGTAAAAAGGTTCTGGGATAATTACTTCATCACCAGAGTCGAGGCAGGCCATCATGGCAATTGTTATTGCTTCAGAGCCGCCGGTGGTAACAATAATATCATCTGGTACAATATTGTAGCCAAGCTTGTTATAGTATTGGGTGAGTTTTTTACGGTAGCTAAGCGTTCCTTCAGATGGTGTATAGGCCCAAACTTTAAAGTCAATATTTTTTATGGCATTAAGCATGCCTTCGGGGGTCTCAATATCTGGCTGGCCAATGTTTAAGTGGTACACTTTTTTGCCTTCCAGCTTAGCCTTATCGGCATAAGGTGTTAATTTACGAATTGGAGAAGCGGGCATGCGCTGCCCTTTTTGAGATATTTTTGGCATGTGCAAAATTAGTAAAAAGATACTATTGATAGGTTGTTTAGCCCCTTGTAAACAAAAAAAGACCCAATTTGGGTCTTTTCTGTTTATTTTGTTCACATGTAATCTAAACGTTATCTTTTTAAAAGATACTATGGCAAATTACCTGCTCGATGCCGGTTTGGCAATAACCTCGCCTATAATATTCAAATATTTTTCGGGTGTTACAGCGTTTGATTTAACAACAATTGTTTTGTTAAACGGCGATGCAACTGCAGCATTATAAGTTATTTTAATTACACCTTTGTCGCCGCTTTTTACGGGTGTTTTGGTATAATCTGCAATAGTACAACCACAGGTTGGGCGCACTTCTGTAAGTATAAGTGGCTCTTTACCAACGTTTGTAAATTCAAAAATGGTAGTAACGGGCGTGCCTTGTGGTACTTTACCAAAGTCGTGCTTTTCCTCGTTAAATTTAAATTCGGCTTTTTGGTTATCCTGTGCCGATGCAGTAAAGGCAAAACCTAAAACTACTGCGCAGATCATTAATATCTTTTTCATATGCTATATTTGATTATCACAAATATAAAAGGTTTAACGTAATATCAAAACTATTAGTAATACTGCATGTTTTAGTTGTTACTATACCAAATACAGAATAGAATTTTATAATTTTACCGTCTAAACAAAATTTTATATGCCTGGAACTGCAACACGTGCCACCAGTAAATTTGATACAGCAGAGCTTAGTTTTGATGATTTTAAAAAGATCGTTATTGAAGATTACCGTATTGGCTATGAGAGCAGGCAAGCCAGTATAATAGGCAGAAAAGAAGTTTTAACGGGCAAGGCCAAGTTTGGTATTTTTGGCGATGGCAAAGAAGTTGCCCAGTTGGCTATGGCCAAAGCTTTCCGCGCCGGCGATTGGCGCGCGGGCTATTACCGCGATCAAACTTTTATGTTTGCCACAGGCATGAGCACCCTGAGGGAATTTTTTGCGCAGCTTTATGCCAATCCGGATGTGGAGAAAGATCCATCTTCGGCCGGCAGGCAAATGAATTGCCATTATGCTACCCGTTTTGTTAATGCAGATGGGAGTTGGATAAACCAGGCCGAAACGATGAATTGTTCATCAGATATATCAACCACCGGTGGTCACATGCCACGTTTGTTGGGTTTAGCTTATGCATCTAAATTATACCGTCAGAATAAAGAGCTGGAATATCTTAAACAGTTTTCTGTTAATGGTAATGAGGTAGCCTTTGGCACTATAGGTAACGGCGCCACATCCGAAGGGGTGTTTTTTGAAGCATTTAACGCGGCCGGTGTATTACAGGTACCCATGGCTATATCAATATGGGATGATGCTTACGCTATCTCTGTACCCGCCAAATTGCAAACTACCAAAGAGGATATTTCTGAAATACTAAAGGGCTTTCAGCGCGAAAACGGTTCAAATGGCTTCGAGATATTTAAAGTAAAAGGATGGGATTACATTGCCTTGTGCGAAACATACGCCCGCGCTATTGCTTTATGCCGCGAAGAGCATGTACCGGTATTGATACACGTTATTGAAATGACGCAGCCACAGGGGCACTCTACATCGGGATCGCATGAGCGCTATAAATCTAAAGATCGTTTGGCCTGGGAAGATGAGCACGATTGCTTGTTAAAAATGCGCCAATGGATGATAACTTCGGCCATATCAACAGATGAGGAGTTGTTAGCGTTAGAGGCCGAAGCTAAAAAACATGTGCGCGAATGCCAGCGTGAAGCTGCAAGTGAGTTGCTTACAATTATAAACTCCGAGATGGAAGAAGCTGCTCAACTAATTGAGCAATTTGCCGAAAGCGTTTCTGTTAAAGATAAGCTGGAAGAAATTGCGACCGAGCTACGTAAAAGCTACGATGCCGGGCGTAAAGAGATAGTTTCTGCTATTCGTAAAACGTTACGTGAAACGGTTAAGGAAGATTCGGCAGAGCGGCAGGTATTGGTTAACTGGTTAAGCGCCGAGTACGCCAAAAATAAAGTGAGATACAACACCAAGTTATTTTCGGATACACCACAATCGCCTCTTTATGTGCCGGTTGTAAATGCTATTTATAGTGATGATGCCCGTGTAATTGATGGCCGGGAAGTATTAAATGCCTGCTTTGATGCCAATTTTGCGAGAGATAAAACCATTGTTGCCTTTGGTGAAGACCTTGGAGCCATAGGTGATGTAAATCAGGGGTTTGCGGGCTTGCAAAGTAAGTATGGCGATTTACGCATTACCGATACCGGTATTCGTGAAACTACTATTATTGGTCAGGGTATGGGGCTGGCGATGCGTGGGCTAAAGCCAATTGCAGAGATCCAGTACCTCGATTATCTGATATACGCCATAACCGTAATTTGCGATGATATTGGTAGTTTAAGCTACCGTACTTTTGGCGGCCAAAAAGCGCCGCTCATTATCCGTACCCGTGGGCACAGGCTGGAAGGGATCTGGCATTCAGGCTCGCCGCTGGGCTTAATATTAAGCGCTATGAGAGGGTTTCACATTTGTGTACCCCGTAACATGACACAGGCTGCAGGTATGTATAATACGCTGCTGCGTGGCGATGAGCCCGCATTGGTTATCGAAAGCCTTAACGGTTATCGGTTAAAAGAAAAGCTACCAGATAATGTAGGCGATTTTACTGTTCCGCTTGGTAAAGCAGAAGTGCTGAAAGAGGGGGCAGATGTTACTGTTGTATCTTATGGTTCAACCTTACGCATTGTTTTGGAGGCCGCCGAAGAGCTTGAGAAGCTGGGCATCAATATTGAAGTGATAGATCCCCAAACTTTATATCCTTTTGATAAAGAGAATGTTTGCGGTACCTCTTTAAAGAAAACCAACAAACTGCTTGTTGTTGATGAGGACGTACCCGGTGCGGCATCGGCCTATATTGTTCAGCAAATAGTTGAGGCCCAAAAAGGCTATTATTCGTTAGATGCACAACCCCGAACGTTAACAGCAAAAGAGCACCGCCCACCTTATGGTTCTGATGGCGATTACTTTAGCAAGCCATCTTTTGATGATATTGTTGAAGCCGTTTACGCTATTATGAGCGAAGCAAACCCTGGTAAATTTCCGGCTATTTATTAAGTACTAAGTAGTTAGCATCAGGTATCAGGATTTTTCATGCATTCTGGTGCTTACCTGATACTAGCTACTTGTTACTATATACTCAATTTAAAAAACATGGATTCTACTACATTCACTACCATAACCAATATTATACAAAGCCGCCGTACCATTAAGCCCAATATGATGAACGGGCATAAGGCCCCAAATGGCCACATCGCAGCATTGCTGGAACTTGCCGACTGGGCGCCAACACATGGTTTTACCGAACCATGGCGCTTTACAGTATATGAAAACCCTGCCAAATTTTGCCAGCAACATGCTGATATATACAAACAAGGGGTAAGTGCCGGTGAGTTTGACGAAACCGTTTATAGCAACCTGCAACACCAGGGCGATAAGGCATCTCACGTGATCATTGCCACTATGCAGCGCGGCGATCTGCCCAAAATTCCTCCGTTTGAGGAGGTTGCTGCCGTTTCGAGCGCTATTCAAAATATTTTATTGGGTGCTACAGCGTTAAATATGGCGTCTTTCTGGAGCACCGGCGGCGCAATTTTAAAGCCCGCTTTCAAAGAATTTTTGCAGCTGCGCGATGAAGACCAGGTTATGGGCGTGCTGTACCTTGGTTATGCTGATGCTATGCCCGAAGGAAAAAGAACCATTCCTCTGGAAAATAAAGTTAAATGGATTAAATAACTTAACCCTAACATTTTCTTTATAGGTACCGCATAAATCGGGTGATAATTTCTATTATTGAAATAAAATTTCATTTTAGTAAAATATATCCTGAAAAATTACTTTTTATAAGTAAAAAATTATACATTTGTAATTGTCCGGTACCTAATGCCAGTTTGTTTCTGATACCAAGCCCTTATTATTTAAACTAAATTGATTTTAAATTAAACTCAACACAAGTATGAGGAGATGTTTTTGGTGCGTAACATTGGCCGTTTTATTTTTTTCGATAACTATTATAAGCTGGAGATCGCCGGGTGCTAACAAATTAAATGGAGGAGGAAATGCAAATCTTGCTGCCAAAGAATTATTTAATCAATACGTAAACAGTCTTTACACCACCGCCAATTTACAGGGTTCAGGTTTGGCGTTTGATGTATTTGAAAAGGCTTTTACCGGGTATACAAACCTCAAACTTTCGCATAAACTGCCAGAAAACAGCGGGGTATTAACCATTGTAGACTTTTCTAAATCGAGTCGTGAAAAACGCATGTGGATCATCAATTTATTTAGTAAACAATTGTTGCTCAATACCTGGGTAGCCCACGGGTCTGGCAGCGGCATGGAAATGGCCGAGCATTTTTCAGATCGTAACGATTCTCATCAAAGTAGCTTGGGTTTTTACCTTGCCGATGATATTTATGTGGGTAAACACGGCCGCTCGCTGCGTTTGGATGGATTAGATTCTGGTTTTAATGCCAGTGCCCGATTACGTGGTATTGTTGTACACGCGGCTAATTACGTAGGCCAAAGTGCTATAGACGAGCAAGGCCGCTTAGGCCGCAGCTTTGGATGCCCGGCTGTTGCTCCAAATGTGGCCGATTTTGTTATCAATACTATACAAGGCAAATCGGTGTTTTTTATTAATGGCAACGATGATACTTACACTTCTAAATACCTTGATGAAACTGCACCCTTAAATCAAATGACTGCCGATAGCACCTCATTTGATGTGACCAGGCTTTAAAAATACCTTTATTGGCTTATAAAAATCTGGAGTGCCCGGCGTTACCTGCCGGGCATTTTTATTTGGTTAAAAACCTTTGTAAATGAGCGTATAATACAATATCCAGCCCATATACATCCTGGCGATATTGCAATGCGCCGGTATCATCGGCCCAACAAGTAACATAAGTGATGTATATTGGTGTTCTTTTGGGCAGAGAGATGTTGGTAGGATCTGGATTGTCGGCTGCCATATCTTTCACAATAGTATCAAACCCTTCGCCTTCGCCAAAAAGATTTTTAGCCAGGGCCTGAGGATCGCCTAAACGAACACAGCCATGACTTACCGCGCGCATCGCTTTTCTGAAAGCTGATTTGGCAGGTGTATCGTGCAGGTAAACACTGCTTTTATTTTTAAATAAAAATTTGATCTTACCTAAGGAGTTATCCTCTCCGGGGCGCTGCTTAAAATCATAGTCGAGGTTATCTTTGGTTATTTTAGACCAGTCTATATCTTCCGGGTTATCAACCAGATTTCCGTCTTTGTAAACATCAATGTTTTTGTTCGATAGATAAAATTTATCGCGGGCGGCCTCAACAATAATCTCTTTAGTGGCAATACTCTGCGGTATGTTCCAAACCGGGTTTACATCAACGCTATGGATCAAACTGTTCAGTTGCGGTGTTTCGCGCGGAAAGGGTTTGTCGGTAGTACAGGTATCATCATATTTGGCCAGGCTGTTTTGCATGGCCATGTTTCTGCCCTGGCCAACACAAACCTTCATGTTTAGTACCGATTTTCCATCCTCAAAAACGTCGAGCCTGTAATCGGGAATATTTACATAAACATATTTGGATTCAAATGGCTTATTTCTCCAGCGTAAACGCTCCATGTTAACCAATAAGTAGCGTTTTGTCTCTTCTGCAGATAATCCTGCTAATGAATCACCACTTAGATAAGCCTTTTGTAGCGCCAGGTATTGCGGATTTTTGGGCTGAATACTGTCCAAATAAGTTTTGGTGCTAGCCTCCGTAAAAACCATCTTCATCGATGTACTATCGGGCCGTTTTGTGGCCGCAAAATATCTCGAATAGATTTTTTTCGGATTAACTACCCCAAACTGAAGTGTGTTGGAGTATTTTATCAGCGTACTCGCGGTTAATAGTTCTAATTGGGCAATAATGTGGTATGCTTCATCAGGGGTTTTAATGTCATTAACATTATGCAATTTAGCCACCAGCGTTTTCAATTCTTCGGGATGAAATAGCTTTGGATCTATGCCGTGCTCGTTTGCTTTACTGTAATAATCGGATATGGCATCCAGATCGCCGTTGGCCAGGTGGTTCATTACAAATACGGGCAAATAACCGTTTGTTTTGTAATAGGCCTCTATTACCGGCTCGTTTGAGAGTTTTAGTTTTTTGGTGCTTAATTCTTTTTTAAATACAGCGACGTAAGCTTCATCGTCGAGATCGTTAAATAGTTTGTTTTGAGTGGTTTTAAAAAGATTATCGGCAATTTTTATATGCTTTTCTTTACAGCTCTGAAAGGGAAATAAAAGGGCAAACAAGGCAATGAGTACCAGGGGGAGCGATGTTTTGTTTGTCGTGACGGAAGGCATAAGGATCAAATTCTGTTAAATATTGCTTATGAATAGCAATAGCCATACCACAAACGCTCTAAGTTTTTAATTAAATTTGAAATCAGACAATTTATCAGCAATATTGATCCAATTACCCCAAATAAGTGATAGAATGAAAAAAAGTGCACTATTTGCCCTATCGTGTTTACTGCCATTTTTGGCGTTTTCTCAGGGTTTTAAACCTGTAAATAAAGATGCATCACCCGAGGTGGTGAAATTACTGTCCTTCCTGTACCAAATTAAGGGCAAGCATATTTTATCGGGCCAGCAGAATTATAACAACGATCTCAATACATTTTCTGACAGTGTTAAATCTATTGCGGGGAAATATCCGGCGCTTTGGGGCTCTGATTTTATGCTATGGGGAGATAAGGATCTTGGTCAGAAACTGGTTTACGAAGCTCAAAAGAAATGGCACGATGGCTACCTGGTTACTATCATGTGGCATCAGGGTAGACCAACAGATAACCCGCCTTATGATTGGAAAACAAGCATTCAGGGTAAACTAACGGATGCAGAATGGACGGAGTTAACGACGCCTAATACTCCGCTGAATAAGAAGTGGTTGGCCGATATAGATAAAGAAGCCGTTTACTTGAAACAGCTTCGCGATTCGCATGTGCCGGTTTTATGGCGACCTTACCACGAGATGAATGGTGTATGGTTTTGGTGGGGCGATAAAAGAGGCGAAAACGGTATCCAAAAACTTTGGAAAATGATGTATGACAGGTATACTAATTACCATCACCTTAATAACCTGATATGGGTATGGGGAGCAAACGGCTTACGCGATATACCTAAAGATGAGGCGTATGATTATAAATTGTATTATCCGGGGGCCGATTATGTTGACATTTTAGGATCGGATGTTTATCATTTTGACTACGAGCAAAAGGATTATAACGAATTGCTAAATCTTGCCAATGGTAAATTAATAGTGCTGGGCGAAACAGGCGAATTGCCTAAACCAGAAGTATTGGCAGCCCAGCCGGAGTGGGCCTGGTTTATGGTATGGACAAGCTGGCTTTGGACCGATAATACACACGATAGGGTAAAAGAGATCTATAATTTGCCACAAACCCTTAATCACGATGAGGTGAAGGCAATGTTACAAAAACAATAATGGCCGGTAATAAATTACCCGAAGTTTGGCTGCGTGGCCCCTTAAGCGATATATCGCCATTACTGCAACCTGTTGCCCACGCCTTGTTACAGGCCAGGGAAGAATTGAATGAACTTATGATTGGTTTTCCAGATGCATTGCTCTGGAATAAAGTTGCCGGAATAGCCTCGCCCGGCTTTCATCTGCAGCACCTGACAGGAGTACTCGGCAGGCTTTTTACTTATGCTAAAGGAGCGGTGCTTACAGAAAAACAATTAACTTTTTTAGCGGCTGAAGGGAAAGCCACAGAAGATATCAATGTAGCCTTATTGGTTGAGCAATTTAATCTGCAGGTTGATAGTGCTTTAGAACAATTAGCGGTTACGGATGACTCTGTTTTAAGCCAGGTAAGGGGAGTAGGGCGTGCGCAAATTCCATCTACTGTAATTGGTTTGTATGTACACGCGGCAGAACACACCATGCGACACCTGGGGCAATTACTGGTTACGGTTAAGGTTTTGAAAAGTACTTTGATATAGAGTTGTATACAGACCGGTTTACATAAATACCGCTACTGCATCCTTAAGGCTTTTTGACGAATGTGTTACTGCCGCGCCCGGATGCCTGTCTTCAGGATCGAATAGAAAGGTATCAATACCTAACGCGGAGGCCGCCTTTATTTCAGACTCCGGATCATCGCCAATGATCAAAAGTTCATCTGGCTGATAGTTATTGTTGTTCATGATCATGGTGAAAATATCCTTTTTGGTTTTGGCAGATATTTGCGGATCTACAATGTAAATGGCTTTAAAATCAGCCTCGATGCCCAATAGCTTTATTTTACTCCATTGTAGTTTGGTAAAACCAGTTGTCACCAGGTATTTCTCTATAGGAGTTTCGCTAATGACTTTGTATTCATCGTAGGGCTGCATGGGTAAAGCGTATTCGAGATCTTTAAGCAGATCGAGCCCTTTGTTTTTTGCAGCTTCACTGAAGTTGAATTTTTCGGCAACCTGTTGGTATGGGCGGCGCTGCATTTCTGCCTTTGCCTTTTCTACTTCTTCGGAGCCAAGTTCTCCGGCAAGGCTGTCTACAAAGTCAAATACCACACTAAAAAGGTTCTCTGAAATTGAACTAACGGGGTAAATGGTGTTATCCAGATCTAATATAATGGCCTTTTTCATAGTTTAGTTATTGATTTATAGCAATTTGATTTGTGGGAAGCATTGTTTTTTTCATCACGTAATATCCGATAGAGACAAACAGGCAGATACTGGCAAATACCCACCAAAGGTTATTGAAACCGCCGCTGGTAATTATTCGGCTGCCAACGGCAGGTGCAATAATTTGAGCTGCCGACCACGACATGCCGTATATAGCCGCATACGATCCCCGGTTACTGTTATTGGTACGGCTTACCCAAAAGGAGTTCATAAACGGCATGGCAATAATTTCGCCAAAGGTTATCATTACTACTATAAGCACCGCTATCCAGGCGTTGTGCGGGAGTATATTAAGAAAAACAAAGGTGAGGCCCGTTAATAGCACACCTATGCTGATATAAGCTAACGGGTGTCTTCTACCATCGAGCTTATGAACAAGCACCATTTCGACAACTACGATCAAAATACCGTTTAGCGCCATCAAAAAGCCAATAAACCGCGAACCAAGATGCCACTGTATGGTATAAAATACCGGCTGGGTTATAAAAAACTCGAAGAAGCAGCAAGAGAACAGCGTATTTAAAACAATAAAGATCAAAAATATGCCATCGGTATGTGCGGCAGCCGATTTGATGGACACAACTACATCCTTAACCGATTTCCTGATCTGGGAGCGTGGCATTAATGTTAATAAGAGTATCGCGGCAAAAATATTGGTACAACCATCTACCCAAAAAAGCAAATGATAATTGAATGAAGCTAAAAAGCCACCCAAACCACCGCCAACGGCCCAGCCAAGGTTAACAGCCAGCCTATTTAGCGAGTAGGAGCGTGTTCTGTTTTTATCATCTGCATAATGTGCAATTGCCGCCGAGTTAGCCGGCCTGAAAGATTCGTTACAGATACTAAGCACAAAAGTGAGGATACTGATACTTAAAAAAGTGTGCTGATATCCTAAAACGATAAACTGTAAGCCTCCTAACAATAAAGCCGCTACCTGTACATCGTAAAACCCTATCTTATCGGTAAGCTTACCTCCAAAAAAAGCACCCAGAAAAGAACCGAGGCCGAAAAAGGCCATTACCCACCCCGATTGTATTACAGTGAAATGCAATTTTTCGATAGTATAAACGCTCATAAAAGGTACCACCATTGTTCCGCTGCGGTTAATGAGCATTACCAGGCTTAGGCACCAGCTGTTTTTAGATAGACCACTATAAGCGTTTTTGTAAGATTGGAAAAGGGGCGTAAGCATTGTTAAGCAAAGATAGATATAAGCTTAAAGCCAAAGGCAAAAAGCCCAAAGCTTTTTTGCTTCGGGCTTGTAATAAATTTAGATTTATAAACGGATTTAGATGGTTAACCTAAAATCGAGTTTCTGTTGCGCAACCAATGATCTGCTAATACCAACGCTGCCATGGCTTCTACAATGGGTACCGCGCGGGGCACCACGCAAGGATCATGACGGCCTTTGCCAGAGATTTCGGCTGCGTTACCTTCGCTATCAATAGTTGCCTGGTTTTTCATAATGGTAGCAACCGGCTTAAACGCCACCTTAAACTCAATAGGCATACCATTGCTGATACCTCCCTGGATACCACCAGAGAAATTAGTAATGGTGCTGATATCGCCTAAATGCGATTTCACAAAAATATCGTTATGCTCAGATCCGCGCATTTCGCTGCCTGAAAAGCCCGATCCAAATTCAAAACCATGAACGGCATTGATGCTAAGCATAGCTTTGCCAAGGTCGGCATGCAGTTTGTCAAAAACAGGGTCGCCTAAGCCAACGGGGCAGTTTTTTATGTAGCAGCTTACTTTACCGCCAACGGTATCGCCATCTTTGCGTACGCTATCGATAAACTCAATCATTTCTTCGGCAGTTGCCGGATCGGCACAGCGGACAATGTTTTTTTCGCGCTCGAAAATAAAGTCCTCCACGTTGGTTATTTCCACGTTAGGGGCATCTATCTTGCCAACGCTGCTTACATGGGCTGCAATCTCAATTCCCTGGCTTTTAAGCAATAGTTTGGCCAGTGCACCCGCCGCAACACGCGCCGCGGTTTCGCGGGCCGAGGAACGCCCTCCGCCGCGATGATCGCGAATACCATATTTGGTTTGATAAGTATAATCGGCATGGGACGGACGGAACACATCCACGTTATGGGTGTAATCCTTTGATCGCTGATCTTCATTAGGGATAAGCATAGCAATGGGTGTACCTGTGGTTTTGCCCTCAAATACGCCCGATAAGATTTTTACGGTATCGCTTTCTTTACGTTGTGTAGTGATCTTTGACTGACCGGGCTTGCGTTTATCCAACTCGCCTTGTATGTAATCAATATCAACTACCAATTGTGCCGGGCAGCCGTCAATTATTACCCCAATTGCCTCACCATGCGATTCGCCAAAAGTGGTTATCCTGAATATTTGCCCGAATGAATTGCCTGCCATATTTTTAGATGTTAGAAATGATATTTGAGATTTTCAAATATCATGAATTTGGTTCTATTTAAACCGTCATTGCGAGGTACGAAGCAATCTCTAAACTGTACAGAGGAATCCTATAAGTCCGATCTGCCTTTGTAGAGATTGCTTCGTACCTCGCAATGACGGGTGGTTATTATTTTTTTGCTTTCTGCCTTCTGCCTTTGGTTTAAGCTTTCTGCTCCACCACTGTAAACCCTTGCTTTTCCAGATCAACCCAAAAAGCCGGGTATGATTTATCAACTACCGGGCCGTTCTCAAACTCCAGTTGCGGAACTATCAGGGCCAGCGGCGCAAAGGCCATAGCCATGCGGTGATCATGATAGGTATTGATAAACATGCGTTCGGGAATAAACTTTTCGCTGCAATCCAGTTTGTAAACCTGGCCTTTTTCGATGAGTTTAACGCCCATTTTGGCAAGTTCTGTTTGTAAAGCCAAAACCCTGTCAGTTTCTTTGATCTTCAACGTTTCCAGGCCGGTAAAAGTGGCTTCGTGGCCCAATGCCGCGCATACTACAATTACGGTTTGTGCCAGATCCGGGCATTCCTTCATATCAAAGATCTTGCGGCTTAGCGGTTTTGCTTCTTTTAATAAATGTACACCGCCATCTTTAAATTGAGACGTGATGCCAAAATTGGCCATTATCTCGGTTATCACGCTATCGCCCTGTAGGCTGTAAGCAGTTAAACCTGTAAGGAAAAGCTCTGCTTCATCGGCAAGTGCTGCTATGGCGTACCAATACGATGCCGCGCTCCAATCCGGTTCAATATACAATGATGTTGTAGTAAAATCCTGGTTGGCAATAGAAATAACATTGTCGGTCCAGGTGTGCTGTATGCCGGCACTTTGTAACATAGCCAAAGTCATTTCTACATAAGGGCGTGATGTTAGCTCGCCTTCAATATGCAGGTCTAAACCCAAAGGTAACCGGGCAGCAATAAGCAACAGGGCGGTAATATACTGACTGCTAATGTCGCCTTTAATGCTAATCTTACGGGCGAGTTGCTCAAAACTGCCTTTTAGTTTTATTGGCGGATAACCATCTTGTTCTTCAAACTCAATATGGGCACCCAATGCTTTCAAGGCATTAACCAATATACCTATTGGTCTCTCCTTCATCCGCTGACTACCGGTTAAAATTACCTCTTCATCCTGTATTGCATAATAAGCCGTTAAAAAGCGCATAGCTGTACCGGCCGGACCGATGTCGACAAGTTGCGGCCCCTCGGTTGCGGATTGCTCACTGCCTGCTGCTAACTGCCCGCTGCTAACTGCCGACCTCAATATACCTGCTAACAAAACAGAATCTGCCGAATCTGAAACATTATCTACCTTAACCTTACCGTTGCTAAGCGCTTCGATGATGAGGGCACGGTTACACTCACTTTTAGAACCGGTGAGGTTTACTGTGCCGTTTATATGCTTATTACTTTTACTCAGGATGATGTTTTGCATCGTTTGGTTAGTCTTAAGTCCTAAGTCAGTAGTCTTAAGTCAAAAGCCAATAGATTAAACCACTTTTGACTTTTGACTTTTAACTTTTGACTTAAAATTACGCGTGTGTTAGTTTTTCTGCTGCCTGGCCTGCTTCGCTGGCGTTCATGATAGCTGTTTGTCTGCTGATAGATTCGGCGTGTAAAAGCTCCAATAATTTTTCGGTAAACTCAGGACCTAATTTTAGCGCTTTTGCATAGTTGGTGCGTTTTTGAAGGATCTCATCCCAACGGCCAACTTGTAAAATAGTTATGTTGTTGTCTTTTTTGTAGTTACCAATTTTCTCAGCTATCTGCATACGCTCGGCAATTTTCTGGATAACCAAATCGTCAATTTTGTCAATCTGGTTACGCAGTTCGGCTAATTTATCGTTAACCTCAGCATTGCGGATCTCTGGTTTACGTAAAGCCAAATGATCAATGATATCGGCAAGGGCAGCAGGGGTAACCTGTTGTTTAGCATCTGTCCAGGCTACGCTCGGGTCGATGTGAGATTCGATCATCAAACCTTGCATATCAAGGTCTAAAGCTTTTTGTGATACGTAACCAATAAGATCGCGGTTACCAGAAATGTGGCTTGGATCGTTAATGATAGGTAACTCAGGAGCTAAAGTTTTTAAAGCGATAGCCAGGTCCCACATTGGCTCATTACGGAAGGCCGATTTTTCGTAAGATGAAAAACCACGGTGAATAGCGGCCAGTTTAGTGATACCTGCGTTGTTAATACGCTCCAAGGCACCAACCCATAAAGAAAGATCGGGGTTTACCGGGTTTTTAACCATTACCGGGATATCAACACCGCGTAAAGCATCAGCAATTTCCTGTACAGTAAATGGGTTTACTGTTGAACGGGCACCAACCCAAAGAATATCGACACCAGCTTTTAACGCTTCTTCAACGTGTTTACCCGTTGCTACTTCAATAGCAGTTGGCAAACCAGTTTCTGCCTTAGCGCGTTTTAACCACTCTAAACCAATTGAACCAATACCTTCAAATTCTCCCGGACGGGTACGTGGTTTCCAGATACCTGCACGTAAGGCAGAGATTTTACCGGTTTGGGCTAATAAATGAGCAGTTGCTACCAGCTGATCTTCAGTTTCGGCACTGCAAGGACCTGCAATTACCAATGGTTCTTTACCGGTTTTGATCCAGGTATGAAGCGGCTGTATGTTTAAATTTAGTTTCATTGTGTTTGTTATTTGTCCCGGCTGTTTTTTTTAACCGGGGATGTTGTATATTTTAATTTTTTGTTTTTTTATCGCTATGATCTGCAGTACCGTTTTCTTTAAATCTTACGGCGGATATTGATATATCTCCGTCCGCGATCTATTCTTTGTGGTTTAGGTCTTACTGCTGGTTCGTCATCGTGTCTTTCATATTCGCCGAGTATATTAAAGTTTTGTGTGTATTTCAGTATCTGCCTTATGGCGCTATCGTAATGCTTTTGCTCGTCCCACTCTACATCTACATAAAAATTGTATTCGTGGCGTTTACCAAGTATCGGCATTGATTGAATTTTGCTCATGTTTAAACCTTCTTCGGCAAAAATATTAAGCACTTTGGCCAACGCGCCAACTTTGTTACTTACCTGGAAACAAAGTGAAGCTTTATTAGCCGTTTTTTTTTCCATGTTATCATGATGGGTAAGTATCAAAAAGCGGGTAAAGTTACGCTTGTTTGATTCTATGCGGCGTTCTAAAACATCTAAACCATATAGGCTTGCAGCCAACGAATTTGCTATGGCCACGGTATCAGTAAGCTGCTCATCACGGATGCGTTTGGCGCAGGCGGCAGTATCGCTGCTCTCCACAATTTTAAGATGCGGATACTCGTCAAAAAAGTCAACACATTGGCGCAGGGCAATGGGGTGCGAGGTTACGTATTTTACATCCTCAAACTTTACACCCGGCAAAGCCATTAAGTGTAACTGAATGGGCAGGTAAATTTCGCCTACTACCGGAAAACCATAATCGAGCAGTAAAGTGTAGTTAGGTAATATGCTGCCAGCAATGCTGTTTTCAATAGCCATTACCACATAATCTGCCTCGCGGTTCTTTAACTTCTCAAAAGTTTGTTTAAAAGAGTTGCACTCTATCATCTCTGCGTTTTCGCCAAAGTAACGCTGGCCTGCTTCTTCGTGGAAGGAGGCGCGGATTCCCTGGATGGCAACTCTTGGTTTTTCTATTTTCATAACCCCTGTTAATGCAAAAAGTCCCGGCATTTTGTGCCGGGACTTTTTAAATTTTTTATGTGTGTTTAGTACATATTAGTCCCGGCTCTTACTGGTAAAGTAAAAGTAGTAACCATAAAAATATGCACTGTTAAATTTCATATGTTTGTATTATGTTGTAAATGTACGGTAAAAAATGATTCTGTCAATAGATAATTTTATTTTTTGTTTAAAAATATGAGCGAACAGAATTTAATTCCGTAAATTTAAGTTTTACCTATTTTAAAATAGATCACTTTACTCATGATAACAGAGATATCTATTTTTCTAAAAAATCAGATAAAAAGTATAGCGATATACGGCTCTTCTTTATATATTATAATGCAACGTAAATAAACTATGCCGAATGTTTTTGCTCCAAAAGAGGTGTAATATGCTGTATCTCATATTCCTTTTGCAACACTTTAGCAGTTTGTGTGCTGCCATCATGGCTCCATCCCGGGGGATTAATTAAATACCCAATTTTATTTTTAAATCCCGGCGCCTTTTTTACATCGTGTACCAGGGCTTTCCACTCATGAAAAATAATGTTTACAGGGCCCATATCGTCGGGCTGCTTGGTAAGGCCGTATTTAACAGGTTCGGGCAGGTTTTCGTCTCTAAAAGTGCCAAACAGCCTGTCCCATAAAATTAACACCATTCCCATGTTTTTATCAAGGTAGGGGATGTTTGATGCGTGGTGCACACGATGATGTGCCGGCGTTACAAAAATATATCCGTACCATTTTGGCAAAGGGATTTTATATTGCGTATGCACCAGGTTGCCATAAAACTGGGTAACCAGGTAGGCATATAATATGTCTAAAGCATTAAAGCCCATAAGGGCCAGCGGCAAATAGAAAATTACCCTGTACAGAGGCTCAAAAACGGTAGACCTAAAGCCCGTAGTAAAGTTAAAATGCTCCGACGAATGGTGGGTAACGTGTATAGCCCAAAAAAGGCGGCAATAATGCCCCGTATAATGTAACACCCAATATAAAAAGTCCTGCGCTACAATTAATACAAACCAATAGAGCCAAACGCTATGAATTTGGAAAAGCCGGTATTGGTAAGTAACGCTTAATACCACAAAAGTACTGCCCTTAACTATCAGATTTATTACCACAGTAACTGATGTAAGGTAGATGTTGGTAAGGGTATCGCGCGTTTTGTAATATTCACGGTCTTCCCAATAGCTCAAGCCCATTTCAACAAGAGTTAAAACTACCAGCAGGCAAAGTATTATAAGGGCACTTAGTTGTGTTTTATCTAAACCGTACATCTATAAATTAATGTAATATAATAAACTATCGCGAAGTTCGGCTTCTGTGCAGATATTATCAATATTACATACACCAATATTGGTCAGCAGGGTGCAATTTATATTACCGCTTTGGTTCTTCTTGTCCTTTTTCATATACTCGAACAAGGTATCGAAGCTCGATTCTTCTATTGTATAACGTGGATAAAGGCTGTTAAGTGTTGCGGTTATCTCTTGCAGGTCACCGGCAGGTAAGTTTGTTTTTTTGTGGGCCAGGTATGCCTCACAGATCATACCTATGGCGATGGCCTCACCGTGCGATAAATGATCTTTATCATTAATTAACGACCATGTTTCTACAGCATGACCTATAGTATGCCCAAAGTTAAGCGCCTTGCGAATGCCTTTCTCGTGCGGGTCTTCGATGGTTATTTTGTTTTTTATGGCTACAGAGCGGTGTACCAATTCGGCAGATGGCTTGGTTAGGTCGCTTGCTTTCAACTGGTGCCAGTAAGCAGCATCCTGAATAAGGCCATGTTTCAGCATTTCGGCCAGGCCAGATAGTATTTGCCTTGGTGGCAGGGTATCTAAAAAACCTAATTCAATAAATACCGCTTTGGGTTGTGTAAAAGTACCTATAATGTTTTTGATGCTATCGATATCAATACCCGTTTTGCCGCCAACTGATGCGTCAACCTGCGATAATAGGGTAGTAGGCACATGTACAAAATCAATACCTCTTTTAAAGGTAGATGCTGCAAATCCTCCCAGATCGCTTATAACGCCGCCGCCTAAATTAATAAGCAAACTTTTACGGTCGGCCCCAAAATCTATCAGCATTTTCCAAACACCTATACAAAAATCAATATCCTTGCTTTCTTCGCCGGCATTTATCTCTATAATGTCGAAGTTATCCTGATCCTCAATTTTACTTTTTACAAGCGGCAGGCAATGTTCGGCGGTATTCTCGTCTGTTAAAATAAAAAACCTTGAGTAGTGGCCTTGCTTTACAAAATTGGCAAGCTCATCAATACTGTTCTCAAAATAAATAGGGTAATTATCGCTCTGGATGGTATTCATAATTAAATAACCATGATTTTATTTCCTCTAAATTCAACCAGGTCGCCGCGTTTTACTTTAAGGCGTTTGCGGTAATCAACCTGGCCATTATAACTTACTTCGCCCTCACTTACAACTATTTGCGCTTCGCCACCTGTAGCTACCAGGCCGGCTGCTTTTAGTAGTTGTATCATCGGGATAAAGTCGCCGTTTAATTTAAATTCAATCATGGTGGGCAAAAATAAACTATTCATGGGATAATGAGTTATCATTTTTATAATTTTGCGCATGCTTTCTAACGAAACTAATAATTCTTCCAAACACGGTAAGCCCTCTTTTGAAAATACAGAAATCGCTTTTCGTCATTCATCCAATGCCGATCTAGGGCGGGCTTACTGGCTGTTTAGGGTCATTAATATTAACTTTTTAGTGAAGATCGGCCCGCCGATAACCAACTTCGCAATGAAAATTGGCTTGCCAATTAAAGGCATTATTAAGGCTACCATATTTAAACACTTTTGCGGTGGCGAAACTATTGCCGAGTGCAATAACACCATCAAAAATCTGTACAGTGGTGGTGTGGGTACTATATTAGATTACTCTATAGAAGGCGAAGACGACGAAATAGTTTTTGATAATACCAGAGATGAGATCATCAGAACTATAGAGCGGGGGGCCAAAGATAAAGCCATACCATTAACTGTATTTAAAATAACCGGCGTTGGTCGTTTTGCTCTGCTGGAGAAGCTGGATGCGCGCCAAGCCCTTACACCGACTGAAGAACAGGAATGGGAACGGGTACAAAGCAGGGTATTGGCTATTTGCAGTAAAGCCCATAGCACCAATGTGCCGGTAATGATTGATGCTGAAGAAAGCTGGATACAGGAAACTATTGATCTGTTGGCATTAACCATGATGACACAGTTTAATACCAAAAGGGCCATTGTTTACAATACCTACCAAATGTACAGGCACGATAAACTGGCATCGATATTAAACGACCACGAAATTGCACAAGGCGAGGGCTTTATATTGGGTGCTAAAATTGTGCGTGGCGCCTACATGGAAAAAGAGCGGAAACGTGCTGTGGAAATGGGTTATAACTCGCCTATACAAACCGATAAAAAATCAACAGACCTGGATTATGACTCTGCGCTTGATTATTGTACAAGTAATATAGACCAGATAGCTTTTATAGCGGGCACTCATAACGAAGAAAGCTGCCGTTTACTGGCCGAACTTTTAGACGCCAAGCAAATAGACCATAAACACCCGCACGTGTACTTTTCGCAATTGCTGGGCATGAGCGATAACCTAAGCTTTAACCTTGCCGATGCGCAGTACAATGTGGCCAAATACGTGCCTTATGGCCCTATTAAAGCTGTGCTGCCATATCTTTTCCGCAGGGCGCAGGAAAACACCGCCATAGCCGGGCAAATGAGCCGCGAGTTGAGTTTGATTGTTAAAGAGCGTAAAAGAAGAAATTCATAATAGAATCAACAATTAAGATAAATACAGGGCTGCCATTTTTAATGGTGGCCTTTTTTATTTTTAGCGTTTTTTCTGTTCGATGTCCAATGCAGAGTTAGATAAGGCATCTATCAGAAAGGCAATAGCTTTGTTGGAATGATATAAATTGCTATGGCCTTGTTGAAGTAATTTGTGTTAATCAAATAATAAATGAAATAGCTATGACCAAGGGATTGAAATATTTTAAACTTTAAGGAGTTTAGTATGTTGAACATGCTAAATTGGTCGTAGATTTATAACGATCATTTATAAAACAATTTACAGATCATGAAAATATATCACCTATTACCGCTAGTCCTAATCGTAGCAACAGTAACCCAAAGTTGCGTAAGCAATAAAAAGTACGCTGAATTACAGGGAAATTACACACAATTACAAAACAGTACGCAGGATTTAAGTGTAAAGTATCAAAGGAGTGAGCAAGCGCTTGCAGTATCTAACGGCAGGGTTACCAGCCTGGAAGAGCAATTGGCTTCAGAAAGATCAAATAACAGTGCATTAAAAGATGCGCTTAACAAATGTTTAGCCGGTAATAACCAGGGCGGCGCCAATATTTCAAAACTGGTTGATGAGATAAACGCCTCTAACAAATACATCCAGTATCTTGTAAATACCAAAAATAAAAGCGACTCGCTTAATATGGTGTTAACCAACAACCTTACCAGGTCGTTAAGTAAGGAAGAAGCACAAGGGGTAGATGTGCAAGTACTTAAAGGAGTTGTGTATATATCACTGTCTGATAATATGTTATATAAATCTGGTAGCTATGAAATTTCTGATAAAGCCGGTTCTTCATTAGCCAAGATCGCTAAAATTATCACCGATTATTCTACCTACGATGTATTGATTGAAGGTAACACCGATAATGTGCCCATCAAACAACCCAATATTCGTAACAACTGGGATTTGAGTGCTTTAAGGGCATCATCGGTAGTGCAGGCATTGCAAAATACCTATAACGTTGATCCTAAGCGTTTAACAGCAGGTGGCCGTGGCGAGTACAATCCGGTTGCCGATAATGGCACCCAGGCAGGTAAAAACCAAAACAGGCGTACCCAAATTATCATCACTCCAAAACTGGATCAATTTATGGACCTGATAGGTAAGGCTCCGGATACAACACCCATTGATAAATAATCAGGAAAAATCAGGAAATTAATAGCCTGAATTGAGAAAAATTAAGGAGGCTTAGCGAATTTGCTAAGCCTTTCTTGGAATAAAGCGGTTTTGCGGCAGATTTTAGTTCCACTCTGCCAGTGATATCACATCCGCCTGGCGGGGGAATACTTTAGTGGTTAACACACGATGTACCTCTTCATCGTTATCGGCACAACAATCGGCCAATACCGTTATGCGGTAATCTTTATCAGCAGCTTCGCGCAGGGTTGATAAAACAACCCCACTTGTGGCAATACCGGTAAGCACCACGTGCTGAATGTTTAAAGCTCTCAAAACTACTTCCAGGTCGCTGCCGGTAAAGGCGCTTACCCTGCGTTTGGTAACAATAATTTCTTCCGCTAAAGGAGCAATATCCGGATGGATATTTAAAAAATCATCCATATTGGTATTGCCAATTCTTTCTTTGGTGGCAGCAAACATTTTGTTATTCCTGCTGATTTCCGGCGTGCCCTGTCTGAAACCTACCCTGACATATATAACGGGTATCTTTCTATGGCGGGCGTTGTCTATCGCATTTGCAACAAGGCTTAAAAGTTCTGTATTGTTTGGTAACATGCCTACAATAACGGTTTGCATATCCATAACCAGCAGCGCGGTGTTTTGGGTATTTTGTTCCATATTAATGTTGTTTTATAAATTGATGATTCGTGATGTTTATTCTATCTCTATCTCTGCCGTTTGTTGGAGGCTCATTCGCTTCTTTTTGCCTATTTTATCTTTTCTTAAAAAATTAGAAAAAACAACAGCAATAATTAAAGCTATTATTCCTTGGCTGAGTATGGTATTTGGAGTGCCTATTTGCTGCGATATGGCGCCAACAAGTAAGCTGCCTATGGGCAACATCCCGAAATAAGCCATAGCTATATAGCTCATAACCCGTCCCCTCATTTCTTTATCTGATTCAACCTGAATTATGGTAAGGCAAATGGTAGTTTGCGACATCATGCCAAAACCCGTTAAAGTGGCAATAAGCATGGCCAATGGAAAATAGCTGATGTGTGAAAAGAGTAAAAGGCAAACCCCAAAAAGTGCCGAATTAGCCAACAATACTATTTTAAGATCGGTTTTTGATTTTAATGACGCCAGAAATACCGAGCCCCCCACAGCACCCAGGCCAATAAAACTGTTGATGTAACCGAAAGTAGCAGCATCGCCCTTAAATATTACTTTTGCAAATACAGGCAGAAGTGTATTGTATGGTAATACCAGCAGGCTGGTTAAAGCAAGCAGCAGCATTATTACACTAATGGAAGGTGTGTTTTTCAAATAAGTAAATCCTTCGCTGAGTTCATGCCGCATCTTCTTTTTTACCTGCGATGGGATGTGTACAGGTAATTTCATCAAAAGAAGGGAAATAATAACGGCTATAAAGCTTAAGCCATTTAAAAGAAAACAATTACCTGCACCAAACTTAACCAGTATAATGCCCGATAAAGCCGGCCCCACCAACCTGGCTATGTTTACCATAGATGAGTTAAGCGCCAGTGCGTTGGGCAAGTCGGCCTTGTCGGTTACCATTTCGTGTATCAGCGGTTGCCTTGCAGGTACATCAAATGCATTAATGATGCCCAGTATTATACTTAATGTAAGTATTTCCCAAACAGAATATTTACCGGCGAGCGTTAAAACAGCCAATAATACCGCTTGTATCATAGATGCTATTTGGGTAACAAGCAGTACCTTATAACGGCTATATCTATCAGAAACAATGCCGCCAAGTAATGAAAAAATAAAAGACGGAAACTGCGATGCAAACACCGTAAGGCCTAGCATAAACGTAGAGTGTGTAATTGTATATACCACCCAGCTTGCACCGGTACGCTGCATCCACGTGCCAATTTGAGAAACAGATTGGCCGCAAAAAAACAGGGTGTAATTACGGTTTCTAAACGCCCGAAAGGTATTTGCCATGGTTAGATGAAATAGAACGTATTATGCCGTATGCTTACTCTTAAACCTTATGCTCAGCATAATAGCCATAGCTGCAATACCGGCAAAAAATACAAGCAACAATAAGGGATGCGCATTATCAAGCTTGCTTGCCATAAATAACAGGTAAGTTACAACCAGGTTAAATAAGGCCCATATTACATTAATTGTTGATGATGAAAGCCCAACTCCCGGAGGCTTTGCAAACGGGGTAGGAAACTTATTGCCGGATATGCCATGTACAAAATGAGGTATTGTATTGGCAAAAAACGCGCCGGCGAAAAAGGCCGACAGATATTGGTACCATTCCATAAAATATCAATTGATAAATATTAATGGTACAAAGATGAGACAAACACTATACAACCACCTGTGATAAAAATCACAATCGGTATGTCAGTGATTTTTTCCGCGTATACGGCTTAAGGTTTCGCGGGCAACACCCAGGTACGATGCCATTTGCGAGAGCGATATACGCTGTAATAATTGGGGATTGTTTTTTTCGATGTGCTGATACCGTTCGGCCGGGGTATACAGTTTAAAAAGGTTGCTATACTCTTCTGATGCTAAAAGCAGGCGCACGGCTAACCGGCGCACAAACAATGTAAATTGAGGATGTGTATTAAAGTGCACCGAAATAGCATCTATGTTAAATACCCATACCATGGTAGCCTCGCCGGCCTCAATAACAAATTCAGAACCTTGTTTATTTTTAATGCTTTTTAAATTGGCGGTAAAATTACCCTCAAAAGCAAAGCTAAGGTTAATTTGCACTCCCTTTTTATTGTAATAGGTACGCAGGTAACCTTTTTCAACCAGGTAAAAGGCACGGCAAACCTCGCCCTCATGAAGTAATATTTCGCCCTTTTTTAATTGCCGGTTTTGTGCATGCGCTATCAAAAGCGATAACTCTTCATCTGATAGTTTTGAAATATCCGTAATTTGATCCCGAAGCGTTTGATCCATTTATAAACAAGTAGCTGTACAAATATCTTTATTAAATACCGCTTATCGTAATTAAGTAACGGCTATAAATTACAGCTAAAAGTCATAAAAATGCCTGGTGCGCCAATTTACTTACCAAATGCTATTTAGGCCTAATGATCATCTGTATGGCTTCTTCTCTTGATTTGTTTTCAATGGCCATCACAAATTCAACCGGACCGCCGCCTTTGCCGCAGCCAAAGCACTCAAATAAGTTTTTTTCTACATTAACCCTTAACGATGTGGACATATCTGTATGGAAAGGGCAGCGGCCTTTGAGATGCCTGTGACTTTTTTCCAGCAAAATATATTTAGATACAATTCTTACAAGGTCCGCCTGGACCGGTGAAATTTCATTTAAAGACATACAACGGTTGTAACTTAAATTAACCGGATGCGAAAATACTTTTTATTAGCATTAGCTATGCAACTTATTGAAAAAACCTTTTGGTTGGTAAAATTAATGTTGTATTACTGCCAGGTTAGTGAAATATAAAAGAATGATTATAACTTAGAATTGTAATTACACCAATTATTGCCTACCTATAATATTAAATGGCTGACAAAGAATTAAGAAGCAGAGCATGGTTTGGCCGCAGGTGGGGGGTATGTAAAATTGTATATAGACCATGTGCAGCAGGCTCATTTGGGGGCTGATATGGATTTTTTAGTAGGAGGATCTGGTGCTGCTGTTTTAAGGGATTCGCATTAATTAGAGATAATGAATTTTAAAAATAAAGTTGCCATAGTAACCGGGGCAGGGCAAGGGATCGGTTTTGAAATATGCAGGATGCTCGCTCAAAAGGGGGCAAAGGTGATCTTAAACGATATCGACCCCGATTTGGCCAGCAAAGCCGAAGGATTAATAAATGAAAGTAATAATGGCAGGTGCCGGGCAATGGCCGGCGATTCGAGTGAGCTTGTTTTTATCAACAAAATGGTTGATGAAGCAATTAGCCAATACGGGCAATTAGATATTGTTATTGCCAATGCAGGTATCACATTATATGGCGATTTTTTTACCTACACCAAAGAGGCATTCTCCAAAGTAATGGACGTTAACCTCGGTGGATCGTTTTTTCTGGCGCAGGCTGCCGCAAAACAAATGAAACAACAGGGCAAAGGCGGCTCTATTCTCTTCATGTCTTCGGTTGTTGGGCACCAGGCGCTAAAAAGCCTTGCCGCTTATGCCATGACCAAAGCTGCTTTAGAAATGCTGGCAAAAAACCTGGTAATAGAGCTATCGCCTTACAAAATTAATGTAAACACAGTAGCACCCGGCGCAACACTTACCGAACGAACTACTGAGGAGCTTGATTATGAGCGTGTATGGTCTGATATTACGCCCATGGGCAGGCCTGCTTATGTTACAGATATAGCCAATACCGCGCTTTTTTTAATCTCAGACCAAGCCCGGCACATCACTGGCCAAAGCCTGATAGTTGATGGAGGGTGGACATCGCTTAGTGCTTTACCTGATGGACTTAAGTAACTCTCTTTGAAGTTTATTGCTTTTACGCTTTACTTAATATTTCCAAAATGAACTTTTTCAATGCCGATGTCGGGAACAGAAAGTAATTGAATAGTTGTTGCAGGTCCAAGATTTAGAGGCTCTGCCCATGAGCGAAGGGCCCAAATAATTTTTTTATCTGGCGTAACCTCTACTGCCTGTACAGGAATATTACTCGTATCCAGCCTGCTACTCCATTGGTTAAACCAATTATTGATCAGCGTGTTTCCATTAGGTAGTCGCGAAGCTATTTGCGGGTTGGTTAACCTGTAGCCCGGTGCATTTGCTAACTGATACTCCCATATCACAGTACCGTCGCGACTAATTTCCTTTACAAAGTTTTGATTACTAGTTACCAATATATTGCCGTTTTTTAGCGGTACTGCCGACCAAACGGACGGTACATCAATAGATAAAAGCTGTTTCCCGTTAACATCATATTCGCAAACCTTTCCCAAATCCATGTGGGCTATCAGCAATGTGCCGGTCGGCGTTAACCTTGCATGCCTGATCTGCCCATGAGTGCCACTTTTAAACGGAATTGTAAATTCTTTTTCAACCTTATTGGTTTTTATGTCTATCACAATAACTTTGGCAGGGGTGCCATTTTGAACAAACACAACATGGTCATTGCCTATAAGTTGCGCTGTATGCGTTTCGTAACCTTCGGGCGCATTATAATTCCAAAGTATTTTTTTATCGCTGTCAATTAATGTAACACCAAACTGATGCGCAAACAGCACATTACCGTTTTTCATCAATGTAGCATCGCTTATTTCTCCCTTGCCTATAGTATCTGTATAAGCCCATGTCATTCTTCCGCCACGTACAATATACATATTGCGGGCTTTGCCTTCGCCGGCATAAAAAAAGTCGAATTTCTTAGGTCCGTTTCCAGGTAATACAGCTGGTGCAAATGGAGCATTTGTCTCTGGCGCAATTGCTTGTTGAGCGGCAGCGGGGTTGAAAATTACTGATGTTAGCAATAAAATAATTATCAATGCAAAATGAGTTAATTTTAAGGTATTTAACATGGTTAGGTACTTGTTTTTTATCGAATAACTGGTGTTTAGTAATTATTTCCTTTGTATACTACCTGTCCACAGGCAATCATCAACAGAAAAAAATAGTTGCTGCTACAAAGGAGCTCAATAAATAAGTTTAGGCGCTGTTAAATTATACATATTTTTTGACACGCAATACATTTATTACATGTTATAGCGGCCGGTTACAACAAAAACGGAGTGAGGTTGAAGGCGCCTGATTGCCACTATTTAACTAAGTTTGACCAATAATAAAAGGGGACTCTAATATGGACGCAAAATCAACAATTAAAATAGCTGTACTAGACGATTATCAAAACGTGGCCCGCTCTATGGCCAACTGGACGGCAGTTGATCAAAAAGCTGATGTTACTATTTTTCACGATCACGTAGCTTCAGAAACGGCGGTTATCGAACGCCTGCTTCCTTTTCAGGTGGTTTGTGTAATGCGGGAGAGAACCCCTTTAACCCGGCAGGTGCTGAGCAGGCTGCCTAACTTGAAACTTATCGTATCTACAGGTATGCGCAATGCATCTATTGATGCGGTTGCGGCGGCTGAGTTAGGCATCACTATAAAACCTACCCGGTATTTGGGCACCGGTGCGCCAGAGTTAACATGGGGTTTATTACTTGCCATTGCCCGGCAAATTACAACCGAAAACGCAAACCTGCGTGCTAACAGATGGCAAACTCAAATAGGGACAGATTTGGCCGGAAAAACCATTGGCATCATCGGTTTGGGTAATATTGGTAATAAAATTGCTGCCATCGCCAATGTGTTTGATATGCATGTTATAGCGTGGAGCGAAAACCTAACTGCCGAAAAAGCTGAGGCTGCAGGGGCGAAGCTGGTGACTAAAGAGACTTTGTTCAAAGAGTCGGATTTTATTACCATACATCTTGTGTTGAGCGACCGGTCAAGAGGCATAGTTCAAAAGAGCGATCTCGAACTCATGAAACCCGGTGCTTATTTCATCAATACATCGCGCGGCCCGCTGGTAAATGAAGAGGCGCTGATTGAGGTTTTACAGGAAAATAAGATAGCTGGTGCCGCCGTTGATGTATTTGACACCGAACCTTTGGCGGCCGATCACCCATTTCGTACGTTACCTAACGTGCTGGCAACGCCGCATATCGGTTACGTTACAGAAAATACCTACAAATTATTTTATGGCGATACAGTTTTGGCCTTAGAAAGCTGGTTGGCTTTATAACATGGGGTAAAAGATGTTAAATTATTGATCATTTAGTGTAAACTCTTAAAATTCTAATTGTAAAAACACCAAAATTTAATCTTTTTTTAACTTTCTGAGGTTTGGTTTGATAATTAATAAAAAATCGTCTCTTTTGTTGCGTATTTTATTATAAATCGGCTATGTTTATAACATAAAACATAGCCGATGTCAATAAAAGTAGCAATTCGTCATTTCACAAGTTATAAGTACGATAAGCATATCACGCTTTCGCCACAGGTTATCCGCTTGCGACCGGCCGCGCATTCGCGTACCATGATCAAAGGCTACTCGCTAAAAATACTGCCCGAAAACCATTTCATAAACTGGCAGCAAGATCCCTTTGGCAACTACCTTGCCCGGATTGTTTTCCCCGAAAAGGTAAACGAGTTTGTAATTGATGTAGAGGTGATTGCCGATATGGTGGTTATTAATCCCTTCGATTTTTTTGTGGAGGAATACGCCAATCACTATCCCTTTGAATATGAGGATTCGCTACAAAAAAACCTGGTGCCTTATCTGGAAATCACCGAACGTGGCCCCTTGCTGATGGATTTGACCGAAAAGGCCAGCGAATTGCTCAAGAAAAATACCGTAACACAAGATTTTTTGGTAACACTTAACCGCTTGCTTTACCTGGAAATCTCCTACAATATCCGCATGGAGCCGGGGGTACAATCGTGCGAAGAGACGTTGGAGCTTAAATCGGGCTCTTGCAGGGATACCGCATGGTTGTTTGTGCAATTGCTAAGGCATTTTGGTTTGGCGGCACGCTTTGCATCGGGCTACCTGGTGCAATTAAAGCCCGATATTAAATCACTGGACGGCCCATCGGGCCCGGAGCAGGACTTTACCGACCTGCATGCCTGGACTGAGGTTTACCTGCCCGGTGCAGGCTGGGTAGGGCTCGATCCAACTTCCGGACTATTTGCCGGCGAAGGGCATATCCCGTTGGCATGTACGCCCGATCCGCAAAGCGCTGCACCTATAAGCGGGATGGCCGAACCAGCCGAGACTGAATTTTATTTTGAAAATACCATTACCCGCATTGAAGAAAAACCTCGGGTAACCAAACCATTCTCTGATGAGCAGTGGGAAGATATTATGGCCCTTGGCGATAAAGTAGACGAGGAGTTTGCCGCCAACAATGTACGCCTTACCATGGGCGGCGAGCCTACTTTTGTATCGGTAGATAATAACGAAGCTCCTGAATGGAACTCGGCGGCTGATGGTGAGCATAAACGCCGGTTGTCCAACATTCTCTTCCATAAGCTTAAAAACGAATATGGCGAAGGTGCCCTGATGCAATACGGACAAGGAAAATGGTATCCGGGCGAGCCATTACCCCGGTGGAAGCTGGCTTGTTACTGGCGTAAAGACCATGTACCGTTGTGGAATAACGATAAGCTGATGGCCGATCTATCAAAAGATTATGGCCTTGGCCACAAGGATGCCAAAAACTTTATGCGGCTGCTTACCAAAGAGCTGCACATAGATATTAAAAACATAGCGCCAACCTACGAAGATCCCTTTTACTTTTTGTGGGAAGAAAGTAAAACACCAATCAATGTAGATCCGCTTAAGGTTGATTTGAAGTCGCCCTTAGAGCGACAGAAATTGGCCGAGTTACTGAACACAGGTCTAAACGAGCCGGTAGGTTATGTGGTCCCTATTAAATGGGATCTGGAACAAAATAACTGGCAAAGCTGTAAATGGTCGTTTAGGAGAGAAAATTTATTTCTTGTACCGGGTAATTCGCCGGTGGGCCTGCGTCTGCCGCTTGATTCGGTACAATATTTTGACCCGGCAGAGCAGGAAGAATTACCAGAAAGAAGCCTTTTTGCCGATGTAGAGGCCTTACCCGAAGGTGAAGGACTTATTCCGGAGGTTGGTGCTAAATTCAATAACAGTAAAACAATTTTTAAAACCGCCATGGTGGTTGAGGTAAGGCAGGGTAAGCTGTTTATATTTTTTCCGCCAACGAGCTATTTTGAACATTATTTATACCTGGTTAATGCCGTTGAGCGGGCTGCCGAGAAACTAAAAATGCCTGTATTAATTGAGGGTTATGATCCACCAACAGACAACCGGATTACCAAAATGATGATAACGCCAGATCCCGGTGTTATTGAAGTAAACATCCATCCGGCAGCTAGCTGGCGCGAGCTGGCTACCAATTACGATATTCTCTATAAAAAAGCCGCCGAATCGCGCCTGGCTACCGAAAAGTTTAACATTGATGGCAGGCATACCGGCACGGGTGGCGGTAACCACGTAACCCTTGGCGGCGAAACGCCATCAGATAGTCCGCTGCTGCGCCGGCCAGATATTCTGCGCAGTTTTATAACATTCTGGCAGCATCACCCTTGTTTATCGTACCTGTTTTCTACCCAGTTTATTGGCCCAACAAGCCAGGCACCACGGGTTGATGAGGGTAGGATGGAGACTCTTTACGAATTGGAGATAGCCTTTCAGCAAGTACCGGATCGTGCCGAAAATGAGGTTCCTTTTTGGCTGGTAGATCGTATTTTTCGTCACTTTTTAACAGATATCACAGGTAATACCCACCGCTCGGAGTTTTGTATCGATAAGCTTTATTCGCCCGATTCATCAAGCGGCCGCCTGGGCATTCTGGAATTTAGGGGATTTGATATGCCACCGCATTACCGGATGAGCATGGTACAATTCCTACTCATCAGAACTTTGCTGGCTTGGTTCTGGGAAAAGCCGTATAACCACAAACTGGTGCGTTGGGGAACAGAACTGCATGATCGTTTCTTATTACCGCATTATTGCTATAAGGATATGACGGAGGTTGTAAACAGCCTGCGCGATGCAGGTTATGGTTTCGATATTTCGTGGTTTGAGCCGTTCTTTAGCTTCCGTTTCCCATTCCTGGGCGAGTTGCAGGTTGATGATATTAATATAGAAATTAAAATGGCGATTGAACCATGGCATGTACTGGGCGAAGAAATGTCGAGCACTGGCACATCGCGTTTTGTAGATTCATCCTTGGAGCGTATTCAGGTTAAAATATCGGGGCTTACAGATTCGCGTTATACTTTCTTGTGTAACGGGCTAAAAATTCCGCTGAAAAGTACAGGCGTACAGGGCGAATACATTGCCGGGGTACGTTACCGGGCATGGCAGCCACCATCGGCGTTGCACCCAACTATTGGTACCGATACGCCTTTGGTTTTCGACCTGTTTGATACCTGGACACAAAAATCGATAGCTGCATGCCAATACCACGTTTCGCATCCGGGCGGCCGTAGTTATGATACTTTTCCGGTAAATAGTTATGAGGCCGAATCGCGCATCATATCCCGTTTTTTTGATTTTGGTCATTCTGTTAACCTGGTAGAGCCTGCCGTTAGTCAGCAGGCCGCAGGAGGGAGGTTTGTTACCAAAATGAATATACTGCCGCAATATACCATCACCAATGAGGTGGTTAGTCCGGAGTATCCCTACACTATGGATTTGCGACGTTATAAAAATGCCAAGAATTTATAGCGGAAAAATAAGACATTTGGAAAATGATTGAGACTTACCTGGAGCGGAGCGGTACTACTGCCAAGCCTTTTTTTGATGAGCTTGCCGCGCCCGAAGGCGTGGTACGCGAGCATTGGAAAAAGCTTGCCCATGCTTATGACGAGCTGGGCATTGAAAAAATGGAGCAGCGGAGCCGTGAGATTAGTCAGGAGTTGCGCGATAACGGGGTTACTTATAACGTATACAGCGATCCCGACGGTATTAACCGCCCCTGGAAGCTTGATCCTGTGCCTATGGTTTTTAGCCAGCAGGAGTGGGAGAATATTGAAAAAGGGCTGGTACAGCGTGCGGAATTGCTCAACCTTATTTTATCAGATATTTATGGCGAACGTAAGCTCATCAAAGAGGGCTTTATTCCCTTCGAGATGGTGTTTACGCATAAGGGATTTTTGAGACAGGCCGATAAGATCAAAATACCCGGCAAGTTTCAGCTTATCCAATACTCTGCCGACCTGGTACGTGGCCCGCTTGGCAAAATGTGGGTGCTGCATGATCGCACCGATGCGCCTTCGGGTGCTGGCTACACGCTGGAGAATAGGGCCGCCATGACCAGAGTATTCCCAGACCTGATTCGGGAAAACCAGGTGCGTAAGATCTCATCGTATTATCAAACCTTAAAAAATACCCTTACCAAACTCGCTTTACAAAATAAAGAAAACCCGAGGGTGGTGCTTTTATCACCTGGTACCGCTAACGAAACTTATTTTGAACATGCCTACCTGGCATCATCATTAGGCTTTACCCTTGTTTTTGGACAGGATCTGACAGTGAGCGACGGTTACGTATGGTTAAAGACTTTAAAGGGCCTCGAAAAGGTTGACGTTATTGTACGCCGCGTCGACGATATATTTTGCGATCCATTGGAGTTTTTAGGTGATTCGCATTTGGGAGTTGTGGGGCTGATGGAAGCAGTAAGGCAAAAGAAGGTAACCATTATAAACCCACTTGGTGGCCGGATATTAGAGAATCCGGGGTTGATGGCATTTCTGCCACGCCTTTGCAAGCACCTGTTAAACGAAGAGCTTATTCTCCCATCGGTAGCCACCTGGTGGTGCGGGCACGAGAAGGAGAAGAAATATGTGTTAGATAACCTGCCGTTTCTTATCATCCGGTCTATTTACAGGAGTAACGAGAACAGGCCATACATAGGCAGCGAGCTCAGCAAAAAACAAATAGAAGACTTAAGGAAAGAAATAGATACACGCCCTTATTTATATGTAGCACAGGAGGTTGTGAGTTTTAGCACAACACCTTCTTTAGTTGGTAATAACTTAGAGGCCTGTAATGCCATTGTCAGAAGCTATATAGTGGCTGATATGGACAAGGAAGTTTACCACGTAATGCCCGGGGGATTATCACGGAGTTTTCCTACTAAAGGGGAGTTTATTATTTCAAACCAAACAGGTGGGATAAGTAAGGATACCTGGGTGCTGGGGCCATCACCACAAAGCCCAATAAAGCCAATTGTAAGCCAGCCTATATTAAGGCAGGTTAAAAATATTTTGCCAAGCCGCACTGGCGAAAGCCTGTTCTGGCTTGGTCGTTACCTGGATCGGGCGGTGAGCAATGTGCGGATGATGCGTGTAGTATTAAAAATTTATAACGAGCGCGACGATGAAATTCATCCCGAAACCAATCAAACGCTGGTTATACTGCTTAAAAGCTTAAGCCTGTTAACAGGTACGCTACCGGGCTTTACCGCTGCGGATGAAAGCAAATTGCGGCAGCCAGAGAAAGAACTGCTATCCCTTGCTGTAGAAGCCGGCCGACCGGGAACCCTTGCCCAATCGCTGCAGTCGTTTTTAACAAACGGCTACGCGGTGCGCGATAGGCTGAGCCTTGATACCTGGCGGATATTGGATAGCATATCTGAAGAGTTTGAACTGATGAAGGAAAATGGTAACGATCTGCGGAAAATATACCATAACCTCGATCAGTTTATTATTAAGCTGATGGCATTTATCGGCCTTAATAACGATAATATGACCAGGGCATCTAGTTGGCGTTTGTTAAATATTGGCCGTTTTTTAGAGTCGTCATTAAACACCTGTACCATATTGCAGGCTGCTTTAGGCAACAACGTAAAACTCGATGTGGAGAAACAACTGATGGAGTTGGTGTTGATGTGTAACGAAAGTTTGGTTACCTACCGATACCTGTACCGTTCTACGCTGCAATTACCCGGTGTGTTTAACCTGTTGCTGGTTAACGAGGATAATCCAAAATCGGTAGCCTTTTTAATTGCCAAAATTGATGAGCTTCTTTCGCACCTGCCCGATAACCACAAAGATGGCGGCCTAAGCCCCGCGCATAAAAAACTGTTGGAGGCGTTAACCATGATCAGGCTTTGCGATATCAATAAAATGGTACCATCGGGTAACACCGGCGATTTTAGTAAAAGGGAACTTAATGGCTTTTTACATCACCTGATAACTGTATTAGGCCAGGCATCAACCATTATATTTGAGAGTTATTTTAGTCCAACCCAAAACCAATACAGTTTTGTAAAGAGTAATAATACATTGCCTGAGTTATGAGGATACCCGCAACAAAATCAACTTTTAACCCAAACGCCCAAAGCTTATGAAATATCAGGTAACGCATATAACAAGGTATGAATATCAGTTGCCGGCATCGTTGTGTCATAACCTGGTGTACCAGGTACCTGTTAATCATAGTTTTCAAGAAGTACAAAAGGTGCATTACCAAATTGAGCCTGTGCCGCATTTTATAGTAACCCGGGAAGATTTTTTTAACAACAAATTTATTTATTTTTCAATTGAGGAATTTCATCAAAAACTAACTGTTGAAATAAAAAGCGAGGTTGATGTTGCCGAGCCTGTGTGGATAAACGCTGTGCCTAAAAATACCATGCCCTGGGAAAATGTGGTAAGCTGGCTGCAAAGTACCAATGCCGAAAACGATATCAGGCAATTCTACCTCGAATCGGATCATGTGGTATTTATACCTGGTATAAAAGAGTACACGCAGCTGTCGTTTACACCCGGCAGGCCAATTATGGAGGCGATGCTTGATCTTAATTCGCGCATATTTAACGATTTTGATTTTACGCCAGGCTTTACAGATGTTACCACCAAACTTGAAGAAGTTTTTCTTCATAAAAAAGGTGTTTGCCAGGATTTTGCGCATTTTTCTTTAGCCTGCCTACGTTCGATAGGGCTCTCGGCCCGGTACGTGAGTGGGTATATAGAAACGCTGCCGCCGCCCGGAAAGCCAAAACTCTTTGGCTCCGATGCCTCACATGCCTGGATAGCCTTATATATCCCTAACGTAGGGTGGGCAGAGTTTGATGCCACCAATAACCTGCTGGTTAATGATCGCCATATTCGTACCGCCATAGGGCGCGATTTTGCCGATGTGGTACCGCTTAAGGGCGTTGTTTACAGTGGTGCCGGGCAACGGATGTTTGTGAACGTGGATGTTAGAAGGGTAGAAGAAAGGGCGTAACAATAAAACGTAATTGCTGATGGCTAAAGCCGGCGATAGATTTTATATGTCATTTTAATTTACCCTCGACGCATAGCAAACCCGGTGTATAAAACTTAGCTTCTCTACCACTTTTGGTTGAATTACAAAGGGGTACATATCCTGGTTACCCATGCTGCGGTTCATGCTATTCATGGCGAAAGTTAGGGGGAGCCACAAATCAAGCAACTCTTCAAAGTTTTGTGCTTGAAAAGGGCTTACATTAATGTTAGCCTTTAAACTATTATCCTTATCGGCAATGCGGGGAGCTACTTTCATACCAAATGAATCAGCAGTTTCAAGGGTATCCATAATGTGCAGGTAATGGGCCCAGGTTTCGGCCCAGTCTTCCCAGGGATGCGAACTGGCGTAGGTACTAATGAAGTTTAAACTCCAGTTGGCAGGCGGCCCCTGGTTATAGTTGCGCGCTAGTGCCTGAGCATAATCTTCACGCTCATCGCCAAATAGCTGGCGGTATTCATCAATAAAAGGGCCGTCTGCAATAAGCCTGTCCCAATAGTAATGGCCAACCTCATGTCTGAAATGGCCCAATAGCGTGCGATAAGGCTCATTCATTTGCTTGCGCGATAGTTCGCGCTTGTCATCATCTGCTTCGTTCACATTGAGGGTAATAAGGCCATTTTCGTGTCCGGTTAATATTTTTTGAGTTGCATCAGCCTCGGTCAAAAAATCAAAACTAAGGCCTTTTTCCATATCCTGTATTTTGCTTACCAATGGTAGTTTCATTTGTAATAATGTATAAACCAGCCGGTGTTTGGCAAATTCTATCAATCGCCACTGCCTTAAATGCTCAGGGTCGGCCAAATTGGGCACAATGTGATTTAACTCGCAGGCCCGGCAAAATATATCGGTGCCATCGGCAGGTATCAGCCAGTTGCAAACATCAAATTCGTGATTTTTACAGTATTTAAACGGCGGCTTTTTATTGTTGTGTACGCTGTAAAATCCGTTTGTATCCGGGTCTAAAGTAACCAGACTCAAATCTTCGGCAATAAAGCCCAGGCTGTGCTTGCAGCACTCGCAGGTACTGTTTTCAAAATATAATAGCTGACCGCAGTTTGTACACTTAAATAATTTCATAATCTGTATTAATGCTGCCCGTGGTTGAATAGCTTGTGGATTAACAGATTATAAGGCAGCGGGTTTTTAGAGATTGAAAATATACGGCGCCTCGATACGGACCTTTTGAAAATAGCTTAGGAATGATAAAGTATAAAATAACAAAGTCCCCTAAGCGCTCGCCGCCGGGGACTTAAACCTAAACCTTATCACAATTGCGAACAGGATGTTCGCGATGATTTTGTAAGTATAATAACAAGATTGTAATTATCAAAATACTATCATGTAAGTATGTTATATTTATGCTTCAGGCAGCACAACGTGAGGTTTTATATAGCCAATAAAATAGAAAGTAATTCTATTTGGAAGCTTTTTCCCTTGTCTTGGTTATACCATTGTTGTAATGCGATTTTTTTTTGTTCCATCTCCACATGTTCTTCAAGTAAACGCATGTATAGTAGTTGGCACTCAACTGGCCGAGGCCCCCAAACGGCCAGCTCGTTGTTTTCATTATCGGTAATAATTAATTTGGGTATTGATTTTGTGCCATTGGTAAGGTATTTATCAATAAGAAAGGGCCCGGTGTCTCTTAATTTATAATCTACTTCAATTAGGGGGTTTATTTCAGACAAACGATGCAGCAAGGGTAACGTATGGGCCGCATCGCCACACCAGGGCTCGGTTATAACAGTCCAATATTGCATTTTAGTGATATTTGCTATGGTCGCCTTTAATTCATCATTAAGCACGCCGGTTTTTAACCATCGTTGCTGTCTCGACCAGTTTAAACGTGTATAATTTAGATAGTCGGGATTATTGTATGGGGCCGGTGGATTTGGATCACTTATAATTTCTTGAAATAGTAACTGGTACGCTGTAAAATTCATAGTGCTGCTGTGTTATCCGGTTAAAACAAATTTATTATTTTACCGCCGTAGTACAATTATTTGTTAAGCCAATCTTTCGCAAAATGTTGTATTTACAATAGCATAAATAGTAAGAGATAACTATCTCAATGCCTCCGCAAATAAACGGTAAGATTTTAATTTGGCCCGATGATCAAAAATATGAGAGGTAGCCATTACTTCGTCAATTTGCGTTTGCTCTACAAAATCAGCCATCATGGCTTTTATCTTTTCTTTACCACCAATAAAAGAATAAGCGAGCATTTGCATTACGGCTTCTTCCTCGTAAATATTCCAGATACTTTCCATGCTTTGTACCGGGGGAGGCAATAGCTGGCGTTTACCTGTTATTACGCCCATAAAAAATTGCTTAACAGATGTAGCCAGGTATTCGGCTTCTTCATCTGTATCAGCTGCTACAACATTTACGCAGGCTATTACATACGGGGTCTTTAGCTCGGCCGACGGTTTAAAGTTGTCTCTGTATATTTCAATAGCCTCCCTGAAATGTGCCGGCGCAAAATGACTGGCGAATGCATAGGGAAGACCTTTTGCAGCAGCAAGGCGTGCGCTATCAGTACTGGAACCCAGTATCCAAATTGGAATATCGAGCCCTTCGCCCGGTATTGCTCTAACTTTGGCCGTCTCATTCTCTGTCGAAAAATATTGCTGTAAACGTTCTACATCCCTCGGGAAATGAAATGGCGCGTTCATATTGTCGCCTCTTATGGCCATTGCAGTCACCTGGTCGCTACCTGGGGCCCTGCCAAGGCCAAGGTCTATTCTGTTGGGGTATAAAGTGGCCAGCGTGCCAAACTGCTCTGCAACAATGAGTGGAGCGTGGTTGGGCAGCATAATACCGCCCGAGCCAACCCTGATGGTATTTGTATTGCCGGCAATAAAACCTATCAATACCGAAGTAGCAGAACTTGCTACATTCATCATATTATGGTGTTCGGCAAACCAGTACCGCTTGTATCCAAGCTGTTCTGCCTGTTTGGCGTTCTCAAGGGTGTTTTTATAGGTATCTGCAATTGAATTTCCTTTTACTACAGTAGCGAGATCAAGTACAGAATAAGGTAATTTATTTAAAGAAGTTGAACTCATATACAAAACTACAGCTTATACAGCTACCCGGATGGTTCGCCCCATAGATATGACTTAGGCCAAACAAAGCTGAACGACTGAAGTGGGCATTTTTTATTTTGTGGTTGGTTTTGATGGTTTTAGGAGATTATTGGGGTTTATCAATGATAAATAAATCGATTTAAAACGAGTTTAATCATTTTGAAACTTTTTTGGAGATATTTGGGTGTGCTTTGCCTGTAATAAACTGTTTTGATTATTTAAATGATGCCTTTCTTTTGTTTTTCAATTAATTTCTGCCGCGATCTGAATCATTCCCTTTATTTTTTATTTAAAAGAGATGCAAATAAAGCTAAGGTTGCGCCTCCTGATATTTTGTGATATTTTTATACCACATAAAATTGATTTAGAAGAGTTTCGTTGATTTTTATAGGGGAATAATATGCTGATAAATGGATATATTTGCAGATAATCAAAAACTGGCGATGATTAAATTATTTGTAGTGGGTTTCCCACGAGATATGCGGGAAATAGAATTATTGGAATTATTTACCCTGCAAGGGCAAGTAGACCAGGTAACCATTATTACCGACAAAGATTCGGGCGAGAGTAAAGGCTACGGCTTTGTGCAGATGACCGATCAGCATGGTGCAGACAGGGCTATTGTTGCTTTAAACGGGCTTAACATTGCTGGGAGAGAAGTGAGCGTTAGAATAGCCGAAGACAAAAGAAGCGTTTCGGCACCACCAGTTCCCGAACCTCGCAGATACGAACCAGAAAACAGGGGCTACCAAAAAGTAGCAAAAGCGGGTTACGATAAAAAGAAGCGTCCAAGAAAGTTATTCTAAATTTGTAATAGGGGCTACACCATTATAATGGTTATGGTCGTAAATCAAGTGTTTGTAAAAACGTATAATTTTATTTAAATAGCCGGGCTCTCCCTTGAGTGTCCGGCTATTTAGTTTATAGATTGTATCTGTTTATCGGTATTATATAAATAACCTGCAAGCTTAATGCCGTTATTATCTATCCGGTAGTTTTTTCATTTCATCGCCTGTTTTCTCCTGTCTGTCGTTTTTCCTTAATCTATTTGAAGTATTTCTTTACTTACATCAGGTTTAAATCCGTAGGTGTGATTTATTTAAAGAATGAAATGTAGATTGAAATCCCCACTTGAGTTTCGTAATTATTTAACTGTGAATGATTTAGATAGAAATAATTTTCTTGAAACTGTTGATCTGGTTATTACCCCCGTTATTATAGATGATGGTAGTACCGACGCAGGCAGATTTTATTTTAACAAAGCTTTTTGTACAGAGATTGGATATAATATAAATGAGATCCCCGACGATGAAGCGTGGTGGACAACTGCATATCCAGATCCCGTTTACCGTGAAGAAACAATGCTTGCCTGGAGCGGAAAAAAGATGCAGGCCGAAAAAAACAGTGAACGCCACTTTAGTTTAACGGCAAGAATATGTTGTGCCGATAACTCCTTTAAATGGTATGAATTTCATAGTGTAGCAATAGGGCAGGTAAAAATGATCACCTTGGTTAATATCAGCCGAATAAAAGAGAAGAATGAGAAGTTGGTTAATGTAATTCAGCAAAAAACGTTATTGCTTTCTATTCTCACGCATGATATCAGATCGCCATTGGGTAATATAAAGACAATTCTGGATGGCTACGAGATGAATTATTTAAACAAGAGCGAGATCTGTGAAATAGCCTTAACATTAACAGACCAGCTCGACTACCTGTTAAATATGATCGACTCTACCCGGTTACGTGTAGGGAGCGAGACAGGGGTATTTACATTTAGGTCTGAAGAAATAAAATTAAATGATTTTTTCACCAATTGCAGACAAATATTTAGTAGAGTGCTTAACAATGCGCAAATCAATTTGGTTTTTGAAATTGAAGAGCCAGGCATCATCTATTACGACCAGTTTATACTGGAGATAGTTTTTAGAAACATTATTGATAATGCTATAAAACACACACCAGAAAATGGCGTAATTAAGATCTCATTGGGGCACTATGAAAAATATTCCAGTTTGGTTGTAACCGATTCTGGAAAAGGTATGACAACCGAACAAATTGATGCTATTGCCCAATACACCAATCAAAGAACCGCCACCCGGGAAATTATTGATGGCTTTGGCCTGGGGCTTATCAGCGCAAAAGAAATTTTAGAAAAGCATAGAGGTAAACTGGCTATATCAAGCTCGCCGGCAAATGGCACCTCGTGTGAGATAATGATATATAATTAATTGAACTATTGTATTGGCCAATTGTGCAGAACAGGAAAGTGATTGTAAGCTTATTGTATATTGTTTTTATTTTAACAGGTAGTAAAAGCTATGCACAGTACAACCCCAAACGGGTTGACAGCATGTTTAATAAAGCTGCCCAAATTAATGATATTAAGCAAAAGGAAAAACAGGGGATTGAAATTTACCGGGTATCTAAAGCCATTAATTATCAAGAGGGTATAGCCAAAGGATTGATGATATGCTCTGGAGCCTGTTTTAACTCTGGCCGATACGAAAAGGCTTTTAAATACGCCGCAGAGGCGGAAAGCCAGGTACCCAAAATACATGATGCCATTTTGATCACACAAATACTTACTGCAAAAGGTACGGTATTTAATAAGTTGGGATACTATAAAGAGGCGTGGCAAACACTAAATAACGCCATTGTTGTGGCAAAAAAAATAAGTGATCCCGATGCACAGCATTATTGGTTTGGAAACATTTATACAGCTTTGGGGCAATATAAACAGAGCTGTGATAGTAATTTAAAAGCTACATTTTTTTATACAAGAGAAAGTTACCGGGAGTTTAAGCACCTAAGCACCAACGTTAAATATATTAAAGGGTATATACTGGCCACTTATAATATGGGTAGCATTTTTTTGGATTTACATCAAATAGATTCTGCTTCGCTTTATTTACACCAGGCCGCCATATTTGCCGAAAAATACCACGATGATAACGTATGTGCTTTTACCTATAATGAACTTGGCAACCTATATTACCAACAGAAACAATATAACGATGCCGCGACCTATTACACCCAAAATATTGTTATATCTACCCGCTTGGGTAATGCTTACCAATTAAAGGATGCCTGTAAGGGCTTATCTAAAGTGTATTTTGCGTTAAAACAAAATGATAGGGCCGCCAAATGTCTAGAACGATATACTACACTTACCGATAGCTTAAACAAGGTTGATAAATTGGCCGTTGAGGTCCCCCTGGCTTATCTGTTTAAAACAAGAGACGAAAAGAACAAAGAAAATAAAAGCCAGTTGATCTGGCTCATTGTAGCAATATTGCTTCTCCTTATTATCGTAGTTTTTATAGCGGTGTTTATATCGCGTAAGTTAAAGCGAAAGCTGAAACAAAGTATTGCAACAGTAAATAAGCTCACTAAAGCAACCGAAGTTAATGCTACACGGCTTAAAATGGATGACTTGAAGGAAATTGTACATCTGGCAATGGAAAATAACCCTCTTTTTTTAACCCGGTTTAATCAGTACGATCCTGAATTTGTAAAAAACATACTTTTTAAGGCACCCAATATGGTTGCTGTAGAGATTGAGATGTGTGTGTTGCTCCGGATTAATTTTGATACCAAAGAAATAGCCCGTTTTACCAATAGCTCTGTCAGATCGGTGGAAGGAAAAAAACGACGGATAAGGAAAAAGCTAAGCATCCCTTCGGCTATAGATATTAATGTTTGGATGACAAATGTTTAGTAATCCCATTTGTGTTTAATTTCCATTGCACTAAAATAGATGCAGACATAGTCAATTGCGTGGTGGGTAAATGTGGGTAGTGATTATGTACTCCCAAAAGTTTTACAATTAGTTTTTTTGCACTTGACAAACAACCTTTAAAAGCTTTATTAGAATTTATGACTTATAACGATAAACCTTTTATGCGATGCCGGAAATGTTCGGCACCCTTTCACTATAAAATGCCACGAAACTGGTTGGGTCGCAATCTGTTATTTTTTCTCCCGATCAAACGATATTTCTGCGCCAGATGCCTCAAATCCCGTTACCGCATTCTAACATCAAAGAAAGAACGAGCTTTTAAGATATAAATCTTGATGTCTTCGTGTTTTGAAATGGTAAAGTACTCACTTAATCACCTAACTTTTGGAAAATATCACTAGTGCCGACAGTTTCTTTAAAATTGCGGATATTATGGTTACGCCCGTTATAATCGTTAACAATGGCCGATATTTATATTGTAATAATGCCTTCGTAGCCGATATAGGCTACACAACTGATGATATTAGCGATTTACAAGATTGGTTTCAGAAAGCATATCCAGATGTGGATTACCAAAACGAGATCATTTATTGCCGCGATAAGAGACGGGGTATTGCCGAAAAATATGGACGGTCGTCCTTTCACCTGGAAACAAAGGTTTGTTGCGCAGACGGATCGTATTATTGGTATGATATTTATGAAACTCAACTGGATAATTTAACCATACTCACTTTTTTGAATATAGACGCACTGGAAATAGAAAATAATCAACTCAACAATGCCGTTCAACAGAAAAACTTATTACTCTCCATGGTGGTGCGTGATGTACGCGATCCTTTATTTGATATAAAAGTGCTGTTGGATAACCTGGCTCACAACAAAGCAGATGTAGAAAAGGAACAATTTGACAGGATAATTTTTGACTTAGCCCTGCATGTTGACCATGCCACAAACTTACTTAACGCGGCGCTGCTTCGTTCGGGAATAGAAAGAGGAACCTTTAGTTTCAAGCCTGATTTAATTGACCTCGAAGCTTTTTTAACCAAACGTTACCAAAATTTAAAGTCTCGCCTTGCTCAAAAAAACATCCGCTTGCTTTTTAAATTGGATGTTCCTAAAATTATGTTTTATGATCGTTTTATACTGGAAATAGCTTTTGTAAGCATTATAAACTACATCATTTTGGCGGGTAAACAGGGGGGAGACATTGTTATTTCTAACGTTGAGGAAAAATATTTTTCGAGTTTAATTATTACCGATGATAGATTGCCAAACCTTGATTACAGCGAACAAGAAACCAATGACAATACCAGCCGGATATTTGAGGGATTTGGAGATGCCGGATTAATTAACGCAGAAAAAATGATAGGGGAGCATAACGGCAAATTATTAATCTACAAAAAACGTTATGGTACAACTATCTGGGAAATCAGAATTAACAAATACAATGTTTTATAAAAAAGAATCAACCTCCAGCAATATTAAAAGTATTTCGAGAAAGATATTGCTTGCATTTATAGCACTGGTTATAGCCCTTGCCCTTATTGCCTTATTTGTAAATAGCAATATTTCCAGTCGGTTAAATGCTTTATCTAAACTCACGCTAAATCTTGAATATGATCAGGCAAAATCACAGAAAGCTTTGCTATTGCTGCATGAAGCAGAAGATGATTTTCAGGCATCGCTTTTAACACCCGATGTTTTAAAAAACAATGCTTACAAAATAAAGCTTTCACAATCATTTAGCCTTATTGATAGTTTGCTTAAAGATAATATAGATACTGCAAAATTAACAGTGGCGCAGCGGGCAAAAGTTAAAAGTTTGTATTTAAAGAAGCTGAAACTCTCTGCCAGCCTGTATGTGTTAAAGCATAGCTTTGATTCGCTTTTAACAGCTACATCGGGTGTAAACACCGTGAATGATAATGTGGGCCAATATACCACCAAAACTTCCCGAAGAAAAGGAAGCGGTTTGAGAAGCAGTGATACGGTAAAAAGTGACGGGAAGATAAATAAAAAAGGTTTTTTTGGAAGGATAAAGGATGCTATTGCCAACAAAAACGGCAATGCCGGAGTAGCCAATTTAACTGTTATTAACCGTAACAGAGCCGATAAAATAATAGACTCGGTAAACAGGCGGATATCCGGGCGCGACAAAGATATATACAGTAAAAAACTGCAGCAACTACAACAGCGCAATTCTAAATTATTTACCACCCAAAAGCAGATGATCGTTCTTAACATGCACATCAATAGCGAATTGGAACGGATTATTAATGAGGTAAACAATATTAATACAGGCCTTGTTAATGAACTTAAAGAAAGCGCGCTTAAAAACTATCGGGAAACAAATTCTTTGTTAAATAAATTTTATCTGTCTTCGCTTTTCCTGGTATTGGTATTTGCCACTCTGCTTATTGTATTTATAATTAACCTTAACCGGGCCGAGGTTTATTTGCTTCATGAGAATGAGCGGTCTGTAGCCATGGCGCAGCAAAAAATGGATCTTTTACTGCATATGAGCCACGAAGTGCGCAATCCTCTTACAGCGATAAATGGTTTTTTATACATCTTTAGCCGTTCAAACCTTTCGGCAAAACAAATAGATATGCTTAGTTCCATCAGGCTTTCGTCTGATATGCTGTTACATACCCTAAATGATACGCTTGATGCCGCTAAAATGGAAACAAGCGAATTTAAGATCAACACAGAGCCCTTTAATCCCGATCATACCTTAAAGCAATTGATGGAGAGTATGGAGTTTAGCGCTGCTAAAAAGAACCTTAAATTAGATTACGGCTTTGAAGGCAATAAAGGATTGATGGTAGCTGGCGACAGCTTCAGGCTTAAGCAGATTATGATCAATTTACTAAGTAACGCCATAAAATATACCCCAACAGGAAGTGTTAAGGTAAACGCAAAGCTGCTGGAGATAAACGGTGCCGACAGGTTGCAAATAAGCATAACAGATACTGGTCCTGGTATTAGTATACCACAACAGGGCAGGCTTTTTTCAAAATATTATCAAACAAGTTCGGCTAAAGGGCAAACGGGCACAGGTCTGGGGCTCTATATATGTAAACAACTTGTACAATTGCAAGACGGGGAAATAAGTGTAGAAAGCAGCGAAGGCAACGGCAGTACATTTAGTTTTTATATACCATATAAGAGGAGCAAGGTTGAAGCTGTAGAAAACGATACCGATAATGTTTTAGGGAAGTTAAACGGTTTAAATATGTTAATTGTTGATAATAATGAACTTAGCCTGATTTTTCTTAAAATGATGACCGCCAAATGGAATATTAATTTCTACCAGGCATCGGATGGAAAAGAAGCTTTGGATATTTTATCGAAAGAAACAATAGATGTTGTGCTGTCCGATTTAGCTATGACCGAAATGGGAGCCGAGAATTTTGCCTTGAGCGTAAATAAGTCAAAAACGCTGTTAAATAAGCCACCTGTTATTGCTATTAGCGCCGAAGAGCTAACCCCACAAAGAGACCAGCAGTTGAAACAAAGTTTTACAGGTGTTATAGAAAAACCATTTACAGAGGCAGAACTCATTAAGAAAATTGTTTTAGCAATAGGAGGATAACAGTTCAATCTGTAGAAACGAGTGCAATAAGTGGGTAAAAAACGCTCACTTTTTGCTTTTGTAATTGTTGCTATATTTAGCATTGTTTATTTTATGTTAAATCAATAAATAAATTTTAACGTCTAATTGCCTTAGAGTGCCAACCAGCAAAAAATAAAGCCATATTTGTATATTCACAGTACAGCGTTGGTTTTAGTTTTGTTGACCACTTATTGTTTAAATGTTAGCCCCCCATGTCAATAAATTGTATAATTGTAGATGATGACGAATTTGCCATTACTCATCTTAGAGTATTTATCAGTCAAATTCCGTTTTTAAATTTGCTAACATACTACCAATCGCCTGCTGAAGCACTTTCGGCAATGGAAACGCAGGATATTCAACTCATATTTATGGATATTGATATGCCCGAAATGAACGGGATGGAATTTGCCAGAATGTTGCAATCTACACACGGGGCCAATGGGCCGCGTGTAATTTTTATTAGTGGCTACGAAAGGTTTGCACTGGAAGGTTACAAAGTAAATGCGCTTGATTATTTGCTTAAGCCGGTGGTATATGAGGAGTTTTTAAAATCGGCCTATAAAGCAAAAAGCTATTTTGCCGAGAAAGAAAAACAGGCCGTTCATGCAGAAAGCTACCTGCCAAACGAGTTTATCTTTTTAAAGGTAGAGTATGAAATGGTGCGCATTTATTTAAAGGATATACTATATGTAGAAGGTTTTAAAGACTATGTAAAGGTTTATCTAACCGCCGATTTAGGATACGTAAAGGCACTTGCTACCATGAAAGCTGTAGAAGAAAAATTGCCGGCTAATGGTTTTATACGGGTGCACCGCTCGTTTATTGTTTCTATTGATAAAATAGATTCGCTTACCAAAAACACCATCAAAATACGCAAAACAACCATCCCGGTAACAGAACAATTTAAGGATGAGTTTAGGAAATTTGCGCATCAGTGGTTGTAAATTATTACGGGTGTTTGTTTACGAATCCTAGATTATGCTCTAATACTGGTCTGATGTAGTACCTATTCTGTCTGCCATAACAACCAATCTGTCGAATTTTTTTTTTTGCTGTACTATCATGTTTTTCTTTGCTGATAAATTGATCTTATTGATAGATCGTTTATGTTACTAGCAGCTAAAATATGAGCACTAAGGAATTAGAATTAAAAGATAATTTCGGCAATACAATGATCGCCATTTTGGCGCATGATCTCCGGCAGCCTTTTGCCACACTTGTTATGACGGCAGATATGATTAAACATACTAAGAAGCCACTATCTGCCGGCGAAATTCATTTGCTGTTTGAAGACCTGCGTAACACGGCCTCTAAAAGCATGGATCTGCTCGATGGTTTACTTTATTGGGCAAAATCAACAAGTAGCGATTTTGTAATTAAAACAGAGCCATTGCTATTACATGATCTTATTCACGAAGCCAACAGCCTCTATCTTTACGATCAGCTTAATAAGCATACTACATTGTATAATATCGTTCCGGAGCATCAGGTCATTTACGCGCACAAAGAAATGATCCAGTTTATCAACAGGAATATATTGAGCAATGCTACTAAGTATTCTCCAAAGGGAGGGATAATTGGGGTAACCTGTAGTGAAGACGGGAACTGGGTAACAGTTGCCTTTACCGACCAGGGCAATGGCATGACCGCCGCCAAACTACTGGAGTTGTTTCATTTAAATGATAGCAGTTGTAATACAAGCGGACTTTTAAAAGGAGCAGGCATGGCCATGAGTATTTGTAGCGATATGATAGCAAAAATGAATGGCAGAATATGGGCAGAATCGTCGGTTGGCGAGGGAAGTACTTTTTACTATACTTTACCTAAGACTATGGGTAAAATATAGTAACCGGTTTCAGAAATTGTCTCCTGTTATCCGGTTTCCGTCGGTCACAAATCTCTTTCCGTCGAACCTGCTAAACAGGTAATTACAATTTTAGTCTATTTGTAACAGCAATACCAGAAAACATTACAATCATAAAAAGCATTATTAAATGAAACCGAATCTATTTTCAAAGTTTTTTGCAGAATTTCTGGGCACTATGGTGCTGGTATTAATGGGTTGCGGCAGCGCCGTAATTGCCGGGGCAAACGGAACAACCGGCGTTGGCTTATTGGGTATAGCTTTTGCTTTTGGGCTGGCTGTTGTTGCAATGGCCTATGCTATTGGCCATATATCAGGTTGCCATATTAACCCGGCAATTACCATAGGCATGGTGGTGGTAGGCCGAATGAAGGCGACGGAAGCTATTCCATATATTATAGCGCAGGTTTTGGGCGCAATTGCCGGCGCGGCAGTTTTGTTAGTGATTGCATCTGGTAAACCAGACTACAGCATTGTAATCAATGGCCTGGGGCAAAATGGTTACGGCGAAGCTTCGCCGGGGCATTATAGTTTATTAGCCGGTTTTATAGCCGAAACCATGTTTACTTTTATATTTCTGCTGGTAATATTTGGTGCTACGTCTACCAAAAATATATACGGTGGCTTCGCGGGCTTATCAATAGGCTTAAGTTTGGTACTTATTCATATTGTGGGTATACCTGTAACCGGCGTATCTGTAAACCCGGCGCGCAGCATTGGCCCCGCCTTGCTTACAGGCGGAGTAGCAATAAGTCAATTATGGTTATTTATTTTGGCGCCTGTTCTAGGTAGTGTTTTAAGTGCAGTAACCTGGCGTTATCTTCTTGAAGCGGAGTAATCTGCGTGTATAAAACAGGTCTAAACTCGTTTTAAGCATTTCGTTTTGCCAATCTGTTTTATTGCACATCTGTTAGTTTAACACAACATAATAATACAGGGTTGTGAACTGCATTCAAATCAAATTTTGCCGCCATGGGCTTCAATAATTTATTAGAATATACCATATCTACTAAATATCAGATAACTCTACATCGTCCCAGCTGCGCCTTTTATAACTACGAAACATGATCCAATTAAGAAGTAACGCGGGTATAATGGCCAGCCATACGGCCATTTCCCAGCGCATAAGCATGTAATGGCCAAAACCGATGGCACCGATAAAGCCAAGGATGAGTAGCGAGGTTACCATTTTACCGCCCCCTTGTTTGGCTACAACAGGGTTAGAAAAAGGGAGCCCCTTAACCATAAATAAGGCCATCAATATACCGTAAATGAGGCTGATAAGAAAAGCCAGTATGATATCGTTAATAGCCGCAGGTCCCCATATAGCGATTATGCCAATACTTAGCACCAGGCAATAAGGTAAAAAATACAGGCAGATGATGGCTTTGTACATTCCCGAAAGTATTTTGCCGGGCTCGCCAATAGGTAGGGCGTAATAAACCCAGGCCGATTTGTATTTTTCGGACATTGAGATGTGCATCAGCATTGAAGAGAGGATGAAGGTACATAGATAAATGAGGAAGACATAAGTATGTCCGTGCTGCAATTTTTCCCAACGATCGCTCAGGCTGTCGCCTTTGCCATTTAGCGCAAAGTAAAGAAAGTAAATGGGTACGTACGCAAATGCAGGGTAAACCTTCATTTTAAATTCCCGGGTACGCGCGGCCAGTTTCCAGGTTATTCTGAAACCCGCGTTTTCTACAGGATCTGATGCCACCACGTTCGACATCTTTTCGATTAGATTGAATTTGCCTGCTTTTTTAACCTGCCCGGTAGTGTTACTATTTCCGTCGGAAGTTGCTATTACCGACAATCGCCTGTTAAAACCGGGAGCCAATACTTTTGCAACCAGCCACAATCCCAATATGGGGACTGTGAAGCCCAGCGTGGCCAATAAAATAGTAATATAGTTAGCCCGCGACGTATGAATAAGTGCTTCGTTCATAGCGGCTATCCACACGGGAGGTAATGTATAAGCCCACCAGTGGCTCAATAGATTGATGTTACCCAGCACAGATACATTAATAAGCCTTGGCAGCAGGTAATAGCTTGCAAAAATGAGAACCGAAAAGCCTATCTGAAAATAGCTGATCACATCTTTAAACTTCTGCGGGCTCACCGAGCGCATCAGTAACAAATAAACAATATTTACGAGGAAGATACTCAGAAAAGTTGCTTCCAGTAGTTGTATAAAAAAGATAGGTACTGCCAATATACCGTCAACAAAACCTACAATTACCAAAGCGGGCAGCCCTTGTAGCAAAGCCAATCGTAGTACATAAATGCTAATGTGTAGTATACGCGATACGGCTACCGTGCGATCATTTATAGGCCGGGGTAGCAGTATAAACTGGTCGCGGGTATCTACCAGCACGGTGGTAAAATCTGAGATCAGTGTTAAGGCCATCAACACCATAAAAATAATGAAGTAGTAGGTTTGGCCTACGTATGGCATTTGATTTAAGGTTAATACAAGGCCGATGAAAAAGCCCATCAAAATCTGTAAAAAGCTGATCATCCAGGGCGATTGCGCATTTTTGTTTTGGCTGTTTCTTTTAGCCGCGAATAACGTTTTTGGTCGCCGGTTATCCATTAACAACTTTACGCGAAGAATTTCGTCCAGTTGCACGGTATCAACCCCGGTTTTTGCCAGCACCGGATAAAATAAAGAAACCAGCCGTAAAAATAACTTATCGGTGGATAGCAGTATTAACAGCATATTATTCATAAAGCAAAGTGCTTGGTTTAGTCAAAAGCATTGATAATGGCATCGGTTTCGGTAGATGAATCTTCCCTGCCGGTTAGTTTAGAGAATATTCGCTCCAGCGTATCACTATGGTTTTGCTTCAGCGATTCAAAAGTACCATCGGCAATGATTTCACCCTTATTGATCAGCAATATGCGGTCAGAAACCTTTTCTACCACATCCATCATGTGTGAGCAGTAAAAGATAGTTTTACCTTCCTGCGATAAGCGCATGATCAATTCTTTTATCATAATTACCGCATTGGCATCCAGCCCGGATAGTGGCTCGTCAAGTATGATGATCTTGGGGTTATGAATGATGCCCGAGATAAGCAGCACTTTCTGTTTCATGCCTTTAGAAAAAGTATCCATGCGGTCATCGCCGTTGGTGCCAAGCCCAAAAGCACTCAAAAGCTTGCCAGCACGCTGATGAAGCAGCCCTTCTTCCATGCCATACAGTTTACCAATAAAGTCTAAATACTCCATCGGGGTTAGCACATCATATATCTCGGCATTCTCTGGTACATAACCTATCAATCGTTTAATTGCCAACGGATCATCTGCCATACGGATACCATCTACAATTACCTCCCCTTCAAAATCGGGAATAAGGCCCGTTAGTATCTTTACTGTAGTAGATTTTCCGGCGCCGTTGGGCCCGATATAACCAATTACCTGGCCCGGATAAATATCCAGCGACAGCCCTTTCAATACCAGCTTGTCACCATAGGATTTTGTAAGGTTTTGAATTTGGATCAGCGGATGTTCATTCATAGTTGAGGCGTTTGATGCCTGTAAGATATAAAATTTAGTTTATCTGCTTACAAGAGATTCTGACACCAAATTTGGGGACCTTAGCTGCCGCAGGGAAAGTTAAAATTATAACTATGCTTTCTGCCAAATACCAATGAGCTTAACATCACATCAGATAATGACCACAGTCATTATTAAGCTGTTACATTTTATCCAGCTTTACAGTAACAAATAAATACTCAAATCATGAAAACCTTACTTGTTGCGACAGATTTTTCGGCCAATGCCAGGCATGCTGCCGAATATGCTTATAAGCTGGCCAAACAGATCAAAGCCGGCATCATTCTCTGCAACGCTGTTATCGTTCCCGCCGAAGTGCCGCAAGCCGGGCTGGTAGTTTGGCCAATGGAAGATACCGGGCTCTTATTGACTGATAGCTCTAATGAACTCGAAAAATTGAAAATACACCTTCAAAAAACTGATCATGGCCATGACTATAAACCCGAGATTAGTCTTAAGAACGACCCAGGGACTGTTACGGATGTAGTGCAAAGCTATGTAAGTAATGGCGAGGTTGATCTTGTGGTAATGGGAACACATGGCAGCAGCGGCCTAAGCCAGTTTTTACTGGGTAATCACAGCAGTAATATGATCAATAACACCACCAAACCTCTTATGCTGATATCGCCGGAAACCACCATTGCACCAGTTCAGAAAATTGCTTTTGCCACAGATTTTACAGATCCGAAAAGCGACCTGCAAAGTTTATATCACCTCATTCCGCTGGCTAAACTATTAGGCGCGGATATTTTGCTTACGCACATTTATACTGAGGACATACAATCGCCGGCAATCAAAAAAGCCATTGAGCATTTTATGATGGAGGTTTCTAATAAAGCCAATTATCCGCACATCTATTACCGTAGTGTAAAAAACAACCACATGGAAACCGGCCTAAGCTGGTTATGCGAGCATGGACAAGTAGATATGCTGGTTATGGTACATCGCCCACACAGCTTTTTTTATAAGCTATTAAAAAGTAGTCATTGCGAAAAAATGGCCGGCCATATCGCTGTGCCTTTACTGGTGTTTCCGGCTACAGAATAATTAAAGCCACAACCAGTCTTAAATACAAAAAATGACACCTATATCGGGTGTCATTTTTTAGTATAAGCGTATTTGATACGCCCGGTTAAATGAGCGTGCTATTAAGCTTGAGCTCGGCTATACCCAGGTCGGTATATAGCGCTTGCATTAGCGCTGATGTCTGGTCGGGTAATCCGCTGAATAGTTGTTTATAATAGGCAATACCGTTTTGAAGCTGATCTTTAAATTTGCCAAACTGTTTTGTTTTCTTATCTGTTAACTCTTTCAGGTGTTTTTGCAGGTCGGTTTGTAAATAATCAATATACAGGTTTAGTTCCTTAACAAACATGTGCGGCCGTTTAACGTGGTCCAGCAAATCAAGCTTGCCGTAAATGTGTTTCACCATTTCATCCAGCGAATAGGTACGGTTAAAGTAGGCCAGGTTAGGGCCGGGGCAAACGGCTACTGCTTTATTCTCTCTTGGCTTACCAATGTTGTACTTAATATAGGCTGATGCGCACAAACCCTCGCATAGGCAAATCTTTTCGGTAACGGCATCGTACTGTTGCCTGTACTCATCGGCGCCAAGTTGTAACGTTTGTAACTGATCAATTTTTAAATGCTGGTATTCCCTGGAGGCTGTGCAAATTGGTTGTACTGTAAATTCGGTATTGGTGCATAGGTATTTTTTTACACAAGGGCTGCCGGGCCGGCCGGCTTCAATTCTCGCTATTCTTTGAGTTTCACCACTTGCGGGTCTGAAATTATTAAATAAGATGCCCAACGGCGATGATGCACTCAGGTAATAATCTGATTCCAGTGCGCCTGATAGTTGTAGCAGCGTCTCTTCATCCACATTAGTTGTTTCGGGAACCAGAAGAAAAGGGCTGCCCCAGCCAGTGGCATCCACCTGGTAGTGTTTTATTAAAAAATCGTTTTCTGCGGCCGTGCCGATACCTCCCTGCACGCTCAGTTTTTGTTTGGGAATCATCACACACATAATACCCTTTTGCAATAAAGCAGGTTCATATAATTGGAATAGCTCGGCTATCATATCATCCCGTTTTTGTTTAAACTCTTCCAGTATCGGCCCCAACAGATAACCTTCGGTGGCAAAAGCATGTCCACCACAGTTTAAGCCCGATTCTACCCTAAACTCGGAAACCCACAATCCTTTTTTAGCCAGAAACTTGGCCTGGATTAACGCCGACCGGAAATCGCTTACTTTTAAAATGATCTTTTTCTGCAATTTTCCATTTTCATCGGGGAAAAATGCATCGAAAGTTTCCAGGTAGCTGTACAATTTGGGGTTCATACCTGCCGATAAAACAACCGAAGAGGGGAGGCTGCTATTGGCAAATCCGCGTAAGGCTGCTTGTGCATCGGTGTGTTCGTCTCCCATGTACCCGCCATCGGCAGCAAAGTTCATCTTATCTACTTTCGACATGATATTAACATCAATAGCACCCCTGGTCATCATCCGCCGAAGGATCTGCTGGAATAGTTTTTTATTTTCACCTTCGGGATAATCCATCATCAAATCGTAGCCCGTTTTTAACTGCGACCCTTCGGGCATTAGTTCAAAATAACGGCAAATGTCGCTGCCTCTTTCAAATGGCTGGCTGCGCAGGTAGTTAAATTGCTCATCAACAAGATTATCCAGAAGATTAAGGTAGGCGGTTATGCGTTTGGCGCGGCCATCCGGCGTTGCTTTGGGGATTGGCATAAATGCCTTTTCATTTTCTAATGAATGATATTCGCGCATGCGTTCTATCAGCTCATCATCTACAATAGAAAGCACAGACGAGATGCCGTAGCGGGATACTTTAAGTGGGGTATCAATAGAATAGCCCAAACCTAAAACAGGGATATGAAAAGTGTGGCTCATAAATAATATTAATTGAGGGACTGCTTTTTATCGGCAGATACCATTGCCAAAGCTATGCGGTACACGGGTTTCTAAAACTGACGAAGATCACATTCTGAAGTATTGATGGTCACGCTTTGCAGGGTAATAAACCTGCAGCTTTGGATATTTAAATCCAAAAGATGACCGAAAGCAAGACCCTGGAAAAAGTTGCCTGTTACCATTGCGGCGACGACTGTTTAACAACGGGCTATGTTATGGAGGAAAAAACGTTTTGTTGCCATGGTTGCAAAAGCGTTTTCGAGATACTGTCTTCCAGTAAACTGGCCAGCTATTACAGTTATAATGAGCATCCGGGAGCTACAAGGATGCGTACAGACAAACGCTTTGAATATTTAAGCTCGGCAGATATTGTCAACGAACTGGTAGATTATACTGATAGCCAGATAAGCATTGTAACGTTTTTTATACCGCATATTCATTGCAGTTCGTGCCTCTGGCTTTTAGAACAATTAAACAGCATCAATCCTGCTATTCATTACAGCCGGGTTGATTTTTTGAAAAAACAACTGAACATACGCTTCGATAATAAAAAAATAAACCTGCAACAGGTTGTCGAATTATTATATGATATAGGTTATGAGCCACTCATCAGCCTGCAAGACATCATCAAAAAACAAAACGGGCTTAGTAAAGATAACCTGGTGCAGAAGATTGCAGTTGCGGGCTTTTGCTTTGGCAATGTGATGCTGCTTAGTTTTCCGGAGTATTTTGGGTTAGCCGACTATGAAACTACATTCAAGCACTTTTTTGGCTGGCTCAATATTTTGTTTACGCTGCCGGTTGTGTTTTATAGCGGTGGTGGATATTTTGCAGCTGCCTGGCAAAATCTAAAGCAAAAAGTGTTTGGTATTGATTTTCCGCTGGCATTAGGCATTGGCGTATTGTTTATCCGTACCTGTATTGAAGTGATAACCCGTAGCGGTGCAGGTTTCGCGGATACGCTTTGCGGACTTGTTTTCTTTTTGCTGATAGGAAAATTGGTACAACAAAAAACATACCACCACATTTCTTTCGAGCGTGATTACCGGTCATTTTTTCCGGTAGCTGTTCATGTTATTGAAAACAACCTGGATAAACCAATTCCGCTGGCTCAATTAAAAACCGGTCACCGGATACTCATCCGTCATAACGAGATCATACCTGCCGATGCCATTTTGTTAAAAGGAGAGGCACTGATTGATTTTAGTTTTGTAACCGGCGAAAGCGTACCGGTAAAGAAAACATGGGGCGAGGTGGTTTATGCGGGAGGGAGGCAAACAGGGGAGGCCATTGAACTGGAAGTAGTGAAGCCCGTTTACCAAAGCTATTTAACCCAGCTGTGGAACAATGAGGCATTTACCCGCCAAAAGGATAACCGGATGCAAACCTTTAACCAGAAGATAAGCCGGTACTTTACCATAGTATTACTGGCTGTTGCTTTTGGCTCTCTGCTATTTTGGTTGCCAACGGATGCAGGGCGGGGTTTTGCGGCGTTTACCGCGGTGCTTATAGTTGCCTGCCCCTGCGCGCTGGCCCTAAGTACCCCATTTACCATGTCGGCGGCGCTCTCCATATTCGATCGTAATTTCTTTTACCTTAAAAATGTGGCAGTGGTTGAGCAAATGGCAGCAATTGATACCATTGTTTTCGACAAAACCGGCACTATCACCAAGGGAAGTGGTAAAGAGATTAAAATGGAGGGGCTTTTATCTCCAAAAGATCAGCTACTTATTTATAGTGCATGTGTTAACTCAACCCATCCCTTAAGCCGGATGATTTGTCAGCACTTGGGTAACCAGCAAAGGCTGGCGATAAAAAGGTATGCCGAGATCCCTAACTTGGGCATACTGGCAACTATTAACGACCACCGGTTACGCATAGGTAGTTCAAAATTAGTTTTAGGCTATAAGGAAATAGGAGACCAGGTAAGCAAGGTTTATCTGATGGTGGATGAGAAATTGCTTGGCTTTTTTGAATTTACGCATCAATACCGGGATGGCATGGCTAATTTAGAAAACCTTGAACCGGCCTATCGTACATTTTTGCTATCGGGCGATCAGGATCATGAGCGGGAAGAACTCATCCGCTTTTTTAAGGCTCCGGATACTATGTTTTTCAGCCAGTCGCCGCAAAGCAAGCTGGATTTTATACAGGCATTGCAACAGCAGGGCAGGCAGGTAATGATGATGGGCGACGGTCTTAATGATGCCGGCGCTTTAAAGCAAAGCAATCTGGGAATAGCCGTAACCGACGATGTGAACAACTTTTCGCCGGGTAGCGATGCTATTATGGATGGACGGTCTTTTCACAAATTGCCGGCCTTCCTCAGGTTCTCTAAAGATACGGTGAACATCATCCGTTTCTCGTTCCTGATATCGCTTACCTATAACCTTATCGGGCTTAGTTACGCGGTAAGCGGCAGGCTTTCTCCTTTAATAGCCGCTATATTGATGCCATTAAGTACGGTAACTATTATTGCATTCACCAGCGTGGCAACACACTTTGCGGCCCGCAAAAGGAAACTGGCATGAGCATTATTTACTTTCTGATAGGGTGCAGCGTATTATTGGCCCTGGTTTTTTTAGCTGCCTTTTTCTGGGCGCAGCGCAGCGGGCAAAATGACGACCTGTACACACCATCTATGCGCATTCTGCTGGATGACGAAGAGGAACCACCCGCAGAAAAGTGATCGCTATCATGTTTCCGGGCAATGCCTGTCATTCCGCACCAACATAACTCCATCTAATTTTACAACATCATAAAAACAACTATGCAGCCCGAAAAATTTTACTACGATAATAAGATCGTCCGCAATTTTGGTATTGCAACCGTGATCTGGGGGATCATCGGTATGACGGTAGGACTCATCATTGCCATACAATTGTACGCTCCCGGCATGAACATGAATAACCAGTACACCACTTATGGCCGCATCCGCCCGCTGCATACCAACGCGGTGATTTTCGCCTTTGTGGGTAATGCCATTTTTATGGGTGTTTATTACTCGCTGCAACGCCTGTTGAAGGCCCGTATGTACAGCGATTGGCTGAGCAAGATCCATTTCTGGGGCTGGCAGCTTATCATCGTATCGGCGGTTATTACCTTACCCTTAGGCTTTACCACCTCTCATGAATACGCCGAACTGGAATGGCCGATAGATATTGCCATTACCCTTATCTGGGTAGTGTTTGGCGTAAACATGTTTGGTACCATATTAAAAAGGCGCGAACGCCATTTGTATGTAGCCATCTGGTTCTACATCGCCACGTTTGTTACCATAGCGGTTTTGCATATTGTTAACTCTATGGAGTTGCCCATATCAGCATGGAAAAGCTATTACATATACGCAGGTGTGCAGGATGCATTAGTGCAATGGTGGTACGGTCATAACGCGGTAGCCTTTTTTCTTACTACGCCATATCTGGGTATGATGTACTATTTTTTGCCCAAAATGGCTAACCGCCCTATATACTCGTACAAACTGAGTATCCTGCACTTTTGGGCGCTTATATTCATCTATATCTGGGCTGGTCCGCACCATTTACTGTATACTACCTTGCCGGGCTGGGCACAGTCGTTAGGCATAGCGTTTTCTATTATGCTGATAGCACCAAGCTGGGGCGGTATGATCAACGGCTTGCTAACCCTGCGCGGTGCCTGGGATAAGGTACGTGATGATGTGGTGCTGAAATTTATGGTGGTTGGTTTAACCGCTTACGGTATGGCCACATTTGAAGGCCCCATGTTATCTCTGAAACAAGTAAATGGCTTTGCTCACTTTAGCGACTGGATTATAGCACACGTACACGTGGGCGCCCTCGGCTGGAATGGTTTCTTAACCTTTGCTATCCTGTATTGGGTTATTCCCCGCATTTACAAAACAGAATTGTTTTCAAAAAAGCTATCTGCCTTTCACTTTTGGATAGGAACGCTGGGTATCTTGTTTTATGCCATCCCGATGTACTGGGCCGGGTTTACCCAAAGCCTGATGCTGAAAGAGTTTACTGCCGAAGGCATGCTAAAATATCCCAATTTTTTAGAAACAACGTTGCAAATATTACCTATGCACATGATGCGTTCTGCGGGCGGAGCCATGTATTTGTTGGGGGTTATTGTAATGGCTTATAACCTTGCCCGCACCATGATGCAGGGTAGTTTGGTAGCTAATGAAGCTGCGCAGGCCATGCCTTTGGCACCGGCAAATACGGTGGTAAAAGAAAATAGCTGGCACCGCACACTAGAGCGTAAACCTATCCAAATGATGATAGCCGCGCTGCTGGTTATATTAGTGGGCACATTTGTGGAGTTGATGCCAACGCTAACCATCAAATCTAATATCCCAACTATAGCCAGTGTAAAACCTTATACACCATTAGAGTTGCAAGGGCGGGATCTATACATCCGTGAAGGTTGCTCTAACTGCCACTCGCAAACTGTGCGCCCGTTCAGGTCTGAAACTGAACGGTATGGTGAATACAGCAAGGCAGGAGAGTTTGTATACGATCACCCGTTTTTATGGGGATCTAAACGTACCGGACCCGATTTGGCCAGGGAAGGGCAGAAATATGGAAACGCCTGGCATTATAATCACCTGATGGACCCACGGTTAATGTCTCCAGGCAGTATTATGCCCAATTACGATTGGCTGATCTCGCAAACGTTGGATACTACAACTACCAGGTCCAAGATAAACGCCATGCGTACGTTGGGCGTGCCTTATGCATTGGGATATGAAGACAAGGCCAACCGGGATCTGGATGATCAGGCCAAAGGTATTGCCGATAACCTGGCTAAAGATCATATCAAAGTGAAGCCCAGTAAAGAGATCATAGCCATTATCGCTTACCTGCAAAGGTTAGGGACGGATATTAAAGCCAATAAAACCAATAATAAATAACCACATCATGTTTAAGCAATTCACAGAAAACATTACCGCAAACCAGGGGTACCTGCTTTTCTCCCTGGGTATATTCTTTGTATTTTTTGTTGTAGTAACCATTATGCTCATCAGGCTGCGTAAACAACATGTGGCTTACATGAGTGACATGCCGCTGCACGACGGGATTATCGAACCTCAAAAGTTTAATGAGTTATGAAATACGCCCGGATAGTTTTAATGTGTTTGTTTGTAGGCATAACATATACAACATCAGCCGACGGCCTTATTCCCGCCGATCTGCAAAATTACATCGCTTATGGCGCTATTGTAACTATGCTGCTGCTTATCGTTGTAGCTATGTTGGTGCTATTGAAAGCATTTAATGTAATTACAATGGTAACCCTTAGGTCGCAAGGGTATACTGCCGCCCAGATACAGGCAGAAATGCATCCTCCTAAAAAGATCAAAAAACCAAAAGGAGAGGTTTGGAACAAGCTGCTTTCGCTACGCCCTATGGCCGAAGAAAAGGAATTACTGATTGAACATGATTATGACGGTATCCAGGAGCTGGATAATCCTATTCCGGGTTGGTTTATGTACCTGTTTTATGCTACTATCATTTTCGCTGTTGGGTATCTGCTCAATTACCATGTGTTTCATACCGGGCAGCTGCAATATGAGGAGTACAAAACAGAAATGGCACAGGCAGATATCGCTAAAAAACTTTACCTGAGCAAGGCGGCCAACCAGGTTGATGAAAATACGGTAAAACTGGTAAATGACCCAACTGTGATAGCGGCCGGGCAGGCAATTTTTATGCAAAATTGTAAGCCCTGCCATGGTGAACACGCGGAAGGTAACGTTGGGCCAAACCTAACGGACGATTTCTGGCTTCATGGTGGCAAAATCAATGATTTGTTTAAGACCATTAAATACGGCGTGTTGGCTAAGGGCATGCCTACCTGGGAAAAACAATTATCACCAAAGCAAATAGCCGATGTAGCCAACTATGTAAAATCGCTACATGGCACTCATCCAGCGGGAGCAAAGGAGCCACAGGGTACCAAAGAAACAGTGGCAGACGAAAAGCTTGCCTCAACAAAATAAATATGGACGGATTATTGGCGGGCAAGGACTCCGGAGAACGGAAATGGATGTATCCACTGCTGCGTAAAGGTATCTTGTATAAATGGCGTAGTTGGGTAAGCTATTTTTACCTCCTTGCTTTTTTTGCCGGTCCGTTTATACGTGTCAATGGGCAGCCTTTACTGTTACTCAATTTTATGGACCGGCAGTTTGTGATACTGGGCCAGGTTTTTTGGCCGCAGGATATTTTCTTGTTTGTGTTGGCAACGCTGGTTTTCCTGGTTTGTATTGTGCTGTTCACCATTGTGTTTGGCCGTATCTTCTGCGGATGGATATGCCCGCAAACCATTTTTATGGAGATGGTTTTCCGCAAAATTGAATTTTGGATAGAAGGGGATGCCGGCAAACGGAAAGCCCTTGATGCAAAGCACTGGGATAAGGAAAAGATATTAAAGAAAACGGGTAAGCATTTGTTGTTCTTGTTTTTTTCCTTCCTTATCGCCAATATTTTTTTGGCTTACCTTATCGGGAGCGAAAGTTTGCTGAAGATCATTACAGAACCGGTTGGCTTGCATTGGTCTGGTTTTATCAGCATCTGGGTATTTACCATCATCTTTTATTTGGTATATAGCCAGGTACGTGAGTTGGTTTGTACTGTGATTTGCCCGTATGGGCGCTTGCAGGGCGTATTGCTCGATCAAAATACGCTGGTTGTTGCTTATGACAATTTGCGCGGCGAGCCACGTGGCAAATTATCCAGGGATGCAGAGCTCAATACCTCCAAAGGCGATTGCGTGGATTGTGGTTTATGTGTATCGGTTTGCCCTACAGGTATCGATATTCGTAATGGTACACAAATGGAATGTATCAATTGTACTGCCTGCATTGATGTATGTAACGAAGTGATGATCAAAATTAAAAAGCCCGTTAACCTGGTTGGCTTTTTTTCTGAGAACATGATCCAAAACCATTTGAAGCCTGCATTTACCGGCAGGATGAAAGCATACACGGTAGTGATAACCATACTTATTACCATACTTTGCTACTTTATATTTAGCCGAACCGATTTGAATATGACGGTTATGCGCGGCGCGGGTATGCTTTACCAGGAACAAGCGGGCGGCTATATAAGTAACATATACAATGCCGAGATCATTAATAAAACTAAGACTAATAAACTTATCACTATACAGCCGGTTGATCCTGCTATTAAAGTGAAGTATATACAGGCACCAGGTGCCATCAATGGGGGAACAGCCGTAAAAACTGTTTTCTTTTTGTTGATACCGGCAAGCCATATTCATGAGGCAAAAACAACAGTTGGTTTGCAACTAATTCAAAACCACCAGGTAATGCAAACGGTTAACACCGCATTTGTGGGGCCTGTAAACGATTAATATATGAACTGGGGAAAAGGAATTATTGGCGGAATGGTGCTTTTTATGCTGTTCATCATCAGCATGTGTGTATACATGTTTATGATACCCGAAGACGGATATGATCATCAGTATTATGAAAAGGGTTTAAATTTCGACAAGGATTATAATAAAGAGCGGCAGGTTGAGCAAGATGGTGCCCGGCCGTTAATCCACGTATCCCGCAAAGCGGTTATTATAACTTTTACTAAGCCTGCGTTGGGCAGAGTTAAATTTGTAAGGCTCGCTAATCAAATATTGGACAAAGAATTTAAGCTGGATAGCATAGCCGGAAATACGATCGTTATTCCCGTTCAGTCCATAGCGGCCGGCCGCTGGCAATTGGTATTGAATTGGGAAAGTAACCACAAGGCATACTTGTACCAGGAGGAGATCTATATAAAATGAGTACCGACAGCATTGCTTTTTTTATAGGCCTTTTTGGCAGTGTGCATTGCATAGGTATGTGCGGGCCGCTTGCACTAGCCATTCCATCTTTTAAAACTAAATGGTGGTTAATTATTAGCGACAAACTGTTGTACAATATAGGCCGCGTTATCACTTACTCTTTTTTAGGATTATTGATAGGTATGTTGGGCAGGCAGCTTTGGCTTGGCGGATTGCAGCAGGGGGTAAGCCTGCTTAGCGGAATGCTTATAGTAATGGCCGGCTTTAGCCGTTTATTCAAGATTAGGTTGGGGCAGAACCGAATGATGAGTAAATTATTATTACCCATTAACCGTTTGCTTGGTTATGCGCTCCAACACAAGGCGGGGCATCTGATCATTGGTTTGCTAAACGGATTTTTGCCCTGTGGTTTTGTTTACCTCGCGCTGGTTGGCGCTATTAATACCGCGTCGCCGCTAGCTGCTGCGCAATACATGTTTTGGTTTGGTGCGGGCACTTTTCCACTTATGCTATTGGCTACCATCAGTTCGGGTTTTATCGGGCCATCCGTTCGCCGCCGCATTAACCGTACCATGCCGTACCTGATGGTTTGCCTGGGGTTTTGGTTTATACTTAGGGGGTTGAATTTAAATATCCCATACCTGAGTCCGAAAGTACAGTCGTGGGGAGTAGGCGTTTGTCATTAATAAATTCCAATTTATATGTTACGGCACCTCGGCACCAAACGAACTTATAGTCATAATGTTAAACTGGCTTCTTTGCTGGGGTTAACAGCCGGGTTTGTTAACGCCGCCGGCTTTTTAGGTTTTGCCGTTTTAACCACCAATGTAACCGGCCATGCCGCGCTCTTTGCCGAGCGGATAGCTTTGCAGGATTGGAAAGCGGCGCGGGTTATCGCTTTGTGGATGCTTTTGTTTTTGGCCGGTGCTTTCATCTCCGGCTTTATTGTTTCCCGTATCGGCCGAAACCAGCGCTTTTCTTACGTTGTGCCCATCCTGATAGAAATTATCATATTACTTGCAGTTGCTTTATTTGGTTACAGGTATAACCATAGCTTGGTGGCTAAGGAGATTTTTGCAGGAAGTTTGCTTTTTGCCATGGGTCTGCAAAATTCATTGGTATCTATGGTATCGGGTTCGGTTGTACGAACAACCCATTTAACAGGAACCTTTACAGATCTGGGTATTGAGCTGGCGCAACTGCTTCAAAAAAATGCGGATGATCGCGCCATGTTGATATCCCGGATCAAGCTTCGTTGGGCTATCATTTTCTTTTTTATGTGCGGCGCCCTGGGCGGTGCTTATTTGTTCCGCGCTATAAAGTTTTACGGTTTTTTTGTCCCGGTATTCTTATTGACTTATATCTTGATATATGATGTTTTCCGTATAGCGGTTAAACGTTATTATCAACAATTACACCATTCCTTTAAGCGCAAACAGTGATGAAGGTCACTTTTTAGACGAATGGCCGTCATGGTGTAAAATCTGTTTAAGGGCCATCTTTGATCATTAAAACATATCAATTATGGCAACTATTAAATTAAACGCCCCAACCTGGGAAGCAACAACAAGCAATCAAAGCAACACCACCACTTTATGGAACAAATGGCTGGCGATAGCCGATACGCAGGCTGGAAACAAAACCGCCTGGTTCCTGGTTTCATTAATGATACAGGGTGTACTTTTCCTGCCTATCCCCGCTGTGCTGATGTATTACTACGATGCCCCAATTGTTGTATTGGGCGTTACCATGATCTTGTTCTTCGCCAATATAATTGCGGGTATGGGTGGTTCTGGTATAAGAACGGTATTATCATTTTTTACCGCGAGTGTGCTGATTCACGTAATTATGCTGGCCATATTCATCCTATAAATTAAATACATCCCTAACAAAAACATATGCTCCCTAAAAAAATGAAGGCAGCGGTGATCCATCAATTTGGACAGCCGCTGCACATTGAAGAAATGCCGGTAAAAGAACCAGGCGAAAATCAGATAGTGGTGAAAGTGATCGCTTGCGGCGTATGCCATACCGATTTACACGCTTGCCAGGGCGATTGGCCTGTCAAGCCTAAACTGCCGCTGATACCTGGGCACGAAGCTTTGGGTTACGTGGTTGCTTTAGGCCGTGGTGTCAAGAATATAAAGGAGGGCGATATTGTAGGTGTGCCCTGGCTGTTTAGCGCCTGCGGTTGCTGCGAGTTTTGTATAACAGGCTGGGAAACACTTTGCGATACCCAGCAAAATGGCGGATATAGCGTTGACGGAGGCTTTGCAGAATATGTTACTGCCGATTCGCGTTATGTTGCGCATTTTCCGGCTAACATCAATTTTACCCAAATGGCACCTATTATTTGTGCGGGTGTTACCGTTTATAAAGGGATCAAAGAAACCGAAGCTAAACCGGGCGAATGGATAGCCATTTCTGGTATCGGCGGCTTAGGCCACCTGGCTGTTCAGTATGCCAAAGCAATGGGATTGCATGTAGCGGCCATTGATATTGCTGATGATAAACTTAACCTGGCAAAAAGCCTGGGCGCCGATTTAGTTGTTAATGCTTTGGAACAAGATCCCGGAGAGTTTTTAAAGAAGCAAACAGGAGGGATGCATGGTGTATTGGTAACAGCGGTTTCGCCTATTGCTTTTAAACAAGGTATCTCGACGCTAAGGCGTAAAGGAACCATTGCATTAAACGGTTTACCTAAAGGGGGTTTCGACCTGCCTATTTTTGACACCGTGATTAACCGTTACACTGTTCGAGGCTCCATAGTAGGTACCCGGAAGGATATGCAGGAAGCAATTGAATTTGCTTTAGAGGGCAAAGTGAAAGCTACTGTTCATACGGCCAAACTGGAAGATATCAATTCTGTATTTGATGAGATGAAAAAAGGAGAGATTGAAGGCCGGGTAGTATTGGAAATTGCCAAACCTAATTGATATAATCAGATAGGTTAAATAGGAGGAGAATCTATAGTAGGTTCTCCTTTTTTACTATATAGCCATACTAAAAAGCTGTGTGGGTGGTTTATCTGCCCAAAGGCGCGCATCAAGCGCCATGCAGATGTTTCTTAAATACCCTTCGCCCAATGGGGTAACTTCCAATCCCCACGAGTTCAATTCTATCAGTCCGTCATCCGCTAAAGGCTGTAAACGCTCCAGTCCTTCAAGTAGGGGGGCACAAGGTTTCTCGTGGTGGTTCCAGGTTGTTTTACCCTTGCACATAATGTTCTGGATATGTTTACGGATTATCATGTCATCAGGTGTTAGCAAGTGCCCTTTAAACACAGGTAATTCTCCTTGTTTTACCAGCTTCAGATATTCCTCTACATTTTTTACATTTTGGGCGAAGGCATATCCCGAGTCGCTGATAGCAGATACCCCAAGCCCTATTAATAGTTGCGTGTGTTGATTAGTATACCCCATGAAATTACGATAAAGGGTGCCGTTTTGCAAGGCTGTGAAAAGCTCATCGCCCGGTAATGCAAAATGGTCCATGCCTATCTCTGAATAGCCATAACTATTCAATAAAGCGCGACCTGTTTCCTGTAGCTTCGTTTTGGCTTTTGCATCGGGCAAATCATTTTCTGTAAAATGGCGTTGGCCCGGTTTTATCCAGGGTACGTGTGCATAACTGTAAAAGGCTATTCTATCGGGCATTAATTCGGCTACTTGTTGTATAGTGGTAGCTAAGCCCTGCAAGGTTTGTAATGGAAGTCCGTAAATGAGATCGTAATTAACAGATGTATAACCAATGCGGCGCGCTTGGCTGGTAACTGCCTGTACCTGGGCAAAACTTTGCTGGCGGTTAATGATCAATTGAACTTTGGGGTCAAAATCCTGTATGCCCAGGCTTAACCGGCGAAAACCAAGGTCATATAATACCTGTAAATGATTTACGGTAGTATTGGCCGGATGGGCTTCAAAGCTAAATGCTGCATCAGGGTGTACATCGGTATGAAGAAGGATTGCACCAATCAGCATTTTTAAGTTTTCTGAGCTAAAAAATGTTGGCGTACCACCACCCAGGTGAATTTCACGAATAAGGGGTTTTCGGCCAAAAATATTCTTGTACATTGCCCACTCCAATAGCAAGGCATTGATGTATGGTTCTTCAACCCGGTGATTTTTAGTGATGCGGGTATTACAACCACAGTAGGTGCACAGGTTTTCGCAAAAAGGTAAATGGATATATAAACTGATCCCGTCTTTTAGGTTACTTTCATTAAATGACTGTTTAACCGATAACTGCCAATCGTTTTTATTAAATGCTTCAACGTCCCAATAAGGCATGGTTGGATAACTGGTATAACGGGGCAGTGCCACGTTGTATTTCGCGGCAAGGTTAATGTTTTCGGGAACAGGCATGGTATTAGTCTCTAATGGTGTCTTTGATCGCCTGGCAGTCTTTCTGACAAATGCAGGCTTTGCCTACACATTTGTTTTGCTGCCATAGGTCGAGGTTTTTGATGGTTTGATCGGCTATTTCCTGTAAGGCCTCTTTTGTTAAATAGGCCTGGTGCGGTGTAACCAGTACATTGGGATAGTTAAGTAAACTGTGCAGTAAAGGATCTTTTACCATGTCGCCTTCATGATCTTCAAAAAATAACCCCTTTTCAAACTCGTATACATCGAGGCCGAGATAGCCTATTTTGCCGCTTTTCAATCCGGCAATAGCATCTGTTGTTCTGATTAAAGCTCCCCTGGAGGTATTAATCAGCATTACACCGCTCTTCATCCTGTCAATCGTTTCTCTTTTTACAAGGTGTTTGGTGGCTGGTGTTAGCGGTAAATGCAAGGAGATAATATCGGCAGTAGTCAGTAACTCATCAAAACTCACACACTCCACATCCTGTATATTTTCGGAAAAATTTGGATCGCAGGCAATTACATTACAGCCCAATCCATTAAATATTTTCGCGACAGCTTTACCTGTATTACCCAGGCCAATAAGGCCAACGGTTTTTCCTGAAAAATTAAAGCCGATAAGCTCGTCGTTTCTAAAATCAAAATGATGACTATGCTGATCGGCCGTAACCAGATGACGATTTAGCGCGAATGCCATGGCAACCGCATGTTCGGCAATGGCCTGTGGCGAATAGGAGGGTACATTGGCTATCTTAATACCAAGCCGGGCTGCGGCATCTTTGTCTATATGATCGGTGCCGGTAGAGCGGGTAACAATATATTTAACACCGGAGTTGGCCAGTTTTTCAATTACCGCAGCCGATACATCATCATTGGTAAATACAATAACGGCATCCTTGCCATCCGCATATATGGCGGTATCCGGGCTAAGCGCATTGGATATCAGTGTAATGTCGTGCTTTTTTTCATTGGCTTTGGCCAGGTACTCTTTTTCAAAAGGTTTGATACTATAAGCTACCGCTTTCATCCTATTCTGTTTTATTAAACAAAGTTAGTACTTAAGTAATGCCCGGGTATGTTCGCCATCAGCTCAAAATATGATGCTGGTCAGTTTTTCATCTTTTCCAGGCGGCTAAAGTCTAGTAGGGTAATGGTGCCGCCTTTTTTATCTATTAAGCCTTCATCTTTAAAATCGGCCAGTGTGCGGCTTACTGTTTCTGTAGCCATGCCGGCCATAGCTGCCAGATCTTCGCGGGCTATTTTAAAACTCATCACTGTAGCATCCTGCTGGCGATAGATACGCAGTATGGCTTCAGCCATTTTTTTGCGAACAGAATGGTATGCCAATTGCAGTAACTGCTCTTCCTTTTCGCGAATATCATTGGCCAATAGTTTGATAAATGCACGGGCTACTTCAGGATACTGGTTCAATAATTCATCTAACTGATCTTTGGGGATAAGGCAAAGCAGGGAATCTTCCAGGGCGGTGGCGGTATCGGCATAAGGCTCGTTGCTTAATATCGCGTGTATACCCAGGTAATCATCTGCGGCACACAGTCCTGTCATTAATTCCCTGCCATCTTCGGCCTGTTTTATCGTTTTTACCTTTCCGCTGATAATGAGGTACAGGCCATAGCCTTTATCTCCCTCGTAATAAATAACCTGTCCTTTTTTAAATTGCCGGGTTTTGCGTTCCTGGATTATTTTTTTTAGCTCAGCCGGCCCATCGTTCCTGGCAACCAGGCTTTGCAGGCGATCAAGACTTTTGCTATATAATTGGTGAACGCTATCTTGTTTTTTTAATCTCGTTTCAATGGCGTTCAGTAACTCCATATCATCAAATGGTTTGGTCAGGTAATCATCTGCCCCCATCTCCATCCCCTTACGCAGGTCCAGCCTTTCTGCTTTGGCTGTTAAAAAAATAAAGGGTACGGCGGCCATTTCAGGATGCTTGTTCAGCATAAATAGCACGCCGTAGCCATCAAGTTCGGGCATCATGATATCACACAAGATGATATCGGGACTGTTTTTTAGGGCGAGGTCAACACCTGTTTTACCATTATCGGCTTCAAATACGGTATAACCTGCCAGTTGCAAAATTTCGGCTATATTTTCGCGGATGTCGTGGTTGTCTTCAATAACCAGCACTTTCTTGCTCATAGGATGGGGAATGAAATAGTAAATAGGGTGCCCTTGTTCACGTTGCTTTTAAAGTCGATAATACCATTCATCAAACTGGCATAACGGGCCACTATATTAAGACCCAGGCCAGTCCCCGGGATATTACCTGTATTATGCGCCCGGAAAAATGCCTCGAACAAGTGCTTCTGATCTGCTTCCGGAATACCAATGCCATTGTCTTTAATTGTGATATGGCAGCCTGTATTATTGATCTCGGTATTAAATTCAATGAACGTATTTTCGCCGGAATATTTGATGGCATTAGCGATGAGGTTGATAATGCAATTTTTCAGCAGGTTGGCATCCAGGTTGGCTACATGACTAACGCCGGTATGCTGGTAAATGATATTTTGATTTTGTTTAGCCAGCATTTGCATTTCTTCTGTGATCTCTTCGGCCAGTTTAACCAGGTCGAAGCGGTTGAAGGCTGGTTCTACCCGTCCGGCTTCCAGTTTCTCCAGGGAAAGGAAATCGTTAAGTATGCCTGTAAGGTTGCCGACCGCGTGTTTAATGCGGGCAACATGTTTGGTTATATTGGGGTTATCAAAAGGCTGCGCATATTTATCAATAAGGCTGGCCGAAAGCTGTACCGCGCTTAACGGAGTCCTAAACTCATGCGAGGCCATGGATACAAACCTGCTTTTTAACTGGCCCAGTTCTTTTTCTTTTTCAAGCGAGAGGCTTACTTCTTCTTTGGCCTGGCTTAGCGCATCAACGGTTTGCCGGAGCGATAGCGTTCTTTCTGCAACCAGCTCTTCCAGATGGGCGGCGTATTCTTTGAGTTGGTGTTCGGCTTCTTTTTCCCGACTCAGGTCATGGATGAAACCCGCATAAATTTGCCTACCCGAATACTTAACCTCGCTAACCGCAAGGCGAAACGGAAATTGTGTACCATCTTTCCTCAGCCCGGTAACCTCGCGGCCTATGCCAATGATATGGGCGTGCCCGGTGCGTTGGTAACGGTTTAGATATTCATCGTGTTGCTGTTTATCTGGTGGGGGCATCAATACGGAAACATTTTTGCCAATAACATCTTCTGGTAAATATTGGAACAGTTTACAGGCTGCCGGATTTATCGATTCTATGTGGCCTCTCGAATCTATAGTTATGATACCATCAATGGCGTTGTCAATTATCGCTCTCAAAAGGGCTGCATTCTCCATAAGTAGATTTGACCCATTGGCCATTGCTCAAATATCAGCATAAGCTATCACACAACAAGTAATTACTTTCAGGCAAAAAAGTGACCAAGATCATTTTTTTGCCCGAATTATCTTTATTACCAACCAGTTGAAACAAAAGCTGCTCCAACTCCTTAGTCAGGTATAATCTTTACACTTCTCTTTCAGCGGCTCACGCCGTTCACATATCCTACACATCAATAAATGCACGCAATTAATGATGTATATCATTTGCTACGGCATCTGCGGTCATTTTTAACAAGAGAGATGACAGGTAGTTTTGTTGCCGGGTCAGATGCTACATATCGTTATTAATTAACATGAAAGAAAAACAAACTTCCTATATCTTAAGCATCAATTGTGGTTCGTCCAGCCTGAAATTTAGTTTGTTTAATTCCGGTTCGCTGCAACCGGAATTGTATGGTAGTGTAGATGCCATAGGAAGTACAACAAGTAAATTTAATATTACCGACAGGGAAAGAATTGTGCTGAACGAGATTCATGACTTTAAAAACCTGGCTACTGCTGTAAATGCAGTTATTCGCTGGTTTAAAGAAAGTAAATACAATCATCACCTGCTGGCCCTTGGTCACCGCCTGGTACAGGGTGGGCCGGATCATCGGGAACCCGAATTGATTACTGAAGAGTTACTGATTGACCTACAGCAATTTGTTTACCTGGCACCCAACCATTTACCGGATGAATTAAGGACGATCAAAACGTTCGGACGCGCTTTTTCGAAATTGCCTCAGGTAGCCTGTTTTGATACTGCCTTTCACCGTAATATGCCCGATGAAGCGAAGTATTATCCACTGCCGGCCAAATATCAGGAGCAAGGCCTGTTGCACTATGGCTTTCACGGGCTTTCCTATGAATACATTATTCAAAGGTTTGAGGCAGAAGATGTAAAAGCACAAAAAATCCTTATCGCTCATTTAGGTAACGGTGCCAGCATGGCTGCGGTAATAGGAGGTAAGTGTATTGAAACAACCATGGGCTTAAGCCCGATAGGAGGTTTGGTGATGGGTACCCGTTCCGGCGATCTTGACCCGGGTGTGGTATTATTCCTGCTCAAACAAGGAAGGCTTTCCATTACACAGTTAGACAAGTTACTGAGCAAAGATTCGGGGTTAAAAGCCGTTGCCGGTAAAAGCGATGTGCAGGAGTTACTAAAAATGGAAGCCCAAGATCCCAAGGCGATGGCTGCAATTACTGTATTCTGTTACCAGGCCCGAAAGTTTATCGGCTCGTTAACTGCGGCAATGGGCGGGTTAGATCTGCTGGTTTTTACCGGAGGCATCGGCGAACATTCTGCAATTGTTCGGGAGCGCATTTGCGGGGAGTTGGGGTTCCTGGGGATCAATCTTGACAAAAAATCAAATCACGAAAACAAGGAGAATATTTCATCAGCTATAAGCCGGGTAAAAGTACTGGCGATGAAAACTAATGAAGAAGCAATGATTGCGCAACATACACAAACCGTTCTTAAACATCAGACTAATGAAAACTAAATTATCAACCATAGAAGTGGAGGAATTATCTTCCGAATTACTGCAAAAGATGCATGCCTACTGGCGCGCGGCAAATTACCTCTCGGTAGGGCAATTATATTTGCGGCATAACCCTTTACTAAAAGAGCCATTGAAGCTGGAGCATGTAAAAAATATGCTGCTCGGGCATTGGGGCACCACACCGGGGCAAAACTTTATTTATACACACTTAAACCGGATCATCAACAAATACGATCTTAACATGATCTATGTTTCTGGTCCGGGGCATGGCGGCCCTGCCGTGGTTGCAGGTACTTACCTGGAAGGTACATACACCGAAGTTTATCCTAATATTACCCAGGATGAAGATGGCTTGCGGAAATTGTTCACCCAGTTTTCTTATCCCGGTGGTATCCCCAGTCATGCATCACCACAAACACCAGGGTCGATACATGAAGGCGGCGAGTTGGGATATTCTCTGAGCCATTCGTTTGGCGCTGTGTTTGATAATCCCGATTTGATAGTAGCCTGCGTAGTGGGTGATGGCGAGGCCGAAACCGGTCCGCTGGCAACCGCCTGGCATTCCAATAAATTCCTTAATCCGTTAACAGACGGCACGGTTTTACCTATCCTGCATTTAAACGGTTACAAGATCTCTAACCCAACGGTGTTGGCCCGCATCACCCATGAGGAGTTGGAGCAATTATTTCGTGGTTATGGCTGGAACCCCATATTTGTGGAGGGCAACGAACCAAAGCAGATGCACAAAGATATGGCTGCGGCGCTTGACTATGCGGTTGATCGTATTAAACAGGTAAAATATGATGCCGAACATCCAAACGGTGAACGCCCGTGCTGGCCAATGATCATACTCCGGTCGCCCAAGGGATGGACCGGCCCAAAAGAGGTGGATGGATATAAAATTGAAGGCAACTTTAGGGCGCACCAGATTCCGCTGGCAGTTTCAGCCTCGGCACCGCCAGCACATTTGCAAATGCTGGAAGATTGGATGAAAAGCTATCGCCCCGAAGAGTTATTTGATGAACAAGGTAAGCTGATTGCTGAACTGGCCGAACTGGCACCGAAAGGTGACCGCAGGATGGGGGCCAACCCACATACCAATGGCGGCAATTTGTTGAGAGACCTGCGCCTGCCCGATTTTAGGGACTATGCCACTGTGGTTGCAAGTCCCGGTGCAGATGGCGAAGGAGATACTTATGTAAGCGGCCGTTTCTTACGGGATGTGATCAAAGAAAACCAGAAAGAGCGCAATTTTAGGATCTTTGGCCCGGATGAAACAGTATCCAACAGGTTAGATGCCGTATTTGAGACAACTAACCGCCAATGGGATGCACCGGTAGAATTGCACGACGAATTTCTGGCAGCGGAAGGCAGTGTGATGGAAATGCTGAGCGAGCACCAGTGCGAAGGCTGGCTGGAGGGCTACCTGCTTACAGGTAGGCATGGCTTATTTAACTGTTATGAAGCCTTTATTCACATCGTAGATTCGATGTTTAACCAGCATGCCAAATGGCTTAAGGCCAGTTTAGAACTGCCGTGGCGCAGGAGGATTGCATCACTAAATATATTGCTAACCTCAACGGTTTGGAGGCAGGATCATAACGGCTTTACCCACCAGGACCCCGGCTTTCTGGATCATGTGGTAAATAAAAAAGCCACCATTGTGCGGGTTTATTTACCACCCGATGCCAATTGTTTATTATCGGTTATGGATCATTGTCTGCGCAGCTATCATTATGTAAATGTGATTGTAGCAGGTAAACACCCTGCGCCCCAATGGCTTAATATGGAGCAGGCGGTAGAACACTGTACCCGCGGTATAGGCATCTGGAATTTTGCGAGTAACGATCAGGAAGCCGAACCGGACGTTGTAATGGCTTGTAGTGGCGATGTGCCAACTTTAGAGACGCTTGCAGCAGTATCTATTTTACGCGAACATTTACCCGAGCTAAAGATCAGAGTAGTTAACGTGGTAGATCTGTTTAAGCTGCAAAAAAGTACAGAGCATACGCACGGATTGACCGACAAAGATTATGATGCTTTATTTACAACCAATAAGCCTGTTGTATTTGCGTTTCATGGCTACCCATGGCTGGTGCATCGCCTTACCTATAACCGTGCAAATAATGTGAATATGCATGTGCGGGGCTATAAAGAGGAGGGAACCATCACTACTTCGTTTGATATGACGGTGCTGAATGAGATGGATAGGTTTCATCTGGTCATCGATGTGATTGACCGCCTGCCCCAAACTGGCAGCAAGGGCGTTTACTTAAAACAGTTATTGCTGGATAAGTTAATAGCGCACAAACATTATATCAATATTAATGGCAAGGATATGCCCGAAATACTCAATTGGAAATGGAAAGCATAATTAACGACAGCTGCCCGCGGCTAAAACCGCATCCTTATTACCGGTATTATAGGGTTAATAAAAACGATACGGCTTTACATGCTTTTTCGGCAAATGATTTTCGGCCCAGACCTACTGTTCTAACCACAATTTGCGATTATTCACTGCTACCCGGTTGGCAAGGTTACTACCAATATGCAGATATAGGCCAGGCTATGGAAAAGGCGAAATCAGGAGCATTGAACCACATTGAACAGCTGATAACCGGGGGAGAGGCAAGCCTGCCCGAACTTTTACAGTATCGGATGGATCATTACGAAGATTTGCAGATCAACCTGGTATACAGTAATATTCAGTTGGTAGAAGCGTCTACTATCAGCAACACCCAATTTACCTGGCACCCTTATCGGATACATAACTAGCCTAACTTAATTGAAGGAATGCCTGAACTCCATTGGCGAGAGGCTGGTTTTGGTCTTGAAGAGTTTGCTGAAGGATTGCAAATGCTCAAATCCGAGTTCATAGGCTATTTCGCTTACAGACAGATTCGTTGTTGACAGCTTTTCCTTAGCCAGTTCAATTAGTTTGTTATGCAAATGCTGCTGGGTATTTTGACCGGTTAGGGATTTGAGCAGGCTGCTCAGGTAACCCGGTGAGATATTTAAGTTTTCGGCAATGTAAGTAACGCTGGGTAATCCTTTTTGAGCAAGCGCGCCACTGTTAAGGTAAGCGGTAAGCAAGTCTTCAAGCCTGATCAGCAATTCATGACTGGCTATCTTTCGGGTGATGAACTGGCGCTGGTAGAACCTTTCGGAATAGGTCAGCAACAGTTCCAATTGGGCAATGATCACGCTTTGGCTAAACCGGTCGATATTGGCATGATACTCCTGCTCTATATTTTGCGCGATGTTTGTAAGCATAGTTTCTTCCTTGTCAGATAAGTACAGTGCCTCATAAACCGAGTAATTGAAGTATTCGTATTGCTTAATGGTTTTAGCGAGCGAGGTGTTCCACAAAAAATCCGGATGGATCAGAATTATCCAGCCTTCGGGCCGGTGCATTACCTTGCCCTTTTCGATTTCCATACCAAAGACCTGGCCGGGTGACATAAAGAAAAGTACACCTTCATCAAAATCGCTGGCCTGCTGGCCATATTTAAATTTGGCGTGCTTCATCCTTTTCAGTGAGATCGAATAAAAATCATAAGTTAAGCTGAATGAGTTTTCTGCCAGAGGCCTGTTCAGGTCGTCCATATGCACCAGGCTGATCAGCGGGTGCGCCGGTTTTGGCAGGCCTGCGGCGCGATGATATTCGGTGATCGTATGGAAACGGAATAGCTGGTGGTTATTCATAACACAAGATACTTATTTTTGATGATAGACTGCTGCAAACTCCTTCGCGAAATCAGACAGTTTAACCTTGCCCATTTTGGGCTGGCTCCTATGAAAGTTCTCCAGTGTTTTGCCGCTATGCATCGCTGCCTGCATTTCCACTAAAGTCTCCGCCAGTTTTTCCGGTAACTTAGCCATTTTTAACCCCTGAAGCATTTCCTTGTCCGAAAGCAATACCCATTTCAGCCAGGGTTTTCCTACTGCGCCACCAATGATCTTTGCAGCTTCGTTGCAGGTCATTTCCTGGCTGCCCACATATCGGATGGTTTTCTCTTTGGGCATCAATAGCAGTTCCTCGGCTACCGCATCAGCGATGTCTTTCGGCGATACGAAAACAATGCGGTCATCTCCGCCATAGTTCCCCATCAGCAGGCCGTTCTTACCGGTCAGCAAAGCCCAGAGGCCGGAGTAGCGCAGGGTGAGGAATTTGCCGATGAGGCCCTTGCCTTTGATCAGGTTCATTGACTGGTAAAAATTGGTGTAAAACGAACCGGGCCGCATGATAGTAATGGAAGCGTCGAGGTCATTAAATATGTGTTCTACGTTTTCGCCTTTGACCAGGTCTGCTGCCCAGCCGCTCATCAATACAATGCGTTGAGTTTTTGCTTTTTTCAGCGCCTGGGCATAATTTTCGGCCATACGGCGTAAATAATCACCCAGGTCGGGCTCCGTAAAACTCAACGGGATCATGGCATAAACCGCGTCTGCGCCTTTAAAAGTATTGGCCAGAAAAGCGACATCCGCGATCGAGCCAATGGCCGGTGTGGCTCCTAAAGCTTCTATAGTTATTTGTTTTTTAGGATCACTACTAACCACGGTTACAGTATGGCCCTGGGCGATTAATATTTTCGTCAGCGGCTGGCTGATATTCCCTAAGGAACCTGTTACAATAATGTTCATATCTTTATTTAGTGTAAACGCCGTTTTCAATATCGGCAAGCAAGGTTGAATGCGATGGGTGCCAGTTCAAATGTTCCTGCGTCCAGCTGCTTGATGCCGGGCAATCTATAGCGGCCATGTGCGAAAACCAGCCAAAATGTTCAGCGGCTGTTTCTGGGGTTATCGATTTTACCGGGATATTTAGTTGTTTACTTATGGCTTCGGCAATAGACCTAACCGTGATGGCTTCTTCGGCAGAAGCATGATAATGAGCTCCTGGTGCAGCACTTTCCAAAGCCAGCCGGAATAAATGCGCTGCATCTAACCGATGTACGGCATTCCAGTGATTTTGTCCTTCGCCAATATAAGCAGATACTCCTTTTTCTTTGGCGATATTGACAAGTATGGGTATGAAGCCATGTTTATCCTCATCGCCATGTACCGATGGCGACAAACGAATGGCTGCCGAACGTACACCAAGCGCGGCTACAGCATCTGCTGCCCGCTCGGAAGCACGGGGCCACGCGGGGTTGAACGACGGGATGATATCTTCGGTGGCCAGTTTTCCAGGGCTGACCAAAGCTGTTCCCGAGGTAACAATAAAGGGACGATCAGAACCTACCAGTACCTGGCCGATGGTTTCGATAGCGACTTTATCTACCTGGCAAACTTCGGCGAAGCGGGTGAAATCATGGATGAAACCGGCGTGGATCACACCGTCTGCAGACGCCGCGCCGCTACGCAAACTGTCCAGATCTTCCAGATCACCCCGGTGAACTTCTGCACCCGCATCGGTCAGCTTTTGTGCTGATGCGTCTGAACGGGCCAGTCCGAGTACCTGGTGGCCGGCATTTATTAATTCCTGCACAATGGCAGTACCAATGAAGCCTGTGGCTCCGGTAACAAATACGCGCATAATTGATTTATTTTGTTTCTACAAAGATGGGGTGCTTTGGTCGGCAGGATTTATCCAAATCTGCGTTTGATTTAGCCAAAACCGCAAAAAAACATACAAACCTCCAGAGTCGGTGTTTATCTAGCGGCGACTTTTTTAATTGTATTTTACTATCAAACAAAATTGTCCATTACTAACTAACAATTTTGTACTTTGTATTCAATGGGGAATTATGATACTTCAATTTGCTCTTAATCAGGTTATCGAAACACAAAAGCAAAAGAGCATTAAGGGAGTAATTAATAAAAAAAACCTCTAAATCTTTGATTTAGAGGTTTTAGTGTGGGTGTATTGTCTGCTTTGTGCGCCCTAATGGGTGCTTCTCGAACCATTTTATGAAAGATTTGAAGGCATTATTCTTATTATCAATTCAATATGAAATATTGGAAATTCAGGAGCTACTAACCACAACATTCCTGGATAGCGAACGGGTAGTTCTGCAACACTTTGACATATCAATTCATTGAGTAATAATTGACATTTCTAAAGTAATAACACAAATCGGTGCTCTACATCGCACTTATAGGTCCCGGAGACCGCCATCCAGCAATAGCTCGGTACCAAGCATAAAGGCAGAGTCGTCCGAAGCCAGGTAAAGAGCGGCGGCGGCCAATTCCTCTGGCATAGCTACGCGTTTAACCGGCGTGAAATTTCCCATAGCTTCTTTCATTGCTTTGGCCTCTTCTGCGTTGCCAGTGACCGAAGCAAATACCGGTGTATCGACAGGCCCAGGCGTTAAAGCGTTGACCCGTATTTTCCGGTCCAGCAAATCGGCAGAAAAACTTCGGGCAAGTGAACGAACGGCAGCCTTGGTTGCTGAATAAGCCGCATGGTTAGGAATGCCCTTACCGTTGACTGTTGAAGAAATCAGTACCACCGACGCGCCGTCTTTTAATACCGGAAGGGCTCTTTGTACCGAAAAGAAAGCGCCTTTGAAATTAATATCGCTGACCTGGTCAAATTGTTCCTCGGTAAAATCCGCAAGTGGCGCTAAGACATAAACCCCGGCATTAACGATCAGGGTATCTATCTTACCCAGATGGTCTGCAACTGTTTGATAGATTCGGGTCAGGTCATCAATTTTGGAAACGTCGCCCTGGATGCCCAGACCGTTAGGTCCGATCTCGGCAATAGCCTGATCGATAGTTTTTTGGTTGCGGCCGGTAATAGCAACTTTGGCACCTTCCTGTGCAAAACGTTTGGCTATGGCTAAACCAATGCCGCTGCTACCCCCAGTAATAACGGCTACTTTATTGTTCAATTTTTGTGACATAATATTAAATTTTAGACCACAAAGTTGGGGGCAATCGTACTTGCAGAACGATGAACTATCTTAAGAAAAACGCGTGAACTAGTTCACTTTTTTCGCACCTTGTCGTTACGGATCTTTGACAGGAACTCGCGGGTCATATTAAGATAAGAGGCGAGTGCGTATTGCGGCAGGCGCTGCACCACCACCGGGTATTTGGCAACAAATTCGTTATACCGTTCTTCGGCGCTTTGTGTCAAATTAGATACGATGCGCCGCGCCAGGTAAGCCGCCGAATGCTCGGCCATCACCCGGAACAGCGTCGCCAATTCCCAATTGGCATTTTTGAGTTGCTGCTCGGTCTGGTGATCGATCTGGAGAATAACACTATTTTCCAGGGCTTCCACAAACTGCGTGGCCGGTGTCTGGTGAATATAACTGTTATAGTCTGAAAGCCACCAGTCCTCTACTGCAAATTGTATCGTATGTTCGTTTCCTTTATCATCTATCACATAAGAATGAAAAGCGCCTTTCAATACGTAAATTCGGTATTTAGCGACAAAGCCGGGCTGGATGAGCAATTGTTTTCTTTTGACCTTCACCACCTGGAATGCAGTGGTTAGCCGCTCCATATTTTCGGACGAAAGACGGGTCTTATGATTTACATTTTCGATAAAGGGCGAAAGGTCTTCCATAGCGTTAAATTACAAATTAACGCATTTTTTTGGAATGCATTTTTTGTGAACCAGTTCACCTTTTTTGAGGGTTGGGGTGGGTAGTTTTGCTATCTGCCATTGGGGCTGATCCTGATTGGCGATTTTTTTAACGCATTCAACAAATAAACATCATGGAAAAATTTGCATTACTCGCACGCCTGGAAGCTAAACCCGGCAAAGAACAGGAAGTTGCTGATTTCATAAAAAGCGCTTTACCTTTGGCTCAAGCCGAAACAGAAACTGTGCGTTGGTACGCCCTTCAAATCGGACCATCTACTTTCGGTATTTTCGACACCTTTACGGATGAGGCCGGCCGCAACGCGCACCTGGGCGGCGAGATCGCCAAAGCACTGGTGGCCAAAGCACCTGAGTTGTTAGCTACCAGTCCGGTAATCGAAAAAGTAGACTTACTGGCGATTAAATAAATCCTGGCTATTGGGCGCAGACTTTAACCTGCCGGAGCAATTGATCGACGCTGATGGCTTACAGAGATAAAGTCATTGGTGCCGCAACGCTCCGGTAATCTTTAAGGTCATTAGCACCTGAGATGAGGATTGGATATTCAGGAGGCATTGACCACCTCGTTCAGAAATAGCAAACAGTTAGTGTTATAACACTTTGACCATGCTAACCTGATGATGGTTAATTGCGATTTTTCTAATTGCTAACACAATTCGGTGCCCAAAAGCGCACCTAACAGCCTGATCAAGCCTGCCGGAATATCCAGCTTACCCACCTGCGGTAACCCAATTGGGCTCGAACAAAAAACGGCTTCTATTTATTCAAAACGCAGCTTTCAAAATTGGCTAAAATCATAAACGAGGCCGTATCATAAATCAAAAGATGCGGCCTCTGTGTTTTATAGCTAATAGACCGATGGAGGCATTTATTTGTTGATGGTTTTAGACAATGGGCGTTTTTGTCGGAATCAAAGCTAAAAGAGGGCTTTTTAAGCCGTTTTTTTCCTTAAGTTTTGTGCGATTGCAAGTAATCTCCATTCTATTTCCACTTTTTTCTCGCCCCTGAGCATAAACCTGCGAAAGCCGTGGTTTTGCTTGATATTACCAAATACCGGTTCTACATCAAAGCACCGCTTTTTCGGTGTTTGATCACACCAAATGACTGCAATATTTTCATCTTTTTAACAGTTTGAAATGAATAAATGATTAATTACATCCTGAAATCGTCATTTTTCAGGGCGCAGGAAAGGCGCAGGAATAAATACCTTTTTCAGTCTTTTGGGGTGCTTTTTAGTTTATTGTACTTAAATAACTGATATGTAATTATTTAACTATTAACTTCGCCCTGAAGTTAAAAACAAATTTCAGGTAGCCGGATTGGGGTTCCAAAGTGCGTATTCGTAAGGACTGAAAAGAATTGGAATAAAATAAAAAACCCTATAAATCAGCGATTTAGAGGGTTTTCGAGGGGATTTAAAACCCGTTTTGTGCGCCCACCTGGGCTCGAACCAGGGACCAAAAGATTATGAGTGGTCTATTTCGCGCTAATATCTTGAGTCAAAAACTGCGTTTTTGACTTGCTTAGGGCTAATTTACAACTATATTTTCTTTTTTGCAAGTATTTCCATGACGGAATAGTGACGGTTTTTCGTTTAATTCTACAACTTTTCGTGTTGTTTCTTAGTGATTGGCTTTAGTGTCGTTTCATTTAAGATATTAAGAAGTTGAGGTAAAGTTTATTTTCTTTTCTTGTATTGCGTTAAAATTTTTTCTTTTAGCTCGCCATTGTGAATATCCGCAACCATTCGCTTAATAGACATGCCGTTTTTAATAAAATAATCTACTAATGCATTAATTAATTTCTTGCACTTATCCCAATCTTTTAGCCACGAAAGTGGCTTTGTATGTACCTCTAAATTTCTCCATAAATGATAATCAATACTATCAGTTGCGAGAGCGAAATAGACTTTTTCAAACAGCAACGAAAATATAGGTTGCGTTTCCTCTGAATTGATGTTAAACGCTAAAGAAAGACAAAATACATGGACATCAATTTTAAGGGACGTTAGTTGCGCTGGAGAAAGAAGACTTAAATAAGATAACCAAGGATAAATGCCATTTTTTATTACTGGAGTTGCATTAGGATCAAGTATATCAATAAGAATATCTATGGTCCTTGGACTCAAATTATGATTGTCCTTTATCCATCCCAATATTGCACTTGAATTGTTTTTAATAAACTTTATCCAATTGTTGCCAATTAGAGGGGTGTTACTTTCGTTAATTTTATCAAGAATGATGTTTTCTAATCCCAATATTTTATCTGAAAGGATTTTGGGATCAATTTTGGAATCTATATCAATTAATATACTGCAAATAGTTTTCCAACCTATATCGTCAATTCCAGCCCGATGTAATTGATTAATTATCTCTTGCTGATTATTTGTATTAGCAAGCCAAAAATCCTTATTAAAAGTCAATTTGGGATTAAGGCCAATAAAAACTGTAGCTAACTGGCGATCTTTCCAGATTGAATGCAATGCGCTGCCACTTACTACTCCAGCTAATGAAGTAATAGCCTCTTCACCTAAAGGGTTAGGGCTTTGTCTGATTATTTGTTTTAGCACTTCAATTGTAGACTCATTCAAGTCTTCAAAACATCTTAAAAACCGGTCAAAAAAATTAAGTTTGGTGTAATTGAAACTTTTATAGTTTTCCGTTATTGCTAATTGATAAACTATAGTTGATTCGTCGTAATAAGGTAGTGCTACAGTAGAATGAATATTACTTTCGCCACTAAGTAGCGCGGTTTTTAAATTTACACCATCCTTTGATGATGGAAATTGTTCCGCCAAAAAATTTATGCCATCTGTTAATCGGGGTCGATCATCTTTGAAAAAAGTGAACGAACGTAGAAGGGTTTGAAAAGCCGTTCTTTTTATTTCCACGTCTGAACCAAAGTAATTAAGAAAACGCTTTAATTGAACTGACGGAGATGATAAATCTTCAAATGCAAGTTGTACCCATTTCTCGTCATTATATTCGAATTCTTGGGTGACTTTAATATTGGTTGCTTTTAAGTTTTGATTATTAGTCGTATCCAGGTTAAATGGAATTACCTGTAAATCCAATGGTTGACTATATAAACTGCGGGGGGCAACAGCGCCCGTACAAAAGGAAAAATTTCTCCTTAAACGTGGCCATTGTTGTCGCCATAACATCAAAAACAGAGAATCGAAATTGAATGAGTTAGGCGATGTTAAAACCAATGGAAGGCCAGGTAAACTATAAAGCTGCTTGATAAGTGTTTTTATAAGTTGTTCTTTGATTAAGCCTATTGGGACATTATACTCATCTGCCCGAGTTATTTCCTCCGTGACAAGGACGGGACTTCGGTAACCATCAAAATTATTTAGATTTGGCCGTACAAATAAGGACAAAAGTAACCCTGTATTTGCAATCCTCGGAAGGTCGCTAAAATTTACTAAAATTGAATGAGTCCACACGCACCCCGGTCGTGGCATTTCAGGCGCATACCAAGTTTTTGCTATAGCGTAAAGATTGGCTTCTTTTAAGGGATAACCTGTAATGTATTCCTCAAATCCACGCTCCATATTACCACTGGACATATCGCTCAAATTGAGCATAATCCTCCTCGCTTCTGCTGGTAATTCAACAGAAGATGCCAGCAATGTATGACCATCACTATAACCATGTAGAGTTTGCGAAAGTATTAAGGTATCGTTATTCATCAAAAAGCCACTTCAAAGGTATGGTTATATCATGACTAATAACATCATCATCTTGTACAATTAAGCGTTCCGAGGGCTTTAATTTACCTTGCAATTCTGTATTGTCATTTTCACTGTATTCCCCACCCTGGGCACTAATACCAAACACTTTTGAAGGGAATGATTCCCTATTGGCGAATAAGTATTGTGATAACAACGGTAATTCCTTTTTAAGCCATTCGCCAGGAGACAAATTTACTTCATCCGGATCAAGCGACTGTTTGATTGTGTCCCAGGCAGAAATGATAACGCCAATTTTACAGGGTGTATGTACATTGTTTTTAATTATCTGGATCAGGTCTACGAGAACTACTTGAGTTTGACATAGTTTTGGTGTCCAGCGTGTGGCAGTTGTTGCTGTTTCCAAAACGATTGCTTCCTGCTCTTCGCCGTCCTCAAACATTCCATTTAATGCTGATATTAAATAGCTCTTTTTGAGTGTACGCGGGTTAATAAATAACATTAAAGAGTTACATTCAGAAACTTGTTCAATATAGTCCCCTGTAAGTTTCCGATATTCAAATTGACTTTCAAAAGTTTCGCCAGATAAGTCGGGAAATACAAAGGTTGCCAGTTTTCCGCTACTTTGTTCGGTAACCTCGATCTCTATCTTTTTTACAAAATCAATTTTTGTGCGCTCCTGAACTTTGCAATCTAAAAAATTGCTTCGTAATTTATTGAGATACTCCCGATCTCCTGGAGGAACAGTTACGGTAAAAGTAGAATTAATTTCGCCGCTTTCAACAACATGCCAAAAAGCACCGATAAAGGATGTCTTTCCTGAACTTGGCAATCCCATAAAAGTGCAGCGGTTTGTTATATTTTTATTAATTGGTTGATCCATTGATTCAATCTTTAAATTCATATTGCAAAAACTGCCGATTGCCTCGCATAGGCTTAGTATCTACACTTTCAAATTGTCTATCCAAGATTGACTTTGTAACCCAATCAGGGAATATTTTATCTATACCATATCCAAATTCCAATTGTCCTTTTTTTGGCCGGGCTGATACATCAACAAAGGTTAAATCAAAAGTGTCCCCAAATTGAGTTTTCAGATCATTTTTTAATAACTCAATAAACTCTTCGTGTATTGCTTGTTTTCCTTTTTTTAGATACAAGTCCCAACGGGAAAATATGATTTGAATGCGTGTATGTGGTTTTAAAGTACCAGCCTGAACCAAACTTTTGATAATTCCTACTCCTGATGTTTTGGCTGATGCACGATCCTTGAGTGTGGTTATTCGATCCGCATCAAATAACATTACAAAATGGTCTGCCCGCTCAGCAAGCGTAAATTTTTTGCATTGCTCTGTTGAATCTTTGAGGGCATTAAACAGTTCCCCTGAAATATCTGTAAACACAAGATTTGTAGTTTTTTGAGAGGTCTTATTAAAAACCGCTAAGTGCAAAAATGTCGGTGGGCCTATTGGAGTTCTGCCCGTATTTTCCTGCAAATTTTCAGATTCTGCTTTCGACGGATGTGCTTTCTCCTCAAAATCAAGTAATGTTTCCGAACCAGCAAATAAAAAATTTTCGAATTCTGCTCGCGTTTGAAATAAGTGCATTAAACTAAGTAACAAAGTGGTTTTGCCTGCATCGGGCATTCCAGCCAAGATAATTAGTCGGGTTACTGCTGACTTTGAAATACGATTAACCTCGTCGATTTTTAGCGCCTTACCCGAATAAACTTCAAATAAATTGTTAGTTGATTTACTATCATCAGAAGGTTCGTCGTCGGTCGCTTCATTATCCTCCTGATCTAAATCGTCCTCATCCGTTTCCTTATAATGTGGACATTCATTTAGCACCAAATCATTGACACACTTTCCCGTAGTCAAAACCTGGCACCCATCTTCATTACAAAAAGCCATAGTTATTATTTTAAAGGATACTCAAAAGGAGAAGTTCGTTAAAAAACTGCAATGCAATCTGTTGGCTCGGACAACTATAATTTGCTTCAATTTTCGCACTTAATTTATATAAAGCAACCCAAGCATCATCGCCTTCCGATTCCGCGCGCTGATTTACAGCGAAAACAAGGGGCAATAAGTTACCGTAAATACCAGCATCCAAAACGTTTCCAAAATCACTATTTAATTTCGTCAAAATGTCCGTCGCCTGCTTTACAGAGAATTCGACGGGCAATTCTCTAACTTCTTTAAGGCTTTTGTTTAAAAACGAAGCTGAATTATCTGGAGCTGGTTTAATTGTCATTAATTTACTAAGCTCGTATGCCAAAATAAAACATGCTTCATTAGACTCCAGTTCAGAAATCGGAATGGATTTTAAATTGCTAAACGACCTGAATAACCACCAATGTATGTTAGATTCTTCTTGCAGCCGGTCTATTCTTTTTTGACTATGCTTGATTTGCTTGTCGGAATAAGCTGCCATATTTTTGACGTAAGTAGTCACGGCTTTAACATAGGTAACCATAGTTTCGGCGGTAGGTGTCTCATCCTTTAAAACAGGCACTTTCGCTGAAACTGCAGCCGAAGTCCGTTCTTCAATAGCCCTACCCTGAAGATATCCATGAGCTTTTCCTATTATGTCCCTGTTGATTAAATCAGCTTCTGAAAATCCGAATGATCCACAAATGAGGGCATACGCAAGTTGATCACCAAAGTCGCTACTTTCCAAAAACCACTGTGCGAGTATGGCTCCTGCGAGTATTCGTTTTTCCAATAATCCAGTATCGTCCAAATACAGGCCGTCCTTTGAATTAAATCCGGTGAAGAATTTTAGGTCAAAATCTTTATCGGTTATTTTTTTACCGAGATATAATCTTACACAATCAAAAAAGAATGCTTCGTCATTCGTCAGCATTTCCTCAATTGCAGAGGAGCGTTTCTCCAAAGTTTCTTCGCTAATATTCTCAATTGCCGCGATACGGTACCATTGTGGTAAATTTGTTATCATCGTTTGCCTATTTTATAAATGGATTAGTCGTTTTTAAATTGATTATCTGCGCCACTTGCTCCCATAGTTCTTTTAGTAAACTCCGTTCAGAGGCGCGTTTAAAATAAGCCTGGGTTTTTTCGATTTCATTAAGGTCTTTGTCCATATCATCAATTAAACCGAGGTCGAACGCTATTTTGAGCTTTAAATGATATGGAAGTCCCAAGAACAAAAAGGCCAGTCTTCTCTTTGGGTCAGGAGAATTGGTATTTATTACTGGTTCTGCCATCGGTGCAATTTTTAATTCTTTTATCACTTCATGTTTGGCTATAATATTTTCAGGTATCTCATGCTTATCAAGTTGTAGGTTGTGCTCCTCAAAGTTGCCGTTACCATCAACATCGTCTGCAACAAATTTTTTCTTGCCTTTCTTCCAGACTCGTTTAAATAATTTCACATTCAACAAGTGATCTTGCATAACCGAAGGAATGGAGAGTTCAATTATATTGTAACGAGGCTCCCATCCTTGTTCATTGCGTGATGGCTGCATTGCACCCGCTGCAAGCACCAGGCAACAATTATTAATCACCTCCCGTCCAAAAGAGTGTTTGTGTCCAAATAATTGTATCCGTGTCCTGGCGTTAAAATCATTCTGTACCTCGTCACCATCAATTAGCCATTGCGGGGGATGATGGCAAAGGACGAGATTAACGACTCCTATATCTCTCGTTATATTCGATTGGTGTGATCCAAGCAACAATTTGGAGGTGCTTTCATCATCGCCGGAATCTGAAACCAAGGCTGAGTTTACCCCGCGAATTCTCAATATGGAGTTATCGAGCAAGACATCCTTTGTCCAATAAAGTATATTGTCGCCTTGAGGTATCGATCCGTATTTTTGTGCAAAGTTATTGTAATTGGTTAAAGGGGAAAGAAGTGTTTTCGCGGATTCTTTATCTACCACATATTGGCCAATCTTTTTGTCAATATCATTTCGACTCTTAAGCTGTTTTAATTGTTGGTGCGCATCCATTAAAATGGCGGAAAGTTTCGAACGGTCAACATCATGATTTCCGGGAACTGTGAGTACATTTTCCTGGTCACATTCTGTGATTTCACAAATTTTCTTAATCCAATCATCGGCGACTTTATACTCTTCCTCACTTCCGGAAAAAGCTATATCACCGCCTATAAGAATAAGGTCAATTTTTCCAAAATCCGCTTTTAACTCGCGAAGATCAAATTCCAATTCATTTTGGATGTCCTTATCAAGATCGAGGTAAGAATTATTTCTAAATGATCTAAAGTGAATGTCGGAAATATGTAGAAGTTTAAGTCCCATTCTTGTAATAAAGGTTAAGGTTTGTGAATATACGTCATATTAATAATGAAGCCGCATGTTCTTTAATTATATTCTCTATTTGCTTTTTTAGCGGATAAAATAATATCGGAAGGCTGCCTGAGATCGATAAAAAATCATTTTCAATTTTCATAGTTCCGCTTACTTTTATTCCACGGACTAAAAGATTAAATTCGTTAGAATTATCAATCCAAGTGTGCTTTAATTCAGAAATCTCGCTGGAAATCGACGCAGATGGGTTATTAAGCAAATGCTTAATTCGGTTGATGGCACCCTGGCGACCAAGCTTATGGTTTATATTTACTCTTAGATTCGGCAAAACAGTGTGGTTTATAAATAACTATAAAATTAAGTATATTATTGAGTTATATCGGTTATATTCTATGCAGTTTTTGCACATAGAATAATATAGCCATTTTTCTTGAATAGCAGAGCACCCCAACCTAAAAAAACTGGCCAAGCTAATATGTTTGTTGAGGGGATTTCAATAGTAAAGGGAAATTGTCATAGATTAGGATTATCTCTTTTGTATGACTCTTAACTTAAATCCGATTATCATAAAAATGTATGTACGATTTTAGTCTTTCTTTATATTTCTTCGATGCGAGGGTACCCCATCCTTTGGATACTTTTTTTATTTCTCTCCAAAACAAGATTGTCCTTTACCGTAGACATTCGGAAACAACAACCGAATTGTACCGTAAAGAATTAAGGCAGGGCCTTGAAAAATTAAAAGCTGAGCAGCTTGAAGCAGAAGAAAAAACACTTGTGGCCTATAAAAAATCCTATGCCGAAGCAGGGGGAAATGATGAGGACAAACATAGTTTTGCCATGATGGACGCCGGAGTATTGGATATGCAAAATTATTTTGCTTCAGCTGACGAGCGTTTAAAAACCCAATTTTCTGAAATGGCAGGCTATTTTAATAAGTCATCTTTGGTAATCGTCTATGCCTTGCTCGAAAACGAGTTGAGAAAACTTTGCGGCCTTTTAAAAACAACTTTAAATAAAAGGATTTCATTGGGCGATTTGGAGGGAAAGGATTATTTGCAATCTATTTTCGATTATTTTGACAAGGTTTTAGAGATAGATCTTCAAAGGGAACAGCACTTTTTGTCAACATTTAAAGACATACAGTTTTTAAGAAATAAGATTATGCATAATGGTGGGGAGTTTTCAATTGTAAAAAATGAAGAACTTGATCGTATTATAAAAAGCAGTAAAGGCCTACTTTATTTAAATACAAATCGTGAAGAGGGAATACGTATTTTGGGTATTTCAAGCATTGATTTTGTGTATGAAAAATATGATATCATACTTTCATTCCTGCAAAAGTTAATATGGGTCGTCGATGAAAAATTAAAATATTCACTACTCGAAAAAAGGCTTGTCTACTTGTTCCGATACTTAACAAATGATTTAGATATAACAATTCAAAAAGTAAATAAGGTTAAAAATGGCTGGCAGACTACTTTTCTAATTGATACTATTGACTTCGATTATTTGGTTGAATATCAATGCAAACTCACTGTTGTTGAGGGAAAACAAACAACAATAAACATTCTCAATCAAATAGAAAATGATAAAAAACTTGAGAGGTTGAATCAACAATTGCTTGAAAATATCGACTTATTAACTGAAAATATTTTAGCAGGTTTGTTTCATCCAGAAAAAGGCGTAAATATTCAACTAATGTTTTTCGCCAAATCTTAATTTTCTGATAGAGAGTAATTAATTACACAGTAACTACAGACAACTTATTATGTCAGAACCTTTAGAAACAGATTACCTTGCCACCCAAATCAGGGATCGGATCAGTGCCTTGAGTTCCGAATACTACAAACATACCATGCAGGAGGAATTTGAAGACTTGCATGATCGGGACGGTACTTCCAAGGCGGAAATGATGGATTGGGTTCATGATACGCTTAAAAGAATTTATGTTTTGATTCTGGCCTATCTGGAGACACAAAGGTTACCTGTGCTGGCTGAAACATTTAGAAATCGTTACGAAAACAGGCTGGATGATAAGGGTTTCATGCTTGATGCCGGAGCCATGCCTTTCGACGAAGGTCGCGACTCATATTTATACCGATTAAGGGAATTTGAGGATTTTTTATTGGCTTTTCGGACATTCGACATTTTCCGGGAAGAAAAACGTATCAGTACAAATATGCTGGAATCTGTTTTAAGTAATAGCCACCTGATAGTGAAGAAGACCAAAACTGTTATAAAAACGGAAACAACAGTTTATAAGGCCATAGAATGGTTTCTGCAAATGATGTACCCGGAAATTATTTACAGCAAGGCCCCATTATTTCCAGGGAAATTCAAGCATTATAGCGCCGACCTATTCATTCCTGAATTACAAACAGCTATAGAATATAAATTGGTTGACCCGAACGATAATCCTGAAGACTATATTGATCAAATTAAAATCGATGCGGTGAATTATCGCGGAGATGACCGGTATAACCTATTCTATGCGGTTGTTTATTTTCGCGATAATGAAACTCATAAACTGGAAACATTGCAAAGCTGCTGGCGGTCGAAACATTTCCCAGCTAATTGGAAACCAATTTTCGTATTTGGATAAGTTTAAACACCCTATAATTTTGTAAATACTAATTTTAAATTAAGGGACTAACAGAGATTGCCTTTTATTTTAGCCAGTAACGCACATGGCTCCCATTTCAAATTGAATTTAACATTATTATTTGATTACTAATTTTGTTAGTATATTTGTTCAATGGATGATCCAAAGTTATTTGAATTGGAGCTAAATGGGCAGATTGTTCGGGTGAGCGGTCACACGATAAAATCTGCTCGGGTCTATCATGTTGTTTATCCTAATTTTAAGCCGCCTTTAAATATGACCATAGCTGAAGATACTGATGGGGTAAAATTTTGGACATCCCTTCCTGAAGGACGTCAAGAAGAAGCAGAATTTGCAGGCAAGGTTATTGCTACGTATATTCGTGAATACAGGAGGAACAAACTATGTGTTACTACAACGGACAAAAAGTTACCCGCTCGGAATTTATTCGATTAAAAGGCATAGAAAAAGCGATCAGAAATTATAATTTCCTGAATGTCGGCGTTCATAACGGCTTTAACTATGCCCCCTGTGCTATATTAGTTCCATCTGAAGATGGAAAAGATTTTGAGATCGTGCAGGCCGAATGGGGTTATGTTCCTGGTTTTGTAAAAACCCGTTCTGAGGCCAATATTTTCCGCGCCAAATACACTACTCTTAATTTTAAATCAGAAAATCTTTTTTTGAAGGAAGACGGCAAGCGGTCTATGTGGTCATCCGCAGCTAAGAACCGTCGTTGCCTGGTGTTATCTACCGGCATTGTCGAAAGCCGACATGTGCCGAAGATTGGCAAAAAGGGACAGGAGTTAAAAGAGACGATCAAATATCCATATTATGTAACGGTAAAGAACCAGGAGTATTTTTTTATGCCGGGTTTATATAACGAATGGTTAGACCCGGAAACGAGCCAGTTTGTAAATACCGTCGCTATTGGCATTACAGAGGCCAATGCCCTTATGCGCCAAGTTCATAATACTAAATTGCGCATGCCGACGATATTAACGGAAGACCTGGCATATGAGTGGTTACTCAAAAAGCCGGACGAGGAACGATTAAGCACCATTGCCCGTACCCAAATACCGTCACGCTTATTAGAGTTTTGTACGATTGATCCAGATTATCGCACCGCTAAAGAAGCGACGCCGCGTGACTTTCAGGAATTAGCGCCAATAGACATGGCTTACCTTGACTTTGCTGAGGAACTACAGTTTAATCATTGGCCCGACGATCTTGAGCCCGTACTGGCTGGTGCCGAGCGGCCATCAGGGACAATAGTCGAAAGCACCGTGAGGACTTATTATCCGCCGGGTATGAATCCCCAAGGCGATCTGTTCAACTAATGTTATTTAAAATTCCTGCCTTTGTGCAGGTAGTTGGCCGATTCGGTATCAAGAGACTGCAACGGTTTTTCCATCGGGATGAATGGCGAGGCTTTTTCATCAGCCCGTGACAACGTTAAAACAGGTTGTTTCTCGTTACGGATTGCGGTCAGATCTCCTAAAAGTTTGGTAATGTCGAAAACGCGGCGCACAATGATGTGCGTAACTTCAGCACGTTCGACCACACCTTCAACCATCAGCAACCGCGCATGTAAAATTTCTTTGCGGTATTTATCGAACAGTTTTGGAAAAACAACCAGGTTGGTTGTGCCCGTTTCGTCTTCCAATGTTATAAAGCAAACACCTTTAGCTGTCCCTGGGCGCTGGCGGATCAAAATTAAGCCTGCGGTTTTAATGACCGTTTTATTTTCAGTCACATTTGCTTCTTTAGCTGTTTTGATATGCAACAATTCAAGTGTATGGCGAATAAAGCTGAGTGGGTGGCCCTTTATAGAAAGCCCTGTTGTAGCATAGTCCTGCACAACGTGTTCGGACAAACGCAGTTCCGGCAGGCTTACTTCCGGCTCATGAACGCTTTCCGATGGTTGACCTTGCATCAATTGCACAGGACGGTCATGTAGTGCAGATACTTCCCAAAGCGCGCGCCTGCGGTCAAGCCCCATAGAACGGAAAGCATCGGCATTGGCGAGTTTTTCCATCGTGGCTACGCTGACTCCGGCATCACAAAGTTGATGAGGAGCTGTATAGGGTTTAGTTCTGCCCGCCACCAGCTTTTCCATTTCCTCTTTTCGAATGCCATCAATTTCTCTTAACCCTAATCGATGCGCAAAATATTCACCTTGCTTGGCTTCAAGCGTATTGTCCCATTGTGAAAGATTAACATCAATAGGCAGCATTTTAACACCATGCTCACGGGCATTCCTAACGATCTGCGCAGGTTGGTAAAAGCCCATGGGTTGACTATTAAGTAAAGCAGCGCAGAATACTTCAGGGTAATAAAATTTAAGCCAGCATGAAATGTAAACCAGTAAAGCAAAACTGGCGGCGTGGCTCTCAGGAAAACCATAACTCCCAAATCCCTCTAACTGTTTGAAAATACGGCGGGCATATTCCTCAGTATAACCTCGCGAGGTCATTCCATTGACCAACTTATGCTCAAACTTACTGACCAAACCGTTGAATTTGAATGTCGCCATAGTACGGCGCAGCAGATCAGCTTCTCCTGGTGTGAAACCGGCGGCTACGATGGCCAGTTCCATCGCCTGCTCCTGGAACAACGGTACGCCGAGTGTGCGCTCCAATATAGATTTAATTTCGTCCGAAGGATAATCTACAGCTTCTTCACCATTCCGTCGCCTGATATAGGGGTGCACCATATCACCTTGTATTGGTCCTGGCCGTACAATCGCCACTTCGATCACCAGGTCATAAAAGCAGGTAGGCTTCATGCGCGGTAGCATGGACATCTGCGCACGGCTTTCGATCTGAAATACGCCAACCGTATCAGCAGCGGTGATCATTTCATACACTTTTGGATCATCCTGCGGAATATTGGCTAAGGTGAGTGTAATGCCATAATGGCTTTTCACCAGATCAAAAGCTTTGCGAATACAGGTCAGCATACCCAAAGACAAAATATCCACTTTCATAAATCCAAGCGCATCGATATCGTCTTTGTTCCACTCGATATTAGTACGGTTCTCCATGCGGGCATGGAAGATCGGGCACAGGTCGCTTAGCTTACCATCGGTAATGACAAAGCCCCCCGTATGCTGGCCAAGCTGACGGGGAAAACCGATTAGCAATGAGGTAAGTTCAATTACTTTCAACAAATGAGGGTCTTTGTGATTAAGCCCTAAAGCGCCGACCTGCTCTGCCGTAATTTCCTCATCGGACAGATCGCCGTAAGCATCCGATAGCTGCTTGACCACATCTACCGAAAGTCCCATGGCGCGTCCAACATCATTTACCGCGCCTTTGTAATGGAGCATGAATACGGTTGGCAGGATCGCTGCACGGTCACGGCCAAAGCGATTGTAGACATACTGCATTACTTCTTCCCGCCGTTCATGCTCAAAGTCCACATCAATGTCAGGCGGCTCGTTGCGCTCTTTGGAAAGGAAACGGGCGAAGAGTAAATTGGATTTATCAGGTGCGACCGACGTAATGCCGAGTACAAAGCAAACTGCGGAGTTAGCGGCAGACCCCCGGCCCTGACAAAGGATATGCTGGTTCCTGGCCCAGGTAACATAGTCTTCTACAGTGAGGAAATAATCGGGAACATCCAATTCGGCTATGATCCCCAATTCATCTTCAATAGCTTTTTTGACTTTCGACGGTATGTTGTTATTATAAAAGCTATTCGCACCTTTCCAGGCGAGGTATTCCAATTGCTGCTGAGGTGTACGCCCGTCAGTGGTCAGTTCACTGGGATATTTGTATTTCAGTGATTTCAGGTCGAACCGGCAGGCATCAGCAATAGTCCGGGCATTAATGATCGCTTCCGGAAAATTGCGAAATAAGCGCTCCATCTCAGCTTTTTCTTTGAGATGCCTTTCGGCATTTTGATGCAGTTTATAACCGGCATTAAAAATGGTGCATTTTTCCCGAATGCAAGTCACAACGTCTTGCAGTTCCCTTCTGTTAGGGTGATGATAATGAACGTCATTAGTGGCGACCAATGGGATATTTAATTCAGCTAACAGGAAAAGGCGCTTGGCATCATCGCCTGTATAATACTTGGTTGCAGCGAGATAAAGATTAGGCAGGTTTTGCTTGTAATCTTTTACATGGTGCGTAAATACAAGTTCAAATTCAAAATCTTGGGTGATCTTGTCGGGTGGTATGATAATAAAATAAGACCCTTCGGAATGCTGGTAAACATCCCTTTTAGAAATATAACATTTTTCTTTTTCAGCACGCAAATTGCCCAATGTAAGTAAAGCGGAAAGCCGGGCATAGGATTCTTTGTCAGTTGGATAAGCCAACAAACTCGGACCATCGAGCAGGTCAAGACGAACACCGGGGATCAGCCGGATATTGCGGTCTTTAGCAACTTGGTAAGCGCGGACAACACCTGCGAAAGTATTTCGGTCACTGATGCCAATCGCATCATACCCCAAATCGGCCGCTTGGTCGACGAGTTCTTCCGGGTGACTGCCGCCGCGCCGAAAGCTAAAATTGCTGGTCACCTGTAATTCGACGTAACTCATGCGAAAAAGCCATGTAGATACCAGTGTTGATTGTTTTCTGCATTATAGTGGCCTGAGCGAAAAAGCCAATACCGACGCCCTGCTTCATCTTCGGCGATATAGTAGTCCCGGTGTTCACCCGGTTCGAGCCACCATTCACGTTCGATGCGCTCAGGGCCGTCGGCACCTACGATAATATGCTGCTCACCTTTCCAGATAAATAACTTGGGCGGGTAATCCGGTGTTAGCGCCATCGCTTCAATACGTTCCGGATGATCCAGTATTTGCATAGGCCGTGGTTTATCCGTGCGCCAGTCACTTTCAGGTTTCTTTTTTAAATTGGTGTATGGTTTCGGCGTGCGTTCAGGCCAGTAATGTTCCCCTGGAAGGTAACGATTAATATGAGCTGTGCCGATCCGGCCTGCTACACGGTCAAGCAGTTCGGCTACTTCTTCACTATCCGCGCCGCCTCCGGCTGACCAAATTTCACTTTGCTTATCGTTGACAGGTTCCGTCTTCAGTGCATCCAACACAAATAATTCAATGCCAAGTCCCGGCGCGATGGTTTCCAGCTTAATAAAAAATAATTTGAATAAGTGCTGTGTCCGGTTACTGGGATGATTGGTGCCTATGCTAATGTTCCCGTTCTTGCCATCTACCCGGTACCAGGTTAATATAGCGGAGCGGACACCCAAACCTTCACCGTAAAGCCTTTTGCAAAGCCTTTCGAGCAAATCATTTAATCCTATTTCTATAGCCGTTCGGGTACGGACAGGTTCCAGGCAATCGAGGCGTACGCTGTATGGCACTGGTTCTTTAAGCGGAAATAAATATTCCACCTCCTGACCGAGTGCTTGTTGCAGCCGCAGTACCATATCTTTACCAAAACGCCTGCGCAAGACGGCGTTTGGCATATAAATAAAACTGCTGATTTGATGCAAGCCCAAATTCCGCAGCTTCAAGAGCTGGTTCATCGGCAAGCGAAGTGCTGATGGTGGTAACGGCATCAGCGCATTCCGGTGTTCGCCTTCAGGTACAATAAGGCCGGTGGTCGCACAACGGGCAACGCCCCAGGCGGTGCCGATGGTATCGGCAATCGCCGGGCGGATGTCATAGCCAATTGCTTTCAAACGCGAAACCACCTCCTGCAAAAAAGCTTTTTCCCCGCCTTTCAAATGTGTGCAGCCGGTCACATCCAATAATAAACCGTCAGGCGGATCAAGCTGTATGAGTGGCGTATAACGGAGGCACCATTCTGCAAGGCCGGTCAATAATTTCAGGTTGCGGCCGGGTTTGCCATCGAAAACCTGGAGATCCGGCGCGATGACCCGTGCATCGGCAACGGTCATACCTTCCGTTACTCCGTACTTACGGGCTTCATCCGTCAGCGCGGTAATGAGCATGCGTCCATGGTCGGGTTCGGCGAAGACATAGGCTTTCCCTTTCAGCCCGGTTTGGCGGATGGCCTTCCAGTCTGTGAGTAAATGCCGGAACCATATGGACGCAAAACGCTTAGGCATAACGACGTGCTTCTTCCGTAAGCTGCGGTGTGGTGATCGTTTGAAAATCCTGTTTCTTCCATTCTACAGTCCAGTTGCCCGGCCTGCCATTCCTCACTTTCAGCAATTCAACCTGCCAGCGCGGATGGCCGACGCCGGGCATACCAGTTCTTAGCTGGCTACGTACAGGCCGGATCTGCCAGCGGGTAACGCAGGCAGTAGTATTGACTTTTTTGACATCCTTTCGCAAAACAAATCCCGTTACATGGCTTTTCTCAACGGCTAATTGTAGTCGCTGGGATTCGGTAAAGCTGAGGTCTTTAGTTTCACAAATCACTGTGGCCACACCTTCACACTTCAGCGCTTCCTCGGTAACCCAAAGCACATCTTTTTGTAGCGGCACATCTACGAAAATAACACGGTCAGGATCGACACCAAAAAGTTTTAGCGCTGGCGGGTAAATGCGGCGGGTATAACTGATCCAAAGGCAGGCACCACCACTAACCAAGAGTTTTTGAACAAGACCGGTAATAAAGCCACCACTGGCGGCGGTATCCTCCGGACAGCTGCTTATAAATTCGTGGATCGCGCCGGTCGGGAATACGCCGTCTGGAAAAGCGGCGGCTACCGGGCCAAGGCCCAGGTCATTGTCCGCGCCGGGTTGCGGCGGGCGGAAGCCCTCCCAGCGGATCATATCCTGCCTGAGTTGGCTGATAATTTCTTCTTTAGTAGCAGTCATGGTCGTCATTTAAAAGTCAAAGTGCATTTGATCAAAATTCAGCTTACGGCTGCTGTTATACTCCCGAATGGCGGCGGCAATAGTTCTCACTTCATCCAGCGAAAACACCTCATCTTCGCTGAAACCAATAATTTCTTCAGGCTCCAGCGGCTCATTCTCTATGTTCACATAAACCACTGAATGATGATTAAATGTCCTGATCTGATAGCGCATAAAACCAACGTTATCAGCGAGTTGGTCAAGCTGTTCGGCAGAGAAAGTTACCGGTCGCGCGTTGAGTTCGATTTGTAAATTGAATGGTACCATGATTGCCAAATTTGAGGACTATAAAGTTATGCTAATATTTTTAGCATTTTCTATTACTTTTTTACAATTTTTTATTCACATTTGTTTTATTAAAATTTACTGAACATGGATAAGGCATTTTTAGGCGGGCCTCAAATGATTACAATTGATCGTAAACAGGGAGGGCAACTAAGCCTGCGGGTAATCCCCGAATTTGATGATGCAACCGAAGCATTAATTTATGGCGGATTGGCCTTTCAATTATTGCGGGAAGATTATGGCATGTTTCAGTTATTTTATGTCGAAGCGCCTGGCTACGAAGCGCCCAAAATGGAATCGTTAGGCAAGCTATTATTTGACCGCGAGGAAAATTGGATTTACGATGGGGATAAATTAACAATTGATGAACAGGAAGAAGCTGCGGGATTCATTACCGGTCATCGTGGCGCAATGGATAAACTGATTAAAGACATTCTTTAAAACATATGGATACGGAATACTTAAAGCGGGTGGTCATTTATCTACAACAGGAACTGCCGGAATATCAGGAAATGTTGGTTGTGAAAGCTAATCAGATTGTTTTTACCGTACATCCGGATGCCGCGTTTGAACAGTTTTACCAAAAGCTATTCGTTTCTGTATCTGCATGTACCGCCCGTATCCGTAACAGAGAAATTGATCTGGAATTTAAGGTTTGGTCACCTACGCAGGAGCGCGATTTTAAAGTGCTTAAATAAAAAATGTTTATATTTTTCGAAGTCGAGGTGCAGGCCGGGGGGCTTCGGTCTGGATGTTCATTTCAAGATATTCAAGATAGCGGGCATACCAAACTACGGCCTGTGTGATTAAGTCGAGATTTTCACCATTCCATCCTTCGGTTTCAAAGGCAAGCCATTCAACATGATCGTCGCCGAAAATATGTATCTCCCCTTTGGTTGGTTGATAATCATCTACTTCCAAACCAAAAACGTTAACACACAAGCCCGTAGCACCGCGAATGATAATGTCACGTTTCTGGTCTTCCAATAAGGGAAAAGTATAGGAGATCATTTTTCTCTGTTTTTGATCTCTTCATAGCTGGTTTAATAAAAATAAATTGAAGCAGTAGTATTGGGCAGGAAAGAATATAATTTAATGGCATTTTTATGTTTGGTTGCAATTTTATGGCCATCAAAAACTACTGTTATGATAAGTAAATTAAACGTTATAAGTTTTAATTAAATGTTAAACTTATAACGTTTAGCTAAAACCAAATTTGAAGGGTGATTTAAAGTAGAGTCATCTTCATCCAGTCAAAATATTTATTCAAAGAAAAATTATAGTCTTTTCAAATGACACTTTTTTATTAACGTATGCAATAGTATTCGTTTTGTCGTCCTACAACGATAAATACGCTAATCATCATAGTCCCATTTAAATTAGCCTATGTCAAAACTGTTTGGATTTACAGCTTAATTGATCTTGTATTAAACATAGAAAATACTAAAAAATCTATTTTTTTCAATTAAATGAAATCCGCATCTATGCTTGAACTAAACCTGCTCCCTGGCAAGCTTTCGGGCGATCTGCATCATCCAACCTAATAACTTTTCATTTTTTGCGGAATAAGTATCAACCGACTGCCAAACTGTTAAGAGTGTTTGTTCCAAAATATTTTCTGCAATTTCCGGTTGAGGAATTATCCTAATTATCGCTAAAAATATTGCTTTTGCATAGGTATCGTACAGTGCCACAGCACCATCTTTTTTTTGTTGACGAATCAGGAGGATGAGGTCGTCATCCGCTATTCGCTGAAGGTTAACAACCATGGGAGTTTTGCATACCTGAATTTTGCTATAATAGTGCCACGAAATAATAAGTTTCTGATTTTCAAAAAATTAGGGGTACTTTTGGCCATTCTCATCATACTTTTCTTTTTGAGGAATACCCCTCTGTTTCACCTTAATTAATCCGATACTAATGATCTCAGCAGAACCCAACCACATTATCGCTATTGGCGCGTCAGCGGGTGGTATGGAAGAAATTAATTCCTTCTTCGATCATACTCCATTAGACGGCGTTTCCTATGTCATCGTTCAGCACTTGTCCGCTGACTTTAAAAGCCGAATGGTGGAGCTATTGGCAAGGCATAGTAAACTGGTAGTGAAGGAGGCTAAAAATGGAATATCGGTTAAAAAAAACGAGGTGTACCTCATTCCTAATGATCGGTTTATGACTATTAAAGAAGGAGTTTTAGTTTTGACCGAAAAAGGAAAGCATCCGGGCCCACATCTTACTATTGATGTTTTTTTTAATTCATTAGCTGAAAACAGCGGTGCCAAAGCCATCGGTATTATCCTTTCAGGTTTGGGACGCGATGGTACCGAAGGAATCAAAGCCATAAAAAAAGCAGGTGGGATGGTGATCGCAAGAAACCCCGAAACTTCCAAATTTGGTAGTATGCCTTCTCACGCGATTGCGACCGGTATGGTAGATTTCGTACTGGAACCTGAATTGATGCCAGGAGCAATAGAGGAATATGTACAACATGAGCAGGATTTGATAGCAGATACCAAAGAGGATGAAAGAATTATAACTTCGATTATCGCGCTTATCAAGGAAAAATCCCCACTCGATTTCTCCGATTATAAATTGAGTACCATCATCAGGAGAACCAAAAGGCGGGCTGCAAATAATAATTTTACATCCCTTGAAACCTACTATGATTTCCTGACAACGTCCCCGGAAGAGATTGAGGCGCTTGGAAAAGATTTTTTAATCAGCGTAACCTCGTTTTTCAGGGATAAAGAGGCGTTCGAATTTATAAAAAATACCATTATACCCGACCTGCTTGAAAAACTTCCGCCAGGAGAGGAATTGAAAATGTGGATAGCGGGTTGTGCCACGGGTGAAGAAGTTTATTCTATGGCTATCATGATCGCTGAACAATTAACCGGTAAATTCACCAATACGGTGGTGAAATTATTCGCTACCGACATAGACAGTGCGGCTTTAGATCATGCCGAAAAAGGGGTTTACAACCATACAATTACAAAGGACGTTTCACCTGGACGCCTTGAAAAATACTTCACACCAGAAAAAGACAGGTACCGGATAATACCGGCAATACGCAAAATGGTCATCTTCGCACAGCACGACCTGGTAAAGAATCCCCCTTATTGCAACATGCACCTGATCAGTTGCCGAAACCTGCTGATCTATATGACATCAGTGTTGCAAAAGAAGATTTATTCTATGCTGTTGTTTGGACTGAAAATAGACGGCTACCTTTTTTTAGGTTCGAGCGAAAGCCCGATGCCGATCATCAAAGATCTGGAAGTAATTAACAAAAAATGGAAGCTCTATAAAAATCTCAAAACCAGACGGGGGGTTAGTTTCGACGCTTTTTCACTTCCCGAATTATTGGACATCAAACGAACTCCATCTCATTTTTTGCGGGAAGAAACCAACCAGAACACCCATAATATTTTATCCGAATCTATGAATAGCCTATTGGCTAAAGAAATGGATTACCTTGCTGTCTGTATAGATCAGGACAACCATGTCATTAAATCTTATGGTGATACCGGCAAGTATCTGGTGCAACAAAACTTTAATTCAAATCTTACGGACCTTTTACCTAAACCGCTCGCCGTTGCTTTCAATGCACTGAAGACCGACGCATTAAAAACCAATGAGCAGGTTAGCGTCAAGGGAATTAAGATCAAACACGGAAAAAAATTAATTAAAGTAAATCTATCGGTAATTCCCCTGATACCACAGAAAGGCGATCAGTTGTTATTAATGGTAACGTTCATTCAAGATCTCAAAGGAAAGGCTGATCCTCTTAACGATAAAATATTCGACGAGAAAATATACCACGATAAATATACCGTCAACCTCGAAGAAGAGTTAAGGGACTTAAAAGTTAAACTTAATTCTGCGTATGAACGGCTGGATGCTTCGAATGAAAATATGCAATCTTTTAATGAAGAGCTAATCTCGGCTAATGAAGAAATGCAAAGTACCAACGAAGAAATGGAATCAGTTAATGAAGAACTGCATACCATCAATTCCGATTATCAATTAAAGAATAAAGAGTTACTGGAAACCAACGATGATCTGAATAATTATTTCAGGAGCAATGTTAACGGGCAATTGTTTATAAATAATGATCTGCAGCTTATGAAGTTTTCGCCTGGTACGGTCAAACAGATTAACCTGTTGGAAACAGATATCGGCAGACCGTTAAGTAACATTTCTACGAACATTAAATTTGAAACGATCATCGAGGACATCAAAAAAGTCCTTCACGACGGCAGTGTAATTACAAAGGAAATTGAAACCAATAACGGCCAGTGGTACCAGATCATGACGATGCCTTATGTGCAACAGTCTAATAATAAAAGGAACGGCGCTATCGTCACCTTTAATGATATTACAGAGTTAAAGAACATACAACAGGAATTAAATGTCAGCAGCATGATCCTGGGCATGGCGATAGATTCAAACGAAATGGGTACTTGGTCAATTGACCTTCAAACCCAGGAATTTACACCATCCCCGCATTTCAAAACAATGTTTGGTTTTCCGCCGGATGAACAATTGAGCTATGAATCCGCGATTGCCCAGATCGTCAAAGAACACCGTCCAATTATGACCAATGCCGTTTCATCTGCTATCCATAATGGTGAAAAATGTGATATTGAGTTTTCTCTGCACGGATATCAGGATAAGAAATTACGCTGGGTCAGAACCATTGGAAATATAGCCTTGGATAAGACAGGCAAGCCAAAATACTTTACCGGTTTGCTCATTGATATCACCAGCCAAAAACAGGATGAATTAAGGAAAAATGATTTTATTGCAATGGTAAGCCATGAATTGAGAACACCTTTGGCGTCTATGCAGGGCTATGTACAACTTTTAGCATCCAGAGCGAAGAAAGTGGACGACAGTTACGCGGTAACCTCATTAGGTAAAGCCGAAAACCAGGTGAAGAAAATGACTGCCCTGATCAATGGCTTTCTAAACGCTTCAAGTTTTGAAGCAGGTAAAATCTACCTGAACGAAGAAACTTTCGTTTTGAGCGAACTTATAACAGAGATCATCGAAGAAATAATGCAACAGAATGATAGCCACCATATTGTCCTGCTGCCGGGTTGCACACTTTCCATCAAAGCCGACAGGGATAAAATTGGTCAGGTGATCCATAACTTTTTAAGTAATGCGGTTAAGTATTCGCCTAAGGGTGGAGATATTGAACTGTACTGTAATGAGGTCGACGGCATGATAGAAGTTAGTGTTAAGGATGATGGGATCGGTATTAAACTTCAGGATCAGGAAAAACTTTTTGACCGTTACTATCGCGTAGAAAATGCAGACACTTCCAAAATTGCCGGGTTTGGTCTCGGTTTATACCTGAGTGCGGAAATCGTTCATAGCCACCATGGTAAGGTCTGGATAAAGAGTATTATGGATAAAGGCTCTACCTTTTATTTTAGTTTACCGCTATCGGCACCAATTTTTAATTAATTTATAGGCCGAAATATAAATATTTAATTATCAATATTTTATGTAAATTAAAAATGCTGGCATCATAATGGCACTATGTAATCCAAGTTACATTCTACCTATTTGACTATGAGCAAAAAAATCCTGATTCTGGATGACGACAACGATATTCTGGAAATTCTTTCTTTGCTATTAATCGACAGTGGGTATCAAATAAAGACATTAAGTTGCGGTGAAACCGTGTTTGAGGATATAAAAAACTTTCAGCCGGACTTAATATTAATGGATGTAATGCTGGCCGGGATGGATGGCCGCTCAATATGTCGTGATATTAAAGAAAACGACTTAACGTCTTTTTTACCGGTTATTCTAATCTCCGGCACACATGACCTTGCCCAATCTCTTAACCTACCGGGCGCCCCAAATGATTTTGTTGCAAAACCATTTGACATTTATTACCTGCTAAACAAAATAGAACAGCAACTGGCAGCCTGATTACCTCCTTTAAAGTTGCTTTCAAATATTTCATTTTCATTGTACACTAAAGACTAATTGAATGGAACACTCAAAGCCAGTGCATATTATGCTTATAGACGACAATGAGATCAATAATTTTATCGTGAAAATATTGATACCGAAAGTATGTAAGGACTGTTCGGTAGATATTTATCTAAGTGCAAATGAGGCTCTACAAAATTTACAACGTTTGCTATCGAACACGAGCGCTTTGCCAGATCTGATTTTCTTTGAAGTAAACTCACCGGATATGAACGGTTGGTTCTTTTTAGACGAATACGAAAGACTTGAGATTGATCCTGATAATGACGGCAGGATAATCGTTTTGACCTGCTCTATTTACCAGCCAGATAAGGATAAAGCATTACGCTACACTTCAGTTGGTGGATACATTATAAAACCTTTAACCATTGAAAGTCTCCACTCAGTTTTGAAGATAAGGCCAGTGTCATCTAATTTAAATGCTGTTAAATAGCTATTTAACTAATCTCTATTAGGCTGAAATACAGATAGTTAAATCCTAAGCACGCGATGTTCAAATTGTAAGGCACAGCAAAGCCCCCCAGCCTAAATAGACTGGGGTTTTGCTACTTAAAAGCAATACAGGTTAAAATAATAGTTGGCCATAATTCTGTGCCAAATGAAAAGGGTAATTGGCAACCAGCATTTCGGTCTTTAATTTCTGCTTACGATTTTTGGCATTGACGGCTATTGGCTGAATAATGGCAAGTTCCACCCACCCATACTGTTTAACATACTTCGCTAAAATGCTGGACGGGTAAGCGGACAATAAGAATTTACCTTTTATTTTAGCCAATAACGAGAGCAAGTTCTCAAAATCCTGCTCGGAATAGCCGTCATAATGCCCCATATCGGAATTGAAATACGGCGGGTCACAATAGAAAAAGCTATTTTCATGGTCGCGGCTTTTGATAATTTTTAAGGCATCAGCACATTCCAACTGGCAGTTTTTCAACCTTTTGACCAGCCTTTTGGTAAAGTTGTCAATCTTGGTTTGAATCTTTCCGTTCATGGTATTACCGGTAATATCATACCCCCAGCCACCATCTATCATGGAGGCGAAACTTTGGCAACATAACACCCAGGTTGCCCAGGCACGCTTAACTTCGGAAAACATGTCGGTGTTATTATAGATGACCCAAGCGTGGCGGTGCAATTCCCGGCTATGGAGTGTAGCTTTAATTTCCTCATATAAAGCTTCATAATTTTGTTGTATGACCCGGTAAAGGTTAATCAGTTCACCGTTGGTATCGTTTAACACTTCCACTTCGGAAGGATGTTTGGCAAAAAATATGGCGGCACCTCCTGTAAATGGTTCGGCATAAAGTATGTGCCTGGGGATCATGGTAACAATCTTTTCAGCCAGATTTTGCTTACCACCGTAATAAGTGACAGGCGTTTTGATTTGGACGTTGCTCATGGAAAAGATTTATGGATTTACAGTACATCTGTTAAAGTGAAGTCGACAACCTGGTCATTGATCAGCACGGATACACGGCACTTTACGCCTGGTGTTCCCATGCTGTGTACTTTGAAAATTTTGCCGTTATGGATAGCATGCGGCGAATTTTCCGGCACTTGAATCAAAGCGGTGCCGCTCGCCCTGATCCGGTCGACCTTAGCAAGAATGTGTTTCATCGTTTAAAAATTTGCGGGTTGGGAAAAGCCAGGTCTAAGCCGCCCGGCCCGTTTGAGAAAACGGGGTTGGTGAAGGGCGGCTTTGTCCTGGCGCGGGTGCCTGAAGGTGTGCGGGCGTTCCCGGCGCAAGCGATCCCGGCGATAGCGGGTACGCATGCGCAAAGGGTTAGCCCGCATTCCTGCAAGGCATGGGAGAAAAACGTTTAAGGAGTTTACTTAACGGCCTATCTTACGGCTATTGTCCTGATTATTTTGGATTTCATTTATCCGGAACTTGTTATACTTTTTACCGGTGAGATAAGACAAAACCTCCAGTTCGTGCAGGTCTAAACTTTGAGCAAGAATATGCCGTGTGAGATAGGTTTCCTTTTCGGCAAGTTGTTCAGGATTTTCCGCCGCATTTATGAATGCCCGAAGCAGGTCTGCCTGGGGTGACAAAGGCTGCTGCTGTAAACAAGTATAGGTATAGGTGCCACGATCCTCGTAAGGTACACGAAAGTCTATCTTATAGCTAACATCGAATTGCTCGGCTATTTCGCTCAGGCTCCTGATCGGGGGAATCCAGCGTGAGTCAAAATGAAGTGCATTATCATAAACCATGATCGAAAGAAAAGGCGGTGTATGTTCCTCCATTTGGTTGAAATGATCTAAGATTACCTGTTCGTTATCGCCAGTAAACACAACAGTGTTCATACAATGGCCGGTAAGATTGCTCATCGACCTCGCGTTACGTTATTGGCCTCACTTTCCGCCTGTTCAAATGAATTGGAGATATCGTTTTCAGCGACTTCCTGGCGTTTAACGGTTGTGGTTTTAGCTTGTTCCCCATTGCTTCTCGCTGCTGCTTTTTCCGGCCATATTTCCTCATCCCTGACCTCTTTCATGTTTTTATCGTAGATGTCAAAAGATTTCATAACCGGATTGGCAGCGACCAAAACTGGAATAGTTTTTTTACCCATGGTTAGTTCAGTCTGCCAATAATTACCGTTGCGCATAGCCTGAAGCCCCTCTGATTTGGTGGCTTCTTTATCCAGCCCCTTTAAAGGATACTTAGTTATGCCATTTTCAAACTGGTAGCCATATTCTGGCCTTAATACCTTGAGCGGGTGATTGCCATATGCATCCTTAACATCCAGCTGCAACTTAAACCAGGCCTTGATTTTTTCGGATTTTTTCGCATCAGGCTCTGCGCCTTGTGGCCTAACGTAAATATCCTTTTCGAATGATTGGCCCGACAATAATTTATAAGCCTGTAAAGCGGTAATGCGGTGATCCCTTTCGATGTCAAAGGTTTGCTCACGCGGCACGGACTCACCCGTTTTGTGCAGGGTAACATCAATCGTGTTTAAGAAATAGGCATCGCCATCTTTTTGCCTGTTAAAGTTAAGGCCATATTGGATGTAATCGGTTTTTTGAGCATTTACATCCTTACTTTCTAAAGGTCTGAGAATATTACTTATGCCCAGGGTAAATTTCGGCAACTCGCGACTGATAGCCGACTCCAGTACTGCATTTAGCTTTTCGCCAAAACCAAGGCTGGTTTGCAGTTTTTGAAGGTATTCCAGGTTTTTTTCATTCTTTACCATAATAATTAAAATTTAGTGATTAAAAAAGTTTGTACTGATGGCCGATGGCCGGAGGTTCATAGCCATTTTCCCTCGCGAAGTGCTCGCCGAATTCTGTAACCAGTTCCGCTATATCCCGATAGGCCGTATCCTCCAATACTTCAGTATGAAAGAAATGTGAACGATAGCCTGTTTCGCTGATAATTGGGCTTTCTGAGCGAAACTCCATGTGGCTGACCAATGGTTCATTTTCCGGATCGGGATGCTTATCCAGCCAATAATAGCGGTAAGCGACCTGTACATCCTGCCCGTAAACTTTGATTTCCAGGTCGACGTTTTGTTTAAACTGTTCAGGTATCATAGTTGGCAAATTGTAATTCAATAAATGAAGACAGGCCACGCAGCGGCTTATGCGTTCGCATGCCTGCCCGCAATCCGGTTAGCCGCTCAAATCGACTTAGTGAAAAAACTTCGCAGTCTACCATAAAAGGCTTGTTGCAGTAGGTAATCTTTACCTGCTCGTTCATGATCTGGAAAGAAACAGAACGGCCCTTAAACCAGGTAGCTATTGCCGCATCTGCAATGCGGCCAACGAGGTTGGCATCAAAAATCAGGTGCCAGCGCGCCAAAGGAAAAGTTGATTTTAAAGCCTCCACTTGCGCCGTAGATGGTAATAACCCTACTGCCGCAAAAGCAAGTTGTTCAGGAAATTTTAATAAAAATGCTCGTTGCGAAATAAAGCAAAGCAGTTCGGCTGCTGAATAACTGATATACAGGTCGCTAATCAGATTTGGATGGTCGGCATTTGCCAGCCAAAATTCCGAGGTGGACGGGACGTGATGCCATTCCGGTGCCCAACTTTCCACGACTTCGTTGCCATATTGAAACATCAACCGACCGTCGGCATATTGAAAAAATGGAGTGAAAAGCTTTATCACCTCCGGCTTGAGGCCAAACATGGGAGGTTATCTTGCGCGGGTTTTGTTATAGCCCCTTGTTTCTTCAGTTTGCTGTTCAGTAGCTTTGAACTTCTTGGCAAAATGTTTTTCCATTTCAGCATAAGCCTTTTTGAAAGCTGGTGTCTGCTCGTCGGCTTGTTCTTTTTTATCGCTGTTTAATAGATGCCTTAGTCCCCTGATCAACAAATAAGAAATTCCGCCGTCAAGCAATACGGATAATATCAAAGCTGCGCGGTCAGCGCGGATGCCTTTGGGGTCGGTTGCCCGGTGCTGCAACTCGGTTCCGTCCGGCAATCTCACATTAAAGCCTTTTTGAAAATCGTCCTTTTGCCAGTCTTTCAATTTGTACCCATTGATTTTATCAGGTGCAATAACCAGCTTGGGATCAAAAGAGATAAATTCCCTTGTATCAGGGTCATATTCAAAAACAACTTCTTTTTTCCCTGGCCCAGGAATGATCTTGTCAATACTTAGGGTTTTGCCAGTAATCAATGCCTGTGCTTCATCTTCGTCCAGTAGTGGTGGAATTACCGGCTGTTTATAAATGGGGTGCAATTTAAAGCTTACCTGGCCATCCGGGTTTCTGTCCAGTGACAATTTAGCATCAAGCTGTTCGATTTGAACGCCGCTTGCATCAAGGTTTTTCAGGCTCATTAAATTCGTTCGCCGACCGGCAAGCAAAGCTTCAACATCTTCCGGGCTTAGGATATAATTCCCGGTCTTATCTACCAGGCCGAGGCTTTCCATTTCCTGCTTGGGTAGTTCATTGACATAAAAAGGATTTTTCATAATTCTATTTTTAGCGTTTTAATTGATAACTATTATTGACCTCTATTTCTGAAATTTCAGAATTCACCGTGTTTAGAGATTCAATGGTTAATACTTCAGGTTTTTGCTGTTTGGCTCCTAAGAGATTTTTGTACAACAGATCCTCCCGGCTTAAAATAAATTGTTGCCCGCTGCCGAGGTCTTCCATTTTAAGGCGACCGTTTTTCAGGTTTTCATTTACCTTAAAAATTGTCCCGTTATAACTGATATGGTCGTTTTCGGTTAAGAGGTGACTGGACACCATTTTATCGTTGGCAAAAGCAGTTAATTCCATATTTCGTTTTCTTTCCAGGTCAAGCAGGTAGGTATAAATCTTCTCCGCATCGGCTGCGGCGCTGTGTATCTCAAAAGGATGATCTGTTAAAATACTTATCCAGCTTTCCACATAAGCCGTGTGCTGGCTGGGGTCATGGCCGATTCGCAATTCATTGCCGATTAGCAGGGACGCAATTTCAGCCCGTAATTCTTCCCGCGCGTAATCTTTAGAACCGAACTTGTTTAACAGGCTGCGGTCAAGGCGGCTTTCATGGCCAGTCCAGTGGCCGAGTTCGTGAAGGGCGGTTGCATAATATTTGCCCGGTTCATCAAACTGTTGTTTAAGGGGTAAAGTGATATTATCCTTGAAGGGGCTGTAAAAAGCGCGATTCCCCGGAATATGCTGAATATTTGCACCGGAACTTTTGATGAGTTGTTCTGCTCTTTCCAGCGGTTCCCAACCAAGGGAAGATATATCGGGTATGACCAGTTCGGGGATGCCGTTGACTTGCTCAGCGTTAAAAACGGCAAAACTGGTAATAATAGGCCGGTCGAGTTTTACCCTGACTTTAACCGTTTCTCCCTTTTCATCTTTAACAACTTTGCCCTGCTCGTCCCGTTTGGTTCGTTCCTCGTACATTTTAATATACTGAATAGCAGTTGATTTCGACCCTTTGCTCACCTGCCAGCCGTTATCGTCGGCTTGTTTATAGGTCATCCATCGGGGATCGCTCCTGCCGCTCATGATGAGGGATAAAGTATTGATACCCTGATAGCGGTTACCGGTGACGGCATTGTAAGGCAATTGAAAAGCTGGCAGGCCCTTGCTGTTCCAGGGCTTTTGCCAGGGCGCAGTTCCGGCTTTTAAAGCTTCGATCAGTTTTTCAGCTACTTCCACATGAAGTGCCTTTTTTTCATCGGCCATCTTCAGCCTCCTTTCTTTCGTCGGAGTCATTGGGAAAGTCATCGGCGTAGTCAACGCCATAGATCAATGCTTCTTCGGGTGTCAGTTCCAGTTCCTGACCCTCTGCAATCAGTTGTAATTTTCTTTCCAGCGACCCCAGGTGCCGGTTATGATAATCATAGTTCATGGTGATTTATTTATGGGTTAAGGCGGCCTGGCAAATAAGCCGCATAAAAAAGCCAGCGGGGATAATTCCCGGCCATGATATTTAATGGAAAAATGCAGGTGTTCCCCGGTAACCCTGCCTGTCGCCCCTGTAATCCCGATAGCCTGACCTGCCACTATTTCTTCGTTCGGCAAAACGGAGATTACAGAGAGATGCCCATAAATGCTCTCCACGTCGCCGCTATGGGTGATGATGATATAATTTCCGATGTAGGCGTTGTAGCCAATAATCTTGACAATACCATCGAGTATGCAGAAAACGGTATCGTGGCGGGCGGCAAGGTCAACGCCTTGGTGAAATTGAATTTTGCCGGTTATGGGATGTATCCGCCAGCCAAACCTGGAGGTCATGCACAAACTCTTTAGTGGGAAGCTAAAGTTCAATTGGTCACTATCCATTTGGGGCCATGCTTTTGTTGCTGTTAAAAGCAATAGAAAAATCAGGCAGGTGTTTCTTTTTAAAACCATAGCCCTATAATTAGCGCCCCCGTCCGGGTTTATAGTCCGGATCAAGGTCGCGATGCACATCAATATAATCTTGTACACTGACCACGGTAGCAAACATCAAATTTGCCCTGCTCATAGCTAAGTCCAAGGCCTCTTTTCGGTGGTTCAGTTCACCTGTTGCATCCAAAAGATATAATCCTAAAATATCAATCACATCCTGTCCATCAATTTCCTCGTGTAAATGGGCGCGCAATTTGTCAAGTATTTCTTCGCCAGGCACCAGCATTAGCAGGGCATCGGTACTATACAGGCCAATCATCTGATTTTTAAATTTGACCAGCACCTCGTCTTTTTCTACATCCAAATTGTATATGGTACCCATGTGGCCTTGCATGTGAACCGGGTCATGAGTGAGGGTTGGGTGAACCATGACCACTTTATCGAGTAGTTCATACATAATCTTAATTTTTTGTTAAGTAATTAATGTTTGTGGGCTGGCTTCATGGTGCCTTTTGCTGTGCCTGCGGGTTGCTGTGGCGGGATTTTCCGAAAGGTCATCGTCATGGCTTGCACCTCGTTAGTGATCCGCAAGTAGTTGCTGCGCAGTATGTCATCCTTTTTGCCCTTAAAATCATAAAATAGCGGTAAGTCCTGGTAGGCTTTTTCCTCCGCTTTTATGGCATTCAAGTCAAGATTAATGCGGCAATTGATAGCGGAAGTTTCGTATTTCCCGGTATATTTTTCTACCGCATCTGATGCTAAAAGCCCTACCATTTCCCCGGCTTTTAAGGAAGCTATTTTACCGGCTGGGATCAGCGGTTCGAGTTTCTCATTTAAGGATAGCGATGTTTTGTTGCGGTCAATACTCAGGCTTTCGCCGGTTTGTTTAACCTTACCAAATAACCGCTCCAGCCATTCCAGGGTATCCTTATTCCGAACAGAGCCTGATAATACGTTACCCATGACCGAGGTAATAGTTTCAGCGGTTTCTTTACCATATTGCTGCCTGAGCATCGGCAACTCCTGCATTCCCAAAAGGACGGATACCAGGTTACTACGTGCCTGGCTAACGCATACATCCACCCGATGGCAGTACAAACTTGGGCTTTCGTCGACCACAATCCCGACCGGGATATTACCTTTAGAATTGACTTCCCGCAAGATGCAATTCATCACTACCGAATAGCAGGCAGAATTGATACTTTGGGTACTTGGGTCGTTGGCCAGCACCAAAATTCCGGGATGTTTAGGATCGCTGATTTTAAGGTCAAAATCATCGCCGGAGAATACCCAAAAAGTCTCTTTTGTCGCCATACGGCTAATAAAGATCTTCAAGGTGCCGACCTGTCCCTCCAACTGCTCAAAGGCTTTTGCCCGGTAAGCAGTTACGAATGGCGATAATAATGAGGCCAGTTCCGGCTCTGAAAAGAGCGTGGTAAACACTTCCTCGTAAGGCAGGTTTAAAAAAGCCAGCACATGAGGTAAAGTGGAATATTTACCGTCCTCATATTTACTAAAGAAGTAAATGCAGGCTGCCAAAAAATTGACGGCACTTTGCGTAAAAAATTGGTCGCTGCCGCCGCTCTTATCGCCTTTTTTTAATGCTTCTACCAGTGCTTCGGCATTTTCGGAGGCATCGGCAAGGGTTTTGAGATACTTCTTGTTAAAAGGGTTAACCCGCCTGCTTTTCTCCGGGTCGTTTAGGTTCACCACATGAAAGGTGTAGCCTTTGCATTTTTCGTTTTGTTTAGCGAGCAGGTAATGATAATAAACTATCTTACCCAAATCCGGGAATTTCAGATCGTAAACGCAAAGTGTGAACTCGTTGGCTATCATTTGCCGGATAACAGGCATCACAATCCCAAAGCTTTTCCCACTTCCCGGTACTCCCAACAGCAAAATTCCTCTGTATAAATTCTCTAAAACGAGGTAGCCTTTCCGGACTTTATTTTTGAAATAGAACAGGGTTGGAATGTTCACGGCGTTGGTTGCCAGCAATGGCATGGTTCGCTGCATAAAAGATTCCTCCTCTACGTTCCATCTGTCTTTGCCAAGCCTGGCGCTGATCATTTTGGAAACGTTATCCATTGAAGTGTGAATCAGAACAGTTCCCGTGAATGCAAAAGCGATATAGGCGATCTCATACCAGTTTAAGCCATAAAAAACAGGCAAACCGGGATGTCCGTAAAACCATAAGCCTCCGAAAAACAATAGTAAACCCAAACCCAAAGGATAAGCGACCGAATTTTTAGGATTAAAATCCTGTTGCTTTTTGCTGAGTGTGCCGACAGATACCAGGCAGATCAGGATCAGTGTAAAAAGCTTGCTGTATATTGGTTGCTGGTAAACCTTCAGGCGATGCAGCCGGTCAATAAAAAAAGCCAGGCCTTTGTAGGCATGGCTTTGTAGCAATTGGGGGCCGTAGATAAAACAAAATATTTCGAGTGCTACGGACAAATAGATGGCGGCCTGTAAAAACCTATGTTGGCTTTGCTGCTCTTTACTTTCTTCCATAAGTAATTTGATTTTTTAAGGTTGTCAGGAGGGCTTCGCCGTTCTTCCATAGCCTCATAAATTATCGGCCTTTAAAAGATCCCCGTATTTGATTTGCAGCGTTAATGTTCTGCCGGAAACCTGCTTTTCGGATAGTTCCACATTAAGGATTTTATTATCCGGGAACGTGACCTTTTTGAATACGTAAATATTATGGTACTCCCTTTTAAAGGAGGGCTGCTGGTAAAGCTGCCATTCAGGTTTTATCTCTAAAGATTGTACGTTAGTCGCTTTAGTGATTTTTTTATCCTCGATCTTAAACCGTAGTTCGTCAATGTCATAAGCAAGGTTGGTTTTGTTCTGAAAAGACACATCTAAAAAAACGTGGTCGCCAACCGTATATACATGATTAAGGATCGCAGTCAGCCCGTACGCCTTTGCTTTCCGGATATCGGATTTTTTACCCCTGTGTAAAATATCCATGGCATGGGATTTCATTTCAGGGGTAGTCAGTGTTATGCCTGGAAATTCAAGCGGCCGGCATTGCTCCGGCTGTATCGCAATAGCTGTGGGTAATTGCTGGCCTATTGATTTGGTAAACACCAAATGGTATTGCGCAATAAAGCTTTCGCCTACGATAGTGATCACGCCGAGGCTGGTGCAATCATTTTGTAGATGCCGCAAGGAATCCGGCACCAGTTTTATGCGCAGCAAGTTTTTAACAGGCATATCGCCGGTAATGCTATGGCTGGAAATGTCTGCATACTGGATGGGTTCAGGCGATAAAAAATGAATGTCTGCCTGGCTGCTAATCTCAATTTGCGGCAGCGAATCAATATTAGTTCTACCAGGGCTTTGAGCAAAAAGAATGTGTGCCGCGCCTAAAAGGGCGGTTAACAACAAGAATACTTTTTTCATAAATGTTATTGTTTTTATTGGTGGTTACGGAGGGTTTCGGGATCAATCAGGTAAACGAGCGTGTTGTATTTCAATTTGGCTTTATTCTGGCGTATTAGCTTGCTTACGGCGGTGGTGGTCGATTCAAACATGCGCGAAACTACGCTCATCACCATCTGATTATTGTTATCAGCGGATTGCTGTAAGGTCAGGCCCTGGCTGGCATCGCTGCCAAGATCTTTTGTAAAATCCCGGAAAGCGGATGCCGGAACATACAGGCCGGGTAAACCATCATTATCATAAATGGATAATTTGACGGGCAGCAACTGGTCGTCCTCTATAATGGATTTAATGGTTAATAACACCCTTTGGCCTGTAAAGCCGGATATTTCGGCATAGAGATAAGTTCCCTGTTTAACCAGGAAATGACCGGCCATCATATCTTCCAATAGCCGTATGCGCAAACGTGACCCTGTATAACCGGTAATATTTTGATCGACAATGGCGCGGATGAGTCCGTCATGCTGTTCCGGCATGATGGTATTAAAGGCAGCGGTTGAATTGCTGACTTTAGTTACCGGCAGCGTTTTTTCCTGTGGTGTTGCCGCTGCGAGTTTTTCCGCCAAAGCTTTTTTCTGCTGCGCCTTGTAGTCCGGATCATGTGATTTGTCCATGCTATCTATGAGCGCCATTTGCTGGCGGAACAATTGCATAGGGTCGGCATTCTGCGGGTTGCCGCTATTGATGTTTTGCCTGGGCTGGCTGCGCATTCGGTTAAGTGCCTCCGCCAATGCCTGATCGGATCGGTTGTGTTTTGCTGGCTTGGTTGGAAGCGCCGATGCATCAGGAAAACCGGAATAATTAGGCGGTAATGACCGCGATCTGTTGCCTTTATACTTAGCGGCAACTGCTTTTTTCAAGGAGTCAAGTTTCCTTTTCTCGGCATCGTTATAGAGATTTGGCGCTGCCGAGGCAGTCGTCGTATCTTCCTGTAACTGGTTGATAGCGGTGTATCCATCCGCTTTTTTGTACTGGTCGCGGTAGGCATCCAGTTTGTCGGATAAGGTGCTTTTCTTAACCTGGTCGGAAACATCGGCCACGTTATCCTGTAGGGTATCCTTTCCTTTGACAACCGCTTTTGGCTTGCCGAAGCTGCTTTTATAAGTATAAAAAAGTAGCAGGAAGAAAGGCAGCAGGATAAGCGGCAGGACGTACCTGGGGCTTTTAAAATTTACTTTCATGAGTTAATGATTTAGTTATTAATGGTTGGGCCGGGATTTTTTAAGCAAGGCGCGCAGGCTTTCCATTTGTATTAGCGCTTGATTCAGGGTCAGGCTGTCGGCATGGGTAAGGGTGTCTTTTTTCAACAGCAGATCGACCTGTTGCTGGGTAGCCCATAAAGTTTGCAATGCGTTTGCGGTGCTGATGATCTGGCCAAAGCCGGAAGCTGTGTTTTGCACCGATGATTTTACCTGTAGGATAGGCTTTTGCCGCTCCCGCATGACGGTAAAAGCCAATACGCCTGAAAATAGAATGGCGATAACCATAGCGGTAAAAACCTGGCGGGGATATTTTTCCATTAGCTGGCGGCTTTTTAAACCTGCGCGCTCGAAATAAATACCAAATTCCTTTTTCAGTTCGCTCCCCAATGTTTTACCGGGGTCACGGTTGGAAGTTATTTTTCTGAACATTATTGAGGTCTTTGTTTTCAAGGGTTTTCCATTGGGTAATCAGAACAGCGTTGGGATTATTATCCGAACGCACGTCGAGGTCTTTGAGGTAGCCCTCCGTGACCAAGGAACGGGTCAGGGTGCTGCTCCTGCGGTCAATCTTCTGTTTACCATAATACCTGAAATATTTGTGCGGCATGTCCAAATAAACCGAGTCCATTGTTATGGTGAGCACGGCGCTGGAGGATAAAATGGAATTGAAAAATCCTTTTTCCTTAAGGTTATTATATTGTAAGGCACCGCTTTCATCGACGAGATACATCGCCTGTTTCATTTGGTATTCGATGTATTTATCATCGGGAGTCAGCGTAAAAAACAGGCTGTGAAACCGGACAATGTCAGAGCGGTATTCGGCAGCGCGGTTCATCTGCACATCGGTTTGCCTGGCCAGTACAGGGGTGCTGTTTGCATCCAGTACATAGACACTTTTACGGGCTATTGCTACTTGTTTATAGGCAAAAAAACTGACTATACCCACCATTGCCAGGGCACATAAAAAGCTTCCTGCGGATAAAAAGGTAGCCAGCCTGATTTTTGATTCAATGTTTTTTATAATCATAATGGGCTTGGAAATCAAAAAAGCCGCCTTGTTGGGGCAGCTTTTTAATGGTTAATAAAGAGGTTATTAAATCTTGGCTATCATACGGGTAACTGTCGCTCCGAGGCTGGAAGCGCCGCGTCCCATAGTAGAGGCTGCCGAGGTAATACCTGATGTCGACACTATCCAGGTGGATATGCTTGGTACTGTCAACATAGTTAAACCGCCTATCAAAAAAGTTACTATGACCATTCCAAAAGATAAAATACCGTTGGAGGCGAACCAGCCCAACTTCTCCATTGAGTTTCCCGCCGAAGTATCCAGTAATTGCTGGAAACGGGTAATTTCAGCTTCCATTGCAAATTGCTGAAATTGAGTGGCGATATAGAGTACGAGGAAAGCTATTCCGCTGTACAGGTTGACTGATATAAACCGGGCGACCCAGGTGGTAAACGAATCCCGAAAAGCGGGCATAATACTGACTGCGACGGAAAACGGCCCGAGTATAATCAGTATCGTTGAAAATATGATCTGTATAAAGAAGATGATGTAAACACATATTCGTAATATCCAGATGGCACAAGTTTCCAGAAGGGACGTGACCAGTAGCTGAAGTCCGACCTGCAGCCGGTTTCTTAATTCAATAATCGGGTTCCATATTTGTGCAAAGCCGTCTTTGACGGCGGAGGTGACGGATTCCCATGCTTTCCCGTACCAGGTGGTGGCCTCATTGCTGGCAACTTCGGTTTGTGCCTGCATACTCATCAGCGAGTCGGCGACCGTTACCATTAACTGCGCCCGTTGCACCCGCAGGTCGTTTAGCTGGGTTTCGCTGCCGTTAAACAGGGCGTTGGTCTTGCTTTCGATGACGTCCGTTGGAAAGGCCACTACTTTCGTGAAAGTTCCCCACCAAAGTATTACCATGACTAATCCAAAAGGCCGAAGCAGTGGCATGACTTCCAATTGCTTATCTCCCGACATCATTTCGTATGCCTTTAGTGAAAAAAAGATGATCATAAAAATGGCGGCAAGCGCCTGGGCATCGGCAATGAACGTATCGTATTGGCCCCAAATGCTGGCTTTCATTGCCTGCAAAAAGTGCATGATACCGTCTTCATAAACTCCATTTCCTTGCAAAAAATTAAAGGTGTCCTTAAACGAATCAGATACGCTGACCGGCTGGACTTGTAATAATATACCGAGCATAAATGAAGAGTTAAAGTTTGTAATTGGCTAATATTTCATCCGCGATCTGTTGGTCTGATTTATAACCAGCCGGGATGGTGACAGGAGTTGTGGCGGGCGATTTCAGGTTTTTAGCCTTTTCGCTTAACGCGAGGAAAGTACCAGCTTGCTGTTTTTTAGTCGCCCATGCGGCATTTAGCCTGCGGTACTCTGCCAGCAAACGATAATAGGTTAATATGCGCGAACCCCGGTCAAGTGTTGTCGTTCTCGCGGTGTTAAGCCTTTCTGAAAGGCTGTGCGATTGTTCGAGGTACCAGCTGTAGGTACCGCTGCTAACGAGGTAACTTTGCACTTTGGATGATACACCGCTAAGCAACTGGCTATCCTGTTGGTTAAGCAAATCCTTAAATTCCTTACTGTAATATAAAAGCCACAAAGGATCGGCGGAGGATACCAGTCCTGAATAATTGACGGCTTCAGATACAGCAGTATTACGCAGCGTATCGGCCTGTAATTTATAAGCATTGTCGGTGTTCTGCATGGCGGCAACAAGTGCCAGCCTTTGCGTCTGCGGGCCGGACGGACCGAGCGGACGGAGATCGGTTTTATGATAGTCCGGGAACCATGCCCAGGTCAACCAATACAGCGGGTTGAGCCAAAGAAAACCGTGAGTCGGGGTAAAATCATTTTGATCCCATTGCTTAAAGACCATGCGCTCCTGCTGGTAACGGACTGATTGGTCGTTGACATACATTTGGGCAAAGGTGAATTTGCCCAGGCATAGCAATAGTATTGCTATGATGGCTGTTTTTTTAATCATAAACTTATTGTTTTAGTAATTGATACTGGAGTAATAGCTGGTCGGCCAGGTGGGTGTCCTGATTTATAAATCCCTGGAAAGGATCGGCTGATTTAATCACGCCGTTCAACTTCGCGAAATACATGGTTTTGTAAATGCTGTACGAAAGCGCCCGCATAACCTGCAAATCAAGGATCACCTTGCGCAATAAAAAATCGCGCTTTTCATAATCCATCAACACGTTGTCGCCCTCCTTTAAAATAAAGGAGGATACTTCAGATACCAGGTTGATGCCCCGAGTTTTCATTTGCTCGGAATTCTGCTGGGCGAATAATAAGAGTACGGGATCGGCTTTGGCAAGGTTTGTGATCTGGCTACATTGCGTCGTGATATCGCTGATGATTTCCGCGACCTGCTTAACGGCCAGCCCGTCTTTGAGTGTGCCGTCAACAGTAGCGAGAGACTGGTGGATCATATCCTGTACCAGTACAACCGAACTAACGTTAAGATTAATATTGTCCAAATCCTGCTTGATTTTACTCAGCGAATTTTGGTGCGTATTCTCTGCGGCTTCCCTCGTCAGGCCGTTTTCGTTAACGATGGCAAAATGTTGGGCATCAAAAATGATAGTTTGGGCGTAGGTTTTTAAGCCGCCTGTTACGAACAGGAATAGGCCAATCAATAATTGTTTTTTCATGGTTTTTCATTTGAGGGTTTTGGCGTTTCGCATGATGTCATCTACCAGACTTTTATCCTGATTGATGAAACTGCCGAACGGGTTGCCCGATTTGGAATGGAGTTGATTGTTAAAATTGATGATAGAGTTTAGCAGACCGCGCGATGCACCGTCGATGCGGCGCAGTTCGCTGACCACATAGCTGAAAAGCATCTTGCGGTCACTCGCCTTCATTTGATTTACGTCGCCGATACTTAAAATCAGCCCGGCGCAATATTCAGTTAAAAGGGTTGCCTGATCAGCAAGGTCAGCTTCAGAATTAACAGCCAGCAGGATCAAAACGGGATTGCCCTCGCATTGCGCTATAATCAGTTTTTGCTGGATGACAATTTCGTTGACCAACGGAGCGGCTTCCAGCCCGATCTCACCCGCATCAATCACCAAGCCGAGCGTATGAAAGCGGCTTTGGATATTGCGGTAGGTCGTTTTCAGGGTGGTCATTTGTGATTTGTTCACGTCCTCGTTTGCTGTTACCGTCGCCTGATTCGTTCGCGCGGTTGTTTGACGGTCGTGTTCTGACTGGCTTTCGGTAACCAGCTGGTCAATTAGTTCCACGTTGGTTTGGGCGTACCCCATTTTTACCAGCAGCATTAGGCCGAGGCTTAAATAAACCAGCTTTTTCATTGCTTCAGGGTTTTGGAGTTTTGGATGATGTTTTCGCCGATCTGCCGGTCAATATTGATAAAGCCGGAGTACGGATTCAGCGATTTCAGGATACCGCGCATTTTCGCATAATACATCGTTCGGTACATGCCATAAGCCACGCCCCTGATAATGGATAATTCGCTGACTATGCGGTTTAGGAGCTTGGCTCTTTCACCGCTATCCATTAAATTGCTCTGCCCGCCTTGTAATATGAAGGTGCTTACCTCGGCTGAAAGAGCGGTCGCCCTGGTCTTAAATTCCGTAGCCCCTTGTTGGGCAAACAGCAATAACACCGGATCACTTTGGGCGAGGGTGGCGGCTTTATTGACGTCGGTTACAATGTCGCTGCTGATCTCGGCAATATCCTTAATGGCCAATAGGTTCGACATGATGGAGGACACCTGACTTAATCCTTTGTAAATATCCTTTTGTAAGGAATTAACAGCAGTTAACTGGCCGGTGACGGCAAGCTGGCCGGTTTGAATGAGCGTTAATTTATTGTTGGTAGTATTCAACTGCCCGTTGATGATGCCCGAATGCACCGCCATTGCCGCCGCTGTGCTTGGGTCGACGTAGACTGTCTGGGCTGAAACTTTCGCGGCGCTAATTGCGGCAAAGATGATTACGAAAAATAAAGATTTCATAGTTTTGAGTTTAATGGTTAAGCCGCATTTTGAGATAGCGGCCCGTGCTTATTCACTTGTTTCACAAAAGCTTCCAGCTTCAGACCTGATATTTGCAGGTCATTTACAAAGGCGGTTAATGCTGCGGGATAATCATGGAAAATGGCTACGTATTTTTCTACCGCACTTTTCTCCGGCTTTTCGGTTGTATAGGTCAAATACTGGAAAATAGATACCTCTACACCATAAACCTCGCCTGTATTTCCCCTGCGGATATAAACCTCTTTGAATTTTCCCCGGCCATCCTTGTTATCCAGCTGGTTGATGGTGAAGATTTTCTTTTGCTCGGTTTCAGAAAGGGATAAAAGCTTGGCAATTTCCTGGTAGTTGTCCTTGAACCGGGATTGGTCAAGTAACATGATCGTATCCGAATTGCTTAAAATACTATCCTTAACCACCGCGTTCCCCAAGATGTCACCGAGTTCCTGGGTTACCACAATGGCCTCTCCCCAAAACTTACGAACCGTTTTGTACAAGTACAATAAATAGCCTGCCATTAAGGGCGATGCAATGGCTTTCCATGCTTCCTCCACGATCAGGCACTTGCGATGATCGGAACGGTAACGCATTTTCTGGATGAACACATCCATAATAATGAGCGTGACAATGGGGAATAAAATGCGATTTTCCTTAATCGAATCTATTTCGAACACTATGAACCGCTCGGTAAACAGTGATTCGTCCGCTGCTTCATTCAGAATGCTTTGGAATTCGCCGCCGAGGAAAAACTTTTTTAATACATAACGAAATTCGTCCACATCAAAGGGTATATGTTCTTCCTGCTTGATCTGTGGTATTTTTTTAAGGGCGAATTCATAAAACGTGTTGAAGCAAAAGGGGTAATCTTCTTCTTCAAAAGCATAATTATAGTAAGAGCTGATCACGTTGGAGATCACATCCCTTTCCACTGCGGTAACAATGCCTTCGGCGCCTTTCCAAAGCAAACTGACCAGTGTAACCAAAAAGTCCTTCTTCTCAATGTTATACTCGGCTTCCGTGATTTGGAAGGGATTCATCGTAATAGGCTTTTTATCGGTGTAGGTGATGTACTTGCCCTTATAATAACTGCATAAACCGGAATAAGAATGACCTGTATCTACAATCACCACATCCATGTTGTACAGGAGGTATTGCTCAGTCAGGGAGTTTATGAAGTATGATTTACCCGAACCGCTCGGGCCTAAACAGAAGCGGTTTCTTGCGCTGATTCTGTTTTGGCGCATGGGCAGGTCTGAGGGGTCAATGGCTACGGGAATGCCCTGCCGGTCAGTGAACCTTACCAAAAAATCGGACGGGTCATCGGTCAGCAGGGCTTCCTTGAAAAAAAAGCAAAGGGCTGCATCAGAGGTGGTCAGGAACCAGTCGTATTTCTGTAATTCGACCGCATTACCCGGTAATACAGACCGGTAAAGTTCCATTTGGTTGTAGGCGTTTTTGGAGGGGATAATTCCTTGTTGAAACAGGGCGGCCTCGATATAATTTGCTGCGCGGCTTATCCGGTCATCCTGGGCGCAGACCATAATATTAAAATGGGCATTGACCAGTAACTGGTTATCCCTGGCTACATCGGCCAATAACTGGTCGATGTCTTCGACGCATAAATTATTAGCCGGATCAGGTACACCGGAGTGACGTTTGCGTTTCAGTTCCAGCTTATTCAGCGTTACCCTTTGCTGCGGAATTTCCAGCACCTGATTAAAGATGATGCAGTCATAGCCGGGCACCGTATGCAGGAAACTAAAATTATCTACCGGCAGCGTACTTTTGGTTTGGCCTTCCTGCTTTTCGGTATAGGTAGCGACTTGCTCCGGCAAATCTATGAGGTCGGTATCGATCAGGCTAATACTGCGAATTGTGCGGCCACCCATTTTGAGTTCCTGGTCAAGTGAAAGCAAATTATCGAGGGTGATCAGATCACTGGAAAACGACATACCCAATATCCGTTTGACATATTGCTGAATGTCTTTTTCTTCCAACAAGAAGGGCTGCAGACCTGCGCCTGATAACAGATCGTTTGTTTTAAGCACCGACTGTTTGAATTCATTAAGTGCTTTGTGGTCGAAAACATAAAAGGCATTGCGCTTGATCTGCCGGGTAATAATGAGGTAAGTATAAATTGCGGTGTATTCCCGTCCCTCGAAGTGCTCGTGATATTTCTCCTGCAAAAATTCGGCGGCGGGTTTGGCCTTGTATTGTTTCCGGCAAAAAACATCCTGCTTTTGGATGATATAACCTTCGCCTAATATTTTGACGAGATTAAGCAGCAGGCTGTGATAACTATTATAGCCGTCTGGGTCGGCTGCATATTGCAGTACCGGATTTTGAATTTTAAAAATAACTGAGTAATCGCCGCGCAGGCCATATAACAAGCTTAACCCGTTATGTTGGTCTATACCCGCATACGGCAGTTCAAAGGAGTTTTTCTGATGGGATGCCATGGGATTGAAAATTGACGGGGTGAACAAAAACGCCTTTGTGACGTGACTTGGAGTGGAGGCCGCCTTTCTGTTTCTGGAAAGTGTAAAAGAGTCCGCCTGCAATGGTGATGATGGTAACGGCACCGCCTAAATACATGCTGGTTAGTGCGCCAGTTAAGCCACCTGAAACCAATCCTATAACCAAAGAGCTGATTCCCCAGGCGATGAATTTGCCTTTAAAGCCTCGATAAATAAGGGGCTTTTGAAGCCCCTTATAAATTGCGTACTTGCGCATCATACCCCGAAAAAGGCCTTGATGACTACAGAAACCAAAACCAGGAAAAGGCAAGATCCGCCCCAGCCCATGATCTCCTTGTTGATGTCCTGATCCCCTGAGTTCCACTTGATGTAAACCCGGACGCCGCCGATAATACCGACCACGGCACCGATGGCGAGGCAAAGTGTCGAAACGGGGTCTACATAACTGGTAAGGGATGAAGTGGCGGCATTGATGCCTGTTGTACCGCCTCCGGTTTGCGCGAATGCGCCATGTGCTGCCAAAGTTACGGACGCAGCTACTGCTAACAGTTTCTTGTTTTTTACTGTCATAAAACTTAAAAAATAAAAGGGTGAATAAAAAAATGATGGATTGTTAAATCCCGTAAAGGGCTTTGATGAAGATGCCTGCGAGAATTAGAAACAGGCAGGAGCCGAACCAGCCGATAACCTGGGCATCAATCGGGTGATGGTGCCGATGACCTCTAATCTGCCAGTTGGTGTAAACCCGCAAACCGCCGATGATGCCAGTAAGCGCGCCGATAACCAGCACGAGATCTGAAAGACTGAAATACACACTGTGGAGTTGCTGCGTAGCCTGGTTAAAATCATCGATGCCGGGCGGGTCTTGGGCATACGCCTTAAATGTGAGGGCAAAAAAAAAGACAGCGGATGCTGTCTTTAAAATCAATGATTGATTTTTCATGTCAATAGGGTATTGCCTTGGTGTATTGCAGCAGACCTGCCTGTGCAACTTTGATCAGCTCTTTTAAGCTGACCGCACCTGTTGATTCTAATACAGGTGATGGATAGGCGGGCGCAGTTTCCTGGGCAGGAGATTCCTGCTGAGGTGCCGTTGCAGCGTTTACCACCTGCTCAGGCTCGTCATCGTAGACAATAATTTCGGGCTGGGAATCCTCGGAGAAAAAAAGGATATCCTGATCAGCTTCTCCGCCGGGGGTTTTCTGTTTCAGGTACAGGTCGGCTAAAATGTTGACGGCGTAATAGCCCAGGTAAATGCCAATGAGCAATAGAATAAAATGGTTCCAGTTCATAATTCAATGGTTTGCAGAGATGCTTTGATGTAATTAATTAATTCGGGACGCTCTTTAAAAAAGCTGTCGAGGCTGTAGGCGATCAACTTGTTCATGTCGATACTTTTGGTCACTTTAAGTTGCTTGAGCATAAAGACTGTGCGGCCATCCAACCGGATCAATAGTTTTTCATTTCCTGTTAATTCGTAGGCGGTCAGTTCGGCAAATAAAGTTTCCAGCTCTACTGATGGTTTTTCGGGGGGCGGTTTACCGGCTTTCTTTCTGACAGGTTTATCCTGATTGTTAGCATTGGGTTGACTTTGTTTCTCCGTTTCGGGTTCTTCGATACCGGGTTGCTGGCGCATTTTTTCCCTCAGTTCGTCGGCTAATGATCGTATTTTAGTCATATGGCCTCCTTTTTAAACAGGTATTGTTCATAGATACATTTGAGCGTCGGCAAAACGACCGGATACAGGATCAACGGAGTCTGAAAGGTGCTGATGCGCTGAAAGTCGATCCGGTCAGGAAGGCTTGGAATGATGGGGCCAAATTGACGTATCACCTTTTCCACCTCGGCCTGGGTTTCATATTTCACCGTTTGTTTGATACGGTTAGGAATAAATATCATTGGAGCACGGTTATTGATCCGGCGCACCACCATAGCAAAAAGGATGGTTGAGTCCACCGTAAACTCGTCATAGGCAAAAGGACATATGATAAAGTCGGCTGCTGCGATGGCAGGGATCAGGCCGTCGTCATCCATCTTGCCTGGCATGTCCAAAATGGCGATATCCTTTTTCTTTTTGCTGATAACCTGTAGCAGATCCGGGAATTGTTTCAGGTCGGTGGGCACCACGTCATAAAGTGGTTCATTCTCCAGTATTTTTGCTTTTTCTGCTTTGGCCGCGATAGATTGCTGGTAATCCATGTCCAGTATGGTAACCGGGTGTTGATGGACAGTGGTGAGGTAGTTCGCCAGCAACAGCGTGAGCGTACTTTTCCCTGCGCCACCTTTTTGGTTGCCTATAAGAATGATCATAAAATAAGTTTTAAAGGTTATCGTGTATTGGTTCTTGCCTTGCGTTTTCTTTTGCGGTTCCGGCCATTGATCTGCTCGTCGTCGATATCATCGGATATATCAATCCGCAATGGCGGGACGTAAATGTCTGGGGCTTGAAATCCTGTAAATTCGGTGTGGTAATTTTCTATGTCATCGGCATACCAATTCTCCGATTCGTCTCCATTAATTTGGGGGAATTCAAAATCTTCGGATTCAGGAAATTCGGATATCTCCACAGGTTTATTGATGGTGGTATGATTGGCTTGTTCCGGTGCCGGTTTGATAAACTCGGCTAATGGCATCAGGTCACCGCCTTTGTAAACGGCTTTTTTTGCATGGTCAATTACCGTATATCCATAGGGTTGTTTACCGTCTTTGGCATGGAAGAAGATTTGAAGGCCAAAATCTCTTTGCAGCATTCCGGCCAGTTCGGAATTATAGCCGGTCGTTTTTCCTTCGCCGCCTCCTGCCAGTTTACCTGTTTCAGGAAAAAGTTCAGGGTTAAAATCAGGCCGATATTTTTCAATGATGGCTCGCAATTGCTCTATCCGCTTTTTATTTTGCTGGTGATCCGCAATACGTTCATCAACTTTTTCAACGGGCAGGCTATCCAGTTTTTTACCGAACTTGAAGATTTGAAAAATACCATCTTTTAGATTTAGGGTATATCCTTTTACTTCAAGCAACATCATGAACTGCGTCCTTGAACTGAAGTTGTAGGTTAAAGCATAGTTCTTATCTTTTTGTACCTGCAAGTTTTCGTCCAGGCCCATAACTTCATTTAATACCTGATAGCCCTTAATTCTTTCATAACTATCCTTAACCTTTTTGCCATCCCTGCCGATGCGCGTGGATACCAGGTGTACGTGGTTATTTTGAGTGTCCTTATGAAAAATAATCAAATAAGGATGGCTGCCATAACCCATTCCCTCTAACCACTTTTCGGCAATACCGGTTAACTCCGATTTGCTGTGATTCCTGCCTTTCGTTGAAATGGTAACATGCAGCTGTGGGTAAACAATGCGTTTATTCTTATCGGTTACAGCCTCCAGGTAATTGACATAATCCTCTGCGCGTGGGTTAGAAAGTCCGGCTAATGCGCCGAAATTCTTTACCTCCATCAATTCACCTTTATCCAGCAGCATTTTGGCAAAACTGTAGCCGACACCCTTAAAAGAAGATGCGGGCCTTAAAAACTTAACGATCATATCAGCCCCGGATTAGACGTATAATTTGCCGGAGCGATTTTTCGGTATCGTTACGGATTCGGGCATATTCCCGGAAAAGCAGGTTAAACTCCTTTACCACCATCTCATCAAGCCGCCCCCGCTTGTTGAGGATATTTGCATGCCTGGCCAGCTGGTTAATATTATTTCCCGCCCGACCTAATTCTGAGCCCATTACATCCAGCCGATTTAAAACTTCGCGGGCGTTAACCAGTTGTTTATGCTGGCTGCCTAACAGGCGGTGCCGGATCAGGTCGGTATGGTTCATACCGAGTTCCTTTTCCAAAGCAACAAGCTTGTTGTATTCATCCTCGGTCAGCCTCGCCCGGATGAAGCGTTCCTTTTTTCCCTGTTGTAATTCGGGTCGCCCCGGTTTTTTAAAAGGCTTGCGGGGTTGATCCATCGGCTTATTTTTTTAAAAGGAAAACCAAGTTGCGCAGGTTTTCCCATCTCATGCCGCTTTGCGGCAATGGGCAAGTAAGTTTTTGTGACACAAAAACACAACTTGCCCCTTGTAAAACAAACGGGGGGCTGTATAAACAGCTATACGTATATACGGCTATATTTAGGCGCTGGCAAAAAAAAGCCCTGTTAAAACAAGGCCAGTTGTACCGAATTTATTTGTGCCTGTTTAATCGCATTCAGGGTTAACAGGATAACGCTTTGCTTGAAATTGGTGGTGTCGGCATGGCCGATAACGGCGGTCATCTTAGCCTTTAGGTCATTTAACCCGGCTGTTAAGGCCTCCTGACGGCTGTTTAATTGCTTATCGTAAACGGAGATATGCGACCCGCCGCCAGCCAACCCGTAATTATAATCCAGTGTGTAAGTCCAGATAGGATTTTGCCCCCGGCCTAAATAAAGGATACTGTGTTCGCTGAACCTGTCGGGGTTCCCTAATATAATGTCCTCGCGCTCCAGGAACCTTGGTTGAATAAACCATCCGTTTTTATCAAAACCTATTTCCGTAAAGCCAAATTCCAGTCCTTTACGATAGGCATAAACATTCATAGTCATATGCCTCAAATCCTTGCCAAAGCTATTAAACCAGTCCAGTTTAGCTTGGTCATTTTGTTCTACCGCTTCGAGCATCTCGTTTAAAAGATGTTTTTCATAAGGCACAAGGCAGCTTTTGTTGATGTAATCCGTAATTACTTTTTGCGATTGAGGGCTTAAAATCAGATTTTCCATAACATACATTTAGTTTTTTTATGCAGGTATGAAAAGCGTTTGCCTGACCTGTCAAGGGCCGTGATGCAATCGCGGTTTATATACCCTTGAGGGGTCAAAAAGGCAAAACGCTATACCTTTGCATACTAAAAAACTAAATGGTTAAGGAAAGCTGGCCAGCAAAAAGAAAAGTGTTAAGGATATCAATCAAGTAGTTTGTCTTCTAAGGATTTGACCTTGATATCTGAAATCCTATGCTTTTCCTTCAGTTCCGCAATTTGCCTGCGGTATTTTTCGCATTTGATCCGCAATTTGTGACTGCCGTGCAGGTGTCCCATCCTCCAGCCTTCCGAATAAGAGGACGTTTCATAAAATTCTGTTGGGTCAAAGGGCGCATAACTGCCAGAATACCATTTAAGGAAAGAATAATAAAGGTATCGGCCTGAAAAGTAAGTGAGCGTAACGACAATAATTTTTGTCCAGGTGATGGTGATTTCCATAAGTTTTAATGTTTATATATGAATAGGTAACTATGCAGATAGCGGTATAGGTAGTTATACCCATAGAGGTCTATCGGACTATATAAATAAGCACATAGCTGTTTAGCTATTTATACCTTTAGCTGAATAGTTATTTATATAAATATTGGGATAGTTGAATAAATAAATAAGTGGATATATAACTAAAGGGTTATTCCTATAGCTGTATAAACAGCAAAGCGTTTATATAACTTACTGTCTATCCAGTTAGCTGTATATTGGTATATCCGTATATACAGCTAAAAGGAATTACCTGCGCAGGCCGGTCTTTACCAGGTTACTGGTATCGGCGGCGGGAAGGCGATAGAGATTATCCAGTTCGAATACCAGCCTTTGATTATAATCCTTGAAACCCGCATAATTTGGAGCGCTGTTGTGGGTCAGCGGGTAGGCATTTACAAAAGTCCGGCTTGCATCTTCACCGGCCTCATCGTTGTCAAAAAAGATGGTTCTATCATTAAAATCTGAAGCCCGTTTGATGGCCGCATCGATAAATGTTACCCCGTTCAATAAAATGACGGTTTCACCTTCACCTTGCTGTTCAAACTTCCAGCTGAGGTAATCGATCATTCCCTCAAACAAGGCCAGCCGATCAGAGTCACCGGGGATTATGGTTAATCCCTTCGGGCCGAGGCATCCTTTAAAGTAAGGATTGTTGACCTCCCAACCACCATTTTCATTTTTCCAGCCTGCCGAGAAAAAGTATTTGCGGAGTTTCTTCTCGTCCTCGATATAATAATAGACTTCCTTTAAATGCTGGTGAGCGACCGGCCATATGCCCCTGGATTGCAGGTAGTTTGTAATGGCTGGGTTATTACCGAGGTCTTTAACTTCTGAAATTTTATAATTAGGTATTTTGGTTGCTTTTCTTGGCCTAAAGTTTTCACGGCTTGTCGTTGGTGCCGCTCCTGGTTCAATGTTACAGGTTTCATTTATTCTCTCCAATACGTCTCTAAAACCGAGTGGGTACCAATAAGCCAGCGCAAGGTCAATCACGTTGCCGCCTTTAATGCCCGATGGATTAGCACCGCCCCAATCGTACCAAACGCCCAGCTTGTCATCAACACAAAATGAGGGCGTGCGCTCGTCGCGAAGCATACTCAAATAAAATAGTTCCTTTCCGGATTTGTAGGCCGGATGATAGCCCAACCTGGCTAAAAAGTCAACCGGGGAAACCTGCTCCCTGATTTCCTGCGCATTGTAGTTAATTAATCTGTTCATTTGATTTGCAATTTGTAAATGGGTATGCCTTATAGATACCTTAAGAGGTCAATGGATTTGGCGATTGCCGCTACTTCCAGCCGGTCAATGCGCCAGACAGCGGAATGGTCGCCGTCTTTACGGATAGTAATAAGTCCTTTCGCAGCCCAGTTCTCAATATTGGCTCGACCATATTTTCGGAAGGCTTCTGATTTTTTGAGGTAGGGTTTCAGTTTACCTACTTTGGTTAGCGCCTGGAGCGCGCCCATTTCCGCAGCTTCCCGGACTATAAGTTTAAGCTGCTGCGTTGATAGGGTCAAATCCATCGCCAGAAGATTTAATGAGCGTTATTTGTTCCTGGTCAAAGCATACCGTTACTGAGTTGAACTTGAGCGCTCTCATTTTGGCTGCGCTTAAAAATTCAGGGTAATTCAGGATCAGGATGTTGGGGTAATACTGCTTATGAAAATACCGCCAATAGAGGTAAGCGGTAAAGTCCTCGAAAATAACGAGGTGACCGGGTTCACCGGGAATAAAGGTCATTCCTTTGGGGCCGAGACAACCTGTGAAATTAGGATGTCTGATTTCCCATCCACCATTTTCGTTTGACCAGCCAATGGCACAAAAGTCCCTACGCTTTTTATTTTGGTCTACTTTATAATAGTAAACTTCCCGAAGTTCAGCGGTTACCAATTCCCATAATCCCTCAGTTCGCAGGCATGCGCGAACAACTGGTGTTTCGCCTAATGGAAGCGTTTGTTGAACATGATAATAAGGCAGTTTAGCCGCTTTTCTTTTACGATAATCTCGGTTTTGCAGGTTAGTTGTATTCATGATATTATTGTCTAAATGGGAACCGGTAATGGGTAACGAACCCAAACAATTCACTTTTACCGGTTGATAAAAAATCCGGGATTACGTGCGTTGGCCTGTACAGACCATGCCCAAACGGGCTTCCCAGGGTTCGCTATTGTCCAGTCCCGCCTGTGCTTTTGCATAGCACGGGTTGCTGTAGCTGCTTCCTGATTCCCGGCACAATGCCGGGTAATGCTTCATCCCATGATGTCAAAAAACGTTCGTTAACCTGCCCGCCGAAGCGGGCGAAAGTTTATCTGTCCGAAACTGGCAGATAGGTTCCGCGATTACTGGCCGCTGCAATAGCTTCCAGTTTTTCGCGGTCAATCCCCGATTTTGAGATATAGATTTGGCCTTTTAAAGGCTTGAATAAGCCTTCGGAAATCCAGCGGTCGACCTGAGAACGGCCATACAGCCGGTAGGCTTCCGCTTTGCTGACTATCGCTGTTTGAATGCTTGTTTCTGATAGCGCTTTAGCGGTGCCACCGGTAACAGATTCAAGAAAAATACGTGTCAGTTCAGCCTGTTTCATCATTATCCCTTTGGTGATTATGGGAGCAAAGAACATCGGATTTGAAATGCCCAAAAAGCGCAACTTTTAGCTGCGCCCTGATTTGCGCCCTTGCGCCTGATTGATTATCAGCTTATTATTGTGTGTTGATTTTTTCATTTTTCTTGAAATGGGCAAAAAAAAGCCTTCCTGGAAGGAAGGCTTTTAGCAATGGAGAGTTATAGATTTAATATTCTCGGATTTGTAAGATCAGTTTTTCCAGGGTTGCTATGGCGACATCCTTATCGATTTGCTCGATATGATACGTACGTTTGCGCATACTATCCCAGGAGAGATTTTTAATCTTGTCGGTAGAAAGAAAGGGAACGATAGAACGGAATACCACGCTGAGGGAACTGGCCAGTAATAACTTCGTATCATCAGCCGCTTTTAGGATCACGCCAATCTGGTCGGCGCTAAGTTTACACAATATTTTAGAAATGACCGTTGACTGCGGTGTAATTATATCAGTCTCGGAAACCGTTGAAGTAATGTATTTCCCATACCTTTTTTTAAAAGCAACCCCCATATTCTGGATGTAGAATATGATGTTTTCTCCAGTGGCCGCTAATGGGTGGTCATCCGGATAGGCGGCAAGGTTTTGCATCGCCTGTCGTTCCAGCAGTATTAAAGAGTCATAGTATTGGGTAACTACAGCTTTTATTTTCTTAGAAGAAAATAGACAAAAGGTATTCGTTTTTAAGTCCTTTAATACAGCCTGTAATTCCTTGTCAAATTTGCTTTCAATACTTTCAAGCTGCTGAAACTGCAAATCTGTAACCTTCGTTTTTTCGGGGTTTAATGTAATCTCAACTACTTCGTCCAGCCAAGCGTATGGGTACGCTTGTTTTATAAATCTCTCCATATCAACCTCAATCCAAAAATTATTCGTTTGAAAATAAATTAATTACAGAGCAAAATTGAATGTTATGAGAAGCGGGGACAATAGGGTAAAATCCTCATTTGACAGAATAGGTATAATCCACTATAAGGAATAAATAGCTTAATTTAAGGTTTGGAAGAGTTTTTGGATCAGCGACACTTTGTTTTTTACCCTGGTCTTTTCGTAAATATTTTGGACATGGTTTTCGACAGTTTTACCGGCGATAAAAAGCTTATTTGAGATTTCTTTGTAGGTCATGCCTTGACGGACTAATAGTACAATTTCAATTTCGCGGGTGGTCAATTTGTAGTAACGGCACATTTCCTCAAATACCATACTTCCGTTTCCCTGGCTTGCCAATTCTTGTAGCCGTTCGTATTCCTCCCTGGCGGATTTAACGGAACGCCATATAAAAAGAAAGGTGATGCCGATTATTCCGGTATTCGTACAAAGTACCTCAATTAACTGGCTTGATTCTACTATTCCGAAAAATGCTAATGATGCCCAAGGGGTAACAGCGGCGTACATCACTGTTTCTTCCACATATTGATTTTGGTTCCTTGCATGCTTGTGCTTTTGACGTATTGCCCTGAACATGACATAGAGTAATACCAGCGCATAGATGAACGGCGCAATCATTCCGTATTTAATGTCGACGTCCAGATTGCCGTTAATGGCATAAACAACGACAAAGAAAATAAGGTAAGGACAGGCTAAAAAAAGAGGAACCCCAAACAAGGCATGCCATCTTAGTGAAGTTAATTCAAAGGCTTTATAAAAATAATATGGAAAATAAGAAGCCATTAGAAAACCACTGCCATAGGCAATCATTTCCTGAATGTCAAGCGGAATACGAATATTGGGATCAGGAAAAAGCCCACCTGTGATATTGTAAAATAACATCAGGATCAGCAAAATCAAATATAGTTTTCGGGGCAGATCCTGGGGTCGAAATAAATAGTAAAAAAACTGGAAAAAGAGCATTCCAGATTCCAGCAAAATAAAAATTAAGGTGACAATGTGGATTTGCGTGCCGAATACGAGCATATCATTGTTTTTCCAAATGCCGTGTGAGAAAGAAAAGTTTATAACCCAATTCTAATTCGCTGTAAATGTGAAATCCAAAACGACTGTACCAAGCTAAATTCTCGGTGGTAGAAGTTTCCAAATAAACAGGCAAATCCTTTTGATTTGCATATTCAATAACCTCTTTAAGTAGATTGCTTCCCGCACCCGCATGTTGAAACATGCGATTTACACCAATAAACCATAGGTAAGCCATTGGTTCTTTAGGCTGAATTGCTTTTATTTTTGATTCGCGTTTTAATGTTTTTGCAATACCCCAAATGGTAATAGCCTTGAAAATTAGTTCGATATCAAGCAAAAGAGCATAAAAACTAAATTTCTTTAAATGAGGATACAAAATCAATGCACACGCCTCGCCGTTTTCGTTTAAAAACACCTCGCCAAATTCCATACACATATCAAATGAATAGGCCATGAGCGCCTTAATCCGTAATAATCTACGGTTATCTTGGCGAACAATATAGTTGACGCTTTTATTGTCGGTAAATGCGCTGGTTAATATCTCTATCGCCAATTCTCTTTTTGCACTATTTACTTTTAACATAGAAGGATTAATTTAGAAGATTAGTTGTTGTGTTTACTGGAGATATGCAATTGTGCATCTATTTCGCTAAACGCACTTAAAACTTTGTCCAAATGTGCTTTTGTATGCGTAGCCATCACGTTCATCCTGATTCGGGCGTTTTTTTTAGATACAGCCGGGTACATGATCGGGTTGGTGTAAACACCCAATTTCAGGAGTAAACGTCCTGCTTCCAAAGTCTTCATGATATCGCCAACCTTGACTGGAATTACCGCCGAGGATGTAGTCCCGACATCAAATCCTAACTTGATTAAACCGTTTTTTAAGTATTCAATATTTTCCCAAAGGCGGGTTCGCCATTCCGGTTCTTCGTCGATCAGGTCTATGGCTTTAAGGATTCCCATTAATGCTGGTGTGGCGGTCGTAGAGAATAAATGTTGTTTTGATTGATACTTCAGGTAAGTAATGATCTCCGGGCTGGCGATCACATAACCTCCAATATTACCAAGTGCTTTGCTAAATGTGCCGGTAATGATATCAACTTGATCGAACGCGTTATACATTTCAATTACGCCCCGGCCGGTATCACCAACTACGCCTATCCCGTGCGCATCATCAACAACCAGGTATGCGCCGTATCGATGCGTAATTTCGGCTATTTTGTCAATGGGAGCCACATCACCATCCTGGCTATAAACGCCATCAATGATGACCATTTTAGTGCGATAACTATCCTGGGCATTTTTCAATACGCGTTCCAGCCCGACCAGGTCATTATGCAGGAAGGTTTTTACAGCGGTCGTTAAAACTCCCTCATAAACACTGGCATGAACATTCATATCGAGAATCGCCAAATCGTTTTTTGCGACGTCCTTATCCCGATTATCTTTATGCAGGATACATTGTAACGTGGCGCTGTTTGCTGTGTAACCCGTTGTATATAAAATGGCATCGGTTCGTTTACAGAATTCAGCAATTTTCTTTTCGAGTTGCTGGTGATAAACGAAATGTCCGCCAATTGCCGGGGAAGCGCCTGAGCCAGTACCAAATTGTTCAACGCCGTTTATCACCGCAGCCTTAATCAAAGGATGTTGGCTAAATCCGAGGTAATCGTTGGATACTAAGCAAACACACCATGTGGGATGTTCATCGCCCGGCAATATCAAATGCATTTCGGGCCCAACCGGTGAGAGTGATTCAATCCGGTAATTGAGGTGCCCGTTTTCTTTTAAAAAATTTAAGTATTGAACAAATTCCTTGGCCGTGGTGTAGATGTCCTGGCCAGGAATATTCTCGAAGTCTTTGAAACTCGCAGTCGCAAAATCAATGGTTTTCATGATGTAGAAGATAGATGTACCGTTAAAAATAGGTGTCATAAATTTAAAAAACTGGGACATGCTATTTTTTTTTAACAATTGTTAATCAATAAGAAATATTTTACCATGTCCCAGTTTTTATGATTTTGAGCATTTAATTTTGCAACCTTTCTTTCAAAAGTCGATTTATCGTATAGAAAGAATGAATTGATAAGAAGTTGCACCTTAAAATATTCTGAAAATGAATACGGAAAGACTAATAAAATCACTTACTGCACATGCCGATCTTTCGCCGCAGTTAATCACTAATTTGGAAAAAAAGTTAAAAGAAGAATATTATAAAACCCATCAAATCCTGCATGCTGCAGGCCAGCAGGAAAACCGTATCTACTTCCTGGAAAAAGGACTAATGAGAAATTACTATTACGACCATCATGGCAATGAACATACGGTCAGATTTTGGGAAGCCGACGATTTGTTTTTTTCTTGTCAGGGTTACTACGCAGTACCATCTTATTTTTATACGGAGATTATGGAAGCATCGACCTTAATCACGCTTAGCTACACTTCATTGCATGAATTGGATAGCAAATATTCCGAGGTTGCAACCCTAATTAAAAATATGCTGCTCCGTCATCAGCAGGAAGAATACGAAATACAACGATTGATTGACTTACCGCCTGAAGAACGATACATAACATTGCGCACAAAGAAGCCAAATATTTTCAAAAAAGCGCCTGCCCGAATAATTGCTTCGTACCTGCACCTGACAAGAGAAACGCTTACCCGCTATATAGGGCGCAACTAAGAATTGCGAAAAACGTTTTTGAATAGTGATTCCCGTCACACTTCCTAATGAAATTTTCATTTGAAACTGCAAGAAATCAGCATAGAAATAGCGATTTGCATCACATGCCGATAGGTTTCGACAACCTAATTTTATGATGTCAATTAACCACTATGAAAGCCAGATATATCAAACAGGTAGTTACAATACTATTAATTCTCTTATTTACCTACACGGCTACCAGCAAATTCTTAGACTACGAGAAGTTTGTATTTCAAATGCGCTTAGCTCCGGTACCATTCATGAAAATGTCTGCTCCAATCTTAGGTTACATAGTTCCTGCTGTTGAAATACTTATCGCCATTGCTTTAGGTGTTGGGTTCTTTCACTCAACGGTTAGTATTAAAGCATTGTACGCTTCGGTGATCTTATTATCAATATTTGAGGTTTACATCACTATTATGCTATTATCAGATTCGCATTTACCTTGTACTTGTGGAGGCATCGTTTCTCAAATGGGATGGAAACAGCATTTATTTTTTAACGCCTTCTTCATCATAGGTGGAATTTTCACAATTAGATTTTTACAAAAGAATCATGCATCGCGGCCTATTAGGACCGCCCTTGATGATCATAAAATACTTTCACGCGCGTAAGGACAGGTAGTGCCGTTGCCTGTAATTCAATTCAATGGCGTAATTATTAATTCAATACATAAAATCATGAAAAAGTTAAAAATTAGCATGTTGGCTTTATTGTTTACTGTTGGCATTGGTGGTGCTGCTTTGCAAAAGATTCACGCGGCTCCAAAGAAACTTGACCAGCAATATTCCTGGAACAACGGAGATTTTACAGGTTCAATTGCCGATGCGAGGGATCACTATGATTGTCCCGCAGGTACAGCGGTTACTTGTGCCACAGGAACTGCCCCCAATCTTCCAACAGTTACTATTAAAAAACCGTAATAAAGTTCACAGCACACGATTTAGGAATCGCGTGCTGTGTTTTAATTTATATTATTAATAACGATACAATCCAGCTTCCGTGATTCTTCGACCATTGTTAAGCCATAAGGAGCCAATGATTTTCTAACCTCTTCCATATCGCCAAAGTTTATACTCATTTGAAAATCTACAATTCTTTTGGGATCAATTCCTGTTTCATCAATGATTGTATGGGGAGGAGTAATTTTTAATCCATTAGTGTAAATTAAAAACTTACCCCAAGGCAGAGTAATTTTCAATATGCTGTTATTAACCTTATCAAAATGATTCGTGTCGGTTTTAGTGGTGTAAAAACTGTTGCCATTATCAAGCTTTTTAAGGATCAGACAATTAACCGAACGTTTTTCAGTAACGCTATTGACGTTGAAAAATAAGTTTAATTCAGATTGAATGTGTTTTAGAATCCTCTCTTTAGATATTTTATTATTGGCTTTAATTTCATAAATATATATTTTGGCAGGATCTGAAAAGTTTGCGGTGTCGTTGAAATTTATGAGTATCCGATCGTTAGATATTGGTCGATCTGAATAACCGTATGCCATCTTATATAAGCTTTTGAAATTAAAGCTATTTCCACTAATAGATTTTGAATTTTGCATATCTAACCCATTAACTTCTAAACTTCCCGAAGTGTATTGATTGAAATCGAGTGGGGCCAAATAAGAATACATATAATATGCATTTCCAAGGTAAGGATACATTTGTACCAAAAGTGGATCACGTACATTAGGATCTGGAATGTTCCTTTTCACCTTAAATGATAGTGCTTTACCTTTAAGGAATTTTCTAATATTTGGTTTTGAAACGTATGATTCTTCGCTGATATATTTAATAGTTCCTTGTTTGTCGATCCAAATATATTGCGGTACAAAAGAAAGATTAAAATAACCTGCTAAGTTTTCTTTACCGTTTATAAATGGTAAGCTGTTCTTCCTGACATTCTCTGCTCTGATCGCACACTTCTTGACTTCAACATCAGAGTTTTTCGTCACCATCAAAACTTGAATACTGTCTTTAAACTCTTTTTGCAATGCCACAATTTCAGGCATGTGATCGATACATGAACCGCAATACGTACCCCACATATCAAGGATAATCAGGTTAGCTTTAATATCAGACAATCTGATTTTTTTGTCCTTGTAATTATTTACATTAAAATATCGGTTAGGTATCTTATCACCAACATGTAAAATCAACCGATTTTCGGGATGATTTTTAGAGGGTTTTACTCTAACCTGGCCGTTGCCAGGCGTGATTGAACATGTCAACAGAAAAACAACAGCTAAAATTTTATTAGGAAGCATTCTCATATTAATATCCTGGGTTTTGCTTTAAGTTGGGATTAGTGCTAATTTCATATTGCGGGACGGGCAGTAATATTGCCGTAGATTTCCAGGTGGGTTTAATTCCACCCATGACGATATTTAAAGCTCCGTTTCTTTTAAGATCCAAAAACCTATTTCCCCATTCGGTGAACAACTCGACCTGCCGTTCATGGAGGATAGCAGTAAGAACAGATTTCTTATCGGTTGATCCGCTGTAATCACCAAGACCCGCTCTTTTACGTAGCACATTAAGATCAGCTATTGCGCCATTGTAGTTATCTTGTTGGGCTCTTGCTTCCGCACGGATGAGATATTGCTCTCCAGCACGTAAGGCGATTAAATATTCCGGCGAGGCAGTATTAGTACTCCGGTTATGATATTTATAAGGGGAATAGAAGGTATTTATGCCAATTGTTTTTTTAGATATCCAGTTTGATAGCCTGAGGTCTCCCGGTTCGAATGCATTTAATTGAGTCGTGGTATAAAAATATTGTGGCGCACCCGAACTTGGAATCAAATTAGTGCCATCCGCTATGTAACCGTACTGTGTCCAGAACGAAAATATAGTCTCCAGGCTGTTTGCTAAAAAAGCGTCTGTTGTTTTTGGCAGTGGCGAATATAAACCTGATCCAATAACAGCGGATGCGGAGGCCTCCGCATTAACCCAGTCCATTTGCCACAAGTACACTCTTGATAGCAAAGCAGTCGCGGCATATTTGTTGGATCGTACTCGTCCGGTTCCGATATAGTTTACTGGAAGGCCATTTTGCGCGTCTTTCAAGTCCTGAATAATCTGTTTGTAAACAATAGCAGAATCGGTTTGAACGGCTGAGGCATTAGCACTTACACTTGTTTGCAAAGTAAGCGGCACTGAACCATAGGTATTGATCAGATAGAAATAGGAGAAAGCCCTTAAAAATTTGGCTTCATTTGTAAATTGCCTTATTGTTAATGCAGGCAGATTAGGAGATTTTTGCAATTGTTCTATGAGGTCATTACAACTGTAAATTGCGAAATATGATTTTTGCCAAAAATTTAAGTTAGCTGTATTCGCAGGGGCTACCGCGCTGTTTTTGTATTGTATATTATCTTGTGTGATACCTCCATAACTTAACTCGTCCGAATAACAACTTAAAAATTTATTATAGTTAGAATTAATGGAAGTATTAAATTGAACATAGACATTCACCATCGCGGAAGTAGCTGTCGTACTATCAGCGAAGACCTCATCAGTAGTAAGTTGATTTTGCGGTGAAGGTATTTCAATCATTTTTTTACAACTATGGAGCACAATTGTGCTTGTCAATAATAAGATGAGTTGCATATGGAATTTTGATTTCATGTTTACGTAAATTAAAATGTGATTTGTACACCCAATACAATTGAACGCATTGGCGGAAGATTTGCAGAATATCCAAAGGCACCGGATTCAGGGTCCAGGAAAGGGTTGTTTTTATGCCATAACGTATATAAATTCTGACCTTGTCCGTAAATTTTTAATTGATCTATACCTAAGCTTGATGCCCATCCTTTTGTCAAGGTATAGGATAGTGCGACATTTTTTAACCTGAAGTAAGAGGCGTCAAAGTAGTTAACTGACGAACCGGCAAAATTATAGTCGATATTAGTTGATGCTTTGGGGACATTAGTTATATCCCCTGGCTTTTGCCAGCGGTTCAACAAATATTGATAGCTATTAGTAGCTATCCCTGGGCTATACAATATATCACCACGGGCCATTTGCTTTACGAATTGGCCAAAAATGTCAAGTTGCCAGTGCTTGTAAGTGAAGGTATTGCCGAATCCACCATAAAAATCTGGAGTTGTTTTTCCAATTGTATTATAAAAATACGGACTGGTGGATGTACTTCCTGGCTGTGGTGCGTATGTCGCGTTACCTGTACTTGGATCTACGGATGTTAAACGATATCCATATACCCTCGTAATGTCCTCACCAATCACAAGGGTATTGGCGTAACTTGAACCCGCCAGGTTCTGAAAACTTACCAGTTTGTTTTTCGGCACAGTGATATTAAACGTTGTTGTCCAGCTGAAATCCTTTTCCTGAATATTTTTAGTATTTAATTCAAACTCCCACCCGGTATTTTGAACCACAGCGGGTAAGTTGGCCTGGTAACTTTTAAAGCCTGTTATGGTTGGAATTGCATAGGACACCAACTGGTTTGAACTTCTGCTTTGATATCTATTTACCGTTAATAAGATACGGTCTGTAAAAAAACCCAACTCTATAGCCGCCTCTAATTTTTTGTTAACCTCCCAATGAAAATCAGCGTTAGATATCCGGGAGGGTTGCAGACCAGCTATATCCTGATAGTACTGCCCAGAGTTAGAATAGGTAGATAAGTATTGGTAATCGGGAATTTGGTCGTTTCCAACAATGCCATAACTTCCCCTTAGTTTACCATAACTAATAAACGGGAGCATGTTCTTAAACCAATTTTCCTTGCTAAATAACCATGCGGCTCCCACCGCTCCGAACGTACCGAACTGATTGCCCGGGCCAAATCTCGACGACCCATCCCGCCTGATACTTGCATTTACTATGTATTTGTCGTTAATGTTATAATTAGCCCTTCCGAATACAGACACGTATTTATATTGCAGGTATGAGTTATTAATCCCGTCTATAGATCCGGCTGATGATATGTTATTCAACAATGCATCATTACTAAAGTTACTTACATTGATAAGAAGGCCCTGATTGAGTGAACTTTGAAAAGTGCCGCCGGTTAATAAATTGAGTGTACTATTTTTAAACTGTTTTTTATAGTTAAGCTGGGGCTCTACAATTATGGATTGATTCGAACTATTATTGAAGATTGCTGAATTGATAGGGCTATAAGCCGGATTTTGCGAACTTTTCGGAAAAGTTTGTGTCTGGTCAATATTAATTTTGTTGTAGCCAACACTTGAGCTAAAAGTTAAATCCGAAGATATGTTATATTTTAAAACCAGGTTTGTTACGAAATTATTGGTCTTGACAATTGACTGTGCCTTGCTGTCACCAAGTGGATTTATTCCAGAAGCCCAGTTAATATCACCGACTGGCGTTCTTAAAGGAAAATTCGGAGGTAGAAATAAGTCACCCTGAAAGGACAATGCGGGATCGATCAGGCGGTTGTTATCAAGCGTGTAGGTTCCTGAAAGTGAAATTGAAAATTTATTATTTAAACTGTGATGTTGTAAACTATAGCGCAATCCACCTCTCTGATAATAGCTATCGCCAATTAGTACGGTAGTTTCAGAATGATAATTTCCACCAATACTAAACGTCGTATTTTTATCACCTCCTGACACGCTGCCTTGGAAATTGGTTACATGACCAGTACTGCCTAAAAGATACTTAGGAAAATTGGTTGATTCTGTCTGGCTCCAAATAGTGAGATCAGGAGCGTAACTTGATGAGGTAGGGTCAGAAGAAGGTGTCAGGCCATCATTTTTAAATGCCTCTCTTCTAAGTTGCAAATATTGCTGAAGATTAAGCACAGAGGGATAACTGGCAATAGTATTAAAGCCTCGCGATAAGTTTAAATCAACTTTTGTTTTACCGGCTTTCCCTTGCTTTGTTGTAATTAAAACTACTCCATTCGATCCCCGTGATCCATAGATCGCTGTAGCATCTACATCTTTTAATATGCTTATACTTTCTATATCATCTGGATTGATGCTATTAAATGGGCTGACAGCCCCGTTTAAGCTTGAAGTAGAAAGATCGTAAGTAACAGGCGTAGAAGAAAAGGGTACACCGTCTATGACATATAGAGGGTTCGTGCCTGCTAATATTGACCCCTTGCCTCTTATTTGTATATTAACTCCGCCACCCGGTAAACCATTTGCCTGTTGCACAAAAACTCCGGATGCTCTACCCGAAATAGCAGAAAGAACATTAGTGACTGGTTGTTTCTCAATATCTGCGGAGCTTATTGTAGAGATACTTCCAGTATTCAAACGTTTGGTTGTAGTACCGTAACCAATTACTTGCACTTCATTCAATGAATTAGCGTCAGCTTTTAATCGAATAATCATTTCATTTGAATAGTTAATCGGAATTGAGGTTTCAAGGGTTTGAAAGCCAACGAAGCTTACCGTTAATGCACCTTTCAACGGCAAATTGCTAAGGACAAATTTGCCTTCCTTATCTGTAGAGGTTGCTACTGTCCCGTTTTTTATTTTGATGGTTGCACCAGGTAAAGGATTACCTTGTTCGTCAGTTACTTTTCCTTGAACTTGTCGCACATTGGGAGTGGTATTTAATTGGGCTAATGCCTTGAAATTTAAGCAAAGCGTAGCCAGTACTATAAAAAGTATAGTTTTTTTCATGTATATTCAGTTAATAAGTTTGTCGATTAAATGCTACCGTTATTAAATACGGAGAATAAAAACGGCAGCCTTAATTAACTATTAACTGACCAAGGCTACCGTTTTATGAAATTAAACCGGAGCCTTAATAACGTTTTTAAACAGAAATTTTATTGAATAAAAAATTAGGGAGAAAGCATGAACTAACCTGATTAAAGGCTGGGGGCTATAAAATGCTTGAAGTGGTTTTTTAAAGCTTTTGTCCATACTCGTATAAATACGAGTCTTGCTGGGGTGCCTCACAAATAAATGTGGGGGCTACAAACCATGATTACATAAAAGTTTCTGACGCCTTACGTGACATGGAATTACAGCAGCCCCCACATCTACTTCGATGTGCAAATATACACATCTACAATAGACATGGGAAGTAACTGCTGTCTTGCGCCACGGCGTCAGATATTGTAATCGCAAGACTCTTATTAGTAACTTCTTAGTAATCCAAATATAAATATAATTATTTCAATTGTCAACCTTTTATAGTCTAATTGAAATGTTTTTGTTGAATTTATTTGTCCGATGAGCCATAATTCACGGAAAATAATAGGAAAGAACATAAAAAACTTACGGTTAGCTTTAGGATTATCGCAATTAAACTTCGGAACCTTAGTCGAATTGTCTAAAGCCACCATAGTTAACATTGAAGGCGCTAAAAATGGATATAACCTTAATCTTATAGATAAAATATCAGATTTTACAGGTTATACTTTAAGCCAGTTGTCAAATGAGGACTTTGAGCATGATTCGCTTATTAGAGAAATTTTGATTGAAAGATATCGCAACCAATCGTACTATAAGATTCTTGAAGCAACACCTGAGATAGTATTTGCGGTTAAGTACAAATTATTCGGAAGCGATTTTTTTAAAAGTCCGAAACAAGTCAAAGAAATTAAAGAGTTTTTTGAAACCTTTGGTTGGATCTATAAAGGTACTTCAATATCCAACGTTTTGAAAAGGCGGAAAAAAGAAATAACAATTACTCATCATCCAACCAAATCAAACGCGAACCTATATCAAAAAAAGATATAGTTTATAAAGACAACCAGTCTTAAAGATTAAGTAATTTAATTTAAATTGGATTGGTCTTTTTCCTCTGCTATCTTAAAGATTTTTGCAACCAGTTTTGAAAGTTCTGGCGGTATTCTGTTTTTTCCATCGGTACTAATTAAGTCAGGCCGCTTTTTGGGAAGTTCTTTTATAAACCACTCATTCAGTTCTTTTTTAAAAGTTTCAAAAGGCACTTTGTTAAAATATTCCATAATGCCAGAAAGTGTGCTAAAATCTCGATATTCATCGCCTGGTGTTTTCGGTTCCATTTCGATTTTCTTATAATATACTGTTAATTTATTACAAGTATAGAGAATATCTCTATAAATATAGAGAATAAACAATCATTTGAACTTATATTATAAGCAACAGTAGAGCAAGTTTATTTTTAAGAAAAATACAAACTTGCACAAGGAAACACTAACGAAATTAGGACTTTATTTAGCTAAAAAATCGGTTAATAAGGCGGATGTTGCCAGGAAAACGGGATTGAGCGCTTATAGGTTAAGCCAACTATCAATTAATTCAAAATCGCAGTTGCGGGTTGAGGAGTTGTATCTCATTGCGTTGGCCATCGAAGTTGATCCCGCTGAGCTTCTATTTGCCGTCTGTGTAGAAATTTCCTTGCCAAAACAATCGTAATTATTGACGCCGCTGATTTAGATCATTTAGAATTTTCAGCTTCCTCATATGCCCACCCAACGATTTGTTCAATAGCTGTAAGCATATGTTCTTGTCCTTGGTTAGACGTGATATTCAGATCGCTGAACGTTCCACCATTGTAGATTGTATGCAAAATGGTATAATATATACCCCCAACCAACAATGCGCTAATAGCCCGAAAATTTACTTTTGAGCCATTAAAGTGATCATCTGTTATTTCAAGTATCTTTTGACCCATACTTTCCCTTGCGTTATGGATACTTTTCATCAATGGATTACTTGTCGTTAGCTCCCAAAGGATTAATCGTTGCATATCTTTGTCAGAAGAAAAGTAAGTGAATTGATTTTGGAGTATTGAAGTTATTAACTCTTTAATTCCTGGGTAATTATTTGATTTTAGGAGGCCATTTATTTTTTCAGTAAACAGGAGCCAGTAATCATTTTCAACAATATAAGCTTCGATCAGTTGGTTCAGTCCACCAAAATAGCGATTGATCAATTTCCTGTCAACTTCCGCTTTTCTGGCAATTTTACTTGCACTCTTTAAGGAGTCAAACCCCTCAGTTTTGATAATTTCGCCAACCGCAATTATCAGCTTCTTTTTCGTTAATTCTTTATTTTTCATCGAACGATAACTTTAAACTATAGTCATTCAATTTTATAGACATAATAACGCGTTTGCAACCCTGACTATAACGCTGTAATCCACCGTTCTGCTAAGCACATGCTCGCAACTTTCGGCATATCAGGGCTTTATTTGGGTTTTTTTAACCCGCACTATTTCAAATTGAAAACGTTATATAAAAACAGGACATTAACTTACCATACGTTTACATTGATTGATATAAGCGGCACCATCTTCATTAAGAAGATAATGCCGCTTAATGCGGAGGGTTATTTAGTTGCTAATTGCTGGTGCCTTACCATTCCATTTTTTCGACCCGATCTGTTCTAAAAGAAAGTTTGCTAAATCGGCACGCGTAAGCGAGAACAAATTAAGTCTTCCGTCACCAACATACCCTGCATGCACTTCGCCGGTTTCCGGCTTGGTGCTTAGCATAGGCAGACGAACCAGTGTCCAATCTAATCCGCTTTCCGAGACGTACTTGCCCGTTTGAACAATATCGTAGTAACTTTCTTTAACCAATTTTTTAATCATGAAGACAGCAAACGCAAAGCTGAATTGAAATTTATCATTACTATCCGCAAAACTTGGTGTTACTGTAGCAATCAGGCGTTTGACACCACTCTTTTTCGCAGCAGCGATAATATTTTTCATGCCGTTAGCGACCACCAATCCTTTTGATTTAGGAACGGGACCTAAAATGCTGATAATTGCTTCAGATCCTGTAACGGCCTCCTCTATTTTCTGCACGTCTGTAAGGTTACCTTGCATGATTGTTAAATTGTCATGGCGGATCGGTATTTTAGAGGGTGTTCTTACAAATGCCGTAACTGCATACCCCTTGCTCAGCGCTTTTTCGATCAATAATAGTCCGGCGGCTCCGGAGCCGCCGAATACCGTTATTTTTTTATTTTTACTCATTAGTATTTTTCTATAGACTGATTTTAACCGTTACTGATTACTAAATTTCATAGCATGTGATGCTTGCCAGCTGTCAAATGCACTTTCAAGTGCTGTTAAAATAACAGTGCTTTCCTGTGCGCCTGCCAGGGTCAGTTTACGGTCAAAAACGAAAAACGGAACCCCTCGGGCACCTAAAATACTGGCCGCTTCTCCGTCCTTAATAACATCCTTCGCGTAAAGTGTGCCGGCCAATACCTCTTCCACTTCATTTTTTTTCAACCCCGCTTCTTCGGCTAATCTTAATAATGTTACATGATCGCTGATCACGGCACCCTCCGAAAAATAGGCCTTAAAAAACCGTTCTTCGAGCGCGCCATCCAGCCCCCGGTGCCTTGCGAGTTGTATAAGCCTGTGCGCATCGAACGAATTGGTAATTTTTGCCTTGTCAAAACGATAATCAAGTCCGAGACTTTTTGCGGTCGTGACTAAACTTTCATGCACTTTAACTGACCATTCCCGTGTTTGACCTTTTAGCTCGGCGACATAAGTATAAAGATCTTTATCGGCCTGGGATTTTAGGTTTGGATTTAACTGGAAACTGTGCCAAACTATTTCGATGTGTTCTTTATTAGGAAATTGGGCCAAAGCTGCTTCGAATTTACGTTTCCCAATGTAGCAGTGGGGGCACATAATATCGCTCCAAATTTCTACTTTCATTTTATTCATGGTATTGATCATTAAGAATTTATATGATTTATAATGCTATTTAAGGCGTTTGCCAGAGCCTTACGGCATTGGCGGACGAACTAAAGCTGCTCCTTGAGCGTTAAATTTTGATAGTTCAGTTTTCTGAAATAATAATAGGAAACAATTAAAAAAATTAAGGGTAATACCGGAGCCAGGCCTTTCGGTAGGCCGTCTACCACACCGTGAGCAATTGTTCCGGAGATAAATGTAATTCCGAACCCGACGTAAGCCCACTCTTTCAGCATTTTTGGAATCTTAGGAATAAGTAGTATTAAAATGCCCGATATTTTCGCAATCCCAAGTTCAATCCTAAAGTAGGATGGAAAACCTACGTGTTTAAAACCTTCAATCATATAACTGTTTGTAAAATAAAAGAATGCCGATGTCGCGCCCAGCAACATAGCAAGCACGGTGGATACCCAGTAGATAGTTTTGTCTCTTTTCATCTTTGTTTAAATTTTCAACGAATTTACTTACTTTTGGTTACCATAAGTAATCAGTTACCTAAAGGTAATCAGTTACCTTTGGGTAATCAAGATGAGATGAAAGACAGCAAACCAAACGACAATGACTGCTTATCAAGCATGCTGGCAGTCAGAGACGCCCTCGACGTTATCAATGGGAAATGGAAATTTCTGATATTGATTTCTTTAAATCACGGTAACAAGAGGTTCAGAGAAATTCACAGGAGTATTCCAAAAATGAGCACAAAAGTCCTTGCTAAGGAATTGAAGGATTTGGAGGAACATAAACTGATCAAAAGAACGGTTGCAGATGTATACCCGGTGCTCGTAGAATATATCCCAACAGATTATGTCAACACCCTAAGTGAAGTAATTACTGCTTTGCATAAATGGGGCTTAAATCATCGGAAAATGATTACTGAACGGCACTAAATCTAACTGATGGCACTTGCTAAAACACCGCTGTCTGAAGATACCTAAAAATCAATTGCACTGAGCTTACCAGTAATGTTACCGATGAATTTTGCGTCCTATTGGTCATTTAGAAATTTCTGATGTTCAGCGAAATATCCAGGTAGGGCTTTGGTATCATTGATATTAGTGATTACTTTAGGGTAATCACTATATTTTGGTTAGCAAATATGATCTAACTTTGGATGTATAATATAGCTGTTTAGTTGTTAAAAAATCTTCGTTGATGAAATCTATAAAAACTTATTTGACGAAACAAGAAAAATCAACTACCGCCGACTTCCTTAACTTTGGAAAATGATAAGTAAACAATTGCGCGTCGTTTCACCGTTCAATAATGAACTAAAATTAAAGGGCTTCAATGTTTTCCAGATTGAAGACGACGGATATGCTACACGCATTTACAGCCGTAAAGACTTTTACAAAATCTGCCTAACGACCGGTAAAAGCATTATACATTACGCGGACCGAAGCTTTCAGGCGGATGGAACAATTTTGTTTTTTGGCAATCCTCATATCCCTTATTCATGGGAAACGGTCTCAAGAACATATATTGGCTATACCTGCCTTTTTTCAGAAGAGTTTTTAAACGTTTCTGAACGCGCTGATATTTTACAACAGTCGCCTTTCTTCAAGGTGGGCGGCACTCCCATATTAAAGATCACAGAGCAACAAAGGACGTTTTTAAATACGCTTTTTCAAAAAATGATCGAGGAACAAAACAGTGGTTATACCTTTAAAGACGACCTTATTAGAAATTACATCAATCTGATCTTACATGAAGCAATGAAGCTGGAGCCTTCGGAAAATCTCGATCAGCATAAAAATGCCGCCTCACGGATCACTTCTGTTTTCTTTGAATTACTGGAAAGGCAATTTCCGATTGAAAGCCCGGATAAACCACTGAAATTAAGGACAGCCCAGGATTATGCGCAAAAACTTGCCCTGCATACCAACTATCTTAACCGCTCCGTGAAGGAGGTTACGGGCAAGCCCACTACCTCTCACATCGCAGAGCGTATTATCAGTGAAGCTAAGGCACTGCTTCAACACACGGATTGGAATATCGCTGATGTAGCCTACGCCCTCGGCTTTGAATACCCCAGCTACTTTAATAACTACTTTAAACGCATGACCGGGACCAACCCTACCGCACTTCGTGAGATGGAAGTTTGAAAGTCTTAAGCATTGGTTTGAAAGTTATAAACGACAGCGTTAACCGCGGACTAACTTTGTGCTATGAAAAGCATCGTTGTTATAAAAGTACCGATTTCATACGCATTGATTATTTTCGCTGCGATAATACTCTTGCCATTTAAGACTATCGCTCAATCTAAGTCTGTAAAAGGTTCACCAGGCTATTTCACTGGAAATGTTTGGGTGAACCTGTTGCCTACCGATACGACTAAACACTGCTCAGTTGCCGAAGTTTCTTTTGAAAAGGGAGCCAGGAGCAACTGGCATTTTCATCCTGATCAGCAAGTACTGGTGATTACGGAAGGCAGCGGATACCTGAAAATAAAGGGAAAGCCAGTTCAAATATTGCATCAAGGTGATGTCGTCACCATTCCCTCCGGCGCTATCCATTGGCATGGCTCAACACCTGATAACAGCTTTACACAAATAGTCATCAATCCAAACACGGACAGAGGTGTAGTTAACTGGCTGCAAAAGGTCAGCGATACAGAATACAAATCCAGCAAGTAAAAATTTAATGTAATGAACAGGGATATTTTCACAAGACTGAGATCAGGCGAACTGGTAAGACTGGATGATCCAGAATTTTCGAAAGTGGACGAGATCGTGAACCGTACACTTTCGTTATTGCCTGCACTAAATGCTTCTTTGGGCGCAGATGAGACACGCAAAAAACTAAGTGATATCATAGGTTCGGAGTTGGACAGCAGCAGCACTATTTTCGGCCCGTTTTATACCAACTTCGGACAGTTCATTACCCTTGGTAAACACGTTTTTATCAATCACGCGTGTTCTTTTCTGGATATAGGCGGTATTACCCTGGAAGATCATGTGCTGATCGGTCCGAAAGTGAATCTAATCACGGAAAACCATCCCTTAGATCCTACTGAGCGGCGCGGGATGCTGTGTAAGCCCATTTTGATCAAACGAAATGCCTGGATCGGCGCAGGTGCTACCATCCTTCCAGGAGTCACGATTGGCGAAAACTCAATTGTGGCGGCAGGTGCCGTAGTTTCTAAAGATGTTCCGGACAACTCCATTGTAGGCGGTGTACCTGCAAAATTCATTAAATCAATTTCCGGATAATAGATCAAAAATGAGACCTCTAATATAATCAAAAGAAAAACAGATGATAACAGAAAATAATAATTCGATTTTTCCAAAGGGAGAACCATTATCAAAAGATTGGTTCACAGGAGATGCCTTTTTATTTCCATTGATCGCTAAAGACAAAAATAATGAGTTTTCTGCCGGAAGTGTAACGTTTGAGCCTAATGCAAGAACCAATTGGCATACGCATCCTAAGGGACAAGTGTTAATCGTTACTGAAGGGAATGGTTTTTACCAGGAAAAGGGGAAACCGATACAGGTGATAACGAAAGGTAATGTAGTGACTATTCCCGAAAATGTAACACATTGGCACGGAGCATCAGCCACGACTAAATTGGTTCACATTGCCATTACTAATTACAAAGAAGAAGTACAGGTAACCTGGCTGCAACCTGTCTCTGACGAAGAGTATAATATAGCCAACCATCAATAAAGATTAAAGAAATGAAAAAAACAATTGCATTCATAATGATATTCCTGACTACGGTAGGATATTTAGTTGCGCAACAAGGAAAGTTAATCCAAAATTCAAAAAAAATGAATACGACAGAAATAGCAGAACAGTACACTTTTAAATTGAGTGACAAGGTTACACGACAAAAAGTGACTTTCAAAAATCGCTACGGTATTACCCTTTCGGGTGATTTATACACACCTAAGAACCACGGCAGCAAGCCCTTGGCCGCGCTTGCCATTAGTGGGCCATTTGGTGCAGTGAAGGAACAATCTTCAGGATTATACGCCAATCAAATGGCAGAGCGTGGATTTGTTGCCATGGCGTTTGATCCATCCTATACAGGTGAAAGTGGTGGTGAACCCCGTAATGTTGCATCACCTGATATTAATACCGAAGATTTCAGTGCGGCAGTTGACTATCTTGGTTTACAAAAAATAGTGGACAGAAACAGGATTGGCGTCATTGGTATTTGCGGTCTAAGTGGAATGGCCATTACGGCGGCCACAAGTGATTCCAGGATTAAAGCAATAGCAACGGCTTCCATGTATGATATGTCGCGCAGCATCAGTAAAGGTTACAGAGATAGCTACACCAAGGAACAACGTCATAAACTGATTGATTATTTAAGTCAGCAAAGATGGGTTGATGCAGAAAATGGCACCTATGCGACAGGATTACACGAAATTCCTTTTGACCAAAATGGCAATATTATAAAAAGCAGCATATTGATGCCTGATAGTTTACCGCCAAATCCCAATCCTGTTTTGGCAGATTTTTTTTCCTACTATAAAACCAAGCGTGGTTATCATCCAAGATCAATTAACTCTACTTCAGCTTGGACTGCGACAACTCCCGTATCATTCTTTAGTTTTCCCCTGTTTGCAAATATAGATATGATTTCGCCTCGTCCTATTCTGTTAATCGCAGGGGAGAAAGCACACTCGCGTTATTATTCAGAAGATGCCTACAAAATGGCTTCCGAGCCAAAGGAAATTGTCATTGTGCCTGGTGCAACCCATTGTGACCTTTACGACAAATTGGATATGATTCCATTCGGTAAACTGGAAATATTTTTCAAAGAATACCTGAAATAACCATTTTCGCAAAAATGGACATTATTGAATTGATAGTTTACCCTAACAAAAAGCGGAAGATTTCATTTCCGTTTTTTGTTCTATTTTGGAAAACCTATACCTGAGAATTTAAACGTTGGATGAATCTTAGGTAAACTTCCAGGCAGCAAAAGTTTATTCTTTATATAGCATTCATTCTCTTTTGACGGGAATGAGGCCAAGGCACATTTTATTGATCTAAACGTTGTAATGAGGGAAATCAAAACTTTTGATTAATATTATTATTGGTTGTGTTATGGAGAAGATCCTGAGGGGAATGTTTTCCAATTAAAGCAAAAAAAGAGTTGCAGAAAACCGGGCCTTCGTAATTAAAATTTAACGATTTGCCGACCTTTGAATGATAAAACGAATATTTAGACTAAAAAAGTTGTCGATGGCAGGTAACTGCATTGATAGATAAATTCTAACTCAAACAAATCAGCATAAAAACCCATGAAAAAATAAACATTACCGGCCGTATTTTATTTGCATTAATATTCCTTGTGTTTGGCTTCAATCATTTATCAAAAAGTGATAATAGCCTATGCAGCTTATTAAGGTGTTCCTATGGCAGATATTAGTGTTCCCTTTTTCGGAGTTATTACCGCCGTTGGTGCGGTCAGTATCATGGTCGGCTATCCAATCAGAATAGGTGCCTTGTTGATTTTCGTTTCCTCGTACCAGTAACCGTTTTTATGCATCGATTTTGGAGCGTTGGTGATCCGATTATGCGTCAAGTGCAATTCACTAATTTTATAAAAAATTTGGCCTTGCTCGATGGGGATATCATGATTTTGGTCCGCGGTACGGAACCAGAAGCATTTAAAGGGTATTTCTAAACGTCTTCAGAAGAGCCTAAAATTCAAAAAGCCCTTTTAGGCTCTTCTTTTACCTGCTGCAAATTCGGGAAAGCCAATCACATAAACTACTAATCCCTGACAACAATTGGCCGGTTTTTTTAAATGCTATCGACTAATCTTCTTGGCGAAATAAATAAGAAATAAAATCCATACTCCAAACCCTACGATAAATAGGGGTAACTTATTTGCCGATGTTGTGGCGGCAATAAATGCCCCTGTACCTACAATACAGGTAAGGCAAAATAAAATTAATGTTCTCATAATCAGTAATATTATGCACTCACGAGGCGCATGGTTTTACGGTGTTCTATCGGGTCACTTAAGTCCTTAATTTTAGTTGTTTGTGGCTTGGCTGGTTTCGGTTTGTTCAGTCCTCTAAAAAACTTCATTACAGCTGCCTGTACTTTATCAACGATAGTCCAGTCTTTTTCGATATAAATGTCCGTGGTTTTGTGATCACTGTCTACGTGGTTTAAGGCTTCTGCAATACTATCCTTGTCCATTTGGCATTTATTTCTTGCGATAGTTGCAAAGGTATGCCGCGCCCAATAAAAGGTAATATCTGGAACTCCGGTTATCTTACGCAATTGTTGCATTCCCTTGCTCAACGCTGTATCCAATCCATTATAGGTGCTGTACCTATCCTGTAATCTACCAATATATTTTTCAAGCAATGGCCTCGCTTCGGGGACAATCTTTATACTTATAAATGCATCATCATCACGAAGACCACTTGTTTTTGAGCGGTTGTATTCTAACCTTTTACTTTCCGGATCGTAGCTATTAAGGTTGTAGAAATCAACAGCGTTCATTCCGCACATATAAAAGCTGAGCATAAATAAATCCCTGGCCAACTCCGCGCGGCTTTCAGGGTTTACCACACACTTTTTTAGTTTATTGACCTGCTCAGCTGTAATGTTCCTTTTTTTGGTTTTTGGAGGTGCACCGATTTTATAAGCTTTAAACGGATAATGTTTGATTTTAATAACTCCGATATCCTCATTATTATAAATCTTTCTCGCCTCATTGAATAGCGTACGCAAATCACGCATGTGCGAGTAAATACCCCCGGTTTGCATACCTTTTTCTGTTGTTGTTACTTCCTTACCTAATTGGTTAACCCGCACCATTGTACGGTCGGTTTGCAACCATTTTTCGTAAGCGAATAGCATACCGGAATTAATCTCTAAAATTGAGACGCTTTGTTTTTTAAAATAATCAATCAGGCTGTTTCGGACAGCCCGATGGTTATCGGCGGTTCCATCCCTTTTAACTTTCCGTAATGAAGCAATGTGTTGGGCGCAAAAGGCAATAAAATCTACTTCTTTGTCTTTGTTAATTAAAAAGGCTTTTAAATCATCACAGGTGAAAAAGTCCAGTTTAGGAGCAAGATCGCCAATGGTCTTTCGATAATCCGTTAGTGTATCGTCTAACAATTTAAGGATATGTTTATCCTTAATCTTTAAGTTCTCATCCAGTTGCCGGGCCGTTACATATTGATTGGTTTCGATAAACCGGCGGACATCTTTGTGAAAGACTTTAATTTGTACGTGGAATGTTCCATCCTCCCTTTTAAACTGGTCATAAACCACAGCATTTACAGTTGCCATAATCTTGTTTTTTTTAGGCCACGTAAAAAACGTCATGACGGAATAGTGACGGTTTTACGTGAAGTTCAACAAATAATTATGCAAGTCCTGACGTTGTGAAGTTTTTACGGTGTCAGCGCCGTGGAATAAATCCGACTCAAAGATATTAAAAAAAGGCCGTTTCCGTTACAGAAACGGCCTTTTTACCGGAAAATCAACAGACTCATGGCTGTTAATCTAAGTGCGCCCACCTGGGCTCGAACCAGGGACCAAAAGATTATGAGTCTTCTACTCTAACCGACTGAGCTATAGGCGCGGTTATTTTGTGTTTGTTTAACGGGTGCAATTTTACATATTTGTGCTCAATTTACAAAGCGCTTTATGCAAAAAATCAAAAATATCATCTTCGATTACGGTAATGTTATCTTCAATCTCGATTTTCAGAAGGCAGAACAAGGTTGGAACCAATTGGGTATCAATAATGCAGCAGATTTTTTCGGGCATAAACAGCAAGATGAAATTTTTGATAAATTTGATAGGGGAGAGGTCTCCGCAGATGAATTTAGGGACTATATCAGGCAAAAATCGGGTAATGCAGCGCTTACCGACGAGCAGATTAACGCTGCCTGGAACAGTATGCTGCTCGGAATTGAGCCCGGCAACCACGAATTATTGTTGGATCTGAAGAAAAAGTACCGCACTTTTTTACTTAGCAACATCAATGCTATTCATTACGATTACATTATGGACTACCTGAAAAATGATTTTGGTTTTGATGGTAACCAACATTTATTCGAGAAAGCTTATTACTCGCATTTAACCGGTAAACGTAAGCCCGAAGCACGCATATTTGAACAGGTGCTTCAGGAAAATAACCTTAACCCAGCCGAAACTTTGTTTATTGACGATAGTCCGCAGCATTTGGCCGGTGCGGAAAAATTGGGCATCCAAACTTTTTTGATGACCAAACCCGATTCCATTCAGCAGTTTTTTAAACGGACTGGGTTATGAGTGAAATTTAAGTCCGTCTAAAGTTTTGTCAACCATTTTATTAGGCCCATATACTATTATTCCAACCAGATCGAGGTTATTATCTGTATGGCGGGCCATTTCTGCAATGTTTTCATCTTCGGTTTTAGTAGCGAAGTGTGGGTTTGTATAAACTCCTATTTGTAAGTTTCTGTCTTTAGCCCTGTTAAATGCTCTTTTAATTTGTTCGGTGGTATCTGCTTTATATATCAATACCGGCTGTTTCATAAATGGCAAATATGTTGTTCCAGATCCGCTTATCAGTGCTCCGCCATGTGTTTCGGGGAGTTTAATAGCTACAGCGCTGGCCAAAAAAGCGGTTACATTTAATTTTTGCCAGGTAAGCAACTCATCTTTAATAACTATGGCTATTTTGTTATCGTACATGTTTCGTTATTTAATGATCACTTCCATTTGAATGTTGCTGCGCTCATAAGGTGTGTTACGGCTGGCAACTTTGTTGAAGCCTAATTTGTGATAAAGGTTTATAGCTGGTTTTAAAATGGTGTTACTTTCCAGGTAAACTTTGGCTGCGCCAAATGATTTTGCCTTTTCAATAATTGCAATCCCCAATAAAAAACCTATGTTTTTACCTTGTGCTTTTGGCGATACTGCCATTTTTGCCATCTCGTATTCGTAATCCGGGTCATCCATTTTAATTAGAGCACAAACACCCACTGGTTCGTTTTTATATAACGCAATCAGTATACTACCACCCCGGTCTAATATATACTCTTGTGGGGCGTCTAGTGCCTTGTAGTCGGCCTCTTCCATCTTAAACCATTTAGATATCCATTCTTCGTTTAGGTTTCTAAAAGCTTGCTTGTATTGCGGCGTATAATCAATGATTTGCACATTTGCACTTTCGCGTTCCTTTTTTTGCTCGCGTACCCTTTGTAATAATGTTTTTTGTTCCAGCAGAAACTCCCATTCTTCAATTGCTCTCCAAAGGTCATTTCGGGTTTGCAGGGTTAATTGTTCAATAGCCTGGTTAATATCGATATACTGATCTTTAATTTTTTCGGAAATGGCTTTGCCTTTGGTGGTTAAGCTAACCATATTACGCCTTCCATCACCTTTGTCTTTTTTTTCGGCGACCAAGTCATGTTTTACCATTTCGCGGATTATTTTACTTACCGATGGATGGGAGTGACCTATCTCTTTGGCTATATCCGTGATGGTTTTGGCTTCGTCCTGAGATAAAACATAATAAACAGGGAACCACTTGGGCTGCATGTCTATATCATACATCTTATAAATACTTACTGCATCTTCGGTTATCTTTTCGGTTAGCATCCGTAGCCTGCTCCCAATTGCCATTTTACCTGTTTTGTTAAAAAAATCCATATATAAATGTAATTACGTAACTAATTACGTAAATGTATTAATTATTTTAAACCTCCCGATATAAATGACCTTAAATAATGGAATTAGTTAAAATATTCGCGTTGATATTTATTACGGTAATCCATAGGGGATAAGCCGGTAATGCGCTTAAAAGTAGTGCGAAATGCTTTATTATCGGTATAGCCAACATTGTACATTACCTCATTTACATTATCACGTGAGGTTTCCAGGCTTGCTTTGGCGGCTTCTATTTTTACACGTTGAATATACTCGGCTACGGTATTGGCTGTTGCTTTTTTAAACCGACGTTCCAGGTTTCGCCTGCCTAAAGCAAACATAGATGCCAGCTGTTCTACACTTATTTTCTCCTGGTAGTTTTTCTCAATAAATTCCTGCGCTTTTTTTATTGGATCATCGCTATGGTCTTTTTGTCCCTGGAAAATTATAAATGATGATTGACTGGTGCGCTCCATTTCAATAGCAAATACTTTAGAGCTTAGAATAGCCATGTCCCTGCCTGCAAATTTTTCTATAAGGTATAATATAAGATTAAGGTAAGAGAAGGCACCTCCACTGGAGTAAATACCCTGCTCGTCGGTAATTATTTTTTCGGTTACCAGGTTAACATCCGGAAACATGGTTCTGAATTGATTGGCTGCCATCCAATGTGTAGCGCAGCTTTTTCCTTTCAATAAACCGGTTGAAGCCAACAGGAAGGCCCCCATGCATAAACTGGCTACTTCTGCACCGTTGTTATATTGATCTGTTATCCAGGGTAAAAAGGCCTTGTTGTTTTCAATAGCAGCCGTTATTTCGCCGTCAAGTGCGGGGATGATGATGAGGTCGGTTTTTTTTAAATCGGAGATCAATATATTGGAGTTTACGGTGAAGCACCCACCGCTGATAGTAGTCTCTTTAGTTAGCCCAACCAATTCTACGTTAAAAACGGGCTCTTTTCCCATTGATAGAACAAACTGGTTTACCTGGGTCAACAACTGGCGAGACCCTTCAAGACTACCTAAAATTGCACCTTTGGGTACTAAAATGGATATATGCTTCATATCTCAAAAGTATAATAAAGCATTATTGCAAACAATATTTGTTTTGTAAACTACTTACCGGGCAACCTTATAACCCCCTCAAACGGCTAATAAAAGTATTTAAGTGATAATAAAAGTACATCTACCGTAAATAGTATTTGGCATGCCCGTAATTTAACCTATTACTTAATTTCGCTGATGGAATTTAAGAATTGGCAGTGTTTTGGTATGCTTTTTTAAGATTTTTTGTCAGGTTATTGAGGTTTGTCATGCTTGGTGACAAAATGGCAAAAAAAATATTAAACTGTTAAGGGTTTTAAAAATGAGCTAATGAAGTTGTATTTCTCTGTAAAAAGCAGAAAATGAGCTTTGTTTTGAGTTCTAACTCCCTCTTTTTATACTAATCGACTATTTTGCGGTAATAAAATCTGGGATTTTTAATATTGACAGTATTTTTAATCAACAAATTGTAAGATTTTTTTAAACTGATTTTTTCTACTGACTAAAAAAGGTTTATTTTTTTTATCTCTTCTAAAGTGTCGTCATTTTTTTTCAAATCAACCTTCAATTTTTATCTATTACAAAATATGGCAATTTTATTTTTTTTGGGTTTTGAGTATCGCAACCTCCAATTTTTTATGGCATGTTTTTAGTCGATTCCCGTTCAGGAAACCGAAGATGTCTATCACTTAGTCCCATAAAAATCAGGGTATTATACGATGAATAGCGGGCTTCCCTCAAGCTATTAATAATATATAAATCACTTAAAAAATTAAAACTATGTTAGTCGTATTAGAAGTTGCAGCCTTTTTAGCAGTTATCATTTTGCCTTTAATTCCAGCTAAAAAAGTTGCGAAATAATTAGGGCTGTGTACCAGTAATAATAATCAAATAATCACTTTAAAAATTAAAAACCATGTTAATCGTATTAGAAGTTGTCGCATTTTTAGCAGTTATCGTTTTGCCTTTAATCCCGGCTAAAAAAATTGCAAAATAATTAAAGTATCGTAACAGATATTTCAGTAATCATTAAAAGATAAGATCATGTTAATTGTATTAGAAGTTGTTGCCTTTATAGCAGTTATCATTTTGCCTTTAGTTCCGGCTAAAAAGGTTGCAAAATAACTCAGGGATATTACATTTAGTTGTAATCGAAGATGGATAGCATGGAGCTACCCATCTTTTTTTGTTTAATGGGTTAGGTATTAAAATGATTACTGCAACTGTTTTTGCATAAGGCGCGCTTTGCCGGTGATTTGGATTTTAGCCGCGCTGTCTACCTGCAGGGCATTAAAATGTTGCACAGGGTGTTCATCAATATTAAGGCTGCTTTTACCTTTAAGCGAATAATTAAGGGTACTAACGTGGTTGTTTTTCCAGATATTTAAATAAGAGCTATCTGCAGCGGTAATGTTTAAATATTTGATAGAAAGATTATTAACATCGTAATGGCTCTGATCGGCAACAGTGAGTTTCAAAGAGTCGGTGCTGCCTGGGTTGTTTCCAATAGTAACCTTGGCAGAGTTAGCCCTAATCGATGAAACATTATTTGCCGAGATCCTTACAATATCACTCTCGTTATTCCAGTTTCTTACAGAGTTATCATATTTACTCTTTACACTAAATGAAATAAATAGCGTATCGTTTTTTACCGTTGTTATAAGATTGCTTCGTAATTCCTTAATAACGCTTATTGTATTACGGCTACCGGTATTCGTTTTTTCATCGTTGTGACCCACCCAAACCCTGGCCATCCACATCCAGGTTTCGAAACCACCGTCTACCGGGATTTTTAATGAGCCATCGATAACAATATGTTTAAAAGCGGGTAATTGGGCAATGGGAATATAATCCAGAGTATTCTTCGGGTATAGATCCCTGTAGAAATTTCCGTTATTGTATTCGTTTTTTAGCAGCAGGTTGTAGGCTAGTAACGATACTGGTATGCATGTAAAAAGTATGATGATTAATTTTGTGCTGGTTTTCATATATTGAAATTAAAATAACTTAGCTGATGTTTTTATCTATAAACTGCTGATATCTGTTTTGTAGATCATTTACCGGGATGTTGAGTAATTGCATTTTTTTTAACAGCAGGGGTAACTCCTCATTCATAAATTGATCTTGCCGGCTTTTCAGAATTTTCTTTGCTGCATTTAGCTGGGCAAAATACCCCATCCCTCGTTTGGTGTAAATTATTTCCTGATTTTGCAGGTATTCGTATGAACGCATCACAGTGTTAGGATTTACCTCCAGCATAATGGCAAGCTCACGTACCGACGGGATTTTTTCGTCCTCCGGCCAAATGGTAAGCTGTATTTTGTCGCACACATAATCTGCTATTTGCAGGTATATGGCTTGTGTGTTGTTGAAATCCATAGCTGTTTATAGTTCTTTTTCTTTAAGCCTAAACCAGGTAATTAACCATAAGAAGGGTACGCTTATCACCAACAGGGCATAAAACAAAGCATTATAGTTGTGCCTTATAACAACATGGTACGATTCATAATCAATGTTCTTGTATTTTTGATAGATGCCCCAGTTATTTAACTCCATATCAGCGTACGGTGCCCTTGGATACAAATTTGTCCAAATGAGCTCCTTAACTGTTTTATTAACCAAAACGTTTTGATGGTCGTCATAAACGGTTTCATGTATGTTGGCTGTAATTTGCTTGGGCACTTGGGGACCTATTATCTTCTTTGCAAGCCATGGATTTAAGATAAGTACACCAAAAAATACAGCAATGGTTAGTATTACCGCTTTTATAAATACGTAGCGTTTAAATAAAACCGAACACATTAATGCGATGCCCTGCAATAGCAAATAGAGGAAGATTACTAAAGGCAGCTGTTTGTTCCATTCGGGTATGTATAACAAATTAGGTTTTCCGATCATTTCAGCATCTATATAATGCCCCAAGCATATTAAAGGGTAAACTAATACCAGGAAGCAAATAGGGAAAACAACAATACTGTATAATAATGCAACCACAAGTTTTTCTAATGTTGATGCCGGTAATGTTAAGGCCTGTATGCCTTTAATTTTATCATTAAACTGGCTTAAAATTGTTGTAGTAAAAATACTGCCCGAAACCATTAGGCCCACCAAAACTAAGTTCTGTTGAGTAGGCTTTGTTAAACCTTCATTTTCAGTTATATTAAATACTATTACTGCTGCCATCACACCAGTAACGGCCAACAAGCCCAGGCAGTATAGCTGTAAATTTTCGGCCCATTGTTTTTTAACAAGTAGCCAGATTCTATGTATTGAAAATTGCATGTTTTATTAATTAAATTGTGAAAGCACCAATTGTTTCTCGCTAAGCACGGCATTGAAAAACATTTCCATATCCAGGCGTGAATTTTCTTTTTTATGATTAATAGCTACTACTGCGTAGCCTTTTAAAGCACCCTCGCTATAAATAGGGGATGCAACCTCGTCAAGGTTGATGACCTGTTTAAATGCCAGTTTTTCGGTGATATTTTCTATTGGTTGATTAAGGATGATCTGCTTATCTTCCAGTACCAGTACATAATCAATTAAACTATCCAGATCTTTTACCTGGTGTGTACTAATTATAATCAATTGATCATCTTTGATAATACCGGCAATAATTTTGCGGAATTGTTTTTTTGATGGGATATCCAGGCCGTTTGTTGGTTCGTCCATTAATAGCACCTTTGCCTGTGTTGCCAGTGCGAAACTGATCATTACTTTCTTTTTTTGGCCGTAGCTCATGTTTTGCAATTTGTTTTCCTTCGGAATATCAAACTCGGTCAAAAAACGATAAAACATATCATGGTCAAAAGCCGGGTAAAAGGGAGCATAAATGGCCAGGTAATTTTTGATGGATACGTTTGGCAGGTAAATCTCTTCGGGCAATAAATATACCTGTTGTAAAAATTGGGGCTTCCTGTTTGCCGGGGTCTCGCCTGCAACCAGGCATGTGCCATTGGATGGGAATAGTAAGCCGCAAATATTATGCAGTAAACTTGATTTACCTGCGCCATTACGACCCAGCAAGCCATAGATGTGGCCTGGCTTAATGTGCAGATTTAGATTTTCGAGTACCATATACTTTTTATGATACCCAAAGTTTAGGTGGTTAATACTAATCATGAGGTTTGTGTTTTAGTGTACTACTATAATAGTACACTACAATTATATGATACTATTTTTACAATTCCAAATTTTAGGCGAAATATTTTTAGGAGAGTAAGGGTAGGGGGATGAAAGAGCGAGGAGAAAAGAAGGGGGGAGATAGTGGTGCGCGAGGCGTTTAGCGATAAAATATTGCAGATTGGTAGGTAGTTAAATGAAAATCCATTTGAACATAAAAGGGTTAACGAAGCGATTCGTTAACCCTTAAATCAATTGTCAATTAAATACTATTGTTCCAGCACGGTAATTTTTACCGACGATTTGTTTTGCACATCATGGTAAATGCGGTGTGTTGCTTTCTGAAAATCGGCATCAGTGGCCTGGTATATGTCTACAAATTTTTGCGGGTTGCGATCAACCAACGGGAACCAGGAGTTTTGTACCTGTATCATAATGCGGTGTCCTTTACGGAAAGTATGGCCAACATCGGGCAGGGCATATTTAATTTCGGTAACCTTGCCCGGTACAAAAGCTTCCGGTTTTTCAAACGAATTACGGAAACGTCCCCTGAACACTTCACCACGAATCAGCATCTGATAGCCTGCAAGGGTTACATTTTTAGGGTTAGGTATCGGGTTAGCGTAAGTATCCGGAAAAACGTCTATTAGCTTCACCACATAATCAGCATCGGTACCGGTGGTTGATGCAAATAAATCTGCCATTATCGGGCCGGTAAGCGTCATATCTTCAGTTAAAGTATCTGTTTGGTAAACCTTAACATCAGGGCGGCGGCCAGCAAAGCGCTGATCATCCAGCATATATTCCCGGGTACGGGCTTTTTGGATGCCATCCTGATACGGTACCGGCGCATTAGGGTCGCTTACATACTCATCAAAACTATTTGTTGTTGCCGGGGCGGCGAAAGATAACTTACCATCAGCCTGGAAATAAAGCGTTTTCTCTGTTATGTTTTGTGGTGGCCAGGTGGCAAACTTTTTCCATTGGTTGCTGCCGGTGATAAATATGCTGGCCTCGGGCAAATCCATAGTACCTTCATCCTTCAGGTAATAGTTAAAAAATGGCAACTCAATGTTTTCACGAAACCACTGAGCGGTGTTCGATCCAAAATTCTGGTCGGCAAACAAGGTGGCATCCTTACTTTCCCAGCCACCATGAAACCAGGGCCCCATCACCAACATATTTTTGTGACTTTGCGGGTTTTGCTTTTCCAAAGCCTCATATACATGCAAAGCGCCAAAGCAATCTTCGGCATCAAAAAAACCACCAACCGTCATGGTAGCCGGTGTAATATTTTTTAAATGCGGGCGAATATTCATCGCTTTCCAAAATTCATCGTAATTAGGGTGGGCCATCAGCTCGTTCCAAAATTTCATAGAATCGCCCATGTAGCGTTTTTTAAAGTTTGGCAGGGCACCCATCTCCAGGTAAAACTTGTAGCTATCTTTAAAAATAGGTTTTATACCGCCTTTAAATTCTTTTGGGGTGATGGGTTTTGGGCGGGGGATACCAAAGCCGGTGTAAAAATTAAAAGCATCCATCATCATAAATGCGCCATTATGGTGAAAATCATCGCCCAGAAACCAATCGGTAACCGGGGCCTGTGGCGACACTGCCTTTAAGGCTGGATGAGCATTTGGCAACGACGCGGTAGAATAAAAGCCTGGGTAGGAGATACCTTCAATGCCTACGCGGCCATTGTTATTGGGCAGGTTTTTTACCAGCCAATCTATAGTATCATATGTATCGGTGCTTTCATCAATATCGGTTTTGTTTTTTTTCTTGTCAATAATGGGGCGTACATCAACATAATCGCCTTCACTCATCCATTTACCACGCACATCCTGGTAAACAAAAATAAAGCCTGACCTTGCAAAAAGCATGTTTTGACCCAGCGTGCGCCTGTACTCGTTTTCGCCATACGGAGAAACAGTATAGGGTGTGCGAGTCATCATAATTGGATATTTTTTTGATTGATCTTTTGGCTGGTAAATGGAAGTGAACAGTTTTTTACCATCGCGCATGGTAATGTACTTTTCTATTTTGGTGTAGTTTTGCCTGATGTAGGTAGAATCTTCAGACGATTGGGCGCTGGCGCAGGTGCACCACATAGCAAGCCCTAAAACGAATAAGAGTTGTTTCATGATAAGTCAGTTAGTTTAAGTTGCAATTTAATAAATTAAGACTGTTTTGGGTTATTTAACAGTTTAATTGTTACAATAATCACGATAGCATATTAATGCAAAAAGATCGCCGAAACCCCGGCGATCTTTCTTGTTGTGCGAAACTATAATATGCTATTTACCATCGTATGCATCCTGTAGGTCTTTTACAATTAGTTTATCCATTTTCATCATGGCTTGCATGGCCCTGCCTGCACCTTCGCGATCAGCGCCGTAGAGCACCTTACTTAAAGTATCGGGCACTATCTGCCATGATAAGCCAAACTTATCTTTAAGCCAACCGCATCGCGATTTTTTGCCTCCTTCTGATAGTTTCTCCCAGTAATAATCAACCTCATCCTGATCCTTACAATCAACAAATAACGATATTGCTTCGGTAAACTTAAACATGGGGCCGCCGTTAATTGCCATAAACTGCTGGCCGGCCAGGGTAAAAGTACCAGTCAGTATCGATCCCTTTTCGCCAGGCCCGCCATCGCCGGTACGGGCGATATCGCCAATTGCCGAATCTTTAAATATTGATTTATAAAAAGTGATGGCTTCTTCTGCCTGATTATCGAACCATAAAAAGGGTGTTATTTTTTGTTTGATTTTCATAATTGGTTGTTTTATTGGGTTTGTTTAACAAATATAATAGTCCGATTGGCTTATTGACGCGGTGCGATCATGACATTTTAAGGGCGCATTTACGAAATAGTACAGGCAGCGGCGGCCAAAAAAAAAATAACCTCAACTTAACCAGAGCGATAGGTTTTTACTGTGGGTTATAATTTAAATACAAGTTAACAGTGTGGATATATAGATGCCATTTTTAGCTATTTGTTTATGATTAGTTAATCCATTGGTGTTGATGCCAAGATTTTGCCTTAACGCCCCGGGGATACTTTTGTACAAATTAATTGATTTGTAATGAAAAGAAACTTACTTAAAATTTCAAGGTTGTTAATTGTATTTGCAGCTTGCATGCTTACTTATGGTAATCTGCACGCTCAAAACTTAACTATCAGGGGGATTGTATTGGACGACTTCAATCAACCGCTGCCAGGAGTTAGCGTAATGCTAAAAGGTACCAACCAGGGGTCATCAACCGGGGTTGGTGGTCGTTTTACCATTTCTGCCGAAAAAGGGCAGGCCCTTATATTTAAAACAATAGGCTTTCTTACCCAGGAAGTGGTAGTTGGTGCTGAAACAAATATATCGGTTACTTTAAAGCCAGATACCAAAGTATTATCTGAAGTAGTAGTTACTGCCTTAGGTGTTAAAAAAGAATTTCAAAAACTAGGTTACTCACAATCACAGATCAGGGGTGATGCTTTAACTACAGCCCGCGATGCAAACCCGCTTAACTCCATGGCTGGTAAAGTTGCCGGTTTAAACATTGGCGCAAGCTCTGAATTTGCAGGTGCGCCAACTGTTGTTTTACGTGGTAGTAAAGATATATTATATGTTGTTGACGGTGAGCCGGTAGCATCAGATACCTATGACTTTAACGCCGATGATGTTGATACCTATACCGTATTAAAAGGCCCCAACGCTGCGGCTCTTTACGGTTTCAGAGGTATTAATGGCGCCATTATCATTACCACTAAAAGAGGTTCAAAAGATAAAAAAGGCTGGCAGGTTGATTTCAACAGCACTACCGAATTAGAAAAAGGTTTTCTGGTATTGCCTAAAAGCCAAACAGAATACGGTCGTGGTACTAATTACGCTTACACCTACGGAAATGTTTTGTATGATAACACCCAACGTTTACCAGAGTGGGGGCCGCGTTTCGATGGCGTTTTCCAGACACAACAATATGATAGCCCATATGATATAACTACAGGTGTAAGGCAAAAAACACCATGGTTGGCCCGTGGTGCAAACAACTTTAACAATTTTGTTCAAACAGGCGTAACTACTACAAACAGTATAGCGGTTGCAGCCAGTGGTTCAAATTACGATTTGCATTTATCATACGGTCACACTTATCAAAAAGGAGATTTCCCTAATACAGGTTTAAATATTGATAACTTTAAGATAGCTGCCGGTTACGATATTACCTCTAAGCTTCGTATTGAAGGTGACTTAAACCTTAACGAGCAATACTCGCCAAACATACCGGATGTTGATTATAGCCCGCAAAGCTACGTTTACATGTTTAAGGTTTACGGTTCTGCCGATTATGATGTTAGAGATTTGAAAAACGTATATCAAGGCCCGCAAGGTGTGCCGGGATTACAACAGTACGCCCAGGAATATGGCCGTTTAAACAACCCTTACTTTGTAGCCGACCAATGGTTGAAAGGCAGAACTAAACAAACTGTTTACGGTTCATTAAAATTAAGCTATAAGTTTAATAACGATCTGGCTATAAGTTTACGTTCGGCCATTAATACTTATAATGAGCAAAATACAGAGAAGGTGCCCGCTGGTGCCAACCTTAACCAATACCTGTCATGGTATACTTTTGGTTGGTATGGCGATTACAGGCAGGATGACCGTAACCTGTTAGAAAACAATACCGATTTAACACTTACCTATAACCATAAATTTGGCAATTGGAGTGTATCGGCGTTAGCAGGTAGTAACGAGAGGTCATTTACCTATAACTCAGACTGGGGTACTACCCAGGTTTTAGCGTTGCCAGGAGTTTATAACTTAAACAACTCGGCAGGTAAGCCATACATCTATAACTTCGATTCAAAAATGCAGGTTTATAGCGGTTATTACTCTTTTGATTTAGGGTACAAAAACTACTTTAACGTTAATACAACCGGCCGTGTAGATAATCTTTCTACCTTGCCATCTGGAGCTAATACCTTCTTTTATCCTTCTGTAGCTTTAAGCAGTGTGCTTACAGATTATCTTAAGTTACCGGAGTTTGTATCTTTCTTAAAATTACGTGGTTCATTTGCCGATGTAAAAGGTGGTTTAACCGCTACAACAATTGGTACTGCATATAATGCTTTACAATCAACTGCATTAGGTACCGGCTGGAACTCTAAACCAGTTTCGGGATTATTAGGCTACGGTACCGAACTATATACCCCTTACAACGGCCCGACTTATACCAATGCTTCGCCAATTGCAACCGGTACTTTTTACAATGGTACCCCTTCTGTAACATTATCAAATACTATTGCTAATCCTAAAATCAAGCCTTTTGATGTACAATCGTACGAAGCTGGTTTTGATGCCAAATTTTTAGGCAACAGGTTAGGTTTAGGGGCTACTTATTTTACTACCAACAATGGGCCTAACATTTTCCAGTTGGGTGTAGCAACTTCAACAGGTGATGCCAGCCAATTGGTTAATGGTGTAACAACCCGTAAAAAAGGTATCGAGATTGAACTGATGGGTTCTGTATTGAAAAATCCAGATGGACTTAACTGGGATATCAATGCCAACTATTCAACCTATAAAGAAAGAATAACAGCTATATACCCTGGCCAGGGAACCTTACAGCAAAACAACCACAACTATGTTGTTGGCGACAGACCCGATGCTATATACGGTACTAAGTTTGTAAGAGATGGCAGCGGAAACATCATTAACTCATACTCTGTTGATGGTACAGGCAAAATAACAGGTGGAACACCTATCAGCTCACCGGGCGGTTTATCAAATCAGGGTTTATTAGGTTATGCCAATCCAGATTTTTCTTTCGGTATTACCAACACATTCAGCTACAAAGGTTTTTCATTAAGCTTCCAGTTTGACGGCCGTATAGGTGGTAAAATTTACGACAGAACTTATTACCAATCAATGAACGGTGGTACAGCGCTTGAAACTGCAACAGGCGCATTTGGTGCTGCTCGTTTAGCAGAGTGGAATAGTACAAACGAAGGTACCGTAGGTGCAACTCCTGCATTTGTAGGTCCGGGTGTACACATTGTAAGTGGTACCCCAGTTTACGCGGGTGGACAGATCACCAATCTTAAAGATTTAACTTTTGCGCCTAACACCATCCCGGTAACTGTACAAAGTTATGTATCCAGCGGTATAGGTGGCAACTTCGATGAGTATTATATGATCAGTCGTTCATATGCTAAATTACGTGAAGCTACTCTATCTTATTCATTACCTGCAACTATGCTTAAAGGTACATTTATCAGAAGAGCATCATTTGGTATAGTTGGCAGAAACCTGTTATACTTTGCCGCACGTAAGGATATCGACCTTGATCAGTTTGCATCGGGTTACAATGCATCCGATCGTAGTTTAGTTGGTACTAATGGCGGCAGCGACCTGGAAAGCCCTACAGCCCGCCGTTATGGTTTCAATATCCATTTAACGTTCTAATTATTAATTGATTTAAAAGAAATTTATGAAAATAAAATCATTAATTCCATTCGCCCTGTTGTTATCAATGGGCATGGTATCCATAACAGGCTGTCAGAAGGGAGACCTCATTAACAATCCCAATGTGGCAGGCTCCAATTCAATTGTTCCTCTTTCATTGCTGCTTAATCACATAACTGCAACGCTGATCCGTACCGATGAGCAACCTTGGGGATATTCTCAGGATGCTAATCAATATGTAATTGCCAATTACTCTTATTACAGAGGTACCAATACCTATAACTTTGGAAATACTTCTGATAGTTATGATATATTGAAATACGCGCTTAAAATGGAGCAACAGGCAAGTGCGCAATTAGGTAACCAAACCAATAAATATTACGCTTTGGGCGAGTTTTTTAAAGCTTACTCAGGTATCTGGTTGAGCCAGCGGGTTGGTGATATCCCTTTTTCACAAGCGGGCAATCCAACTGTTCTTACTCCAAAATACGATACCCAGCACGATGTTTATAAGAGCGCCCTTACTCAGTTAGATAATGCCAATAGCCTGCTTGAGGCATTAGTAGCAGCTAATCCAACTTTGGCAAATACCGGATTGGATGCAAACGGAGATATCTATAGTCTTACTTATGTACAATGGCAAAAAGTAATCAATAGCTATCGTTTACGTGTGCTTATTAGCTTAAGCAAACGTGCTACAGATAATGCCGATCTGCAAATTCCACAGCAATTTGCTGCCATATTGGGTAACAGTACAAAATATCCTATTATGACCAGTAATAGTGATAACCTGGTTTACAGATTTAATACTGTAAACAGATACTCTACCTGGTCATTAGGTTTAAATCCATATAACAACTTTGCAAACCCGGGCAGCACTTACGTTAATATTTCTGTTGCCACGCAAGATCCACGCCTTTTTATAACATCAACTCCTGCACCTTTACAAATTAGCGGTGGTAAGGCTATAAGCGACTTTACGGCTTATGTTGGTTCTGATATTAACCAGGCCCAGGCAGCGCTTTTAACCAGCTCAAATAATGGTGTTTACTCGTTTAATAACTATACCCGTTATTATGCATCGGCAACTGGCGCAAGCGCCGAGCCATTTGTGTTTATTGGTTACTCAGAAATGTGCTTCAACATTGCCGAAGGTATTAACAGGGGATGGGCAAGCGGTAGTTCATCTACATGGTACACAAATGGTATTAATGCATCACTGGCATTATACGGTATTACCAATGGTCAAGCCCTAACTGTTACTTTTCCAATCTCTTCTACAGAACCTTCTATAAACCCCAAATTGCTGAAACAAGGCGATACCTGGGGAACAGCCACTGCAAACACTACCCAGTTTTTGGCTAATGTGGCCTATGCCGGTGATAATGCCAATGGCTTAGCGCAAATCTTAACTCAGAAATACATATCTCTGTTCAATAATTCTGGCTGGGAGGCGTTTTATAACTTCCGCCGTACAGGCCTGCCTGCTTTAACACAGGGTGGCAGCGGTATTGGTACCCCCAATAACTTAATTCCACGCCGCTGGTTATATCCTGCTTCTGAAGCAGCTTATAACACCGCAAACAATGCTGCGGCGTTAAGCTCGCAGTTTGGAGGTAGCGACGATCCAACCAAAGATGCCTGGTTAACAAAATAATACAACCTAAATACTATATCTCACTTAACAGGGGCTTAGCAATAAGCACCTGTTTTTACTTTTAAACCAATATGAAAAAACTACAATTATTATTAGCAGCTGTTTGTGTTGCTACAGGAGTTAAGGCTCAGATTGCCGACAGCGCGAAACGTAAAGTTGAACTACAAGGTGCAGTAAACTTTCGCGATCTCGGTGGCTATACCACAACAGATGGGCATCATGTAAAATGGGGAGAGGTGTATCGTAGTGCCGATATCAGCAAATTAACAGATGGGGATTTGGTTGTATTAAAAGATAAAAAGATCACTTATGATGTTGATCTGCGCGGGCACGGGGAGTCGGCACAGGCACCAGATCGTGTTAATCCGGGAACAAATTATATTTTGGCTCCTGCCGGAAGCGATAATTTAAATGAATGGATGAAAGGTATTGCCCACTTAAAAGGCAAGGGTGGAGATTCTTTGATGGTTGATTTCTACAGTAAAACAGATTCTTTAGCTGCCAGATATAAACCATTTTTTGGCAAGTTGCTGGAATTACCCGCCGGTGAAGGTTTGGTTTTTCATTGCACTGCCGGCAAAGACCGTACTGGTATTGCAGCTGCATTATTGCTGTATAGCCTGGGAGTACCCTATGATACTATATTAAAAGATTACGAGGCAACCAATTATTACCGCGCTGCCGAAAATAAAAAGGCTACCACCGGAATGGTAATGGCCATGCACATTGATAAGGATGTAGCCAACGGTATGATGCAAGCCAAACCCGAATACCTTGATGCAACTTTTACAGCCATCAAAAAACAATATGGTTCAATTGATAATTATCTTAAAACGCAAATAGGTTTATCTGACAAAGACATCAAAAAGCTTAAAAAGAAGTTTTTAGATTAATTTAACAGGAGAGAAATAAAGCAAATTATAACCCCTTTTAACAATCAATTGAAATGCCCGGTTCTTCTATGAGATACCGGGCATTTTACTATTTTTAACCGTAGTTTAATTTTTTAATTGGTACAAACTCCGGTTGCTTTAAAAATACTTCTTTAGTTAACCCGGCCTGTCTCAGCATTTTGTTATAGTCGTAATATATTTGCTTGTATAGTTGAGGCTCTTTTGCTTCAAACTCCGTGTTTTGCAGCATTAACTCGGCTATAAATGTAGCCGAAAGTTTGTGCCCAAATTCGTCGCATATTTGTACAACAAATCTCCAATAGCCATTCAACATAGAATACTCTTCATTTAACAATGCTTTTTTAATTTTAAGACCATAAAACATCGATTTCATATGCGATGTAAATGCGTTGCCTTCATTGTTGTACATATCGGCAATAGCCAGGTATACTCTATTTAACTGTATAACATCTTTTAAGCTAAAGTAACTTTCGCCCTCGAGCAGGGTTAAATAAAAATTGTAAACCGATGTGTTTTCTGTTTCTTTATAGTTTACTTTTCTAATTAGCTTGGTAAACCTTAGCGTTTTTAACGGATGTTGGCAGATTAGCAATGAATAGCCAGCAAGTAGATGAATAAGATCGTTAGCCGGGTTATTAGAAGCCTTATTTGGTTGCGGCGGATTAAAATAAAAATGCGTTAAATCTGCGAAATGCGCTTTCTTGATTATGCCGTATTTAAAGAACTGGTAGATGGCATCGATACAGTTCAAAGGATTAATGCTGAACTTGTTGATCTCTTCATCAGGAAAGCTTTTTAGCTTATTAATGTAAACCTCCAGCTGGTTAAATTCTAATTGCTGAACGGCTATAGCCGAAAGACCGGTATATGTAATTATTCTTTTAGTATCAGATAAATCAAATCTCAACAGCGTTTGCAATGTTTTTTTGTAGTTGATATTGATAAACTCTACCCCAAAAAAATGATAGAATAGCGTGTCGGTACATGATTGCTTAAAGAAATTAGATATCGATTCGGTGTGAGTTATAGTCGAACTTACTTTTTCGAGTAAACTTCCCAGAAAAATGATCAGTTCCGATTTTTCATTCGGATTTAATTCTGTCAATGATAACATATCAAAGCATTCCTGCTGGCCGTTTTTAATGGCATGGATAACACACCATTTTAATATGGGTACTTTACGCTCGTTGTTGTGAAATAATTGGTTTACTGTGGTAGTTAGATTACTATGAAAACGTTGGTCGCTATCATTTAATAACTTTACGGCAATGGTAAACTCCAGAAAATTATTGTTGCCAAACTGAACCTGAGTATTAAACTGCGAATCCACGCTGGTGTTGATCTCCCTTAAAAAACCAATGCTAAGTAATTCGTTATAAGCATGGCTATATTGTTTAATCAGATCGTTTACTTTCAGTTTATTTAGGTCATATACGCGGTTCTCGAAATTCATGTTTTCAACCAACCCTTTTAACAGTAGCATTTTTTCGGTTGCATAATGCCCTAAATAAACTTTATTAAGTATAAAGGTTGATATGAGATCATAAATACTAAAATGATCTATATCGTTAAGCGTGAAATTATCCTTGTGTTGCTTGTAATAAAACTGAAAATACAAAGGATTGGTAAAATCATTAGCTATATCTGTTGTAATATTACTTTGGCTTGCAGGATTTATCTTATGACTTAATTCCTTTATTTCCTGAATGCTAAACAAAGGCACATTATCTGTCGATTGATCATCGGTTACAAAGCCGTTATACCATTTGTCCTGGTTGTTGGCAAGGCTATGTTTATTATTTATCCAGTTTGATGAACGCATGCTAAGCACCAGCTTAAACCATGTTTGCGTTTGATAGAAAGAAAAAACATCCATAAGTTGGTAAAGCATCAACTCAAATTGCTCGTTCTTAAACATGTGTTCATCGAAGCCATCTATAATAAGATAAAAATTACCTTCCTTACGTTTATTAACGTCTAATAACGACATTACATCCTCTTCGGGTGTATAACCAAGCAGCGTTAGCAACCAATCGTTAAGATCGCGACCGCTTATAAATATGCTCATTAAGGCACTGCTGCTAAAAAACAGAATAATATCGTTGCTTTCTGCCTTGGCATTAAGTAGTAGTTTCTCGTCTATCCAGTGGCAAAGGGCAATTGTTTTACCGTATCCAGATGGTGCTGTAAATACGGTTCCCGTATAATCACCTCGTAAAAATTCATTAAAATGATCGTCAATAAAGCTTCTTTTTATAGTTTGGTTATAAGGAATACCCGACTTGTTTTTTAATGCCTGCAATGTAAAGTTAGTGATCTTTAAAGCCTTAGCGCTCAATGAATCCCAATCAACATTACTTGTGCTGGCTTTTTCAGCGTTATTCTCCTGTTGTTCGCAAAAATTTTCCCATCCGTTATAGCCGCAATATTTTGCCATCACATCAATAGTAAATATGGATGGATTAAACTTACTGTATGCAAAACCGTAAATTCTTTTTAAGGTTGTTTCACTAACAATGTACTTGGTTTTATTGAATATAAGTGCCGAAACTACTTTACAGTCACTGGGTGTAATGCTCTTTAAATTGGAGACATTTAACACACACAATTTTAGCGATTCAAATGAATGTGATGAAGTGGCCGTCATAAACTTAGGTTTTAAGGTGTTTTATATAGAAATTTTATGATAGTGCAAAACTTGTTATTCAAGTTGGTAAGGGGTTTCAACTTTTTTGGCGGACAATAATTTTTATGAATGTAACGATTATTAATAGCTAAAAGATGCATTTCAAATATGAATGAACACAATGAATATGTTTTTGGCTACTGAATAAGAAATATCTGATTTTGTTCGGAATAATATTATTGGAACTGTTAATAGGCAATCATTTGTGCATTGTTAGTTATTAGTTACAAGTATAAGTCTGTGTGTTAATTGTTTCTAACTAAGTTATCCGGATATAATTATTATATAGTTGTAATACGGTGAACTCAATCTCAAATTTATTGCGTAGGCGAGAATTTAGTTGCCTGATTTATAGCCTACAGCAAGTACTCAAACATAATGTTCTGCAAAATGCATGGCAACAATAAAAACAAACCGATAAAATAATCGCGCGCAAATAATGCGTAATAATTAAGTTAAACTAATTGATATTTAACGCTTTTAATTTGCATGTAAAATACCAGTCATTCATTTCACCTATGATGAAATGAAAACAAGTAATGTTACTAAGTAGTATAGGTTTAATTGGTGTATGGTTTATGTTGGTTAGCTAAATATAGCTATAAAACATACATCTGCAAGAGAATGTGAAATAAAAATGCGATAAATTTTATTTACGGCAAACCCACAAAAAAAGTTAATTATATAAGGCAACAAAGGCAGGTTACACTAATCAAAAGATGGAAAACTCCAATAACTAGCTGGTCGGATTGTTCGTCTGTTAACATGTTACTAATTCGCTTACTTTTTAAACCAGCTAATTTAACAACCCCTAAAAAACCGGTGAGAATAGCCAGGATAATTACCGTCAGGTAGGTCTTGTCATCTATTAAGGATGCTATCATACTCAGATATTTGATTACTCGCTCGGTAGCTGGGTAATTATTATTTGCATATATAAATATAAACCGGTAGCTGGTATTTATCTTTTCTATTCAGCATTGAAAATTCCATTCACTTTATTCAAAGTGGCAAATGCCCATTTATATTGCCCTTTCTGCCTTAACTTTCCACTTATAAAGCCCGTATTAAAAAACAACATCTTTAGATAATATAAGTATTATAAAAAAAGCTATTTGATTAAGCCATTTGCTGTGCGAAGAAATCCTATTAAGCTGATATTATAAACCATCCATTATGAACAACACCGATATTCTGGCAGAAAAATTGGACTTCACTTACAAAAAAGAAGTTGGGCAAGGCGATTTGATGGGTTTGATTGCGATAAGTCTCAACTACTGGTACCTGTTTTTGATAAGTCTTATTGCCTGTCTCATTTTTGCATTTTGCTACATTCAATATTTGCCCACACAGTGGAATGTTTCGGGTAAAATAATAGTTGAAGACGATAAAAATTCGACATCAAAATCATTAACCAATGGGGTTAACGCCGATCTGGCGTCACTTTTTGATATTAAAAGCAATGCCGATAACGAGGTTAAAATCCTAAAATCACGTGGTCTTCTAAAGCAGGTAGTATCAAAGCTAAATCTTAATGTGCATTTATATGAGGTAAACTTAATTAGCAAACATGAATTGCATAACGCGGCTCCATTTACCATAACAACAGCTTATAAAACCTCGCCACAAAAAGTAGCTAAGTATAGCGTTCAGATACTGAACAATAATAATTTCAGGCTGATAAATGAAAAAGAAGATCTGGATGTAACCGGCAATTTTGGAACGCCAATACAGCTTAAAGATTATACACTCACTTTAAACCCCACTGCAAGGTTTAAGCCGACCGGCAATTATTTAATAAAAATACAACCGGTAAAAACAGCCGAATCTGAGCTTGCGGGCAATTTCAATGTAGGGTTGGATGATAAACAGGCCACTGTTATTAATTTGCAGCTCAGTGCAGAAGATCCTGCAATGGGCGAGCTGGTATTACAAACACTGATGAAAGCTTATCTGCAAAATAACCTATCTAACAAGATAAGAATTGCCGACAGTACCATGAAATTTATTGATACACGGCTGGTTGTTGTTGGAGCCGAACTGAACAAAGTTGAAAAAAGCCTTGAGCAGTATAAAGTGCAAAATAAGATATCAGACATCAACGCGCAATCAAAAGCATTGGTTGAAGGCGCAAATCAATACCAGGATAAGCTGAATGAAAATGAGGTGCAATTGGCCATAGCAAATGATCTTTACAAATATGTGAATAAAGAAAACGGCAATCAGGTTGTTCCCAGTTCGTTAATTACAAAAGACATGGCATTTGGTACAGCCATAAATTCTTATAACGAAATGCTGCTTAAAAAAGAGGAGATGAAATTAACGCTTACCGACAACAGCAGTTATATTCAAAATCTCGATCAGCAAATTTCCCTGGCGCGAAAAGCTTTGCTAACCAGCCTGGGCAATTATCGTAACAGTTTGCAGGTTTCGCAATCGGCCTTTAGGAAGCAAAATTCATCTATCGAAAATAAAATATCGGGGGCCCCGGTTAAAGAGAGAATCTACCTTGATTATGCAAGGCAGCAAAGCCTTAAGCAGGATCTTTACTTGTTTTTGTTACAAAAACGCGAAGAGACAGCCATTTCGCAAACAGCAACCATATCCAGTTGCCGGATACTCGACGATGCCGAAAGTGACGAAGCTCCTTTTGCTCCAAAAAAATCGTTGATATACACGTTGAGTTTGTTTGCCGGCATATTTATACCGGCTGCGGGCTTAAGCTTAAAAGAGATGCTTAATGTTCGTATCAATTCAAAATCCGATATCGATAAACATACAAGCGTACCACTGTTGGGCGAAATTAGCCGTAATTTGAACAAGAAAAAGAACCTGATATACAACGATACCCGTTCTGTTATCTCTGAAGAGATAAGGGCATTACGTACCAATTTAAAGTACGTTACAGAAAAGGGAAAATCCAATGTGATCTTGTTTACTTCAAGTATGAGTGGTGAGGGAAAATCATTTATTTCGCTTAATCTTGGTAACTCTATAGCCCTTTCTGGCAAAAAAGTGGTACTGCTCGAGCTCGATCTGCGTAAACCGCGCCTGTTAAAAAACATAGGCGTAGAGAACGACTATGGCTTTACAAACTATGTGATCTCGGGAGAAGAGGGAGATATTGAAGAGTTGATAAAACCATCAACTTTTAATGAAAATTTTTACTTCATATCATCAGGTCCAATCCCACCAAACCCTGCCGAAATATTGATGAGCGATCACCTTAAAACATTAATAGATGATTTAAAAACCAGGTTCGACTATGTAATTATCGACAGTGCACCGGTAGGCCTTGTTTCGGATGCTCTTATAATTGAGGAGTTTGCCGATATAACCTGTTATGTGCTAAGGCAAAATTATACTTATAAATCGCAACTTGGTATAGTTAATGATTTGTACAAAACTAAAAAAGCTAAACGCCTATACCTTATTGTAAATGATATCGAGATCCAAAAAAACAGTATCACAGGCTATGGTCATGGTTATGGCAGTTACGGATACAACGCCATTGATGAAGAAAGTGAAAGTGCTGTGGCGCATCTGATGAAGAAAATAAAGCCGGTTTTAAACAATGCAAAATCATGATGCAGGCTGTTCACACCAACTTACTTAAACTGATTAACAGGGGGCACGAGCGTTCCGTTAAGGCTAAAAAGAACATCATTAAATCGGTATTGCTTAAAGGCGGTAGCCTGGTTCTTTCTTTTTTACTTATGCCGCTTACTATTCACTATGTAAATCCAACCCAATATGGTATCTGGCTTACCATGAGTTCGTTTATAGTTTGGGCAGGTTTCTTTGACCTGGGAATGGGCAACGGTCTAAAGAATAAACTTGCCGAAGCTATAACTATCGGCGATTATTCAACGGCGCGCAGCTATGTAAGCACTGCCTACCTTATACTCGTTATAATAGCGGCTTGTCTTTTTCTCGCGTTGTGTTTTATCAATCCACTTATTAATTGGTCAAAAGTATTTAATGTACAGGCTAATGTGTATCCGGATATTGCGCAGTTGGTGTTCCTTACTTTTTGTTTTTTCTGCATTCAGTTTGTTGTACAACTTATCAGCACTGTTTTAACAGCCAACCACGAACCTGCCAAAAGTGCGGCCATTAACCTTGGCGGCCAGGTGCTTACTGTACTTGCTATAGTTATACTCATGAAGTTTAAAGCTGGTTCGTTATTTTACCTTGTTTTAGTGATGGCTGGTTTGCCGGTATTGGCCCTTATTGTTGGCAGCATTTGGTTTTATCGGGGTAGTTATAATTATGTGGCACCACGCGTCAGTTCGCTTAATTTTAAATATGCTAAAAGTCTTTTATTTACCGGGAGTGCTTTTTTTGTTATTCAGATAGGGGCATTAGTGCTTTACGAAACTGATAATATTGTGGTAACCCAATTGTTTGGCCCAGCCGAGGTAACTACGTTTAACGCGGCTTATAAGCTATTTTCGGTAGTGTTGATGTTTTTCCTGATAGTAATTACCCCATTCTGGAGCGCCTTTACGGAGGCTTATACTAAAGGCGATCACCAGTGGATAAAAACCACCTTAACTAACATTAAAAAAACATGGCTTGTATTGAGTTTATGTACGGTGTTATTGCTTATAGCTTCGCCATGGCTTTATGAGTTGTGGCTTGGTAAAAGTGTATCGGTGCCCATCAGTCTATCCATCAGCATGTGTGTGTATACTATAATTTCTATATGGCAAACCATACATGTTTACCTGCTAAATGGTATAGGTAAAATTAAATTACAACTATACCTGGTTACAGCAAGCGCAATTATAAACATTCCGCTGGCCATTGCATTTGGCAGGTGGTTTGGCCTGGGAGGCGTAACCATGGCAAATACTATTTTATTTATAATAATGAGCGTTGTTTTTTATATACAAACAGGTAAAATAATTAATAAAACGGCCAAAGGTGTTTTTAATGCTTAAGCTAAATAATTTGATCTAAACCAGCATTATGAAAGATTATATCGACAAATCATTTATGATGAACCCATTGGGTGAGTATTTTAAATGGCTTAGGTGCAAATGCACCTATCAATTTAAATACTGGGGTAATCATTTGCGCATAGGCTACCTCACTAAACTGGGCAATACCACTTTTGGCAGATACAATACTTTGGGTAGTAATTGCGTAGTCCTCAATTGCAGCCTTGGCGATTTCTCTTATATCAACAGTTTTAGCTTTGTACTTAATACCACCATGGGCAGATATTGCTCGGTTGGGCCAAATGTAAAAATAGCACCCGGTAAACACCCTACATCTGTTTTTGTAAGCACACATCCGGTTACATTTAACAACCAGGCAAACCTGGTAAAAAACTACTGTACCGAAGAGAAGTTTAAAAATTACCAGCCTGTTACCATTGGTAACGATGTTTGGATAGGGGCAAACGCCATTATTATTGATGGTATACATATAGCCGATGGAGCCATTATAGCAGCAAACTCATTGGTGACAAGAGATGTAGGCCCTTTTGAAATTGTGGGCGGTAACCCGGCGAAGTTCATTAAAAAACGTTTTGACGATGAACAGATCAGATACCTGGTTGATACCGAGTGGTGGAATCAAAGCGAAGAATGGATACAGGCCAATATTTCGAAATTTTGGGATATAGAGAATTTTGTGACCCCAGTTTAATTGCAGCAGAAGTATGACATACTATATCAGAAAATTTTACCGGGTACTGCGCTTTTTATACTACAAAGTTGCACAAGTATATTCATGGCTTATCAGCAGCATTAAATTTTATCTCAACGGGGTACAATACCACCGGGATTTTATTGGCTTTGGCATCCCGATACTGGATGTAAATATGCAGGGGAGCTTTACTATAGGTAAGCGATTTAGATTTAATAGCGGTAAATATCATGCAATGGGGGGCAGGCAACAGCAATGTTATTTTGTAGTAGCCGCTGGTGCCAAACTATCCATTGGCGAAAATGTTGGGGTTACGTCAGTGGCCTTTATCTGCCACAATAAGATCAGTATAGGCAATAACGTAAAGATTGGCATCAACACGGTTATCTACGACACCGATTTTCACTCACTGGATGCAAGGTATAGGAACAATTACCCCGAGTTGCTGGACGGCGTAAAATCGAGGCCTGTGGTCATCAAAGACGGGGCATTTATTGGCGGGCACAGTACAATTTTAAAAGGCGTAACTATTGGCAAAAATTCTATAGTGGGCGCGGGTTCAGTAGTGTTTCAGGATATACCGGACGAACAGGTTTGGATAGGTAACCCGGCGCAGTTTGTAAAAGAAAATCAATATGCTACAGTTTTAACCTAGGTAATTATGAATCAGCAGCATTTAATGTCGTTTTTATTATTGGTACTTGTACTGGCGTCCTTTTTTCATATCCAGCCAATAGCATTGGGCATTGCTTTTCTAATTATAGTTATGCCTATGGATAACCAGTTTGCTGCAATAAAAATGGCCCGGATGTTTTTGTTTTTAATGGTGCCTGTGGTATTAGGATTACTTATTGGTTTTAGTAACGATACCTATCTAATTTTCAAGGATTTCTATTATTTCTCTATCCCTATATTTTTTATTACTGCCGGCATTGTATTGGCTTGCAGGCTTCCCATCGAACAGTTTTTGAAAACGCTAATATTTGCCGGAGTTGTTACCTCCATTGTTGTTACCGGTATCTCGGTATCCTATATGGGGTTTGGTGCACTTACCGATCCATATTCTGCACATTATGCCATGGGGATTGTTGGTACTCCCGGGCCGCCTGTTGCCTTGGCTTGTTTACTGCTTACACGTAAATTCAATATTCGCTTATTTACTCCCTTTTGGTTTAATATACTCACCGCTATTAATGTAATGGGGATATATATGTTCGCGTCGCGTACCTACCTCATTATTACGCTATGTTTTTTACTGTTGATGGTTGCCGATAGGGTGAAGCGCTTATGGATACCACCCGTTATACTATTGGTGGTTATAGCGTTTACGCTTATTCCCTTTGATGCGCTGAAGGTTAACTCCGATGGCACGTTTATGGGTAAAATTATGGGGTCATTTTCAGAAGTGAGCATTGGCCAATACACCACAGAGCAAGATATCAATATGCAATATCGTGGCTACGAATCTTTTATGGCGCTCAAAGGCTACACCGACGGAGACACTCCGAGTTGGATCTTCGGTGGACTGGGTAAACTGATAGATCTGAAAACATTTGTGCGCCTGGGCGAAGACACCGATTTTCAGTATATCCCGGTGTTGCACAATGGCTGGCTGTATATTCTGGTAAAAACGGGCATCGTAGGTATTATGGCTTATGCTGTTGTTTTTTTGAGTCTTATTGTAGCTAACTGGCGTAAGTATGCAGATACACAAGGACGACCTATCATCCGTTTATTTGCGGCGCTTACCGTGGGGTGTATCATCAGCTTATTGCTTACCAATTATATTGTAACCGCTTTTTTTAATGTAGAGATGAGTATCCTGATGGTTACCCTCGGATACAGTTACCTCAATTTTAATTCGTTGGTTTTTAGGTTGAAAGAGCGCGAGGAAGCTAAAGAGGCACAATTTGCAGATCATTCATTTATTTGAAATTGGTATGGGAAGAGAGATTTACTTATCGCCAAAGGTTACTATTGTTACCATAGCCTACAACGCTGTGGCAACCATAGAGGTCACTATTTTGAGCGTACTCAGACAAACTTATAATAACCTGGAGTACATTGTTATTGACGGAGGCTCAACCGATGGCACACAAAAGATCATCGAAAAATACCGGGGCAAACTGGCACAGTACATCAGCGAACCCGATAATGGTATTGCTGATGGTTTTAACAAAGGCATAGCTATGGCAACCGGTAGCTGGATAGGTATGATAAATGCCGATGACTGGTATACTCCTAATGCTGTTGAAATTATGATGAGGGCCGTAACCGGTTACGATGATGTATGTTGTGGCAACATTATGCTGGTTGGAGCAAACGGCGTTGAACGTGCTAAAAAAAGTAAAGTAAGCTGGCTTAACTTCGGCATGTATATTATGCACCCCACCTGCTTTATAAAAACTGAGGTTTACCGGCAGCTTGGAGGTTACGATACCGGTTTAAAAATAGCCATGGATTTTGACATGTTTTTACGCATTAAACGCAATGGGTTTAAAATTAAACATGTAGATGAGGTGATTGCTTATATGCGTTTGGATGGCATAAGCAACGATACCGTAAAAATGCACAACGAAGAGCTAAGCGTGATGCGAAGACACCTAAATGGGCTAAGCTATTTAAGCTCTTACCTATTTAATTATCTCAACAGATTACGCTGGCGTTTTTTTTATAAAGATCCACTAAGAACTATGGCAAACTAAAACAGGGCATCATGAAAAAACGGATACTTATATCAGCATATGCCATATCGCCGGTACGGGGCTCAGAATATGGTGCCGCGTGGAATACTGTGGTAAACCTGGCAAGCCAACATGAACTTTGGGTACTTTACGGCATGTCTGACGATCATATGGGTGATACCCAAACAATGCGAAATTTTATAGCGCGAAATCCAATGCCAAATATTCATTTTATTGAAGTAAAGGCAGATGCGTTGGCAAATACTATTAACTTACTTAATAAAATAGGGCTGGGCTGGTTCTTTTATTTTGCATACTACCTGTGGCAAAAAAGCGCTTTGAAAGAAGCCCGTGAACTTTGTAAAATGGTAAACATTGATGTAGTACATCAATTAGGGCCAATAGGTTTCAGAGAGCCGGGCTTTTTATGGAAGCTTGGTAAACCTTTAGTATGGGGCCCCATAGGAGGTATGAACATAGCTGATAAACGCCTGTTGGTAAATAAACCGCTTTTAACCCGGTTTAAATTCTCTGTAAAAAATTTTATCAATCATATCCAGCTCAGTTACTCGGGCAGAATACAGCGCGCTTTTGACCGGGCCGATGTTTTGATAGCAGCTACGCGTGCAGGGCAACAAACCATTTGGGAAAAGTTTGGTGTGGAAAGTGATTATATGTCTGAACAGGGAATTATGGCCGGGCCCGCTCTGGATGAATCAAAATTTGATGGTATAGACCAACGGGTACAACTTGTTTGGTGTGGTAACCTCATAGAACGTAAAAACTTAAGCATGTGCCTTGATGCCTTAACAGGGCTGCCACAAAGTAATTGGGTACTTCACGTATTGGGTAGCGGTCCGCTCGAAAAAAAAATGAAGCAAAAAGCAGCCGAACTTAATATAGCCGATAAAATTAAATGGCATGGCCATTTACCCCGCCGGGATGCAATACGCATCATGTCGGGCTCGCACCTGCATATTATTACCAGTATAGCCGAGGATAATCCGGCCGTAATATTTGAAACACTAACCTACGGCGTGCCAACGCTTACTATCGATCATTGCGGAATGGGCGATGTAATTTGCAGCGGTTGTGGTTTTAAAGTTAAAATGGATAAATATCCAGAGATGCTGGCTAAAATGCGTGCCATATTGTCGTCGCGTTTAAACAATCCGTCACTTTTAGCAGATCTGGCCCAAACAACCATACAACGGGCTACAGAACACAGCTGGGATATCAGGCTTAATAAGCTAAATAACATGTATGATAAAGCCGTTCATACACACGCCAAACGCAGCTTAGCACCCGTTATTTATTCATCATTAACTGCCTGATGTAATGGAAACTGCCGGTAATCATAAAATTAAATTAGGTATAGATGCCAAGTGGTACTTTAAAGGACCCCCAAGTGGCAACATGGTAGTAAAAAACCTGGTTGATGAAATGATTATTAGCAATCACCAACATATTGAGCTCTATCTGCTAATAACCACCGAATTTAAAAAACGGGCAACAGATCACTTTCCTCAACAGGTAAAACTTGTTTTTTTGCCGGTGATTCCCAATTTGCTCAACAATGTATTGCTGATACCTATATACGCGCGTAAATACGGTTTAGAAGCGTTGCTGTTTCAAAATTTCACCAGTTTGTGGCCCAAAAAAATGTTTAAAGTAGCATATATCCACGATGTTTTATTTTTAGATCATCCGCAATACTACTCCGGCACCGAACTTTTTTACTTTAGAAAAATGAAGAGTCTGGCAGCCCGGGCAGACATGGTTATCACTATTTCTAATACCGAGAAAGACCGGCTGGTAAATAATAATGTGGTTAATAAAAATAGGGTATCGGTTATCTACCACGGCATCAGCAATAATTTTAAAGCGCTTTCAGGATATTCGGTCGCAAGGGTAAAGTCTGTTGCAATTAAGTACCATTTACCACAAAAATATTTACTCTATGTGGGGCGACTAAACATTCGCAAAAATATTGCTCACCTGGTAAGTGCGCTAAAATTATTAGAAGATAAAGCAATTAAATTGGTAATTGTTGGCGAGCAGGGCAATATGGCGGCCACCTTAAAAGCACAGATACTGGTAGAAAACTTAGTTAACAGGGTTGTTTTTACCGGTCACGTTCCGGAGGATGATCTTTGCCTCATTTATGCCAATGCCACCGTATTTTGTTTCCCATCGTATGCCGAAGGTTTTGGTCTGCCACCGTTGGAAGCTATGCAGTGTGGGGTGCCGGTAATTGTATCAAACCGCACTGCAATGCCCGAAGTTTGTGGTGATGCTGCAGTTTATATCAACCCGGATGATTCGGAGGATATTGCTCAAAAAATAAATAGCTTGTTAAATGATCGTGATCTGTATCAAAGAAAAGCAGAAGCCGGCGTTATTCACGCCAGTAAGTTCACCTGGTCAAAATCAGCAAACGGAATACTTAAACTTATCAGCGATGCATACACTAATTGAAAAAGTAATACGCAGGCTTAAAAATAATCCCGATTACAAATTAGATACTACTTATAGTTTCAGAGAAGCGTTTATCATCGTATTTAACCGTACAATGCAAATTTTAAGAGGGGTTAGTAAACGGGCTTTCTTTAAAAAATCTGAGGGGCTTTTGTTTATAGGCAATCATGTGGTAATAGATCATTCATACATGTTGGTTGCTGGCAGTAATCTTATTATAGAAGATAATACCTATATCAATGCCCTGTCATTAAATGGTATAATGATAAAAAACAATGTATCCATAGCCCGTAATTGTACATTGATATGTACCGGAGTAATAAGCCAGAAAGGTAAAGGGATAATTATTGGTAATAACAGCGGTATTAATGCAGGTACCTATTTGGGTGGCCAGGGAGGTATAGAAATTGGAGACAACGTAATAATTGGTCCGGGAGTTAAAATATTTTCAGAAAATCATAACTTTTCAGACCTGAAGATAAATATCAAAGACCAAGGGGTTGTCCGTAGTGGGGTATGCATTAAAAACAATGTGTGGATAGGAGCAGGTGTTACCATTTTGGCCGGTGTTACCATCGGCGAAGGATGTGTAATAGCCGCCGGAAGCGTTGTAACCAAAACAGTGGCACCAAATTCGATAGTTGCGGGTGTCCCTGGCAGGGTGTTAAAAAATCGCAACGAATTACCTGTGCCAGAGCCAGAATATAAATCAAAACTCAGGGTTATTTAATCTGTAGTGTGATGAAAAAAAGTTTCGAAAAATTTAAGGGTGCGTGCTTGTATATGGTGTGCGGTATCATTGGCTGGCTGCCTTTTCATACACTCCGGATCTTATTATTGCGAATATTGAAGGCGAAAATTAGCTTTAAAGCAGGTATGTACCGGGGCTTTGAGATCCGTAGTCCATGGAAATTAAAAATAGGGCGGGGTACTATAGTGGGGCACAACGCATTGCTTGATGCGCGAATGGGATTAATAATTGGCAATAACGTAAATATAAGCAACGAAGTAATGATCTGGACGCTGCATCATGATTGCAATTCAAGTGATTTTGCACAAACCGGCCAGGCTGTAATTATTGAAGATTATGTTTGGTTGTGCTCGCGTACCGTAATTTTACCCGGGGTTACTATAGGCGAAGGGGCAGTAGTTGCTGCCGGCGCGGTGGTTACTAAAAATGTGTTGCCTTATACCGTTGTTGGTGGTATCCCCGCCAAACAAATAGCCATTCGGAATAGAAATCTTAATTATGATCTGAGCAGCGCAGTATTGCCAATAATATAGAATCTCGAAAGTTAAGCCCAGAATAGTTTTGTTTTATTATTCGCTAACTACTGCTAATACCACCAACTCACATTTGATTTTAAAACCTTTATCGGATTTCCTCCAAAAATGCTCTTCTCGCCAGATAATTTTTTAGTTACCAATGATCCTGCTGCAACTATGCTGCCATCTGGAATAACTGCTCCCTTTAAAATAGTGCAACGGCAACCAACCCATACATTGTTACCTATAATAATTTCTTTAGGATGATTAAATACAACTCCATTTTCATCGGCAATATGATGAAAATCGCTATCCATTACTAACGACTCCCAGGAAATGCCCGAATGATTACCTATTTCTATTTTCTTTTGAGCAACTATAGCGCATTCTGTACTCATCTCAAACTGATCTCCAAAAATAAGCTGGGCGTCTTTTCCTACATTTAACTTACATCCGTGCATAATAAATGCCCGGCCATTAAATACCACATCGCCATAAACCTCCCAAATTCCTCTTGACCTTTTAAAATCAGAAATTCCAATTTTGCCGTAGCCAATTTGTATAAGCGCCGTTTTTATTGGGGCGTTTATAATTACCCTCCCTTGCATTTTATGCAAAAAAATGTTTCTGGATATCAATACCGGAAGCTTGATAGCTGTTTTAAACGGAAAATATTTAAAGTTGAAAATTATGCTCTTTATGTTAACCCTTTGAAGGAGTTTTAATACCTGTGCCATTTTTCTTAATTATTATTATCTGTTAAGAGTATATAATTATACTGCATTTTTTTCGATTTAATATTCACTTTCTTATTTATTCTGTTCATTCTGTTTTTTCCTATACGATATGTTCAAATGGGCGTAAATGAGTACACTTTACTTTGTTTATACCTACATTTAAATATGCACTGGTAGGTACATGTAGTTGTATTTAAAATGTGTGTGAATATTAATTAATTATCAGAAAAAAGTATTAAAATAAATAATATGCGAATAGCTATCATTGGAACCAGGGGGATTCCGAACCACTACGGTGGTTTTGAACAATGTGCCGAATATTTAGCGGCAGGTTTAGTTAAAAAAGGTTTTGAGGTTGTTGTTTATAACTCTCATAATCATCCCTACCAGCAAAAAGACTGGAAAGGAGTGGAGATATGTCACTGTTACGATCCCGAATTTAAAATGGGCACCGTGGGGCAGTTTCTTTACGATCTTAACTGTATTCGTGATGTGCGTAAACGCAAAATAGATGTTATACTGCAATTGGGTTACACCAGCAGTTCGGTGTGGGGGTGGTTGTTGCCTGGTAGCGCAATAGTTACCACCAATATGGACGGTATGGAATGGATGAGAGCCAAATACTCAAAACCTGTACAGTCATTTTTAAAATATGCCGAAAAACTTGCCGTAAGATACAGTGATCATTTAATCGCCGACTCGCCGGAGATACAGCGGTACATTAACAACAAATACGGCGAAGAAGCCTGCTATATCCCTTACGGTGCAGAGGCATTCACCGCTCCAGATCCCGAAATATTAAAAGATTACAATCTTGAAATAGAACAATACGATATGCTTATTGCAAGGATGGAACCCGAAAATAGCATCGAAATAATTTTAGATGGGGTGGTTAAGGCTGGTTTAAACAGGAAATTTTTGGTAGTAGGTAACATGGAAAATGATTTTGGCGAATATATCCGTGCAAAATTCCAATACTATCGTAACGTCATATTTAGCGGCGCCGTTTACGATATAGCCAAACTGAATAATTTACGATACCACTCCAATATGTATTTTCATGGGCACACGGTAGGTGGCACAAATCCATCATTACTAGAGGCTATGGCATCTAACAGCCTTATTTGCTCAAATGACAACAAATTTAACAGGGCTGTATTGGGCGATGATGCTTTTTACTTTAGTAACGCTGCCGATGTTGCCTTACAACTAACTGTAACAGTTAAAAGTGCCGCTTGTTACCAGCAATTAATGGCCAACAACCTCGAAAAGATAAGCAGCATTTACACCTGCGAAAATATTGTTAACGCTTATGCCAGCCATTTTGAGGCAATTGTTTACGAACGTGTTAAAGCTACACCGCAAAAAACGCTACAACCCCAGGTTACATTTTCATTAGATCATTAATATGAACAAAAGTGCTTTTAATAATTATATGAAGGCGATTTGTATTGCTACAGGGATGCTTATGGTATTTAGTTCTTGCTCTTACAAGCCTTACCAAACGCTTTTTGAGCCAAACGGAAATATTACATCCAATCAGCCCAATAAGTTTGGTAACGCAGGCATCTATAAAATTAAACCCGAAGACGTTTTGCAGGTACGAAACCTGCAAAACCTTAAATTTATATTAGAGGATGCAGGAGCGTCGGCACCGGTTACTGGAGGTGGGAGCAATGCCACCGGGCAGGCCTACCCTGTTGAGCAGGACGGAACGGTTGCTTTGCCAGTGATAGGGCATGTACCCGTTGCCGGCTTAAGCAGGTTGGAGGCAGCAAAAGCAATAGAAGACATATACCGGCAAAAACTGATCAAGGACCCTATTATTGAAGTTAAGATCGTCAATTTAAAGGTTTCTGTTTTTGGCGAAGTAAGGGCGCCCGGTAACTATGCCCTGCTTAAAGATAAAACAACACTGATAGATGTTTTGGGGCAGGCAGGGGGTATTACAGATAAAGGCAACGAAAAAAAGGTTAAGATCATTCGTGGGGGTACAGATAATCCGCAGGAAACCGAGGTTAACCTAAGCGAACTGGCATCGCTTACCAACCCGGCATTGATCCTTCAAAACGATGACATTGTGTACGTTGGCCAAAACAAGCGCGCCGTTCGCAATGATAAAATTCAAAATATATCAACTATTGTACAGCCAACATTACTGTTGCTTAACACCGCATTGCTATTATTTACCTTGAAATAGTAATTGAAATATACCTCTATAAATAGCTAAGTTTTAGCGTTTATATCTACTTGAATAACATTAGTTAGGGAAGGTAAAACCGGCCCGGAATGCATTTTTGCAAACCGGAACCGGTTTTTTTGCGTTTCACTAATTGTTGATTTACCAGGGTGTTAAACGTTTTCGTAAAAAAAGCTGCTGGCATTTGAGATAAATCGTTTTAAAATAAGAGATTTGCCCACAACCTTTATTATAGATACGCCTAAAACGTTATTGAAGATGATTTTTTCGCCCTACCTTAAAATGAAAAGAATTACTTACGCTTTCGCGGTTGCTTTGCTTTTGTGCACTATGGCCAAAGCCCAGCAAACCGGTACAAAAACACATAAAGACGAAGTTGACTTTGTTAACCCCTTAATAGGTACTGCTATTACTGGCTTTGCTAAAGGTCTTGATGGCGGCGGCACCATGCCTTGCGTAAACGTACCCTTTGCCATGACCAATTTTGTAGCCCAAACCGGCGAGAGTAAAATGGGCCGCATGTGCTATCAGTACGAAGATAAAACAGTAATTGGGTTACTGGCCACGCATCAGCCAACTGTTTGGATGGGCGATTATGGTTACGTATCTATTATGCCCGAAGTAGGCAACCTGCGTGTTTTACCTAACGAACGTAAGTTAACTTACGATCATAAAGATGAGATCGCTAAACCATACTATTATTCGGTTAAGTTAAAGGCCGATAATAAAACATTTATAAAATCGGAGATAGCAGGCGCAAATACTTGTGGCATGTTCCGGTTCACCTTTCCGGCTGCCGAAAAGGCTCACCTTATTATCCAGGGCATCAATCTTAATCCCGAATTGAAAGATTGGGCAAATGACTACGCGCCAAGGTTAAAGAAATTAAAAGGATATGTACATGTTGATACCATTAACAACGAAATAACCGGCTATAATCCCGACAGGCAATCATCCCAGATAGGGCCCGAGCTTAAAAACTTTAAGGGGTACTTTGTTATCAAGTTCGATAAGCAGATCCGCAAATACGGTACCTGGGATAAAAGTACCATCAAAAAAGGCAGTAAAGAACAATTTGGAACTCGGATGGGAGCGTTTATTTCCTTTAAAACATTGGCTAACAAGCAGATAAAAGTAGCTGTAGCTACCTCATTTATCAGCATAGACCAGGCCCGCAATAATCTAAAAAAAGAGATCCCGGATTGGAACTTCGACAAGGTAGTAAAAGATACCCGCGATAACTGGCAACAGCAATTAAAGGTGATACAGGTAAATAGTATCACCAACGAGCAAAAAACTATTTTTTATACAGCACTTTATCATACCTTATTATTTCCACGCCAGTTTTCTGAGTACGGCAGGTATTACAGCGCCTTTGATGATAAGGTACACAGCGGTATCTCTTATAACGATTATTCGCTTTGGGATACTTTTAGGGCATTACATCCATTGCTTATTTTAACCCAGCCCGAGCGCATCAACGGAATGGTAAAATCGCTGCTGCAAATGTACCAGGAAGGGGGCTGGATGCCGATGTGGCCTAACCCAACCTATACCAATATAATGATAAGCACCCATGCCGATGCCATGGTTGCCGATGCTTATGTTAAAGGATTCCGTGGCTACAGTACCAGCCTGGCCTATGATGCCATGCACAAAGATGCTTTTACGGCCCCCGATGGAGATACCCAAAAGAAATGGGGAGATCGCGACCTTTGGACAAACTATGAAGCGCGTGGCGGCCTAACCAATTACCATAAATTGGGTTACGTTCCGGTTGATAAAACCCGCGAATCGGTATCGCGAACTATCGAATACGGTATAGATGATTATTGTGTGGCTCAGGTGGCAAAATCTTTAGGTAAAACCGAGGACTACAAACAGCTGATGGCCTGGAGCCAAAACTATAAAAATGTGTACAATACCGCTACCGGATTTATGGCACCACGTAATGCCGACGGCCAATGGTCTGCCAAACCTGATAGTGGTTTTACCGAAGGTACTAAATGGACCTACACCTTTGGAGCTATGCAGGATGTACAAGGCATGATAGCCCTTATGGGAGGCGAAAAACCTTTTGCCGATAAACTTACCCATAACTTTACAGATGGCCATTACAGGGCCGATAACGAGCCGGGCCATCATTATATTTACTTGTTTAACTATTGCGGCATGCCCTGGAAAACCCAGGAGCTGATAAGGCAAAATACGGGCTGGCAAAACTACCGCAATGCGCCGATTGGTATAAACGGTAACGATGATTGCGGGCAAACATCGGCCTGGTATATTTTTAGCGTTATGGGCTTTTACCCGGTTACACCGGCATCGGGCATGTATAGCATTGGTGCTCCACAGTTTCCGTATCTGGCGTTAAGTTTGCAAAATGGCAATAAGCTGGTTATTAAGGCTACAGATCTATCGGCACAAAACAAGTACGTTAAAGAAGTAACTTTTGATGGTCAGCCAATTAAAAACCACATGATATCGCATGAGCAAATAAGTCATGGAGGTACTTTAGTGTTTAAGATGACGAATGTACCGCAGAAGGATTAGATTTCAGATTTCAAATGTGCAGATTTCAGATTTCAAATGTGCATTGTTTAACTAATAACTCCTGCAAGGTTAGCGCAGCGTAACTCGTGGGGAAACCTGGAGTAAGCTTCCAGCCTACGTTCAATAACAATACAGGGAGGGCAGCTGAAAGCTGCGGCCATAGTGCCCGCAAGCTCGCGGGAGGTAGTTTAGACAAACCCTTACGCTAAAACTTACTCGAAGCCCTAACTACCAACATCGATGGTAAAACAATTTCCTTATTGGCCTCGGGGACTTTGCCTGCCAGGTGATCGAACAGTAATTGCGCGGCCTGCTTGCCCATGTCATAGGCGGGTTGCAAAATAGTGGTTAGCGGTGGGTTAAGGATGGGGGCGGTTATTTGGTTAGTAAAACAAACAACTTTAACATCTCGGGGGATATTCAATTGCATTTCATCGCAGGCCAGGTAGGTAGATGTGGCTAAATGCTCAACGGTAGCTATAATGCCGTCGGGTTTGGCCTGGGCCAGGTGATCTTTGATCACCTCCACATTCTCATTATTATATTTGTTGGAGCAGGTTACAATGGTCGATTCGGCGGGTTGTATCCCCCGCTCGGCCAGCGCCTTTTGATAACCCTGTTCCCTGGCCGATAGAATGGAAGGGTAGCCTTTAATAGTAATAAGGGAAATGTTTTTACACCCTGCGTCCAATAAATGAGTGGTGGCAACATAAGCGCTGTGCAGATCATCGGTAGTGATCTTTATCGAGTTAAGATCGTCGAAAACCCTGTCGAAAAAAACAATGGGAACCCCGGCTTCCTGCAAGGCCTTAATATGGCTTGTATCTTCGGTATTGCTGGCTACAGACATAATTACCCCGTCGACCCGGCCGCTGGCCAGTTCGCCAAACATGTAGGCTTCCCGTTCGTAACTGTCATGTGTAAGGTAAATAAGCGTATGGTATTTTTTTATGGCAACAACGCTTTCAATACCATTAATAGCCTGGCTAAAAAAACTATCGGCAATCTCGGGAATGATAATGGCTATAGTATTGCTGGCTTTTTTTCTTAAGCTGCTGGCATAGGGATTGGGCACGTAATTTAATTTACGGGCAGCCTCAATTACCTTTAGTTTGGTTTCGGGGCCTATGTCATGGCTATCTCTAAGTGCCTTTGATACCGTGGCGATAGACACATTGAGCACTTTGGCCAGTGCCTTCATATTTATTTTATCGCTCTTAAGTTCGTGGGCCATACATATTCAATTATATTTAAATTTATCAAAATTATTATTGGGGTGGGGTAAGGTAACTAAACTACACTTAACCACTACAGAAGTTGTTAATTTAATGACCGCAACAGGAAATCCCCTGCTGTATTGGCGGGCATTTAACCGAACCATAACTGCAAAAAACGCAACAATCGCCATGCAGCGGTTTTAAATAGGCTTCACAATTACGGCAAGTATAAAAATATTGGCATGAGTCTACCGGCATCAACTCTTGTTGCTGAAAGCCACAATTGGGGCAGGTTATTGTCGAATTTAAAATTAGTGCTGTAGTCATATCTAAACTAAGTTTATCCCGGTTGTCAAATGTAAAGCCCGGAGTGCCGATAAAAAAATAAATTTCGGCGGTGTTAAACGTTTAAGCAAATAAATAGCCTGTTTTTTATAAAAGTAGTAGTTTAATTAAAGAGATTTGGCTTAAACCAACATAAAGGATTGTTTACCAAAGACATTTCCTTTTTGAGATTATAAACTTATGGATAAGGCAACCGAAACATAAAAGCGGTGGTGCAAACGCATCATATTTATGCGCGTGCATAAAGCTGTACTATTGACATTTGATATTGCTTAAAACCATTGGCAATCCGTTTTATTTTATAGATTTGAAAATTGAACCGGGGTATAACCTAATTCCCATTGCAAAAACAAACATGCTTAACTATATTTCTGTAGGCGATCTTATCGTATTTTTTACTTATTTTATTTTGGTATCCGTTTACGGTTATATGGTTTATCGCCGTAAAAAGGCCGAAACCAATTCCAGCTCGCATAGCTTTTTCCTGGCCGAAGGTTCGCTTACGTGGTGGGCAATAGGCGCATCCATTATAGCATCCAATATCTCGGCCGAACAATTTATAGGCATGAGCGGCGATGGTTTTTTTGCAGGTATAGCCGTGGCTGTTTATGAATGGCTGGGCGCTGCAACCCTTATTATAGTGGCGGTGTTTTTTATGCCGGTGTATATCAAAAATAAAATTTACACCATGCCGCAATTTCTCAAGAACAGGTATAATAGCGGTGTAGCATTGGTGATGTCGGTATTTTGGCTTGCCTTATACATATTTATTAATCTTACAGCCATTTTATATTTAGGTGCATTGGCAATCAATGGCTTATTGGGCGGCGGATATCTGCACGAGATCATGATAGGCCTGGCCATATTTGGGGTTATCATCGCCCTTGGCGGCATGCAGGTGGTTGGTTATACCGATGTTGTACAGGTAGCTGTGCTTATTATAGGTGGCCTTGCAATTACCTATTTGTCCCTAACTATTGTGAGCGATAAGTTTGGTTTTGGTCAAAACGCCTTTACTGGTTTAAAGCTGATCCTGAAAGATTCGCCCGATCACTTTCACCTCATCTTTAAAAAACCGGCGCACGGCTCATCTATAGAAACGGTAAGTAAGTATCTCATTTTACCTGGCTTTGCCATGTACGCCGGCGGTCAGTGGATCAGCAATCTTAACTACTGGGGCTGTAATCAATACATTACCCAACGCGCCTTAGGGGCCAATTTACACACTGCCCGTACCGGTATACTGTTTGCAAGCTTGCTAAAGATACTGATGCCTGTTATTGTAATGTTACCCGGTATTGTAGCTTTTGTACTATACAAACACGGCGACTTGCCAATGCTTGTTGGTGGTAAAAAAGACGGCGCTTATTCAGCAATATTATCATTTCTCCCTTCGGGATTAAAAGGCTTATCACTGGCAGTTTTAACGGCTGCCATTGTTGCATCCATAGCCGGTAAAGTAAATAGCATCTCCACCATTTTTACGCTCGATGTTTACAAAAATTACATGAGCACCAAAGCTACCGAACGTAATATGGTTTGGGTAGGCCGCATAGCCATAGTGTGCAGTTTAGTAATTGCTGTAGCCTTTACGTGGAACGATATGCTGGGCATCAGTGGCGAAGGTGGCTACACCTTTGTGCAAAAATACAGCAGCTTTGTGAGTCCGGGTGTATTGGCTACTTTTCTTTTAGGGATGTTTTGGAAACGCACAACAGGAGAGGCCGCTATTGTGGGTATCCTTACCGGCTTTGCAGCCTCCGTATTTTTTAACCAGTTTGCGGTGAGGGCTTTCGGTCCCGAAACCTGGTTGTATTCGGCATTTACAAATACATCAGGGGTTTACGAAATTCCATTTTTTATCTGCCTGGGCTGGTCGTTCCTGATTACTTTTTTGGTGATGGTTTTGGTAAGCTTATTAGGCCCTGCGGTTAACGCAAAATCTATTGAGGTTGATAAAGGGATGTTTAAATTAAAATCATCATCCATCGTACTTATCGCGGTGATACTGTTATTCCTGTCTGCAATTTATGTAAGGTTCTGGTAGCGTTTATAATACAGGGGGGAAATTAGCAAGGGAAACGATGTAAACTAACCAAGGTTAAGACTCACCTCGACGACCCGTTAGCTAACGGGCGTCACCCCTCTCTCCGCTTCGCGCATAGAGGGGAGTTGAATAAAGCATATAAAAAAAATGAACAAAAGAAACTTTTCAAACCCCTCTTTCCGTCCCAACGTAGGTGGGGCGAAGAGAGGGGTCCGCGCCAACAAACTCGGGACTGGCGGGTGAGTCGTTCCCAGTATACAGGGCCAATTGTCTCATCGGGCTTAAATCCCATGTTTACCTATATAAAAGACGCTCAAACAACAAAGCCCGAACTTTAACAGATTCGGGCTTTGTTGTTATCTATCAGTAGGTTATCTATACCGCGTCTGATAGTGATGTAAATGTAAAATCACGAATCCGCATAGGAGGGATCAATGCGTTTTGACCGGATTCACCACTTACTGTACGCTCAGATTTACCCAAAGCATCCAGGTTATTAAGCATAATAACCGGGCTTTCGTTAAATCGCAAATTTTTGATCGGGAATTTGATCTGGCCGTTCTCAATATAAAAAGTACCATCGCGGGTAAGGCCGGTAAACAGCAACGTTTGCGGATCAACCGGGCGGATGTACCACAGGCGGGTAACCAATATGCCTTTTTCGGTACCTTTTATCAACTCTTCTAACGTGGCGTTACCACCATCCATAATAATACTATCAGGACTCGGTATTGGTTTAACGCCTTGCTTTTGAGCCCAATATCTGGAATAGTTAAAGTTTTTTATCACTCCTTTTTCTATCCAGCTTCTTTTTATTTGGGGTTGTCCATCACCAGACCAGCTGCTGGTTGGCAAATCGGGATGCGAAGGATCAGAATAAATATTCACCCTTTCGTCAACCATTTTTTCTCCAAGTTTGGTTTTACCGCCTGCTTTACTTAAAAAGCTGCGGCCTTCATCGGCGCTGCGGGCATCCAAGCCGCCGTATAGCTGTTCGAGTAAAACAATACCTGCTGCAGGCTCCAATATCACTGTATATTTACCTGGTTCAATAGCTTTTGCACCTTTAGAGCCAGTTGCTTTTTGCGCGGCAATTTTGGTAAACGCTAAAGTATCAAGCTTGCTTACATCATTATATCCTTTGGTTGAATAGCCAGAGCCGGTACCATCTTCAGAGCGTAGTGTTACCGAGAAGTTAACATCTGTAGATGTATTGTAGGCAAATAACCCGTGCGAGTTCATCATCGAACTAAAACCCGCGCTGTTTTGTAAAAAGCCTGCCGCAATAAGTTTATTCTCTTTAGCCGTATCCAGGCTTTTGCCTACCATATCTGTACGTAAGGCAGGGCTTATGGCAGCTGTTTCGGCTACAAATGTTTTAGAACGCGGGGCGTATGTTTGTGGACCTAAAAACGACATAAACTCCGGATTCTCTGGTGCCAGTTGTGCTAGTTCTTCTGATAACCGTACGGCTTTTTCAACCGAAGCATCATCGTACTCATTGGTGGTAACCACACCTAATTTTTTGCCAAAGGCGGATGAAATAACCAGGCTTGTTTGGCTTAATGAACCACTGGTAGATACCGTATTACGGGCGTACCTGATATTGCCCGAATCTGATCCGCCAAAATTGATCTCGCATTCGTCGGCTTTTGAATAACCCAGCGCCTTTTTTAATATCGCGCGGCATTCATCTTCTGTTAAAATAGCCATATATTAAATTTTTCTTGCTGTATTAATTACGTTAACTCCCTTAAATAATGCTGTGGATGAACCATGAGATACGGCGCTGGCCTGCATAGGCTGGCCTTTACCATCAAAAAACGATCCGCCTAAACGGTAATCGTTGGCATCGCAAACCGCCGCGCAGGAGTTCCAAAACTCCTGTGTGTTTGATTGGTAGGCCACATCGTTAAGCATACCCACAATTTTACCGTTCTTTATCTCGTAATAAAGCTGGCCGCTAAACTGGAAGTTATAACGCTGCTGATCGATAGAGAATGAGCTGTCGCCTATAATATAGATGCCTTTTTCTACATTTTTGATCATATCGTTTACACCCATGGGCACTTTGCCCGGCTGTAACGAGATATTGGCCATACGCTGAAATTGCACATCCTGCCAGCTTTGGGAGTAGCAGCAGCCTTGCGATTCGGTTAAACCGATGATATGTGCCTGGTCGCGAATGGCCTGGTAGTTAACCAAAATGCCGTCTTTAATAATGTCCCATTTTTTGGCTTCAACACCCTCATCGTCATACCCCACGGCACCTAATGAACCAACTTGTGTTTTATCAGCTACGATGTTCACATTTTTGCTGCCAAAGTTGAACTTTTTAGATTCCCATTTATCTAACGTAAGGAAACTGGTGCCGGCAAAGTTGGCCTCGTAACCTAATACTCTATCAAGCTCGGTAGGGTGACCAACAGATTCGTGAATAGTTAACCAAAGGTGACTTGGGTCTAAAACCAGGTCGTATTTACCTGCTTCAACCGATTTTGCTTTTAGCTTTTGCTCTGCCTGGGTTGCTGCCGCGCGGGCATCTTCAACCATATCGTAACGGTCTCGGTAAAGCGTAGTAACACCTTTGATCTTGTCACTTTCGCGCGGTGTCATATACTCATAACCCATACCTCGCGGTGCGCTCAGGGATTGACGGGTTTCAAACTTGCCGGTTTTGGCATCTATTTTGGTAACGGCAAATAATGGCCATATACGATGAATATCCTGGTCGATATAAGAACCATCTGTAGAGGCAAAGTATTTTTGCTCGTTCACCAAAAACAATATGGAGTTTACGTAATTGGCGCCGCCTTTCATGGCTGCATCGTTAACAGAAAGCAGCAGATCGGTTTTTTCTTTCATCGGCACCTCAAACGCGTTGCGCTCAATGGGGGTTTTCCAGCTTACTTCGCCATGCCCCTTTTGGGCAACCAATTGCACCGGATCTGTTTGGATACGGGCATTCTCTTTGGCTATAGCTACCGCAAGCTCGGCGGCTTTGGCTATGCTATCATTATCCAGTTTGTCTGTAGCGGCAAATCCCCAGCAACCGTTGGCAATAACGCGGATACCCATACCGTACGATTGAGTATCAACAATATTTTCAACCTTGTTTTCGCGGGTTACCACAAACTGGTTAAGATAACGGCCTATGCGCACATCTGTATAGGTGGCGCCTTTAGAGCGGGCTGCATTTAGCACCACATCTGCCATTCGTTTTTTGAGGGCCACATCAACCGGGCTCATATCATGGCCGGGTAAAACGGGTGAGCCGAAAACGGGAATCCTGCTAAGCATGGATGCACTAATGCCCATTCCTGTAAGGTAAAGGAAATCTTTTCTTTTCAAGGTCAGTCAGTATTAAGTCCTAAATATAATGAGCGAAGTTTAAATTTTATGTGTTAGAGAGAAAGATATTTTGTTTTGTTACGGTTACCCTAAGATTTTCTGATCACATAGGTTTTTGCAAGCTGATCATGCCAGGCCTGGTGCATAGGGCTCCATAAAACTGTTAAAAAGCCAACGCCACATAATAAGCTCGATAATATCTTCGCGAAATTTCGGGATAAGGCTTTACCAAAATCTATTCTTTGGCCTCTGGCGTCCACTACAATCATGTTACAAACGGTTTTTCCTAAGCTTCCCTGTAATTTTGTGGCTTCAAAAATGGCGTTATACAAAATCCAGGCAAGTACGCTTATAAGCATTGATAAATATTTACTATCTTCTGTTTCCCCATCAACGGCGTGGGTTATCATTTTTTCAATTAACAGCACAACTACGGTATGGGTATACGGGCCATCTTTTTCGCCCTGTTTTAAAACATAGTACTCGTTTATCATTAACTTACATGTTTAGGTTTGGTTAAATTACCTAAAAATGTAATTGCAGGCAAATTAATACCATCAATAATTAAGCGCGTACATGATAATGTTTACCCCAAATTTGGTGTTATCCTCGGCCAGGAAGCGTTTGTTTCTAAAATCGTAATCCCATTCGCAGCCATAATCTTTACTGCTGTACAGCACTGCAATACGGCCATTAACCTCAATGGCTTTCAGGTAATCATGCACCAGATCGTCGCCCCAGCCATTTAACTCAAAACTGGTTGTAGGAGGGCCTTTATCGAAAGAGAAAAAGGAGTGGTATATCTTGTGGTTATTGGGGATCTTCTTTAGTGCCGAGGGGCCAAATAAAGCAGTCATTTGGGCCTCGAATGATTTGGCAAACAGGCCATCAATGTCGTGATTACAGTCGTCAACAAAAATAAAACCGCCGTTCTCCACGTATTTTTTGAAGTTAGTACGTTCTTTAATATCAAACTGAACCAATTTATGACCGCTCAGATAGCAAAATGGGTACAAAAAAATATCATCGCTGCTTAGCGGAATTACTTTTTCCTGCTGATCTATTGGTATAGTGGTATATTCCAGCAGGGAGTTGAGCAAATTTGATGGCATGCGCTGATCGGTATCCCAATCGCCGGAGTGGTAACTTAACCTGGTAAACGTAAATTTTCCGCTGAAAGCCATCGTTATTTAAAACCTTAAAAGTAGTACAATATTTTATGCTGATGCCACTTTTGTTTGCATAGCTTGTAAAGTTTTGGATACTTTATTTAATTTTTGATAAAAAAATAATGATTATTAATCAAAAGGGTAATATATTGTGGCAGTACATTAAAACGTATTAAGTTGGAACTGACCGAAAATAATATAAAAGCCCTGCTTGCCAAACTGCCAGCTTTAAAAAGCGAGATTCAAAAGGTAATTGTAGGGCAGGATGCCATATTGGATGAACTGCTGGTGGCGTTTTTAGCGGGCGGCCATTGTTTGCTGGAAGGCGTACCTGGCCTGGCAAAAACGCTTATTGTAAAAACCATGTCGCAGGCGCTGCATCTGGCGTTCAGGCGTATTCAGTTTACGCCCGATTTAATGCCCACCGATATCATCGGCACCGAGATATTGGAAGAAGACCATGCTACCGGTAAGCGTTTCTTTAAATTTAACAAAGGCCCTCTGTTTGCCAATATTATTTTGGCAGATGAAATTAACCGTACACCACCCAAAACCCAGGCGGCTTTGTTGGAAGCCATGCAGGAGTTTGAGGTAACCTACGGCGGGCAAACCTATCCATTAGATAAACCTTTTTTTATACTTGCCACACAAAATCCTATTGAGCAAGCCGGTACTTACCCATTACCAGAAGCCCAATTAGACCGCTTTTTGTTGCTCATAAAAATAGGATACCCAACAGAGCAGGAAGAGTTTGAAGTATTGAACCGTACAACAGGTACCAAGAAAGCCGATGTTAAGGCCGTAATTACCGCTGAGGAAATTATACAGGCCCAGACCCTGGTAAGGCAGGTAACAATAAGCGAAGACCTGGTGAAATACGTAAGCCACGTAATTCGCGCCACTCGCCCGGATACCACCACCGTAAGCTACGTTAAAGAATGGGTACGCTGGGGTGCCGGCCCAAGGGCAGGGCAAGCCCTGATATTAACCGCCAAAGCACGGGCGTTGCTAAAAGGACGCTACGCTGTGTTGATGGAAGATATTCATGCTATGGCCCCGGCCGTGTTAAGGCATCGTATATTGATGAACTTTAAAGCCGAGACAGAAGATATTACATCGGATAAAGTGACGGCGGAGTTGATAAAGGCTATACAAAGGCAAAGCCCCCTCTAAATCTCCTCCTGAAGGGGGAGACTTTAAAAATAACTTCGGTTAAAATTGGGGGTAACGGTAAAATTCATGAAACATATTTCAATAATATATCAACTTTAAAATCAAAAGTCTCCCCCTTCAGGGGGAGATTTAGAGGGGGCCTATGCTTGATCCTAAAGTACTAATGACCATTAAGGATTTGCCACTGCTGGCGAAAACGGTTATTGATGGCTTTATGAATGGTTTTAACAAGAGCAAAGTTAAAGGGCCGGGCCTGGAGTTTAGCCAATACCGCAGTTACCAACCTGGCGACGATCTGCGCTGGTTGGACTGGCGGATGTTTGCCCGGAGCGACAGGTATTACATCCGAGAATCGGAAGTGGAAACCAGTATTTCGGTAAAGTTTTTGGTTGATGCCAGTGCATCTATGGATCACGATGATAATGGGGTTAAGAAAATAGATTATGCCCGCTTCCTGGCTGCATCGTTAGCCTGGCTATCCAATTTACAAGGCGACTCTGTAGGCTTGTATGTTTTTGAGGATGGCGGATTGTTTTCATTGGCCTCAAAGCCAGACCCGCAACATTTGCAGCGGTTATTTTACCACCTGCAACAGGTAAAGCCAAACGGTAAATTTACCCAACCGCTTCACTATAAAGAACTATTTGCGGGTGGTGGCCGAAAAGAACTGTTGGTGTTTATTACTGATATGTATCAATCAGAAGGAGAGATCAGTAAATTATTAGATTCGCTGTCTGCATTAAAACACGAGATAGTGGTGTTCCATCTGATGGGAAAAAATGAACTTGATTTTGATTTCGGGGGATACGCCACGCTGGAAGATCTGGAAACCGGGGACACCGTCGAAATCAATACTCAACAAACTGCCGAATACAAAGAGAAATTAAAAAATCATATAGAGACGATAAGAATGCAGCTTTTGGGCAAACACGTTTATTACCGGATGCTCAACACCTCGCAACCTTTAGACGAAGCCCTGCGCGATTTTTTAACTCAACGAAATAAAAGCAAATTTTAACGTGCTGTTTTATTGAATTATTCTTCAAATCAATAATTCAATAACTCATTAATTCAATAATTAAAATAAGGAATGCAGTTTTTAAATCCCATATGGTTGTTTGCCATTGCCGCGATAAGCATCCCGGTAGTGATACACCTATGGAATATAAAACCGGGTAAAACTCTAAAAGTTGGGAGCATAGCATTGATAACAGCGGCGGCACAAAAGAGTAGCCGGAGTTTTAAACTGAACGATATCCTGTTGTTTGTTGTAAGATGCCTGTTTTTACTGACGCTTGCACTTTTGCTGGCCGTACCTTTTTGGCAACGCTACCAGGCCCCGGTACGGGCAGAAGGGTGGGTGCTTATCCCAAAAGAAAACTTAAAAGAAAGTTATAAAAAGTTAAAATTTGTTATCGATTCTTTAGCTAAAAGTGGCTATGAGTTTCATTTTTTTGATGAAAAGTTTCAGAAATTTGAACTAAATAAAGCGCTGGATGATAGTTTGTTAAAAGATAAACCTAAAGTTAAAAACTATTGGACCCTAGTGGAGAAACTAGACGAAAAACTACCCGCAGGCATCCCTGTTTATTTGATCACCCCAAATCAAAAAAAATACTTTTCAGGTACCCGGCCGTCGGTATCCCTCAACCTCCATTGGCAAACTTATACGCCTGCCGATTCGATGAGTACCTGGATTGAAAGTGCATGGTTCACCAACAACAATTCTATTAAAGTTACCGAAGGAAATAGTAAGTCATCTGGAACTTATTTTACAAACTATATCATCCAATCCGAGGGAGATCCTAAATCGCCTTTTATAGTGGATGTTAATGGCGGCAAGCCGCTTATCAGCTTAAAGAATACTCCGGGAAAGGTAATTTCTATCGATACCAATACTTTTAAAATAGCTATTTATACCGATAAATATGCCACCGATGCCGCTTATCTGAAAGCTGCCTTAACGGCCGCAGGTAACTTTACCGGGCATAAAATAGTCATTAAACAATATGGTAATGAAAGCCAGATACTTACGGGCCAGGATTGGTTATTTTGGTTGTCAGACAAGCCAATTGATGCAAATAACCTGAAAAAAACCAGCCACCTTTTAAATTATGCGCCGGGTGAAGAGATCAATACATCTTCGTCGATAAAAACCAATGGTGTTTTTTCACTAAGTGATCTGGAGGTAGAAGCATCGCTCTATAAATTGATAAAAAAAGAACCGTTAACAAACTCCCAACCCGTTTGGATTGATGGATACGGTAACCCAGTCTTAAGCAAAGAACTGAATCAGCAAACAACGCAATATTACTTTTATTCCCGCTTTAATCCAGCGTGGAATGATTTGGTTTGGAGCAATAGTTTTCCAAAGTTGCTATTGAAGTTAATACTATATAACACTGATAATGAATTGATAAAAGAGCATGACCTGACTGAAATATCTCATCAACAATTAATGCCTGATACAATTTCACCGGCAAAAAATACTGCTGATGATAAACCAGTAGAACAAATCGATCTATCTCATTATTTCTGGATTACATTAGCTATGGCATTTTTTATTGAAAGATGGTTGGCTCATAAAAATAAATTGGTAATAAAGCATGGCTAACCAGGCAGGGATAAATAAAATAAGCTCGATACGCAATTGGTACGTTACTTACCAATTGCTTGCCGATGTGCTTTTTGCTGCCGCCATTTCGTTGGCTTTAATGGCCCTATTGGTTTATATTTTGCATATATCCATACTCTGGATACTACCTGTATTTATGTTGAGCTTAATGGCGATGCTATTTGTTCATAAGTGGTGGAAAACGAGCGAACTATCTATCGCCAATTTCCTTAATCAGCAATATCCCGAACTGGAAGAAAGCAGCGCGTTGGTATTAAAAAACGAAGCACAATTAAACTTGCTCGAAACATTACAATTGCAAAAGGTACAGGCCCGTTTGCAGGAGGTACCTCAATGGCACAATTCTTTTTTAAAGCGAATAAAGCTTGCTTTGGCGTTGCTGCTTTTTGCATCTGTTTTGGTTTGGTTATCAGGTAGATTGGTGAGTTTAAACGTAGTCAAAGCCGAAAGAAGTTTATCGATAGAAAAGAATGTTATCTCCGAAAAAATTCTGCCACAAATCTCGGCCGTTGATATTGTGATCAATCCGCCGTTGTATACCGGCAAACCCCAGCGCAACCAGGATAGGTTTACTTTAAATATAGAGGACGGCGCAACGGTAACCTGGAAAATATCAACCAATATACCTGTTAAAAAGGTGACGTTGTTGTTTAACGACAAGGAAAATATTGATTTAAAGTACATCAATACGGATAAAACCCAATGGCAAATTGCAAGAACAATTAATAAACCAGGGTTTTACCAGGTAAGTGTTGATGGTAAGCTATCCGATCTGTACCAGTTACAAATAGTACCAGATCAGCCGCCGGTTATCCGTATCAAATCACCAAAACAATATACTTATATAGACGCCGGAGAGGCGCAAAGGGTAAATATAGATGCAGCTATCAATGATGATTATGGAGTTAGCGACGCGCTTATTTTTGCAACTGTTGCCAAAGGGAGTGGTGAAGCTGTAAAGTTTAAAGAGTACAAACTCGATTTTGGTGCATCGTTCAACAGTCATCAGCCTCAATATAACCTGCAAAAACTGGTCAGTTTGCCCGCCTTGAATATGGAGCCAGGTGATGAACTCTATTTTTATATCCAGGCTACCGATACGCACCAGCAGCAAAGCAGAACGGATGTTTATACCGTATCTATACAAGATACCGCCCAATTATTGAGTATGGATGGCATGCTGAGTGGTGTGAACCAAAAGCCTGAGTTTTTCAGAAGCGAACGGCAGATCATTCTCGATACCGAAAAACTATTAAAAGATAGGGATAGCATTACCACCGCGAAGTTTAATGACCGTAGCAACGATCTTGGTATCGATCAAAAATTGCTGCGTTTGCGTTATGGCAAGTTTTTAGGCGAAGAATCAGAATCAGACATTAACCCGGCTGATGTTAAGGATGATCCGGTTGGCGATATTAAAAACTACGGTAATGCAGCTGTAATATTGGATAAATACACCGATAAACACGATAACGCCGAGGATGCCCAGTTTTTTGATCCCGAATTAAAGAAACAATTAAAAGCTACACTTACAGAAATGTGGAAAGCCGAATTGCAATTGAGGCTTTACAAACCACAGGACGCGTTGCCGTTTGAATATAAAGCTTTGCGGTTATTGAAAGATCTGCAGCAGAAGTCGAGGATGTATGTGGCAAAAACTTCTTATAATCCACCTGCTTTAAAATTAGAGAAGCGTTTGAGTGGCGATCTTTCTAAGATTAACCAACCGGTAAGCAAATCGGATATTAAACCGGGTACTGATCAATATGAAAATCTGAAAAAAGCTATACAAGTATTAGCGCAATTAAAGGTTACCTTCCAAATAACCGGCACCGATGAACATGTACTTGCTTTAGCCAATCAGCAACTCAGTTTAAAGGCATCAGCTCAACCTGGTGTCTATTTATCGGCTTTAAGTGCCATGCGCAGAATTTTATCGAAGCAGGGGGACGTTAAATTAAATGATATATCGCTGGTTGAAAAAGCGATCCAGAAAACCATAGCACCCGCTGCTAGAACACCAGTCGCTACGGAAAGCTCCGCCGACATGGGTTTATCGGCAGAATATTATAAAAATCTCAACCGTTTAAACCGATAAATACAAATGAACTGGAACCCGATAGTAATCGTCATTTGTATTCTGCTTGCTGTATTTGCAGTTTGGAAGGAGGTTGTTAGGCTAAATAAATCCCGCTTGTTGCCACGCATAGTTGCAAGTATTATAGCTGTAGCTGCATTGGCTTGCATTGTCATTCCGTTAAGTTATCAGATCGACGTTAATAAACAGGACAAAAACGAAGCGCTTCTATTAACAGATGGTTTTAGTAAAGACAGCCTGATCCAATACAAAACTGAAAAACTATTTACTTTAGATGGAAAGATAAAAAAAGACATTCCAAAAGCTATCCAAATATTTGACCTCGGCGATCTCAGATCTGATTCTACAATTACGCAGGTACGAATTTTAGGTAATGGGTTAAACAAAACAGAACTACAGCAATTTGGTGGTTTGCCTTTGGCATTTCATCCGATACCAGTTAAGCAAGGAATAACCGCTATAAGCTGGAATAAGCAATTGAAAACAGGCGAGGATTTAAATATCCAGGGTATTTATCAAAATACATTGGCTAAAAAAATAAAGCTGGTATTAAACGGCTTAAGTACTGGTTTGGATTCGACAATTATAGAAGCCGGTAAAACAGCTCCTTTCAATTTGAATACTGTACCTAAAAATTCGGGGAGAAACATTTATAGTTTACTGGTATTGGCGGGCGGGGATACCCTTGAAAAGGAAAGCATCCCTGTACAAATTGAACATGCAAAGCCATTAAAAGTACTCATGCTAACCTCATCCCCCGATTTTGAGAGCCGTTTTTTGAAAAACTGGTTATCGGAAAATGGTTACGCTGTGGTTGTCCGCTCGGCTATCAGCAAAGATAAATTCAATAAAGAGTTTATTAATATAGAGCAATTTCCGCTTGATCATCTTTCGGCTGCAGTTTTCAATAAATTTGATGTTTTAATTGGCGACTTATCGGTGTTAAAAACATTAAATAGCGCAGAAGCTGCTGCATTGCAACAGGACGTAAATCAAAAAGGCCTTGGTGTGATTGTTCGGGCCGATAGTGCCTTAAAATCAGATTACTGGATGCAACGGAACTTTTCGTCGGATCGATTGGCTGTTAAAGATCCGGCACCGGTATCATTGATATTACAGGGCAAAATGGCCCTCTCTGCCAAATTGAATGCTGGGATTGTTTATATCAACAATCAAAATAATATACAATCATTGGTAAGTGACAAACAAGGGCATATTTTAGCCGCCAGTACGCTGGCTGGTGCCGGCAAACTTGTATTTACACCGTTGAATAGTACATTTAGCTGGGTGCTCGGCGGCAACAAAACAGATTATGCTGGTTTATGGTCGTTACTGATCAGTAAAGTAACCCGAAAATTACCTACTTCCGAAAACTGGACCGTAAAATCGGCTATACCAACGCTTTCTAATCCTGTCGAACTGCTATTAGAAAGCGCGACAATCCCGTCGGATATACAAATTGAGGGCGGTACTATCGGCCCAAAACAAAACGCTTTTATTCCGTTTGAGTGGCTGGTTAAGTATTGGCCTACCTCTGCGGGTTGGCAATCTGTTAAGCAGGCTAATGGTATGTTAAAATGGTTCTATGTTTATAATAATGCCGACTGGAGAAGTATTAGGGCATTAAAAAAACAGGCAGATACCAAAGCTTATGTTATTCAACACGCGATTAATAGCAATGTAACGAAACAGATACAAGAAAAAGCAACGATTACTGTGCGTAAAATTTATTTTTATGTTTTGCTATTGATGGCGTGCGCTTTTTTATGGTTAGAGGCCAGGTTTCGGTAGCTGCAAATAAGTACTTAAAAGGAGGAAATATACTTTGAGAAGACGTGACTTTATTTATTTAACGGGCATGGGGGCCGGCGCGTTGATGCTACCCGGTGTAAATGCTCTCGGTAAAACAATTGATCCGATGCAGGCGCTGGAAGGCGTTGATGTAAAGATCAAAAAAGAGCTGGCCGATGTGGCTTTAAACACCGCCAAATCAAACGGTGCAAGTTATGCAGATGTGAGGATTGGCCGATACCTGAATCAGTTTGTGGTAACCCGCGAAAACAAGGTTCTTAACGTAGCCAATACAGAATCATACGGTATTGGCATCCGCGTTATTGCCAATGGTTGCTGGGGATTTGCCGCTACCAACGATGTAACTAAAGAAGGGATGGTTAAAACTGCTTTGAGGGCTGTAGCTGTTGCTAAGGCCAACGCCAAAATTGGTGGTGCGCCCGTTGAGCTTGCCCCACAAAAAGGTTACGGGGAAGTAAGCTGGAAAACTCCACTCACCAAAAATGCTTTCGAAGTGCCTATAAAAGAAAAGGTTGATCTGTTGCTAAATGCCAACGGTGTAGCCATGGCTGGCGGAGCCAACTTTGTTAACTCGGTAATGTTTGCCGTTAACGAACAAAAATACTTTGCATCTACAGATGGCTCTTATATCGATCAGGATGTACATCGTTTATATCCAAGTTTTACGGTTACTAAAATTGATCCAACAGCAGGTTCATTTGAAACCCGCAGATCATTGAGTTCGCCGGTGGGTATGGGTTACGAGTACCTTGATCCTTTAGATAGCGAAAAAGTATTGGGTGTAACTACCCGCTACAAAAAGCGCTATGATATGATAGAAGACATGAAGTTTGCCACCCAGCAGGCGGGCGATAAGCTTAAAGCGAAATCGGTAGAGCCGGGTAAGTACGATCTGGTGCTCGATCCATCGCATTTATGGTTAACCATTCACGAATCTGTTGGGCATCCAACAGAGCTCGATCGTGTGTTGGGTTACGAAGCCAACTACGCAGGTACAAGCTTCCTTACGTTGGATAAATGGAAATCTGGCAAGTTCAACTTTGGCAGCAATGCGGTAAATATTGTGGCCGATAAAACCCAGGCCGGTTCATTAGGTGCTGTGGGTTATGATGACGAAGGCGTTAAATGCAAAAAATGGGATATCATCAAAGAGAGGGCACTGAAAAAGTCTTTTAGAAAAGGCTGTTAAAAAAGGAGTAGGAGAATTAAGTTTTTCTGCTCCTTTTTTTGTATTTTAAAGGTGTATT
>NZ_JACHCR010000011.1 GCF_014205845.1 Mucilaginibacter cryoferens
AAAACGCTTTTACACCATTTGCTGAACTCGTCCGCCAGCTAAATCACTGCTCTCTTTGCCAGTGAATCTCATGGTCAACTTCCCCGGAATATCCACTTATTAGCAGGGTTATAAAGCTGCAAGAGTTGTGCGAGTTGCTTATCCCGCAGTCTTCTGGTATAAGTCCTATATACCGTTTGATATCGACCATCTGCGTAGTTACCTTCAAGTAAGCATACATACAGTAGCGTGTCACGATAATTTACTAGTTCATATTTGCCGATAAGTAAATCAAACTCCTTTTCTATCCTTAAGCGATGCTCTTCTGTGCTGACAGCTTCGATCTCTACAATCAGGAACTCCTGGGTTTTTAATTCCAAAGTCACCGCTTTCAGATGGGAATCCGATAAGTAGCCACAGGTTTTTAGAAGGATTATATCAGGGGTTAGCTGGAAACGATAACTCATGCCACTATATTATAAAAAAAGCAGGACACTTGCATGCCCTGCTAATCAAATTCTCACTTTGTAATTATAGAACTGCTTCTGGTTGTAATTTAAGCTTTTGTCCTTTGAACGATGGGTCGTTAAACATAGAGTTTAATCCATACCTGTGTAGATGTTTATCTTCCCGCTGACATGACTTTAGATTTAGCAGTACAACCGAGTTAACCTTATCGATGATGCTTTGGTCAAATGTATCGAGGTAGATGTTAGTAATCTTATTCCCATACTCATGGCCTAAACATTCAGCAATTAATTCGTTGGAGAACCCAAGTTTTTTTGCCGACGTTGCCCAAGTATGTCGCGATACATAAGTGGTAATCTCATCATCTATACCAAGTTTAATCCCGATCCTATCAAGATATTTATTAGTGGTTTTAATCCACTGTGCAATAAGCTTCTTTGCCTCCCTACTACCTTCAATTATATCGTAAGGTAAGATAGGAAGCAGATACTTAGAATTGCTGCTGGCGTAATACGATAGTAGCTTGGTTACTTCTGGGATGACCTTAATCTTTAATTCTGTACCCGTCTTACGCCTCTTATAAGCTAACATATGTTTGTCGATGTTGCTTGGCTTTAAGTAAGCAAGGTCAGTAAAGGAAGCGCCACGTAAGGCAAAGCTTAATAAGAAATAACTTCGAGCATGCCATTCCTGAGACTTGAGTTTATAAGGTTCATAAAGTATCCGCCTTAAGTCCTCCAACGTAATTGCACGTTTAGCAGTCTTCTCAGTTTTAACGGTGACATCTAAGAAAGGGTAGTGTGATCGGTCAACTAACTTAGCCTTGATAGCCTTATTGTAAATTGCCCTTAAAGTTCTGAAGTAATTGCTAACTGAGTTTGGTTTGATACCCTGTTTGGTAAGGTGCCGCTTAAAGCTTTCTAGGAATGTGTAATTTATATCTACAAACCTAACCTTTGGGTTATTCGCAAACGCCATTAACCTGTTAGTCGCCGTTTGGTAAACGGTAGCGTTACCCGTTTCGTTTGCTGCGTACATTCCGGCTATAAGTTGATCTGCGAACTCCTTAAACTCCCTGTTGCGTTTTGTTTTAGGAGTGATATAGTTATCGCTTAGCCTCTCCTTAAGCGCGTCAAACTCAAAGTTATCTTCGCCCTCCAGTTCCAGTACAGCCTTCTGTACTTTCAAATAAAACTCAGTTGTTCGCTTATTGAGCAAAGGAGCATTAGGGTGTGTGTTCGCTACCTTTGCTTGGGCATCATCCCAGAATGTCTCTTTGACAAATACCCCTGTGTTAAGGGTACTGCTTTTACGATTGTAAGTGATTCTAATTTGCACCGAGTAGGTGCCATCTGATTTTGCCCGCCTAGTATCAAGTAGGACTTTGTAAGTAACCATGTGATTTTGATTATGGCTACCATGTTTGTGCAAACAGTGTGCAAACATTACGCTAACAAACAGTCGATAGATGGGACTTGAGTTTAACCCACTCCACGCAATAATCCACAAAAAAACCTCTTAGATTATCTCTAAGAGGCTTTTATTAAGTGGGAGTTACTGGGTTCGAACCAGTGACCCTCTGCTTGTAAGGCAGATGCTCTGAACCAGCTGAGCTAAACTCCCTTTTTTCGCTTTGTTATTTTCTTTCGATCATAACCCCTTGCGTTTGGGTCTGCAAATATAGAAACTATGATGTATTCTTCAAAAATAAATTTCAAATAAATTTTAAGAGCTTATTTATTAGCGAATTATAATTTTATGGAGGTGTAAATATGGGAAGAAAACCTGCTACATCGCTATGTTTTCTCCGGGTCGGGGGTCTTCGGGGAGTATTTCCATCTCAGGATATTCAATGTATTCGGCGTACCATTGTATGGCGCTTACCAGGTCAAGCGCGTCATCGGCTGCAATATTAATGGTTTCAAAGGCATATAGCTTACTATTGGCATAGCCATACAGTTGGATCTCATTATTATCCGGACTAAACTGCTCTTCATCAACACAAAATACCCTTACCTTCAATCGGGTATCTCTCGAATGAATGATGTCCCGGCAAGGATTTTTAGGGTCGGTTGCCAATAAATACACATTGTGGTCCATAAAATCATTAACAATGTTTGCGGTGGATAGTTTCTGTCAAACTCATTTATGTTAACAAATTTGTCTATTCTGGTTACAGGTAATAAAGTTTGTGGTACGGCGCTATAAATGAGTAGTTTGTGCAAGATATCCCCATGTTGCGTAGAAGTATTTCTACAGTATATTTCTACCTCTATATAAAAAGCTCGTTTTTGCCCATTTTAACTCCTGTTTAATATTTGGCATTGCATTTGAATCTGTGTTGATACCCTTCTCAAAGGGTTGTTTTTCATAGGTAGATGTAGGGTCGTAAAAACTGCGAGAGTTTTTACGGCCTTTTTTATTGATAAAATTTCGCGTACCAAACGCGGTAGCTATTGGCAATAGTCCTCCTGCAAAATGCTTCAATTTTTTTCTAATCTTAATGTTTTTCGAATAAAATTTAACTAATTAGAAATTTACTCTATTTCAGAGTAGATTAATTATCAACATTTTACAATCCGATGGGTTTTTATCAGCGTATGTCCACTTACAAACGAAACTAATTGAATCATTTAAAAAATTTACTTTTATGAAAACAGAATCACAAGAAAGTATATCAGGAGCAAATATGGCCCGGAGGTCGTTCCTGCGCTATGCAGGTGTGGGGATTGCCGGGGCCGGCTTATTGGCCACCGCATCTTGCACCAAAGATCATCCAATTGTTACTTCAAATAAAGGCATTGACATTGGTGCCACTGGAGATTTGGCCATCCTTAACTACGCCTATGCTTTAGAGCAACTGGAAGCCGCTTTTTACACACAAGTAATACTAACACCTTATTCTGGCATTCCAGCAAATGAACTGGCATTATTAACAGCCATTCGCGATCACGAAATTTTACACCGCGAGTTTTTTAAGGCAGCATTGGGCGCTAATGCTATTCCTGCTTTAACTGTTGATTTTAGCAAAATTGATTTTACCAGCAGAGCTGCAACGCTTGGTGCTGCAAAAGCATTTGAAGATACAGGTGTAACTGCTTATGATGGCGCAGGTTATTTAATTGGCGGCGCTGCTTATTTAACCATTGCGGGGCAAATTGTTTCTGTTGAGGCAAGGCACGCGGCTCTGATAAGCAATTTAATTACGCCAGGCTCTTTTGCAGCCAGCGACCAGGTTGATGCTAACGCGCTGAATAATTCAGCTTCGATAGCCGATGTATTGAAAATTGCCAATACATATCTGAAAACTAAAGTGAGTGCATCAAATTACAGTTACGTAGCAGCTTAAACCCAAAAACGCCATGAATTTATTTAATATCTTAGAAGAAATAGAAAAATTTGATCCGGAATTGGGTGATAGGTTAAATCCGCGCCGTGCCGCCATCAAAAATATAACCAGCTTTGGCTCAAAAGTAGCCTTAGCAGCAGCACCTTTTGCCTTGGGTACCATGCTTAAAAAAGCTTATGGTGCAACCACTCCGCCAACTGTTGTTGAAATATTGAACTACGCACTTACTTTGGAGTTTCTTGAAGGTAAGTTTTACGCTAATGCCGTTGATAAATCAGGATTTATTCCTGCTTCGATACATCCATATTATCAAACAATTGCCGATGACGAAGCCAAGCACATTGAATTTTTAATAGCTGTTATAAAAAGCCTGGGAGCTACACCTGTAACAAGCCCGACATTTGATTTCTCGGCTGGCGGCGGCACTGGTACCGGGCCATTAGGTAATACGCTTTATAACGACTTAGGTACATTCCAGAAAGTTGCTGTTGCCTTTGAGGATACAGGTGTTAGAGCATACAAGGGGCAGGCTGCCAATATTTTAGCTAATAAATCGTCGGTAACTCCGGCTTTGTATCAAACCGTTTTAACAGCCGCATTATCAATTCACGCTGTTGAGGCGCGTCATGCGTCTGCAACCCGCCAGCTGGTTGGTTTAACCCCATGGATCATCAGCACAACAGCAAAGGGTAATGATACCGGAGTTGCTTTGGTTGATGGCAATTATGACGGGGAACAAAACACCGTTCAGGGTGGTGTTGATGTTACCACATTAAAAAGTGCAAGTGGCAGTACAACATCTGTTGCTATAGCTACAGCTGCATTTGATGAAATATTAACAATGGATCAGGTGCTTAAATTATTGGTAGGTACTTTTATTGTAGCCTAACAAGCTTTTTGATTAATTAGGGTTTATATATAGCCGGGCAGAGATAAGCTGTCTGGCTATTTTTGTACCCCTTTATTTATTAAGCCCTTGTACGCCAAATTTTATAAGGTCGTTGGGTTTAATAAAACCTACGGTGCCGTAAACGGGCTTCCCGTTTGAATTAAAAATAATGAGGGTTGGATAGGCCTGCAACCCCCATTGTGCTGCAAGTTTTGGCCCGTCACCTTTTTCCATGTCTATGGCTACATTTATAAAGTTGGCGTTATAAAATTCGGCAACCTTGTTATTTTTAAAGGTAGTGGCTTTAAGCATTTTGCAGGGGCCGCACCAGCTTGCGTAAGCATCTACAAAAATGTATTTGTTTTTGGCCGCGGCCTGCTTTAAAGCCTCGCCCCATGAGTTTTCAATAAACTTGATCTGGGTTGATGATTTTGCTTCCTGTGCCCAACCTTTTGCCGGGTAAAAAAGGACGCATGCAATGGTGAAAATGATAAAGTGTAGTTTACGCAGGTGTTTCATAATTATTAAAGCAGGTATATAGGGGCAAATAAAAATAGCACATATAAATCAATTACTTATATGTGCTATGAGGTATATAAAATTAAATTAGCTTCTAATTAGCGGGCTTAGCATCGCGCTCTTTCTGTTGTTGCTCTTGTTGCTGCTGACGTTGGCGCTGGGCCTGCTGTTGTTGTTGGCGCTGTGCTTGCTGCTGCTGTTGCCTTTGCGCTTGTTGTTGCTGTTGCTGTTGAGCCTGTTGCTGTCTTTGAGCTTGCTGTTGTTGCTGAGCCTGCTGCTGCTGTTGCTTTTGGGCTTGTTGTTGCTGTTGAGCCTGTTGCTGTTGTTGCTGTTGTTGCTGGCGCTGTGCTTGCTGCGCCTGTTGTTGCTGTTGCCTTTGCGCTTGTTGTTGCTGTTGAGCCTGCTGCTGCTGTTGCGCCTGTTGCTGGCGTTGTGCTTGCTGTTGACGTTGTTGTGTAGCCTGCTGCTGACGCTGCTGAGTTTGTTGCTGTTGAGCCTGCTGCTGTTGACGTTGTTGTGTAGCTTGCTGCTGCTGACGCTGCTGAGTTTGTTGCTGTTGAGCCTGCTGCTGTTGACGTTGTTGTGTAGCTTGCTGTTGCTGACGCTGCTGGGTTTGTTGCTTTTGAGCATCCTGTTGCTGGCGTTGTTGTGTAGCTTGCTGTTGCCTGGCCTGGTTTTGCTGTTGGTCGTGCTGTTGTTTGGCTTGGTCTGTTACCTGTTGCCTGTTTTGCTGATCGGCGGGCCTTGTTGCCGGCTGACCGGGGCGGGAATTTTGCTGATCGGCTGGTTTGGTAGCGGGCTGCCCGGGGCGATTACCTGTTTGTGCGGGCCTGTTTGGTTGCTGCCCTGGAGTGGTTGCAGGGCGGCTGTTATTTGGTTGCTGCCCCGGTGCTGTTGCTGGGCGGCTGTTATTAACTTTTACAAACTTGGTATCATTGCCTTTAGCTACCTGTGCTAAACGGGTGGCGTTGTTGCGGTTCACGGTTGCCTGTCCGCCGGCACGGTTGGCTATACCCTGGTTAGGGTTGGCATTGCGGTATTCGGTAGCGTTTACAACTCTTGCCGGCCTTGCATCAGCCGATTTTCTTATCTGCGGGCGATAAATGTTTACGGTATTGTTTACAACCCTGCCGCCGCCATCGGGCCTGCTGGCATTACCAACTTTATATACCTGTATATTGTTATTACGTGTAACTCTTCTTATTTCGGTAATTCTGGGGCCGGTTACATAAGTACGGTTGTTGTAAACGTAAGTGTTGTTAATAATGGTGGTACTGTGTATAATGTTAACTACCCTTGTATGTGGCGCATAATAATTATAAATATTAGGGCTGTTGATATAGGCCTGCGGCGCGCATACCCAGTAAGAATCGGGTACTCTGTAGCCACCCCCAAATGATATGTTAATGCTGATGCCCGGTGTTAATGGTGCCCAGCCATAATATCCGCCACCGCTTCTCCAGCTAACCCATGCCGGTGCCCACTCGTGGCCCGGTATCCATTCCCAACCATAATAATCATCATAGCGCCAGCGGCCATAATGGAAAGTTGCCCATCCCCACGGATAATCGGATACCCAGGTGTTACCATAATCGGTAACTACCCAGTGCCCACGCGATGCGTACGGCCTAAAGCCATCTTCGGCATCGGGTATCCATACGTTACCATATTGTGGGTCATCAACCCAGGTACCGTAAGGAGAAAGGTTATCATAAAACTCCTGGTCAGATACATAACCGCCCTCCTGGGCCCTGCTTTTAGTTGGCGCGGCAAGCATTATCAAAAATGCTATTAAGCTTACTCCGCATATCTTATTAATATATTTCATTTTTTTTAGGTTTTGCATTCACGATACTAATGTATGACGATGCAGAATATAAAACGTTTAAATCAAAAATTGTTTTAACCCGTTTTGTAATGGTTAATATATTTATAGCGGGCAAATAACTTTTTATCAACACTTTGCGGCCCCTCTCTTAAAAATAAATAGTTTTGCCTTTTATTATTACGCTACAGCTATGAGTACAGTAAATATTCCGCGTCTCGATCTTAACGACTATATAAACGGCAGCGCTGCCGACCGTAAGCAATTTTCGGATAATATTGGTAAGGCCTTTAACGAAACCGGCTTTGTTACCATCACCAATCACGGTTTAAGCAAGCAACTGATCGATGAGCTTTATAGCCAGGTTAAGGCGCTTTTTGGATTGCCCGATGCGGTAAAACAGCAATACGAAATTCCTGGGCTGGCCGGTCAGCGTGGTTATACAGGTAAAGGTAAAGAAACAGCCAAAGGGTTTAAAACACCCGACTTGAAGGAGTTTTGGCAGATAGGCCAAACCGTTACCGATGGCGCTGTTGCTAAAGACTTATATCCCGATAACGTGGTAGTTGATGAACTGCCCTCTTTTAACGCGACTACCCTCGAGGTTTATAAAAAACTGGAAGATGCCGGCAAGCACCTGTTACAAGCCATTTCTGTTTATTTAAACCTGCCCGAAAATTATTTTGATGATAAGGTACATAACGGTAATTCTATACTGCGTACCCTGCACTATTTCCCAATAACAGATCCGGGTTCGGTGCCGGATGATGCTGTGCGCGCGGGTGCTCATGAGGATATTAATTTGATTACCCTGCTTATAGGTGCCAGTGCCGATGGCCTGGAATTGCTAACCCGTGAGGGCGCCTGGTTTCCGGTTAAAGCACATGGTGAAGATCTGGTGGTAAATGTGGGCGATATGCTGCAACGCCTAACCAACAATAAATTAAAATCGACCACACACCGGGTGGTTAATCCGCCGCGCGAGTTGATGAAACACTCCCGTTTTTCAGTACCTTTCTTCCTACACCCAAAATCGGGCATGGATTTAACCAGTCTGGAATCGTGCATTGATGCCAATCATCCTAAACTATATACTGATATCACCGCCGGCGAATACCTGGATGAACGATTGAGAGAGATTGGTTTAAAGATGTAAGCGGCATAGATCTGCCTAAAGCATCCGTCATTGGGAGCGGAGTAAAATCCATGTCCTCTGAAGGGGGGAGATAGCAAAGCGGCGAAAAACTTACGAAGTTTTTAAAACTTCGTAAGTTTGGGATCTGCAACTTGTTATGGGTAGACACGAAGCAATGACACTATGTGTTTTGACAATTCCCGAATTAGTTTATCCGGTTTGTGAGTGCTGTTTTTCGCATCATAATAGTTTCTGCTCCCTGCCTCCTTTTATACAAAACAAAAACACCTGTTGCCAATAAACCAATTGCTCCTTCAATAAAAACGGCTTGCCTTGGGCCAAGTTCGTTGGCCAGCCAGCCTACCATCAGGCTGCCTACAGGTATCATGCCCTGGTAAGCCATTACATAATAACTGATGGCCCTTGCACGCATGGCGGGTATGGCATGTGTTTGGATGTAAGTATTAATGGCCGATGTTTGCGCCATCATACCCAAACCTGTAAAACTCATAAATATTAGCGCGAATGGCAATTTGCCGGCATAGGCTACCATCAGCACGCTTGCGCCAAAAATAAGGCTGGCAATTATAATTATCCTTACCAGGTTTTTATCTGTTTTTAAATTTGCCAGGTAAACCGCGCTGATCACCGAACCTACGCCGGCCGCGCTCTCAAACCAGCTGAAGGTTTTGGCATCGCCATTAAAAATATCTTTAGCAAAAATGGGCATCAGGGTATTAAACGGTATAACAAACAGGCTGCTTACGGTAAGCATCAGTATAAGGCTGCTCAGATCACGGTCGCCAGATACGTATTTAAAACCATCCTGCAATTCCTGCCAAATGCCTTTTTGTGGTTTGCCAATTACGGTGGTGTTCAGCTTCATCATAAACAAACAGGCCAGTACCGGTATGTAGCTTAAAAAATTACCGAAGAAACAAAAGTCCTCTCCAAAGGTGCTTAATATAATGCCCGCCACGGCCGGGCCTGCTATGCGGGCAAAGTTAGTCATGGTAGAGTTTAGGGCGATGGCGTTGGGGAGGTCGGCCTTATCGTCAACCATTTCTACCATTATAGATTGGCGGCAGGTAACATCAAACGCGTTAATAATGCCCTGCACCAGGCTTAAGCCAATAATGGCAGGGATGTTATAAAACTTAAACAATATTAAAAATGCCAGCGCGCCGGCTTGCAGCATTGATACTACCTGTGTAATAACCAATATGCGGTAACGGTTATGCCTATCAACAATACTACCGGCATAAGGTGCCAGAATAAGCGATGGAATTAAGCTAACAAAACTAACTATACCTAATAATACTGCCGAGCCTGTTAGCCTGTAAACCAGCCAGCTAACGGCGGTTTTTTGCATCCATGTGCCAATGAGCGAGATAGACTGACCGTAAAAGAACAACTTGAAATTACGGTATTTTAAGGAGCGGAAAACGTTCATTTATTCGATGATAAACAAAGCAAATTCAGGGGAGATCTTAATGCAAGACTATTGAAATTGTTTCTGGTACAAATATCGGGCTTAATGATATATTTGTAAAATAGATTGTTTTAATGATATTGATAGATAAAAACGATTGGTTATGGAAATAAGACAATTGCAGTATTTTGTTAAAGCTGCCGAAACAATGAACTTTACCGAGGCCGCCGCCGCGGTGTTTATTACCCAAAGCACCTTATCGCAACAAATAAAACAGCTGGAAGATGAGTTGGGTATGTTGCTGTTTGACAGGATAGGCCGCCATGTACGTATCACCGAGGCCGGGCATATATTTTTAACCCATGCCAGCAAAATATTAAACGAAGTACAAAAGGGAAAACAGGCCATTACCGAACTCAACAATGCCGCAACCGGCGAGTTAAACCTCGGGGTATCCTACGCGTTTACGTCGCTGCTTTTACCGGCTCTCGCCCCTTTCTCCACTAAATATCCGGGTATCAAGATCATTATTTCTTATGGTAGCCCCGAGGAGCTGGAGAAAAAACTGCGCCTGGCCGAGCTGGATATGATACTGGCTTTCCACAACCAGTCTGACGATGAAGACCTGGAGATGCAGGTGCTTTTCAGCAGCAGTATTGTGATGGTTGTTGCCAAAAATAACCCGCTGGCCAAACTGGAAAAAATAAGTTTGGAAGAGCTGGCTCAGCAGGAGCTGATACTGCCGGGTAAAGGCTTTAGCTCTCGCGAGTTTATTAACGGCTTATTCTACAAAAGCAAAATAGTGCCTAATATCCGTATCGAGTTGAATGACATGCATTCGCTGCTCTCACTTATACAAGATGGGCATTGGGCAACCGTACTTAACGAAAAGGCATTAATAGGCTGGGATAAAGTAGCAGCTGTGCCCATTATTGCCAAGGGTATTAAAAGGCAATCGTACATCTTGTGGCAAAAAGGAGTTTACCGCAAAAAGGCGGCTATTTTATTTATTGAACAATTGGTGGCGGTTATGGGCAACGAAGAGTAGGGTAATATTATAATTTTGTTATATGATGGCGTGGCTCTCTTCCGGGGCGAAAATTTGTTAACGATTTTTTCTACAAAACTATTGATCCTGTGGATCAAGGCAAAATCACTTAAAGATGTGCATAATCTAGTGTATCGCCCGGGCTTATAATACCTATCTCCCTTAATTTCTGTATTATTGATCTATAATCCCTATTCCTTGTAATATGATACAGTATTTAAAAGAAAATGAGCGCAAGGTTATTATTAACGGGCTTATATTATCGGTGCTGCTGTTGATCTGTTGGTCGGTAGGTACAAAATTATTTTTCCCCGGCTTATCTAAAAACATGCTCACCATGCTGTCCCGGTTAACGTTCTGGCTGTATTTTGGATTGATATATCTTTACGTAGCCAGGGTAGAAAAACGATCTCTTTTATTATGGTCTGATAAGAGTTATCCGGTAGGTTATTACATACTATCTGTAATAGTTCTTTTACTGGTTATTATGTTTGGCGGAGGCATTATTGGAGTAGTTCTTGAGCTGCTGGGTATGCTTAAAATTAGTAAAACCATTATTTGGATGCAAAATTTAAGTACCCCTATAAAGATTTTTGGGGCAATTACCGCCGGACTTTTAGAAGAACTGATATTTAGGGGGTATATGATGCCAAGGTTGGAGCTTTTGTTAAAAAACAAATATTTACCAATTATTATTTCCACACTCATTTTCGGCTTGGCACATATAGGGTATGGTACTTTTGTTAATGTTTTAATCCCTATGTTTATCGGGCTGGTGTTTGCCTGTCATTATTACAAATACCGCAATATCAAAATTTTGATCATTTGCCATACATTGATAGATTTAAACGCCTTACTAACGCCGGGGCTGATCAAACATTAACGGAGATTCTAACTACGGTGAAAGTACAAGTAAGCCGCCGAAGGCGGTTTAAACAACTCGTGTAATTCGAAAAAATCTGTGATAATTAGTGTTGTTACTTTTTTATCTCTTCCTGTATAGCGCGTAAAAACTCGTTGGCGTGTTGCGAGCCTATAATGTAAACCATGCCGTCCCTATCGGTTAAATGGATGGCTTCGCTGCCGGCGGCGTAAAAACGAATGGTGCCTTTGGTATGCAGGTTATATACGGGGTTGTTAAAAAGGTAGCGGCTGTATGATGCTTTCTCTACTTTTATAATGCCGTTAAGGTCTATTTTTACAATGCGGGTGGTCCACAAACCGGCAAGGCGGATGCTCTTGTTTTCTACGCGGGTGCTAAAATGCAGTAGAAAGCCCATAATAATAGAGATGATGATAATGGCAAAACCTACCAGCACCAGCAAATTGCCATTATGCTCGCTCTCGTCGGTAAAAAAGTATGCTGCAAAGCAAAACATGGCCAAAACAAGACGGATGGTAATAGGGATAAACTCCCGGCCCAGGTATTGCTTTTCTACAAATACAGTTTTCTCGCTCATCATAGTTTGTACAATTCGAAGATAGTAACTTTTTTAGTGTTATTGTTTACTTTATACCTTTCGTCCATACGGTAGCCGGCTACCCAAATAATATCGCCATTGCCGTTAACCAATATTGGTACTTCTTGCTTTTGGTGCAGCGATAATTTCTGGTTAATAAAATAATCGCTCAGTTTTTTTCGCCCCTTCATCCCCATTGGGCAAAAATAATCACCCTCCTGCCATGCCCTTACCGTTAGCGGATAAGTTAACAGGTCCCTGTCTGCCGATGTGGCCAAAGGATTATCCTTTACAATCAGCGGGCTATCATCATGCAGTAAGTTAAGTTTGTATTCGCCATAATTAACTTCATGCTCATGTTCCAATATATGCACCGCTTCCGGCTCCGCTTTTCTTTTTTTAATGATCAGCCTGTCGCGGTCAAGTACCAGCAGGTAATCTGTCGATTCAAAGACCCGTCCGGAGTGCTTATCTAAAACCGACAGTACATCATCAACGGCGGTTTCATTAAATCCGTATTCCTGTAGTAACTTAAACAGTAGTAAGCGGGCAGGGTTTAATCGCTTAACATCGGCAATTAACAAAAAGGTTTCGTTGTTGCCTTGTTGTATAATGGTTTGCCTTAATGCCGTTACCTGGTTTTCCAATAAGAGTTCCAGATCGCGAAAATGTTTCAGGTTGTTTTCAAAAGTTTTTTCGAGCGATGGGTTTAACTCCTTTAGTTTGGGTACCACCTCCAGCCGTATTTTGTTACGGGCATATTTTGCAGACGCGTTGGAGCTGTCTTCCACAAAATCCAGGTGGTTTGCTGCAATAATGGTAGCAATCTCGTCGCGCTGTAAAAATAGCAAGGGGCGTACAAGAGGGCCATTCTTGGGCAATATGCCATGCAGGCCGGCAATGCCGGTACCGCGGGTAAGGTTCAACAATATAGTTTCAATCGCATCGTTTTGGTGGTGTGCAAGCGCAGTAGCCTGGTAGTCATGTTGCTGGCTTAAAGTATCAAACCATTGGTAACGCAAATTGCGGGCGGCCATCTGTATAGATATTTTATTAGTGGCAGCATAGCTTATGGTATTAAAATTGATGGTGTGGAAGGGAACCCTTAATTTACCGGCAAGGTTGTTGCAAAATTCCTGATCGCGCAGTGCTTCGGCCCCCCGTAATTGAAAATTGCAGTGGGCAATACTAAAATTGATGCCCGCCGCTTTTAACAGGTGTACCATTAAAACAGAATCCATACCACCACTTACAGCAGCCAATACCTTGCTGTTTGGGTTAAACAAGGTATTTTGTTCAATAAAATTAATAAACTGAGTAACTGGTAGCATTCATCAAAATTATTAATTTAATAACCCCAACAAAAAACTAATTTTGTGGCAGTGAGAAAATATGTTTTAAGCTTTTTGTTATTGATGATGGCGGCCACAGTTATGGGGCAAAAAAAATCAATTGTAAATTTAATACAATCAGAAAGCAGTACCCGTACCATTATAGCCGGGCGCAATGTTATTAAAGTTTACAAAGGAGTTTTTAAACAGGATTATTCCATTTTAAGGTCAGACAGCGCTTACTTTTATCCGCAGGATAACGCTTTCGACGCTTTTAGTAATGTTAATATTAACCAGGGCGATACGCTTAATATTTATTCGGATAAGTTAAATTACAACGGCAATACCAAAATTGCCATTTTAACCAATAACGTTAAAATGGTTGATAAGGATGCTACGCTGATTACCGATTATCTTACCTATAACACCGCTACGCGCATTGGCACCTATACCGGCGGTGGTAAATTAATTAATAAAGACAACGTACTTACCAGCAAAAACGGCTATTATTTTGCGCAGTCGCGCGATTCGTACTTTAGGTATGATGTGGTTTTAACTACGGTTGACGCCATTATTAAAACCGATACCATGAAATACAATTCGGGTACCCGGATCTCGTACTTTTTTGGTCCCACCAACATTTACGGTAAAAAAGATAAAGATACTTTGTATACCGAAAACGGTTTATACAATACTGTTATTGAGCAGGCTCGTTTTGGTAAAAAAAACCAATACAGGCAGGGTACAAAATCATTAAAGGGAGATAGTTTATTTTACGATAAATTAAAGGGATATGGCCGTGCGGTTAAAAACGTAGTTTTTGTTGATAAAGAACAAAAGATAACCATGTATGGCGACCTGGCCGAATACTTTAAAGCCGGCGAGCGTACCATTATTACCCAAAATCCTTACATGGTATTAATTACCGAGCAAAAGGATAGTACCAAAACAGATTCTGTTGCTCCCCCTGCCCCACTTGCTAAAGGTAAAACCAAAACAATAAAAGCCCCGGCCAATACCATGAAGATAACCAACATGGATAACCTGGCCGGTAACCTGAAGCCCAATGGCCTGGTTACAAAAAAAGATTCGACCCAGGTTGATTTGGCCGTACGCAAGGTAGTAGCGGGAGGTAGTACTGTTACCCCGGGGCAAATTAAAAACGTAACAGACCTGGTAAATATGGCCGGGCAGATAAAGCCAAACCTCAGCAAAAAAGATTCGGCGAGGGTAGATTCGGCTGTTAAAGTAATTTCTACAAAAGCTAAAAATACAAAGCCGGAAGATGCCAAAAAGCAAATAGCCAGCCTGGCGCAGGTTGCAGCCTCAATAAAGCCGGGTAAGGAGATCAAAAATTTTAAAGCCCCTGCAGATACCGCTAAAGCAGGCAATGTGAAGCGCGATTCTGTTTATATGACCGCCGATACACTGGAAACCTGGATAACTACCTATAAAGAACAAAAAATTTACCAGGAAAAACAACGCAAGGCTTACGCCTTTGTTCGTGATACATCGGCCGCAGCCCGCAAAGCAACTGTCGAAAATAAAAAGAACGAGAAAAAGCTGATAGCCCGCAGAATTTCGATTCCTAGCGATACCACTTACAGGCACCGCGATTTGTTCGGTCATCCTAAAATAAAAGTTGATTCGGCACAAGTAAAAAAGGATAAGCTATCGGCCATCAGGAAAGCCAAACAGGATAGTATCAGGGCCGAGGATTATAAACGCGACCCGGTATTTGCGCAGCGACCTATTAATTTAAAAGATACCGCCCGCGTAAGGATATTGATAGCGCACCACAATGCCAAACTGTTTAAATCTGATTTACAAGGCAAGGCCGACTCTATTTTTTACAGCAACAGCGACTCTACCATCCGGTGTTATGTAAAACCTATGTTTTGGGCACAGGGCTCGCAACTATCCGGCGATACCGTATACCTGCAAATGCGGAACAAGAAAATGGATAACATAGAGCTGTTTCCATCGGCATTTATTGTAAATATAGATAAAAACGATTCGCTGCACTTTAACCAGATGGGTGGCAAAAAAATGCGGGGATTTTTTAAAAACGACAAGCTGGAGCGTATGTACACCGTTGGGAATGCCGAAAGTATTTACTTTAAGCGTGATAGCGCCACCAATGTGGTTGAGGGAATAGAGCGATCGCTTAGTAGCCGTATGCGTATTTCATTCGCCAATAATAAAGTAACCAACCTGCTGGCTCAAACCAAGCCCGAAAACAAATACCTGCCTTTAAAAAAGGTAACAGAAGATGATAAAATACTAAAAGGCTTTATCTGGAAACCCAAAGACAGGCCGGTATCAAAAGAATCTATCATCCCATCGCATCATAAGAAAGCAGCGGTTACTAAAGCTTCTGCAAAGGGCGCTACTTTAAATGGAGGTACACCAGCGAAGGGCACAGCTCCCGATAGTTTAAAGAAGCCTTTATTAACAGGTAAGGATAGTTTGCTTAAAATAGATACCACAAAGCTAAATACTATTAAAGCCGGCAAGGATACTATTAAAGCGCCGGCTGTAGTTAAGCCCCCTGCGCCGGTTAAAGCAGTGAAGGATTCTACTAAAAGCCAGGCTAAAAAGCCCGATTTGTAGTATTGTAAACCAATAAGCTGTGCGGGGATTTTAAAGGGCGGTATCCAGCGTTAGGGTAAATAGTTTTTCGTAATTTACGATACTTATTTTTTTGCCATTGGTGGTGATAATGTTTTCCTGCAATAACTCATTTACCATTCTGAAAACGGTTTCGTAGGTTGCACCGGCATAAGAAGCCAGGTCCTGGCGGGTTAATTCAATATCTATATGGCCCTCACTGTTGGTGCCAAACTGATCTTTAAGGGATATTAAAGCCTGGGCAATTCTGCCTTTAACGGGCATGTGGGCCAGGTTGCGCATCTTCCGCTCGGCTTCCTGCAATTCGTCGGCAAAAAACAACATCAGCTGGTACATAAACTGGGGGTTTACTTTCAGCGATGATTCAAAAAACTCCATATCAAGGTAACATACAATGCCCGGCTCCAGCGCCGTGGCCGAAATAGGATAGTGTGTATTGTGTTTCCCCAAAACCCTGTGCCCAAATATGGCTCCTTTGTTGGCAAACCGAATAATGAGTTCTTTATCTGTGCCCCATTTTTTATGAACCTTTACATTTCCTTCGTAAACAAAGTAAATTCCGGTAACGGGGTCGCCTTCGTTAAAAATAACCTGCCCTTTTTTAACAACAATGTTCTTTTTGTTGGCCGCAATGGCCGGCAGCCACTCTTTTATGCAGTTTTTGCATAAAAAACAAGTTTGATTATCGCATTGGGCGTTTTTCTTCATTTTAAAGTTGTCAATTTCTGCTCTTTGTGTTATGAGTAGTCTTAAAAATTATATTTTTTACGAGACAAATCAATTTTAAGATTGTTTAATTCGATATTTTTTGATTTTAGACTGAATTTGTTGCAAATTATTCATTTTTTATCGCACTAAAAATTATCAAAAACACATTTTGGTAATTTTATAAGGTGTTTGTTTTGAATTTTTAGTAAAAAATCAACATTTATATGATTTTAATCACAAAAAAACAACTTTAAATTGTATTTGTTTGTGTTTAATCATTAAATAAGATATATTTATGCTAATTAAATGAACAATAAAATAAAAAAGGTATTGCCTATGATGAAAATCAAAAGAACATAAAAAAAGCCCTGCCGGGAGGTCGCATTCCCAGACAGGGTTAGTACAGTTTTTAATCGCTTTAACAAATAAAAAACCAACTCAAATGTACAAAAATGTATGTAATCAATACACTATTGGCAAAATTCTATTAATTATATCATGTTTTTTCTCTTATAATGCTTCGGCGCAGCTATCTGTAACCGGGCAGCTTAAAACAAGGGGCGAATTACGCGATGGTTATGGAACTTTAGAACCAATAGGTGACAAAAATGCCGCCTTTATATCGCAACGAACGCGGCTTACCTTCAATTATAAAAGCAGCCGGCTTATTTTTCAGACATCGATACAAGATGTAAGGCTTTGGGGCCAGGATGCATCAACCATCACCGTTAACGATGGTAGCCGGTTGAGCCTGCACGAAGCCTGGGCCGAGCTCATCTTATCCAACAAAAAAGATACCTCCTTTAAATTCTCCCCCGTTGATTATTTTGCCATTAAGGCTGGTCGCCAGGAGCTTGTTTATGATGATGAGCGCCTGTTGGGTAATTCTGACTGGTTGCAGCAAGCCCGTAGGCACGATGCCCTTGTATTTAAATTACTGCAATCTGGCTGGCAGCTCGATCTGGGCTTAGCTTTTAACCAAAGCTCAGATGCTATTAATTATAATGGCACTTATTACACCCCTGCAAATGTGCCCGCTACCGTAAAAGATAGCAAAGGTAATTTGGCAAATACCCCCGCCGGGCTTATCCCCCTGGTTAACGCCGCCGGCATCAGCTCAAAAACGGGTAGCCCATCATTTTTAAACCCTCCGGGAACCAACGGCTTAAATCAAAATTATAAGTCGCTCGAATATTTATATGTTGCCAAAAAAATAAACAAAACAAAAATATCAGGTCTGTTTTTGGCAGACCAATTTGGCAAGTATAAGCTCGATTCGGTTAAAAATGTATCTGGTACCGACGAAGGATATATTTACGGCCGCCGCTTTAACCAGGCCGGTGTAAATACAAGATATACTACCGGCTTACTGGTAAACCCGGTATTTGGCGATAAAGACCAATGGGGTTTAAACGGAGGTTTTTACTACCAGGGCGGGCATGATAAGGATGGTGCAACCCTTAGTGCTTACACTTATACCGTAGCCTTATTATATAGGAGTAGTAATTTTAATTATACAGCCGGTTGGGATTACCTGTCTGGTAGCAACGCGTTATCTACCTCAAAAACCGACAATCGTTTTGACCCTTTGTATGGTACGCCGCACAAATTTTGGGGTTATATGGATTATTTCTACGCGGGTAGTGGTTCGCCAACGGGTGGCTTAAGCAATCCTTACCTCAAAATAAAATATAGTACAGATAACAAACGCTTTAGTACCGAACTGGATAACCACTATTTTTTATTGGCGCAAAATCAGAAAGGAACAGATGGGCAGGCCATTGGTAAATACCTGGGTACCGAGTTTGATTTAACCAACAGCTATAAGCTTAACAAGTTTACCGTTGTTGACCTGGGGCTATCGTACATGGCGGCAACCCGCAGTATGGAGTATGCCAAGGCTTTAACCCCCGGTACCAATAAGCTGCACCCGTTTTGGGCATATCTGCAGCTTAATATCAAACCCGAATTTTTGAACAAGTAGTTTTTAAGCTCAAAGCTTAAAGCCAATGAATTAGTTTAATAGATCTGTTTTAAATTAAAACCAAGATGGAAAAACAACTTACCAAACTCAATATATTTTCATTAAAGGGCGTGCAAATGCGCACTTTCCACATTACGTGGCTTATGTTTTTTGTGTGCTTTTTTGGCTGGTTTGGCCTGGCACCATTAATGCCAACCATTCGTGCCGAACTGCACTTAACCAAAGCGCAGGTGGGGAATACCATAATTGCATCGGTAGCGGCCACCATAATTGCCCGCCTCATTATAGGGAAATTGTGCGATACCTGGGGCCCGCGTAAAACGGCTGTGAGGTTGTTGCTGATAGGCTCGTTACCTGTATTTTTAGTAGGCCTGGCGCATGATTATACATCATTTCTGTTGTTTCGCCTGGCTATTGGCGTAATAGGTTCATCATTTGTAATTACCCAGTTCCATACCTCCATGATGTTTGCGCCCAATATAAAAGGCACCGCCAACGCGGTAACCGGTGGCTGGGGCAACCTGGGCGGCGGTGTAACCAACATGGTAATGCCTTTAATATTTGCAGCCATTGTAGGTGCGGGCTTTACCAAAGCCGAAGCGTGGCGCTATGCCATGATAGTGCCAGGTGTACTGATGCTGGTTATTGCCTATTTATATAATAAATACACTAAAGATACCCCCGATGGTAATTACGATGAAGTGGGTTATGCTAAAACCAATCCATCTAAAACCGATTGGACCATTCTTGCCGATTGGCGGGTTTGGGCACTAACTATGGCCTATGCCATGTGCTTTGGTATGGAGATAACTTTTGATAACGTAGCCTCGCTGCATTTTGTAGATACTTTCCACCTGTCGCAAAGTTCGGCAGGTTTCTGGGCTGGCATCTTTGGGTTTATGAATATTTTTGCCCGTGCATTAGGTGGCATGGTATCAGATAAAGTTGGTGCCAGATTTGGCATGCGTGGCAAAGGCTTATTGCTTGCCGGCGTATTGTTGCTGGAAGGCGCCGGACTTATCCTGTTTGCCAGCTCGGGTAACCTTACCGCGGCTATTATTTCCATGCTTTCGTTCGCGCTGTTCCTTAAAATGTCAAATGGTGCTACTTATGGTATTGTACCGTTCATCAACAGTAAAAATGTGGGTATGGTAAGCGGTATAGTTGGCGCAGGGGGTAATTTAGGAGGTATGATGTTCGGTTTTCTATTTAAATCAACCACCATCAGTTATGTACAGGCCTTTACCTATATCGGTATTACGGTTATGGTGGTATCGGTAATTGTGCTCATCACCCGTTTTCAGAAACAAACAGTGCCAAAAGAAGCGGATGAGCCGCTCGTTGCGGTAGCGTAGCCTCACCCTGCCCTCTCCAAAGGAGAGGGTTCTGAAAATCGAGGTGGTTATCCAAGTACGCAATTAAAAGTCCTCTCCTTTGGAGAGGATTTAGGTGAGGCTAATCAAACATACAATTCAAAATGCTCTCCATTGGAGAGCATTATTCGCAATTTAAAATTTAGGGGCGCTCATGAAGGCGCTGCCATTTAGGTGAGGCTAAAATGACTATAAATAAACGCACACAAAATACATTAAAAAGTACCTGCTGTTACTGCGGGGTGGGCTGCGGCGTTGTTATTAATAAAGAGAAAAATGGCAGTATTACCCTGGAGGGCGATAAAAATTACCCCGTAAACAAAGGGATGCTTTGCAGTAAAGGGCTAAACCTGCACTATACCGCCAACGATAAAACAGACAGGCTGCTGTACCCGCAAATGCGTTACAACAAAAGCATGCCCCTGCAAAGGGTAAGCTGGGATGATGCGTTAGAACGTACAGCCGCCGTTTTTAAAACATTTATCAATAAATACGGGCCCGATTCTGTGGCATTTTATGCGTCGGGGCAATGCCTTACCGAAGAGTATTATGTGGTTAATAAGCTGATGAAGGGTTTCATTGGCAGTAATAACATTGATACCAATTCGCGCCTGTGTATGAGCAGCGCGGTAGCGGCATATAAAATAGCGCTGGGAGAAGACACCGTACCGCTTTGCTATGATGATATTGAACTGGCCGATTGCTTTTACGTTACCGGTGCCAACCCGGCCTGGTGCCATCCCATTTTATGGCGAAGGGTTGAGGCCCATAAAGCGGCTAACCCTAATACAAAAATCATTGTGGTTGATCCGCGGGTTACCGATACCTGTAGTATTGCCGATCTGCACCTGCAATTAAATCCCGGTACCGATATTACCCTTAACCATGCTATTGGCCGGGTATTGATAGAGAACGGCGATATCGACCTTGATTTTGTAACCAACCATGCCGATGGCTTTGAGCAATACAGTAAAATAGTATTTGAACGCAGCCTGGCCCAATCGGCAAACATCTGCGGGGTAAGTGAAAGTGATATTAGGCTTGCTGCCAAATACATTGGCGAAGCAAAAGGTTTTATTTCGATGTGGACAATGGGGCTTAACCAAAGCTCTGTGGGCGTAAACAAAAATTTAAGCCTTATAAACCTCAATTTAATAACCGGGCATATTGGCAAGCCGGGTGCTGGTCCGCTGTCATTAACCGGGCAGCCCAATGCCATGGGTGGGCGCGAAGTGGGTGGCCTGGCCAACCTGTTGCCCGCGCATCGTAACCTGGCTAACCCCTTGCACCGGGCCGAGGTGCAGAAGTTTTGGGGTGGAACGGAGATAGCCGCCAAGCCCGGCCTTACAGCAACCGAAATGTTTGAGGCTTTAAATGATGGCCGCCTAAAAGCCATCTGGATTATGTGTACCAATCCGCTAACCAGCTTGCCCAATGTTCGGCTTGCCGAAGAAGCGCTAAAAAAAGCAAAGTTTGTGGTAGTGCAGGAAATAAGCAACAAGCCGGAAACCCTGGCGTACGCCGATGTAATACTCCCCGCCGCCGCCTGGGCCGAAAAGGAAGGCACCATGACCAATTCTGAAAGGCGCATCAGTTACCTTAATAAAATACTGGATGCACCTGGCGAGGCTATTCCTGATAGCGAGATCATTTGCCGCTTTGCCCAAAAAATGGGTTACAAAGGCTTCGATTTTAAAAACGCCGCCGAAATTTATGCCGAGCACGCCAAACTTACCGCCAAAACCAATATCGATATCAGCGGCTTGACTTATGATATCATTAAACAACAGGGATCGGTACAATGGCCGTATAAAAAACGGAATGTAACTATAGGTACACCACGTTTATTTACCGATAAACAGTTTTATACCCAAAACGGGAATGCCCAAATAAGCGCTGTTCCTGATATGCATACCAGCGAAACGCCAGATGGTGACTACCCGTTTATCCTCACCACTGGTCGCATCAGAGATCAGTGGCATACCATGAGCAAAACAGGTAAGGTAAACAAGCTAAATCAGCACATTAAGCAGTCGTTTATGGAGATCAATCCATTGGATGCTGCCAAATTAAAAATAAGCGAGGGTGATGTTACCATTATTACATCGCGCCGTGGTGAAGTGAGGGTAAAGGCGAAGATCTCGGCAGCAATAAAACAAGGCGTTGTTTTTGTGCCGATGCACTGGGGTAAAATACTCAATAACGATATGCACCGCATTAACAATGTTACCAACGATGCGGTTGATCCGATATCAAAAGAGCCCGATTTTAAGTATTGTGCGGTAAGTGTTCAAAAATATAAAAAGCCTTTTCAAAGGATTGTGGTAGTTGGGGCCGGTGCGGGTGCGCATGGTTTTGTACGATCGTACCGGGAGCTGAATAAAGATGATGAGATCACCATTTTTAGTAAAGAAGATCATCCCTTTTACAATCGAGTAATGCTGCCCGACTACATTAGCGGCGAGCAGCGCTGGGAGCAACTGGTAAAAATGACCGACGAAGAGGAGCCTGAATTTAAGATAAGGCTACTGCGTGGTGTAAGTATCGAAAAAATAGACCGCGCCAATAAATATGTATTGGATAGTCGTGGTGTAAAAACGTATTACGATGTATTGCTTTTAGCCACCGGCAGTCGGGCGGCTATCCCTAAAAATGTACCCACCCTACCCGGTATCTTTAGCATGCGCAGCCGTAACGATGCCGATAACTTTAAAAAGCATGTGCCCAAAAATGGCCATGTGGTTATTGTGGGTGGAGGTTTGCTTGGCCTTGAAATGGCTGCCTCGCTGCGCGAAATAGGCATCACCATTACCATTATTCAACGTACATCGAGATTTTTGAACCGTCAGCTGGATGAGTTGGGAAGCAGGCTGCTGCACGAGGAAATGGTTGACCAGGGCTGCGATATTTTTTATGATGATGAAGTGCAGCTGTTTTACGGCCGCAGCAAGTTAACTGGCATAGGTTTAAAAAGCGGACGTAAAATTGATTGCGATGCCATGATACTGGCTATTGGAACAACGCCAAACCTGGAGATTGCCAAAGATTGCGGTTTGGATATTAAACGTGGTGTTATTGTAAACGAACGCCTGCTCACCAGCGACCCTAATATATATGCCATTGGCGAAATTGCCGAATTTAACGGCACCTTATATGGCATTACCGCTGCCGCAGAACAGCAGGCAGCCGTGGTTGCCGGTTACATGAATGGCGATATTGCCAGTTATTACAAAGGCAGTTTGTTTATGAACATCATCAAAATTCATGGGTTCGACCTGTGCAGCATAGGCCTGTCAGACTGCCCTGATGATAAGGATTACGAGGAGATTGTTTTTATAGACAAAGCCAAACGTTACTACAAAAAATGCATCATTCACCAGGATAGGCTGGTGGGCACCATTCTTATTGGCGATAAAGGCGAGTTTCAGGAGTTTAGGGAATTGATAGCCAATAAAACTGAACTGAGCGATAAGCGCCTTAAACTGCTCCGTAGCGGCAAAACAGCCGAGCCTGTTTTAGGTAAACTGGTATGCAGCTGCAATAATGTAGGTGCCGATAATATCCGTAATAAAGTAGCATCCGGATGCACTCAACTGGCCGATGTTTGCAGCCAGACAGGTGCGGGAACGGGATGCGGATCGTGCCGGCCGGAGGTAAAGCGCCTGCTGGAAGAGGTTTTACAGCAACAATTAATAAAGGCATAAGCAGATGAGCAAAAAGCAACTGATCAAAATAAACCTGCCGGGTGGCGTTGCCTCTGCCGGCGATTTTTACGAGATGCTCATCATTGCGCAAAATGCGGGTGCCGGGCAAATTCGTTTTGGTAACCGGCAGCAGCTTTATTTTGAGATTGATGCCGAACAACTGGAAGACCTGGAATTTGATATGCTTGGGGCAGGTATTGATCATGAAATCAATAGCGACCAATACCCAAACATTACCAGCTCATATATTGCCGATGGTATTTTTAACCACGAAAACTGGCTGAAAGAGGGTGTTTATAAAGATATCTTCGACCTGTTTAATTATCAGCCCGAACTAAAAATAAACCTGGTTGACAGCAACCAAGCCTTTGCCCCGTTTTTTACAGGTAATTTTAACTTTATCTCATCGCCGGTAAGTAATTACTGGTATTTGTATGTGCGTTTTCCTAAAACCAATATCCTGTACTGCTGGCCGGTATTGGTTTACTCGGATGATATCCCCGCCATAAGCAAAGCCATGCAACAAGTGATTTTTGCCCATATGCCCCTGTTTTACGACCAGATAGAAGTTAACGCCGATCTGTTGTATCAATTGGTTACAGCAAGCAACCAATTTGTGATCCAGCAAATAGATCAGCCTTTAAATATCCCCGATTTTCAATTACCCTACTACGAGGGCTTTAACAAGCAAGGCAACAAATACTGGCTGGGCGTTTACAGGCGCAATGAGTTGTTTGATATTGAATTTTTAAAAGAGATCTGTAACCTGTGTATGCAAACCCGTGTTGGGCAGCTGTATATCAGCCCGTGGAAATCACTACTTGTTAAAAATATAGAGGCCAAACACCGCCCTTTGTGGGGAACCCTGCTCAATAAATACCGGGTAAACATCAGGCATGCTTCTAACGAGCTCAACTGGCAGGTAGAAGACCTGTGCGGTAAGTGCCTGGATCTTAAACAACAATTGGTGCGCGAATTTGAAGAGGCCGATCTGCGTACCTATCGTCTCAGTTTCGCCATCAAGCGGTCGCCCCAATCGGGTATTTATGGGTCCATCATGATCCGCGAGCGTAAGCCCGATGAGTTTGAGATTGTGCATACGCGCGATTTTAACCACAATACCCGCGAATTTGTGGTGTATAAACAAGAGGTATCAAAAGCCGATCTGAGTGGTCATCTTATCAATCTTTGCGATGTGTTTTATGAACAACAGAGTACAAACCGCCAACCGGTTGCTGCTGTTAGTAAAGAGGATGCGGAGCCGGCAAATCAAAAAAAGGTTCATCAGTGCGTAAACTGCTTCACAATTTACGATGAAACCTACGGAGACGCGCTGAATGGTATTTTACCGGGCACGCCGTTTTTTAATTTGAATGATTTTGAGTGCTCAACCTGCGGCGCTACCAAGGAGGACTACAAAGAAGTATTGTGTTTAGATTAAATTGCCCGTTGTCGGTTTTTTTGCACATCTTTCCCGCAGTTAATTATGAATACTTTAAAACAATTACAGAGCGGGGTATTAAAGGGGGCGGTTTCGCTGAAATTATCGGAGGGGCTTTCTCATTTTCCACCAGAAATATTTGAACTGGCAGATACGCTGGAAACGCTCGACCTATCGGGTAATAAACTAAACGCCCTGCCTCCCGATTTCGGCAGACTGAAAAAGCTGAAAATACTTTTTTGTTCTGATAATCAGTTTACCGTTTTACCCGCAGTATTGGCCGATTGCCCGTTGCTGGATATTGTTGGCTTTAAAGCAAATATAATAGAAATGGTACCGGCAGCATCGCTTAACCCCAATCTTCGCTGGCTTATCCTCACCAATAACAGAGTTATGGCATTGCCGGCCCAAATAGGCAACTGCTCCCGTATGCAAAAGCTTATGCTTGCGGGCAACCTGTTAAGCGAGTTGCCTCGGGAGCTTAGCCAGTGCAGTAATCTTGCGCTGTTACGTATTTCTGCAAACCGGCTTAACAAGCTACCGCAATGGCTTTTGAGTATGCCCCGGCTCTCCTGGCTGGCATTTTCGGGCAATTTGTTTAATGAAAAGCCGGCTGTACAACCAATTGCCCTTGTTGACTGGAGTCATCTGGAGCTTAAGCATGTGCTTGGCGAAGGGGCATCGGGCATTATATCAAAAGCTACCTGGAACAATGGCGGCGAAAGGAAGGATGTTGCTATTAAAATTTTTAAAGGCGCCGTAACCAGCGATGGCCTCCCCGACGACGAAATGAATGCTTGCATTACAGCAGGATCTCATCCTGGCCTGGTGCAGGTCATCGGGCAGATCTCGGCCCATCCCGCCCGTAAAAAAGGGTTGGTTATGGAACTTATCCCCTCAAATTTCTTTAACCTGGGCAACCCTCCCAGTTTTGAAAGCTGTACCCGGGATGTTTTTAAACAGGGCATGAGCCTTACAGCTACACAAGTGCATAAAATAGCAGCAACAATTGCATCGGTAGCGGCACAATTACACAGCAAAGGCATTATGCACGCCGATTTGTACGCGCACAATACTTTAATAAACGATGAGGGGACTACCCTCTTTGGCGATTTCGGCGCCGCCTGTTTTTATAACCGGGCATATACCCCAACCGCCAACGCCCTGGAGCGGCTTGAAGTAAGCGCTTACGGTTACCTGCTGGACGATTTGCTTGGTTTATGCAATGATGCTAAAAGTGATAAAGATTTAATCCGGCTTGCCCGGCTGCGAGATGAATGTTTGGCTACGGAAGTTTTATTGAGGCCGGGATTTGAATATATAAATGATCAGTTGCAATAGGAAGATTTATTAAATTCATAATTGATCATATAGAATGTTTTAGCAATATGCTGAAGTTCCAAACGCCAATAATAGCTCTACTGGTAAGGGTATCGAGGAGGGGGCAAGGACCGATATTTACGCGGCTGGATTAACGAAATGGTACTAAGCCCCTTTGTAGGGTATAGTCTGGCCGGGAAAATTGAACAGAAACAGAGATCAAAAGGGTGTCATTTAATGTGGTTTTTGACAGAAAAAACAGCAAAATGATGCATTTTTTTCAAAAAACAGACCGTTTTAAACAAAAACGGCTCATTTTTCGTAAAAATGATACTTTTTTCATTAAAAAGTTAGTCTACTAAATCTATAGTGCTTATATTTGTCCTAATTGTTATTATCGATCTAACCAATTAGTTCTTTATGGTAAATAATGAGGTCAGTCAACTTAAAAAAAAGAGAAAGCCATCGGCTATCTCTTTTTTTGTTTTAGGGCACTTGTTGGTTGTGTGTTTTTAAGATATCCGGTTGTAGCAACAGGGCCCGGTGCGCTGTGTCGTGGCCAATCGAAAAGGCTTCACATCTCCCCTCAAAAGAAAGCAAATATAAATTTCAGATGTGGTGCGCTTACTTGCCCTGAGATGAAAAATCGCAAACAAATTGTATGTGTTCAATGAAAATACCGATATCTACTACCATTGTTGAGGCTTTAGGCTTTCAAAAGCTTTTGTACTTTCTTCAAAAACCTTTATATCATCAATTGACCAGGTAGAAACCTTGACTATTTTTTTTCTGTATGAAGATGAGCTTTTGTGGATATCCTGCTGAAAAGTTACACCTAACTCCGAGAGGATCTGCTTTACCAGTGCACTTTTAGCTTCAGGGATATTGATCGTCAATTTTTCCATACCCAAGTTTACAAAATATTTCAAATAATAATCAGCTATATATCGTGGTTGCCCGCGCGTTTATTATCAAGAAAGCACCTCTTCTAACACATCGCCAGAGCGTATATTGCCAAATCCCTCAATGTGCAATTCATAATATTCCATTAGCTTTTGAATCAGGTACCGGCGTTCGTCATTACTGAATTTTAGCTGATCCATGGTTTCAAAATTAGTCTGCAGCAGCAGGCTGAAATTTTGGGTATGCGGGGGCGATAGGTACATTACGGTATCTGGCTTGTATTTACTGAAAGTTCCATTCTTGAGGTCGAAATAATCGGCATTGCCAATTAATGATCTATCCGGATAAAAACCAAGGTAACGGGTAAGCCGGGTTAAAAACAACAAGTGAAAGTTGGCTACGTTCCCGTTTTGGTGGTCCAGCCATTCTATCGCGCTAAACACAAAATCAAAAATGTTTTCTTCGGCCGATTGTTGTTTGATGGCCTTGTACAGTACCTCGTTTAAAAAAATAGCGATGCAGCTTTTTATTACATCGTAGGGTATGGTTTGCAGCAAGGGGGCATTTTTAAGTTCGCTTATGCGTTGTACGCTGCCGGTATTTTTGTGATAAACTACCAGATCTAACAGGTGCAGGGGTTGCAGCATATTACGACCTATTTTTGCCTTAGGCTTTTTTGCTCCGTTAACGATGTACGATTGCAGGCCAAATTTCTCTGTGAATATTTGCACTATCACGCTGCTTTCGCCGTAGTCGGTAGCTTTAAACACAATCCCCCGGGTTTTATGCAGCATGCGTTACTAACAAAATAAGTTTGGGTAAAAATATTACAATGCCGGTGATAAGCGCAAACAGGGCGGCAATTACCACCGCACCGGCGCAGGCATCTTTTACAAGTCCGGCCTTTTCATTATAGCCGGGTGATACCAGGTCGGTAAGGGTTTCTACTGCTGTATTTAAAAGTTCCATTATCAACACAAAGGCAATAGCCAGCATAATCCATTGCCATTCGGCAAAAGAAATTTGCAGCAAAAAGCCCAATATAACAGCTATAACTGCCAGTACCAGGTGAATCCTGAAATTGGGTTGGGTTGCAGTTGCATACCTTAAGCCCTTAAAAGCGAAGCCAAAACTGCGGATCAGTCTTTTCATTGTTCAAAAATACGGGTTATTGCGTGTTTGTGCGAAATTAAACCGCAAAGCTAAGTCTAATCCTTATTGTCACAAAGTCAACATCTTCAATGGGGGTTAAATCAATTTTCGTAGTTTAGCGGCGATCATAACTATACTGCTCATGTTCTGGAAAAATACGGCTTCATTCATTCTTAAAAACAGACTTCTGGTACTTATCGGCATTGTGGCGCTAAGTGTTTTTATGAGTTACGAAGCAGCCAAAGTAAAAATAACCTTTAACGGCGGCAAGGTACTCCCTGTTACCGATTCGGCCTATATCCGTTATAATCAGTTTAAGAAAATGTTTGGCCAGGATGCCTCGTCTATGGTTATCGGCATAAAATCTGATAAGATATTTGATAAAGACATATTTAACGATTGGTACCAGATTGGTAACAGCCTGCGCCAGGTAAAGGGTGTTAAAGCGGTAATTTCTGTAGCCAATGTTTACAATCTGCAAAAAGATACCGTAAAGCATCGTTTTGTAATAAAACCATTGGTTACCGGTGTGTTGCCAACTGCAAAAGCTGTTGACAGCATTAAGCAACAATTGGCCAATTTGCCATTTTATAAAGGCCTGGTGCTAAGTAACGATGGCAAAGCAACCCTGATGGCTATTACTTTTGATGATAAGATCATTAATACCCCTTACCGGGTGCCTATCATCAATAAAATTAAGGCCCTGGGCGCGGCTTTCGAACAAAAGCATGGCATAAAAGTACATTACTCGGGCTTGCCGCTTATCCGTACCGTGGTGGGCGACCTGGTGGCACACGAGTTTTCGATGTTCCTGAGCCTGTCGGTATTAATTACCGCAATTATATTGCTGGCGTTTTTCCGTTCATTTTTTCCGGTTGTATTCCCCATTATCATTGTGGTGCTTGGCGTGGTATGGAGTCTGGGCACACTGGTGCTGATGCATTACGAAATGACTATCCTTACCGGTATAATCCCGCCGCTTATTGTGGTTATCGGAATACCGAATACCATTTTTATCCTCAATAAATACTATTTCGAATATGAGCGGTGCGGCAATAAAATGCAGGCCCTGCACCTGGCTATTGAAAAAGCCGGTATTACCACATTTATAGCCAATATTACTACCGCTATTGGCTTTGGGGTATTGTGCTTTACCAACAGCGAATTGCTTACCCAATTTGGACTAGTGGCCTCTATCAGTATTATGGCCACCTTTGCTTTAAGCTTAATTTTAGTCCCCATCATCTTTAGTTATCTGCCATCGCCTAAATCTCAAAAAGCAGGCATTAAAGATAGTAAGCTGATGAAGCAGTTGCTGGCCGGTTTAGATGGTCTGGTGCACAACAAACGCAAATATATTTACTTTGCCACGCTGGGGCTTATTGTGATATCGGCTGTAGGCATTACCAAAATGAATATTAATGGTTTTGTTGTCGACGACCTGCCTCAGCACAACAATACGCTGGAAGATCTGAAGTTTTTTGAAGCCAACTTTAACGGCGTACTGCCATTGGAGGTAAGTATTGATACCAAGCGCAAAAATGGTGTAGTAAACCTGGCTGTGATTCGCAAGGTAGAGAAACTGGAAAAACTGATCTCATCGTACCCGCAATTTAGCAGGTCGATATCGTTGATACAGGTTTTAAAGTTTAGTACCCAGGCGTTTTATGGCGGTGCACCCGAGTATTACCGCCTGCCCGATGGATTGGAGCAAAACTTTATTCTTAATTATGCAGGCAATTCGGCAGGTAAGGGCACCAGCGCTTTAAATAGTTATGTAGATAGTACCAAGCAGGTTACCCGGGTAACGTTTGAAATGGTTGATGCCGGATCGAAAAAAATGAACGTAGTACTGGCCGAATTGCAGCCCCGCATAGATTCTATTTTTAACCCTAAAAAATTCCATGTAGAGCTTACTGGCAGCAGCATTATATTTATAAAGGGCACCAACTACCTGCTTACCAACCTTTACGAAAGTTTGGCCTGGGCTATTTTTCTGATCGCTATGGTGATGTGGATACTGTTCCGGGGCGTTAAAATGATAGCGGTATCTTTAGTGCCTAATCTGGTGCCACTAATTATTACGGCGGGTATTATGGGCTTTTTCGGCATTCCGCTTAAGCCATCAACCATATTGATCTTTAGTATAGCGATGGGGATATCATCAGATCAAACCATCTATTTTATTACCCGCTACCGTCACGAGTTACGCCACACTACCAAAAGTATTTCCGAAATTGTATCCGACACCATTCGCGAAACCGGGGTGAGTATGATATTTATAGCCATGGTATTGTTCTTTGGGTTTGGTGTGTTTGTGGTATCAAAATTTGGTGGTACCGAGGCGCTGGGAATTTTGTTATCTATTACTTTATTGGTGGCGATGATTAGCAATTTAACCTTGCTGCCAGCGTTTTTGCTTACTTTGGAAAAAGGCACAGATAGGAATAAGCTGAAGGGACCGGATATAGAGGAGTAGCCTCGCCCTGCCCGCTCCAAAGGAGATGGTTCTGAATGGGAGGTATTGACATTTGATAGCAATCTGTTTAAAGGTTTAATTATGGATTTTAAGTTAGAGAATAAAGTAGCTTTAGTATTGGCTGCCAGCAAAGGATTAGGCAAGGCTATAGCCACCGCGCTATCTGCCGAAGGTGCTAAAGTGATCATCGGCTCGCGCGATGAAGCAGAACTTACTAAAACTGCCGAAGAAATTAAACGGCTTACCGGTAACGAAGTTGTTGTTATTCCGGTGGATGTGTCAAAGGGCGATGAGATAGAAGAGTTTGTACGCCGTGCGGCATCCACATTTGGGCGGATAGACATTTTGTTAAACAATGCCGGCGGCCCCCCATTTGATAAGTTTGAGAACTTTGACGATGAGCAATGGCAAAAAGCTTTTGAACTTAACCTGCTTAGTTTTGCCCGTTTAAGCAAGCTGGTGCTACCCCACATGCAAAAAACCGGCAGCGGGCGTATCATTAACATCATCAGTGGTTCTGTAAAGGCGGTATTGGGCAACTCGGTGCTTTCAACCAGTATGCGTATGGGGGTAGTGGGAATGGCCAAACTAATGGCCGATGAGTTTGGTCCGTACAATATCACGGTAAACAACGTTGCCCCGGGATTGATCCTCACAGATCGTATCAGGCATACCATGCCTAAAGATGTAGACCCCGAACAGGCTATAAGAGATAAAGCTAAAACTATCCCGCTTGGCAGGATAGGCAAACCGGAAGAGTTGGCGGCATTGGTTGCTTTTTTAGCATCAGAGCAGGCCGCTTACATCAGCGGTACAACTATACAGGTTGATGGCGGGGCCAACAGGAGTATATTTTAACACGATTTAGTATGAACCGGGATTCATCGGATTACCATGATTAAACAGGATTTCTTTTCTCCGGGCAAGTCAAATCCTGAAAATCTAATCAATCTGTGTAATCCGGCTTCAGAAACCTACTTCTTGCTATCCTTCAAATAGTCTATCAATAAAGTAATAATACTCACAATACCGGCCATAGTTAAGCCGGTAGCGCCGCCCTGTAAATAAACTTTCCACTTAGAATCCTGTAGAGCGGGAATAACCATAGTGGCCGAAAACAAGATCACGGCTACTAACAGCATTAATATCGTGCGCTTTACTTTATTATTTTTCACCCGTCTAAATTAAAAAAATCATTTATAAATTCCGTATTTTTGCAACCTCCTAAAAAAGAGGTGATAAAAGGTAGAATATATACATGTACAAGGAATATAAGCAGTTAAACTTATCGCAAACAAGCAAAGAGGTATTGGAGTTTTGGAAACAGAACAACATCTTCGAAAAAAGTATTACAAGCCGCCCGGAAGATAACCCCTACACTTTTTACGAAGGGCCGCCGAGCGCTAATGGCATGCCCGGCATTCACCACGTAATGGCACGCTCTATTAAGGATATTTTTTGCCGTTACAAAACCCTAAAGGGCTACCAGGTTAAACGCAAAGGTGGCTGGGATACCCATGGCCTGCCTATTGAGCTGGCTGTTGAAAAAGCTTTAGGGATAACAAAAGACGATATTGGTAAAAAAATTACCGTTAAAGAATATAATGATGCCTGCCGTAAAGAGGTAATGCGCTATACCGATGTATGGAACGACCTGACCGAGAAAATGGGTTACTGGGTTGATCTGAACGACCCCTACATCACCTACAAAAACGAATACATTGAAAGCCTTTGGTGGATACTGAAGGAGTTTTATAAAGCGGGTTATTTATATAAAGGATATACCGTACAGCCCTACTCCCCAAAATCGGGTACCGGCCTAAGTTCGCACGAGCTTAACCAGCCGGGTACTTACAAAATGGTAAAGGATACCACTATTGTTGCCCAGTTTAAAGTAAAGCGCGACGGGGATTCGGCTTTTTTATTTGAAGGTGTAAATACCGATGTGTTTATACTGGCCTGGACTACCACCCCATGGACCCTGCCATCAAACTGTGCTTTAGCCGTTGGCGAGAACATCAGCTACGTTAAGATCAATACTTTTAATCCCTATACTTTTGAGCCAATCTGCGTTGTTTTAGCCAAAGACCTGGTAAAAAAATACTTTAAGGCCGAAGGTGAAAACGCATCTTTTGAAGATTATAAAGGCGGTGATAAAATTATCCCGTGGACATTGGCTGCTGAATTTAAAGGAACCCAGCTATTGGGCATCCATTACGAGCAATTAATGCCTTATGTAACTAATGAGGACCTGGAGAAAAACGCTTTCCGTGTTATCCCTGCCGATTTTGTTACTACCGAGGATGGTACAGGGATAGTACATACCGCATCTGTTTTTGGTGCGGATGACTTCAGGGCCTGTAAAGAGAACAATGTGCCATCGGTAATGGTGAAGGATGAGAATGGCAAGGAAGTTCCTTTAGTGAACAAACAGGGCCGTTTTGTTGATGAGGTTACCGATTTTGCAGGCTACTACGTTAAAGAAGAATACTACACTGCCGAAGAGCGTGCCGTGGAAGGTTTTAGGGCTACCGACGTGCAGATCTCGATTAAACTAAAAACCGAGAACAAAGCTTTCGACGTAAAAAAATACGAGCATAGTTACCCGCACTCCTGGCGTTCTGATGAACCTATTTTATACTATCCGCTGGATAGCTGGTTCATTAAAACAACTGCCGTTAAGGATAAAATGGTAGCGCTCAACAAAACCATCAACTGGAAACCCGAATCGACAGGAACCGGCCGTTTTGGTAACTGGCTCGAAAACCTGGTTGATTGGAATCTTTCTCGCTCCCGTTACTGGGGTACCCCGCTGCCTATCTGGCGTGAGGAAAATGGCGGCGAAGAAAAATGTATCGGTTCTATTGCCGAGCTGAAGGCGGCACTGGAAGCTGCTGTTGAAAGTGGTGTTTTATCTGATTCGGAACAGGAAAAGAACAAATCAATAATTCAATCACTCAATAATTCAGACTTTGACCTGCATCGCCCTTATGTTGACGATGTGATATTAACCTCATCAACCGGTAACAAAATGTTCCGCGAGCCCGATCTGATAGATGTATGGTTTGATAGTGGTGCTATGCCTTACGCGCAATGGCATTTCCCTTTCGAAAATAAAGATCAGTTTGCCAAAGCCTACCCGGCAGATTTTATTGCCGAGGGTGTTGACCAAACTCGTGGCTGGTTTTTTACCCTGCATGCCATAGCCGTAATGCTAAGCGAATGTAGCGATGAAGTAAAGGCAGTAAACGAAAAAGTTGGCAACGGTGGCGTAGCCTTTAAAAACGTGATATCGAACGGATTGGTGCTGGATAAAAACGGCAACAAAATGTCTAAACGTTTAGGCAACGGGGTAGATCCGTTTGAAACCATTGAGCAGTTTGGTGCCGATGCGCCACGCTGGTACATGATAAGTAATGCATCGCCCTGGGATAACCTGAAGTTTAATGCAGACGGTATTGATGAGGTGCGTCGTAAATTTTTCGGTACGCTGTACAATACCTACTCTTTCTTTGTGCTGTATGCCAATATCGATAAGTTTAACTATAGCGAGGCCGAAATAGAGATTGGTAACCGCCCGGAGATCGACCGCTGGATTATATCGTTGTTAAATACCTTAACCAAAGAGGTTGATGGTTTTTATGCCGATTTTGAGCCAACCAAGGCTGCCCGTGCCATACAGGAATTTGTGGATGCTCATTTCAGCAACTGGTTTATCCGCTTAAGCCGCCGCCGTTTTTGGAGGTCTGATAACTCGGACGATAAGTTATCGGCATATCAAACGTTATATACCTGTCTCATCGCTATCAGCAAACTGATGTCGCCTATAGCGCCTTTCTTTGCCGATAGGTTATACAGCGATTTAAATAGTGTTACCGGTAAAGAGCAATTTGAATCTGTTCACCTGGCTTACTTCCCGGAGTATAACGAGGCGCTTGTCGATACCGACCTGGAAGAGCGGATGAAGCTGGCCCAGGATGTTTCGTCGTTAGTATTATCGTTACGTAAAAAGATAGGAATTAATGTAAGGCAGCCACTGAGTAAGATCCTTTTACCTATATTGGACAAGGACTTTAAGGTGCATGTAGAACTGGTTAAGGAATTGATATTATCTGAAACCAACATTAAGGATATTGAGTATATTACCGACACCGCAGGCTTTATTAAAAAGAAGATAAAACCTAATTTTAAGGCGCTGGGGCAAAAGGTTGGTAAGGATATGAAGGCGGTAGCAGAGGCTATCAACAGCTTTACAAATGATGATATAGCATTGTTGGAAGCCAATGGCAGTATTGCTGTACTTGATAATAAATACCAGATACTTGATACTGAGGTAGAAATTATTGCAGAAGATGTACCGGGATGGCAAGTTGCAAACCTAGGCAAACTAACCGTTGCTTTGGATGTTACCATAACCAACGAATTGAAACAGGAAGGTATATCCAGAGAGTTGATCAATCGTATACAAAACCTGCGCAAGGCTAAAGAATTTGAAGTAACCGATAAGATAAATGTACGCCTGAGCGACCACCCTTACATTGGCGAAGCGGTGAAAAACAATTTAGCTTACATTTGCGCCGAAGTTTTGGCTGATGGCATTGTGCTTGATAACCAATTAAATGAAGGCGAAGTGGTTACTATTGATGAAAATGAAATTTTGATTGTTATTAGTAAAATATAAATGAAAGTGGAAAACGAAAAAACCAGATATTCTGAGTCAGACCTGCAGGAGTTTAAAGCGCTAATCCTGGATAAACTGCGTATTGCTAAAGAAGAATTAAATTCACTTGCAACATCATTAAGTTCGCCAAACGCGAACGGAACCGACGATACCGCAGGAACATACAAAACACTGGAAGATGGTTCGGCCACGTTGGAAAAAGAACAGATTAACCAGTTAGCTGCCCGTCAGAAAAAATTTATCGATCAGCTGGAAGCTGCTTTGGTACGTATAGAAAACAAAACTTACGGCATTTGCCGCGAAACCGGTAAGCTGATCCCTAAAGAACGTTTGCGTGCCGTACCACACACTACCATGACGATGGAAGCAAAACTGAAGCAATAAATGAAGGCTGCTTATACCAAACCTTTTTTAACTGCAACGTTTATAATTCTTGCCGACCAGATCATTAAAACCTGGGTAAGGGCACACATGTACATGGGCGAAGAGATTCGCTTTTTGGGTAGCCGCGGCATGCTGCACTACACCGAAAATAATGGCATGGCCTTTGGTATGGAGTGGGGCGGCGATGCGGGTAAACTGGCTTTAACGTTGTTCCGTATTTTTGCGGTATGCGGCATTATTTACAGTTTAATTTACCTCATTAAGCACAAATACAACCGTGGATTGATCATGAACGTGGCGCTTATATTAGCCGGCGCGGTTGGTAATATCATCGATTCTACCTTTTACGGTATTATGTATAAATACGCCCCGCTGTTTCATGGCAGGGTAGTTGATATGTTTTACTTCCCGTTGTTAAGAGGCACCTACCCCGCGTGGTTTCCGTTTTGGGGCGGCGAGCCGTTTGAGTTTTTCAGGCCTGTATTTAACCTGGCCGATTCGGCAATATGTGTGGGTGTAATTATGATACTGCTGTATCAACGACGATATTTTAAACATGAAGTACCAGAAGTAGCCAGCCCAAACAGCGAAATGGTTGAAGAGTAAAAGGAATCACTAATAATATTGAAAGAGCCGCATTAAGCGGCTTTTTTTGTTTGAAAGCAATTTGGGGAAAGTGGCTGTGAGGACACAGCCACCGGTAGATAAATGATTGTTTGCCAGTGTCTTACCACGTGGTCTGTGTCCTCACAGACCGCTATTCATCAATGCTTTGTCTAATGCAAATAAGGTGCCTGTGGGGACACAGGCACCGGGAATGAGATGGATTTTACCCCGCGGTCTGTGTCCTCGCAGACCGCTATTCATCAATGCTTTGTCTAATGCAAATAAGGTGCCTGTGGGGACACAGGCACCGGGAATGAGATGGATTTTACCCCGCGGTCTGTGTCCTCACAGACCGCTATTCATCAATGCTTTGTCTAATGTAAATAAGGTGCCTGTGGGGACGCAGCCTCGGGAATGAGATGAATTTCCGTCCCCCCCCCCCCCCCCACGGTTTGTGAGGACACAGACCGCGCTCCTCCTCCTGATATGTTTTTATTCAAACAAATCCATATAATGGGTTAACCAACTAAATTTTCTATCGTCCTGTTCATAAAAGGAGCATGAGGAGAAATGATATTTATTGGGATCATCTGTCAAATTCCAATGTTGCTGCAAGGGGTTTAGATGTATGTAGTCCATTTTTTGCTCTAACATTTTTCGGTCTAATATTCTAATTGGCAACGCGTTCCGTTGCCAGAATTGATGGTTTCTATTGTTTTCTTCCGTCTTAAACCGTGCCAATAACGCATCATCAGTATTTCTAAGCTCATCTAAAAATTGGTGCCCGGTAAATTTCATGAAACTGGCAGTAGGTTTTTCTTTGCCATTCATATCTAATTGCGACCATATCAAGTGAATGTGATTAGGCATAATCACAAAAGCATAAACTTTTATCTTATCCTTCTTAACCAGATACATCAGGCTGTCCATTACTATCTGCTTAAATTTATCTGCTCTTAACAGGGGAAACCAATCAACAATAGTGGCAGTGTAGTAATAAACCTCATTTAATTCCATCCATGAAATTAATTAAAAGATATGAATGCGGCCTATTGTGAAGTTAAAATAGTATAGCAGAAAATTCGAGGGGATGTACGAAAGGTGGCTGTGAGGACACAGCCACCGGGAGAACAATACCTGCACGCACAAAGTTACTTACAAATGTGACCACCAACTCGCGTAGTTTTACGCTGCCGCCTGCAACATATTGAGTAAAAGCACTCTATAAATTTCAAGGAAAACACCTCAACTTTGAAATGCCAGATCAAATCTATTTTCTTCAATAAACCGCAGATATCTAAATATCGTTTCACTACAAGTACGCAAACCAATAAATAAACAAAATACAGGGAAGCCGAAAACTGAATAAGAGTAGGCAAAAAACCAAACCCAACCATCAAACAAATGAAAACTACCCCAACCCCCGCAGAAGTAATTGCCTGTTCGCTAAAAATGTTGCCCGAAGACCAGTGGATTCCCGCTTCAGAAACGGCTATCAGAATTAACCCGGCTAACAAGGCACACCTGCATCAATTTAGGCAGGCATTTACCGACACCGTAATTCCACCGGCACACCTTGCATTGCTTACCGCCAAAAGATGGCCATCAACAGGCGTAAGTCTTACGGTTAGCTTTTTAGAAGCTATTGACCCGGCGCTGGCCACCCGTATACTATCGCATATGAACTCCTGGACTCAGTATTGCAACGCCAAATTTACCCAGGTTAGCGCAAATGGTCAGGTACGTATCAGTTTGCTTGGCAACGGCTACTGGTCGTACCTGGGGACCGATATTTTGCACATTGCTGCAGGCCAGGCCACCATGAACCTCCAGGGATTTAGCATGGCAACGGCCGAATCTGAATATCACCGGGTTGTACGTCACGAAACAGGCCATACGCTGGGTTTCCCTCATGAGCATACCCGCAGCGAGATTGTAAACCGGATTGATCCCGTTAAAGCAAAAGCCTATTTCCTGGCAAATGACGGCTGGGATGCCAATATGGTAACCGCGCAGGTACTTACCCCTTTAAATGATTCGGCGCTTATTGAGACTGCACATGCCGATCCAAACTCCATTATGTGTTACTGGTTGCCAGCATCCATCATGAAAGATGGTATCGCAGTAGCCGGCGGTACAGATATTGATGCCCAGGATCAGCAGTTTGCAGGAATGGTATACCCATTGCCCCCAAAACAACTCCTTAAAGACCATAAAGACGTTAAACTAGAAAAAGTTGAGATTAAAGAAAAAAACGAAAAGATAGAGCACAAGGAGAAATTAGAGAAAATTGAGCATAAGGAAAAAATAGAGCACAAGGAGAAAATTGAGAAGCTGGAGCACAAAGAGAAAATTGAAAAACTGGAGCATAAGGAAAAAAACGAGATCATTGAACACAAAACCTTCGACCATAAAATACCCGACATTATACCGGTTAATCCAAACAACCCGGTAGTTGGCGCCACCTCAAGTCAGGTACCGTCGGGCCTGGAGCAAAGGGTGAGCGAACTTGAAACCGTAGTTACCTCGCTTACCGCATTTATTGATAGCAGCCTGCGCCCCAACCTTAGTAAAGGCGCCCTCTCAAACGAATAATTTTAACCTGGCAGGTGTAAAACGGGATTGCCATTTTACACCCGCCCCTTTTCGGACAACAACATGCTTTTAATTATTGCCCACCACCACGATGCGGAAGCGCAATGGCTGTATAAAACCCTTAAGGAAAATTACAATCAGCCGCTTTACCTGTTAATGCCCGAAGCATTGGGTGTTGATTATAGTATATCGCTTCAACTAAAAAATGATGGTAGCCATCATGCCTCCATATTTTTCTACAACTGTAAAGTGCATTTGGATTGCGCTGAGGTATCCTACGCCATTAATCGCCTCAGTTATATAGACCCCATTATATGGAAACATGCCGATGCCGTTGAAAAAGCCTATGCTACTAACGAGTTCAACGCCTTTTTTCCGGCGTTTATCCATTCGTTAAAATGCCCGTTAAGTAACCGTATTTATAATGGCGCGCTTTATGGCGATAATGGTTTTGTTGCCCAATGGGCATTGCATCTGCACCAGTATGGGTTTGCTGTAAATAGTTTGTTAACAGATACTACCGGTAAGCTTTACGAAAGGCTGCGTACCATTCCCGCGGCGCAAATTTGCAGGTTTATGTACCTGAACAATGAAATTATTTTGCCGCCCGATCAGCAGCCTATCACCAATTTCGCCCATTTAAAAGCGTGCGTATTGAAGAGAGATGAGCCCGAAATGCTGGAATTTATTTTTATAAAAAAGGAAAATGCCGGCCCCGAGTTGTTACAGGTAACCAAAACGCCTTCCCTATCTTGTTACCGCAATGTGTTTACACAAATTATTTATACCCAAATCAATAACACATACCATGATCATACTAATGGGAATACCCAGCGAAACGCCCTTACGGCTGCTTGCTGAAGCTTGTAATGCTAAAAGGATACCTTATGAGTTTTTTAACCAGCGCCAGCAGGAAAACTGGACGGTTGACTACAATTTTAGGCTGCCCGCCGAAGGGGTATTAGACAACGGAACTAAAAGGCTTAAACTTAATGATTGTACCGGCCTTTACCTGCGTGCAATGGACCATACCCAAATACCCGAATATGCGCAAACCGAAAATAAAGAGGGAATAAGCAATATGTATGAAAAGCTTTTTCAATTAATTGATAATGAAAGCGCCTGCAAAATAACCAACCCGCCGTCGGTACAAATGTCAAATAACTCAAAGCCGTATCAATCTTTAATTATACAACAGCATGGCCTCGATATACCGGATATGTGTATTACAAGCGATGAAGATGAGGCCAGGGAATTTATAGCAAAGTATAAAACGGCTATCTATAAATCCATAAGCGGTACCCGCAGCATTGTAAAACAGGTTGATGAGGCATCGTTACAAAATTTGCATAAAATAAAATATTGCCCGGTACAGTTTCAGGAGTGTGTTACGGGCTTTAATGTACGTGTGCACGTAGTTGGGCAGATAGCCATCGCCACAAAAATTTGCAGCGATGCGGTAGATTACCGCTATGCCAGTGCCGAAGGCAAAAATACTTCCCTTGAGCCCTACCAGCTCCCGGCAAATCTGGCGGAGAAATGCGTGGCGCTTGCCCACCAGTTACATTTACCTTTTGCCGGCATCGATCTGATGATAACCGATGATGGCCGCACTATATGTTTTGAAGTAAATCCATCGCCCGGCTACACCTATTACGAGCAAAACACCGGGCAGTTGATTAGCCATGCATTAGCAGACTATCTGGCAAATTAAACATCACTTGCTTCAGTGCAAAAAACCTCCGGCTATTATACCCGGGCATAAATTGAAACATAAAAAAAGCCGCGTTAAGCGGCTCTTCTTATAAATTATCTGCAAATCAAACATCTGCATATCTGCACACCTGAAATCTGCACATCTACCAAATTATTGCACCTGGAACATATTGTTAAAGTTTGTTCCATCGGGGTAATAGCCAGAGATTACCAAGTTGCCATTGCGCAGGTTGGTGATCACTTTATCAATATCACTTACGCTGTTTATTGGCGACTTGTTGATGCTGGTAATAACCGAGCCAACCGGGATCTCGAAGCTATCGAACACCCTGCCTTCGCGAACTTGTGTTACCAATACGCCGGAGTTTACATGGAACTTAGCCTTTTGAGCCGGACTTAACGGCTGGAAGCTTGCGCCCAGTTTGTTAAACAATTCTGCGGCTGATTTGGATACCACAGCAGTACGTGGAGTTGCCGGTGTAGCATCAGCTTTAAGCGTTACGGCGAAGGTTTTCTCTTTACCATCACGCAATACCGTCATGTTAACTTTATCGCCAGGTTGTAAGCGGCCCACGTGTTCCTGCAAATCAGACGATTCGTAAACAGGTGTTCCTTCAACCTTTTCAATAATATCGCCTTTTTGGATACCGGCTTGTTGTGCGCCGCCACCTTCAACCAGATCATTCACATATAAACCTGTTGTGTTGGTGATGCTCAGCTTTTGTGCTACATCCGGATTAAGCTCTGTAAAACTTACGCCTACAAAGCCGCGTTTTACGGTGCCGTACTTTTTAATATCATTAAGTACCTTTTTAGCCAGGTTAACCGGGATAGCAAAGCCGTAGCCTTCATAAGAGCCCGTATGCGAGGCTATCGCGGCGTTGATGCCTATCAGCTCGCCTTTGGTGTTTACAAGGGCGCCACCGCTGTTGCCGGGGTTAATGGCGGCATCTGTTTGGATAAACGATTCAATTGCCTTGTTTAGTTTTGGCGCCGCCGGCGTATTACGGGTACGGCCAAATGGATTGCTTTCGTCCTGGTTATCTTCGCTGCCTATGATGCCAATGTTACGGCCTTTGGCACTAATAATGCCTGCTGTAACAGTTGAGGTAAGGTTAAATGGATTGCCAACGGCTAAAACCCATTCGCCAACACGGGCATCATCTGAGTTGCCTAGTTTTACAATAGGCAGGTTGGTAGCGGTTATCTTAATCAATGCAAGATCTGTGCTTGGGTCGGTGCCTATTACTTTGGCCTCAAACTGGCGGTGATCATTTGTGGCAACGGTAATTTTATCAGCCTTTTCAACCACGTGATTGTTGGTAACAATGTAACCATCGGTAGATATAATTACACCAGAACCCGATGCCATTTGCGGGCCTTGCGGGCGCGCACGCTGACCAAACATTTCGCCAAACATTTGCTCCATCTTGTCCTGCTTGCTATCGCCATCTCCCTGGCTGCCGTAAGTAGTACGGATGTAAACCACAGCCGGGGTTACTGCCGCTGCCGCTTCGGTAAAATCAAGCGCGCCAGTCGACGATACTACCGGGGCCGATGGATTACTTGTAAAATAAACTTTTTGTTTGTCTTCAAAGCTTAAATTGTCGGAGTACTTGCTCTCAACAACTTTGTATGCGCCTAAAGCCATGGCTCCTCCAACAAAAGCGGTTAATAATGTTAAACCAATCTTTTTCATCTTTATATTTGCCTTTCTTTTTTATGTTATTTGATTTTAACAAATCAAATTTAATACCATATAGACTACAAAATCAATATTTAGTTAGCACGATTTTTGTTAAAATTTGTTAAATTGATTTTACTTAGCTGTATTGGTTGTTACAATAGGAATAGGACAAGCTAAGTAGCTGATATTAAATTACATTATTGTGAAGATACGATTTTATAAATACCAGGGTGCCGGTAACGATTTTATACTGGTAGATAACCGCGAAAATATTGTTGACCACAGCAACCCAAAGCTGATTGCGCACCTGTGCCACCGCCGTTTTGGTATTGGTGGCGATGGTATGATGTTTCTGCAAAATAAAGCAGGCTACGATTTTGAGATGGTATATTACAATGCCGATGGCCAGCCAAGCAGCATGTGCGGTAATGGCGGGCGATGCATTGTAGCCTTTGCCAAATTTTTGGGTGTGATACAAAACGAAACTGAATTTTTGGCGGTTGATGGTCCGCATGGTGCCAAAATTACCGACGAAGGCGACTGGGTTAGCCTACAGATGATTGATGTAAATGAGCTAAATACCGATCTGGATGCCTATGTGCTTAACACCGGGTCGCCTCATTATGTAAAGCTTGTTGATGACCTTGCCCATCGCGATGTTTTTCACGAGGGCAGAGCTATTAGAAATAATGCCACCTATCGCGAAAAAGGAATCAACGTAAACTTTGTGGAGCCAACCGATAGCGGCTACTTTGTACGCACTTTTGAACGCGGCGTAGAGGATGAAACATTTGCCTGTGGTACCGGCGTTACCGCGGTTGCCCTGGCCATGGCCAGGCATAACCAGCAAACCGGCCATATTGATACCCCTATAAAAGTTTTGGGGGGTGATCTTAACATCCGTTTCAATTACGATGGACAGGCATTTACCGATATTTTTTTAGAAGGCCCTGCCTTGCAGGTTTTTGAGGGCGTGGTAGAGATTTAAAATCAGTGACGTTTTTAATAATTAGGGTGATTTAAGGCAGGCAGCACTTGTCGTAAATCACCCTAAAAATGTCTTTACTGCCACCTGCCGAAAGTACTGTTACCAGCGATATTTGAATATTAAACAATGTTTATTATGAAAGATAATTTAACAGCAGGCGGCCTACCTCAACCCTTAATTATTCTGCTTGATGCTACCGTGAATGAATTAATGCAAGGTATAGCATCAAGCAACCCCGAAGACATTAACCGTACACCCTGCGAAGGCAGCTGGACGGCAGGCCAGAACATAGAACATGTACGCCTTTCGGTTTTGGGCACTATAGCTTTATTAACCGGCCCGGTAAAAGATACCAACAGAAGCCCCGATCAGTATGCTAAAGCTATAAAAGAGTTGTTTTTAGATTTTAATGCCAAATACCCATCGGCACCAACACTGATCCCGGCCAATAAACAGTATGATAAAAATGAATTAATAGCAGCGCTTAACTCTCTTTTCCAATCGCTGCAATATCAGATCCAAACCCTGGAGATGACGGATACCTGCCTTGCGGCAGAATTTCCCGGAATGGGTTACTTAACCCGCTTAGAGTGGGCTACTGTCGCGGTTTACCACACGCAACGGCATATACATCAGCTGGCAAAAATTAAGAAGTGTTTTTAACCAGGTGAAGGTTACAATTTTATCAGCCGCTCTCCGTCTAAAACGGGGATGGCTGTTGTAATATCAATCTGTAAACAAAACTCAATATCTTTCACAATACCCAGTTTTTTCATCCGTTCGCCGTGCGATGTTTTCTTGAGGTAGTCATTTATATCGTGTTTGCCTAACTGGTACAGGTCATTAGCTGCAAGGGCAGCATCATCCAGTTCAAAGCCTATTGGTTTAAGCTGCTCAATAACGGCGCCTGCAAACAAAGTATCCTCCAGGTTAAAGTTGTTTTTCCAGCCGGCGCATACCAACAGCACGTTTTCGTTCTGCGTTTTAAGCCAGTTGCTTAGCGAGGTAAGGTTAAGGAACGATCCTATTACCACTTTTTTGGCCGCCCGCGATAAATGCAAAGCGTGTGTACCGTTGGTGGTTGTAAGTACTATCGTTTTACCGGCAACCTTTTCGGCGGTATAAGAGAATGGCGAATTGCCAAAATCAAACCCATCAACTACTTTTCCATCGCGTTCTGCTGCCAAAAGGTAATCCAGCCCTTTCGCTCTATATGCGGAACACTCCTCAACCTGTGATACCGGGATAATAGCCTCAGCACCGTTTTCAATACCATAACATATAGATGATGTTGCCCTGAAAATATCAATAACCACCACTATATACTCTTCCACATTAAAAAGTGGCAGCAAAGCAGGGGTAAGGCAAACGTGTGCCCCCCGGCTCCCCGAAGAGGGAGTTTGGTTATCGATATTTTCTGACATAATTTTAAATTAAACTGAAAAGCAAACTATTGTTTATAGTTCCCCCTTCAGGGGGTTAGGGGGCTTTGTAAAAAGGCGGCTTTACAATTTGGGCCTTTACCTTATTATCCCTTATGCTGATGTAAATTTCGGTGCCTTCTTTGGCAAATTCGGTGTTTACATAGCCCAGGCCAATGGCTTTTTGCAGGGAGTGTGATTGTGTGCCCGAAGTTACTTTGCCTATGTTGTTACCATCGGCATCAACAATAGGGTAATCATGGCGGGGAATACCGCGCTCTATCATTTCAAAACCTACCAGCTTTTTGCTTACACCGGCTTGTTTTTGCTGCTGTAATGCTTCGGAGTTGGTAAACTCTTTACTAAATTTAGTTACCCAGCCCAGGCCGGCTTCTAATGGCGATGTGGTATCGTCAATATCGTTGCCGTAGAGGCAAAAACCCATTTCTAAACGTAAAGTATCGCGTGCACCCAAACCAATTGGCTTTATGCCGAATGGTTCGCCTGCTTTAAATATCGCATCCCAGATTTGCCCGGCATATTGGTTTTCAAAGTAGATCTCGAAACCTCCCGCACCCGTATAACCGGTTGCAGATATCACCACGTTATCAACACCGGCAAAAGTTCCCTTTTTAAAGGTGTAGTACTCCATAGATACCAGGTCAACCTCGGTTAAGCTTTGCAAAGCTTCGGCAGCTTTGGGGCCTTGTATAGCCAGCAATGAGGTACGGTCTGATATGTTTTTCATATCCACACCGTTGGTATTGTATTTAGAGATCCAATCCCAGTCTTTATCAATGTTTGATGCATTAACAACCAGCATATAGGTTTTATCATCTATGCGGTAAACCAGTAAATCGTCAACAATACCACCGTCTTCGTTTGGCAGGCAAGAGTATTGTACTTTACCGTCGTACAGTTTGGCGGCATCGTTGCTGGTAACACGCTGTATAAGATCAAGCGCGTTATCGCCTTTTAAAATAAATTCGCCCATGTGGCTTACATCAAATACACCAACCGCCTTGCGTACGGTTTCGTGTTCGGCGTTAATACCAGCGTATTGCACAGGCATATTGTAGCCGGCAAAAGGTACCATTTTGGCACCTGTTTTAATGTGTACTTCGGTTAAAGCAGTATTCTTCATGCGGTCAGTTCAATCAGTCGCAAAAGTAATTATTTTGATGGTAATTGGGAAGGAGGATACAAATTAAGCAGGGAAATCGCTTTTAAACTTTTTTACCGCCTTTAAGGCAGAGATAGGTAACCCCTACGGGGGCAAAAAAGAATATTAGATAAATATTTCTACAATTTGGTAGCCTCTACGAGCAATGTCATTAAGTTAAGAGAGGCCAGGCTGCTCCAGAGGAGTAAAAGCTTAGTAGCAAACAATAAATTAGTGTTTTGCGTACCAGAGGTACGCCACTTAACGTTTCGTACCTCTGGTACGGAGCTGCATCTTGCTTTTTTGCTACAAAGCGGTTCCCCCGCCGGGGGAAGAAACCCTTAACTTAATGACATTGCTCTACGAGGCATTATACCATACTAATAAAGATGCTTGCCTCGTAGAGGCTACCAAATTGTAGAATAAAAGTTTAAATGTTTCTTTTGCCCCCGTAGGGGTTACCTTTCTTTCTACATCATTTTTTTAAAAGCGATTTCCCTGACAAATTAAGCGAATACCTGTATAACGGAAGGTTTAATGGCCCAAATCCACGAGTAAGGAAACCAGCAGGAAATATAGTTTGCGGTTAAAATACTGATATTGTAATAAGAGTTACGAAGCTTCAAACGCTTCGTAACTCTTATCATAATTCTTGTTTTGAAGAAACTAAGCCATCACCTTATCTGGAGTAATGGGCAGGTCTCTCACCCGTTTGCCGCTGGCATTGTAAACCGCGTTGGCTACGGCTGCAGCCATACCAATGAGGGCTATTTCGGCCATGCCCTTTGCTCCCATCGGGTTGATGATTGGGTCGGGTTTGTTTACAAACAGGGCATCAATCTGGGGGATATCTGCATTTACAGGCACATGGTAATCGGCAAAATTATTGTTGATGTACCGGCCATAGCGATGATCGATAATTGATTCTTCCATCAAAGCCATCCCGAGGCCACCAATGGCGCCGCCAATAACCTGGCTGCGGGCAGTTTTGGGGCTGATAACCTTGCCACAGTCGGATACGCAGGCAACTTTATCTATTTTAACAACGCCGGTGGCGGCATTCACCAATACTTTTACAAAGTGTACCGACCAGGAGTTCATAGCGTATTTTTGCATGCCGTTGCCACCGTCGGTTTCAGAAACAACTTCCAGCGAAGGCAGGCCGCTGTCTTTAAGTATCTTGGTATAATCGGGGTTGTTTGTAGCTCCATTACCTGCCAGCTTTTGAAACTTCTCTTTCAGATCGGCGCAGGCCTTGTATACTGCCGAACCAACGCTTGCAGTGGTTGCCGATCCTCCCTGGGTTGGCGCATTGGGCAATGATGAATCGCCCAGTTCAAAACGGATCTTCTCCGCAGGGATACCCAATTGTTCGGCTGCTATTAACACCATGGCCGTGCCTGTGCCGGGGCCTATGTCGCTCACGGCGCTTTGCAGTAATAGTGTACCATCGGCATTAAATTTTGCACGTATGGTAGCGCCGGCGCGGTAAGCGCCAAACATGCCGCCACCCATACCGTAGCCTACATACCAGCCGTTTTGTTTTACAGTGCCGGGTTCCTGTTTACGATCTTTCCAGCCTATATGATCGCTACCTAACTGGTAGGCTTCATTCAAAAACTTACTGGAGAAAGGCTTGCCGCTGCCGGGGTCTGTTTGGGCATAATTGCGCAAACGCAGTTCAACAGGATCGAGCTTTAGCTGATAAGATAGTTCATCCAAGGCCGATTCTAACGCGAATGCGCCGGTTGCTTCTCCCGGTCCGCGCATCCAGGTAGGGGTTGCAATATCCAGCGCAACTAAATGATATTTGGTATTTACATTGGGGCAGGCATATAAACTCTGGCTCACCCCGGTAGGCCCTTCTGTAAAGTTCTCGTAAGATGAAGTTTGCCCGGCCGCCTCATGGGTAATGCCGGTAAGCTTGCCATCGGCGGTAGCGCCAATACCAATTTTTTGCCAGGTAAAGGGCCGGTAACCCACCGAAGTAAACATATCTGCACGGCTTAAAACTACTTTTACCGGGCGCTTTACCACTTTGGCAGCAAGTATGGCGGCTACCTCATGCGGCCATGTGCGCAACGCGCTGCCAAATGCCCCGCCCACAAACTGCGAGTGTACCTGCACGTTTTCCTTGGGGAGCTTAAATAAATGAGCCAGGTCACCCTGGGTATCTTTAACGCCCTGGGTTTTATCCCAAACGGTAAGTTTATTATCGGTATCCCAATTGGCAATAATGGCATGCAGTTCCATGGGGTTGTGCGTTACGGTGGGCACAATGTACTCCTGTTCCACTTTAAAGGGGGCCAGTTTCCAGGCATCTTCGGTACCTCGTTTATAAGTGCCTTCTCCGCGCGGAGGGAAGCCTTTATCCCGGTTATCGGGCAGGCTGGTGATGTGCTTTTCTGTTTTGTATTGCGCTTTTACCAATGATGCTGCAAACAGCGCGCGTTCAAATGTATCGGCTACAACAATGGCAACCGGCTGGCCATTGTAATAAATTTTATCGTCATAAAACACCTTTAACGCTCCTTTGGCATCCGCAGCTTTACCCTTTTCGGGCTGATCGCCGGGTACTTTAGGTGCGTTTAAATGCGTAATAACCGCTAAAACGCCGGGTGCACGTTCGGCGGCTTTGGTATCAATAGCTATAATATTGCCTTTGGTAATAGTGCTGCCTGCTAAAACGCCATAAGTAAGCCCTTTGGGGGTATATTCGGCCGAGTATTTGGCTGCACCGGTTACTTTTAACCGGCCGTCTACCCGGCTCATGCCTTCAGCTGATGAGGGCATAGTTTTGTTGATCGCTGTTTTCATGGTGATGTTAAACTAAGCCTGCTGCATGTTTTAAAGCCTCGGTAATAGTTGCCGGTGCCAGTTTTAATTTAAATGAATTACCGCCGTGTCCTATAGCACCCTGCATAGCCAGGGTGGCGGCTTGTGCAAAGTTTTCTTCGGTTGGCTGCTTGCCTGTAAGGGCTTTCTCGGCATCAAACAATCGCCATGGTTTGTGGGCCACGCCGCCCATGGCTAAGCGGGCGTTTTTGATAATGCCGTTTTCTATCTCTAACGCCGCTGCAACTGATACCAGCGCGAAGGCATAAGATTGCCTGTCGCGTATTTTCAGGTAATAACTATTTTGGGCAAAGTTGTTATCAGGGATCTCAATGCCCACAATCAATTCGTCCTTAGCCAGGTTATTGTCCAGGTCGGGATGTTCTCCCGGCAGGCGATGAAATTGGGTAAAAGGTAACTTACGTTCGCCTTTTTTGCCGGCTATATGTACAGTGGCATCCAGCGCGGCAAGGGCCACACACATATCGCTGGGGTGCACGGCTATACATTGCTGGCTTGCGCCAAATATGGCGTGCATGCGGTTAATACCTTCCATAGCGCCGCAGCCGGTGCCGGGTACGCGTTTATTGCAGGGCATGGTTGTATCATAAAAATAGCCGCAACGGGTACGCTGCATCATATTGCCACCTACGGTAGCCATATTACGTAACTGGGGCGATGCCCCCGCTTTAAGCGCCATTGCCAAAAGTGGGTGGCGTTTGGCTACCATGTTGTTTTCTGATACTACACTGTTAAGCGCCAGGCTACCCAAATACAGCCCGGTTTTGGTTTCTGTTATATCTTTTAATGATTGATGATCAACTAAGCCCAGGTGATTTATATCTACCAGTTTATCGGGCGCGGTTACGCCTCGTTTCATAAGGTCGATAAGGTTGGTGCCTCCGGCAATAACTTTTACGCCCGGTTTGCCTATAACATCCAATGCCGCCTTTAAAGTGGCTGGCCTAACATATTGAAACTGTTTCATACAGCCATCCCTCCATCTTTTACTTCCTGTATGGCATTAACTATGTTGGGATAAGCGCCGCAACGGCAAATATTACCGCTCATGTATTCCCTTATTTCGTGTTCTGAATTGGCATGTCCCTCGCGGATACAGGCCACCGCCGACATGATTTGCCCCGGTGTGCAGTACCCGCACTGAAAACCATCGTGTTTTATAAAAGCCTCCTGCATAGGATGTAGCTGATTGCCGTTGGCCAGGCCCTCAATGGTGGTTATCTTTCTACCATTCATCATAACGCCCAATGTAAGGCACGAATTGATGCGGTGGCCATCCACATGTACGGTGCAGGCGCCGCATTGGCCATGGTCGCAGCCTTTTTTGGTGCCGGTTAAATCCAATTGTTCGCGCAAGATATCCAGCAGGGTGGCTCTTGGCTCCACCGATAGATTTTGCGTTTTGCCGTTAACCTGCATTTTTAGGGGCATTTTTTCAAAAACGGCGGCAATTTGCTCATCTATATGATCGGCGGCGGCTTTTATGGCTGTACCCGGTGTAAGGGCAACAGCAGTAAGCAGCGTTGATTGTTTTATGAAATTTCTGCGCGAACTATCCTTTACATCCTGTGCTGCATCATTGGCAGGATAAGCTTCTTTGTTCTCCATAAATAATTGGCTTTATTAAATGTTAAGGTAAACATTTTTAGTAAAAAGCAATAGTTGAATTTATGTTTTAATTAATGCAAGTGGTTTATAAAGAGATATAAAACGAGCGGAAATAGTTTGGGAACGAGGTTTGGATAACCGGATAGACGAACTATTGGAGTTTATGAACCTGATCCACAAAAGCGGCCGGCATATATACCAGAGCGTTACGGTTGGACCGAAGACGGGAACGAAAACGTATTGAAGACAAAGTACGCTGGCGTTGGACTAAATACAGGTGGACTTGCAACGATACACCGAGGCAATGCCTTATCAACCAACAAAAATGGTGGCTAAAATGGGTATGGGTTTGGCTTTGCGCCGGTAAGGCACCTTAAGGGAATATTTAATCATTGCTTAATTACCGGTTTACGGAGCCACGTTTGAAGTGAAACTGCCGCCGGTATTAACGCTTGTAGAATAAGAAGGGGCTCAACTTTAAGCAAAAGAAAAACACAGCAGATAATAAAACCAACTAAGTTATTCTCCCGGAAAATACAGTAAGGTAGTAGATGTATAGTAAAAACAAAGTGCAGGATAGCAATATCCGGCACTTTGTTTATTTATAATTTACCAACGGCTGCCACCGCCGCCGCCGCCACCTCTGCTATCTTTTGAGTAGCCGCCGCCACCGCCGCCACGGTTACCACCGCCGCCGCCATAGCCACCACCGCCGCCACGGTTGCCACCATAACCACCACCACCTCTGCTATCTCTTGGTTTTTTGTCTTCAGCCTGGCTTACTGCAATTGATCTGCCTTTAACATCAGAACCGTTTAAGCCGGTAATTGCTAATTGTGCAGCCTCATCATCAGGCATTTCAACAAACCCGAAACCTTTGCTTCTGCCAGACTCGCGGTCAATAATAATTTTTACAGTGCTTACTTCACCGTACGCTTCAAAAAGCTCTTTTAAATCGGCTTCCTCTAATTGAAAAGGAAGGCTTCCTACAAATATGTTCATCAATCTTTAATTTATAAAAGGCAAGGTTGTTTCTTTTGCCCAGTTTTGTTAACATCAAATATAGTAATAGATATTTGATGATTACTGCATGATTTTATGAATGCGTGGTTTTATTTTAAAAAAAAGTTAAGTTTTATTGATTTTAGGTTAAAAACCACCATTTTTTAAAGCTTAAAAGCTTGTTTAACAATAGTTAATATTAATACAGGGCAGTATTAATGTATATTTTTATAAAAGCTATGGTGTTTATTATTTAAAAAGGGATGAGCAAATAAAATTTTATATTTTCTTTACAAACAGGCTATATCGCCCTTGTAAATAATATTCGCAAAGCTATAAGGCAAAATTTACTGCTGTTAATATTTGTTTTTTATGGCGTGTTTCCTGTCGGCTATAGCTTTATGTTTATAGACACTTAATAATGCGATCCCGGCACTTTTTAAGTGCCTCCTTTACAAATCCTATAATTTAGCTTACTTCCTCAATAATATACGTTTTACCATTAAGCGTAAAGTTATCACCCGCTTTTGCACCATTTAGCTTTATCCCTATCGGCGAGCCCGGCGAAACGGCGAAATAAGCTTCACCGTTAAGGGATAAGCTACCCGCGCTTATAGCCAGGTAAAAATTGCCGTTGCTGGTAATTATCACACTACCCGGCTCGGCTATAGCTGCAGTGCCGCTGGTGCCAATGCGGTTTAAGGCTACCAGTAGTTTGTTAGCTTCGTTAAGCTGGGCCAGGTTGCGGTTGGTTTCTTGTTGTGCCATTTCGCGCCCGGTTTCGTACTTATCGCCTGCGCTGCTTTTGGTATCATCGTTTGATGATTTTTGCGCTTCACTTATAGCTAGTTCGGCAGCATCCATACTCCGGCGAACCTGGGCCACGCACAGGTCATGTAATTCTTTTTTCAGATGGCTCATTGATAGTTTAACAGGGCAAAATATTTTGCGCGGTACAAATAAAGCAATAATTGATGAAATGCGGCTTTAAAACGCACGGGGAAGTCTCTGCTGGGTTTAAAAAATAAAAGTCCCCTTGCACTCGCTGCTTGGGGACTTTAAACCTAAACCTTATCACTATTTGCAGGCATGAACCTACAAAGTAGATAAACGTTTGAATTACTGGAAATGGTATATATGGTATGGCCTAATTGACATTAAAATGATAAATTAAGAAGCAAAATTTGCCAATGTTTTAATTATCAATATTTTATATTTTGGTTGTGCTATAAAATAATACCCTTGTTTTGCCGGGTTTTTAAAGTTTAAAGATGCCCGGAAAAAAACTTTAAGGTAGTTACCACATGTTTTGCCCAATACGACCACTCGTGGCCGCCGCCATATTCCTCATAAATATGCGGCATGCCCGCTTGTTCCATCTTTTTGTGCAAATCGCGGTTATAACGGATCAGCAGATCGTTGGTGCCACAATCAAACCGTACCGGCGGCAGTTGGTGCCGGTAATGTTTAAATGTGGCAAACACATCCTCGTCAACCACATTATCCTGGGCGTAATATTTTAAAGGCTCTTCTACAAAAAGCTTTATCTGCGGTAAGCTGGTAATTGACGACATGCCCGAGATAGCCCGGAATAGATGCCCGTATTTGGCACCGATACGCAAAGCGCCAAAGCCGCCCATAGACAGGCCCGAAATGAATAAGGGTGAATCTTTTTTTGCTCCCACAATGTTTTCCCTGATTGCAGCGGGCACATCCCCGGCAATCCACTGTTCGAAATTGTGATTGCCGTTGGGTAGGTAGCCAGATCCATCGCCCCAAAGCCCGTCTGACGGCATAGCCAATATCATAGGTGGCAGTTCGCCCAATTCAATGAGTTGGTTTACTTTTAGGTGTACGCCCGAACTTAATGCCCAGCTCCATGCGCTGCCGTAAACACCGTGCAATAGTATTACAATAGGTAGTGTATGGGCTTGCCCGGCTCCTGGCGGCACGTAAACGCAAATATCGCCCCGGCCCTTTAAATTAGAGCTTTTTACAGTAATAAAACGCAGATTATTACTTTCAAACTGCTGATTAGAGATCTCTGTTGTTTTAAAGGGCATCTTCGTGGTCGAAAACAATAACTCCCTTGGCGTTTCTGCCTTTCAGCATGTCGTCAAAAGCTTTATCGAGCTCATTTATTTTATAAGTGCGTGTAATCATTTCTTCCAGCAGCAGGCTTCCGTTCTGGTAATGTTTTATTAATTCAGGAAAATCTATCTGCGGCCTACATTTGCCATATAGCGGATTAATGTAAACTTTATCCCACTCAAACAGGCGCATATCAATGGTAATATTCTGCTCAATACCGCTTACCTGCACCGCGGTGCCCGCGTTACGCACCATAGCCAGTGGCGCGGCACCAAGCTCCGGAATGGCGGTGCATTCAAAGGCGTAATCGGCACCACGTTGGGTTATTGTTTTAACCTGTTGGGCAGCCTTAAGCAGGCCTGTATCTGCTTTATCGGCCAAAATGGTATGGGTGGCGCCAAATTTCACTGCCATATCCAGGCGGTTTTGGTTAATATCTATCGCGATGATCATCCCGGCGCCGGCAATTTTAGCGCCCTGGATAACATTTAACCCCACGCCGCCGGTACCCAATACAACCACACTTGAGCCTGCTTTTACTTTGGCGGCATTTACTACCGAACCGTAACCCGTCATCACCCCGCAGCTAATGATACTTGCGGCCGGGAACGACATGGTTGCCGACGTATTTTTTACTACTGCCGATGCTTTTACCAAAGTATATTGGGCAATGGTGCCAATATTAAAAGAGCGCAAAATTGACTCGCCATTAAAAGTTGTGCCCGATAGATGGGCATGGCCGGGTGTGTAACCGTTACCCCCTGCCGCTACCGGCGAGGCTATTTCGCACAGGTGCTGGTTACCCTCTAAACATTGAAAGCAATGGCCGCAATGCATGGCCCAGTTTAGTATCACCCTATCGCCCGGTGCCAGGCCGGTTACGTCACTCCCTGTTTTTACAATAACGCCAGCACCTTCGTGCCCTATGATGAGCTTTTTGCCCCAGCTTAGCGAGTCGTGGTCGGTGTGGCAAAGGCCGGCGGCCATAATTTTTACCAACACTTCATCGGCCTCGGGGTTTTGCACCTCAATATCTTCAATAGTAAAAGTTCCGTTTCCATTGGCAATGGCAGCCTTGCAGGTAATGGCCATAATATAAAATGAGTGTATTATTTAGCAGATGTTCCTCTAAACGCGGTTGCCGGTAAATTATTGGCCCTAAAACCGGGGTTTTACGTAACTATTTACTAAGGAAACTAACATGGCTAAATTAAGGGCGGGCAACACTCAAAAACACAGTAAAATTGGCAAATATGTGGTATATATTATCCTTTGCAATAATATGGAGGCTAAGAGCCTGTTTTAAAATAAATAAACAAATCGTCATTGCGAGTGACAACCAGGGTCAACCTGGAAAAGACAGTAATGACATGGTTGCAAATGGGCGGTTGTGGACTAAACAATAATGGGGTCTTCTTTAAAAAAGTGGTGGGAATGTGCGATTCCCCTCTCGAGAGGGGCGGAGGGGTGTGTTTATGCACGCGAAAGAACGCAGTAGAACACACCCCTGCCACGGCGCTTCCCATCGCCATTTAGCCCATTTAGCGCAAGTCTTGTGGGATGGCCTGTGCGTAGAGGACTTGTGACTTGTCCACAAAACATATCGTCGAGCACAGGTCACCCATCCCACAAACCTCAAACACAAGACCTGCGCTAAAAAAGGTAACCCAGAAAAGACAGTAATGACATCTTAAAAAAGACCGTCCTTGCGAGGAGGTACGACGAAGCAATCCCCAAATTACAGGGCGGATTTGCACAGCTACTCTGTAAGTCGGGGATTGCTTCGTACCTCGCAATGACGGTGGCGATGGTGTTGTGTTTAAAAAAATACATACTGATAATCAATGCTTTGAAAGTATGTCATTATAAGGAGGTACGACGAAGCAATCCCCTACTTACAGGGCGGATTTGCACAGCTACTCTGTAAGCAGGGGATTGCTTCGTGCCTCGCAATGACGGTGGCGATGGTGTTGTATTTGAAAAAAAACCATTTGATAATCACCCATTTAGCGCAAGTCTTGTGGGGCGGACTGTGCGTAGAGGACTTGTGGCTTGTCCACAAAACATATCGTCGAGCACAGGTCACCCATCCCACAAACCTCAAACACAAGACCTGCGCTAAAAAAGGCTACAGATGCCAACGAAATTCCAGAAAGACAAGCCTTTGATTGGTACACATCAGCCCAGGGTAAAGGCATGGCCTATTGGTACAAACAAACCGGAGAGCATAAAGATCAGTTTAATGATGATAGGCCTAACGACGGCATCTCCCTCGAAGAGGAAAGAAAAGACCCCAACTCGTTGTTTAACTATTATAAGGCTATGATCAGGCTGCGACAATCAAACACTGCCATTACAAAAGGTACTTATCAAACACTCTTCAACAATAACGATCACGTGTTTTCATTCATCAGGCAAGATGGCGATAAAGCCGTAATTGTGGTGGTTAATTTAGCTGATACAAGCCAGGCCGCTGATGTTGAGATTGGAACAGCATGGGGCAAAAAAACGGCTAATTTTATTGGGCGACAGGAAGTGAAGAAAAACGACGGTAAAATAAACGTAAACCTGGGCGCCTATGAAATTGCAGCGTGGACGGTGGAGTAGTAGCGCTCTCCGCACAGAGCACCCAACTAATTACGCCGATATGTGGTTATCCCTAACCATTTTCTCTAACGCATTTATCCACGTTGGCGAATCGTTAAGGCTTTCAACCAGCTGAACCCGTTCGCCGCCTAAGGCTTTAAATTCGTCGCCGTACTCGGTGGTTACTTCGTAAACGGTTTCCAGGCAATCGGCAACAAAAGCGGGGCAAAATACCAGCAGGCTTTTTTTGCCTTCCCTGGCTAAGCTGGCCACCACTTCGCTGGTATAAGGCTGCACCCATGGATCGTTACCCAGGCGCGATTGAAAACAGATGGTGTATTTTTCTTTGGGGATATTAAGCTTTTCGGCAATAAGCTTAGCCGTGTGGTGCGATTGGGCCGAGTAGCAAAATTTATTGGCATCAGTAATAGTTTCGCAGCATTTATCAACCTTTAAGCAGTGCTTATGCGTATGATCGGCTTTTATCAGCTGCCTTTGAGGCAAGCCGTGGAAGCTGAATAGCACATGGTCGAATTTGGCAGGATCGTATTTTGCACCATTTTCTGCAAAGGTGGCAATCATCAGCTCGTTATCATGAAACGAGTTCACAAATGATATGGTTGGCTTGGTTGGCCAAGCCATCAGCAACTCCATCACCTTATCATAAACAGAACCTGTACTGGCCGACGCGTATTGCGGAAACAAGGCTATCACCTGAATGTCATCAACCAGGGCATTTTTTAATCTATCCAGAGCCGATTCGATAGTTGGGTTTTGGTAGCGCATGGCCAACTCAACAATATACTCATCGCCCAGGCGCTGTTTTAGGGCATCCTGCTGTAAAATACTATAGTGCATTAAGGGCGAACCTGTTGTATCGCTCCAGATAGCCCGGTATAATTTAGCCGATTTTGGTGCACGAAACGGAACTATAATGCCCCTAACCAACAATGTACGCAATACCGGATTAATATCAATAACCCGGGGGTCCATCAAAAACTCATTCAGGTAGGTACGTACATCGGCTGTCGACGCGCTGTTTGGTGTACCTAAGTTGACTAATAAAACGCCTTTTTTGCCCATAATTTTACAATCGCAAAAATAAAATAATTTAGGTAGCTACCGACCCGGCAGCTCAATAAATTACAAAAGGGTAACAAGAAGGCCTATAATTAAAGGGGGCATCAACAAAATAGCACAGTCTATTAAGGCTGTTGGTTTACATATAACAAAAGCATGGTATTACTTTGTAAATAAAAAGGGGCAATCTCATGTTTATGAAACTGCCCCTTTTTATTAAGTCTTGATTCCCGACTCTTATCTCTTGGTTCTCTCTATTGTTAAAACTCTTTGTATAAGCCTATTGATAGCTGACCTACGGTAATGGCCTGGTTGGTTACAGTGCGGCCAAGTTCTAGTGTGCGGCCAGTGTAGGTTATTTTTGGTCCGGCAGAGTTAACGTAATTCCCTTTAGCAAATAAACCCCAGCCTGCGCCGGTGTTTAAGCGAATAGCCGCGCTACCACCGTAAGCAAACGCAAATTTGCTTGAGCTATGCTGAATAAACTCGCCGCTTTGTGCGTCAACGCCTTGTATATCAACCGCTATTTGTGGTGTGGCGAAGCTTTTGATTGCGCCAATTGAGGCTCTGAAATCGAAGTTAAAAGCATGCCATTTTACCGTGTATTGCGGGCCCACCAATATATTAAGGTTTCTGTAACGTAAATCGGCCGTAACTACAGATCCGTCTGCCTTGTATGAGTCGGTATAACCTTGTGAAATTAGCAAGTCGTCATTGTACGTTAAATTACCCTGGTCCTGGTAGCTTACTGTATAGCCTAAAGCTAAACGTTTTAAAAAGTAATGCGCACCATCAATGCTGTAAAAAAGCCCTTTTTTAGAGAAGCCAGCTTTAGGGTTGGCGTAATCTGTTGAATAAAAATTTCCCCAAGGCATTGAAATACCCGAACCCAGGCTTATATAGCTCTTTGATTTTTCGGAAGCAATATCATCATCCTGAACATCCTGAGCCTTTGACTTGAACGCTATCAGCATGAAAAAAGCTGCAGCCAATAATGTAAAAATTTGTTTCATGTTGTAATAGTCCTAATATAAAAATAAGGTTTGCCGGTTACCTTGTTTATTTGGTTTAGCAAACGCGTAAAAAAAAGCATTATTATCGTTAACAGCGCCGATAATAAAAAAACAGCCATTAACAGATAACCATACAGGCAAAATCGTAAAAACACGGTTTTGCCTCCGGCTATTGCCGGTTTTTAGTTACAGGCTGCTAATATAGCTTGCCCCGGTCAATTAAATGGCAGCAAAGGGCAAAATTAACAACTTTTAACCTTTATTGACCTAAATCACTTGTGCTACTCTGGCTCAAATCCCTATCTTTAGTTTCCTGTAATTTAAATAAAAATGAAAAGAGCAACCTGTTTACTTGCATTAGCCGTTTTATTTTACAGCTATAGCTACGCCCAACAAATGAATATTAAAACACTGCCCTACCCCAAAACTAAAAAAGTTGATACTGTTGATACCTATTTTGATACCCCCGTGCCCGATCCATACCGCTGGTTAGAAAACGATGAGGCTGCCGATACCAAAGCATGGGTAAAAGAAGAAAATAAAGTTACCCAGGATTACCTTAGCCAAATTCCGTACCGCGAAGAGATGCGTAAACGGTTGGAGGTTTTGTGGAACTACGAGAAGTACAGCGCGCCATTTAAAGAGGGTAAGCACACCTACTTTTATAAAAACGACGGTTTGCAAAGTCAATCGGTATTGTATCGACAGGAAGGAGATAACGGCACCCCCGAAATATTTTTAGACCCGAATAAGTTTTCGGCAGACGGCACTACATCGCTACAGGGGATCGATTTTACAAAAAATGGCGAACTGGCCGCATACCAGATTTCTGAAGGCGGTTCTGACTGGCGTAAAGTGATTGTTATAAACACCGCCGACAAAAGTATTGTTGGCGATACCCTGATAGATATAAAATTTAGCGGCCTGGCCTGGAAAGGTACCGATGGTTTTTATTACAGTAGCTACGATAAACCTAAAGATGGCAGCAAGCTATCGGGCTTAACGCAATATCACAAACTGTTTTACCATAAATTAGGTACGCCCCAAAGTACGGATAAGCTTATTTTTGGCGGCGAAAAAACCAAACGCAGGTACATTGGCGCTTACCTTACCGAAGATGAACGCTTTTTGGTAATAACCGCCGCTACATCAACTACAGGGAACGAATTATATATTCAGGATTTAAGTAAACCAGGCAGCCAGATAGTAACCGTGGTTGATAATTTTGATAATCAGCATTCGGTACTGGATAATGTGGGCAGCAAATTGTACATCATTACCAATATTTACTCGCCAAACTTTAAAATAGTTACGGTTGATGCAGACAACCCGGGCATTACACACTGGAAAAACCTTATCCCCGAAACTAAAAATGTATTGAGTGCCAGTACTGCCGGGGGCAAAATTTTTGCCGAATACCTTAAAGATGCCACATCACTGGTGCAACAATATGATATGAATGGCAAACTGGAACGTACTATAGCATTGCCATCTGTAGGTACTGCCGGTGGCTTCGGTGCCAAAAAAGGGGAGAGAGAAACTTACTACACCTTTACCAGCTACATATACCCGCCAACTATTTTTAAATTGGATATTGCCACGGGGCAATCAACCGTATATAAAAAATCGGGGGTAAAGTTTGATCCGGAGATGTACGAGTCAAAACAGGTGTTTTATACCTCTAAGGATAAAACTAAAATCCCGATGATTATCACCTACAAAAAAGGGACTGTACTTAATGGCGAAAACCCGCTGATGTTATATGCTTACGGCGGTTTTGGCATCAGCCTTACACCTGCGTTCAGTACATCAAACATCATATTACTGGAGCATGGAGGTATTTACGCGGTGCCCAATTTACGCGGAGGCGGCGAGTATGGCGAAACCTGGCATCGCAAGGGCGTCAAAATGAAAAAGCAAAACGTGTTTGACGATTTTATTGCAGCTGCCGAGTATCTTATCAAAAACAAATATACCTCCAAGCAACACCTGGCAGTTTCGGGTGGTTCAAACGGTGGCTTGCTTATAGGGGCCATGCTTACCCAAAGGCCCGACTTGTTTAAAGTAGCATTCCCCGCTGTAGGCGTTTTGGACATGCTGCGCTATAATAAATTTACAGCCGGTGCCGGTTGGAGCTATGATTATGGCACGGCCGAAGATTCGAAACCAATGTTTGAATACCTGTACAAGTATTCGCCATACCACGCGCTAAAACCGCAGGAGTACCCGGCAACTATGGTTACCACCGCCGATCATGACGACCGGGTGGTACCCGCCCACTCGTTTAAATTTGCCTCGCGCCTGCAAGAGTACCAAAAAGGGGCCGAGCCGGTACTCATTCGCATAGAAACCAACGCTGGGCACGGCGCAGGCCAATCAACCGCGCAGGTAATAAGCGGCCAGGTTGATAAATGGGCCTTTATGTTTTGGAATATTGGAGTAAAGTGGTAGGTTGGGTTCACTGGTTTATTTGTTCATTAGTTTATTGGTGAAGAGTTTGGGCCAGTGGTTTTATGACGAAAGTTTAAGGTAATTATAGGTATTATATGAAGCGTTCTTTTTTATTTGTTGCTCTGCTATTATTTATTGGATTGGTTTCGTTTGCTCAAAATAGAAAGCCCAATCTCAACATTGTATTTATAGGCAACAGCATAACGCAAGGAGTACAGTTGGCCACTCCTGCCGATGCGCCGCCCGCAACTGCTGTGGCTTATCTGCGGCAACAAAAAAACTTAGGAACAGTTGAGTTTAGCAACCAGGGCCATAGCGGCTATACCACGCTCGATTTTTTGCCAGGCACCGAAACTTTTGCCCGGGTGGAGGATGCCGCCGGTGCTTTTACCGATAAAGACGCGTTACTGATATTTTCGATGAAGCTGGGCACCAATGATAGCGCCATTCAAGGCCCGCATGGCGCGCCGGTATCGGCAGATGATTATATAAAAAACGTAAAAACCATAGCCGATAAGCTGCTTGCCGATTTTCCCAAAGGTATCATCGTTTTACAGCACCCCATTTGGTATAGTCCCAATACTCAAAATGGTGCTAAATATTTACAGGAGGGCCTAAACAGGTTACAAAGTTATGTGCCTAAAATTGACAGCCTTGTTGCAGGTTATACCGCTAATAATCCTAATCGTGTTTTTGTTGGTGATAAAAAGGCGTTTAAGTATTTCAAAAAACATCACCTTACCCATCTTACTCCCGAAAACGGTAAACAGGGTATATTCTACCTGCATCCCAATAAACAAGGCGCAATTGTTTTAGGGGAGTTTTGGGGTAAGGCGATTAATAAGGTGGTGAAGAAGAACTTTTAAGGTGGGATTCAAGATGATCAAAAAAATATCACGAAAGCTTTTTTTGGAAAAATATCCAAACTTTCCGGTGGTTAATTATTATAGGAACAAATATTTCTATCCGGAGGTGTACGATAGCTACATTTTAATGGTAGAAGCTAAATCTACCATTGGATTATGTAAAAATACTTCAATCGAACTTTCTGCACTCCTGAAGCTTGTTGGATTTGGGGAGATGATGTTTTTGGGGGACACCACTTCACCATGGCTGTTAAAGGAGCATTATTACAAGCCGGTTAAGGAAGCGTTGGCCTATTTAGGGGAGCACAAATTGAGCAAAAGTTTTAATGGAGCGCTCTGCGTTGATGAAGTAGATTTGCCAGAATTTTTGAAACATGTTTTTTGGCTGGTTAGATGTAACGGTGTGGTGTTTATGCCTCATTTTACAAATAAAGATTTTAGTGCCATGATTTATATATGTCAGTATGGGAACATTCATTTTTCAACTTTAAATAAAGTTACCGACGATTTGTTTAATGAGGTGATAGCCAACACAAAGTTGATTTTTTTCGATGGCAAAAAATGTGCTTCTTATAAAGTACCGCATCGGGTAGCAACCAGAACATAGAATCATGGGGGGCATAGTAAGCTTGGGGGGATTGCAGTTGTTAAAATGTAGTAATGGGGAAAGTAATCGGGTGTTTGTAATACGAGTGGTAAGATAAGCACCGTTCATTTTAGGCACTTTTATATCCTGCGAAACGAATTTATCGCTATATTTGTAGTATCGGACAATGGAGTATATTGTACTAATTGTAGCGATAGTTTTATTGGGGTTGGCTTATAGGTTCAACAGAAAATTTCACAAGCTTCCGGACTCGGGCCGCGTCGCCGATTTAATATCTGCAGATCTGCGCGCTAAACTATTCATTGTATTGGCAGTGCTTACTTTGGCCCTTTTGTTTAGCACTTTTTAGGTACAATGCGTGATGGAAAAAAACAAGTAAAGAGAAAGGGTTGGGGTTTCGAATCAAATGGCCGTTTGTTCTATATAATTCTCCTGATTTTCTCCTGATTTTCGTTACTTTGTCTATCCTTATTCCCAAAATCCTTGTTCCTGATCCCAATTGTTAACAATCTTTTTTTGAATTGTAAGGCTATTCCCCCAACTTCGCAGTCCGAAATTTGATGTATGATATCTCATTCTAAAAAAATAGCTGCAGAGCTTTCTATTTCCGAAAAACAAGTAACGGCTACCTTAGCTTTGCTTGATGAGGGCGCAACCGTTCCGTTTATTTCCCGTTACCGTAAAGAGGTTACAGGCACGCTTGATGAAGTACAGGTGGCCGAGATTCGCGACAGAGCGCAACAGCTGCGCGATCTGGATAAACGCCGCGAGGCTATCCTTAAGTCGCTTACCGATATGGGCAAATTAACACCCGAACTGGAAAAGCAGATAAACGAAGCCGAAACTATGGTTTTGCTGGAAGATATATACCTGCCCTACCGCCCCAAACGTAAAACCCGCGCCACTACAGCCCGCGAAAAAGGACTGCAGCCACTGGCCGAGTTACTATTGGAACAACGCAAGGCCGATTTGCAAACCGAGGCCGCTACATTTATTGATGCCGAAAAAGGTGTTAATAGTATTGAAGAAGCGTTGGCCGGCGCAAGAGATATTATTGCCGAAACCATTAGCGAAAATGCCGAAGTACGTACCCGGGTTAGAGAGCTGTTTGTAGAGAAGGGGACTTTCCAGTCGAGAGTTGTTGAGGGCAAGGAGCAGGAGGGTATTAAATATAAAGATTACTTTGATTGGACCGAGCCGGTAAAATCGGCCCCATCGCACCGGATACTGGCTATGCGCCGCGGCGAAAAGGAAGAGATACTTTGGCTGGATATTAAACCTGTTGAGGAAGAAGCCATAGCAGTACTGGAAGATAGTTTTGTAAAAGCCAGCAACCCATCTGCCGATCAGGTAAAGCAGGCCATTGCCGATGGCTACAAACGCCTGCTTAAACCATCTATGGAAACAGAGGTGCGTTTACTTACCAAAAAGAAAGCCGATGAAGAAGCCATTCGCGTATTTGCCGAAAACGCCCGCCAATTGCTATTGAGTGCGCCGCTTGGGCAGAAAAGGGTTATGGCTATTGATCCGGGTTTCCGTACCGGCTGTAAACTGGTTTGTTTGGATGAGCAGGGAAAACTATTAGAGAACACGGCTATTTATCCACATACGGGTGCAGGCCAGGCCAGGGAAGCCGAGAAAACGGTTCAGCACCTTTTTCAAAAATATAATATTGAAGCTATTGCCATAGGCAATGGTACAGCAGGGCGCGAAACAGAGCTTTTTGTGCGCAACCTTAATTTGCCGGGTGTAACTATTGTAATGGTGAACGAAAGCGGAGCATCTATCTACTCGGCATCTGATGTGGCGAGGGAGGAGTTTCCGGATAAGGATATTACTGTAAGGGGAGCTGTATCTATTGGCAGAAGATTGATGGACCCATTGGCCGAGTTGGTAAAGATCGACCCAAAATCGATAGGGGTTGGTCAGTATCAGCACGATGTGGATCAAAATAAACTGCAAACCTCATTGGATGATACCGTAATGAGTTGCGTAAACGCCGTTGGGGTAGAGTTGAATACGGCATCTAAACAGATCCTGGCCTATGTATCGGGCCTTGGGCCGCAGCTGGCACAAAATATTGTGGATTACCGCGATCAGAACGGGGCCTTTAAACAGCGGTCGCAATTAAAAAAAGTACCTCGTTTGGGCGATAAGGCATTTGAACAGGCGGCCGGTTTCCTTCGTATTCATCATGCCGAAAATCCATTGGATTCGAGTGCGGTACACCCCGAGCGTTACAGTTTGCTGGAGCAAATTGCCAAAGATATGAAGTGCACGGTGAAAGATCTGATGGGGGATGCCACTTTACGCAGAAGCATCCCACTACAAAAATATACTTCAGAAACGGTAGGCTTACCAACCTTAAACGATATTATGGCCGAACTGGCCAAGCCAGGCCGCGACCCGCGCGAGCAGTTTGAGGCCTTTAGTTTTACCGATGGTGTAAATGCCATTGGCGATCTGAAAGTGGGTATGAAACTACCCGGCATAGTTACCAATATTACCGCCTTTGGCGCTTTTGTTGATATTGGCGTTCACCAGGATGGTTTGGTACACCTGAGCCAGATCACCAACCGTTTTATAAAAGACCCTAACGAGGTGCTTAAAGTACATCAAAAGGTAGAGGTTACCGTTACCGAGGTTGATGTTAACCGTAAGCGCATCGCCTTATCTATGAAAGAGAACGATAAAAGCAGCCCGGCCGAAAGAAGAAGTGACGACCGCAGGCCTGCAGCCAATAAACCAGCCTTTAACAACAAAAGGCAGGAGCAGGCGCCCGAAACAGATATCGCCATAAAACTGGCCGCCCTGAAAAATAAATTTAAATAAGCTGCATTTTAGGCTCACGTAACTGCCCGCTAAACCGCAATTATGTGAGCCAAAGAACCGGTAGTGCTGATTACCAGTATTGTAACAATCATCCCATCAAAAAAAAATCTGCAAGGCAGCATATCTGAAATCTGCACATTTATTGCATATTCGCAAAAACTAATATTGAACGATGAAACAAGGGCTTAAAATTGCAATAGGTGCCGACCACGCCGGATTTGATTATAAACAAGCGCTATCTGCCGATATTCCGGCTGATCAGTTAAAAGACTTCGGAACCTATTCCAATGCATCCGTTGATTACCCTGATTTTGCTCACCCTGTTGCCCTTGCTGTTGAAAGCGGCGAATGCGATCTGGGCATCTTGGTTTGCGGCAGCGCCAATGGTGTAGCCATTACTGCCAACAAACACCAGGGCGTTCGCGCTGCTATTTGCTGGAACGAAGAACTTGCCGTACTGGCCCGCAGCCACAACAACGCCAACATTGTTTGTATCCCGGCCCGTTTCATCAGTATTGATGAAGCAAAGAAAATTGTAAATGCTTTTTTTACCACCGATTTTGAAGGCGGAAGGCATGCTACAAGGGTTGGAAAAATGACTTGCTGATTTTTGGAGCAAGGTTTTTTTGGACAAAGGAGCAAGGACTTTTGGATAAAGGATCAATGCCGTGAAACTCGGTAATGGGCAATTTACCCTTTTTGCAGCTGTCTTGATACCTGATACTTACTACTAAAAAGAAACTGACTTATTAATTATCATAAATGAAAAAAATCACACTAATGGCGTTTACTGCTGCCATGGCGGTAAATGCCTGTGCGCAGCAAAACCCCATTGCTTTAAAGTATGGGCAGCTTATTAGCGCCGAGGATGCCAAAAGGCATTTGAGTATTTTGGCTTCAGACGCGTTTGAAGGCCGTGAAACAGGCAAACCGGGTGCCGAAATGGCCGCCAAATACATAGCCGGCGAGTTTAAAAAGCTGGGACTGGAAGCACCTGTAAAAGGATCGTACTTTTTTGATGTGCCGCTGGTGCAAAACGTGTTAAAAGTAAGCACATTTACGGTTAACGGTAAAGCGTTTACCCTGGGGCAGGATTTTTTCCCTAACGGAACCATACCCGATAATAATATTAAAGCAGGTGATGTTGTATTTGTTGGCTTTGGTACCGAAAGCGAATTAGGTACTACCGATTTGACAGGTAAAGTTGTACTGTGGATAAATGAGGATAAACCGGAGGCGGGTAAAACAGCAAATACCGCTGTACGTATGAGCACAGCACGTTTACAGGTATTAAAAAACCTGCAAAGTAAAAATCCTTCGGTTATTTTAGCGGCCAATGGCGATCTGTCTAACCTGCTTAAGCGTTTTGGTAAAAGCATAACCAGCCCGCGTTTAACTATTAAAGAAGATGCTACCGCTCCTAAAACTGCCGGCGTATTTCACATAACTACCGATATTGCCAATGAGTTGGTAAAAGCAACCGGAAAAACTTATGCCGATTTAAAAGCGGCAGCCGAAACTACCCCGGTTGTAACCTCAAAGGTTGATTTTGTTGCCAATTATGCCAACGAACATACCGATGTTAAAGCGGTTGATGTGGTAGGCTTTATGCCGGGTACCGATCTGAAAGATGAGGTGTTGGTGTTTTCGGCCCATTATGATCACCTGGGTTTAAACCCCGATGGTAAAGATAAAGTGTATAACGGAGCCGATGATGACGGCTCTGGTACTACCGGTATTTTGGAAATTGCCCGTGCTTTTTCGAAGGCGAAGAAAGATGGCCATGGTCCGCGCCGCAGCATTTTGTTTTTAGGTAACGTAGGTGAAGAAAAAGGCCTTTTAGGTTCTGAGTACTATACCGACCATCCTATATATCCAATGGCTAATACCATTACCGATCTTAACATAGATATGATTGGCCGGGTTGGTGAAGAGTACGTTGGTAAGCCCGATTCTGCAAATTACGTGTACCCTATCGGTTCGGCCATGTTGAGCAAAGAGCTACATGAAATTGGCGAAAAAGCAAATGATACTTACACTCATCTAAAGCTTGATTACAAGTACGATGACCCTAATGATCCGAACCGTTTTTATTACCGTAGCGATCATTACAACTTTGCCAAACACGGCGTGCCTATCATCTTCTATTTTAACGGCGTACATGCCGATTATCACCAGGTAACAGATGAGGTGAGCAAAATTAACTTCCCCTTATTGGCAAAACGTGCTCAACTGGTATTTTACACTGGTTGGGAATTAGCTAACCGCGATAAAAAGCCGGTTGTTGATGGGGCTAAGTAGTTGATGGGATTAGAACAGAGGAACGGCTGATGAGGTTGGTCGTTACTGAGAATTAATATAGAGGCGCTTATTGGTGCCTCTTTTTTGTTTTAAGTCAATAGCTTAACTAAAAATCAACCTAAACAATAGCTCAATAACCAACTTCAAACAAAAAAACCTAAATTCGCATATATGGGAAGCACTGCCGAGGAGTTTTTGGTTGCATCAGAACAAAAGGTATTTGATGCCGATCACCGCCGTATTATCAATAACAGTATTGATAAGTACAACGCGGCGGCAGCAAGCGGAATATCGCGCATTACCAACCTCGATAATGCCAAAAAGAAGGGGCATGTGATTAAGTGGAAAGTGATGGAGAACCTGGATAAGTTTTTACCAGAGTTTGAAGCCAATTTTCAGCGGCGGGGCGGTAAGGTGATCTGGGCCAATGATGCCGAGGAGGCTAACCGCGAAATTCTAAACATCATTCAGCGTGCAAAGGCCAAAACGGTAGTAAAGTCGAAATCGATGGTTACCGAAGAAATTCACCTTAATGAGTTTCTGAAAGAGAACAACATCGAATCGTTAGAAACCGACTTGGGCGAATATATTGTACAACTCCTGGGCCAGGCCCCCTATCATATTGTTACCCCGGCTATGCACCTTAGTAAAGAGGACATTGCCCGGTTATTTAACCAGCATTTTAACACACCTTTAGATGCTACACCCGAGCAACTGACCCTGAAAGCCAGGGAACTGCTGCGCGATAAATATTTACAGGCCGATGTAGGCATAACCGGAGCCAATTTTTTATTAGCCGATACCGGCAGTGTTGCCATTAGCGAAAATGAGGGAAACGCCCGTTTGTGTACCACGTTTCCGAAGATACATATTGCCGTTGTGGGGATCGAAAAGATAATCCCATCCATAACCGATCTGGATTTGTTTTGGCCCATGTTATCAACGCATGGTACCGGGCAAAATTTAACAGTTTATAATACCATATTAAATGGTCCGCGCCAGCCTAATGAAACCGATGGGCCTGAAGAAATGTACGTGGTATTGCTGGATAATGGCCGCACCAACCTGCTTGCCCAAAAAGAGCAGCGCCAGGGCTTGTACTGCATCCGTTGCGGGGCTTGCCTTAATGTGTGCCCGGTTTACCAAAACGTTGGCGGGCATACGTATAATACTACCTACAGCGGGCCTATAGGTGCTATAATTACCCCGCATACCGATGGCATGGCCGAGTTTAAGCACCTGAGCTATGCATCAAGCCTTTGCGGCCGCTGTACCGAGGTTTGCCCGGTTAAAATAGATATCCATAAAATGCTGCTGCTTAACCGCCGCGATGCTATTACCGAAAACCTGGTTACTAACAAAGAGCGCTGGGGCTGGGCTATCTGGAAAAAGGGCATGCTGAAACGCAGCATGACCGATTTTTTTGGCGGCAAAATGAAAAACTTTTTCCTCCGTTTTTTCTTTAAGAATACCTGGGGCCATCTGCGCGAAATGCCGAGCGTTGCCGAAAAATCATTCAGTAAACAGTGGCAGGAAAAACACCAGGGCGAGGAATAATTTAATACCTACATGCGAAAAGTAATTTTAAACCTGGCCATGAGCCTTGATGGCTTTATTGAAGGCCCAAACGGCGAATACGATTGGTGCTTTGCAGATCAGGATTATGGGGTGACAGATTTTTTAAATCAGGCAGATGCCATTTTCCTGGGTCGTAAAAGTTACGAAACGTTGATGAGCGCCGGTCCCGAATTATTTGGCGCACTAAAAATGTATGTGTTTAGCGATACGCTAACAGCGGTTGAAGGTAATTCGGAAATCATCGGTAAGGCCAATTTTAAGCAACGGATAAATGAGATCAGGCATCAGCCAGGCGGCAATATCTGGCTGTTTGGCGGGGCCGAACTGGTTGCCGCTTTTATTACCGAAAAACAGATCAACGAGTTTGTGCTCTCTGTTCACCCTGTAATTTTAGGTGCCGGCAAGCCGCTTTTTAATGTTACCAACCGCACCGATCTGATGTTTTTGGGCAGCGAAACATTTTCTAGCGGCCTGGTACAGCTCAGGTATACTTTTAAGCCCGAGTTTGATATGAGCATGATAGATTCTGATCTGTAGGATAAATCAAATCTATAAAATACCTAACTCGTGCAGTTCTGTCGATAGTTGCTCTTCCGATTTAAAGTGGATGGTTTTAATCCCCATTTTTTCGGATGCCAAAACATTGCGATGGTTATCATCAATAAACAAAGCTTCGGTTGGGTTAACATTATACCTATCCAGTAATATCTGGTAAAACGCAGGTGTGGGTTTGCGCATTTTTTCGGCACCCGATACTACAATGCCATCAAACCAGTCTAAAAAATCAAAATGCGCAACAGCAAAAGGGAATGTTTCTGCCGACCAATTGGTAAGCGCGTATATCTTATACTTATTGCTTGCCTTTAACTGCCTTAGTATTTCTACCGTGCCATGGAAAGGCTCGCCCAGCATCTCAATCCAACGGCCATAAAACGCCCGGATATTGGCCTCATGTTCGGGAAATTGGGCAATCAGCAATTCGGTACCTTCCAGTAACGAACGGCCCGCATCCTGCTCCTCATTCCAATCGGAGGTACAAACCGTTTCCAGAAAATTTATCATCTCCTGCTCATCATCAAAAATGGTGCGGTACACATAATGCGGGTTCCAGTCGATCAAAACCGCGCCAAGGTCGAATATTATAGTGTTTATCATATCGGGTTAAAGCTACCTGCAAATAAACGTTTTAAAGTTTATTTGTTTGAAGTAGATTTGAAATAAGGAGTTTGTTAACTGAACAAAAATGCAATATCCTCCTTGTTTAATTTCTTTACAAAGCCGCTATCTTCATTGATGAGATCATCTGCCAGAGTTTTCTTTTTTTGTTGGAGCAGCAATATTTTTTCTTCTACGGTATCTTTACAGATCATCTTGTAAGCGAAAATTTTACGGGTTTGGCCAATGCGGTGCGTTCGGTCTATTGCCTGTTGTTCGGTTGCCGGGTTCCACCATGGGTCAACCAGGTATACATAATCTGCAGCAGTTAAATTAAGGCCTACGCCGCCTGCTTTTAACGAAATAAGGAACACTTTAATAGTTTCATCTTCCTGGAAACGCTTAACCTCATCTTTTCTTTTTGCACCTGGGGTGCTGCCATCCAGGTAGCAATAAGGTAAACCGGCAGTATCAAGCCCCTTACCTATCAGATGTAGCATTTCGGTAAACTGCGAAAATACCAGCAGCTTGTGGCCGCCCGAGTTTTCCTGTATCTCGCGCATCAGTTCCTCTGTTTTTACCGATTCGTCTGTTGAACCGGCATCTCCTTTTATCAGTGCCGGATGATCACAGATCTGGCGAAGCCGAAGCAAGCCTTCCAGCACGTAAATACCTGATTTGCCCATACCTTCTTCATCAATTTTTTTGAGCAACATATTGCGATAATAGTTCTTGTACTCATCGTACATGGCCCGTTGGGCTTTGTTCATGCTGCACCATAATATAGTTTCGGTTTTATCGGGCAGATCGGTGGCTACTTGTTCTTTAGTACGTCGTAGCATAAACGGATAAACCATGCGGCGTAGTTGTTCTGCCTTTTGTTTATCGGCAAACTTATCTATGGGGCTCGCAAACTCGCGTTTAAAAAATTCCCGGTTACCTAAAAAGCCGGGGTTAATAAAGTTAAACTGCGCAAACAAATCATAAGTATTGTTTTGTACAGGAGTGCCGCTTAGTATCAACCTGTTTTTGGCATTAAGTAATTGTAATGACTTGGTAACCTGGGCATCGGGGTTTTTAATGGCCTGGCTTTCATCTAAAATAATATAATGCCAGTTAAATTTAATCAGGTGTTCTACATCTAACCTTACTACGCCATAGGTGGTTAAAACAATATCAAATTGCTCAAAGTGGCTATCGTCAAAACTGCGCAGGTTGCCGTAATAGGTATGGTATTTTAATGAGGGGCAAAACTTATCAAGCTCACTCTCCCAGTTAAATATAAGAGATGTAGGGCAAACGATAAGGTGAGTACTGCCCGGATGTTGCTCTTTTAAAAATTGCAAAAAAGTAATAGCCTGCAGGGTTTTGCCAAGTCCCATATCATCGGCCAGGCAACCGCCCCAGCCCAGGTCATTAAGGGCCTGCAACCACTGAAAGCCAGCAAGCTGGTAAGGGCGTAACAGTGCGTTGATATTGGCCGATGGCGCTACGTATGTTTGTTCGCCTTTATAGTTGAGCAGCCTGTTTTTCTTTTCAAGTATTTCCTGTTCAATTTGCTTGTTATTTAGCTTGGCTCCAAGCTCATCCAAAATGCTGTAATGCAGTTTACTGATCCTCACATTGCCATCTTTTTCGGTGCCTATTTTAAGTAACAGGCCATATTGGTCCAGCCATTCTTCCGGTATTAGGCCAAGGGTGCCATCGTCAAGCAAAACTGCTTCCTGCCTATTTAAAATTGCTTTGCGGATATCTTTTAACGCAACCTGTTGGTCGCCCCAATGAATTTCTATCTCCAGGTCGAACCAATCAATGCCGCTGCCGGCTTTAATGTCAAATGTTGGGGTATTGGTGTTGTATCTAAATGTTTTTAAATCCTGCAAGCCAAAAACAGGGTAGCCGGCATCCTGCACCTGCTGTATCATGTTTAAAAACCAATTGCCTTTCATTACCTCGGCAAAGGGCAAAAAATAATAGAGATTATTGCGTTGTGTTAAAAATTTGGAGTGCAACGTTCGCAGGTATTCATATAGTCGTTTTTCTTCGGCCTTGTTTCGCTTTAATATGGTAATGCCATCTTTGTTTTGCTGTATATTCTCCAGGTTATCGTCATAGTCTATCAAAATATCGCCATACTCAAACCGCGGTTTAAGCATCAGGTATTTATCCTCAAATTCAGATACCAGTAAATGCGCTGTTGGTTCGGGATTGATGAACTCAAAGTTCAGCGAGTTATCTACAACTACATCATACTTACTTTGTAAAGGTAATAGCACATTGCGTATCACATCAAGCTTATCACTCAGCGGAAATTTAAGCTGACCAAACTCAAACCTTTGCATCAACACAAGATCTTCCTGGTTTTTGGGTATGTATAGTGTGTTATTGATGTCTATTATCATCCCGCTTCTTAAAGTGTATTTATCGGGCGATAGCAAATCCCCATTGTCAATATCCAACTGCATATTAACAGTTATGAAGCGTGCATCGGCATGGGCGTTAAAAACCAGTTTTACAGGCGTGATGCTTAAATTAACAGGCTTCACAGCGGCATTGCTAAATGGACCCTGGGTAAGCTGGTAAACATAAGGTTCGTTGCAAAGCGTTGGCCATAAGTTCTGTAAAAGCTCCATGTAATGGATCTGTAACTTGGTGGTATCTTTATCAAACAGGTATTGCCATGGGTTGGCATAGGTTTTTAAATGCGAACTGCCGTTTTTAGTCATCCAGTCGACTAGCTTTTGATCACTAAACTCAACCAGGGTAGTATATACATCGTCGCTTAATGCATGTAATGACGATAGATTTTCGGGATTATGGATTGACATTTTCTTTACCGATGCCTTGCCATTTTTATTGCGCACATATAGCGGCTCAAACTCAAAGCCAATATGTCTTGCCGATATAAAATTGAACAGGAAGCCAATCTCGTAATCAACAATAACATTGGCCGGGAGTTGTGGCCGTAACGCATGATAGGCAATATCGGCATTGCCTAAAATTTGTTGTTTTATCTCTTGTAAAAATTTGGCATTCCCGGCCTTAATTAAATACGCTGGTTTGTTTTTTATTGATAGTTCGCCCCATGGCGATATATTCCATTCGAAGTCCCCGGCTTCCGGATCATTAACATTAAGCCCGTATGCAGCCAGCAGTTTGTTTTTTTCGACGGTAAAATCTTTAAATTGCCTAAAGTAGTAACGATTGCTAAAATACTCCAGGTACGCGAAACTTGCTCTTGTATGTTTGCAAAGCGGATGTGTATGATCATTACACGAACAACGCGTTGCAAAGTTATTTTTTCCGTCAAAAACAATACTTACATCAGTTTTTATTTTTGCCGTTTCGTTGCATTTAAACCGCTGATGAGGTGTTTCTAAATCTATCGGCTTTATTTTTTCCGCCAATCTGTTAATAACTGTATAGTTGGTATAGCCAGATAGTTTTTGTAACAAATAGTCGTCAATATCATCCATTTGAAAATGGAAGTAGCCTTCCTCATCGGTAACAATAACCTTTTTCTGAGTGTCAATTATATTGTCCTCATCATCTTCAGCTGTTTCTTCAATGTTATCCTTTAATAGCATTGCTGCTGCAACACAATGTTTACAATCGCCATATTCATCAAATGCAATGCAATCACACGAAATGAAAAAATCAGGATAGCTGTTACTATCAATTTCTACATTATAGACCTGATAGCCTTTATCGCTTGGGATTGCCAATGAATAAGCCCCATTACCCGTTTCTGTTACATCAGCATCCCATTGTATGTTGTCCAAAATGTATAATGCTTTTGTTAGCTGATTTTTTGATTGTTGATACAGGTAATTGTCTATTTTGTTGAGTAGATGCATTTTATTAGAAGGTATTGCTCTGCATTAGAATTGCGTGTAAGTAAAATTAACTTTTTTTAAATACAAGAATATAAAAACGTATGTAAAGTTGATTGTTCACTAGGGAGGAATTAGAATTGTATTTATTTAAGCCTTAATTGCATAGCAAAATGAAATAAACGAGAGTCCCGCAAACCTTCCCCAATCCTTTAATCGTGTCAAATAATCGCCCGATACAACAAATTCGCAAACCAACAGTTATATTTGCAACATCATGGGAGCGTACAATTTACAGGTTACTATCGATCAGGATTCGGGCTTTTGCTTTGGAGTAGTTTACGCCATTGACATGGCCGAAGAGATATTGGCCGAAGACGGTTACCTGTACTGCCTTGGCGATATTGTACATAACGACGAGGAAGTAGAACGCCTTAAAGCCCGGGGCTTGCGCATTATTGAACACGCCGAACTGAAAAACCTGCGTAACGAGAAAGTGCTTATCCGCGCCCATGGCGAAGCTCCTGATACCTATCGTACCGCTTTAGAAAATAACATCACTCTTATAGATGCATCGTGCCCGGTAGTGTTAAAACTGCAAAACCGCATCAAAACCTCTTACGATTCTAACGAGAAGATCCTCATTTTCGGTAAGCATGGTCATGCCGAGGTTATTGGCCTTGAGGGACAAACCAACAATGAGGCCCTGGTTTTTCAGGATATTGCCGAGTTGGATAATGTGGAACTGCCTCAAAATATTACCCTGTATAGCCAAACCACCAAGAGCATGGCAAAGTTTTACAGTGTGAAGGATGAGTTAATTTCAAGAGGGTACAACCTGAAAGCTAATGATACCATCTGCCGTCAGGTATCAAACCGCGATAAGGATCTGCCAAAGTTTGCTAACCGTTTTGATAAGATCGTTTTTGTATCGGGCAAAAAATCATCTAATGGAAAGGTATTGTTTGAGGTTTGCCGCAAGCATAACCCAAATACGTACTTCATTTCCTCCTCAGATGAGTTGGATCAATCTATGTTCTCGCCAAATGATACAGTAGGCATTGCAGGTGCCACATCAACTCCTATGTGGCTGATGCAACATGTAAAAGAAGCTATTGAAAGTATTTAACAGCACGCTTTTTGCTGGTATATGATCCGCATGCAAAAAAGTCCGCTTCCTATTGGTTTATTGGTTGCCCTGGTGGTAATAGGCTGCTGGGCTATCTCCATTATTTTATTAATGCAATGGCATTTTAGCTTTACCAATCCGCTGGTTTACCTTTTGGTATTAGTGCAGATGCATTTATATACCGGCTTGTTTATCACCGCGCACGATGCCATGCACGGCACTATCTCACCAAACCGCAGTATTAATAATGCTGTCGGCTATATCTGCACATTTCTGTACGCTTCTTTCTGGTATCCGCAGTTGTATGTTAAGCACCACATGCATCACAGCCATGTACATACACATCAAGACCCTGATTACCACCATGGAAGCTTTTGGAGTTGGTATGTGAGGTTTATCCGCAACTACTTATCTATATGGCAAATTGTAGTAATGGCTGTATTGTTTAATATTTTAAAGCTGTGGGTAGCACAACCTAACCTATTACTGTTTTGGGTAGCGCCATCGTTACTGAGTACATTGCAACTCTTTTACTTTGGCACCTATCAGCCTCACAAGGGCGAGCATGATAACCAGTATTTTGCCCGCAGCCAAAAGAAAAACCATGTGCTGGCATTTTTAAGCTGCTACTTTTTTGGGTATCATTATCAGCATCATCACTCGCCGGGCACGCCGTGGTGGATGCTGTGGAATAGCGAAGCCAGCAATAAAAAATAAGTTAAGCAAAGGAAACTTTAATTTCTGATGCTAACCTCCTGATTCGTCCTCAATGTACTTCAAACTGATCCGGGCGGCTGGCCACTACTTCGGGCTGGTCTTTAAACATTTCGAAAACACCGGTAACGCAAACAGCCTTGTGTTTGATATTGGGCAGATCGAGCGTTACTTTATTGCCCTTCACCGCTATGGTGTATTTCTGATGTGGATACGCACCTCCCATATTAAGGAGTGTAAGTGTATCGCTTACAATTCTTAACGAGTAAACGGTATCGCACAGGGTGCCTGTTTTACCCAGATGTGCTTTAAAATCGTTTGCATTAAATTTATTCTGGGCTTTAGCTCCTGCTATAAACGCTAATAATGCAAAAGCAAGTAATAATATTTTTTTCATAAAACACAAATTTCACCAAGGTTGCGAATTGTACAAATGCAACTTTTGAATGCTTAAAGTTAAGTGTACTACCGTGTTAAAAATGCTGATAGCATAAATGTTACCAATCAAAATATGCGAAATTTCTAAACCCAAAGCATCCGGGCGAAATAGGATGGAATTGGTGGTTAACCTGTAAGGTTCTTTTTATTCTTCTTTGGCTTTGGGCGCTACGTCGTCGTCGAGGTTTAAGGTAAAGGCCGATTCTGAGGCACGTGTTGCGGCATCAATGGCGGCAGTATCGGCAACATCATCATCCAGGCGTTGGTTGCCTGTATCCTTGCCTTCGTTTTGTTCGTATTCGTTGCCGGGGTCTTTTTCGTCCTGGCTATCTTCGAGATTTGGGTTCTCTGGCAGTGGCATAATTTGTATGTTTTAATGTACTGTTTATAACCTTAAATATAGCGGGTTGTTTTGAACATCTTGCAATCAAAATTTCCGGCAAAAAAGAAATCAGCATGTAATAGCCCTACTTCGTCTTCTCTACCCTTAAGCCCACATCACTAACCTCGTGCAGCGGATTATCGCGCATGTTTTGTTCAATCTCAAAATGATAATTGCCTGTGGCCGGAAATTTTATATTGGTTTGAAAAGGCACCTGGTAGCTGTATAGGTTGCCAGATCCTTTGCCCAGCCATTCGCCATCTTTACTGGCCAGTTTCAACTCGTACCGGGTAGTTTTTTTTAGTCCGCCGGGCGATGTTTGGTGAATAAGCACAAACAAATTGGAGTATTTATAAGCATCGGTTACCCGCACATTAAAGTATAGGTTGTAGGTGGCCTTATCGTCGTCTATCTTACAGTCAAACTTAGCCCGGTTTACGTACGACCAGTTATGATCTGTAATCAGGCTATTGGTATCCATAACCGCTTTAGAGTCGGTACAGCTACCCAACAGCACGGTAAATAACACACATGCTGCCAGGTAAAGTATCTTTTTAAACCGTTTCATTTTTATTGTGGTGTATCCTGAGGTGGATTATTATTGTTGCGGTTTGGATTGTTGTTGTTATTTGGGCGGTTTGGCCTGTTGCGCCTGTTGTTCCCACCTCCACCTTCGGGTTTGCTCCCTCCTCCTTCTTGCGGCGGACGGTTACCCTGCTGCTGAGGCTTTGGCCCTTGCTGCGGAGCATGTTGCTGCTGCGGGCGGTTTCCCTGGTTTTGCGGCGGCCTGTTGCCTTTTGGCGGGCGGTTACCTTCTGGTGGTGCACCGGCAGGGCGCTCTGTTGCCGGGGCTGCGCTTTGCGGGCGTGGCTGGTTTGCGGGCCTGCCTTCGCCGCCCGGCTTTTGCTGCTGGTTGCGGTTTTTATTATTGTTGTTGTTATTTTTCTTTTGATTTTTGGTGCGGTTGCGGTCGTCAAGACGGGTAAGGCTGTCCTGGCCAACTACGTTTTCGTAGTCAAGCGCTTTAACCGTTTCTACCTCTTCCATTTCCATTTCGCCCAAATCGGCAGGTATAATGCCTTCGCGGTTCTGTTGTTGTACTTCTTTAACCTTGGCTATTGGCATAGGTATCCAGGCCTCTTCGCGTGGGTAGCTAAACCACATGATCTTTTTAAAGATGTCGGTCTTTTGCAAGCGGGCATCCCCTTTTTCGGTTTTAAGCACGTTTACATTATCCGGGATGTGTTTAAGCGCATCCATGTAAGTATCCAGCTCGTAATTTAAACAGCATTTAAGCTTGCCGCATTGGCCGGCCAGCTTCAGCGTGTTTAAAGAAAGATTTTGGTAGCGGGCAGCCGAGGTGGAAACCGTTTTAAAATCGGTTAACCAGGTTGAGCAGCAAAGTTCGCGGCCACATGAGCCAATACCGCCTAAGCGGCTTGCTTCCTGCCTCATGCCTATCTGGCGCATCTCGATACGGATGCGGAAAGTTTCGGCCATTTTTTTGATCAGTTCCCTGAAATCAACCCGGCCTTCGGCAGTATAATAAAAGGTAGCTTTGGTTTTATCGCCCTGGTAATCTACATCGCTCAGCTTCATGTTGAGCTTAAGATCCAACGCCAGCTTGCGCGATTTGTGCATGGTTTCCCACTCCAGATCTTTGGCCATTTTCCACTTATCCACATCGGCAACAGTTGCACGGCGGTATATCTTTTTAACCACGTCGGCTTCTTTTACATGGCGCTTGGTCATTTGCATGCGCACCAGCTCGCCGGTAATAGATACGTGACCAATATCATAACCACCTGTTGTGGCCTCAACGGCTACCAGGTCTCCGGCTTCCAGGTAAATATTATCGTTATTAAGGAAAAACTCCTTGCGTGAGCCTTTAAACTTTACTTCGATTACCGGAAAAGGTTTATAGTTAGTTGGCATATCCATGTGGGATAGCCAATCGTAAACATCTAATTTGCTGCAACCATTGGTAAGGCAAGAGCCGTTACTTTTGCAGCCCGCAGGTGAGCATCCGCCCCCTGTTGAGCAACTTCCACATCCCATAATTAACTTGGTATATATTGACTCCCCGAAGGGATGGTTTTTAAATTTAGTATTTTTATAATCTGTAAAGATACATCTAAAAATAAAATTTTAGGGTTTGCGTTTCTCTCTACATGGTAATGCGCTTTTTCAAGCTCGGTACTTATATATTGGGCCTTGGAAATATCAAGTACGTTAGTCATCTTTTGGGCCGTTTCCAGCTCCTTTGCCGGCAGATGCACCAAATTGCCTGCGCCTGCCATCAGCAGGCAGCACTCGCGGATAAAGCTGATGCCATACCGCAAAAAGTTCTTTTGATTCTCCCGCCCCATTTTGGCAAAGCTATCTACAAAGGTTAATACCTCCAGGCCCTTATTGCCAAAGCACAGGCGCAGCCATTGTACAAAAAGTTCGTGATAGCTTTTGGTATCCAGCTGCAGCATGGTAAGGGCTTCGGTTAAATTTCCATTGGTAAGGTAAGCAATTTCACTGGCAGCATCTTCGGTTTGGTTATGCTCGGCTATCAGGTATTGTTTCACTTCCTGCGAATGCAGGCAGGGTATTTTAATCAGTTGGGTACGGCTTAGAATAGTGTTCAGGATCTGGTCCTGGTTTTGGGCAACAAGAATAAACAGCGTATTAGGCTGTGGCTCCTCAATAATTTTCAACAACGCGTTCCCCTCTTTATCCAGGTATTCGGGTAGCCAGAGGATCAGAATTTTATAGGCCGATTCGAACGGTTTGAAGCTTAGTTTTTTTATAATCTGGTGGCACTCTGCAATATTAATATTGGCCTGTTTGTTTTCGGCATCCAGGTAACCGCGCCAGGCATCCAGGTTAAGGTATGGGTTGGCGCCAAAGGCTTCACGCCATTGTTCAATAAAAGTAAGGGCCGTATCGTCTTTGTGTTTAGCAAAAAACGGGTACGAAAAATGCAGGTCGGGGTGCATCAGTTTATTGTATTTTCGGCACGATGAGCAAACCCCGCATGAATCGTCGGGTTGTTTATCTTCGCAACTGAGGTACTGGGCATAAGCAACGGCAAGCGCAAGGCTGCCCGATCCTTCGGGGCCTAAAAATAACTGCGCGTGGCTTACCCTGTTCTCGGTCACCGAGTTAAGTAATCGTTGCTTTGTTGCCGCTTGTCCTACTATTTCCTTAAACTGCATTGGTGCAAAATAGCGATTAGATTTGAGATTTGAGATATGAGATTTGAGACAGGAGCCGCGCTTCCGGCTAATTCGTATCGCACCTTTTTGTTGCAGAAGCTCATTTTACCCAAAAGGCAAAAAAATCTCACATCTCATATCTTTACAAAATACACATCTCATATCTTTACAAAATGCATATCTCATATCTCACATCTCATATCTCGCATCTATAATGAGAATCATGGCTTTTGATTACGGCACCAAGCGAATAGGTATCGCGGTTACCGATCCTTTGCAGATAATTGCAACCGCATTGGATACCATACACCCAATGTATATTGTTGATTACCTTAAAACGTACTTAAAAACCGAGCAGGTGGAACGCTTTATTGTAGGCGAACCCAAGCAAATGGACAATACCCCATCACAATCGGCTATACATGTAAAAGGCTTTGTGGGCTTGCTCAAAAAAACATTCCCCGAGATCCCTATTGAGATGCTTGATGAACGCTTTACCTCCAAAATGGCTTCGGCTACCATAGCCCAAAGCGGGATGAACAAAAAACACAGGCAAAATAAAGAGCTGGTTGATACCATATCGGCAGTGATACTTTTGCAAAGCTGGATGAGCAAGTTTTAAATGCCTTGTTGATACTCTTCCTTTAAAATGGCATAAACGTGTTTATCCATCACCACTCCGTTTTTAATAACGGCGTTGCGTAAAACACCTTCTTTGGTATAGCCAGCCTTTTCCAATACCCGCATAGATGCTGTGTTTTTGTGGTATACTCCCGCCTGGATGCGTAAAACAGACAGGTTTTTAAATGCATAGCCGGTTACCAGGTTAACGGCCTGGGTAATTATTCCCTGGCCCCAATATTGTTCGGCAAGCCAGTAGCCAATTTCGCCGGTTATGCGGTTTACATCGTTCATCAACTCTATGGCAATCCCACCGCAAACTTCATTATTAATAGCGATAGCAAAATGGGTTAACGGTTGCTTGTGCTGCATTAAATTTACCCAAAATTCGGCATCGGCCAGGGTATATGGTGATGGAAATCTATCCATTAAAAAAGCAGATACTTTTGGATTATCTGCATGTTTTTGTAGCGACGCCGCATCTGTAAGCCTGATCTGACGTAATGTAAAGCCCTCTCCCTGTAATTCCATTTGTAACAATAAAATGTTTAAAATTAGTAAAGCAAACCTAAACTGCTAAATTGCAAGGGCGTAATTTATTACGCGGTATAAAGACTGACTCATGAAAAAATTATTTACGCTGCTATTGCTGGCCGGCAGCACCGGTGCCTATGCCCAAAAACTGGATACCCTAACCATTGAAAAAATTATGCGCGATCCGAAATGGATAGGCGTATCGCCCTCAAATATCCGCTGGAGCGATGATAGTAAAAAGATTCTCTTTAACTGGAATGACGGCAAAACCGGCCCGGATGAATTGTTTGCCATAACTCCGGGCAGCATTACACCGCAAAAAGTAAGCATTGCCGAGCAGCGTAGTTTGCCAGCTAACGGCAGCTATAATAAAAAGCATACTCAAAAGGTATTCGAAAAGGGTGGCGATCTGTTTTTGGAGGATATTAAAACCGGTAAAATAATCCAGCTTACCCATACCGAGCAACGCGAAAGTGCCCCCGTGTTTAGTGGCGACGAAAGCCGGGTGATCTATTCGCAGGGCAGCAATCTGTTTGCCCTGAAGCTTAATGGTGGTGGTTTAGAGCAGCTAACCAACTTTGTAAAAGCAAAAAGCAAAAAAAGCAAAGAAGACCTGAACCAGCAGGAGCAATGGCTTAAAAAACAACAGCAGGAACTTTTTGATATTATTAAGGTAGAGCAAAAACAAGAAAAGCAAGATTCGACAGAAAATGCAAACCTGGAGATTAAAGGTTTAAAGGAGCTTGCCTTTGGCGATAAAAAAGTAGGCCGCGTTAAGATAAGTCCGGATGAGCGGTTTATTACTTACCGGCTCACCAAACCTGCCGAAGATGTGAAAGATGCCATCGTACCTAATTATGTTACAGAATCGGGGTTTACAGAAGATATTCCTAACCGCTCAAAAGTGGGCAGGCCATCGTCAACATCTGAGACGTATATTTTCGATAGCAAGCGTGATACCGTTTACCGCGTTAATACGGCCGATATTCCAGGCATAAAAGATCAGCCGGATTATTTGAAAGATTACCCTAAAGAGCAGGAAACTTATAAAAAGGCCAATGCCGACAGGCAGGTTGCCATAGAAGGCGTATTCTGGAGCGAAAACAGCGCCAACGCGATTGTTGTAATATCGGCCCAGGATAATAAGGATCGATGGATTATGCGGCTGGATGCCGTTACCGGCAAGCTAAACCTGCTCGACCGCCAACGCGACGAAGCATGGATAGGCGGCCCGGGTATAGAAAACTCGGCAGCGGGCAGCGTGGGTTTTGTTGATGATAACCACTTCTATTTTCAGAGCGAGGCCAGTGGTTACTCACACCTATATATATGCGATGTAAATACAGACGCTAAAAAACAACTTACCAACGGCAAGTGGGAGGTACAAACATTGTACCTGTCTAACGATAAAAAGAAATTTTACTTTACTGCCAATATAGATCATCCCGGCGCAACCAATTTTTACAGTATTCCGGTTGATGGTGGTACCCCAACTAAAATAACCGGTATTAAAGGAGGCAATGAGGTTACACTGTCGCCCGACGAAAAATGGCTGGCTATCCGTTACTCCTACTCTAACAAACCGTGGGAACTTTATGTGCAGGCAAACAAACCAGGCGCAAAAGCGGTACAGGTTACCAACTCGGTTAGCGCCGAATATATGTCGTACCCGTGGCGCGATCCGGAGATCATTACCTTTAAAAACCGTTATGGCAGCGATGTTTACGCCCGCCTGTATCTGCCCAAACATGCCGACCCAGCTAAACCTGCTGTGGTGTTTGTGCATGGCGCTGGGTATTTGCAGGAGGTTACCTATTCGTGGAGCTATTATTTCCGCGAGTTTATGTTTAACAATATGCTGGCCGATAATGGCTACACCGTTTTGGATGTTGACTACACCGCAAGCGCCGGCTACGGCCGCGACTGGCGTACGGGCATCTATCGCCACATGGGAGGCAAAGACCTGAGCGACCAGGTAGATGGTGTAAAATACCTGGTTGACAAATATGGTGTAAACCCTAAACACGTTGGTTTATACGGCGGATCGTATGGCGGCTTTATTACACTGATGGGCATGTTTACCGAGCCTGATGTTTTCGCGGCCGGCGGGGCTATCCGTTCGGTTACCGATTGGGCGCATTACAACCACGAGTACACTGCCAATATTTTAAACGAACCATTTACCGACGAGTTGGCTTATCGCAAAAGCTCGCCTATATATTTTGCCAATGGCCTAAAAGGCAACCTGCTGATGCTGCATGGTATGATAGATCAGAACGTAAATTACCAGGATATCATTCGCCTGAGCCAGAAACTGATTGAGTTGCACAAAGAGAATTGGGAGCTGGCATCATACCCGGTAGAAGATCACGGTTTTGAGCAACCCAGCAGTTGGGCTGACGAATATAAGCGGATATTTAAACTGTTTGAGCAAACGTTGAAGAAGTGATGTGTCTCCTGCCCTGCTCAATTCATCGGGGGGGGGGCACGGCGCGTTAACATGAATCCAAAACTGTTGCGCAACAAGTGAAACAGTGCAAAACGTCATTTATCTAATAGTTAGTAAATTATCAATTGTCATAAAATACAAGGCGCAACAAAAGCGCAACAGTTGGGGAAATAGAGTGAAGATTTAATGGTGATAGCTCTCTGCTTACTGCCAAAAAGGGGAGATTTTAAATAGCGGCAAGTTTCAGTTATTTCAAATTTACATTACAGCATAACCATGTTGTAGCTAAATTTTAAATACAATAACAGGTCACTCACCTCATCAACCATTTAGTACTCACATATTTTCGCCAAAATACAATTTGTGGAAATTTTAAAAATAGACTTTCATTTATAAAAAAAAATCCCTATAATTGCAATCCGATTTTTACGGGCTAAAAATCGCTTTAAGAGCTAAAAATCATGGATTTAGTAAAATTTGTTGAAGAGCAATCAATAGAAAAAAGACAGTTTCCTTCCTTCAAGGCTGGTGATACTGTAAGTGTGCATTATAAAATCAGAGAAGGAAACAAAGAACGTATCCAGCTTTACCAAGGTGTTGTTATACAACGTAACAGCGCAGGTAATTCAGAAACATTCACCGTTCGTAAAGTTTCTAACGGTATAGGTGTTGAGCGTATCTTCCCTATTAACTCTCCAAACATTGATAAAATAGAGGTGAACAGCGTTGGTAAAGTGCGTCGCTCTAAATTGTACTATCTGCGTGCCCTTACCGGTAAAGCAGCTCGTATCAAGTCAAAAAGAGTTTAATTACCCAACCCCTCTTTTAAAGAGGCATACAAAAGTTATTAAAGCGGCCTTTTCGGATCTTTATCTGGAAAGGCCGTTTTTATACACCTTTTGAAGAAGATGCTACTGCTGATGAAGCATACCAATGGCTATAAAATGTAGCCAGTGCTTTACCCTATAAATTACATTTACGGTTTATAGCAGCAACGCAAATATTGCCGCCTCCTTTATTAAAACTCTACGTAAGCTAATACTGTAGCTTGTTTTTTGCTGCCATTTGCGTCGGTAACAACCAGTGCACCTTTGCGGTATAGGGTTAAGCCTTCCCAGTTATTTTTATTACCGGGAAAAGTAGCTACCTGTTTCCATTTGGTATCCTTATGGTTTTTGAGCATTACAATACGGGCAAAGGTGGTTTTGGTCGATTTTAGGTATGCCGCGTCTTTATCCAAACTATCTTTAAGTGCCGGTATCACATTTTTAATGTTATCCTCCTGGTGGTTAAGTTTTGGGTTGTCGAGGTAGTACTGGTAATCGCCATTCCAAAAGTAATTGATGCCGTACACTTCATCTTTGGCAGTTGCCGTAATATCCGTTACCCTGAAATATAATTGCGGCGATTTAATAGCTTCGGGTTGTTTGGCAAACGAGGTATCGAGCAGATAGCCTTGCCCGCCAGCCTGCGCTCCATTATATTCATAGTAGGCTAACAGTTTTTTCTCTTTAGGTAGCCAGGTAACTGCCTCAAACCCGGCATTATTAATAAGTTCCGGGCGCTTCAGGCTGATGATATGCACCGGATCAACTATTATTTGGTTGTTAACCGTATCCAGCCGGGCTTTAAGCAGGTAGCAATTTTCCAGTTTATCATCAGTCTCTATAGATAGGTATACTGTATTGTTAACAATACTTATCGCTTCAAATCCCTCGTACCCATCGGCAACAGCATCCGGCAGTTTATCCAGGTTTATTACTTTTAAAGTTTTATAGGTGGATAGCGCCGTATCCTTCCCATCTATCACCCGGCCAATACTATCGGTAAGTAAGCTGTAAATGGCAAAATCACCCTTTAAATTATCTTTTTTAACCTGCGTTTTATGATCGCCATATTGAGGTATCAGATAAACCCGGTTATTATAAGTACACATGCCCGAGTATTCTTCGCCGAGGCCGTTAATGGCTTTAGGCAAGGGGATGGTTTTATACCGGTTTTGACCGAAAGCCAGGTGACTAAAGCCTACCGAGGCCGTTATTAAAAAGATAGTGCGCAAACCTTTATACATACTGCAATTATATACGTAAAGCTAAAAATAGGTTTTAAAATTCCATGTTAATAAATCCTGAATTTAAAAGCGATTTCCCTGGTACCTAAGCAAGCGAGTTTGTCCGGTTACAACACCGTTTCTTCTTCCAACTGTTCTCTAAAAGCCTTAGTTGAAGTTTGGGCCGACCCGCCTTTAGCCGCAACGGCACCTTTGGTTATAAACTGCCCTCCTTGTACCGTAGCGCCAATAACTATTCCGGATGACACCAATATCAGATTTTTGATAATGTATTGCCCAAGCAAAGTAGGCGCAAGCAAATTGGAAGTCCACGTTTCGGCAGGAAAGAAAAACAAAGGGAGCATAGTACCTAACATTTGTAAGTACAACAATATAAGGGTAAAACTAAGCCACCTTTTAAATATCAGTCCCAAACCAATTGCACACTCCCAACATGCTAAAATTGGTAACGCCATAGCCGGCTTAACGGTGCCAAAGCTGAGCTTTAAAATGGTTTTGCCGGCAATAACTTCGGCAGCGCTTAAGCCATGGAAAAACTTCAAAAATCCAAACCAAATAAAAACTATACCCAACGACATCCTGAGAATGTTAAGCCCGTTTCGGGCCTTCCATTTTATCATACTTGTTTCTGCAGCTATTGCAAAACTTATAAATCTGCGTATCATCGGTAGATGTTAATTATATGGGCAATTACGGTTTAAATGGTGGTTCGGCTTTAAATAGGTTAGTGTTAAGTTCTAAATGTAGAAAAAAGAAAAATCCGACTTATGACTTCCAACTAAAGACTATTGACCTGTTCGTTTGAAAAACTTTAACCCGTAACTAATGCCTGTGCGGGTAATTATCTGATCAACTTAAGCGTGTAAATTAAACAATCAAAATACAAAATTTAAATCCCATCGACCAATAATACCCTATCTTGCCCCCTAACAGCTAAAGATTTAACAAATTTTAACATTTAAACGTGGAATTTTTTTAGCAGAAAAAAGTTTGTGTGTTTAAGTTTGCTTCTCGAAATAAAAAAGGGTTCATGGAAGATTTTAAAAGTAGTACAGAAAATGTTTCGCCGGGCACCGTTACCGGCAGTGCATCGTATTCAACCGATATCAGGGCGCTGAACGAAATGATACAAAAGGAGAGTTCTTTTATCGATCTGCTTAAAATGGAGATGGATAAAGTGATCGTTGGTCAGAAATATATGGTTGAACGTTTGCTGATCGGTTTATTGGCCGATGGGCATATCCTGCTGGAAGGTGTACCGGGCCTGGCAAAAACCCTGGCCATCAATACCCTGGCTAAATGTGTACAGGTAGATTACAGCCGTATACAGTTTACCCCCGATCTGTTACCTGCCGATTTGGTTGGTACCATGATCTACAACCAAAAGAAAGAAGAATTTATTGTCCGTAAAGGTCCGTTGTTCTCTAACTTCATTCTTGCCGATGAGATAAACCGTGCCCCTGCCAAAGTGCAGAGCGCGTTGTTAGAGGCCATGCAGGAGCGTCAGGTAACCATTGGCGATACCACCTTCCCGCTGCCAAACCCGTTTTTGGTACTGGCTACCCAAAATCCAATTGAGCAAGAAGGTACTTACCCCTTACCAGAAGCCCAGGTTGACCGTTTTATGCTGAAGGTGGTAATTACTTACCCCGAGCGTGAAGACGAAAAAAGGATCATCCGTTCCAGTATTTTACCTGGCGGTATGCCCAAACCAACCGCGGTTGTTAAGCCCGAAGAAATTGTGCGTGCCCGCAAGATCGTTCGTGAAGTTTATATGGACGAGAAAATTGAGCAGTACATTATCGATATTGTTTTTGCAACCCGTTTCCCCGATCAGTATAAACTGGCGCACTACAAAAACCTCATCACTTTTGGTGCATCGCCAAGGGCGAGTATCAGTTTGGCGCTTGCGGCCAAGGCCTATGCCTTTATTAAACACCGCGGCTATGTAATACCAGAGGATGTACGCGCTATATGTCACGATGTGTTACGCCACCGTATTGGCTTAAGCTACGAGGCCGAAGCAGAAAACATTACCACCGAAAATATTATTACCGGGATATTGAACGCGATAGAGGTACCGTAAAGCCTCACCCCGGCCCTCTCCAAAGGAGAGGGAGGAAAAAGGAAAATAGAGAAAGATGCCAATCTCTTCGAAAAAAGAGAAAAGAATTAAAATATGCTAATCAAAGTCCTCTCCTTTGGAGAGGATTTAGGTGAGGCTGAAGCTAGAAGGGGTTATTATGGCTAAGGATACCAAAGATCTGCTAAAAAAGGTAAGGAAGATTGAGATAAAAACCAAGGGACTAAGTAACCACTTATTCTCTGGCGAGTACCATTCGGCTTTCAAGGGGCGGGGCATGGCCTTTAGCGAGGTACGTGAGTACCAGCTGGGCGATGAGATCCGTACTATTGACTGGAACGTTACCGCCCGTTTTAACCACCCTTACGTAAAGGTGTTTGATGAAGAACGCGAGCTTACCGTAATGTTGCTGATGGATGTAAGCGGGTCCGAAAACTTCGGTACCCAAAACCAGCAGAAGCAGGATCTGGCTACCGAGCTTTGCGCGGTACTGGCTTTCTCGGCTATCCAGAACAATGATAAGGTTGGGGTGATATTTTTTAGCGATAAGATAGAGAAGTTTATTCCACCCAAAAAAGGGAGGACGCATATCCTGATGATTATTCGCGAGCTGATTGATTTTAAACCTGCAAATAAAGGTACCGATGTTGCTGTGGCGCTTAAATATTTTACCGGCGTTATAAAAAAGAAATGCACAGCCTTTATCATGTCAGATTTTATCAGCCCCGGTTTTGAAAACGAACTGAAGATAGCCAATAAGAAGCACGATATTATTGCTTTAAGGCTGTATGATAAGCACGAGGAGGAGTTCCCTAACCTGGGCCTTATCCCGATGCAGGACGAAGAAACCGGGCAAGTAATGTGGGTAAATACCGCCGATGCAGAAGTTAGGCGTGCATTTAGCCTCGAGGCGCATAACAGAAATAACGCGCTAAACGATACTTTTAAAAGATCGGGCGTTGATTATACCAGCATAGGTACCCATCAATCGTACGTAAAACCATTAATGACACTATTTAAAAAACGGGAAAGCAGGAGATGATTAAGCATTTTAAATATTTCCTGGTATTGTTGCTTACCGGTACATTTTACGCGGCTGCGGCCCAAACGCCGCAGCCCGGCGAAAAACTGGACAGGCACACCATACGCATTGGCGAGCAAACCCACCTGCACCTGAGCATTAAATTAAATGTAAAGGATAAGGTGGAGTTTCCGGTACTGGCAGATTCTATTGCCGGTAAAATTGTAATTGTAGGCAGCAAGGCCGATACCATTTTTGATAAGCAGGACGCCGCTTTAGAAACCATCCACCGCAGCTATACCATTACTTCTTTTGATAGCGGCGAGTATGTGATACCATCCTACGCGTTTAAAACAACAACAGGTCCGGTATATACGCAGCCGCTAAACCTAATGGTACAAACAATAGCGGTTGATACCACCAAAGCTTTTTATGATATTAAACAGCCCCTTGCTGTAAAATATTCGTTTTGGGATTGGCTGCGCGATAACTGGCCCTGGGTTGCTGGCGGCCTGCTGGCTATCATTATTATTGCGGGTATTGCCTATTACATTGGTAAAAGGCCTAAAAAAGTGGTGGCAGTTGAGCCTACAAAACCAAAACTACCGCCCCATGTTATTGCCCTGCAAAAACTACAGGAGCTGCGCAGTAAAAAACTGTACCAGCAGGAGGTTAAGCTATACCATATTGAGCTAAGCGAAGTGCTGCGCGAGTATCTCGAAAAACGTTACCTCATAAAAACACATGAGCAAACAACCGACGAGATATTTGAAAGCTTAAGGCGCCTGGAAATTGCCGATGATAATAAAAATTTATTAAAACAGCTGTTGGTACTGGCCGACCTGGTAAAATTTGCCAAAGAGAAGCCGTTACCGTTTGAGAACGAGCAAAGTATGGATGATGCTATCGCTTTTGTAAATAAAACACAACAGGCCTATCAGCCCGAAACAGATAAAGAAGAGGGGAACAAATGAGCTGGTTTAAAGGAATAGAATTTGCCCATCCCGCGTTTTTCTGGTTGTTTATCAGCATCCCTCTGATGGTGGGCTGGTACATCTGGAAACAAAAGCAGTTACAGGGCACCCTAAACATGCCCACCATAAAGGGTTTTACGCTTGTTAAAAAAAGTTTGCTGCCCAAATTCAGGCATACTGCTATTGTATTGCGGTGTTTGGCTATAGCTGCCCTGGTGGTTGCACTGGCAAGGCCACAATCGTCATTAAGTTGGCAAAACAGTACTACCGAGGGTATAGATATTATTATAGCCTCAGATATATCTGGCAGTATGCTGGCCGAAGATTTTAAGCCTAACCGCCTGGAAGCCGGTAAACAAATAGCCATCGACTTTATTAAAGGCCGCCCCGACGACAGGATAGGCCTGGTTATCTTCAGCGGTGAAAGCTTTACACAATGCCCGCTCACTATTGATCACGATGTGCTTATCAACCTGTTTGCCGATGTGCGCAACGGAATGATAACCGATGGTACCGCCATAGGTATGGGGCTGGCAACGGCAGTAAACCGTTTAAAAGGCAGTATTGCCAAAAGTAAGGTAGTAATTTTGCTTACCGATGGCTCAAACAACTCGGGCTCTATCCCCCCCATTACCGCGGCCGAAATTGCCAAACAGTTTGGCGTAAGGGTATACACCGTGGGGCTGGGTACCAACGGCTTTGCGCCTTACCCGGTACAAACACCGGCGGGTGTACAATACCAGCGTATGCCGGTTGTTATTGATGAGGGTACGCTATCTAAAATTGCCAGCATAACTGGTGGTAAATACTTCAGGGCTACCAATAACGAAACCCTGAAAGATATTTACTTCCAGATTGATAAACTGGAAAAAGCTAAAATAGACGTTACCCAGTACCGCAAAAAAACCGAAATGTTTTTGCCCTGGGCCATTATAGCGCTGGCTTTTTTATCACTAGAGTTTGTATTAAAAAACACCCTGTTTAAAGGGGCCTTAACTTAACAGATGCTACGTTTTGCACATATAGAATTTTTATGGGGACTGGTACTTATACCGGTACTGCTCATCCTGTTTTTTGCGGTGGCTATCTGGAAAAAGAAAGCCATCTCCTCGTTTGGTGATAAAGAGGTAGTGAAATTGATGATGCCCCAGGTATCAACCTCCAGGCCATGGTGGAAAGCTATCATCTTTTTGGTTGCTTACGCGATGTTGGTAATAGGCGCTTCCGACCCGCAGATTGGATCTAAAACCGAAGAAGTAAAACGCCAGGGTGCCGACCTGATGATCCTCCTGGATGTATCAAACAGCATGCTGGCGCAGGATCTGGCACCAAGCAGGCTGGAGAACGCCAAGCTGGCAATTGCCCAGCTGATAGACCGCTTGCATAACGATCGTATAGGCATTATTGTATTTGCCGGCGAGGCTTATGTACAGTTGCCTATCACTACCGATTACTCGGCAGCCAAACTGTTTTTAAACAACATTAGTACCGATATGGTACCTACACAGGGAACGGCCATTGGTGCGGCCATTGATCTGGGTATGCAATCCTTCGATTTTAAGAACGGTACCGGCAAGGCCATGATAGTGATAACCGATGGTGAAAACCACGAGGATAATGCCGTTGAAGCAGCAGCCAGGGCAAAAAACAAAGATGTATCTGTACATGTGCTTGGTGTAGGTTCGCAAAACGGCGCGCCTATCCCCGTGTATGAAAATGGCAGGCAGGTAGGTTTCCATACCGATAATACCGGCCAGCAGGTGGTAAGTAAATTGAGTGAGGATATGTGTAAGGAGATCTCGGCTGCAGGCGGCGGCGTTTTTGTGCTTGCCAATAATGCCAACAGCGGGTTGGGTATTGTAATGGACCAGATTAACAAAATGCAGCGCAAAACGGTAGATTCAAGATCGTTTAAAGATTTTGAAGATCGTTTCCAGTTTTTTCTGGGTATTGCATTTGTATTGCTGCTGGTTGAGTTCTTTATATCAACCCGTAAAAACATGCGTTTAAGCGGCATCAAATTATTTGAAGTAAAAAAGTCATGAAGCAATTGATCATCATTGTATTGTTAGTACTGCAGGCTTCATTACTTTTTGCCCAGCAGGAAAAAAAATACGTAAGAAAAGGTAACGAGCTTTACCAGCAAAAAAACTATAAAGAGGCCGAAGAATATTACCGTAAATCGGTTGGCAAGACAAGTAAAACGGTTGAAGGTAATTTTAACCTTGGCGATGCCTTGTACAAGCAAAAAAAGTTTGACGAGGCCGGTCAGCAGTTTACCAAATTAGCGGCTGCAGCCAAAGGCGATAAACAGGTTATGGCCGGGGCCTATCATAACCTGGGCAACTCTTTTTTAGAAAAGAAAAAACTGGAAGAAAGTATCGCCGCCTACAAAAAATCGTTGATCAATAACCCTACCGACGAGCAAACCCGGTACAATTTATCATACGCCCAAAAAATGCTGAAAAAACAGCAGGACGATAAAAAGAACCAGAATAAAAACGATAAAAATAAAGACAAGGATAAGGACAAAAAGAATAAGGACGACAAAAACAAAGATAAAGACAAGAAGGACGATAAGGATAAAGACAAAAAAGACCCGGACAAGGATAAAAAAGATCAGGATAAGAAACCGCAGGATGGCAAGGATCAGCAAAACCAACCCCAACCCAACAACGTTTCAAAAGACGATGCCCAACGCATGCTGGATGCCCTCAACAACGATGAGAAAGCAACGCAGGATAAGCTGAAAAATAAAAAGCTAAAAGGCGCCAAAATGCATATTGAGAAAGACTGGTAAGCCCGGGAAACATCGTTATTTCGGTTTCTAAACTCTGAGGACACTGACAATCCGGCGAAAGACTTACGAAGTTTTTAAAACTTCGTAAGTCTGGGATCTGCAATAAAAAAGTTTGTCATGCTGAGGTACGAAGCATCTATTCGCAGACTATGCAGCGCGAAGAGGCATGGCGGATAATAGATTCTTCACTACGTTCAGAATGACAAAAGGGGTAGTTTTTAAATCCGTGGCCTCTGAGGGTTGAAATGACAATATAAAACCATGTCATTGCGAGGAACGAAGCAATCTCGTAGCCATGCTTATTCGACCTGTAGAGCTACGAGATTGCCTCCGTTGACTAACGGATCGCAATGACATAATAGTAGGGAAGAGGAATGGCAAGCGTTTTTAAACATGTTATTGTTTCGCTTACAATGGAGTTTGTCTTTATAGATAAAACATTATAAAATAAAATTTAAGCTGCTTCTTATATTTATAAAAAATGAAGTTAAAGTACTATATAACCTTCCTGCTGTTGTTTTGCACCGCTGCGCTTTTTGCACAGGGTGTAAGGTTTACCGCATCGGCCGATAAAAAGGAGGTGGGCACTACAGAGCAGTTTGAGTTAACCTTTACTGTAAATGCCAATGGCGAAAGGTTTGTACCACCAAACTTTGATGGCTTTTTGGTAGTTGCCGGCCCCAATGTATCACAAAGCATGAGCGTTATCAACGGCGCTTCATCATCGAGCATGGCCTATGGGTACGATCTGGTGCCTGTAAAAGAAGGCACCTACACTATCGGTTCGGCATCCATTGTAGTAAATGGGAAGCTGATGAAAACCAATCCCATAAAGATAAAGGTTATTAAAGGTACATCAACGGCGCAGGCCGCTGCTGCCCGGCAACAGCAGCAGCAACAGATGCAGGCTTCTGGCAAAGGTGTTGCAGGTGGCCGCTCAAAAGATATTAACAGAGACCTGTACATACGCGCCGAACTTGATAAAACCAGCGCTTACATTGGCGAGCAGCTTACCTTAAGCTATCGCCTGTACACCAGGGTAGGCCTGGCCGGTAACGAACTGGAAAAAATGTCAGACCTGAACGGGTTTTACAGCCAGGAAATTAAAAACATGTCGCAAACACCCAACTGGCGTATTGTAACCATCAAAGGCATTAAGTACAACGTTACCGAGATCAAACAAAACATCCTGTTTCCGGAGCATGCCGGTAATATCACCATCGATCCTATGATCATGGATTTTGTTGTGCGCGAGCAGGTACAATCTTCAGACCCGTTCGATAACTTTTTTGGCGGCGGCGCTTTTAATGATGTTAAATACAAAATAAAGAGCCCGGCGGTGGTTGTGCACGTAAAACCATTGCCAGAGGGCACTAAACCGGCCAGCTTTGGCGGCGCAGTTGGCAAATTTACCATCAGCGCATCGGTAGATAAAACAGATATAAAGGCCAACGAGCCGATCAACTACAAAATAACCATAAAAGGTAAAGGAAACCTAAAGCTGTTGAAACCAATGGCCCCTGAGTTTCCACCCGATTTTGAAAAGTATGACCCTAAGGTAGCCGATACCGTGGTTGACAATGAAAGCGGCGAATCGGGCACGCGGGTTTATACCTACCTGCTTATTCCGAGGCACGGCGGCAGCTTTAATATCGACCCGATAAAGTTTTCGTATTTCGATCTGTCTAACGGAAGATATGTAACCCAGCAAACCAAAGGCTTTGCCATTAAAGTGGCCAAAGGCGCGGTAGAAAATAACGTTACTTCCATTGGCGATGCTGATAAGCAGAACGTTAAATTGCTGAATAAGGATATCCGCTACATTAAAACCGATGGCAGTGATATTGCCAAACAAAGCGATGGTTTATATGGCTCGGCAGCCTATTATTTCCTGCTGATATTGGGGCCGATGCTGTTTATAGGCGCGTTGGTATTTGGCAAGGTATACGAAATGAACAACAGCGATATTGTTAAGGTGAAAAGCCGCAAAGCCGGTAAAATTGCTGCAAAACATCTTGCCAGCGCTAAAGCACAGCTACAGGCCAACAATAAAACAGCCTTTTACGAAAACGTGTTTAAAGGCATATACGGTTATCTGAGCGATAAACTGAATATAGCTTACGCCGACCTTAACCGCGAGAAAATTGCCACCGAGCTAAAAGCCCGTGAACTGGACGAGCCTACCATTAACGAATTGCTGGAAACGTTAGACCTTTGCGATATTGCCCGCTATGCCCCTGTATCGGGCGTATCAGAACAGCAAATGTTTGATAAGGCCAAAAATATGATCAATGACATTGAAGAAAAAATATAACATGCTGAAGCGTTGTATATACCTGTTGCTGCTCATCACATCGCCATTACTGGCTTTTAGTAATGATGACGCCAGCGGTTTGTTTAAAAAAGGGAATGAGCTTTATCAAAAAGCAAAATATAAAGAAGCCGCTGCCGTATACCAGCAAATGGTCGACGATGATTACCAGTCTGCCGCCCTTTATTTTAACCTCGGCAATGCCTACTACAAAACCGGCGACATAGCCCCTTGCATTCTTTATTACGAAAAAGCCCGCAAACTATCGCCCGGCGATGAAGATATCCGGGTTAATATTCAATTGGCCAACACCAAAACCATCGATAAAATAGAAGTGCCGCCCGAATTTTTTCTGAGCAAATGGTGGCATAGCTTTATGCTATCCTTTTCTGCCGATGCTTTGGCTATAATAGCCATAGCCCTTTTCCTGGTGGCATCTGGCTTGTTGATATTGTACCGTTTCAGCGGCTCGGTAATTGTAAAAAAGGTTGCCTTTTACCTGGCCATTGTGTTATTTATAACCGGCATAGGTACCATATTTGTATCTGCCAGGCAGGCCAATTACTTTGATGCCCACCGCGAAGCTATCATATTTACCAGCTCGGTAGTGGTAAAAAGCGCGCCGGCGGCAACTTCCAAAAACGTATTTGTATTACACGAAGGCACCAAGGTTAACATTCTCGATAAAAGCGGCAACTGGGTAAAAATACGCCTGCTTAACGGCAACCAAGGCTGGGTAACTACAGGAGATACGAGGGAAATATAGTTTTTGGAGCAAGGAGCAAAAATTTTGGGACTATCGGACTGGTGGGTTATCAGACTTTTAGACAAAGGATTTTAGAAGCAAGGGCACAATTGTCATTCGATACGAGGTACGAGTGAGAACTATCTCTTGAACAACGTGAAAGAGTCTTCTGTGCCTTATAGAGCCAATATGTTAAGCTTGAATAGCAAGGCATAGAAGTTCTCTTTCGCGCTACACCTTTTTATCCCCTTACAATGCGAAATACATTTCGCTCAAAACAATAGGCAAATAACACCATCAGGCCCTTTACACCCACGTGCCTAAAACAAATCTTCTTTCAAACTTTTTTAATTTCCCTAAAAATATATCTTCCACCTCTTGCAATTATAAAATATATCAATAACTTTGATTTACAAAGTACTTTTAATGAAAGATCAAGACATTCATGCAGAACTAAGTTCCATTCGCAACCTGATGGAGCGGTCGGCTAAATTTATTTCGTTGAGCGGCCTATCGGGAGTAATGGCCGGCATTTACGCTATTATTGGTGCGGTGCTGGGTTATCAACTGATTATTCAGGAAAACATAAGTCTTAAACGATACCATACCTATAACGAAGAATTGCTGATCACTAAATTGTTTTTGGTGGCTTTGGGTGTTTTATTTTTTTCGATAGGTACGGGCATCTGGTTATCTGTAAGAAAAGCAAAAAAGCACAACCAATCCTTTTGGAACACCGGCAGCAAACGCTTGCTTATCAATATGGCTATCCCGCTTATTAGTGGCGGGTTGTTTACTTTTATTTTGGTTTACCGGGGTTATTACGGCATTGTGGCTCCGGCTACCCTTATTTTTTACGGCATGGCGCTGGTAGCCGGCAGTCATTACACTTATTCGGGCGTGAAGGGATTGGGGATAATGGAGATTTTGTTAGGTTTGCTATGCGCATTAATGCCGGGCTACGGCTTAATATTCTGGACGGTAGGTTTTGGCTTACTCCACATTATTTATGGCACAATAATGCATTTTAGATACGATTTGTGAAGATATTAGACCAGTTTGATAAAGCTTTTGAAAACCGCATACGCCTGCAAATTATGAGCGTACTGGTTGCCAATGAAAGCTATGATTTTAATTCGCTTAAAGACTTGCTCGATCTTACCGACGGCAACCTGGCCTCGCACCTTAAAGCGCTGGAGAAGGAGGAATACATCGTAGTGCAAAAAAGCTTTATCGGCCGCAAACCCAATACCCGCTACCTGGCGTCAGAAAAAGGTCGTACCGCCTTCAGATTACATTTACAGGCACTCGAAAATTTAATAAAACAACAGAAACTATAATTTTTTTTATTTACTTTGAAATACAACGCTTTAAAAAACCTTTAAACCATTTATCCGAAAACTAGACCATAAAAGCCTCTCCTTCATATCAGCAACGCGATCTGCAATTTTTTATAAATCCACTTGGTTTTAAAAAAATAATTGCACCTTTGCATTAATTCCTCAATTGTTAACTCATAATAAAATAGGAATCATGACGCAGAGTATCTCCAACACATCCCTTTAGTTTAGCTGCCATTTAGGCGGACGAGCATTCTATTTACTTTTTTTGAATCAATCTCTGGCGATAGTTTCATTGGTGTAAAACTTTGTTTGTTTTCTCTTTACGGGCTCATTTCTGAACTTTCTACAAAGGGATATATCTGCTATGGCAGACGAATTTTTAACATCCCAACATATTAAAGAAAGAATAAAACGTAAAGTCCGATGGACATGCATGATTGGCCGTACATTAAAAAGTCGGCCCGGAGAAAGAAGCAACTCGTAAAAAAAGACTTCGATAAAAAGCTGATCCAGCTTGATAAGTTACATAACGACTTATGGAATAAACGAAATAACTTGCCTATGGTGCCCCTGGAGCACCCTTATCAAAGGGGCTGGCAGCGCCTGTTTGCTTTAAGCACAGATATACAACAGGGCAACATGGCCCAATTTTACCAAGGCTTGCTAAGTAAAATTAATACTATTAGGTACCATCAAAGCAGGGAGTTTAAAAGACGGAGAAAAAGAAGACGGAGAAAATTTGTTTATGATGATTCGGTACAAACACTGCGGGTTATTGACAGCTACAACTGGTTGCAGAACACGCTACAGTTTACCGATGCCGAAAAAGCGTTTTTTGCCCCTAAAGAAGTATGGTCGTACAGGTTTAGCAAGTATATAATACGATATGAGTTTACAGAACCCTGGCGATTTATATTAGTAACCATTCCCCGTATTATTTACGAAAAGAGGCTATACAACGATGAACTGGAGCAGGAGCTAAGCGAAATAAAAAACTACCTGGATAATACCCGCAGGCAAACCCGGCTTTACAAGTTAAAGGGCAAAACTTACAGGTATAGATGGGATTCGTTTCAAGACCCGCGGTATATTAATCATTTAAAAAACAAACCCATGTACACCTCAAAAGAGGCCTACCTGGATTATTAAAACAATACCCTTATGGGCAATTTAAAAGCAAAAGAATTAGATAAAATAGGCTATGCTGACGATAAGCTGAAAAGCCTGGTTATAAACACCATCGCCAAACACTATAAGCATCAGGATAAGACTGCCACCATTGCGTTATTAACAGCTGTGAAGCAAAACCCGGCAGCCTACGTAAGCAACAACCATTTACAAAAAATAGCCGAAGCATTTATCAAAAGCGAAGCTGTAGATGATGTAATACCATTTAAACTGATGGAAACACCAGCACCGCTTAAAATTTATGGAAGCGATGAAATTGAAGAGATAGCTAAAAGGCAAATGGCCCTGGCGCTATTATTACCCATAAGCATGCAGGGTGCTTTAATGCCCGATGCACATAGCGGCTATGGCCTGCCTATCGGCGGCGTACTAGCCACCCGCAACGCGGTTATCCCCTACGGTGTAGGTATGGATATTGGATGCCGCATGGCTTTAAGCATTATTGATGCCGATGAAAAGTTTATGAAACGCTATGAGCACCAGGTTAAACAGGCAATGGGTAAATGGACACATTTTGGGATGGAAGGCTCGTTTCCGGTGCCACAGTATCACGAAGTATTGGATAGTCCTGCCTTTACAGAAACGCCCCTGCTTAAAAAACTGCATGGTAAAGCAGTACAGCAATTAGGCACATCGGGCAGCGGCAATCACTTTGTAGAGTTTGGGTTGATAGAGCTATCTGACAATAACAGTTTAGCCCTGGCTCCTAAAACGTATATGGTTTTGCTCACCCACTCGGGCAGCCGGGGTTTAGGCGCTAATATTGCCCGGCACTATACCCAGATAGCTATGGATACCTGCAAGCTATCGCGCGAAGCACAACCGCTGGCCTGGCTCGATCTCGCCAGCGAAGCCGGGCAGGAGTACTGGATGAGCATGACCCTGGCCGGCGATTATGCCAGTGCCTGCCATGATTGGATTCACATCAACTTACTAAAAGCGCTAGGCTTAAAAGTACTGCACAAGGTACAAAACCATCACAACTTTGCCTGGAAAGAAGTCCTTGCAGATGGCAGCCAAGCTATTGTACACCGCAAGGGCGCCACGCCTGCACACAAGGGCGAGCTGGGCATTATACCCGGCAGCATGGCCACACCGGCTTATTTGGTAATAGGTAAGGGCAATACCGGTGGATTAAATTCGGCATCGCACGGAGCGGGCCGCGCCATGAGCCGGCAGGATGCTAAAGCAAGCACTACTAAAGCCGCCATGAAAAAGATGCTTGCGCAAAACAACGTAACGCTGCTTGATGGCAGTATAGAAGAAAATCCCTTAGCCTATAAGGATATTGAAACCGTGATGGCAGCCCAAACAGAACTGGTTACCATACAGGGGAAATTTTGCCCGCGAATTGTACGCATGAATAAAGAATAACAAAATGAAAAAACTAATTATACAAATAACAGCAGGCAAAGGCCCGCTGGAATGTTGCAGGGTGGTAGCCAAAGTACAGGACCTGATGCTGAAACAGGCGTTGGGCGCAGGGTTGGAACTATCCCTGATAGAAAATAAAAAAGCGGAGCTAACCGGCACCTTGTTATCCTCAACCCTATTATTGCAGGGCAATAATAGGGCAGCATTTATAACAGAATGGAACGGCACCATCCAATGGATAGCCCCAAGCCCCTACCGTAAATTTCACAAGCGCAAAAACTGGTTTGTGGGTATAGGCATTTTTAATGTTGATGAACAGGTAAAATTTAACCCCAATGACGTAAAGTTTGAAACCATGCGTGCATCCGGACCGGGAGGGCAAAATGTAAACAAGGTAGAAACCGCAGTGCGGGGTACACACAAACCAACGGGTTTACAGGTGATGGCCATGGATAGCCGTTCGCAATTGCAAAATAAAAAACTTTGTGTAGACCGATTGGAAGCAAAACTAATGGCACGGCAAATCGAAAAGCAAATTGTCCAACTCGAAAACCAATGGATAGCCCATAACTCGTTAGAAAGAGGAAATGCGGTGAAAGTGATTACCGGGGAGTTGTAGCAGATGTTGTAGAATCAAATACTTACGAAGTAATTGAAACTTCGTAAGTATTTCACCTTATTCCCACCTCTTGGGAGTCGGCGGGTTTGGTAAACCACAATAACATAGCTCAAATAAGCAAATATTTATTACATCGATAAGATCTCAACCAACTTTAGTAAGTTAGGGTTGATCTCTACGTGGTGTTTTATGGCGTGTTCAAACGGCGTGTAGGCAATTTCGTTGTGGATAATGCCTATCATTTCGTTGCGGTGGCCGTCTCTTAAAGCTTCAACAGCGGCTGCGCCTACGCGGCTTGCCAACACCCTATCCATACAGCTTGGCGCGCCGCCGCGCTGTATGTGGCCCAATATAGAGATACGGGTATCGTAATTAGGGAAACGCTCTTTTACCATACGGCCAACTTCAAACGCACCTCCGGCTTCTTCACCTTCGGCAACTATTACAATGCGCGAGGTTTTATCTTTACGACCATGCTCGAGGCGGTTAAATAAACCTTCCATGCCACCTTTATGCTCGGGTATCAATATGGCTTCGGCACCGGCAGCAATGCCCGTACGTAAGGCTATAAGGCCCGAATCGCGGCCCATTACTTCAACGATGAACAAACGATCATGTGACTCGGCCGTGTCGCGAATTTTATCAACGGCTTCAACAACGGTATTTATGGCAGTATCGTAACCAATGGTAAAATCGGTACCCATCAAATCGTTATCAATGGTACCTGGCAGGCCAATAATGGGTATATCAAACTCGGCACCAAATACTTTTGCACCAGTAAAAGTACCATCGCCACCAATACCAACAAGGGCATCAATGTTATGGGCTTTTAAATGGTCGTAAGCTTGTTTGCGGCCTTCGGGCGTGCGGAAGCTATCGCAACGGGCGGTTTTTAAAATAGTACCCCCGCGTTGAATAATATTTGATACCGACTTGCGGTTCATAGGGATAAAATCGCCTTTGGTCATACCGTCGTAACCACGGCGGATGCCCATAACCTCGATACCATAATATATGGCCGTACGTACAACCGCCCTTATGGCAGCGTTCATTCCCGGCGAATCTCCACCTGAAGTATAAAGTCCTATTTTTTTAATCTGCGTCATTTTTTACCCTGATATGGTTTGGCTTAACCCTACCTTAAAAAATTGAATAATTTAATTAGTGCTTTTATAATTGCCCCGTAACCAAAAACGCGGCAAACTTTTAAAAGTTGCCGCGAATTTACACTTAATTTTTTAACGCCGTATCACTTTTTATACGCGGCGATGCCACTATCTAAAAATTTGATATATGCAGGAATATTAAAGTCGGCACCCTTAGGCGGTACCAGCACGTTACCATTGCTATCTAAAATAACGTAATACGGTTGTGAATTGGTGTTAAACTTCGTGGTTTCGTAATCGGAGTTTTTGGCGCCGATACCAGTAATCTTTTTAAAGCTAAAAGATGAGGTATAAACTTCCGATACAGGAAGATCTGTTTTCTCATCAACATAAAGCTCCAACAATACAAAATCATTCTGCATCCGTTTACGAACTTCAGGATCAGGCCAAACCTCGTTTTCCATTTTACGACAATTGGCGCAATTCCATCCGGTAAAATCTATTAATATGGGCTTTTTAAGCTCTTTCGACACCTGTAAAGCCTGCTTATAATCATACCATTCATTTAAGCCCTGGTGTTTACCCCGCGCAAAAATACTTTCATACTTTTTTTCTTTGATGGATGTTTTTTGCTCCGGCGCCGATGGACTACTACCTATGGAACGAGTTAGATCAAAATCCTGTGTAGCAGGTGGCGGTAAAAAGCCACTCACTACTTTAAGGGGTGCCCCCCAAAGACCGGGTATTAAATATATGGTAAAGGCAAAAAAGCCTATGGCAATAAAAGTACGCGGAACGGATAGATAAGGCAGATCACTATCGTGCGAAAACTTGATCTTGCCGATAAGATATAAGGTAATAAGCAAGCCGAGGGCTATCCAAATAGATAAAAACACTTCACGATCAAACCAGTTCCAGTGATAAGCTAAATCAACATTCGACAAGAATTTAAGCGAGAAACCAAGCTCGATAAAACCCAAAACCACTTTGATACTGTTAAGCCATCCTCCAGATTTCGGCAGGCTTTTTAAAGCAGAAGGGAATAGCGCAAATACGGTAAATGGCAGGGCAAGGGCAAATGAAAACCCAAACATTCCTACAGCAGGACCTAACCTATCTCCTTTAGCAGCTGCATCAACAAGCAGGGTGCCAATAATTGGCCCCGTACAAGAGAAAGATACAACAACCAACGTAGCCGCCATAAAAAATATACCTATCACGCCACCTTTCTCGGAGTTCTGATCGAGCTTATTTGCCAGCGAGCTTGGAAGATTAATCTCAAACGCGCCCAAAAACGATATACCAAAAACAACCAGGAGCAAAAAGAAGAAAAGGTTGAATACACCATTGGTAGCCAACGCATTTAACGCGCCCGGGCCAAATAAAAGCGTTATGATAACACCAAGCAACACATAAATAACGATGATGGATAAACCATATAAAAAGGAATGACTGATCCCCTTAGCCCTGGAGCCCGATTTTTTTGTAAAAAAGCTTACAGTTAATGGTAATAGCGGGTATATACAAGGCATGGTAATAGCCAGTAAACCACCTAAAAATCCGGCAATAAATACCTGCCAAAGCGTTTGAGATTTCTCAGATGCCACCGCGCCATTTTTACCGGGTTCACTTATTGTTGCGCCACCTTGTTTGGTTGTAGCAGCAATCTTAGCCGCAGAATCCGCTGCTTTTTTCCTGATAGCTATACTATCAGCCGCTGTAGGGATATCGGTAAACTGTACATCGCCGGCAGATACTGTTGTATCCTTACCTGCTTTTTGCGCCGCGTAAACAGGCTTTGGGGCGTTTAAGCCAAATATAATAAGCAAGGTTACTACAGCTATTGATGTTGGCAACCAGTTTATCTTTTTAAATAATTTCATATGGGGTATTCCTTGTGGTGTAATTATTTGCCTAAAGGAATAATGAAATCAACATCTTCTGGTGGCAGGCATTTTTTATCGTTACAGGTCATGTAAGTAAGCTTGCCTGTTACGCTTGCTGCCGTGGCCGATTTAAGGCTTATTTTTTGAGAAAAAACAACTTCTTTTTCAAAGTAAGAAACATTCATGTTAAATGCCTTCTCGAATTTGGTAACCGGGGTTGGCTCGGTGGTTTTACCAATCGGCGCATATTGTTTTGATGACGTAAACTCAAACGATGTTTTTATTGGGCCACCATCTGCAACGTTAAGGGAGTAAATGTGCCAGCCGGGCTGTATAGTTGCTTTTAAAAACACAACCGCCTCTTTACTGTTTAGTTTTTTTGCAGCGTATGACCACCTTACCGGCGTTTCTATCTGCGCGTAGGCACTGGCACAAATAACCAGCGCAACCATCATCAACAATAGTTTTTTCATTAATTACTTATTTAAAAATTCAATTTGTTTTAAGCTAAACTCCTGTTTGCCTTTATTATTTTCAACAACCAGCAAACCTTCGTCTTTTACATTAACAATGGTGCCGTTAAAAACCTCATTGTTCGATCTAAATTCCTTTGCTTCGTTTAACCAGTATAGTCGGCTTAAATAAGTATTCCTTACAAATAATTTATCGCCGGCCTTTAGGCGCAGGTAATATCCTTCTATATACCCGCAAATTTCTAATAATAAAGCACGTAAATCATAATCTTTGTGTAATATCTGCCTTAAAGATATAGCATTGCCTGCCCCCGGTTCAAAACTTTGCTGGTTTATGTTAAGACCTATGCCAATTACGGCATCTTTTATCTTGTCACCCTGTAGGTGGGTTTCAATTAAAATACCGCCAAGCTTGTTGTCCTTATAATAAATATCGTTTGGCCATTTTATTTTTAATTTATCGCCAAGCAGCGGTTTAAGGCCCTGGTAAACGCCCAGGCTAACCACACGCGTTAAATCAAACTGTTGCGAAATAGGTAAAAATGAGGGGGTTAGCAATATGCTAAAAGTAAGATTCTTACCCGGCTCGCTGTGCCATTTGTTTTGTTGCTGGCCACGCCCGGCATATTGGCTTTCTGCCATAATGACGGTACCCTCGGGCACTGGCTTGGAATTTGACAGTAATGTTTTGAGGAAAGTATTTGTGGAGTCAACTTCTTTAATTGTTACTAAATTTTGACCAACAAATAATCCCGAAAATATGTTATTTTGCAAAGTGTAATAATTTTTAACCAAAAAACGTTCAAAACTAATTCTTTTTGATGGTAAAAAATAAAAAGGTAAATCAATCAACCTATATTTCTGAGTTAGCTATACATGGCATCCAGGAGAAAAAAGGTAACGAGATAGTAAGGCTAGACCTACGTAACTTAAATAGTTCGGTAACAGATTACTTTGTGATCTGTCATGCCGATTCATCCACGCAGGTTAAGGCGATAGCCAATAGCATTGAGGACGAAATTTTTAAGGCAACCCAACAGGAGCCATGGCGCAAAGAAGGCCTGGAGTACGGCGAATGGATACTGCTTGATTATGTGGATGTTGTAATCCATGTATTTAGAACCGATAAGCGCGAGTTTTACGGGGTAGAGGAACTTTGGGGTGATGCTGAAATAAAATATTACCAAAGCGCTTAAACATTAGTCACGAAATGGCGCATGGCTGCGTCATGTTGGTACCTTGTATTTTAAATTATTGATTGTAAGTTTGAGCACGAACAACAGAAATGAAAGAGATTAAAGATAATAAATCAGAAAGTCCGAAACCGATAAGGAAGATCCTTAATAAAAAAACACCGCCAAAGCCACCTAAATTTAACATTATGTGGATATATGGCATCATCGTTTTGGCGTTTTTGCTGGCCTCTACATTGTTGAGCAGTGATACAGGTTCACGTATAACGTACCAAAAATTTGAAACAGACATGCTAAAACAGCATGATGTTGACAAAATCATCGCATACAAAAGCGGCGACCTGATTATTGCTGAGGTTTACATCAAAAAAGAAAGCTTAAGTAAGCCCCAATATGCCGATTTGGGCAAGCAACAACATATGTTTGCTACAAGCGCCGGCCCGCAGTACACTTTTACCGACGACTCTTACGAAAGCCTGAAAAAATCTATCGAAGCTGCCGAAGCTCAGGACCCTACTTCTCCTAAAGTATCGCTTGAACTGCAACAAGGCCGCGAAAGCTTTTTATCAAACTGGCTTGTACAGGGTGTAATTATGGTTATACTGTTTGCCGCGGTATGGATATTTATTATGCGCCGTATGAGCGGTGGTTCGGGCGGCGGTCCGGGTGGCCAGATATTTAACATTGGCAAATCGAAAGCTACCCTGTTTGATAAAGAGGCACAGGTAACCGTTACCTTTAACGATGTTGCCGGTTTAGAAGAAGCCAAACAAGAGGTAATGGAAATTGTAGATTTCCTTAAAAATCCTAAAAAATACACCAACTTGGGTGGTAAAATACCTAAGGGTGCATTGTTGGTAGGTTCGCCAGGTACAGGTAAAACTCTGTTGGCTAAAGCTGTTGCCGGCGAAGCACATGTTCCTTTCTTCAGCCTTTCGGGGTCTGATTTTGTGGAGATGTTTGTTGGGGTGGGTGCATCACGTGTGCGTGATCTGTTCCGTCAGGCAAAAGATAAAGCGCCATGTATTATATTTATTGATGAGATTGATGCTATTGGTCGTGCCCGTGGTAAAAACAATATGGTTGGGGGTAATGATGAGCGCGAAAACACCCTGAACCAGTTATTGGTGGAGATGGATGGTTTTGGTACCGATTCTGGTATCATTATTCTTGCGGCAACTAACCGCCCCGATGTATTGGATTCGGCTTTGTTGCGTCCGGGACGATTTGACAGGCAGGTATCTATCGATAAGCCGGATTTGAATGGCCGTGAGCAGATCTTTAAAGTTCACTTAAAGCCGCTAAAATTAGCTGATGACGTTGATGCCAAAAAACTATCGGCACAAACACCAGGTTTTGCAGGTGCCGAAATTGCTAACGTTTGTAATGAAGCAGCACTTATAGCGGCCCGTAAAAATAAAGAAGCGGTAGACATGTCTGATTTTCAGGATGCTGTTGACCGTGTAATTGGTGGTTTAGAGAAAAAGAATACCCTGATCTCGCCAGAAGAAAAACGTGTAGTTGCTTACCACGAAGCTGGGCACGCAATTGCAGGTTGGTTTTTAGAGCATACCGATCCGTTGGTTAAAGTATCTATTGTACCACGTGGCGTTGCCGCTTTAGGATATGCCCAGTACCTGCCCAACGAAAGGTTTTTGGTTGCCAAAGAAGAGCTTATTGACGATATGGTATTATCAATGGGGGGCCGTGTTGCCGAAGACATTGTTTTTGGTAAAATTACCACCGGTGCACTAAGCGACTTGGAGCGTATTACCCGCCTTGCTTACGGGATGGTGAAAATATACGGCATGAACGATAAAGTAGGTAACCTGTCGTTTTACGATCCGCAGGGCGAAAATCAATTTAGCAAACCTTACTCTGATGTTACTGCTCATTTAATTGACTCTGAAGTGAGGAACCTGGTAGAAGAGGTTTACGCCAAAACAAAAGAGCTACTGATTAAACACCGCGACGGCTTAGAAAAAGTAGCGTTAAAGTTATTGGAGAAAGAAGTATTGTTTCAGGCCGATTTGGAAGAGCTTTTGGGCAAACGCCCTTTTGAGCACCGTACAGCTTACGATAAATTTGTAAACGGCGAGCCTGCTTTAATACCCGATAACAATGCTATCCCCGAGACTGTGATCAATCCTGAACTATCAAGAATGGATGAACCAGATCCGAAGTTTTAATTAAATACATCATAACAAAGCCATCAGCTTAGCTGGTGGCTTTCCTTTTTACACCATGAGGGATATTACTACATCAAAAGAAAAGCTGCTAAAAAAGATCCGCAAGGCACTGCTGGAAAAAAGGGACAACCCCTATCCTCAGCTGGAAGACCTGCCTCTTTATGCCACAGATGATGAAATACCCGAAGTTGTTTTTGCCGAACAATTTACGGCCGTAAACGGTCAGTTTATTTTTTGTGAAGATGAGATGCAGTTTATAGAAACCCTGCTTACCCTTGCCGAAGAGCGTAACTGGCGCAAAATATATTGTTGGGAACCGGGCCTGCAAAAAATATTATCCCAATTTGAATATCCCTTTTACGAAACCGATAGGGATTTTGACCAGGCCGAAGTCGGTTTTACTTTTTGCGAAGCCTTAATTGCGCGCAACGGCAGCATCCTGCTTTCAAACGGCAACATGGCCGGCCGGCGTTTAAGCATTTATCCGCCGGTGCACATTGTAGTGGCCTATACCTCGCAAATGGTGATGGATATTAAAGATGGTTTCAAACTCCTCAAAAACAAATACGGCAACCAGCTGCCATCTATGATCAGTAATGTAACCGGCCCAAGCCGCACCGCTGATATTGAAAAAACGCTTGTACTTGGCGCTCACGGCCCCAAAGAATTGTTTGTATTTTTATTAGACGACTCGGCGGTGTAACGTTGTACGTGTTACGTTATACGTTTAACACTTTAAGTATTAACTGCCTCATCACATCAAGCAATCCCGGCCTCGTATAACTTAACGCATATAAAACGTACAACGTCAAACGTATAACCTACCCTATGTCAGTTCGTCCAGTTTACATTCGTCGAGTACTACGCGGGTGCTGTTTTTCTGGTCGTCGTATTCCCATTTTATAAGTCTTATACAGCCCCCGGCTATCTCTATGCCGGTAATATCACCATCATCAAAACAACAGCAGCCGCTGTTGAAGTAATAGGGCTTGTAGGCACTAAAATCGGGTACGGCATCTCCCTTTATATGCCGGGTGGCTATTTGCTTTTCAAGTTCGGTAATGGCAATAGGATTGTTTTTCTTTTTGGCCCGCGCCAGTTCATCATACAATTTTTCGATATGCGTTAACGATTTGAAAACGGGTTGATGGGTATGCCCCGTAAGCAGCAAGGTGTTTTCCCGCTTCGAGCTCCACTCGTACATGATGCAGTTATGGTCTGTTTTTAACTGATCGTTATTGGCCGGTGTATTGAGGTTAATTTTTAAATAGGCCTGAAAAGGGGCCCATATATCAGATACAAACCATTTGCTAAACCAGTTGCCATCGCTTTGCAGATCGCCCTGGTGTCCATGTGTCATATAAATATAGAGGGGCTTGTTTTTTATTTGGGTTTGCAATATGGCCCCTTCGTATATTTTTATAGCCTGCCCATATACCTGTACCAGGCCCACGGCAGCCAGGGGATCGTTCCCCCAGTACAAATCATGATTGCCAAATATTTTAAGGAAAGCGTTACGGTTAATAAAGCGTTTTTCACTATCGAACGTAGCTTTATTATGTCTTTTTACGGTTATAAACAGGTTTTCCCACAATTCTTCACTATCGCCCAGGTTTACGTAGAAAAATTGCTGCTCCTCATAATAGTCAAGCGCGGCCAGGTAATTGTTTTCGGCCAGGGCAAAAATGTCCATATCATCTCGCGCGCCTTTATGCTGATCAGAAAGGATAATGAACTTATCTCTATTTACATCAAACTGAATAACCGGGCCTTTTTTACCGGGCCTGGAGAGTATGCTTTTGTATAGGCTGCTCAATGCTTTATCAACCCGTTTTTTATTGGGACGGGACGAAAGTCTGTCGGCCATTTCTGCAACCGGTTTAGTAAGCAATTTTTGCAAAAGTTTGCGCATGTGTTTTTAACGTATTACCTACTTATTTGTGTTTTTTACACAACGAAAATGTATTTTAATACGTAAAACAACGATAATTTAATTTGCTATACCCCTGCCTTACCGGGCATATAGCAAATTAAATGAATAGCATATTGCCCCCGAACTAACCCCTTGATTAAATATGAAAACTATCGACGTAAAAATCGCAAAACAGATGGTAGACCACTATCATGCCACCCGGAAAAATATTATTGATCAAACGCACGGTATTAATGATACCAAATCTGTATGGTTTGATATTGCCGCGTTTAAAGACTTTGTAAACAAGCTGCCCGAAGAAACAACCGGAGTAAGAATCCACTTAGCTGCTTACGATGGAGCATCAACAAAATCGCCCGGCCAAACAACAGTTGTTCTTGCCGGAACCATTGATAAAAACAGCAGCCATGTTGACGCAGTTGCAGACAGCAGCGTGCTTACCGAGGGGCTGAATCCCGTTAACGATGGAAAGAATTGTCCTCCGGTCTGTCCTTAATTTTACAATGTTTTTAATAGCTTCCAATAATTAGGATTGATTTTTAAATTATGGTGTAGGGTATTACATCATAATTTTTATTTCTTTGCACCCGAATGTTGAATGTTTTTATTTATTTCATCCGGTTGACCAGTTATTTATAGATTCTACGCAAGCGCCTCATGCTATATCACATTTACTATGTTTCGCTATTTGTAACTTTTTCTTTTTGCTTATACAGTTATAGATCTCTTGATCCAAACTTTAAATGGCTATTACCCTTTTTTGGGTTCTGTATTGCTTTCGAAACCGCCAACGAACTCGGTTGGTTAATAATCAATCACACAAACTCTTGGAGCAGCAATTTTGAAGAAATAATGGAGTGTGTACTTTTTACTTACTTTATGGCTTCCCTCTCCAGCATACAATCATATAGAAAAAAAGTATATTTCTTCGCGGCTGCTGTTGTGCTCCTTTCCATGGCAGATATGTTATTTATACAAGGTATTTGGAAATTAAACACTATAGCCATAGTACTCCAGGCACTGTTTATTTTAACCTTGATAAGTATTTACTATTACAGATTACTTGATAAAGCAGAAGAAGGATTAGAATTGATAAAACATCCCCCATTTTTAGTGGTTACCGGTTTACTTTTCTATTTTCTGGGCAAGTCTTTCTATTATACATGCTTTAGTTACATGGCTTACAAAAACAATTACCATTTTTATCTTTTGGCTGCAACACTCCCTGGACTAGCAAATCTGATGCTTAATTTTCTATTAATATACGCCTTTCTATGTTTCAAAAAGCAAAGGAAATCGCAATATAATCATATCAATAACTAATGCATCCCACTTACATATTTCAATGATTCACCAATGCTATTTTACTGTTTATAAAAATTTAACGTACAAATACAAGGCACAATTAATTCCCTATATTTCGTTGTGTTAAATTACTGCCTATTTATTTTTAATTCTAAGTAAAATCAGTCCATTTATATAGTACCATATATGCTTTTCAAAGACGAAGAAGTTATCCTTATAATAATTGCAGGCACAGCGCTATTGCTATTGCTTGGCTTTTTTATGGTTGGCTTTTTGCTAATGTTTCAAAAAAAGCAGAATAAAAACGCCATGGAAAAGGCCGAACTCAAATCGGCTTTTAAGCAGGAGTTGCTGAAAACCCGATTAGAGATACAGGAAGAAACCCTCAATTACGTGAGCCGCGAAATGCACGATAATATTACCCAGGTATTATCTTTTGTAAAGCTTAATCTCGGCTTATTGGGTAGTAAACTAAATGACCCCGAAAAAACAAAACTAAATGACAACCGCGAACTAATTGCGCAAACTATAACAGATTTACGCAACCTCTCAAAAAGCCTCAGTTTTGAGCACATCAGTGCCCTGGGCCTTGTAAAAACATTAGAAATGGAGGCCATCAGGATAAATAAAAGCGGCCTTATTAATATGGACCTGGTGGTTGAGGGAGATGTTTACAGCCTTGGCGAACAACGCGAATTGGTATTGTTCAGGATATTTCAGGAAGCGCTAAATAATGCGTTAAAACATGCAGATGCTGCAAACATTAAAATCGGTTTGTATTATAATACACAAATGTTTAATTTAACCATCGAAGATGATGGTGTTGGTTTCCAACCCGAATTGCTGGATGATAAGAGCGGATCGGGATTGCGTAACATGACAAACAGGGCAAGTTTAATTGGTGCAGAGGCGGTTATAGGCAGCTCGCCCAAAAAAGGCTGTACTATTAAACTATCATTGAACCCCCTGCTACAAGAAATTTATGCTAACGGAACCCATTCAAATAGCCCTGGTTGATGATCACCGCCTTTTTAGGAGTGGTATGGCGGCCCTGATAGATAGCTTTAATAAATATAATATTCTGTTTGAAGCGGCTCATGGCCGCGAGCTAATTGACAATATTACGGCCGGGCATGTTCCTGATATTATTTTGCTTGATATCAATATGCCGGTAATGGATGGCATATCAACGGCTCAATGGCTTAAAAAAAATCATCCATCCATCCGGGTAATAATTTTATCAATGTTTGAGGATGCCGAGAAGGTGCTATCAATGGTTAGGGCCGGAGTAAAAGGATATCTTTTAAAAGATGCCGAACCCGAAGAATTTGAGCGCGCATTAACCAAGGTAGCCGAAGGCGATCTGTATTATCCCGATTTTGTTACCCGGCACCTGCTAAGTAATTTTAACACCGATAAAGCAGCCGAAGTAGTACTAAACCCACGCGAAATTGAGTTTTTACGCCTAACCGGCACCGAACTTACCTATAAAGAGATTGCTGATACCATGAATATCAGCGTACGTACAGTTGATAGTTACCGCGACCATCTTTTTGAAAAACTACAAATAAAAAGCCGCGTTGGCCTGGTTTTGTACAGCATAAAAAACAAGCTGATTGATTTGTAATTTGCTAAATATATTAGCAAATTTGCCGTATGGCACATGAGGATAACCCCGACTTTTTTAAAGGCAGAGGCGCACAGGTTAATACCCACAATAAGTTTCTGAAAAACAAGTACGTGGCCGAGCATCTGGAGGGGCTGGATGAGCCCCTGCTTGAAAATAGTGCCACACAGCTTTTTGAAGAAACGCCCAAAAAGATAGTAAGCGAATCGAGCAGTCCGGATTTGAGTCATATGTACTCTATAAACCCCTACCAGGGCTGCGAACATGGCTGTATCTATTGCTATGCGCGCAACACCCACGAATACTATGGCTTTAGCGCCGGGTTGGATTTTGAGCGCAAGATTATCGTAAAACGCAATGCGCCCGAATTACTGGAACAATATTTTAATAAAAAGAACTATAAACCGGTATGCATCCTGCTATCTGGCAATACAGATTGCTATCAGCCCATAGAACGCGACCTGCAAATAACCAGGAAGCTGTTAGAGGTTTTTCTGAAGTATAAAAACCCGGTAGCTATCATCACCAAAAACAACCTGATACTTAGGGATATTGATATACTCACCGAAATGGCTGCCATGAACCTGGTGCATGTAAATGTTTCCATTACATCGCTTAACGAGCAGTTACGGCAAAAACTGGAGCCAAGAACCGTTACCGCCACCGGCCGGTTAGCGGTTATTCAAAAACTTTCAGAAAAAGGCATCCCCGTTAGGGTGATGGCGGCTCCCATAATACCAGGGTTAAACAGCAACGAAGTGCCCAATATTATAAAAGCAGCGGCAGACAGGGGAGCGCTGGCAGCCGGTTTTACCATTGTTAGGCTAAACGGCAGCGTTGCCGAGATCTTTAGCGACTGGATCTATAAAGCGTTTCCAGACAGGGCCGATAAAGTACTGAATATGATTAGATCCTGCCATGATGGCAACCTTAACGACAGCGACTTTGGCCGCCGTATGAGCGGCGAAGGCAAAGTAGCCGAATCCATCCACCAGATGTTTAGGATGGCCTGTAATCGTTTTATGACCGGCAGGGAGATGCCAGCGTATGACTATAGTTTATTTGTGCCGAAGAAGGGAAAGCAAACGAGCATGTTTTAATTGTTTGAGTCCGTGATGTTTTTTAAATCGGCAAAAGACCCTTCTTATTATTTGGGGTAGTGAACTTGTTGGCAACTACCCCTATTGCCACACCCACCACATAACACAACAAATCGCTCCATAAAAAAACCTCGCCCAAAACCAACCTGCCGAAAAGTGTATGCCTAAGTTCGTTTATCCATGGTGCTTTGTAAAGCTGGCTAAACTCTATCGCGAAGCAAAACAATAAACTGGCCACAATCACCAGTTTTATTGGCTTATTGATAAGCAAAAAACGCATAATAAAGTAAACCATTGTAGCCCAAAGGATATCGCCAATAAACAGCGGAATGCCCTTAAAATGCCGGGATAGCAGGCCGATAATTATATTAGCTATAATGAGTATAAGATAAATTAGCCTTGATCTTCGCATAAAATTTAACTCATAAAAAAAGGCATCACTAAGATGCCTTTTATATTAATTTTATAAGTGGTTTGCTTATACAGTTTCGGCTTCTAAAGCCATTTGCTCATCAACCAAAATACGTCCGCAATGCTCGCAAACGATAATTTTTTTACGCTGACGGATATCAGACTGGCGCTGAGGCGGAATCTGGTTAAAACAGCCAGAGCAAGAATCGCGCTGGATTGTTACAACAGCTAAACCGTTTTTTGCATTCTGACGCAAACGGGTATAAGCCGTTAGTAAACGCTCCTCGATGTTTGGAGTAGCTTTTTCGGCCTGCGCAACCAATTCGTTTTCTTCTTTTTCCGTTTCGGCAGTAATAACGCCTAACTCATCTTTCTTGGCGTCAAGATCGCTCTTGCGTGCTTCCAGATCGGCAAGGGCTTTTTCATATACCTGAGTTTTTGAAGTTATCTCAAAACCGTACTCCCTTATTTTTTTCTCACTTACCTGTATATCTAATCCCTGTATCTCAATTTCTTTTGATATGGCATCATACTCGCGGTTGTTCTTAACTTCGTTAAGTTGCGTTTCGTATTTTTTGATATTAGCCTGAGCATCTTTGATCAGGTTTTTGCGGGTTACAATCTCATCCTCTACATCATCCAACTCATATTTGATTTTCTGAATACGGGTTTCAAGACCTGCAACATCATCTTCCAAATCGGCAACTTCCATTGGCAGTTCACCACGTACCTGGCGTATTCTGTCAATTTTGGTGTGGATGGTTTGTAGTTCGTATAAAGCTTTAAGCTTTTGTTCTACGGTTTGTTCCATTAAATAAAATATTTGACGGGGTTTGTATTTACTTCTGTTAAACGGACGGCAAAGATAGGGAATTTTTTTCTAATTATTTCATACAATAATTGCACCGTAAATTGTTCACTCTCAAAGTGTCCGATATCTGCTATTACTATTTTTCCTTCGGCATCAAAAAACTCATGATACTTGTAATCGGCGGTGATAAAAATATCGGCCCCGGCGGCTATCGCGTGCTTCAATAAAAAGCCTCCCGAGCCACCGCAAACGGCCACTTTTTTAATGGGTTTGCCGGTAAATGCCGTATGCCTTATTACGTGCGTGCGCATTTTATCCTTTATATAAAACAAAAACGATTCCTGGTTCTGAGGTACTTCCAGTTCGCCTATCATCCCAGAGCCTACCTGCTGGTGCTGGTTGGTTAGGGGTACAAGGTCATAAGCCACTTCCTCGTAAGGATGTGCCAGTATCAAAGCCATAATAATCTTGCTCTCCAGATTGGCCGGATAAATGGTTTGAATACAGATCTCATTTTCGCGGTGCCTTTTCCCAGGCTCACCTACGTGGGGCATGGTAAACTCATTTCCTTTAAAGGTGCCAACGCCTTCGGCATTAAAACTCACCTCATTATAGTTGCCAATATTACCCGCACCTGCTGCAAATAAAGCATTACGTACTTCATCTGCATAGCCATTAGGTACAAAGGTGATGAGTTTTTTAAGCAGGTTATGCTTGGGGGCTAATATGCGGCAGTTTTTAAGGCCCAGGGTATCGCAAATGCGGGTGTTTACGCCTTGCATTACGTTATCCAGGTTGGTATGGATGGCGTACAGTGCTATTCCCTTGCGGATAGCTTTCTCAACCACGCGCTCTACATAAGTTTTGCCGTTAAATTTCTTCAAGCCTCTAAAAACTATCGGATGGTGCGATATGATCACCTGGCAACCGGTGGCAATGGCTTCGTCAACCACGGCTTCGGTACAATCTAAAGAAAGTAAAGCCTGCGTTATTTCCTGATCGGGGTTACCTACAATAAGGCCCGCGTTATCATAATCTTCCTGGTAAACCAATGGTGCCAGGCTTTCGAGGTAAGCGGTAAGGGCTGATAATTTCATGAGCAAATATAGCGATGTATGATATTGGGTAACTTTATGGTGTCATCATAGCCATACGGTGACTCTCGTAAGCCCTATCTTTATTATACTTCAATACCAGCGATTTATTGTTCACCAGGTCTACAATAGTACCTATCCAGCAAAAACCGATGGTTAAAAAATAAACAATACCCATTCCTATCTGCCCAAGCACAAAGCGTTGTATACCAGCAAAACCTACAAAGCCCAGTAAGGTAAGCAGTAATATTTCCTGCGAAGCTTTTCTTTTGCTGGAGTAAACCATATAAAAATAACTTGTTTGGCTTTCGGTTAACCCCGCTGTGGCTTGTTGTAAAAAGCCCATTTCTTCGGGAGTCATATCGGTAAAATTCATGTAGTTGCCTTGCTGCATGTTCATATTTTGCGTAGGGTTTTGTGTGTGCGGTTTTCCAAATTTAATGTTTTTCTCATAAAAACAATAGCAGCCTTCTAAATAGTCCGACTTCCGTAAACACCATTGAAAATTAAACCCGTGAAGAATCCTCCCCTATAGGAAATTATTGATTATAACATGGCCTGTTAGTTATGAAGAAACCGCGTTCTTTCAAAAATCTCCCCTTTAAAGGGTTAGAGGGCTTTTTTTTTCTACTTTTGTCTTATGAGCGAAGAAAGATCACTGAACTTTATAGAGGAAATTGTTGAAGAAGATATAGCTGCCGGTAAAAACGATGGCCGGGTGCTAACCCGTTTCCCGCCCGAACCTAATGGTTACCTGCACATTGGCCATGCCAAATCCATTTGTTTAAACTTTGGCCTGGCGCAAAAATACAACGGCAAAACCAACCTTCGCTTTGATGATACCAACCCCGTTAAAGAAGAAGTAGAATATGTTGACAGCATTAAAGAAGATGTAAAATGGTTGGGCTTTGAGTGGGCCGAAGAGCTTTATGCTTCCGACTATTTTGATAAGATATATGAATTTGCCGTTGCCCTTATTAAAAAAGGATTGGCTTATGTTGATGATAGCACTGCCGAAGAAATAGCGGCCCAAAAAGGCACACCAACAGAACCCGGTACACCAAACCAATACCGCAGCCGCTCTGTTGAAGAGAATTTGGAGCTGTTTGCCGATATGAAAGCCGGTAAATACCCCGATGGCGCTAAAGTATTGCGTGCCAAACTTGATCTGGCTGCTGCCAACATGCAGCTGCGCGACCCTTTAATGTATCGCATTAAGCATGCCCATCACCACCGTACCGGTGATGCGTGGTGTATATACCCTATGTATGATTTTGCGCATGGCCAATCGGATGCTATTGAGCAAATTACGCACTCTATATGTACTTTGGAGTTTATACCTCACCGTCCGTTGTACGATTGGTTTATTGAGCAATTAGCTATTTTCCCATCTAAACAATATGAATTTGCCCGCCTTAACCTCAACTATACCGTAATGAGCAAGCGCAAGCTGCTGCAGCTGGTGGTTGATAAATATGTTGATGGCTGGGACGACCCACGCATGCCTACCATAAGCGGTTTACGCCGTCGTGGTTATACACCAGCCAGTATCCGTGAGTTTTGCGAACGCATAGGCGTAGCTAAACGCGAAAACATGATAGACGTTGGCTTACTGGAGTTTTGTATCCGCGAAGATCTGAATAAAACCGCGTGGCGCCGTATGGCCGTGCTCGATCCTATTAAATGTATCCTGACCAATTACCCCGAGGGCGAAGTGGAAATTATGCATGGCGAAAACAACCCCGAAGCAGAAGGTGGCGATGGCAGCCGCGAGTTTCCGTTTAGTCGCGAACTTTGGATAGAGCGTGAGGACTTTATGGAAGTGCCGCCTAAAAAATTCTTCCGCCTGGGTGTTGGGCTGATGGTGAGACTTAAAAATGCCTACATTATCCGTTGCGATGATTTTGTGAAAGATGCCGATGGCAACGTAACAGAGATCCATTGCAGTTACCTGCCCGAATCAAAATCGGGTAACGATACCAGCGGTATCAACGTGAAAGGTACCATTCACTGGGTAAGCGTACCACATGCCAAAACTGCCGAAGTACGTCTTTACGATCGTCTTTTCCAGGTAGAGAACCCGCAAAGCGAAGAGGGCGACTTTAAAGACTATATTAACCCAAACAGCCTGCACATAATAACCACCGCCTACATAGAACCCGATCTGGCCAACGCCATACCCGGTACCCCGGTGCAGTTTATGCGTAAAGGTTATTTCACGCTCGATAAGTATTCAACTACCGATAAACTGGTATTTAACAGAACAGTTACGTTAAAGGACGGCTGGGTGAAAAAATAGCCAAGCCCCCCGGCCCCCTAAAGGGGGAGCTAAAAAGAATATACGCGCCTGGCACAACGTGCCGGGCGTTTTTGTGCGCCATGCAAATCAAAAAGTTCCCCCTTCAGGGGGTTAGGGGGCTGCGCTAATATTTCCTGTACACATTATATAACACATTCAAGTCCAGCTGACCCATTGCAGGGCTGTCTTCTATCTGCACAAAGTGGCGCTTAAAAGCTACTATGGCAGCAGGTAAATTACTGGTATCGTAACCTATAAGGCGCAGGGCGGTGGCGTAATCAAAGTTATCTGGCGGCAGCTCCAGCAGTTCATCGCTCCAGTAGCCAAAACCTCTTTTCGCCAATAATTTCCACGGGAATAAGGGTCCCGGGTCTGGCTTGCGGCCTGGCGCAATATCCTGATGACCAATAAAATTGGCTGTAGGTATATTATAGGCTTTTTTAAGCTGCGCTAATAATGCCAGCAGGCTTTTTACCTGTACATCATTAAAGGGCTCGTGCCCGTTGTTGTCAATCTCTATACCTATCGAGCAACTGTTCATATCGGTAACACTACCCCATCGGCTGATGCCTGCCTGCCAGGCGCGCAAATAATCGTTAAGCATGTGGTACACCTTGCCGTCTTTACCTACCACATAATGCGCGCTTACCTGGGGTTTTACGAGCGTAAATGTTTTAAGCGTTTGTTTGGCCGAATCCTGTGCGGTAAAGTGAATAATTACATAATTGGGCTTGCGGGCATTAAAATTAACGGTACCTATAAATTCGCTGGGGATAGCTGTACCCGCGCTATCTACCAATGTTGCTGGTTGCTCACGCGCTATCACCTCCAGTACCGAATCTGTTTGATGCTTATACACTTTATTGGTTAAAGCATAAGGCCCTTTTGGCGAACAGGAACTGAAGGCAGTTAGTACAAAAAGTGCAAGTACAGTATAAACGGTAGTTTTCATAGGCGGCGATGCTTCATGCTAAAGTAAGCAAATAACCATTAAGGCCGAAAGTTGTTCGCCGTACCTGGCTTTACCTTATATAAATTGTTCCCGGCTTGCCCGTACCTTTTATTTAAAAGCAGGTATAATATACCGTGTTAAAATATCAAAAGCCTGCTTTGCCTTACGGTTATTGTAGTTTCCCTGGGTAAATACTACAACCAGATCCATTTTTTTAATGACCATGATATACTGACCTCCATTGCCCGATGCAAAAAGTACATCTTCTGCATAGTTTTTGGTTTTTACCTGCTCGTTATACCAATAGTAGCCATAATACGCCGGCTGCGGTATAGCTGTTTTGCTCCTGCTTATTTTAGTGAACGAAAAGCCGGGAATTGGGATGGTGGCCGCTGTTGATTGCTTAAGCCATTTTTCAGAAACTATACGTTTACCGTGCCATAGTCCATTACTTTTAACCATCAGTCCAATTTTCAACATATCCCCTGGCAATACAAAAAACGACCCTGGCGTAGCGGCATGGCCGGCAGGGTCAACCGTCCAACGATAGTTGGTGATGCCCAATGGTTCAAATAGATATTGTTTGGCAAATTCCATTACCGACATATGGGCGGCATTGCTGATAATTCCGCTGATGATCATCGGGTTACATGATGTATAATTCCAAACAGTACCGGGATCATTCTTTATCGGCAGATCTAAAGAAAACTTAACCCAATCTTTGGTTTTCTCCATATCACTCTCGCAATCCTTCCCATCGTCAATCCACTCGTCGCAATCAAAACCAGAGCGCATTTCCAGCAGGTTTTTTATAGTGATGAGCTTTTTACGCTCATCATCGTTATTGAAGGACTTATATTCGGGGAAAAAACTGTAAACCTTTTCATCAACACTCCTGATAAGCCCTTTATCTATAGCGATGCCCAATAGCAAACTGGTGATGGATTTAAAAGACGAACGGGAATCGTGCAAAGAATCGGCAGTAAAGCCGTTAAAATAATGTTCATAAACCGTTTTGCCACCTTTGGATATCAGCACGCTATTCACGTTGGTATACTCCTGCTTTTCAATGGCGCGGGTTATAGAATCTAACGGCGCAATGCTTTGTGCATAAGCGTAATTGGCAATAAAAGCAAAGAAAGCAAGCGCTAAGTATTTTGTAGTTGATGGCATATTTTAAGTGTGGCTATCCGTTGAATAAGACACCGATAAAAACACTTAAGTTGCAGGAATCCCCGTTTATTACGATACTACACTCAGCAGCATACAGCTATGCTGGCCAATTTTATGGGTATTATAAATGAGGATATTTTTAAGACCGATGGCTGTACCTGCTTTTTTGAGCATATGATGCGGAAGCTCCAAAGCTCCGCCAATAAAATTACAAGCCAACCAAAGCGCAAATGAAGAGGCCGTTGGATATTCGCCACATAAGTGCTTAAAGCGGGCAATTGTGGTGTAACTGCCTTGTAGGGCCTCGCAGTTTTTATAGAAATGGGTTGAACGCCTGTCGCCATTTTCGCCGCTTAACAGCAGGTCGATTTTCTCTCCTTCGGGAAGATTATTTTGAAGGAAGGTTTTGATGCGATTTTCAACAACCTCGGCATCTGTACTGTGGATAGTGGTGATAGCTTTTAGTTGCGCCAACGCGCCTTGTTTATCGCCGCTTACTATAAACATAGCGGCCCCCTCACCAGATAAACTGCCATCGGTGGCAGAGCTGTACAGATTGTTGTTGGAGCAATCTTCTTTTTTAAACCAGCCGGCAAGGGTGTCAAGCGTGTAATTATTAAGTGAGATCTCGTCAACACCTCCTAATAAATAAGTATTTTGAGGGCTTTCGTTAACCAGCATGGCCACATCAATAACCGCGTTTTCAAAAGCCAGGCCGCGGTGAACATGGGTGATGTTATAGTTTTTATTATTGCTGATAAGCGCTATCTGCGATGATATGGTATTGGGAGTACCCTGCACAAAACTGCCCGGCGTAAGCATATCTTCGTTATACTCGATGATCTGGTTCAGAAATTTACTATTCTCTTCCATGCCGCTTACCTGGGTGCCAATAATAATACCATCGGGCTGTGGGGCACCCGCAAGCAGGGGCAGGGCCGCGCCCGAACCTATGCGGGTACTTTTACTCATGCGGCGTAAAGCATTGCCCTTAAACTGTGGATAAGCCGGTTCTACGGCATATAGCTTATTATCAACCGAAGGCCGCAGCTGTTCAATATCAATATTATCGCCAAAAGTTTGCTGGGGCGAGATACAGGTAGTTTTATGGATATAAAAACTCATCACTAAGCTTTTGAAAAAATTAAAGATGTACAATTACCGCCAAAACCAAACGAGTTAGACATCACGTGTTTTATAGCTGATGCCTTATAAGTAATAACCGGCTCAAGGCCTGTATCGGCTATAGGCTGCCCGAAATTTAAATTAGGATACAACTCCTGTTTATCTATATTTAAGATGCTGTACACCGCCTCAATAGCACTGGCTGCCCCCAGGGTATGCCCGGTAAAGCCTTTGGTTGATGCAAAATTGGGTAATGTACCAAACAAGCTGAGCATAGCCCTGCTTTCTACCTCGTCGTTATTTTCGGTACCGGTGCCGTGGGCATTTATAAAATCGATATCCGCGGGATTTAGTTTAGCGTTGCTCAAAGCATTTTTCATGGCCAGGTAGGGGCCATCGCCTTCGGGCGATAATGATGATGGGTGGTAAGCATCATTCGCATTGCCATAACCGCTTAAGCAAGCATACATCTTTTTACCTTTAACGTCGGCCTCTTTCTCCAATACCAGGAAGGCTGCGCCCTCGCCCAAATTAAGTCCCTTTCTGTTTTGATCGAAAGGCGCACAGGCTTCGTCAGAGAGGATGCGCAATGCATTGAAACCGTTAACCGTGAATTTTGCAAGGCTATCGGCACCGCCAACAATTACCCGGTTGGCCAAACCGTTTTTGATGAGCCTGCAACCATACATTATAGCATTGGCAGATGATGAGCAGGCTGTATTCATGGTGTTAACCACGCCTGTAATATGGTAACGCTTTTGCAGATACAGGTTTACCGATGCATAATCAAAAGACTTTACGTATTCTATATTCTCGGTATCACCATGCGTATTGGCATAAAGCTCGTCGGTAAGGCACATGCCGCCAACCGTTGTTGCGCCAATAAGAGCGGTATCGCCGGCTGTTAGCTGCTCATCGGTCAATTGCGCGTCGCCTATTGCCTCTTTAAAAGCGTGCAGGGCCAGTAAGGTTGTGCGGGTTATTCCAGATTCTGTTACACCAAGCCTGGTTTTAAGTTCTTCGGTACCAATTAAAACTTCGCCAAAGGGTAATAAGCCAGCATATCGCGATGGAAAATTACCGCCACCTTTGATGATACCGGTTTTGCCGGTTACCAATGCAGCATGATTTTCAGCTACCGACAGGCCGATAGCACTAATAACTCCCATTCCGGTTACTACAATCCTGTCCAATTTTTATCGGCGTTTATTTTTGTGCGTGTTGTTGTATATAAGCTGCCATCGTATTAATATCAATCAATACTTTACGGCCCTCTTTAGGGTCTTGTATGTTGATGCCGTACTCGCGCTTAAGCAGTACAATAAGCTCTAATGAATCGATGGAATCAAGGCCCAGGCCATCGCCAAATAACGGCTCATCGTCTTTAATATCGGCCGGTGTAAGATCGGTTAAATTCAGAAACTGAATGATCTGAACTTTTAACTTCTCCTTTAAATCTGTAATTTCCATCTTGTATTTATATTAATTTTTTTCTTTTTAAACCGATGAACGTTAAACCCTGAAACGCAAAGGTTATCCCAATTAATGGTAAAATACTAATTACCACATCCTTTAAACCCGCGCCCTCTAAAAATAAGCCATAATATGCCTGAATGCACCAATGCAACGGCGATAATGTGCTTATTGTTTTAAGCGCCCCGGGCATGGCAAAAACAGGTACCATAAGGCCACCTATTGCAGACAATATTACTATGGATACTGCGCCAAAACCGTTGGCCTGCTCCTGTGTATGCGCAAATACGCCTACGCAAATGGCGTAGCTTACAGCACAATAACCAACCGCTACCGTTATTAAAATTAACCCGAAAATATTAGAAGGCAAATTTAATGCAGGCAAGTTAATAAATGGGAAAAACCACAGCCCAAGCGAAAATATCACCAGCGCCTGGAAAAGTGTAACGCATAAATAAGTAATTTGCTTTGATAACAGGCCAACCGCAAAATTAGTAGGCAATGTTTTTAAACGGATAAAGCTACCACTCACCTTTTCTCTTACCACACTGCCACTTAGCGACATGATGATGAAGAACATGGCAAAAATAGTCCAGGCAGGTACATTGTGCTGGGTTGCATTTGGCGCCTTAATGCTGCCGTCTTTTGATACCGGTACCTGGTTTATTTGCGCTTTGCCATTCAGCATTTCGTTTTCCAGCTGCTGTGGCATTTCTTTTTCGTTTATGGCATAGTAAAGCGTGCGTAAAGTTTCGCGGCTCTCCACAATTTGTAATGCGCTTGTTAACGCTCCGTTTACCGAAAAGCGGATAGACTCGGGGATAGACGGATTGTAATACAAGGTTAGCGGCGTAGCGCCGGTAAGTTTTTCTTCCTTTGCCGAGTCGGCCTGTAAGCCAAAGCTTTTTAACGCTTTGTTTGAAGAGGCTTTTGCCTTTGTTTCTATTTTAGAAGTAAAATCCGGCGGGATGGTGATAGCCAGCATAGCATCATTGGTGTGCATGCCATCGGCAATCTGCTGCGCGTTTTGCGATCCATCTACCTGCACCACCTTAAACATGCCTATTTTATTAATGGTAGTAACCAATTGCTTGCTTAGCTTACCCGTATCTTTATTGCAAACAACTACCGTAAGCTTGTTTTTATTCATCAGCTGGAAAGTGCTGTTTTGGATAAGTGTTACCACAATAACCAAAATAACAGGCATAATAAACATGAGCGAAATGCCCACCCTATCGCGCAGCAGAATACGTACATCTTTTACTATGGAGGCCCAGAGCTTAAACATTAGTTTCGGTAATCCTTTCCGGTTAAATTAAGAAACAGGTCTTCCAGGTTCTGGTGATCATATTCTTCCAGTAGCTTATCCAAATTGCCTTCTCTTACAATTTTGCCATTATCAACCAGGGCTATCTGTTCGCACAAACCCTCGGCCTCGCTTAACTGGTGCGAGGTATAGATGAGGGTTGTACCCTGTTTGTTGAGTTGTTTTAAATAATCAATTATAGCGTGGCGGGTTTGCACATCTACGCCAACAGTAGGCTCATCCAAAAACAAAATTTTAGGGTTATGAATAACGCCTATAGCCAGGTTGATACGCCGTTTCATCCCGCCGCTAAAATTTTGCACGGGTTTGTAGCTTACGTGAGAAAGGCCCAGAATTTCCAATAACTCTTTCGAGCGTTCGGCAATTTGCCTGCGGTTTAAGCCATACCACGCACCAAAAAATTCCAGGTTTTCGATGGGGCTTAGTTCCTGGTAAAAAGAAAAATCCTGCGGTACAAAGCCAAACAGCTTATTTACCGCCTTGCTTTTTGTACCTATTTTATGGCCCAACAGTTGTATGCTGCCGGTATCGGCAACCAGCAAACCTGTCATCAGGTTCATCAGGGTTGTTTTACCCGCGCCATTGGGGCCAAATAAGCCAAAGCGTTCCCCTTCGGCTATTTTTAAGTTCAGCCCATCATAAGTTACCCCAGAATTTCCAGGGTAATGAAAACCCAGGTTTTCGATATGTACGGCTAATGAACTCATGGCTACCATTTAATATTTTTGAGCAAGGTAAAAGCCTTCTTTTCTATATCGGCAATTGCCAACAAATAGTTGCCCATCACATCAAAATCTTCCTGGCTGCCAATGCGACCTTTGTAAATACCGGCCGCCTGTACTGCGGCTGTACGCCATAGGTCGCCGGCCTGGGTAAACATTTCTGATGCCTGTAACAGCGTTGCATTAGGCAAATAATCATTAGCCTGCTGTAAAAACGCCGCATAAATATAGCGGAATCCACCACCACCTGTGCCTATCTCTTCCTGCATCCGCACCAATTGGGCAAGGTATAAACCAGCTGTTTTAAGGCCAAGCTTATCGCGCCAGCGTTTAATTTTATTGCCGGTGTAGCTTATGCCGCTTACACCCGCGAATGGGCCAGGGATAGAAAGCATATTAAACACATTTTTCTTAATCCCGCTTTTAATAGCAGTCCTGATCTGGTCGTCAGTAATTTCGTTCTGATTTCCGGGATAGTACAATTGTCCTTTTGGCGCCAACGCCCCTTTGGCAAAACGCACACGCTCCAACTCGTAACTGGTTAGCGTGGTGGCGTGCTCCATAATAGGGTCACTTATAAGGTAGTTATCACCCTCTTTGCCAAAAACAATAAGGTTATGTGCATTAAAGTGAAAACGGTATTCCTTAGGAAAGTACGATAAATAATAAACCCCTACCTGGGCGCCAACAGGCTGCCCGGCGTTTAAACTCTCCATCAAAGCGGCCTCGGCCTTTTCTTTGGAGCTGAATTTTTTTTGCACTACCGGTATCCCCAACGATTTGCACGTTCGATTAAATATAAAGCCGGGCATAGAGCGAAAAGCAATTGCCGGCCCGTTATTTATTTTTATTAAAGGCACATATACAAAAAAAAGCCCGGCGCCAATACCAAAAGCCAAAGGCTCGGTAATTTTACCTTTCGAGATCTTTTTTAATAAATTACTGGTAACCCCCGATTCGCAATGTGCAGCTTGTCCGTGTTCAAAATCAATCTTCATGCACATCCATACTTTTTAGCTCGTCAACCTTTACATTAAAGGCTTCGGCATATTTCTTTAAATCTTTTTCTGATAGCCTATTAAATATATCGGGCTTTAAATGGCGTTTGATCTGCCATTTCCAAAACCCGGTATAATCGGCAACAATGCCCGCATCCATCAGCCTTAACTCCATAAAAAACAACAGCGGACTGGCCTCTTTATTTAATACCTTCTGCTTGGCTTCGGCAATGCGCCCGTCAATTTCTTTCCTGGCTACATCCAGGGCCGTTATTTTTACCTCCCAGCCATCGCTTAGCTGGGTAACGTATTTTCCCTCGCTATCGGTAGCGTAGCAAACCTCCCTGGTTATTTTTCCAAGAGAGCTCAGGTCCTGGGGTACGTTTTCTTTTTTCATAACCGGCAATTATCCCTTAAACAACAGTAAGCATCGCATACATATACGAAAATCTGGAGCTCTCGGGCACCAGTAACAAAATTTTCTCGCCTACTTTTAGTTTACCGCTGTGAAACAACTCGTTTATCATCAGGTAAACCGATGCTGCGCCAACATTCCCTACAGTATACAGGTTCATAAACCATTTTTCGTAGGGGATACCACCTCCATATATCTCCACCATATCATATATCTTCGGGCGAAAAAAATCACTGGAGATGTGTGGTAAAAAATGATCGATATCGTTTGTAGTTAAACCCCGACGCTCAAATATCTCTTTAATTTTGGCACCACCCAATGGCACAATATTATCGCTCAATAAACCTATATCCTGCTTAATGCTGAAGATAGATTTGTTCATTACTTCCTCGGGCGTAAAATCCATAAAGCCTTTCAGGCTGCCATCTTCCTGCTTTTCGGCCCCCATGTACATACAGGGAGCCATCTGGTTGGCGTATGATACGCCTTCAATCCAATCAACCCGAAGGCTGATGCCGGTTTCGTTTGGCTTATCGGTCATTAAAAATGCCGAAGCGCCGTCTGAAAGCATCCACCTTAAAAAATCTTTATGAAAAGCGATGTAAGGATTTTCGGTAAGCTCCTTTAACTTTTGTGCCTCCTCTTCAAACACATCAGAAACCAACAGCCCCGAAAATCTTTCAGACCCGGTTGCTATAGCTTGTTTAGCCTCGCCAGATTTGATGGCCATGTAGGCATATTTTAAGGCATGCATCCCGGCGCAGCACACACCCGCAGGCGATACTACTTCAATAGCACCCGCTTCGGGCAGCCAGCCATGCGTCATTACCCCGTGGCTTGGCATCATCTGGTCTGGCGATGAAGTACCACAGGAAAGCAAATCAGTTTCCTCTATTTTAGCATCTGTATTTTTAAAAAGCTCCTTTACCGCCAGAGCCGTCATTTGGGCATTGGTGTGGGTTGCTTTTTTATTTTTATCTAAAGCATAATACCGGGTTGTTATGGCATTATTGCGCAGTACAATTTTTTTTGATTTAGATGGCTTATTGTCAATATAACCCAAATACTGCTCCATATCATCGTTAGCCACAGGCTCGTTTGGTAAAAAGGCAGATGTAGTGTTTATATAAACCTGATTAAAAGACATGTAGGTGTTAATTTAGTTGTAAATAAAAATTCTTTTTAGCCAATATCCTATCGCCAAAAAACGGTTTTACTAAAATCATATCAACCGTTAGCGCAATAGGGGCTACAATAAACAGCGCGAAAAAAAGATAATACTTAAAAGCCGCAAGCCAAAATCCTTTTTTTTCGCGTTTGGAAATTATTTTGGCCCAAACCGAAAATATGATCTTTGCCTTACCTTCTATAAACATCAAGGGGTACTTAATGTTTACGGCTTCGTTGTGCACCAGTTCTACCTGTAAACTTTCCCAATAGTCGGGCATATTAAGTCGGGCGGCTATTATTCTGCCAAATTTAGCGGTGTCTTCTATCTCCTGCTCGTCAACGCCTGGTTTGGGGAATATATTAAGGTAGCGTTCTTTTTTACCGGTTAGCATCCAGTAAAAAATAGTTACAAAGCTTATGGGGTTACTATGCCTATCTACCAATGCTATATTGCCAACCAGTTTACCTCCGGCATCACTTATAGATTTACGCACCCGTACAAATGCATTTAACCACATATTGCGGGCCGCGCTGATGGTTACAACAGGAGTACCCTGCATCACCTTAATAAAATCGGGGTGGTTAAGCAATGAGTTTGACGGGATGCTGGGCGATAAAAACCAGGGCTGGTAACCAATAATGATGAGGTCGTATTCGCTCTCCTTAAGTGTAAAAGGCTCAATTGCTGCCGGTACACCTAAAACACAATCTGGCATCACCCCAAAAAAGCTCGACCCTGTCCACGGAAAATTGTAGCTGTTCACCATCTTTATCTCCACCTTTTCAACCGATGCACCCGCATCTATAATAGGCTGTGTAAAGGAGTTGATGATATCGCGCATCTGCCCCGATTGGGTATAATAAATAGCCAGTATCTTTTTCATTACTCAGCAGCTTTAAGGTCTTCGGTATGCAAAACCTTTGAGGTTTTGCTATAGTCAACTATAGCCTGCTGTACAACAGGCTGCAGGCCTTTAAAGTTTTTAATTATCAATGTTTTATCTTTTTCAATATCGGCACGGTAGTGCACAATTTTAGGCGCTTTTTCCTGTATCACCAGGCGTAAAAAATGCAGATCGGTGTTGCCGGGCTCGGCCAGCAGCGCTGTTTCCAGTTTAATACGGCCTGCTTTAAAAAAGCTTAGCTTATCTTTTGGCTTGCCAACTAAGCTGGCTTTCTTCATGAGCAAAGCCCCGTCGTACCCGGTTTTGGTATCGGTGCCGGCATCTGTAAATGTGGCTAACTCCTGGTTTATTTCTTCAATATTATCAGATGCCATTGCTTTGTAAAAAGCCGCTTTCTCTAATTTTTGCGCCCAAACCTTTGTGTTACTGCCTCCTAAAACTATCAGCAAAAAACAAACAAAAGCACTGTGCCTTTTAATATAATTCTTCATAAGCCTTACCAAATGTAATAATTAATACGTGCCTCACAAAAAGGGTTGCGCTTTAACGTAAAGTGTAAGCGCAACCCTTTTTGCTTCATTTAGTTTTATTTTTTTAAATATTAAAACTATAGCAAACAGGTATAGGATGCTTTTTGTGGATAATGGTTTAAGTTATAGTCTAATAAATACGGCGGCAATCGCTAAAAAACGATTTTCTTTCGCTTACTTTGGGGTTTGAATTTTTTTCGGAAATTTAAAAGCATAAATATTTAACAGTATCTTCCGGATCATCATTGGGTATGAAATTAAAAACAAGCGGCTTACATGGATAAAACTAAACAGTTTGCGGGTTCATGGGCTGTAATTTTAGGGGGATCTGGCGGCTTTGGCTTAGCGGCTTTACAAAAACTGACATCGCATGGGATGAACATTGCCGTTTTGTATCGCGAAACTTCTATTACCGAAAAACCCCTTAAACAACAGCTGGCCAAAATAGCTGCGGAAAACGGTGTAACCATTTTACCTTTCAACATAAACGCGCTTGAACAAAGTGGCCGTGAGTTATTTTTAAAACAATTTGCCGCTGTTGCTGTACATAAACATTGTGTTAAGCTTTTGCTGCATTCCATAGCCCGTGGTAATTTAAAACCATTGGTTACAAACGAAACTTCAAATGCCCAAAACGCCAACGTTCTTTCTACAGATGATATACAGGCTACCAGCTATGCCATGAGCAACAGTTTGTTGGATTGGACAAGGCTATTGCTAAATGCCGAACTATTTAATGCCGACGCCCGTATAGTTGGCCTTACCAGCGATGGTGCTCACAAATACTGGGAAAGCTACGCGGCTGTATCTATTGCAAAGGCATCGTTAGAGAGTCTTACAAAATATATGGCGGTTGAGTTTAGTCGCTTTGGGTTAAAAACCAATTTGATACAGGCAGGGGTTACTGAAACGGCATCCTTAAAAAGGATACCTGGCAGCGATAAGCTGATAGAGCTGGCCGGCGCCAATAATCCTATGGGCAGAATAACAAAGCCCGCAGATGTGGCAAATGTGATATATATGCTTTGTACTGATGAGGCTTTTTGGATAAATGGCTCATTGATTCATGTAGACGGTGGCGAACATTGTTTGTAATAATTAGATTTTTAGATGCATGAATAACCACATACTTAATCATTTACCGTACAAATCAACCTTTCGTTTTATTGATAACATTACTTCGCTAAATGAGGATGGCGTTACCGGCGATTTTACGCTGAAACAGGATGCTTTTTTTTATGAAGACCATTTTGAAGGCAACCCGGTTACTCCCGGTGTTATCATCACCGAAATTATGGCCCAGATTGGCCTGGTGGTATTAGGTATATTTTTGATAATGAAAGAGCCCGGGAAAGAACTTAAGGACGATGCATCGCTATACCCCGTACTTACCTCTACCGATGTTTCTTTTTATAAAATGGTATTGCCTGGCCAAAAGGTAACGGTGATCTCCAAAAAACAATACTTCCGTTTTGGCAAGCTTAAATGCGTGGTGGAAATGCTGGATAGCTCAAAAGAAATAGTTGCCAGGGGCACATTTGCCGGTATTATTAAACATATTGATATCAAGAAATGAGCAGGCGCGTTGTAGTTACCGGAATGGGGGTGGTATCGCCAAATGGCATAGGTATCAGCGCGTTTTTAGATGCCATACAGAATGGCGTATCAGGGATAAAATTTCAGCCTTTGTATGAAGAATTGAAATTTAGCTGCCAGGTAGCCGGCAGGCCCGATTTTGTGTTGGAGGACCTTAAAACCAGAAACTACATCTCCGAAGTTGTTTTTCATGGCCTTAAAGGTACCAATATAGGTTATGGCTTAATGGCCGCGCTTGATGCCTGGGCTGATGCCGGGCTTGAGTATGATACCGACGAAACCCGCTGGGAAACCGGCTGCATTTTTGGCAACAGCGTATCTGATACCGAAGCCATGAAAAATGTAATTACCCGGGTTGATAATAAAGAAGCTAAAAAATTAGGCTCGCGCGTGGTAGAGCAAGCTATGAACAGTGGCGTTACCTCCTATGTATCGGGCCGTTTGGGTTTGGGCAATAAGGTGATCACCAATTCGGCTGCCTGCGCTACCGGTACACAGGCTATTTTAATGGGGTACGAAACCATTAAAGATGGCTACGCCAAACGTATGCTGGTTGGCAGCAGCGAATATGTGGATACCTATGTATTTGGCTCGTTTGATTCGATGCGGGTACTCTCCCGAAAATATAACGACCAGCCCGAAAAAGCATCGCGCCCCATGAGCACAACCGCAGGCGGCTTTGTACCCGGCTCTGGTTCGGCGGCCCTGGTTTTGGAAGACCTGGATTTTGCCCTTGCCCGTGGCGCCAGAATTTACGCCGAAGTTTTGGGCGGCTCGACCAATAGTGGCGGCCAGCGTACAGGGGGCTCTATGACTGCAGCTAACCCGCAAGGCGTTATCAGGTGTATTGAAGAGGCTGTAGCCAATTCAAACATCAGTGGCGAGGACATCGACCTGATAAGCGGGCACCTTACCGCTACCAATGCCGATATGCAGGAAATTCAAAACTGGTGCAAAGCCCTGGGCCGGTCGGGAGATAATTTTCCGCTGATGAACTCGCTTAAATCAATGATAGGCCATTGCCTAAGTGCGGCGGGCAGCATAGAATCGGTGGCATCTATATTGCAGATTGTGCATGGCTTTGCGCACCCCAATATCAACCTGGACGACCCGAACCCTGAAATAAGTAACCACATCAGCTTAAACTGTTTGCCTACATCTGTAGTCAAAAAAAAAATCAATATTGTTGCAAAAGCTAACTTTGGCTTTGGCGACGTTAATTCCTGCTTAATATTTTCTAAATTTAACCCTAATGACACGACAAGAGATTTTAAATGAACTAAAAAAAGTTTTATCGCCATATACCCTTGATAAAGAAGCCCTGGCCAATATTGACGAGGGTACCGACCTGATCAAAGACCTGAAAATTAATTCGGCTAATCTTGTTGATATCATTATTGATGCCGAATCAAAATATAACATCGAGATAGATTACGATGCTGCCGATAAAATGGTAAACGTTGGTGGTTGTATTGATGTGATAGAAGAGAAGACCAACCAGCAAACATGATAAAAAGTGCCGGTAATGATATTATAGACCTCCGCATCATCAACATTGAGCGTACAAAAGATGCGAGGTTTTACACAAAATTTATTACCGGTACCGAAATTGCCTTATACAGCCAGCCTCAACTGGCCAGTTTGCCCTTTGAATGTTTTGTGTGGATGCTGTGGTCGGTTAAAGAATCGATTTATAAATTCATGCAACGGCACAATTCCAACCTTATTTTCTCACCTTCAAAAATTGTTGTTCAGCAAATATCGGCCCCGGCAGATCTTAAACGCTCTAAAACGCCAGCAATAACAGAAGCTAAAGGTTTTGAGAAGCAAGCCTGCTACTGCAGCACGGTAACTTTTGGGCAGGATACCTTTTATTCCCGGTCGATAATTGATCCAAACTCCATCTTTACCGCAATAAACAATGCCGATGATTTTGAAAATGTTTATTACGGTGTGGAGCAGGTAGAACATAACGAACCCGAGTTTCAATCTAAAGCTGTAAGGCAATTTATTTTGAAAAGACTGGGGCATATTTTAAATATGGAGCCACTCAGGATTATTAAAAACACCTCCGGGTGCCCCGTTTTATATAATGATGCAGGTGAAATTAACATACCTGTTTCGCTTACACATCATGGCTATTATGTGGCTTATACATTCTTTTTTGAAGGGTAACATTCAATTATAAATCCCTGGTATAAAATCTTTTAAAATTAACTTCTGCCTAAGTAACATTTAACAATGATTATTCGTAAAATCACACCACATTATCTAATAGTTTACGAAATCTCAACGCCCCTGCCGTTGTTCGTAAAACCTATTGCTATATCCAGGTATGAGAATAAGGGCTAAATTATTGCTACTGTTGGTTGTGCTGATGGCCATTGGCCTGGGAGTTTATATCAACAAAAGATATTCGCTCGAAAAAAGATACGCTTCTGTCCCCGAGAAAAAACATAAGAACGAGGTATTGCGTATCGGGATAATTGGCGATAGTTGGGCAGCCGGCACCTCACTGGATACCATTATGACCGACGAGTTTTTAAGACATCATATTAAAACCGAGATCATATCTTTTGGCGAACCGGAAGCCAAAACAAAAGACATTTATGATAATTTATATGCAAGTCCGGGCACACCTTATTCCAGCAGCGAGATACTGCACCATAACCTCGATTATTGTGTAATATTGGCCGGCACCAGTGATGCTTCGGGCGAGATGGGTGCCAAATTTTACGCCTACTATTGCTCACTTATTATTGACGATTTACTGAAAGATAAAATAGAGCCCGTTTTTGTAACGATGCCTTACTTCGGCTTCAAAGAGTCGACCGATAGCCTGGATATTTTGAAAAAAGTGAGGAACGAAGTAAGCTCGCTGATTATTGATAACGGCAGCACCGGCAGCCTTGACGATTACCGCAAGCAGATTAACGAGGTACTAAAAGACACTCATTTACAGGATTCGGCCATTGTAGTGCCATTTAACCTGGTATGCGATAATTACCAGAAACATAAAATATTATACCGCAACAATAGCCACCTCTCCATAGCAGGCAAACAAAAAATGGGTAAAATTATAGTTGAGTATATTTTGGATAAAATACATAAAAATAATTCGCAGACCCAGCCAACCGGCATCGGCACACCTATTATTGCCAGCTCTGGCGAACAGGCCGGCTCACGCCGCTCCGGGGTTAAATTGTAAAGCCCATCAGGCATACGCAGGTAAGCCAAGCAGTTTATCTAACCGCTCTATTCTATATCCTTCTGATTTTACGCGTTCTATAAAGCCCGGTAGCATAACCACCGTGATAGGGCACCTATCGTGAAACAGAAATACCGCTCCGGGTTTAATTTTAGGTGTTACCTTTTGCAACAGTGCGTCTGCATCTTTGGCCATGGTATCGTAAGAGCGCACGCTCCAGCCAATAGGGAGGTAGTTACCTTTAACAATGGCATTTTTAAGGTTAGGGTTCATCACCCCGTAAGGAGGGCGAAATAATCTTGTTTTCTTGCCTATCACATTATAAAGACCACTGTCCATTTGCTGCATTTCAACCAACATCTTTTCCGCCGGGAGCAAATCAAATAATGTAGAATGACTAAAGCTATGGTTGCCTATAATATGGCCATCCGCGTCTATCTGTTTAATAATGGCCTCGTTACCCGCTATCCTGTTGCCGATGCAAAAAAAGGCGGCTTTTACATCAGCATCCATCAATATTTGCAAAACCAGGGGCGTTCCGCCCTTCACGGGGCCGTCGTCAAAAGTAATGGCTATAACTTTATCGGTTGTATTTGCCGAGCAATACATCGGCATAAAAAAGCCGGAGCTAACAAAGTAACAGCCATAACCAACAATAAGAGAATAGACAAACAAGATAGCGATGTATATCAACCAACTGATACCATACATTTTATGCCCCAGGATAGTTAATACCAACAGGATAATGCATGCTATATTGGTATTTTTGAATGTTAACACGCCGAGAGCAGTATTAAGGAGTGATAAGTATTTTGGTAGTGGTTATAGATGAGTACTTTTTTGAGCTTTTCGGTATGCTCGCCGGCACCATTGTTTTTTGATCTGATCATTTGCGCAGCATACCACAAGGCAAAAGCCGATGACGTTGGATACTCGCCGCACAAGTATTTGTATTTAATTACGTTACAGTAATTAAATAACGAGCCTTCCAGGTAATTATACACCTCATCATTTTTAGCGTCGCCATTATTGCCGGCTATTACCAGGCTAACATCATACATGCTGATGTTTTGTGCCGACAGAAAAGCTTCAATTTGCTGCTCTACCTCGGCAAAACTGCCGGGTTTATAAAAGGTAGAAACAGCATCCAGTTTAGCCAGATCGCTTCCCGAAGCCTGACTACCGAGCAGAAAAAAGGCCGAACCCTCGCCTGCTATGGTGCCTTTGGCTTTGTTGTTATACAACTCGAGATTTGACACCGGGCCTTGCTTATAAAGGCCAAACCGGCTTAATATAGCATGACTGATATCGGTTATTTCGTCAATACCTCCAACCAGTACATTTTTAGCATCGCCCTCCTGCAACAACATTTGCGCATCCAACAGCGAACTCTCAAACGATGAGCCACCGTTTACAAACGTGTTGTTATAGTTGTTACAATGCAGCAGCAAAGCAACCTGCGCGCCAATAGTATTATGGGTTGATTGGATAAAAGATGTTGGCGTAAGCAACTCTTCGCCGCGCTCTACCATTTTGCTTAAAAACACGCCCGTATCTTCCAGGCAGCCATAGGCTGTACCTGTGATGATGGCATCAGGGTTATCAATCCCCGCTTCCTGTAAACAAGCCATGGCCGATGCTACCCCCATTTTAATTACCCGGCTCATCCGGCGAATGAGTTTTGGATCGATGATCTCTTTATAATCGGGCGTAATGCAGTTTAACCTGTTACCCTCATAGGTAACGGTCTCAGCCGGAAAAGGTACATCTCCGAATGTTTTTTGGGGCGATATGTTTCCTGTTGCGCGTATATACATATCAGGCCTGCAGTTTTGAAAATAGGAGTGATGAACAATTACCACCAAAACCAAAGGAATTGGATAGCACATGGTTTAAACCGGCTTGTTTGGTAAAATTAGTTTCGGGCGCGAAAGGCAACTCTTCAATTTTGGTTTCAAAACGAAGGTTTGGATAGATCAGCCCTTGCTGAACCGATAAAGCAGAAAATACAGCCTCAATCCCAGCGCTTGCCCCCAATGTATGCCCGGTGAACGATTTGGTTGAACTCATTTTGGGGTAATGCGGCTCAAACAGTCTTTTTATTGCTGTCCCTTCGGAGTTATCGTTATTTTGGGTGCCGGTGCCATGCAGGTTGATGTAGCCGATATCACTTGGCTTTAACCCGCCCATTTTTAACGCGCCTTCCATCGCCATAAAAGAGCCCGTACCATCTGGCGATGATGCCGTTTGATGGTAAGCGTCATTGGCATTGCAATATCCGCTAAGCGTACACAGCAGCTCCGTTTTTAACCCTGCCGCAACCCTTTCAGATACCAAAGTAATGTATCCGGCGCCCTCGCCAAGGTTTAAGCCCCTGCGGTTGGCATCAAAGGGTTGGCAGTATTGATTATCCAATATCATGAGGGTGTTAAAACCATTAAGGGTAAAACGGGTGAGGGCATCTGTACCACCGGCAATAACTACATCGAGAATATTGTTTTTAATAAGCCTTGCCCCGTACATAATGGCATTGGCCGATGACGAGCAGGCCGTACTCACAGTGCTTACGTAATTGCGGATACCCAGCTCATCGGCCACCAGTTCGGTAACCTTGCCACACTCGTGGTTAACTACGTTGCGCAGTTTGCCTTTTGTGGAGCGGGCCATAAACTGCGCAAAAAAATCCTCCGTTTTATCCATACCGCCAACGGTATTGGCCGATATAAAACCAGTGCGTAAGGACGCAAAATTTTCTATGCCGGCACTATTCTTCGCTTCCCTTGCAGCAACCAGGCTCAGCATAGCTGTGCGACTAATATCCGGGCCAAAACCCGAAAGTTTGGCCAGTTCATCGTTACTTAGTTTAACCTCTGCAACCGGGAATATGTCTTTATGAGCGGTAGCAAGGTATTTAATTTTGCCTATACCTGCCCGGCTGTTTTGGAGCGCGTTGAGGCATTCGGCAGTATTGTTACCAATACCCGAAATTACACCTGCACCCGCTACAAAAACAGTTTTACTCATTGCTATATATGTTGGTCGGCCTACCTGGCCGACAGATAAATTTTGTTAATATTTTCTACTGTAAAAGGCACCGATCCCTGATTTTCCTGCTGCTCTACCAGGTATAAAACGGCTTGGTAATCATCTTTCAGCAGGTCGACCCAACCGCAGATGCATGCCTGCAATATATTATTATTTAATAAATATGCCACGTACTGTTCCACAAAAGCGGCATCAAACTGTTCAAAAACAAAGAAGCCGTTCTCGCCCTTAAATTTGTTTTTAATGCTGATCTCGCCTATAACAATATTGGGTAGCGTGTAAACAAACAATGCAGGGCTGGCAGCCGTTTTGGCCTGATCAAAATATTTAATATCAGCATCGAGGCTGGAGTTGGAGTTGGTTAGTACAATGCCAATTTCATTTTCTTTATACCTTTCGCTGATACCACTACCATTCAATAAAACCTCCGAAGCCAGCAACCCCAATTTACAAAGGTTATCCATTTTATAAAACTTAGGATACTTTACCTCCAGAAACTGGTAAACCGAAAGCAGGAAAGCACCGGCATCCGCGGCCTTGTTTTCAAACACGGCTTTGCCATTGCTGTAAACAACATTATTGCCGATAATACAATGCGCTGTAATATGTTGAGTTGCTGCCATTATTTACTTAATACAATTGCCGCGTTGCATCCCCCAAAGCCAGATGCTGTTTTAAGGCAATTGCTTAACGGAATTTGCTGTAAATGGTTTGCCACATGGAGCGGCTGGGTTACCCCTAATTGGTTAAACCCCCTTGTGGGGATAATAGTATTTTGTTTTAAAGAGTGAATAGCGATAATAGCCTCTATAAGTCCCGATGCGCCCAATGTATGCCCATAATAGCCTTTTAAACTATTAACCGGGATGTTTTGCATGCCGGCCAGGTTAATGGCCTTTGCCTCCATTTCATCATTATAAACAGTAGCCGTGCCATGTGCCGAGATAAAATCGATGGCATCCGGCGTTATACCAGCGGCTTTTAACGCGGTATCAATTGCGTAAAAAAGTTCTTCGCCGGTTTTGGATGGCCCCGAAATATGATTGGCATCGTTACTTACCGAACCGCCGGCCAGCTTTATGTTATGGGTATATTTAGGGTTTGACGACAGGATAACCGTACCCGCGCCCTCGCCCAAATTAATGCCATCCCTATCTGCATCAAAAGGCTTACAGGGTCCGGCACTGATAGCCTGGAACGATTGAAAACCCGATAATACAAACCGCGTGATTACATCGGCCCCCACCACAACGGCGTTTTGATATTGGCCGGTTTGCAGCAGGCGTAAACCGGTTATTAATGCTACCAGGCCAGAGATACAGGCGTGTGATACAATAAGCGGCTGGTTTACAAAGCCAAATTTTTCGGCAACTAATTTAGCCGAAGTTGGGAGCGCTATACGCTGGTTCAAAGCTGGATCATCTGCATCTGTTTCCAGCATACTGATATTGCCTTTGGTGGTAGAGATGATGAGGACCGTTTTATTATCGGTGCAATCTATCCCGCTATTTTTTAAGGCATCACTAATGGATGCTATCAGGAGCTGTTCAAATTTGGTATAACGCGCTGCGTTATCAAAAAACTGATGATCATCCTCAAACAACGAGGCATAAAAAGGCACATCAGACTTGTTACCAGCCGCATGCTGTTTTACTCCGGAAATGTTTTGGGTAAGCCGCTCAAAGTTATCGGCAGTGGTATTGCCAATGGGCGACAGGATATTATCGGCTACAATAAAAACAGGCATCATCACTTACAAACAGCTCTCCTCATCACTTGTTTTATTGCCAAAAGTTATAATAGTTATACCACTGCACAGGATACTTTTTAATGTATTTTTCCATCTCGCCCACAAAATCATTGGTCATTTGCTCCATCCCGGCTTCCTTGCCCAAATGTAAATATTCCTTTATAGTACTGGAGTAAAAATGATAATGAAAGCGAGTTTCCTTCATGGCAAACACGTACGCAACGGGTACTTTAAACTTAGATGCCAAAATAAAAGGGCCTAAAGGAAACTTCGCGTCCTCGCCCAAAAAGCTTTTGGTGATGGTTTTATTACCCTCCAGGTACCTATCGGCGTGCATGCAAACCAGCTCATTGTTCTGGAAAGCTTCGTTTATTTTAAAAATGTGCGAAATGTCGTCCTTAATAACAATAATGTTAACACTAAGCTTACCGGTTACCTTTTCCATAAAGGCTTTAATCTGCTGGTCTTCGCCATCAAACATCACAATATTAATGCGGGTGTTTACATGTTTAAGCAAATCGCCGGCAACCTCCCAGCTGCCAATATGCGCGCTTAATAACAGGCCGCCTTTGCCCATAGCTGCTATCTGATCGAGGTTGTGTCGCCCATCAAACTCAAAGGTAAATTTATTGGGCATGCCCGACATTACCACTACCTTATCGATAATGCTTTGGCCAAAAACATAATAGTTTTGGTAAACATTCCACAGCGACTTAACGGCGTTATAGCCCAAACGCTTATGAAAATAATAATAAATGCTTTTGGATGATTTGTAAGAGAATACAACGTAGTACAGGGATACAAACCTTAGCAACCAGTAGGCCGGGGTAACACCAACAGTTTTTAAAATGGCCAGAAATATAGAATACCCCCAGGGCTTCCCTTTTGATTTTCCTTTCCAGGACGACATTTAAACAAGCTCCTTTGGCTGTACTTTAGTTTCAACGTAATTGTAAAAATCCTGGAAAGTAACTATGCCGGTAAAATCTTCGGGCTGCACTTTAAACGCAAAATTGGTTTCAATTACCACTACCAGATCTATATAATCGAGGCTATCGAGGCCAAGTGTATCTTTTAAAACTGCATCAGGTGTAATTGTATCTGCATCTACCTCAAATTCTTCTGACAGGAAAGAATTTATTTTCGCAATGATCTCTTCAGTTTGCATAATCCTTGTTTAAATTAATTAGCTAACGCTTTGGATGAATCAGGGGCATCCGTGTGTTAGATGTAACAGGTTGTAAAATTTTTTATATATTGTTTAATTAGGGTTGTTTATATACAGATTAATTTGCGTCTAAAATCAATTAACTGTTTTCTTTTTATAAAGAACGATTTAGGTAATTCATATCCCGACACCTTTTCAGGGTATAAGGCTGCCGTATTTTGCATATTAAAATTGTTCCTGCATTACGCTCATCACTTCTATCGCACCACATCTCACATTTATGAAAAAATCATAACACTTAATTAATAAAATTAATCAAGAAACCTTGCAAAAATACAAAATAATAAAAACAATTATTCAGGTTTTGTGTAGCAAGCGGTTAAATTGTTTCTGTTATTTTTTTGTACAGGGTTGTATCTCATCTCCCTAAATATATAGCCCAAATCACAAACCAAATATTATTTTTGTAGATGACGATGAAAACCACCAAAAGGTAACGTTACATTTAAAATAAATTTAAACTAATAAAAACTGACAGATGGTTGCCGGTGTTGGGATAGATATGATAGAGGTTGACCGCATGGCCGGCAAAATTGAAAAAGGCAGCGGCTTTCTCGAATTGGTGTTTTCTGCAAAGGAAATAGCTTATTGCGAATCTAAAGCCGATAAGTACCAGCATTATGCCGCCCGCTTTGCCGCCAAAGAAGCATTTTTTAAAGCGCTGGGTACAGGCTGGTTAAACGGAACGGCCTTTAACGAAATTGAGGTAAGCAACAATGCCGATGGAAAACCCGAACTTACACCTATTGGCCAAACTGCCGAATTGTTAAAAGAGTGGGGGAGCTTAAAAATTTCGGTGTCATTAACCCACCTCAAGGCAATAGCATCGGCTGTAGTAATTATAGAGAAGTGACCGAACAGATACATCAATCAGCGCAACAGGTAGTAGCCATGCAGGAGCAAAAGCTACAGCATTTACTGGCTTATCTTAATCAAAACTCGCCTTTCTATAAGGAGCTGTTTGCGGTTAATGATATTAATGTTGCCGATATTAAAACGCTCGACGACCTGCAACGGATACCTACAACCGTGAAAGAAGACCTGCAAAAGCGCAATGATGATTTTATGTGCGTAAGCCGCGATAAGATTATCGAATACAGCTCTACATCGGGCACCCTGGGTAGCCCTGTTGTTGTTGCGCTTACAGAAAACGATCTGCAGCGTTTAACGTACAACGAATACAGTTCGTTTATTTGTGCCGATGGCCGCCCCGATGATGTTTACCAGCTGATGCTCACGCTCGACAGGCAGTTTATGGCCGGCCTGGCTTATTACTCGGGTATCCGCAAAATTGGGGCAGGTATTATCAGGCTTGGGCCGGGAGTACCGTCCTTGCAATGGGATACCATCCTGAGGCTAAAACCTACAGCTATTGTAGCGGTGCCCTCTTTCATCTATAAACTCATTCAATACGCGGGCGAACACCATATCGATATTAATGCCACCTCGGTAAAAAAGGCCATTTGCATTGGCGAAAATATCCGCAATACCGATTTTTCGCTCAATATTCTCGGTAAAAAGATCACCGATGCCTGGGATATTAAGCTATACTCTACCTATGCCTCTACCGAAATGCAAACCGCCTTTACAGAATGCGGCGAGGGCAAAGGGGGCCATCACCAGCCCGAACTGTTGATAGTGGAGCTATTAGACGAAAACAACCAACCCGTTGCCCCAGGCGAGCCGGGCGAAGTAACCATTACCACATTGGGGGTTGAAGGCATGCCGCTGTTAAGATATAAAACCGGCGATATTTGCCAGTATTACGATGAGCCTTGCGGGTGCGGGCGTACAACCTTACGCCTATCATCCATTATTGGCCGTAAAAAGCAGATGATAAAATTTAAGGGCACCACACTTTACCCGCCTTCGCTTTTTGATCTGTTAAATGGGATGGAAGAAATATTGGATTTTGTGGCCGAGGTGTACTCCAACGATATTGGGATGGATGAGGTGCTGCTGCATATACTACCCATAAATTATACCGATGAGTGCGACCGAAAGATACGCGCCAACTTACAGGCAAGATTGAGGGTGAGCCCGCATGTTACCTATGTACAGTACGATGAGATCCAGAAAATGCAGTACAAAGAATCGGGCCGCAAACCGTTTAAATTTATCGATCGCCGGAAATAAGGGCATCTTCGGGCAAATCCTCCGGAATCTCTTCTTCCGACGGCGATTTGCCGAAGATCTTGTTCAGGAGGTCTAATATAGGCACCGTCATAATGGTGGTTACCAGTGCCATTATCACCAGCATGGCAAATACCTGTTTGTTTAGCACCCCAAGATCGTACCCAATATTTAGCACAATAAGTTCTACCAGGCCACGGGTATTCATCAGGGCACCTATGGATAAACTATCCTTCCAGTTTTGGCCAACAAATTTAGCGGCGGATGCGCTGCCAACAAATTTGCCGGTTACAGCTACCAGGGTAATAAGGCCGCATGTACCCCACAGGTAAGGATTATCCAACAAACCTATTTGAGTACGTAACCCTGTAAATACAAAAAACAAGGGAAGCAACAGAAAAAGGGCCACATCTTTTATCCGCTCAATAAATATCCCTCTGAAGGTGATGTTATCGGGCATTACAATACCGGCCATAAAAGCGCCAAACAAGGCATGTATCCCAATAGCTTCGGTTGCGTAGGATGAGATGATGAGCGTTAAAAAAAACATAGCCACAGGCATACCCAAATAGCCTGGTTTTATATTGCGGCTGTAAAGGCTTTTTAAAAGAGGCTTTATCACCTTGAGCATAATTACAACGTAGCCAATGGCCATTAATACCGTGTAAACAAAACTCATTACCGAGCCTGCTTTAACTACCGCTATAACAACGGTAAGCAGGCACCACGCGGTAATATCATCGGCAGCGGCGCAGGTAATTACCAGGGCACCAAGGCGGGTTTTGTTAATTCCACGCTCCTGGCAAATGCGCGCCAGTACAGGGAACGCGGTTATGCTCATAGAAATACCCATAAACAAACCGAATGAAAAGAAAGGCACGCCCACAGGTGCCAGGGAACGGTATATAAAATAAGCCAGCCCAAGCCCTAATGTAAAGGGAACAATAATGCTGGCATGGCTAATGACTATGGCATCTTTACTTTTGTTTTTTAAAGCACGCAAATCAAGCTCCATGCCTATTACAAACATAAATATAATGAGGCCTATCTGGCTTAAAAACTGTAATGCCCCCAATGATTGCACAGGGAAAATAGTTTGCGAAAAAGCAGGAAATAAGCGCCCAACAAGCGATGGTCCAAGTGCTATACCGGCAAATATCTCCCCTATAACCCGTGGCTGCCCTAGTTTTTTACATACCCAGCCAGCCATGTTGCCCGCAATAATTATAATAGCAATTTGTGCCAGCAATGTAGCCAGCGGACCAGTGAGGTTTTTAATAAAACCATCTACAAACTGGTGTATACTGCTTTTACTGCTTGTGGCCAGTTTAATTATAGGGCGACCTTTTTCCAGATCGTTACCGGCGGTTAATACCCAATAAATTAAAAAGGAGAATACGCCAATAAGGATGAGATAAAAAAATATGTTTTTGAATTTTTTCATTTTTTAAATACGCCTTTAAATTTAAAAAAGATTGTGCCCTCGTGCCTAATGGCAGCATCTACCTTCAAGGTATCGTCATCATTTGCAATACAAGTTATCTGCATATCTGCCGTATGGTTTACCTGTGGGTTTAATATGGCCAAAAACTTCATATCGCCCGCCTTTACCAGTTTAGTTTTTGTACCAATAATGTTTTCTAAAACCTCTTTAACCATCTGCATCATACAAACACCAGGCACAACTGGCTGGCCCGGAAAATGGCCTTCAAAAATCTGGTGCGCAGCGTTGAGGGCAATAGTGGTTGTTGACGTATTACCATCGGTTTGCGGGGTAGTAAACTGAAAAAAAGATTCCTGGAGCATATTATTTTAGCTTAAAGCGGACGGCCGAAAGCTAAAAAGCTTTTAACTTTCAGGCATCACCTCAGCTTTTATATTAATAAATGTTTTTTACCTAAAGCTTTGAGCTTTCGGCCGTCCGCTTTAAGCTCATCTTTCTATTTTTTTTAAGCCGATGGTAAATTTAAAGTTTTTGTGGTCGATACCAATGGTATCGGGGATGCCATTTTTATAATTCATCATGGTAGCCACAGCAACCGGTTTTCTTTTGGATGATTTCTCCATCCGGATGAGCGAATCGCCGGCCAGGTTGGTGATGTAATAGTTGGCACCTTTTTCCTGAGGCAGTACATAATATATATGGCTGCTATCTTTTAACATATAATGCTCGTGACTGCCTTCCTGGCGCAGCAGCACCAGGTCAAAATCCTTTCTTAATGTTTTAATTACCGGCCCTTTATCCATCTGCGGAATAATATAATACACCTTAAAGCTGCCATCTTTTAAGAACGCGAAATCGAAGAACTTTACGCCCATCTCACTGGAAAACACAATGCGGGTGCTGCTATCGGGCATTACCTTCATAAGCAGTAAACCGCTTAAATGGTGACTGGTTACATTAATTTCGGCATTGTAAAGCACTACCGAAAATTGGGGCCGAAATTTATAGATGTGATCAAAATTACCTGTAGCTGGCTTCAGGCTTTTATAAACCGAAGAGCAGCCTGCCAGTATAAACAAGCAACTACTTAGCAGCAAAAAGCGCATCCGGCAAACTGGCATTGATCTCTTTATTTATAAAGTGAATGGTGGTATTATCGCCCGAAGGCTCTTGCATATCAATGTTGCTCACCGAATTATCCTTTTTATCAACCGAGATATTGATGGTTTTAAAAAAATCCTTAAGGCCTTTTGCTACAGGAGCCAGCTCAACCAAATAACTTCCCTTGCTCTCAAATACCTTTACTTTAAAATCGGGGTTGCTTAGGATAGAACCCTGTACGCAATCAATAATGATCTTATTGATCTGCTGGAAGAGTTTGTTTGATTTGGTGTTGATTTTATTTTCCTTTTGCTCATCCTTTACCAGTATGTTATCCTTATTGATGATCATCAGGTATTTAGATGGCTGAGTATATTCCATCCGCACCATGTTATCTTTTTTAAACCAGAACTTCCCTTTGGAGGTGATTTTTTCCGATAACATGCTCAGATTTTTCTCCTGCACAAAATCGCTTTTAATACTGGTTGTTTTTTGAGCCGTAGTTGTAAACTGGGCTTTAAATGCAGATAGATCTGTTAGCTGGATATAGCCGGCATGCTGCGCGTTGGCAGTGAATGCGGCTGATATGAAGGCCAGGATAAAGAGTATTTTATGGATTTTCACAATTAAGATCGATTTACTTTAGTACTAAATTGGACATTGATTGTGTGAAAAGGTTTGAATAAAAGTGTGCACTTAAATAATTTCCGTCATTGCGAGGCACGAAGCAATCCCCGACGAACAGAGCAGCAAAGCAGATTTGATCTGCACAGTTTGGGATTGCTTCGTGCCTCGCAATGACGGTTGGCTTTGCAGCAATTACCTTTTTCAACCCTCTGTTTCCCCCGTCTTAACTCTTGATTCTACCCTTTTGACTCTCTTCCTAAGCTGCCTGGTTAGCCATAATATACTCGGCCATGGTGCGTACAGACTGAAACACTTTAGGCCCGTCTTCGGCTTTGGAAAGCTTTATTTTGTATACGGTTTGCATGAGTACTATCAGCTCTAAAACGTCAATAGAATCCAACCCCAGGCCATCGGCAAACAGCGATTGGTCATCGCCTATATCTGCGGGCTTAAGGTCTTGCAAGTTCAGTTGGTCTATGATCTGTTCTTTCAGATCACTCATTAGTTTGTCCATTCTTGTTATTGTACAGGTGAATTAATTTGTTCACCCAGCTTAATAATTCGTGCTAATTTCTTTATCGCCGTGTTGTGGTCCTTAACAAATGGATTTTCTAAATCCCATACATAGCCGGCCAAAACAGAGCAGATCTGATTTTTTATTTCAGGGACAAAGGTACCCGAGAAAAAGATAGTATCCAACGTTCCCTCGTACCATGCATTTACATAGGAGCGAAAAACATCAACCCCTTGCATTACCTTTTGAGTATATTCTTTTTCCCAGTCAACCTGCTCACCATTTAAAGTGCGGATAACCAGCTTTGCCGCATTTTGGCTGGATACCGAAGCTAATGTAACGCCCGATGAAAAAATAGGGTCTAAAAATTCGGTTACATTACCGGTAAGCACGAAGCCATCACCATAAAAGGTGTCGGTAGTGCTGCTCCAGGCCTGTAGTATTTTAGGGTCGAAAACAAATTCAACATTTTCAAATCTTTCGCTTAAATAAGGCTCTGAAGCTATAAGGCTACGTAGTTTGGCCTCGTCATCAGCACCTTCGTACTGGTCAAAAAACTCCGGGTTGCCAACAAAGCCAAGCGAAGTAACCCCGCTCGAAAACGGAATTATCCAAACCCAAACACCGGGCTTATGTACCACTATGGTTATTCGGTTTGGCTCTTCAAACAGGTTGCGTTTTACATCTTGTGTATGCGCAAACAAGGCCTTACGGGTAGCCATGCCAGATGGCTTATCCAAATTAAACAGCTTGGGAATTACACGGCCATAGCCGCTGCCATCAATTATAAAGCGGGCCTCAATGCGGGTTTGGTTACCGTCAATGTCTTCAACCGTGGTAACGGAATTGGTGCCATTAAATTTTATATCAGTTACTGTGGTTTCATAACAAACGGGAATACCCATCAATTCGCAGGTATCGGCAAGGGTTTTATCAAATTCGGCACGGGGTACCTGCCAGGTCCAGTTCCAACCATCGGTAAATTGGTCCGAAAAATAGTAGTCGCATACCGCTCCGTTCTTCACAAACTTGGCTCCAAATTTTTTCTGGAATCCTTTAGCTTCTACCGCCTCTACAAAACCGGCTTCGGTTAAGGCTTCCATGCAGCGGGGCAGCAAACTTTCGCCAATCACAAAACGTGGAAATTTTTGCTTTTCAACAATCTTAACTTTAAAGCCTGCTTTGTTTATTATAGACGCAGCTACAGTGCCTGCCGGCCCTGCACCAATTACCAACACATCAACTTTTTCCGTATTCATTTGTTTAAATTTCTTTTACGTTTGTTTATTGTTAGAACTCCGGCTTCTTCATTAAAACCACTTCTACCGGTTATGTAAATATCTTTTATAATAATACCCGCTAAACCAGCGAATGCTTCTTCTTCCACTCTTCAAAAAACTCAGGGTTTGTTAGCTGAAGCATAAAACTATCCCTAGCTAAAAATACCTGCACCGTTGAAGCCGTTACCACTACCTCCCGGGTAGCGGCATTTAGCAATTTGTAATTAAAATGCAGGCGGGCGGCTTCACTTGGCACATACTCGGTTTCAATAATTACACTATCGCCATACCTTAACACCTGTTTGTATTTACAATCTATACTTACAATTGGGGTTACGTAATGGTTATTATAAACGGTAAGGTAGTCTAAACCGTATGCTTTTCCAAAAGCCTCGCGGCCATCTTCAAAGTAGCGCACATAGTGCCCATGCCATACAATGCCCAACGAATCTACTTCGCTAAACTTTACGGCTATCTCGGTGGCATGTATCAGTGTTTTTTGCAATGTTTATTTTTATTGAAGGAGCTAAAGTACAGTGGTCGCCCTTAGGTTTTAATATCCGGTTAATGGATTTACAGATCTGTTAACCTGTTAATTATTTCCATCCGTTATAATCAGATTTTACATCTTTCATTACGTTAAGAAAAGCCTTTGCCCAGTAATTTTTAAGCCCAAAACCACCTGGCTTACCTTCGTAATATTTGGTGATCAGCACTGTTTTGGTTTTCATATCTACAAAGGTTACCCAAACTCCGGCCTTATCCATTCCTTTATTCATACCGCCAACAAAAAATATCACTCCAATACCATCATGACCTAAAAAGTCGTATCCTTTTACTACAGCTGCTATCTTTGCTTCGTCAAGTAATTTAAAATCGCCCGGATTGTCTGAGTACAACTTGTCAAACTTGCCTTTGCTGTTTGAACTTTTGGCTACGTCAATGGCGTAGTCTACAGCGCTATGATGTACCATTTCGGCAACGTCATATTTCTTTTGCTCATCTATAAACAAGCGGTTCCAGCCTAAAGTATATTGATCCCTAAACTCATCTGCTGTTACTTCGCCATTATTTTCTCTTTTACCAATACCAAAAACCTTGGCGCTCGCGGTGCCAATAAATCTGGTTTGTGTAAAATCAATACCCAACCAGGTGATTTTGGCGCTACCAGAAAAAATATCCCCCTTGGTTTGCTGCCCAAATACGTGAGTGGTGCTTACAATGATAAAAGAAAGGGCAATAAGCCATGTTTTTGTTGTTTTCATAAGTCGTAAGTTATTTTATGGTTGTTGAATTACAAATACCTTAATCTGGCATTGCGCCAATAACTCATCTCCCCGTTTTATTTTACCAGATATTAATGTAACGTCAAATATTTGATTATCAATGGTAACTTCCGTTTCCAATATATCATTTATTTGAGGTAAACTAAAAACCTCCAGGTTTTTAATTGCGCCTATATAGCCTATGGCATCTGGTTTTTCGAGCGTTTGAGCAAGATATCCTGCCCTGGCGGCAGCGGTTTGGGCTATGTTTTCTACCAAACCGGCGGCGCTAAACTCGCCATCCTCCACCAAAATATTATCTGCTTTTACACAAAATTGGGTGCGACTACTATGCTCATCGCTGTAAATCAAATGATCTATCATCACAAAAGGAAACTTTTGCGGTATCAGGCCGGGCGTATTTGCAGGAGGAATAAACATAGGGTTTGGGTAGATTTGAATAAATGTATTAACCAATACCGGCATTAAATGTTCGATATTAATTGACTATTATACCGGCTCTTTGGCATTTACCCGGGCAAACACGTACTCGTAAAAATCGTGGAAGTTAACAATACCAACAAAATCTTCTGGTTGTACCTTAAAATTAAAATTGCTTTCAATTACAACCACCAGATCTATATAGTCAAGACTATCCAGTTCAAGGGTATCTTTCAGGTTTGCTTCGGGCGTAATTTTGGATATCTCTATCTCAAACTCTTCGGCTAAGAAGGCATTGGTTTTTTCAGCGATCTCTAAAAACTGCATAAGGATAGGTAATCAATATTTTTTTATGATGAGAGACGAATTGGTACCACCAAAACCAAAGGAGTTTGACAAAAACACATCAAAACTTTTCTCGATAGTTTTAGTAGCGATATTTAACTTAGCCGAATCCTCGTCCGGGGTTTCGAAGTTAATATTAGGTGCGATAAACGAATTTTGCATCATCAGCATCGAGTATACAATTTCGCTTGCACCCGCCATCCAGCACTCGTGCCCGGTCATTGATTTGGTAGAGCTTACCAGCGGCTTGCTCGATCCAAAAACCTCGTGAATAGCTTTGGCCTCACTGGCATCGCCGGCGGGGGTTGAGGTGGCATGGGCATTAATATAATCTACGTCGGCAGCTGTCATGCCCGCATCTTTTAAGGCCATGGCCAAAGAGCGTACGGGCCCGTCAACTGTGGGGTTAGAGATATGCCCACCGTTTGATGAAAAACCGTAACCAACAACCTCGCCCAAAATGGTTGCACCACGGCGTTGTGCCGATTCCAGGCTTTCTAAAATAACGGTTGCCGCGCCGCCGCTTGGTACCAACCCATCCCTGCTGCGGTCAAACGGGCGCGAAGCCTTTGTTGGCGTAGCTTCCAGGGTAGAGAATGCCGAGAGCGCATCAAAGCTTCCCATCGAAAAATGGTTCAGTTCTTGCGCGCCGCCGCAAATGATGCCCTCTTGTAAGCCGCTTTTGATGAGGTGGTAACCCAAACCTATAGCATGCGAGCCGCTTGCACAGGCAGCGCTTACGGTTAAGTTAATACCTTTAAGTTTAAATATAGTGGCCAGGTTCATGCTCACGGTAGAGTTCATGGTTTGGAAAACCGCCCCCGAGCCAACCAACATGGTATCTTTTTTTACACGAATAATATCGATACAGTCAATTACCGGCTTGGCCGAACTATCGTTACCGTAAAGTACACCTATTTCATTTTGATCGAGGTAATCCATATCGATACCTGCCTGGGCCAAAGCTTCGATAGTGGCCATGTAGGCATATTCGCCCTGCTCTGGCAGCATGATGCGCGAGCGCCTGTCGAGCTTTTCTTTCAGATTAGGTCTGTCAACAAAGCCGGTTAAACCAGATCTGTAACCAAACTCTTTGCGCATAGAGTCGAGCATGATGCCCGATTTGCCGTAAAAAAGTGAGTCTCTCACCTCGTCCTGGGTTTTCCCAATGCACGAGTAAATCCCCATCCCTGTAATCACAACTCTATTCATAACGCTTATAACGGCTTATCCTATTATCAAATACTTTTAAAACTAAATAAAATTATCTAATCTCAAAATATTAAAGTGCCTGTTTGTGTGAACAAATAATTAATTATGAATAAAGTCCGCCATTAACAGAAATTACTTCGGCAGTAACGTAAGAAGCCTCGGGAGATGCCAAAAAGCCAACTACACTGGCCACTTCCTCTGGTGTGCCAAAGCGCTTAACCGGGATCATGGATTTTAATTCTTTTTCATCCAAACCTTCGGTCATGTCGGTTTTTATAAAGCCCGGTGCAACTGCATTCACGGTAACACCCCTACGGGCAATTTCCTGTGCCAAAGCCTTGGTTGCGCCAATTACACCCGCCTTTGCAGCCGAGTAATTAACCTGCCCCGGCAAGCCCTTTAAGCCCGATAGCGATACCACGTTAATGATACGGCCGTACTTTTTAACCAGCATACTGTTTAAAACCACCTGGGTTACATAAAAGAAGCCATTAAGACTTGTATTTAAAACGCTATCCCACTGCTCGTCCTTCATCCACATCATCAGGGTATCATCCTTAATACCGGCATTGTTTACCAGCACTTCAATATATTTTTCGGTGTTGGCTTCAATCCATCCGCCCAATACCGCTCTGATATCCTCTTTGCTGGCCACATCAAATTGTATGATTTGGCCAGCGCCGCCATTTTCTTTAATGGCGGCCAAAGTGTTTAACGCCTCGGTCTCATTGCTTTTATAGTTAACCAGCACGTAGTAGCCCATTAAAGCCAATTTATAACAAACGGCCCTGCCTATTCCACGTGATCCGCCGGTTACTAATGCACATTTCATGTTATCTATCTGTTAAATTGTTTTAATAAATTTTGCCCGGGTATTATAAAATGTGTGAGCTTCTCTTTTTTATCAGGTGTACGTGCTCAGCTTTTTCAAAGTACTCTTTCACCCTCACCATATCTTTGTACTTAGGTTTATCCTCTATAAACTTAGGGAATATTGCCCTCAGATCGGTATAAACGGCATGGGTTATTGGCGATAGTTTTTCGCTGCAATCCAAATGATCAATAGCCTGCAAAATAGCCATCATCTGGATAGCCAACACTTCAAATGTATTATCAATAACACGCTTGGTCATCAAAGCGGCGTTACAGCCCATGCTCACAATATCCTGGTTATCGTTATTATTAGGGATACTGTGCAGGTACATCGGGTACGATAGGGTTTGATTTTCGGCAGTGGTAGAGGTTGCGGTAAACTGCATACCCTGCATGCCAAAGTTAAAGCCCAATACTCCCAGGTTAACAAACGGCGGAAACTTGTGGTTCAGCTTCTCGTTAAGCAGGTAGTTTAGTTGCCTTTCGGATAGCATGCACAGCTTGGTGATAGCTATCTTCAGTTTATCCATAGCGAGGGAAACATAATCGCCGTGGAAATTACCACCGTGAAAAATATTTTTGGCATCGTGGTCAATAACCGGGTTATCGTTCACAGAGTTCAGCTCGTCGGTTACCACACGCTCAACCTCAAAAATGGTATCATATATAGGGCCTAATACCTGGGTTACACAACGCAGGGAATAGTATTCCTGTACTTTATCCAAAAATACTTCCTGGTTAAGGTTATCGGGGTTATACAAATGCTCAGAACGGTCGCGAATCATTTTGCTGCCTGTTAACACTTCGCGCATAATGGCCGCCACTTCGTTTTGACCGCGGTGGTGCTTCACTACATTTAGCTCATAAGAGTAATGATCATCAAAGGCTTGCACCACCTCATTAATCATGGATGATAGTACGATAGACCACTCCAAAAGTTTTTTACTCTGGATGATGTTTACCATACCAATCCCTGTCATGGCCGATGTGCCGTTGATAATGGCCAGTCCTTCTCTAATTTTGATAGATAAAGGCTCAATACCGATCTCTTTAAAAAGTTCGGCAGTATCATGCTGCTCGCCTTTATAACTCGATTCGCCTTCGCCAATAAGCACAAGGGCCAGGTGGGCCAATTGTACCAGGTCGCCAGATGCACCTACGCCACCATGTTCAAAAACGTTAGGGGCAATATTTTTATTTATTAATACGGTAAGCAGCCTGGGCAAATCGGTATGTACACCAGAGCGGGCCTGCATAAAGCTGTTTAGGCGGGCTATCATTAAAGCCTTTACCAATAGTGGCGACATTAAATTACCACCACCCGAAGCATGGCTGCGGATAAGGTTATACTGCAATTGCAGCAAATTTTCTTCGCTCACCTTGTATTGCGCCATTGGCCCAAAGCCGGTATTAATGCCGTATATCAATTTATTTGCCGAAAAGCCCTGCAAAAACTGGTAGTTAACCTCAACATTCTTCACAACCGATGCATCTAAGCCAACTTCCTCGCCATCAAACACGATCTTAGAAAAATCATCGGCAGTAAGGTACCGCCCTCCGATATGTATCATGAACTATTAAATTAGTAAAATAAAAACTGAAAAACCTCAAAAAAAATCACACAAAAAACGTCCGAAAATAGGATAAATATTTCAAATACGACGCCACTCAGTATCTTTATTGATGAACCGGCGATGGTAAATAACAGTATAAGTGTTAATCAATTGGGTATATATTATTAAATGTAATTACGCAGACTAAGTAAGTCCCCAAAAACGTTACAGAACTAACCTAAAAGACTGAAAATCAGGCACACAAGTAATAATTTAAAACTATTTACCCGCTTTATCAGCATTAACACTAATTTTGTTATGTATAAAAGTGTTGAATTTAAATTATTACAGATCAGGGGCAATTAATGGAAATTGAGGGTATAAGCAAACGGTTTGAGGAGTTGGGGGTATGTGTTATTATCCCAACCTATAACAATCACCTTACCCTGGCAGGTGTAATTACCGATGTATTGGCCTACAGCAACCATATTATTGTGGTTAACGATGGCTCAACCGATGATACCGAAGCCATTGTAAAAACATTTCCGCAGGTTCAACTCATCAGCTATGCTCAAAATGTAGGTAAAGGCTGGGCATTGCGCCAGGCGTTTGCTTACGCGATGCAAAAGGGCTACAAATACGCGCTTACCATCGACTCTGACGGGCAGCATTTTGCCAAAGATATCCCCAACTTTTTAAATAAGCTGGAAGATGTACGCGATGCCATCATCATCGGCTCCCGTAATATGGATCAGGCCGCGGTGCCGGGTAAAAGCAGTTTTGGGCATAAGTTTTCTAACTTTTGGTTTTGGGTAGAAACCGGCATCCATTGTCCGGATACACAATCAGGTTTCCGGCTTTACCCGCTGTATATGCTGGGAGGCATGAAATTTTACACCCGCAAATACGAATTTGAGATAGAAGTAATTGTTAGGGCTGTATGGCGTGGTGTGCACATGGATTCGGTACCGGTTACAGTTTACTATGCACCAAAAGAAACCCGGGTATCGCACTTTCGCCCGGTTACCGATTTTTCCCGTGTTGGCGTATTGAATGCATTTTTGGTTGTGATAGCTTTTGTGTGGATAAAACCACGTGACTTTTTCCGCAATCTGTTAAAAAAAAAAGGACGTAAAAAAATATTAGCCAGCCTTTATAATCCCAATGATAGCGACGAAACCAAGGCACTTTCCATCGGCTTTGGTATTTTTATGGGGATAGTACCTATTTGGGGCTTCCAACTGGCTGTTGGCCTATTTTTGGCTATCATATTTAAGCTGAATAAAGCGTTGGTGGTGTTCTCGGCCCATATCAGCATTCCGCCTATGATACCGGTTATTATATTTTTAAGCTATAAGGCCGGCGAATACTGGATGGGCGATAGGGTTACCAATATGGCCTTTAGCTCGCATATTTCTTTTAAAACTATAGGCGAGCATTTAGAGCAGTACATTTACGGCAGCCTTACCCTGGCTGTTGTTGCCTCGTTAACCGTTGGGTTGTTTACTTATGCTATATTAAAACTGCTAAAAAAATCACCTGCCGCGTTATAGCTATCCCTTAAATGGAAAAAGGCCTTATCCTCATATATCATTACTTCGCCAAAAACAAGGTTGTTTTTTACACCGTATTCGCTGCGTGTTTTTTGGCGATGGGCTATTTTTCGTCGCTGGTAAAGTTTGAGGAAGATATCAGCAAAGTTATCCCCAGGGATAAAAAGATCAATAAGCTGAACGAGGTTTTCCAAAACTCCAAGTTTTTAGATAAGCTGGTGATTATGGTATCGCTAAAAGATAGCACCGCCACAGCTAACCCCGATAGCCTGGTTGCATTTGCCGATGAATTTGCGGCTACCGTAACTCCAAAACTTAAGCCCTACATAGGTAAAGCCAATTTTAAGGTAGATGATGATGTGGTGATGAAATTATTTGGCACCATCAGTCAGCGCCTGCCCATTTACCTTACCGAAAAAGACTATCAAACAATCGATACGTTGATAACCCCGGAAAAGGTTAAGCAAACCCTCGCTTATGATTATCGAACGCTTACATCGCCGGCAGGCATAGCGTTCAAAAGCATCATCAGTAACGATCCGGTGGGCATTTCCTTCATCGGCATAAAAAAATTACAACAATTACAGTACGATAAAAACTTTGAGCTGTATGATAATTACGTGGTTACTAAAGACCATAAAAACCTGCTCATGTTTATCACCCCGGCTTTCCCGCCCAACAATACCGGCAAAAACGCAGTACTGATAAATGGGTTGGATAAACTGATTGATAGCCTGAGTAATAAACCGAAACGCATAGCAACCGCCTCTTACTTTGGCTCGGCAGCGGTATATTACGGCAACGCACAGCAGTTAAGAAAAGATACAGCGCTTACACAAGGTGCCACGGTGGTTGTGCTCATCCTGTTTTTAGGTTTGTATTTTCGTAAAAAGCGGGCACCTGTAATTATACTTATCCCTGTGTTGTTTGGCTCCCTGTTTTCGCTTACAGCTATTTACTTTTTAAAGGGAAGCATCTCGGTTATTGCCCTCGGTACAGGTTCGGTAGTGCTGGGTATCGCCATTAATTATTCGCTGCATGTATTTAACCATTACCGCCATACCAAAAGTATTGAGCAGGTAATTAAAGACCTTACCTTACCACTTACCGTGGGTAGTTTTACTACTATCGGCGGTTTCCTGTGCCTGGAGTTTGTAGAATCTGAAATGCTGAAAGACCTGGGGTTATTTGCCGCCTTTAGTTTGATAGGCGCATCTATTTGTTCGCTGGTATTTTTGCCACAGTTTATCGCCACAAAAAAAGAACAGGAAAACCATACTATCATCCAACTATCGTGGATAGATAAATTGGCTTCCTTTAGCCCCGAGTATAACAAGTATATTGTTATTGGCATTATACTGCTTACCGGTGTGTTTTTTTATAAAGCCAACGATGTAACCTTTGAGTTTGATGTAGCCAAAATGAACTATATGCCGCCGGCTTTGCAGCAATCGCAAAACAAACTCAACAAGATCAACCAATACGCGTTGCAATCGGTTTACCTGGTATCTGAAGGTAAAACCCTGGATAAGGCGTTAGTGAATAACGAAAAGCTGGCCGCCCAGATAGAAAAACTGAAAGCACAGGGCATTGTTAAAAGGGCATCGGATGTATCGTCATTTATCATTTCCGATTCGCTGCAAAAAACAAGGGTTAACCGCTGGAATGCTTATTGGACAGTCGAAAAGAAACAACAACTTTTTGCAACGCTCGAAACCGAAGGTAAGGTACAAGGCTTTAGCTCATCGGCTTTTGAAAAGTTTAAAGCCCTGCTCAATAAAGATTTTTCGCATACCAATGATGATGACGTTACCGAGATCCGCAAAAGTTTTTTAGATAATTTCATCAACGAATATCCAAGTCACTCCACCGTAGTAACGCTGGTACAAACATCGCCAGAAAAAAAGGCGGCGATTTATAAAGCCTTTGAAAACGACCCTAATGTTACCGTTATAGATAAACAATACCTCACCAACAAACTGGTTGAGATCATTAACGCCGATTTTACCAAAATCGCGGTCATGTCGTCGCTGTTGGTTTTCGTGGTGCTGCTGCTAACATATGGGCGTATGGAACTTGCCCTGGTTTCTTTTATACCAATGGCTATTTCCTGGATCTGGATTTTAGGGTTGATGGGCATCTTCGGCATCGGCTTTAATATCGTCAACATCATCATTTCGGCACTGATATTTGGGCTGGGCGACGATTACAGCCTGTACATTATGGATGGCCTGTTGCAAGAATACAAAACAGGCAAAAAGGTATTATCATCCTACAAATCGTCTATCTTTCTATCAGCCATTACTACTATAACAGGATTGGGTGTTTTGATATTTGCCAAACATCCGGCATTACGGTCAATAGCTGCCATTTCTATCATCGGCATTGTTTGTGTGGTTATCATGGCGCAAATATTAATCCCTTTCCTGTTTAGTATCCTCATCAAAAACCGGGCAGAGAAGAAACGGTTTCCATGGACCATCAGCGGCTTCATTATCAGTATTTTCGCCTTCACTTATTTTGTAACCGGATGTTTGATCCTGTCGGCGCTGGGCTTTTTATTCAGGCTCAACCCTTTTAATAAAGAAAAAGGCAAGCTGGTTTACCATGCTATATTGGCCCGGTTCTCCTGGTCGATGATTTACATTATGGGCAATGTGAAAAAGGAGATCATCAATAAACAACTGGCCGATTTTAAAAAGCCATCGGTCATCATTGCCAACCACCAGTCGTTTTTAGATATTTTGATTTTGGTGATGCTTAATCCAAGACTTATTTTGTTTACCAATAACTGGGTATGGAACTCGCCGGTATTTGGGGCCGTAGTACGCATGGCCGATTATTTCCCGGTAGCCCAGGGAACCGAAGAAAGCATAGATGTACTGGCAGATAGGGTTAAAAAAGGCTATTCCATAGTGATCTTCCCCGAAGGTACCCGGTCTGCAGATGGCGATATCAAGCGTTTCCACAAAGGTGCGTTTTACCTAGCCGAGGCTTTGCAAATAGATATCCAACCGATCCTTATTCACGGCACAGGCTACTGCATGACCAAGGGCGATTTTCTGCTAAAAAACGGAAAGATCACCCTTAAATATCTGCCCCGCATAAAACCAACTGATACTGTTTTTGGAACCGGTTACGCCAACCGCACCAAGGCCATCAGCCAATATTTTAAGGCAGAATTTAAGCAGTTAAGTGCCGAAATTGAGCAGCCACACTATTACCGCGAGCAGCTCATCTACAATTATTTGTACAAAGGTCCGGTATTGGAATGGTACATGCGCATAAAGGTTAGCCTGGAGAAAAACTACCAGCTGTTTCATGAGCTGCTGCCGGTAAAAGGCAAAATACTGGATATTGGCTGCGGCTATGGCCTAATGCCTTATATGCTGCACTTTGCAGCCCCGCAGCGCGGGTTTACCGGTATTGATTATGACGAGGATAAAATAGAAGTTGCCAACAACAATTTTAATAAAGATGCACACATCAATTTTGAGCATACAGATGTATTAAGCTTCGCGTTCGAAAAATACGATGCCATTATTATTGCCGATGTATTGCATTATATGCAGCCCGATGAGCAAAAACTAATTATAACACGTTGCATCGGCAGCTTAAATGAGGGTGGTAAACTGATCATTCGCGATGGCAACAAAGACCTGAAGCAAAAGCACCGGGGCACCGAGCTTACCGAGTTTTTTTCGACTAAATTTGTAAAATTTAATAAAGCAAGCCGGGGGCTGTCGTTTTTATCGGCCCGGTTGGTAAATGATATAGCAGAGGCTAACAATTTGGCCTGCAAAATAATAGATGAAACAAAGTTCACATCAAATATTATTTTTGTAGTAGAACATAAAACAGGGAATTAGATAAATGGAGATTTTTGATGCCGTAATTATCGGCAGCGGTATGGGAGGATTGGTGAGTGCCGATTTACTAAGCAGGGAAGGGTTTAAAGTGTGTGTTATCGAAAAAAACCAGCAGATAGGCGGCTCGTTGCAAACCTATGTGCGCGATAAGGTTATCTTCGATTCGGGCGTGCATTACCTTGGCGGGCTCGACGAGGGCCAAAACCTGTACCAGATCTTCAAATATCTCGACCTGATGGACAAGCTGAAATTACAAAAGCAGGATATTGTTTTTGATAAAATAGGCATTCACGGCGACGACATTGAATACGAATATGCCCAGGGTTATGACAACTTTATCAGCCACATACTAAAACACTTTCCTGGCGAGGAAGCCGCGCTGAATGCCTACTGTGATAAGATAAAAGAGGTATGTAGCAAATTTTCGCTCTATAACCTCCAAAGCGGTGATGACTTTAATGAAAAATCGGCCGTGCTGGAAATTGACACCAAGGGCTTTATTGAGTCTATAACGGCCAACCCGCGTTTGCAGGCGGTATTGGCAGGCAATAATGCGCTGTACGCCGGCCAGGCCGATAAAACCCCGTTTTACGTACATGCGCTAATTTTAAACAGCTATATAGAAAGCTCATATAAATGTATCGACGGCGGCTCGCAGATAGCCAAGTACATCGCCAAAAATATCCGCTCGCGGGGCGGGGTTATCAAGCGCCATTGCGAGGTGAAACGCATTGTGGTTGAAGATGGCAAAGTATCGCATGTGGAGACCGCAGGGGGCGGCAAAATTTATGGCAAACAATTCATCAGCAATATGCACCCTGTGCAAACGCTGGCCATAACAGATAGCGATATCATTAAGTTAGCTTATCGTAACCGCTTAAAAGGACTGGAAAATTCGGTATCGTCTTTTACATTGAACGTGGTTTTTAAAAAAGATAGCTTTCCCTATTTTAATACCAATTACTACGTTGGTAAAGAGGGCCATGTGTGGGATATTGCCGATTATACCGAAGAAAACTGGCCTTTGGGTTTTGCCTATTTTATGGCTCCCTCATCCAAATCGCCAAAGTTTGCAGATGGAGCATCTATACTCACCTATATGCGTTTTGAGGAGATGAAGCCCTGGGAAGATACATTTAACACGGTATCAAACGTTAATGAGCGGGGCGACACCTATGAGGAGTTCAAGATTCGCAAAAGCGAAAAGCTGCTGGATATGGTGGAGGAGAAGTTTCCGGGTTTCAGGAGTAAGATCAAATCCTATTATTCGGCTACGCCGCTAAGTTACCGCGATTATATTGGCAATGGTGATGGTTCGTTGTACGGCATTGTGAAAGATTATAAGCACACGCTAAAAACCTTTATATCGCCGCGCACTAAAATACCCAACCTGTACTTTACCGGGCAAAACCTTAATTTACACGGCATTTTGGGCACGGCCATGAGCGCTATTGTTACCTGCACTACATTACTTGGCAACGATGCCATTATTGGAAAAATAAGGAATGCATAAAAAATTTAGCTGGAAAAAATTTGGTAAAAGGATACTGTACGCCTTCTTTGGCTTTGTGGGGCTTATTATTATCGGCATGGCCTACCTTTATGCTGTAGCTATAGATTATCCGCCCGAACCTAAAGACCTGAGCAGCCTTCAGTTAAAACGCGATGAGCCATCAATGGGCTTTTACACCATCAACAACAACTGGTTCCGTAAAAGTAAAAGCGGCTTGTTTGAAATGTATGTGGAAGGTAAGCCCTTTGAGCGCGGCGTTATCAATGGTAAGCTAAGCCAGGAGCTGGTAGTAGCCCAGGAAGATCATTTTGTGGAGCAGATAACCCGCATAGTGCCATCCAATTTTTACCGCCATTTTTTAAAATACTTCATCGCCTGGTTTAATCGCAACCTGGATAAGAATGTAACCGAAGAATATAAAGAAGAGATCTATGGCATTTCCAAATCAGCATCGGATAAATATCAGTATATCGGCTCTAACTACCAGCGTATTTTAAACTACCACGCCGCGCATGATATTGGCCACGCACTGCAAAGTATGGCCTTGGTAGGTTGCACCTCTTTTGGCACCTGGGGTGTAAAGAGCGAGGATAGCACCATGATCATCGGTCGTAATTTTGATTTTTATGTGGGCGATAAATTTGCGCAGGATAAGATAGTGGCCTTTTTTAACCCCTCTGAGGGATATAAATTTATGACCGTTACCTGGGGGGGCTTTATTGGCGCAGTAAGCGGTATGAACGAGAAGGGTGTAAGCGTTACCATTAATGCCGATAAAACCAATATCCCAACCGGCGCAGCCACCCCTGTATCACTGGTAGCCCGCGAAATTTTGCAGTATGCCAAAAACACGCAGGAAGCTTACGCCATTGCTGCCAAACGTAAAATGTTTGTATCCGAGGCTTTCCTGGTAGCATCCGCAGCCGATAATAAAGCAGTAGTGATCGAAAAAACGCCCGATACGCTGGATATGTACGATCCGCACCAGGATTATATTCTTTGTGCCAATCATTTCCAAAGCAAGGGCCTTAGAGGTTCTAAAGAAAACAAAATCCAGATGGCCGAAAGTGCATCGCCATACCGTTATAACCGTTTGATGGAATTACTGAACGCCAACGGCAAAAACACAGTTCAAAAAACCATCGCCATTCTGCGTGATCAAAAAGGCATGCACGGCGAAGATATAGGTATGGGCAACGAGAAGGCCATTAACCAGCTGATGAGCCACCACAGCATTGTATTTGAACCTAAAAAGCTATTGGTATGGGTTAGCACATCGCCCTGGCAACTGGGCGAGTATGTGTGTTACGATCTAAAAAAAGTATTTGCCCTGCGTGGTATGAAACAGGACCAGGAAATTAACGAACAAAACCTCACCGTACCGGCAGATACTTTCCTATCCTCAGCCCAATACAAAAACTTTGTAAGCTTTCGCAAAATGCGCCAGCGCGTACTGGATGGCGAAACCATTAACACCGATACCCTGGTAGCAAGCAACCCACAATACTATTTTGCCTACGTAATAGCCGGCGATTATTCTTTTAAGCAAAAGAACTATCAAAAAGCAATGGGTTACTATCAAGCCGCGCTAACCAAAGTAATTGCCACCAAAAAGGAAGAAGAGCACATTAAACTGCAAATTAAAAAGTGCGGGGAGAAGTTGAAAAGTTAAGTGTTTTTTGTATCCGAATACTATTCTCGGCGTTCGGCAGAACTGTTGCGCAACAAGCGAAACCGTGCAAAGTGTTATTTGTTTAATAATCAGTAAATTACCAATTATCATAGAATGCAAACCGCAACAAAACCGCAACAGTTAAGGGGGATACAATTATTTCTGCTTTTTATGTTATTCGCATTTGGCTGTACAGGTAACAAGTCAGTAACCAGTCAGATTAAAATAAACCTCTCCCCTGATAAACATTCCCTTGAAATTACCGGCCTCGATCCTTTGATCGTTCAGGACATCAACCGCGATTCATCGGCCACAAACTGGCAAAGCCTGGTGCCTGTATTTAAAATGCCGGCCGATACCGATATGAAAAACTACCAGCCCATGCAACCGGGTAAATACCTGGTGCAGGATAGCGTGGTTACTTTTACGCCCGATACTCCTTTTGCCAAAAAGCAAACTTATTTTGTGCGCTACTATAAATTTGATGCCAATAGCAAAGCATCTGATTTTATTATGGGACACAATAAACTGGGCAGTTTGCACTATACAGATTTGATTTTTAAGCAATAAACGCTCTTGCATACTTGAAAAATTAATAAATTTGATTATGTTTGCAGTCAATTAATAAAAGAGGGGGCAAATAGCCCCCTCTTTTATTTTATCAATTAAAAATTATCGATCAAAAACAGACAGGTAATGAACATTGAAAAAAGAGTACGGGAACTGGTAGAAGAAAAGATAGCCGATAAGCCAAATTTGTTTTTAGTGGATGTTAAAATGCACTCAAACGGAAAGCTCATCGTTTTATTAGATGGAGATAATGGTATAGCCATTGATGATTGTGTGGCCGTAAGCAGGCATGTAGGCTTCCATTTAGAGGAAGAGAACGTGATAGAAACTGCTTATAACCTGGAAGTATCATCGCCGGGAATTGATTTTCCGCTATCGACGCCAAGGCAATATGCCAAAAACATTGGGCGCACCCTGGGCATTAAAATGGCCGATGGCGCTAAAAGAGAAGGTGTTTTATCGGCATTAACCGAGGACGCTATTGTAATAGAAGAAATAATAAAAGAAAAAGGGAAAAAGGCCGAAACTGTTGAGAGCGTTATCCCATTAGATAAAATAACAGAAACAAAAGTTTTAATATCATTCAAGTAGAAAATGAGCAATATTAATTTAATTGATTCTTTTCAGGAATTTAAAGATTTCAAGAACATTGACCGCCCAACCATGATGAGCGTACTGGAAGACGTTTTCAGAAGCATGATCAGGAAAAAATACGGCACAGATGAAAATTGTGACGTAATTGTTAATACCGATAATGGTGACTTAGAGATATGGCGCACCCGTAAGGTAATGGAAGATGGCTTTAGTGAAGATGATGACCTGGAAGTTGAACTAACAGAGGCGAAATTATTTGATGCCGACCTGGAAGTTGGTGACGAGCAAATTGAACAGATCACGTTAGAAAGTTTTGGTCGTCGTGCTATTTTAGCAGCCCGCCAAACACTGGTTTCAAAAATTCTGGAACTGGAGAAAGACGAGATCTTCAAAAAATATAAAGACCGCGTTGGCGAAATTGTTACCGGCGAGGTTTACCAGGTTTGGAAAAAAGAAACTTTGGTGTTGGATGATGAAGGCAACGAACTTTTATTGCCAAAAACAGAGCAGATACCGGCCGACTACTTTAAAAAGGGCGACAGCGTAAAAGCGGTTGTACATAAGGTAGATATGCTGAACAGCAATCCTAAAATTATCATTTCGCGTACTGCTCCTGAGTTTTTACAGCGTTTGTTTGAGCTTGAAGTACCTGAAATTTTTGACGGATTGATCACAATTAAAAAAATTGTGCGCGAGCCGGGCGAAAGAGCTAAGGTTGCCGTAGAATCTTATGATGACCGTATTGATCCTGTAGGTGCCTGTGTGGGTATGAAGGGTTCACGTATTCACGGTATAGTTCGCGAATTGAAGAATGAGAACATCGACGTAATTAACTTTACCAACAATGTTCAGCTATATATTCAGCGTGCATTATCGCCGGCAAAAATCACTTCTATTAAGTTAGATGATGAGAAAAAGACCGCTGCAGTGTATTTAAAGCCAGATCAGGTGTCATTGGCAATCGGCCGTGGTGGTCACAACATTAAGCTGGCAGGTAAGCTTACCGGCTACGAAATTGATGTTTACCGCGAGGCTGATGAGCATGATGAGGATGTGGATATTGAAGAGTTTACAGATGAAATTGAAAGCTGGATTATTGATGAATTTAAACGAATTGGTTTAGATACAGCAAAATCGGTATTGGCTTTAACTGTGGGCGAATTGGTAAAACGTACCGATCTGGAAGAAGAAACGGTAAAAGAAGTGCTATCAATATTGAATGCAGAGTTTGAATAAGCATAATAACCAAAATTAAAATCGTATTTTTGCGATAATAAGCAGAGAAATTATAATAAATGTCAGAAGACAAATCAATAAAATTAATTAAGGCGGTAAAAGAACTCAACATTGGTATGGGTACCATTGTCGATTTTTTGGCTACAAAGGGCTACAAGGTTGATAAACAGCCAATGGCCAAGCTGGATGGCGACATGTACAATGCCCTGTTGAAGGAATTTGCTTTCGACAAAAGTATTAAAGAAGAGGCCAAGCAGATCAGTATCGGTAAGATACGTAAAGAAGAAACTGCGCCGCTTCCGGAAAAACCGGCTGATAATCGTCGTTCAAGAGATTTTGAGAACGAAGAGATATTGATCAAAAATGCCGGTCAGTATACTTCGCCGCAGGCAGAGAAACCGAAACCGGTAGAGCCGGCCGCGCCCGTTGCTCCAGAAAAAACCGAAGAGCGTAACGACGTATTGCCAGGTGTTAAGATAATTGGCAAAATTGATCTTAACAACCTGAATGCAAAACCACAGCCTGTTGCCGAGAAACCAGCAGCAGTTGTTGCTCCGGAGCCAAAAGCCGAAGAGGTTAAAAAGCCGGAAGTTGTAGCGGTGCCAGAGCCAAAACCAACGCCAGCACCTGTTGCTGTTGTTGAAGCTCCTAAGGTTGAGACTCCAAAGGTTGAAGCACCGAAGGAAGTAGTGTCTGAAGCGCCAAAAGTTGAAATTCCAAAACCGGTTGTTGTTGAAACACCCAAAGTTGAAGAGCCAAAAGTGGTAGTTGCGGCACCTGTTGTTGTGCCTGCTCCGCCTGTTGTTACCGAAGTTCCGGCAGAAGCCCCTGTGGTTGAAGCTGATGACGACGTAATAAGAGCGAAGGCAGAACGCCTTACCGGCCCTAATATTATTGGTAAAATACAGTTACCTGTTAACGCACCTAAGCGTAATCCTATAGCATCATCATCAAACGCAAACAGCGCAGATCATAAACGCAAACGGAAACGTAAAGATAGCCAGGGCAATCCGCAGCAAGGTGGCGGCGGTGGTAATCATCCGCACAATAACCAGCAAGGTAACACCGGTGGTGGTGGCAATCACCCTCCGCATACCCCATCTGGTGGCGGTACCATTAATCCAAACCGTCCCGATTTCAGAAACCGTGGTAACGGTGCTCCCGGCAACGGAGGCCCTGCACAAGGCGGTGGCGGTGGTAATCGTCCCGATTTCAGGAACAACCGTAATATGGCACCACATAATAGTGGTCCTAAGGAAGAACCATCAGAAAAAGATATACAAGATCAGATCAAAGCAACGCTTGCACGCTTAAGCGGTGCGGGTAAATCAGGTAAATTTGCACAGCGGGCCAAATTCCGCCGTCAGAAACGTGATGACGTTGCCGCCAATGCCGATGAACTGGCAATGGAGCAGGAGCTGCAATCGAAAGTATTGAAGGTTACCGAGTTTGTAACGGCCAATGAGCTTGCATTGATGATGGATGTATCTGTAACCCAGATTATCTCTACCTGTATGAGCTTAGGCATGTTTGTGTCTATCAACCAAAGGCTTGATGCAGAAACTTTAACTATTGTGGCCGACGAGTTTGGCTACCAGGTTGAGTTTGTGAAGCCACAGGATGAAGAGGCCAACCTTGACCAACCAGATGATCCGGCTGATCTTGTTCCACGTGCACCTATTGTAACCATTATGGGCCACGTAGATCATGGTAAAACATCATTACTGGATTTTATACGCAAAACAAACGTAATAGGCGGCGAAGCCGGGGGGATTACCCAGCACATTGGAGCCTATGAAGTTACCTTGCCAGAAAATAAAGGAAAGATCACATTCCTGGATACACCGGGTCACGAGGCGTTTACCGCCATGCGTGCAAGGGGTGCACAGGTTACAGATATAGTAATTATAGTAATTGCCGCTGATGATAGCGTGATGCCGCAAACCCGCGAGGCCATAAACCACGCGCAGGCTGCAGGTGCACCAATCATCTTCGCTTTCAACAAAATTGACAGACCAGGCGCCAACGCGGATAAGATCCGTGAACAACTATCGGCCATGAATATTTTGGTTGAAGAGTGGGGCGGTAAATATCAAACACAAGAGATATCGGCTAAAACCGGTTTAAATATCGAATTGTTGCTAGAAAAAGTATTACTTGAAGCCGAATTGCTTGAACTGAAAGCTAACCCTAACAAACGTGCCGTAGGTACTGTTATTGAGGCAGCATTAGATAAAGGCCGCGGTATTGTAACCACCATATTGGTACAAGCCGGCCGTTTAAAAGTAGGTGATCCTATTTTGGCAGGTTGTTACAGCGGTCGTGTTAAGGCATTAACCAACGAGCGTGGCCAAAGGGTTGAATCTGCAGGCCCATCAACACCTGTACAGGTATTGGGTATGCAGGGTGCACCAACGGCGGGCGATAAGTTTAACGCATTGGAAAGCGAACCAGAGGCACGTGAAATTGCCAACAAACGTTTACAATTACAACGCGAGCAAGGTTTACGTACGCAGAAACACATTACACTTGATGAGATCGGCCGTCGTTTGGCAGTTGGTAACTTTAAAGAGCTTAACATTATTGTTAAGGGTGATGTGGATGGATCTATCGAAGCGTTATCAGATTCGTTACTGAAACTATCTACCGAGCAGATACAGGTTAACATTATATCTAAGGCAGTAGGTCAGATCTCCGAATCAGACGTATTGCTGGCTTCTGCATCAGATGCCATTATCATCGGTTTCCAGGTTCGTCCGTCAGGAAGTGCCCGTAAATTGGCCGAGGCAGAGCAGATCGATATCAGGTTATACTCTATCATCTACGACGCGATCAATGAGATTAAGGCGGCGATGGAAGGCATGCTTGCACCAACCTTTGAAGAGAAGATTGTTGCGAATGTGGAGATCCGCGAAACCTTCAAAATCAGCAAAGTGGGTACCATTGCAGGTTGTATGGTGCTTGATGGTAAAATTAACCGTAACAGCAAGATCCGTATCGTTCGTGATGGTGTAGTTATCTACACCGGCGAGCTGGCTTCACTGAAACGCTTTAAAGATGATGTGAAAGAAGTATTAACCGGTTACGAGTGCGGGTTGAACATCCAAAACTTTAACAACATTGAAGTAGGCGATATTGTTGAAGCTTACGAAAACGTAGAAGTTAAACGTAAGTTATCATAAACACTTACTCCTAAAATATCAAGGGCCAGTCTGCTAAAGATTGGCCCTTTTTTGTGTGCGCCTTTTATTTTATTCTCTCCCTCCTAACTCCCGCGAGGTTAGCGTAGCGTAACTCGTGGGTAGGGCTGGCGTAAGCTTCCAGCTTACGTACAATAACAACATGGATGGTAAAATCCGGAGACTCGGAAGGGGAAACGACAATCCGGCGAAAGACTTATGAAGTTTTTAAAACGTCGTAAGTCTGGGATCTACAACATGTCATGCTGAGGAACGAAGGATCTATTCGCAGACTTTAGAGGGCGAAGAAATATAGCGGACAGATTCTCTCCACCATCTTCAGCGTTTTGAAAGTTTTTAACGCTTATTATATCAACGTTTATGAACGTTATTCCGTCTTCAATATCCCCGGAGTTTCTAACAGAATAGTGAAATGTACACATTACACTATCCTGTGCATATTTCTAATCCAAAACAGGTACATCAGCAAGTATTAATTATCAATCCCACCCCACCCCGGTTATAAGCATTTTCATTTCTGCATCACATTATTATTGTTGAGTTTACAGTTGTAACATAATTAATACATTATTGGCATAAAATGATTTTTTAGGCTAAAGGTTTGATTATTAATGAAAAGTACTGTACATTTCCTCTATATAAAACCTAAATGATAAATAAACCACTCCCGTGCTTTTTTATCGTCTGTATCCTTTTAAGTAACCACGCCTTTGGCCAAACGGTAACTGACGATAGCACTATGCAAAAAATTGCCATAGGGCATGTAGTTGACAACTATAATACTTCCATTGGCCAAATGTCTCGCCTTTACAAAGGTCCCGAATACGAATTTTACGACCCAATAATAAAGGGCAACGCTTTTTTTTTAGATGTAAATGCCTTTAAGCCCGGTTCTGTTACTTACGATGGCATATACTACGCCAACGTACAACTGATGTACGATATTAATAAAGATCTGGCGGTAACGCTGCTTTACAATGGTTTCTCTAAATACAGCCTCATAAACTCTAGAGTACAGAGTTTTGATTTGCTCAACCATCATTTTGTATACGTGGCGCCCGATTCTACAAACACGGGCACTTCGGTAGATGCCGGGTTTTATGAAGAAATATATGGTGGTAAGCTCCAGGTTTTAACCCGATGGTCAAAAAGCATTCAGAATACATCTACCCAAACCTCGCTGGAAACATTTTTTACCACGGCCAAAAAGTACTTCTATTTAAAAAAAGGCAACAATTATTATAGCACCGGAAGCCTGGGTTCGTTTCTGGATATATTAAAGGATAAGAAAAAAGAACTGCAGCAATATATAAAAGCCAATAAAATTAAGTTTAAGGAGAACCCGGAAAAGGCAATGTATATGATAGCTGCCGAATACGATCAATTATCAAAATAAAGCGATACAATACTTTAATATAAGCCCATTGGGCAAATAGCTTATGGCGAGCTACCCTCCTTTGATAAGAAATAAAGGAAGGATGCTGTTGGTGCGAAAAATAAAATATGCCGATGAAAAAAATTTACTTTTTGAGTTTTTGTTTTCTGATACTGCTTAAAATGGGCCATGCCCAGCAAATAACGGTACGCCCGGTAAGTGTAAACTTTCAGCAGGCTACTATTGAGCAGGTAGTCAGCGATCTTGAGACCAAAACCGGCTACCATTTTTATTATGAACCAACTTTATTTGATAGCCTGAAAGTAACCCTGCAATTAGATAACAAACCCGTTGAAACTGTGCTTGACGCTGTATTTAAAAACACGGCGTTTCGCTACGCAATTACTGCAGAGCATCAGGTGTTTTTCACCAAAGGCCGTGAAATTCAGCCTTCGCTGGCGGCAGGCTTTTTTGGTATTAAGCCAGGGGCCGAAACCTTAAAGAACAATGTAACCTCAACCGTAGCCGAATTTACCGATACCAAAGACAAAGTTATACCCGAAGCCACTACCGAAAATAAGCTGTATGAAATAGGCAATAAAACCAATATCATAGGCACGGGTAACGCAGCCTTATCTGGCTATGTGCGCAATAGCAAATCTGGCGAGGCTGTGGTTGGTGCAAGTATTTATGTTACCAATACCAAAAGCGGGGTAGCTACAGATCAGTTTGGTTATTTTACGCTCAGCCTGCCCAAAGGCCGGCAAATTTTAAGCATCAGGGGGATTGGTATGCGCGATACCCGCAGGCAGATAGTGCTTTACTCGGACGGTAAGCTCATCATTGAAATGAAGGAACAGGTTACCAGTTTAAAAGAGGTTAAGATAAGTGCCGACAAAGTGGCCAACGTGCGCAATGTGCAGCTGGGGGTAAACCGGCTGGATATTAAAAGCATTAAACAGGTGCCAACGGTATTTGGCGAGGCCGATGTTTTGCGGGTGGTGCTAACGCTGCCGGGGGTACAATCTGTTGGCGAGGCAACAACCGGCTTTAATGTACGTGGTGGCTCGGCAGATCAGAATCTTATTTTAATGAACGATGCCACCATTTATAACCCGTCGCACTTTTTTGGTTTCTTCTCGTCTTTTAACCCCGATATTGTAAAAGAGATCGAGTTGTACAAAAGCAGTATTCCTGAGCGGTTTGGAGGGCGCCTGTCATCAGTATTGGATGTTACCAACCGCGAGGGTAATAAAAAGAAGTTCACAGGTTCGGCCGGTATTGGTTTAATTACCAGCAGACTTAATGTTGAAGGTCCTATTATTAAAGATAAAACATCCTTTTCTTTTGGGGGGCGCACCACTTACTCAGATTGGTTGCTTAAATTGTTGCCCGAGGCCTATAAACACAGCCAGGCCTCATTTTACGATGTAAACCTCGATATAAGCCACCAGATAGACGATAAAAACAATATCTACATAACCACATACCTAAGCAAGGATAAGTTTAAGCTAAACAGCGATACCGCGTACAGCTACAGTAACCGCAACGCTAATATTAAGTGGAAACATAATTTTAACGATAAACTGTTTAGCGTTATAGGTGGAGGTATTGACAGATATCAGTACAGTATTGAAAGTTTTGATAACCCTATAAACGCATATAAACTAAATTTCGACATTAACCAAACCAATTTTAAGGCCGATTTTACCTACTATTTAAATCGCAAAAATACGGTTGATTTCGGCTTGAGCTCTATCTTTTACAAGCTGCACCCCGGCAATTATCAGCCCAATGATCCTAAATCATTAGTTGCACCAGATGTTATAGCTGCGCAACAGGCGTTGGAGAGCGCGCTATATGTTGGCGATAAATATGATTTTAACGATGAGCTGTCGGTAAGCGGTGGTATCCGGTATTCCATTTATAATTTTCTGGGGCCGCAATTGGTTTATAACTATGCGCCTAACCTGCCTAAAACAGCCTCAAACCTGTTGGATAGCACAAACTATCCAAGCGGTAAATTCATAAAAACTTATTCGGGGCCCGAAATCAGGCTATCGGCCAGGTATCAGCTGGATGATAACACTTCGTTAAAAGGGGGGTATAATACGTTAAGGCAATACATTCACCTGTTATCAAACACTACCGCCATTGCGCCAACTGATGTATGGCAACTAAGCGATCCTAATATTAAACCGCAATATGGCGACCAGGTATCACTTGGCCTTTACCATAACCTCAAATCAAACACCATAGAAACCTCTGTAGAGGTATATTATAAAAGGCTGAGGAATTACCTCGATTACCGCAGTGGTGCCACCTTGGTGCTTAATCACCATATAGAAAACGATGTATTGGGTACCGAAGGCAAAGCCTATGGTATTGAATTTTTATTGAAGAAAACTACAGGTAAGGCCAATGGCTGGATAAGCTATACCTACTCGCGTACATTTTTAAGACAAACCAACCCCAACGAGGGCGAACTGATAAATGAGGGTAACTACTACCCTGCCAATTTTGATAAGCCGCACGATTTTAATTTTATAGGCAACTACCGGTTTTCGCACAGGTTTAGTGTATCGCTAAATGTAACTTACAGTACCGGCAGGCCAATTACATTACCGGTAGCCAAGTATGAATACGGCGGCTCGGAACGGGTATATTATTCTGACAGAAACCAGTACCGCATTCCCGATTATTTCCGCTCAGATTTTTCGATGAACATTGAGGGTAACCATAAAGTTCACCAGAAAACCCATAATTCGTTCACTATAGGTGTGTATAACCTTACAGGCCGGCAAAATGCCTACTCTACTTACTTTACCGAGCAAGGCGGGGTGATAAATGGCTATAAGCTATCCATATTTGCCAGGCCAATACCGTTTATTAATTATAACATCAGATTTTAAGGGTATGAACAGGAGAGCCATTTATACTATCTGTTTATTGCTTCTGGCAATTGCCGCTTGCAGAAAGGCCTATACGCCGCCTGCAATTGCGCTTGCGGGCAGCTATCTGGTGGTTGAAGGGGTTATTAATAGTGGCGGAGATAGTACTATTCTCAAATTAAGCAGAACCCTTAAACTAAATGACACTACCAGCCTAAAGCCCGAGACAGGCGCGGTAGTAACACTTGAGGGAGAAGATGGCACCTCGTTTCCGCAGCTGCAAGAAAGCCCTACGGTTAAGGGTAGCTATATAAACCCATCGTTGATATTAAACGCCGGGAAAAGGTACCGGCTGAGGATAAAAAGCGGATCAAGCGAATATTTATCTGATTTTGCCGAATCAAAAACAACCCCGCCTATTGATAGTGTTACCTATGTATTGAGCCACACTTATGATGCAGGCTTACGGGTGAATGTAAATACACATGATGCCACCGGCAAAAGTATTTATTATAGATGGGACTACGCCGAAACGTATCAATACCGTACCCCCTATGATTCGCGGTGGAAATCAAATGGCGATACCGTTTTGCCCCGCAATATTATTACGGATGATATTAATCACTGTTGGCGTACCGTGTACTCAAACCATGTTGTTATTGGCTCGTCAGAAAAATTAAGCAGGGATGTAATTTCGCAACTGTCGTTAACGGTTGTGCCATCAACATCAGAGAAGATCAGCGAAGAATATAGTATTCTGGTTAAGCAGTATGCATTAACCAAAGAGGCATACCAATTTTGGGAAAATCTGCAAAAAAATACCGAGAAATTGGGTAGTGTGTTTGATGCACAACCATCGCAATTGCCTACCAATATTCATTGTATAAGTAATCCGGCAGAGCCTGTTATTGGTTATTTAAGTATTTGCACTGTAACCAGTCAGCGGATATTTGTGCCATTTTTTACGCTCCCTAATTCGGGAGAGGGAGATACTTATCTGGGGTGTTCTCTTACAAGTGCTTATTTTCATTACAGGGTAAACCCACTTTTAGGACAGGGCGATGAAGATTTCTATTATAACTACAACAAGCCGGGACCGCATATTTTACTTATACCATTTGAAAGCATTATTGGCGACGTAAATGGGCATCTCGGTATTGTAGGGCATGCCGGCTCAACGCCCTATTGTGTTGATTGTACAGTGCGGGGCAGCAATAAAAAACCATCTTTTTGGAAATAATGAAAATGATAAGATATAGATATATTTGGTATTTGATAGTAACAGGCAGCCTGGCAACAGCATGTAGAAAGCCTTATAATCCAACTATTGTAAGCAGCGATAACAGTTACCTGGTTATTGAGGGTGTTATTAATTCGGGCAGCGATCCAACAGTTATTAAGCTTAGCAAAACCACCAAAATCTCAGATAATATTCAAACCTCAACCCTGGTAAATTACATTGTAAATGTAGAAGACGAAGCAAAAAATGCCATTGTATTGCAATCGGGAAATAATGGGCAATACACTTCTGGCGGTGGTCTTAACCTGGATGTTACAAAAAAATACAGGTTGCACATCATCACGCCCGACGGAAAAGAGTATGCATCTGATTACGAACCGGTGAAACCTACCCCGCCTATTGATAGTATTGGCTTTGCACCCAAAGATGGTAACTTACAGATTTATGTAAATGCGCACGATGCAACCAATAATACCCGCTACTACCGCTGGGATTTTAACGAAGCCTGGAAATTTCACTCCAATTTTCAATCGGATTTTGTGGTAGATCCTAATTTGAGGGCGGTCACCCTGCGCACTAAAGATCAGCTAGCGTATTATTGCTATGCGTCTGATTCATCATCAAATATTCTTATAAATTCAACAGCGAAACTTGGGCAGGATGTAGTTTTTCAGGCGCCGATAACAACAATACCTTCAAGTTCAGAGAGGATTGAATTGAGGTATTCCATATTGCTAAAGCAATATGCCTTAACAAAGGAGGCCTATGCCTTTTGGGAAAATATGAAAAAGAATACCGAGCAGTTAGGGAGTATATTTGATGCACAACCATCGCAGCTAATTGGCAATATTCATTGCGTCAGTAATCCCGCGGAGCCAGTTATAGGATACATCAGCGTAACCAACATTAGTACAAAACGAATATATATTGATAATAGCCAGCTGCCGCAAAGTTGGATAACCAAGTCTCCTTACGATTGTAGTATAGATTCGGCATTGTTTTTAAACCCTAAAAATAATGCACAAGAAGTGGAGAATTACATTATTAACGGAAGCGGAATACCATTAGGACAAATAATGGGGAAAATGAATAATGTGATAGGATTCACCTACTCTACCATTGAATGTTCTGATTGCAGAATAAGAGGAAAATCTCAGCCGCCATCGTTTTGGATAGCTAAATAAAAAATAATCGGGCGATCATTTAACCGCTGAAATGAAAACAACAAACCAGGTTTTGGCCATGAAAAAATTTACGGGAGCTGCTAAAATTATAGCTTTATTAATTGGTGGATTGCTATTTTGGCAAACCGCCTGCTTTGCACAAACAATAGAGCAGGTTAAAAATAGTTTTAACCTTTACCGGCAAAGCAACGTGCAGGAAAAGGTTTTTGTGCACACCGATAAGAACGCCTATTTGACCGGCGAAATTATATGGTTTAAGATATACGCGGTTGACGCCAGTTTTCACAGGTTATTTAACTTAAGCAAGGTTGTTTATGTTGATGTAATAGATAATGGCCACAACGGCGTTATACAGGCCAAAATTGCTATGGCTGGTGGTATAGGTAGTGGCTCGGTATATATTCCGGTATCGATAAATAGCGGCAGCTATAAATTAAGGGCCTATACCAACTGGATGAAAAACTATAGTCCTGATTATTATTTCGAAAAAAACATAACTATTATAAACCCCTTAAAATCGCCCGAGGCTCCTGCAAAAGAAATGGTCCCGGCTTTTGATGCACAGTTTTTTCCCGAAGGAGGTAACCTGGTTGCGGGTATAACAAGTAAGGTGGCCTTTAAGGTTACAGCCCCTAATGGCGAGGGGCTTGGTGCCTACCGCGGTGCGGTTATCAATCAGCGTAATGATACCGTGGCCCGTTTTAGGCCTTTAAAGTTTGGGATAGGCAATTTTATACTTACTCCCGCTGCAAACAGTACTTATAAAGCTGTTATTAAAGCTGCCAACGGCAATACAATTATAAAAGAGTTACCGGCGGTTAACAACCAGGGATATGTAATGCAATTGAAAGATAACGGGGCCGATTTAAGTGTTACTGTAACCAGCACCACGGGTGGTGGCGAAGTGTTTCTGTTTGCGCATACCCGGCAAATAGTTAAAGTTGCAGTAAGCAGTTCGTTTAACTCCGGCGTAACTGTTTTTAATATTGATAAAAGCAAGTTAGGCGACGGGGTATCGCACATTACCATATTCAACGGTGCAAAACAACCCGTTTGCGAACGCCTTTATTTTAAACGGCCAAAACAGCAATTGTTGATAGATGCCGCGGCCGACCAGCCTCAATACGCTACCCGTAAAAAAGTAAGTGTTAATATATCAGCAAAAAACGTCGAGGGCGCGGTGATGCCGGCAAATATGTCGATGTCTGTTTACCGGGTAGACTCGCTGCAACAAATGGATGCCGACGATATATTTAGCTACCTATGGCTTCGGTCGGATCTGCGGGGGAACATCGAATCGCCGGGCTATTATTTAAAAAATACCAATGCAGAGACCAATGAAGCTGTAGACAACCTGATGCTTTCGCAGGGCTGGCGCAGGTTTGATTGGACCAGGATATTAAACAGTCATACACCAACATTTAACTACCTGCCCGAATATGATGATCACCTGATAAACGCCAAAATTGTAAACACCGCAACAGGCAGCCCAGCCAAAGATGTGATTGTTTATTTAAGCGTTCCGGGTAAGCGGGTACAGCTATATATTTCAAGAAGTGATTCTGCCGGGCACCTGCTATTTAACACCAAGCAATTGTTTGGGCCGGGTGAAATTGTGGCTCAAACTAATACAGAAAGAGACTCCACCTATCGCATTGATGTTTTAAGCCCATTCTCTGAACAATACACCAAAGAGGTGTTCCCTCAATTTAGTCTTTCGCCCGGCATTCAAAAAGCGCTGGAAGACCATAGCTTGGCTATGCAGGTACAAAACATTTATGCAGGCAACAAAATAAAGCGGTTTTATGATGCAGGGGTTGATAGTTCTGGTTTTTACGCCAAGCCCTATAAAGTGTACCTGCTGGATAACTATACCCGCTTTACCACCATGGAAGAAGTATTACGTGAATATGTACGTGAAGATAATATAGTACAATCTAGGGGGCGTTTCCATATTAAGGTTTTAAACGAGAAAGGATTTTTAGATGGCGACCCACTGGTTTTGTTGGATGATGTGCCGGTATTTAATATGAACAAAGTAATGGCAATAGATCCCTTAAAAGTACGCAAGCTGGAAGTGGTACGGGATCGGTATTTTTACGGCCCGGCAGTTTCCGAGGGTGTGTTTAGTTTCACCACTTACAAAGGCGACCTTGGTGGCGTAGAAATGGACCCACATGCCGTTGTGCTTGATTATGAAGGCATGCAATTGCAGCGCCAATTCTATTCGCCGGTTTATGACACCGAAAAAGCAGAAAGAAGCCGTGTGCCCGATTTTAGGAACTTGCTGTTTTGGTCGCCAGATGTAAACACCAGTCCTATTGGTAAGGTGCAGCTTTCGTTTTTTACATCAGATCAGAAGGGTAAATACATTGGGTTGATACAGGGAATTACCGATAATGGTGATGCTGCAAGCCAGAATTTCACCTTTGAAGTAAAATAAAAAAATAAAATTCAAAAATATTTCATGAATCAGCCTATGTAAAAAATGGCTTGTTTTGTTTTGATATAGAGTTATTTACGAGTATTTTAAAATAGAATATGCTAGCTTTTGAGTACAAAAAAGACAAAATTAAAGGCGTTTCTCCAACTTTTTTATCGAAACCACTTGTGTAATACAAAAAGCTGCGTATATTTGCACACCCAAACGGAGTGGTAGTTCAGCTGGTTAGAATGCCTGCCTGTCACGCAGGAGGTCGCGGGTTCGAATCCCGTCCATTCCGCTTTTTCAATATCAAAAACAGTAAAACCCTTCAGATGACATCATCTGAGGGGTTTTTCATTTTCAGGGCATACCAAATTATTCAGCTTTTAGCATATAAAATGCGGGTAATTCGGGAGTCATTTCAAGTCTGCAAAAGAACTCCCGAATTAGCGCATAATAAATTGATATACAGCTTGTTCAGTTATTGAACATCTTGATTCTAGGTGATTAATTAATCAAATTTGTTTCACTTTTTAATTAATCAAAAGTTATGAGAACTACAATCTCTTTGCTTTTTTCCCTGAGAAAGCCTAAAAATTATCAATCAGGTGAAATGCCAATTTATTTACGCATTACAGTGGATGGCCAGCGCGCCGAACTGGCAGTTAGCCGCAAATGTGACCCTGAAAGGTGGGATGCCGTTAGCGGCAGGGCTATCGGATCAAAAGCAGACTCGAGAACATTAAACGCTTATCTTGATGATATTCAGTTTAAAATCTATGACCTCCAGCGCCGAATGTCAGATGCTGACGAAAACATTACAGCAGAAACCCTAAAAAACCGGTTCATCGGTAAGGTGGAAAAAGCGCGTACATTACTGGCTGTGTTTGAAGATCACAATCAAAAAATGGAGAGCCTTGTTGGGCAGGAATTTGAAAAAAGCACGCTGCAACGTTATGAAACCTGCCTGATGCATACCAAGGATTTTATGCAGTTGCAGTATAACATTTCAGATATCCCGGTGACAAGGATCAACTTCGCTTTTCTTAATGATTTTGAATACTACCTGCGAAGCGTTCGCAAATGCGGGAATAACTCGGCGATCAAATACATCAAGAACCTCGGCAAGATCGTCCGTATCTGCCTTGGAAATGGCTGGCTGACCGTTAACCCTTACCTGAACTACAAGCCTAAACAAAAGGCTGTGCACCGGGAAGTATTGACCAAAGAAGAACTGCAACGTCTTACAAAAAAGAAATTCAGCGTTGAGCGGTTAAGTGCCGTCAGGGACATGTTTGTTTTCTGCTGTTATACCGGCCTGGCTTACGTGGATGTACATAAGCTGAAACGCTCGGAACTTGTCAAGGGTATTGATGGTGACTTATGGATATACACCAGCAGGCAAAAAACAGACACACTTTCAAGGATACCTGTCTTGCCCGTTGCTCTATCCATTATTCGTGCCTATGAAGACCACGCTCAATGCGTAATTAAGGATACGCTGCTTCCGGTGATGAGCAACCAAAAAATGAATGCTTATCTCAAAGAGATTGCAGACCTGTGCAAAATTAAAAAGCCACTGACCTTTCACATTGCCCGGCACACCTTTGCCACAACGGTAACGCTAAACAATGGTGTACCTATTGAAAGCGTTGCAAAGATGATGGGGCATACCAGTATTAAGACTACACAGATATATGCTAAGGTGATGGACCATAAAATAAGCGAGGATATGAGCCAATTAAAAAAGAAACTGGCAATCGGTTAAAAGAAGTAAAATCAGTTAAGTCGGAATATAATTATCACCTAATATTTAATGGTGTATATTTTCATCATTTTTGTATATTATGATGAAAATATGCATCATTTTAAAAGGATCGGGCTTGTTTTATAGTAAAGGTGTAATTGCTTGTTCAAAACGATAATTAAACAACTTTCAGGCTATTTACCAGGTCATGAAAATAATTTGGCGACCAGATAGCCAAAGCATCCGCATTCCGAATAAATCGCTTAATATCATTGATAACATAGTTCATTTTCACCGTATCGATTTTCTTTGTTAGTAGCTCCCGGAACTCCGCTTCCGTAATGGTATCTTTCTTCCAGTCCCCGCTATCTTTCGCACGCATCAGGAAATGATCCAGATTTAACGGGATACCCTTTCGGATATACCATTCCATATCGTACCAATCCCGTCCTTTCACATTTTCGCCCCATTTACGAAAAAGCAAAGCATGCATCTTACCGGCAAATAAATTAGGCAAGGTCAAACACTTTACATAAAATGAAAAAGGTTTCAACAAGAGTTTGTCCTCCGTTTCAAAGCCCAATGGTGGTTCCCGGTCTACTTCTATTTTGATCTTCACATTGGCCACCTGTTCCATGCCGTTCTGAGGAATAATTCCTTCCAAAACAAGCTCCTTCCAGATGGTTTCTGATTTCAGGAAAGCAGAATCGATATTGGTTTGATTTGTTTTTTGCTTTTCCCTGATCGACACATGCATACCCAAAGCTTCGAACTCCTGTATTATGGCATCCTGGTATTTATTTAATGAAAACTCGGGTTCAACCGCTAATAGTGAAAAGTCGAGATCTTCTGAAAATCGATCTAATCCATAAAATATTCTCAAAGCAGTGCCACCGTAGAACGCTGCCTTTTCAAAAAATCCGGCGCGATACAGACCTGCCAGCGCGATCTCCTGCATGATTTCCCGCAATGCGTCCTTTGCTTCCTCCTGGCTGGAGGGCTTGTAAGTTTCTAACCACTCTTTTATCATAAGCCTTTGATCATTTTAATAACCATTTTCAGACTTTCCCTCTTAGGGGCATCGGGCAGCCATTCATCCATCATTTGAATATTAAACCTTTTCAATGCATCTTCATCCATTCGCAAATCATCCAGGAGATAGCTACCAGCATTGCTTGCACTTCTGATGATCAATCCTGATGTACTGATGATCTTATCACATAAAGCTTTTTCAGGACCGGCAATCATAGCACATTGTTCATTAGTGAGTTTGACTGTATTAATACCAAAGGCATAGTAGGGTAATGGCAAATGCACATAAGTAAATAAGCCTATCGGCGTATTAAACTCACGTGATGCTTTTGTCGTCATTGAGGTGATTGCATAAACACGTTCGGGTATCAGTCCATGAAAAGATAATGCTGTATCCATTGATACATAGCTGGGACCAAGCAGGTGGTTAGCGAGTAAAGCATTTTCAGGCTGTCCGGAATATGATTTAGGACCCGCAATATAAAAGCCTTTTTTGACCGAAGCTAAAACACCTTCTGATTTCAATGCATTGATCTTGTCATTAGGCCGCTTATAATCTTTTAACCATGACTTCAAAAGCTGATGCGTAATGGGTTGCTTTGAATAATTCGCTATGGTTTGATTAATATCCATAATCAAATGTAAAAAATTAATAGGATAATCGAAAAAAAATCGATTATCCTATTGAAATAGTACAGCTTTACAGGTAAAATTAACTTTTAGCCAGGCAATACATTGTTTATTATAGACCAGATAAACGGAAAATAACCGATTATCTTATTAAATAATTACACATATAGTTTTAGCATGTCACAGAATAAGGGTGAATTTTATAGTTATTATCGAACTAAAGCATTAGGTCTCATACAGGTATAGGTTGACAGTTTTGGAATAATTATATTCCATATGAAGGAAAAGATGTTGGAACAATTCACGTTCTCTTCGGAGTTGAAGGAAAAGCTCGTTTTATTAGTAATGTATCGAAATCAATCGTGAAAGCAGTAGCTAAAAGTTATAACTTGCCGAATAACCAGATATTAAATTGGATAAATCAATCGCACTGACCACTCTTCGCCAATTTTCTTTCTTTTCCTAAAAGCATGAACTTAAGCACTAAAGGTGGTCATTTTGAAATTGGCCAAACGGGGCCAATCAGGCGTGGTTTATCCAAATAGTGGCTTAAATCAAAAATGTCGTATAATTTCTAAAACTGTCGCAATCTTCTGTTGTGCGACATATTTTTAATTTTTTGTCGCAATAATTGCAAATCTGTCGCAATAGATTTAATTGTGTCGCACAATTAATGATTTCTGTCGCGTTGGTTGAACTCTTGCAATTATTTGATACAAATTAACTTTTTATATGATATCAACTGTTGCAAATCCTGCAACAGTTGATCCTAACCCTTAAAAATTTGATCGCGATGCCATTCGAGATTTTCCAATGCCGGTCGATATTGCTGTATCGTTGGCAAGATAAGCTTTTTCCCTTTTAATTGATTTAGACTATAGGTGTGTATGATGTCCTCACTGATATGCTTGGAGGTAACTACAAAATAGTTCGAATCGACCGTGATCAATCCACGGTCAAAAGCACGATGTAGATTAGGACAACGCCAAACCATTGCTAACTTTATCATCATGAGTTACGCTGAACGGTGTAATATGGCAAGCATCAATAAAGTTGTGACCAAACGTACTTTCCAATCTCATCCCTGTAATGCAGCAAGTATTGTTATAAACTTTAGGTATCAATTTTTTAAATAGGCCTCCGCGAACAAATACATCTTCCTCGGTTTCAACTCTGACGGTTTTATATTGTGCTTCCGGTTCATTCAAAACATACTCTTGCAAATCGTGATAATATCCCTTACCTGATCGCTTGTTGTTAAAATACACCTGCTGCGTTTCTGGAAAATATGTAGATAGCAATGCCAACAATATTGACTGCCGGGCTGTTGGTTCAACCAGTAATTGAAACAGTTCAGGATCGAAGTGCCCGTATTCCAAAACCTGGATAAGCGTATTGACACTTTTAATATGGGCGTTGATCTGACAACCAGGTTTGGCAATTAATTGCCAAATGGGTTTATTACCTATTTTCTCACTTTGCAGGTAGAAGAATGGCTGCGTGAAATCCGGTTGATGAAGAGTGTTAACCAATAACCGCCAATTCTCCTGGAATATACCAACGAGATCCGTATAGACAGAAACCCGGTTTTCAATAAGATGGACGTTACTGATAAGTTCAAGCAGGGTTATCAGCAAAATGGGTTTGTGTGGTGCCAAGCCATACTTTGTAATCCCACGCTTTAGGTGAGTAAGTTTTTGCAGATAATCGTTTAAGTTTGGCATTCAGTTCCTTACAGCGTGTTCAAATATAAAATTTAAAATCCGTTCGCCACTTTGAGTTACATGAGAAACATACTGTCCAGTTCGGAATGTGAAGGGCGTGCAGTTTGATCGCTTGTGAACAACCGAGCCTTATTCAACGCTTAAGCAACAAAAGCGCTTAGCCGGATCAAATGTCAAGGGCGGGCCAACCGCTGGAAGCGGACACAACGGCCCGCTTGTGTACCCTTGACTTTTGATTCCGGCGTGGGCTATCTTCGCGACTGCGGTGAATAAGGATTTTATTTTTTTCTCACCAGGAGGAAAATCCACAATGTATAACTGTGGCTTGTCAATTAAACAACCGTTGCTTTTTATTCCAAATTTCCAGGTATAGTGCCTTTTTTTCGGAGCTGAGGAATGATGCTTCGATCATCTTACCAACCTCCTTATTACTGGAGGAAAATTTGTTATATGTATTCCTAACGGCGGTTTCAGGTATATTCATGCTTCTTGCCAACACATCAAAATCAGATAGCCTGATTCTTTTCTTTTTACCATTCATTGTCAGCGCCAGCTCTTCATCGTCCTGTGGATTAACAAGATTTACATTGAGGAGGTCATAGGCAGGACTTAGACTTACCCCCTCGTCCGTATATAGCACAGAAAAGTTTTTCATGTGCATATCATTGTTGCCTGTCAAAAAAGAAAATAACACCAGTTCAAAATAAGTCAGCGCATCAAAACCAGTTTGAGTACAGTATTTCAGGATAAGCTTGCCGATCTTTTCATAAGAGCCTCTGTATTTATTTTCCGTTAAAAATTCAGAAAGCTGGCAGAAATCTTCCATGTGAACCTTATGGCCTTTCACCCGGTCAAATCGCTTCGCCAGATAAACCAAACTACCGTCTGACGCCTCCATTAAAGCATGATCACAGGTAGGCATTTTAAACAGGCTCGCCAAATGCATAGTCAAATCTTCTGATTGCGGCATTTCCGGAAAATCAGGATGCTGCGGTTTAAGTATGTATTCTCCCCAAAGTCCTACTATAGTCAGACGGTTGTGCTCCTTCGTTTTTTTCAGGGTAACAGAAAGCTTGGGCTGAACTCCGGTCACAGCGATCCTTTCGTTGATGGTCTGTTCGCCCAACGTTTTCAAAAGTTTATTATTCAATTCCAACTCAGGTACTTTAGTCGTACCAAAAAATCGCCTTGAACATTTTTCATGATAAGACGATGTACCTGCATCCTGATAACAAAACCAACAATTTGCCATAGCTTAATCTATTTCGGGAATAACCGTTACAGCTCCGATTGCATCCCTGCATGTTAATAGTAATAATTCAAACCGGTCATTGCTTTTGACCTTCCAGTGTGTTGTTGCCAGATCCAGTAGCCAACCTTCCGGTATCAAGCCATCGAAAAAAGCAAACAATACTTTACTTTCATATTTCTGGGTTGACAATGGCAGCGTTAAGCTCACCGGTTTTGCGTTTTTATTCTCTAAATAATCGGCCTGATAAGTAAATTCGTAACCATCATCAGTTTCCGCAAGCACACCAGCCAGCGTGTCCTGAAAATATACCAAACCTTTCCTACTCATCATTTTTTACTTTTAATACCACTCCGAGTTCTGCACCAAATAACATCAACACCTGATTCACTTTATCCATCCGCAATGTTGGTTTTCCCTGTTCCATCTCACGAACAACCCTAAGTCCGACTCCCGCTTTGGATGCCAGGTCTTCCTGTGTGAGATTTAGTAATTTCCTTTTTTTCTTCAAATACTCCGACAACATATTTATACCCTTTCGGGTACAAATATAAATAAAGTTTATTAACTATACCCTATCGGGATTATATTTTCTATTAATATCCTAATTATACCCTATCGGGACTATCGGTTGGTTTAAAAAAAATCACATACTGGTACTCTCAGTACCAGTATGTGAATAAAAATAAACCAGCGGACATATTCAAGTAAATTACTATTACAGAATTAATTCATTGTTTAACTAGTCGCAGGTTAGCCTATGTATTCAGTCACAACAATTAAAAAATTGCAAACTTTCGGCAGTAAACTTAAGTTACTGCCGAAAGTTTGAAGATATAAAAAGCTAAAATTCGGTTTGTCGGCGATATTTTACCCTCACTTTATTACAAGAACGTAATAATTTTACCCTCACTTTGTTATCCAATCAAAAAAACTCCCCTAGTCAGGGTTAGTCCGTTTTGTTTGGTTAAGTATTTACTTGGTTAAACACCAACAACAAGCACACCTTATTCACTACGTAAGCAACCAGCGCGAGTTAAATAGTCAAGGCTGGACACCCATCGCTGAAAAACAAAACACAATGGCCCGCTCTGCATGGCCTTTATTTTTATCCCGGCGGTGGGTTACATTCGCGGATGTTGTGAATAAAGCCCTATGATTTAGTGATGTGTAACACTCAGCAGACAGCTTTAGATCCACAAAAGGACATTATAGTAAAAACTTTTTTAGTGCCAGACATTTTCAAAACTGAAATTATATCATCTCATCACGTAACAACAATTAACGTCAATGAAAAGGACTTGAAATTTTATCTTTATAAACTGTTTAATACCGAATACTTTCATCGTTACATTTCAGGGTACTCCACAGGTACAAGTATTCTATGATTAAATATCGAAGGGGTCTTATCGTATTGGACAGAAATACCAAACAATGAATTGTTATCAAGGTTTAAAGACATTGTAATAAATGTAGAAAAACAAAAAAATAGAATAATTAAAGAGAATCAACAACTTACCCAACTTCGTGACTGGCTTTTACCCATGCTAATGAATGGGCAAATAACAGTTAAATAATTGCAAGATAAATTATCATTTAATTTATCTATTGGTGACCTCCTTCAGCAGGTATGTTATGAGCGATAGCGAATTTCATTCCTGCGTGCGCGGCGGCGAGGCTGGCGGCGGAATGGAACCCGGCGCGATAGCGCGTGGTGTAATGAAGCCACCTGCCGCAGCCGCTTGGCCTCAATTGATATTAAATATTCTTTCAAACAATAAAGATAACTCTTCTTTCACCTGACTGTAAGGCGGCAACTGTTCATGCGGTATTTGATGTGCAAGGCTATTTTTCCAAGCACCGGTAAGTTTTTTATCAACATCATCATTTATAAATTGATCTATGCCGGTAAACTCCAATTTTTTAAACTTCATTTTCTCATGAAATGCAGTTACTATTACCGGCCATTCAATTTCCTTAAGCTTTTTTGATAGATACCATATATCAAAGTAATCCCTCGGGGCAGAATAAGAGCGCTGTATTAACGCTCTCAATTTCTCCGACATTACCTCTTTCAAATCATAACTGGGGATAGTTTGATCCGCTAAGGCCAGTTTATCAGAATACGCATGTGTTATGGGCCGTAAGTTAATCGGGAATAACATTTTTTCATAAAGAATAATCTCTATTTTCACACTTGTTGCCCACCTTTCCGGAGGAGGTGGTGCCTGGTTCTTTAAATGATCAGCGCCCCAAAACTTAATGATCGCTGCATAGCCAGTAGGCATGTCCTTATGCTTCAATTCTTTTATAGAATCAATAAATAAAGGAATTTCTGTGCGTTGTGTTATCAGTTCGGTTATTTCCTGTAATAATTCCCGGTCTAATACAAAGTCAGGGTTTACAGAAGTAAAGTCGAGGTCTTCTGAAAATCGGTAATCAGGTATATAACACTTTTTCAAACAGGTTCCTCCTTTAAATACAAGACTATCCCGGCATAATGGAATGGAGAATATGGCATCAATAAAATGACCTAATACCCAATCCTTATCTACCGTACTACGGGAGACATTCTCTTGCAGTGCAATTTTCTTTATTTCCTTCTTTAGTATCATTAATATTGTTTGTCTGATAGGTTAAGCAATTCATCTTTGCTGATATTCAACCTCAATTTCCACTCTGCTATAAATTCACCTTTCTCTGTTCCCTGCGGATCAAAAAGGTTATACTTATCATTTATCTGCGCTTTAGCGAAATCAATAAATTTATCCATCGATGGCTTTTCAAATAAATCGACCAAAAAACCTATCCTTTTCGTCGCGGCAGTATTGCCAACTGATTTGCAATAATTGATCATTTTATCAGCAGTAATTTCTGCCTGGGATAAAGCCCTTATTAATTCAGCATAACCACCTGAATATTGTGGTTGATCGAAACAATCTATGATGGTTTTTTCAACATCCGTTATAGGATATTTTGTATTTCCGTAGCCGTTGTACATAATACCGGCACGCTTACCAGCATTTATAGTGACAAATTTATAAGGGGTTCCTAAAAGGGTTTTATCAGTCTTTCTATGTATGGTCTGAATAAATATTGTATTAGAAAATTGTTCAGTTAATCCGTGTAAATTTAGGGCTGACCAATAAGCTACCGCGCTGTTTTTTACCACAAACGTACCGATCACATTTTCATCACGGAAATTAACTTTGCAAAACTTACCTCGCTCTATCCGGGAAAGCAGTTCTTTATGAACTAAGTTCTCAAGAACCTCATTGAGGTTATCAAACTTTCTATTGATTTGACTTTCAATTTCATCAAACTGAAATAGCTCAATTTCATAATCATCCAGCAACTTCATAAATTCAAGTTGTTGCTGTGTGAGGTTGGATGATATATAAACGCTATGTGCCATATTACTTCGAGTGTCATTATAAGACCTAAAAAATGGGTCTTATCGTTACACAAAAAGTAAATATACAAAGTTTCTTTTAAATACCCAACATTTAGAGCAGTCATTGATAAACAAGCAGCCGCTTTTGTGACTGCTTGTTTACTCAGGTAATATTACACCTTGTATAGGGGCAAAAGAAACCTCATTGGGGCGATATAGGGGCAATTGCCACATAGCCAGCGAGTATAGTTACAAAGTAACCATGACTGAAAAGTCCGATTTTAGTTTTTTTAGCATCTGACACAATTGCTATCAGGTCATGCTTCGCTACCATCCCAATCCTCACGGGCTTCCAAATGCATAATTTAAAGTTCGATACATTTATCACTATTAAAAAATAGATTTTCATTCTGTTGAACATATCCAAGTTGATTGGTCAACATTTTTGTATGCCCTATTTTAAATTCAGGAATATTCCGGTGGTGAACATCTCCATAATATACACCACCTAAAATAACGATTTTTACCCTTAAAAGTCAACCAACTGAACCCACCATTCCTTTTTTACCATGTAAGCAAGAGAGGGAGCCGGATAACATGTCAAGGGCGGGTCAGCCGCTGAAAAGCGGACAAAGCGGCCCGCCTGTATTACCTTGACGTGTTACTCCGGCGTGGGCTATCTTCGCGGATCTGGTGAATATAGAAGTTAAAGTCCTCCCGCGAACAAACCGGATGCTTATTGTTTCCAGTGCACACTCTTTTACCATTCAGATTTTCAAATAACAAGGCCTGATGAATTAGCATTGTTACACCCTTCTCAGTGACAAATCCTAAAACTTATAGTTTTAAATTACTCGATAAACGTTTAGCATATACCGGTTAAGCTGATGAAATTTATGCTGTAAACGGAAAGTACTTTGTATTAATGTGTCCTGAATACTATGGGTATTAGGAGCGACTTTTTCTGTAGGGTTTCTGTCAACACACAATATTCAGGTAGCCAATAATGGGATGATAAAAAGTGCAAAAATATTCGGCGAATAAGAAAAGTAATAAGTCAACCCAATTGTTAATCGATCAATTAACAATTGGTAATGTCGATTTTATCATTTGTTAAGTACGTTCTGAACCATTGTTTATTGACAAAAGACATCCATACTATAACTTTAACCCGATGGGGTAAAACTCACGTTTTACCTAAAAACTGCGAAGAAAGGGTAGGTAAAGCAACTTCATATGTGATGTATATCAATCCATTTATTAAGGTAGAACGACCTTTTTTGTAATGTAGATCAACTCATTTTGTAATGTAATCGATTGATAAAAGATTTTCAGGAGCATAACTTTAATCTGATAAAATACAGTGTTAACGCTTTAGCTAAAAATTGCAAAGAAAAGGATAGATAAGATAAGTGCACGATCATCTGAAATAAGGAAACAGATAAGTAGGAGAAAATTAAAAGGATACTTCGCCGGAAGATTCTCCCGACACATATCAGAATAAATGGTTCGGTTCTGATGAAACTGCTGTCATAGAGAGAAGAAATTTTTTACAGGGGTAAAGGGTAGTAACTATTTTTTACTTTTTTTCATCGCGAGGAACCCCAAAAGAGCCGATTTATGCAATAATTGCGGGAGTTGAAGTGATAATCAGGCGAATTATAGGGTTTTTGCTCCCTTTTCGCCCCCAAAAGTCACCACCCTTTCACCACTGTTTGCGCATGTAAAAAATGAGTTTATTCGGCCAGGGAAAAAATATTTACGCATGTCACACTTTTGAATAAAAAGAACGCCGAGATTAAGCGGCTTATTTAGTACTTAATTAAATAAGCTATTGGAATATTAAATTATTTATGGTTAAACACATTTAAGGCGGCTCTGAAAATTGATAGGAGGCAGCCATTTTTTTAACAACCTTATGAAAAACCCTATCACACTTAATTTTTCTTCTGCCGGGTTGCCTGGTAAAAATATTACCGGGAACCTGCCGGATGACTGCAAATATCCAATATCTTATGCCAACGCCGAGTTGATTGAACTGCCGGAAGGGGTTGTTATTTGCCAGCATTACAGCCATATTCTTTATTTCATGGAAGTAATCGAATTTAAACTGCATACCGATCTCCACGCAAGTTTTTCGGTGGATAAGCCAAGCCTGTTCCAGTTCTTTATGCTACATGGGAAAATTGCTTTTTTCACTTCTGATCACCAGCCGATAGCGCAAGCAGGGAAAGGTATTTGCTATGCGACCTATAATGAACCGGCGGAATATTTTTACCATTTACCTGCCGGGATACACCGCACATGCTGCTTTACGTTACGGCCCAGGTGGTTACAAATGAAAATAAACAACCATCTTGGGCTAAACCCATTCGTGGGAAAAATGGATGATCATGAAGTTTTATATGGACACATGCCCTCTTGTGTGATGAATAAGAAAATCTCCGATGACCTGCTGGCGCTATTTAACCTGGAGGAAACAGCAAAAAATGATCTTGAATCAGCGCAATCCCGCATCCTGAAAAAGATCATTGCCGAATATCAAAAACTCGTACAAATCAAACTATCTCACCCTATATACCGCATAAGGGATTACCTGGAAGAAAAGTATATTGATATTGAACTCAATAATCAAAAGCTGATCGGGCAATTCAATATTACAGAAAAAACACTGATCGAAAATTTCAAAAAGGAGTTTAATATAACACCTCATTTGTACCTGACCAAAGTGCGGATGCAGCATGCTAAACGGATGCTTGCAAAAGATAAAAAAGATGTCATTGAAGTATACGGAGCGGTCGGTTATAAGGATATGCACAGTTTTAGCATCCAATTCAGGAAATTCTTTGGTTATCCCCCTTCAGGCCATCAATAAAGCTGCTTTTCTTTGAAAATTGTGATTTCCAAAACGACTAACCGGCAAAACACACACCTTTTTTTGCTTAAAACTACCTGAATTTCGTCTGTTTTTTGCTTCTCAGTTAAAAAACAGATGCCGAAATTTATAGCAGGCGATCAGGTAAAAATGATTGCCAAAGAAATGTAAGGGGAGTACCGGGAGCTGTGCGCCTATTCCAGAGGCGTAAAAGCATTAGTAAAAAGGATGACAACCCCTGAGTGATAAAGTCATCCTTGTAGAAATCGGGCCGGTACTGGTAAGAGTAACACCGGAACTAATGCAAAGGACGAAGGTAACATCGATAAAGTGCCGAAGTTGAGGGCAGGTGGCACCTGGGCTGTGTCAGTGAAGTTTAAGCACAATAAAGGAAAATGTACAGGATGAAAATGTTTGATGCAACAAAGATCAGGGACATGGCAGAGGATTATAACTCAAAGGTCATGCTGGCCGCTATGGCAGCGCTTTGCATCCGTTTTATCCGGAGGTACATGGCGGCATGTCTGTGGTTTTACACCATCAACATCCGGCCTCTTTTTAATCATGCTTACGTCCGAAAGAGAGTTACCCAAACCAGCACCCATGACCGTAAAGAGGCTGTATTCACGAAAAACCCGAATAGCCGTGCCGGGCTATTCGGGCAAATGGAAACAGCAGCACCCAGGGCGCAAAAGTTTCCGGTGAGGCCTGCCTAAAGGCAAAACGTCACATAACTATACGAATATAAAGTTTTTGGAGCCCTTTTTTGCTATTATAAAAAGTTCACCCATTATGAACATTAAACTGTTCAAAAACAAAGTTGTGGCTACAGTAGCCATGCTTACAATTATTTTAGGAGTCGGTGCGGCAGTCGCTATGAAAGCCCCCGAAAAAAAGACGCTGGCCAATCCGTACTGGCAGTATGATGGCAGCGGAAGTGTAACCTCCCCAAGCAATTATGTTGAACTGTCAGGTAGTCCATCTTGTAGTGGGAACGCCAATATCTGTGCAATACAGGCAGCCGAAGATCCCAACAATCCCGGTGAGCCACAAATTGACACAGGGTTGAGCGGACGTATCACTGCTAAAATGAGATAGTCACAATTTAATCTGACAGTTACGATAATTTAAAACACGTAACAGAGATTAGTATTATGACAACCCAAGCAAAGATCATCAAAAAC
>NZ_JACHCR010000012.1 GCF_014205845.1 Mucilaginibacter cryoferens
GTCGATGCATTTAGAAGAGAAAAAGCTATATTCACAAATCACATCTGACAACTTATAAAACAACCCAACTGTCAGATCAAATAGTGGCTATTACAATTAATTTGATGTGGCTTGCGGGCTCCTTTAGCAGCGGCATGAGGGCATTTGATCAGGGATCAATCAAGTGAATATTCTATTGGAGAACTAAACTATCTTTTCCTTAACGTCCTTAAAAGCTTATTAGAAAGGAAAACATTAAAGCTCTCTCGGTAACTTTCACCTACTGTGAAAGCTAAGTTATTCAGCATTTTGATAGTATTACCTTCAATATAATTGATGTTGTCTATTGAAATGATAAAAGCTCTGTGAAACTGTTTAAAACCTTCCCTTGATCCTAATATTTCTACAATATCTTTTATGCTCAAATAGGCAGTTAGAATCTTGTTATTTACCAAATATATCTTAACATAGTTTTGCGCGCTTTCGAAAGCAATTACATCTTTATACATTACTTTAACGATGCGTAAATTTTCCTCTTTATTTTTAACTAAGAAAAAGTTATCTTCTTGATTAGTTTCCAAATTTACTTCAGTAGTTTTCAATACTTCAGTTGGAAATAAACGATTTATCGTCGTTGAGAATTTACCAAAAGTGAAGGGTTTCAATAAATATGCATCGCCTTCGGCCTCAAAAGCATCGAATGCATATTTAGAATGTGCAGTTGTAAAAATCAATTTCTGGGTTTTGGACCTCAAAGCTTTTGCCAATTCTAAGCCGGAAATTAAAGGCATATCGATATCCATAAATAAGATATCAATTTTACTATCTAGGCTAACCTCTTCGAGTGCTGTTTGGGGGTTTGTATAAATTCCTACAATATTCAATTTAGGAAGCATATCGATATATTTTCGTATTGCTTCAATGGAAAATTGTTCGTCGTCGACGATAATGCAGTTTAACATAATGACCTAATTAAAATTATGTATTTCTTTGACAAAAAACAGTAGGTAAATTTGGTAAAAGCAAAGTAAATAATAATGAATATACTTGAAAAACGGCCGAAGTAACTTGCCTGTTACAATAGAATAGGCTAAATATCTGATAAAAATTTCAAGCCACTAGTTGTAAAAATTTGTGCTCAATCGGAATTATGAAATGATCGAGCTTAATCAAAAAAATTATTGTTATTAACTCTCTCCAAATATATTTCCTGGTATTTCTCGTTTAAATCTTAATCTAATACTAGCATTAAATAAATAATTCTTGAAATTAGATATAAAATACATTTCAAGCGTATTTGTTGTCTAGACAGTTATATTTTCTCCATGGAACTGCGGATTTTCTTTATTAGCTTATTCTTAGCTTACCAACAACTGTTATGATCTGTCTTAGTGAGATACCCCGTTTCATTAAGATTCGCTCTTCGAGGAACGAGTGCTACAATTAGCGTAAAAGGACACTTAATTTAATCATTTAATATGGAAAACTATCAATGTATAATTATTGACGATGAACCCTTTGCTATCGATTGGCTTAAAAATTATATCAGTTTAGTACCAAGTTTACGACTAATTAAATCTTATACAGATCCCTTGGAAGCCTTGATGGAAATAGTTTCCGGTGACATGGTGGATTTAATCGTACTTGACATTGACATGCCGAAAATAACTGGTATTGAACTATCAAAAGAAATCAGAAAAAAGACAAAAAAATTAGTATTTTCCACTGCATACAGGCAATATGGTTATGACGCCTATGAAGTAGGTGCTGAGGCTTATCTTTTAAAGCCTTATACATTTTCAAAGTTTGCGGGAACTATCGCGAAATTACTTCCTGGACATGACGAAGTGACGGCCGTAGAAAAAATAGATAATGACTTCTTTTTTATAAAGAATAAAGACGAACAATTAAAAATTGTTAAAATCAGATATTTAGAGGTGGTGGCGGTCGAAAGTAAGCTGAATTATGTACTAATCCATACCTTAACAAAAAAAATTCTCACTTACATGTCCTTAACCGAAATATCAAAGATATTTAACCAGTTGCCTGATTTTGTTCAATTTCAGCGAAGTTATATTGTGGGAAAGACCCATATTGAATCAATTGATGGCAATACAATAAAAATGGTCAATGGGCTGAAAATTACTGTTGGAGAGTATTACCGTAAGGATTTCATGGCATTTTTAAACGAAAAACTAATAAAGCCAGGGCGTAAAAGATAATTCCCTGGCTTTGTAAAACCCTTACTAACCTGGTTGAACGGTATGAAAAACTCCCGTTTTCGTGATGGTTATCATTGTTGTTGTTGGTTCTGTCGGTGGGCCGGTTTCACTCATGGGTTTCGAATTCGGTTTTTTTCTGTACACATATAGTGTAGTGTCGTTAATTTTAAAACTTTTGTTTTTCATCTTTTTTTTGTGAAACTTAAGCGAAAAAACAATGTCAAGAAATTACGTCATACGAAACTGTAATATTACTATATATATAGGGGGATTTTCATGAAATTGATTTTCTTAAAATGGATTGGTAGGTACAAAATACACTTGTTAATTTGGACCTTATTCATTTTTTATGAGACCGTAGTCATTGGTTTAGTATTTAACGTTTTCGGACACCCTCTCACATATGCTCTACATTACATAGCAATTCTTTTACTCTTTTATCTACATGCTGACTTTGTGCTGCCATGGTCATTGAAAGAAAAAAAAGCAGCTTTCTGGAAGCTCCCATTTGTTTTGATTGTGGAAGTCAGCTTATTTATTTTAACGGACTTTTTTATCGATAAGTGGCTGATCAGAATTGACATCATACATAGCCCAGTGCCCCTAGAATTAACTTATCTATATAGTCTCAAAGTATTATACCGGTGTGTCTATTTCTGGGGTTTCGCCACCGGCTATTATTTTTTAATGACCTACAATAAAGAAAAAAGAAAAACGAACGAATTAGAACAGCAGCATTTAAAGGATATCATAAACAGCCAAAAAGCCGAACAGGAATTAACTAAGGCTCAAAATGCATTCTTAAAAGCACAAATAAACCCGCATTTCCTGTTTAATACGCTGGATTTTATATATCACAATATTGATGCCTCATCGCCGGTTGCGGCTGATGCCGTTATTGTTTTAACGGATATGATGAGGTATGCAATAGACGCTGACAAAATGGGCGAATTTATTGCTTTGGGCGACGAAATCGAGCAAGCAGAAAACCTCCTTTATTTAAGCCAGATGAGAAAAAATCATCCATTAGGATTTCGAATTAATTATAACAAAGATGTGCGGACGATTCAGATAATCCCACTAGTACTGTTAACCTTAATAGAAAATATCTTAAAGCATGGGAATCTAAACGAAGATAAACATGAAGCCATCGTAAATTTATATGTCGAAAGCCAATTCTTTCACATAACGACTAGTAACTTGGTAAATCACAAACCGTTGAAATTAAATGCTGTTTCAAATACGGGATTGAAGAATATTGAAAAAAGATTAAGATATGCCTATGGCAATGACGTGAAATTTGATTACTATACAGATAATGCAGGTCTTTTTAAGCTACATCTTAGTGTTCCTTTGGAACAATTAAGTTCGCACGGCGCGATAAAATCTTAAAAAGATAATGATATAGGACAGCCTCGTGAATCCGTTGATCCGAATCCAACAGCCTATTTATATGCAAGTGGATTATGTCTGTTAATAGTTTCTTTTTTGCATCTTTATCGTCACAATTGCTTACTACATCTAAAAATGTCTTTGTTAAATAAACGGGCAATCTAAATACATTAAAAATACGATCCAGGTTTAAACTTGTTGTCAGTTCTTTAAATCGAAGATTTATCTTTTTAAAACTTCCATGATTCATGTCCATTTCCTTACTAAATTGATCCGCAATGCTTTTAGAAAAGGATAATTGGAGATGAATATCGCCAAAAACTAAAGCAATTAGGCTTTGCATCATCATCAGAACCGCAGCATAAAGTTCCTTCATGCTTACTGTTCTTGACAAAATCCTTAAGATGAATTTGCTATCAGCAAAAAAAAGATTTTCAATCAATTCCATACGAAAGGGTTTATAGCGTTCTATCTCGCGGATATATGTTTTAATCTGTATTTCTGAGATTATACCATTTTTACATTCAAATTCTAATAATGATTTCAGTTGACTAATTAATGTATAACCATCGGTTGCGTCCTTTAAATTCAACCTCAGACGAATATGCGGCTTGGGATCGTCATACCTAATAAAAAACCATTTTACGATCTTGCCTTTGTTTGCCTTTAAAAACTCAGCGATTTGCTTAATTAATATGCGATTTACCGTGATAGGATGACAATATAACTCAAAATACAACCAGTCCTCTCCGGGGAAAATAAATCGCTCGTCAGGGGTTTCATTAGTAATATCAAAATCTTTTAATTCGAGAGGTTCATAAACCCGATTCTGATGGCTATAACTAGCAATGATCTCTGCGATATATTTTTTCCCATCGTTACCCTGCAAATTATCTTCATTTGCAACCAGAGCCTCTAAAATATATATAGCCTTACCTGCGTTTTGACGGCAGTGAAGAATAAAGGCCACTCTGTCAATATCAATACAAGGATTAAAACATAACATTTGATCTGCATGCCCGGATTTAAAAAGAAAATCAATACCCTCTCTATGAAGCCAAGTAATTAATGCCGTTTTTCCATCTTCTAGCGTTCCTGTTCTGGCAATATTTATAATTTCTTGAGGTAATTTCCACATTGCCGGCGACACTACTATACCTTTAAACATAACACGTGGATAAAAGCTAAGATCAGGGAAAAAGTGATGCACTTTAAAACTGAGGTCTGATCTAATCTGATAATGCTGAATATCACTAAGAAACCGAAATACAGCGAGGTCGGAACGGTTATAATTATAAGCTGACGAAATGCGGGGAACCATTCTCTTTTGGTATTTTTTTGACCAAAGAAGAATTTCTTTTCCTCTGACAGCAACTAAGATATCATCTAAATGAAGAGGTGAGGAACTACATGACCAATTCAGTATAGGTAATTCATATTTGTATAATTGCTTTCTACGATTAACATTGTCAATTTCTTTTTCGGCATGGTACGCAATGTCGAAGAATAATACGTCTGGATTGGACAACTCTTCTAAACTTGCAATTTTTTGACCAAATTCCTCCAGTTCTTTGCTCGCAATGGTAAATCGACCAAGTAATGTATTTGCTGTACATCCTCCAATGTGTTGTAAAACAGGTTGGCCATGCCATAAGTGGAATAAGACACTTAATGTATTTGGCAAAATCGAATATTCACTTTGCCAACCGTCAAATTCTTCTAACTTGATTACACCCCCTTTCATTAGATTGTCTATCAGGAATTTATGCAAATCAGTGTATGGTATTTCCCTATATGCGCCCGCTTTTTTTTCTGACATGTTTATGAAGTCAGCAAATCCATTGTCGACCATTTGTTCGCCGAGATTATTATAGCCAACCCCAGCTTCGATATCCATAGCTATTGTTAGCGGAATAGCTCTTTGATCAAATTTCTTTAAGAATGCTGAACGAAAGTCTTTTAAAGAGGGGTTTGTATTTGTTGGTAGATATTTAGAAAGGAAGCCTATTAATTCTGGAACATGTTGAAGCTTTCTACTGTCGAGTCCGCCAGAGGATATCTTTCTTTCGGCTATAATGTAAGTAGTTCCTGGATTTGATTTCTTTTTAATATCTGTTCTAACAAAATAATCTTCGCCTGTTATGTTCGGGCACTTATCTGTTAGTAATATCTGTAGCGATATCATTTGCAAAAGTAGGCCGTCAATAGCGCGCCTATGCAACTGAAATTTACGTTCCATTTCAAGATATAATATTTCTTTGGAAGTTTTTTTGCGGCAAAGAAATAATAGAAAGGTAAGCTCTGGAAAACTATCGATAGTCGCAATTTCAAATACTCCATCTTTCATACGGAGATAGCGATAATCATTGCCAAATTTATAAATAGTGGTATTTATTTGAAACCAGTTAGAATCTTTGTGAAGCGTTGTAGATGACTTTATAATATCGTCTTTTTCAGTCCAGTCAATAAATTGATGGGACGACATTTCCGAATTCAACGTTGGCGGTAAGTTTTCTTCATTTAGTACGGGTAAAAGGGAAAATGCTGCAAAACGCCCGTACGGCGTTGCCCTGTATCTGGCTCTGTTAAAATATTTCCAAATGGAAAATTTTATTTTTTCAGAAAGGTGACTCATTTCATCACTGTCGAGATCTTGAATAATTTTGGAAAAGGAAGACGAGGCATATAAGATCATCTCTTTTAATTCTTTTACATTTTTTTCCTGCAAGTCATCCACACCAAACGCAGGTGTTCTGCAAAGCGCAATATCCAACAATTTAAGTTTCACATTCATAGCTTTCGGCATTCTAAGGTATCCACACGCCAAAGGAATAATTTATCTTATTGTCATTTGAAAGGATACAACAAAACGGGGAGTTTTCAGGATAGAAAGGTTTTAATTCAGGATTAACTTAGCTACTTTCACAGGGGCTTTATATTGCCAAAAATCATTTAAATTTGAATCTATAGTACGCCCATAGGGAAATTAAACAGCAATTGGGACGACAACTTACAATAAGTTCCATTATTTCAGATTAAATAATTTTCTTTCGGAGTAGATACCTGAGTTGGAGTTGCTTTGTATTCAAATCCAGACAAAAAATTGAGACCTGATTTCTTAATACGTTAACGAAAACTACAAAAGACCTTTTGGCTACTTTTGTATACCTCATTTCCATGATTCATTGTTTAAAGTAAGCTTCTAAATAACAGTGTGGAAAACGAAGCTGATGGCTTCGTTTGAAATGCTATAGTACGTTTCACTAATTACCGCTTACTATATACTAATAACAATTTTTACAAAAAAACAACCGCTGTTCATTACCTGAGCAGCGGTTGTTTTTTTTTATATTGTGGATTTTCAGCTTCAGTTCCATAGGAGTTATGTCGGGAGCAAGTTGGATATAGGTGTAAGTGCGCTTAAATAAAACTTGATACATCTATCTGGATAACGACTTCGATCTCTTCTGTGCTTATGTCGTCTCTTTGCTATAGTTAAATAATGAAAACCATCGATCCTTTTTAATATTAATCATTTTTCAATATTTTGACGGGATTAATTAAAGATGCCCGGATTAATTGATATCCAACTGTGATAACTGTTATTACCGCCATTAGAACACTTGCCAGAATAAAAGTTGAAATTTTAATATCAACTCGAAATGCGAAATCCTTTAGCCAATCATTTATGATCCAATAAGAAAGCGGCCAAGCTAAAGATATTCCCAAAATCATTACTAAAATTATGTCTTTTGAAACAAAAAAAATAATTGAAGAGATTGATGCGCCCAATACTTTTCTAATACTTATTTCCCTTAATTTATTTTTAGCAGTGAACGTGATTAATGCAAACAAACCCAGGCACGCCAAGCTGATTGATATAAAAGTGAATACCTTGAAAAGCTCGGACACTTTGTCTTCTGTAGAATACAGTTGATTATATTCTGAATCCACAAAATAATATTCAAATGGCTTAGCTATTTGGTATTTCTTAAAAATAGACTGAATTACATTAATTTGAGTGTTGATATTGGTGTTGCCGTTGAAGTGAACGTAGAGACCACCGGAATATTTAGCAAATTCTTTCAGAGAATCGGCGTCCACTGTAATTATCAAAGGCTCTATCTTATTTTTTAGCGAACTAATATTGAAATCCTTTATGACTCCTGTTACTGTGTATTGATCCCCATCGAGGTTGATTGGATCATTAAGAGTCGCTTTAGTAATATTAAGTTGCCTCATCGCGGATTCATTTAATAGCATAGTTAACGGTTTTGTTAACAATGCATCTCCTGATGGTTTGATATCCCATTTTAAAGCCAGCGTTTTAAAAAAGTTCTCATCAACAGTCATAATTTGAATGTCTTGTAAGTCATTGGATACTTGCTTTTTAACTCGTATGCCATTAGGGCCATTTTTGAAAACCTTTAATGTCGAAGCAGCTACACTTTCTACACCAGATTGCTGCGCAATCTCATTCTTAAAGGCTTTATAAGAATTAATCATTGATGGATCAAGAGGAATAACCATTACATTATCTTTATTGAACCCTATATCTTTGTGTCGAATAAATTGTAATTGATTACTTGCGATTAAGCTACATATTATGAGGGTTTGCGAAATGAAAAATTGAAATACCGTAAGTAACCGCTGTTTTTTTAAAGTCTTATTTTGACTGAATACGATACTGCCTGTATTAACAAAAGTGGATTTTATCAGGTAGTTGATGAAAAACAAACTTGAACTTAATAGTCCTATAACTAGTAACACGACCATCACCACGAAGGCCAGCGAATATAACGAAACAGAGTCCCCCAATTCAATCCCAAGAATATGATACAGGTACTTTCCCAAGCAAAGAAACAATAATATACTAATAGCGAGTGATCCTCCAAACAACAATAGCGATTCCATGATAAACTGCTTTGCGAGTTGCATGTTGCTCGACCCCAATAACCTTCGTATAGTCGCCTCGCGAATCCGTTTGTATGAAAACGAAATGGTAAGATTGAGATAGTTAATAACTGATAGCACAAGCACTATAATTCCAATCGCTATAAAAATATAGATGTTCTTGCGCCGAGACGTATCTCCATCGGGCGCGTTGAGGAACATCTTTGTAAGTGGTATTAAAGTGTAGCGTATTTTACTTCCAAAAATAACGTTCCCTTTAAATTGTTCATTTATATTTTTTGTCAGCGTTTTTGCGGAATTTTCATTCTGAAGTAAGAAGTATGTATCATAGGTGTCCAAACTATTTCTAGCGTTCGCATGACCAGCTTTGTCATTTTTTACTAATTTCTCATTGCTTACTTCGGATAATAATAGATCAAAATTAATTGAAGAGTTAAAAGGAGCCGGTTTAACCACCCCTGTGATTTTTAACAATACAGTATCATTGCAGGTCAGTGTCTTTCCAATTACATCATCTGTATTAAAGTACTTTTTAGCCAACCGATCAGTAATTATAACCGTGTTAGGCTCATCGAGTGCATGTGCTGAATTTCCTCTTATAAAAGGGAAAGTGAAAATTTTGAAAAAACTACTTCCTGTTATTAAATAGTTCTCCTCATTAAACATGTAATTCTTATCTGAATACAGTACAATCTTTTTACCGGTTCTTATCCGAGCCGTATTTATGATTTCAGGATTTTGGGATTGAACGTTTGTTGTAAAATCTTTCGTGAATCTAGACAAAAACTCATCTGTCCCATCTGTGTTTTTGAATTGACCGTATACTTTTACTATGTTTTTTGCATTGCTATGAAAACTATCATATGAATATTCATTTAAAATAAATAGTGTTATGAAGATACAGGAAACTATACCAATACATAGACTCAAAATATTAATACTTGAGAGCAAGCTATTTCTTTTAAAATAGCGAAAAAAGAATTTAAAATAGTGATTCAGCATAATGTATTGATTTAATGTTGATTAGTCTAAACTATAGGATTTTAGGTTAACAAGTGTGTTTCCAGAAACATTAAAAAAATATGGGCCCCTTCCAATAGTAAGGCTTTTATTTAACTGCTCGTCTAAAGAGGCATCTTTAGCAAGGTAAAAGTGGCTCTTCAATATAAAATCCTTGAATACCGTTGAACTAAATGCTATTCTTTTCTTGGATGATGTGTAATAGATTAGATACAAGGACTTTTTGTCTTGTTTAGCGATTACCTGATTTAAAAGCTTTTCTACACATGTACTGCAATCTACTTCTGATATGAAATAGTAGTTATATGACGGATTTAGTGGTACACTAAATTGCTTCAGTAGCGTAATAACGTTTTTTTTACTTTGCTCCTGTTGAGCAAATAGCGAAATCGAAAAAAACATTAGCGCAAGTAATGTAAGATAATACTTTTTCATATCAGTTCAATTTTATAGAGTAGAGGTAGGGTGAATCGGTAAGTTCAGAATCACTTCCGAGTAACAAGTATGGTTCTTTCAGATAAAAACTATAGGGATTATATTTTGAGTTAAACGTATAGCTTTTAATTCTTTTATCAGCCAAGTTAATTTTATAGATAGTTGAATTAAGTTTTAGTGAGCCTACATCGTTGGGGTTTTTGGGAAGACTTTTGAGAGGAACTGGCAAAATAAACATAAGATAGAGACTCCCCTTAGAATACTTAAAGTCCACATATTTTATATTTGTATACTGGATTTTTACTTGCGCCTGCGTGTCGCTGTTGTATTTTAGTTCTAGATCAAACGGTAAAGTGTAATTAGACTCACTATTCGCTGGAATAGGAAGGGTGAAAATTTTTAGTAAATTGAAAGTAGTATTATTGTAAACATAAATATTGTTGTCAAAAACCGGCTTGACATATAATAAAGTATCATTGCAGGCGAACATCACGTTGGGAGTATTCCAATTTCGCCTATTTGTTGAAAGGGCATTTTCAATAGTTTGAAAGTCGCGTAATCTTAACTCGTTGCTAGTATTTACAATTTGATCTTGGGAATCAAGTTCAAATGTCATCAAGCCGTAGGCTTTTTTGTAATATTTACTAGTGTAAAAATTGTACCTTTTATCACCGCTACTTACAAAAACTCTAATATTTCCGTTCGAGCCTTTTAAAATAGCAAATGAACACGTTTTAACAGGGGCATAGTTGTCCCCCATAATATCACTTAAATGTATTTTTTTTATAAATTTTAGGTCTTTATCGTATATTGATAATGAAAAGTAATTCCCTTGAGCGAGAACGTACATCCTGCCATTGAACCACTTGGCATCTATAAATTGAGCCCTAAATTGTTGCTCTTTTAGGCCTGCTCGGGAAATTTCTTGTCTAATGTTCCCTAGCGTATCAATAACTGAAAGGTTAAGAATGGGTAGCTGAAAGCCAAGAAGCTGATTTTGAGGCCATCGGTCGGTAACAAAATATTCGAATGATATGCTATCATTGTAAACTTTGAGACTATCATGTACTTCAAAACTTTCATGGGACAGCGTTGTAATTTTAGTACTGGGAATATTTACCTTTTGCCTGCAAGAGCATATTGCGAGACATAACTCAATTAAAAAAGTAAAAACAATGATATGGTTTTTTCTCATTGAAGATCAGTTATAAAAATTAAGTAGCATTGGTGGTTGGCCCAATGCCACTTAACGGAAATTAAATTAATTTGCTGGTGCCTCATATGAGCAATTGCTTGCTGCTCCTTCGCAGGAATGAATTTTACCATCGTGATAGCTCGTTCCGTAAACTCTGGTAACAGCAAAGGCCGAAACACTTGCGAAACCAATTCCTACTACAGCAATTGCCGCAATTGCAAATTTTGTTACATTTTTCATTTTGTTGATTTTTACTCCTGCTTAACATCAAGCATTGAAGTAAATCTAAGTGCTAATCTTGGAAAATGGCAACGGATATATCCCGAATTTTGATCGTTCTATCCCGAAAATCGGGGTACAATTGTCCATATGATAAACTCATTAATCATATTTTAGAATACTGTAATAGTAGAAGGCACGGAGTTTTAATGTCAAATAAACACCAATCAAGTTGCAGAACTCGGATAAACTATTAACTGTACATCACAGTCATAAAAAATTATATAAAATCATTGTCAGCTATAAGTGCCTTTTATATGTTTTAATGAGGTTTAAGATAATTTGATTAGATTACACATTTGATATTACTGTTATTTAGACGGTATTATAACCACTAATCAGGCACATTCTTATGCGAAATTTATCTGCTATATTATTTTTAATATTAGGATTGACATGTTTTAACGCTCAATCGCAGTCTGTTATTTTAAAACAAGCTGTAGAACGGATTTCAACTTATACAAACATGAACTATGTTCAGCTTTGTAGGCAGCAGGGGCCGTTCACTGCAGATGTTTCATCGTTTAATATCAAAGCAAAGGCCAGTGGTGGAAAAGGTGAACTTTTTGATATTACTGACGCTATGGGCTATGAATATCTTTCCAATGGTTCAGAACTAATTAGTTTAGATATAAAAAATAAGACCTATTCAATTGAAAAGGGAGCTAAGAATGCGCCTTATAATACCCCTTATTTTTGGCTTGCATTTATTCAAAACCAATTAAAGAAATCACCAGAAATTGCTAAAAATTTTCCCGACACGATAGTTAATGCTATATTATGCTATCATATTAAATTCCCAGTCAAAAATTCAAAAGCGAATTACGAAATTTATGATTTGTATCTGTCCAAAGCTAATTACCTGCCCGTTTACACAAGGGAATATCTCCAAGGAAAATTAGGAAAAGGTAATGTTACCAGTAATACTATAGCGAAAATGGTTACAGAAAATTTTTATTCCAGCTACAATGTGAACCAAAAGAAGTTCCAGGACTTATCATTATTAAAAGTGCCATTAAATTATAATCCTGAAAAAAAATTAGAATTGCTAACAGTGGGTAGTCCAACGCCGATTTGGTCACTTAAGGATTTATCAAGTAAATCATTTTCCAATAATAACTTCCGGGGGAAAATCACCTTAATGGACTTTTCATTTATTTCATGTGCTGCCTGTGAACTTTCATTACCGGCCTTAAATCGCTTATATTTAAAATATAAAGACAAGAATTTTAATATCCTTACAATTAACGTATTTGATAAAGAGCAATCTTTATTGAGCTATGCTAAGAAAAACGATATTAAATATCCTATACTTATTAATGGAAAAAACGTAAGTAATGATTTTAAGGTTTCTGCTTTTCCATCGTTTTACTTGATTAATAAAAAGGGAAAAGTAACTAGCACAACTGTTGGTTACAGTGAGGATTTTGAACAAAAAATCGCAAAACAAATTGACAATCAGTTGCCATGAAAAAAGATGGTATCTCTAATGAAAAGATTGCCAAGTTTACTAAGCTAGAGATAGGAGATACTGAAAAATTATAACACCCTCCCTATTGTAATAATAAACGCTTTGCTCTTTTTTCAGCAAGTTGCCAGGTTGCAGAAGTGTTTAAAGAATAATCCTCATTTAATATCATACAGCATACCTGTAAAAGCTATCATAATTAGAAAAGTAATTACGGCGCCGGCTATACATATACCTAAGGTCTCTCTTTGAAATTTTTTTCTGAAGATTGTTGTATCTACTGCTTCCTGCATCTTATCTATAGTTTCCATTCTCTTTAGATAATGCACACATGCAATGTGTGCAAATACGCATACCAATGAAAGCATGTAATAAGGAATAAAAAATAATTTAGATGGATAATTGTTTGCTACACTGGCGGCAAAATAAAAATCTGTTTCTACGTTCCATTGATAGCGCCCCAACATTACAGCGCGTACATGATAGATCATAAAAAAAGAAAGGTATAAGCCGCTTAATACTTGTATTATCACATAGGAAGGTTGCCTTAAGAATTCTTTTTTAAAAACCAGTATTATACCACTTATCACCTGGAACATAACACATATCAACAAAAGAATTTCAATGGGGGGAAACCGGTAGACATACCGGAACAAATTCATTACAGCTATGTGTAATTGAGCACCGCCTAAGGCAAATAAATGGTTGGTGAGATGCAGTAACAAAAAAGATGCAATAACAGTTCCTGATAACCGATGAGCTCGTTTTATAGATTTATTCATACAAGTTTAAATTCATTTAGTCAAATAAATACTTTAACAGCAATGTTTAGTCAAAGCAATACGAAATGTATCAAGTCGGGAATTATTAGCCTATTCGCTTTTAGATAATTTCAAGTTTATTGGCGATGGTAAAATTATCGGGAAGCAAAAAGAGTGACTGGGTACAAAAAGGGAAAAGAATGGAACAAATGTTAAATTTAACGACAAAACCAACTTACTAAGTGGAGGCCAATGAGATTGAACGCAGGCAAGCCCCAACACGGAGCTTTTTAACCCCATTTACAAGATTTACACTTGTTGGCAGCTTTTTAGTTTGCTGTAGCTATCGAATATTCAGTGGTTTATTTAATTAGTATTTATTAATTGGAAAAACCAATTTTGTTGACTACTCTTCACCAATTTGCTTTTCTCTTCTATGCATTTGAAGGTTAGTGGATAAACCGAACCCGATTGACCCCATCTGCCAATTTAGATTTGATCACTGTAAAAGCTGAAATACAGTTGATTATATTGGTGAAGAGGGGAGGCAACCTAATTTTAATTGTTTCCCCCAAAACTCATTATTCGACAATTATTTGTCCCTGCATCGATCCCCAATGCCCCGGAAAACTGCAAATGAAAGTATAAACGCCAGCCTTTGGTATTGTAAAGGTTGTTTCATCTGATTTTCCGGCACTAACCTGTTTGGTATTTGCAATAATTGAGGAGGCGAACTTTGATGGAATATAGTCCTTAGCTTTTGCACTTCGTGCTTCCTCGGCAAACGTTGCAATGTCGGTATCTTTCTGTAGAATAACCACATTGTGTGACATTGGCATTCCCCTTTGTGAGCCTACATTTTTCAAACGAAGTACGATTTTTTGATTGCTTTTGATCTTAAATAATTCCTTGTCAAAGTGCATATCATCATTGGCCTGTAAGCAGATACTATCCGTTATGGGCACTTTATCAATTCCAGGAATCGACCTTGGGTCAATTGCTTCGGTTTTGATTGTTGTATCTTGCTGATCATCTTGATTTGTGCTCCCCTGGCCGCAAGCTGTTAAAACAAAAATTATCAGGAGATATAAGCAGTCTTTTTTCATATTTAATATAAATAAACTTTACAACGTTTTAATTTTAATATCTCTGAAAGCCACGCCACTTGTCCAATCCTGAACAGCAATATGTCCCTTAGTTGTAACTGCGAATGCTGGATACCTGTTCATTGAGCTTTCAGCAACTGTTTTTTTCCAGTCATCACTTTTGAAATCAGCGGTAATGGTCTGTATTCCGTTTAGCCAAAAGATTACTTTACCGTCCTTTTGTACAATGCGCGAATGATTCCACTCGCCAGGATTGGGAACGCTGTTACTTGTGTTAGGAACCACGCCAAAAATGGACGCAGCCTTATTAGTAAGGTTTTTAAGGTAATCGGCATCTGTGTTTTTGTCATCAAGTAATTGATATTCGGAGCCGGTGGCAAAGGTGGCACCAAATTCAGGTCGCTCCTGAACATTTATAAATACACCACTGTTACCGGCTTTGGATATTTTCCAATCAAATTGAAGATCATAGTTTTCATATTCATTGTCAGTAACCAGGTCGCCGTGCTTTATATTTTTTGCATGTGGGTTGCAAATCAACTGACCGCTATCAACCGACCAGGCCGAAGCTGCGTCCCCTTTATTAAAAACATGCCATCCATTTAACGTGTTGCCATCAAACAACAAGATCCAGCCTTGGCTTTTTTCCTGATCGGAGAGTATGTTGCGATGTTCGTTGTTTAATGAACATGCATTTAATAATGCAATACTTAAGAGTGCAGTAAGAATTTTACCGCTAATATGTTTCTGTATCATCTTTAAATTATAAAGGGGGTATGGTCAAAATAGCACCGTCTTATACTGTTGCTTGTTAGTTTAATTAAACCAGATTTGCTTTGATGTATTTGTAACTTTGGGCCATACTTACCAGGGGATTTCCCGGGGTTTCATCCTGTTCGTTAAAGAAATACTTCAAACCCGCAGTTTTAGCGTGTTTAAATACTTCTTTGAAAGGAATAACACCATTGCCAACTTCTGTGTAAAATGCTTTAGGTGTTTTATCCATGTCTTTTATATGCCATAATGGGAAACGACCGGGATGTTTATTAAACCAAACCATAGGGTCTTGTTTTGCCTTATAGATCCAGTAAATGTCCATTTCCATTTTTACCAGGTCAGCATCTGCATTATTCAACAATATGTCGTAAGGGTATTGGTTATCTTGGGCATCAAATTCAAAAGCGTGATTATGATAGCATAACTGAATCCCGGCCTTTTTGCAGAGCTCGCCTGCTTTGTTCAATTTATCAGCAGTTTGTTTATAATGGTCAAGGCTCCCTCGCTCGTTATCAAAAAGAAAAGCACAAACCATATATTTTAAGCCAACTGCCGCGGCATCATCAACGGCCTTTTGCCAGTCGTTAGATATGGTTCCTTTAGTGTCTGGCATGGATTCGCCAAGCAGGTAGTGCGCGCTAAACATCTTCAATCCATTATCATTCAATACTTTTTTGAATGTTGCCGGGGCGATTCCATAAAATTTCTCTGTGCCTGTATAAGTAGCACCCTCAACAGAATTGAATCCGATTTGAGCAATCCTGGCAAGCGTGTTGACGGGATCTTGGGCCATTAACTCACGAACGGTAAAAAGTTGTACGCCTATATATGGCGTTTTTGCAATTGCAAATAAATCCGGAGCCATTAAAAGCCCTGCTGATAGCCCTACGCTGGTTTTGAGGAATGATCTTCTGGTTGTCATAATGATTATACTTTAATTGATTTGAAAAAATGTAATTCCCTTGATAGAGATACCGAAGTGAAATAATTGCCATTATTTTATTCCATCGTATATTTTCACATAATTAATGATATGTGGATTAAAAGCAACATGAACTGTTGCATTCGGCCTTTTAGTGAAAGACAGCATAGTGGTTTATTTTCCGGGTTTCAGGGCATATAAATATCCGTCTGCACTGCTAAAATAAATTATCCCATCCGCAGCAATCACCGGGGCCGAGGCGATAGAACCCAGCCTATAAAACTGTTTCATCACATCCAGCGTGGTTTGGTAAAGCATCAAATCCTTTTTGCCTGCCGTATGTTTGAAGTTAAGCCTCGAATTTGTATCAAGTATCTCTCTCTTATACATTTTTCGGGCATGGGTTTCAAAAGTGTTATTTACTTGCCCACTTAGCAGATCTATGTTATAAAACAGGCCACTAAAATCACCGAAGTAAGCGTGGTTACCAATTATTACAGACGAAGAAAAGTTATATCCACACGTTTTTATTCTGTATTTTTCTATTCCGGTATTAGCATTCAAAGCAATAAATAGATAAGAATCAGATGTGGTTATATAAACATTTCCATCTTTCAGCGCTGCTGTAGTAACGATCCATGATCCGTGAGCATCGTATTTCCATTTCAATTTACCCTTTTCTGAATCCAACACATAAAAGAACCCATCGCGGCAGCCAACAAATATTAGCCCATCTTTTATAACTGCCGTCGCCTGAAAACCCTCCATGAGATGTGCCTTTTTGTCTTCTCCAGTTTTATATTTCCAGATCAGTTTCCCGCTTTCCTGATCCAAAGCATAAAAGTAACTATCCCAGCTTCCGACATATATTTTGTTTTGATCCAAAGCCGGGGTGGCATGTATCACACCAGCTGTTTTAAACTTCCATTTAAGGTGATGGCTATTTACATTCAACGCATATAGATAACCATCACCGCTCCCAAAATATACCGTTGCTTTTTTACCTTTTTTTAGTACAACAGGCGATGATATATAGAGATCGTAAGGATCTTCCATATATAAATTAGTGGACAGCATTCCCCATAAGCCCTTTAAGCCAACCTTTTTCTCTCCTTCTGTTTTAAACTTCCACTTTAATTTGCCTGTACTGGCATCAAGCGCATAAAACGAGCCGTCGGAACTTGTTGCATAAACCATGTTGCCGTGTATCGCTGGAGAAGAATTTACGGCACCTCCGGTTGCAAAACTCCAGATCAGTTCTCCGGTTTTGCGATTTATGGAATACACCTTTTTGTCTTCACCACCCACATATATGCAATCATTAAGTATGGTGGGGGATGCAAATAATTTGGCTTCGGTTTTAAACCGCCATTTGAGTTGGCCTAACTCCGTTTGCACGGGTTTCAAAGTTTTAATAGTGGTGGGCTCGTTCAGAATAACGGCTTTATCTTTCTGTAGGTTTGGTTGTATACATGCGATAAAAAAAGCTATCGCAGGAAAATATAATCTCATCATGTGCTGTTTAATTGACCAGCAACAAAGAAACCGCGGTTTATACCTTTTTTAAAGGCATAAATGACAAGAAGGCTCTTATTAATTATGAAAGGGATTTTTTACGCTTCGAAGCGTTTTATCAATTAAGTATAAGATCTAAAGATGGCTTGAAATTTCTGCTGAGTTTAAGCTTGGTTTTATCTTTGTCTTTAAGCGTTAAAATATAGTCGCCATGAAAATAGGGTTCTATAATTTCTATAAAGTCCACGCACACAATAAAAGATTTATGAATTTGTATAAACCTATCAGGATCAAGTATCTGCAATAGTTTTTTGAATGTGTAATTTCCTACCCGCACATGATTGTGCGTATGCAGATGTACGAAATTACCCTGAGCTTCTATGAACTTAATTTCATCAACAGCAACAACTATTGTATTTCCGTTACTCTTGCTAACCAGTCTTTTTACATAGTTACGTTGAAAGCCATCTGTATCTCCGATCAACGCGATCAACTTTTGAAGCGACAAGGACGATTCCAATGTTCTTTTGTTTAAAATGATTTGTTTTGCCTTTTTAAGACTTTTAAAAAAACGCTCATCATCATAGGGCTTAAGAAGATAATCAACAGCAGATCTATTAAAAGCTTCAACGGCGTATTTATCATAGGCGGTTACAAATACATAACAGCACAGGTGACTGTTATCTAAGGTTTTCAAAACTTCAATGCCATCCATCTCAGGCATTTGAATATCTAAAAATACCAGATCAGGCTTATATAGTGTAATCGCTTTTACAGCCTCAATCCCATTGATACATGTAGCTACGATCTCTACTTGTGGTTCTGTATTCAGTAAAATTTCTAAAGAAGTCAATGCAGCAGGTTCGTCGTCGGCAATTATTACTCTCATATATTTAATTTATAGCTATACAGATATTAACCTCAACACCTTTATTATCTACATTCATGATGCTAAAAGAGGATCTTTCACCATAAATGTAGGTCAGTCTTGACCGAACATTTTTTAAACCAATTCCTTGTCCGTTTTTGTTTGTAGAAAGAAGTTCGCCGTCATTATAAATACTAATTTTTAACAAATTGTCATGAACAGCGGTTCTTATTAAGATAAAACCAGCGTCAATCTTTTTACCTACTCCGTGTTTAATAGCGTTCTCTAGCAAAGGTTGAAGAATAAAATGAGGAACCTCTATCCTCAACGATCTTTCATCAATTTCTTTAATAATATTCAATCTGCCTTTAAATCTAAGTGTTTCTATATCTGCGTAAATACTTATATCTTCAAGTTCTTGGGCCAAATAAACAAATGTCGCATTTTCGGTGTAAAGCGTACTACGCAAAAAATCGCCCAGTTTACTTGTAATTTTTATAGCCGCATTTTGGTCGTTCATTCGCACAAGCGAATTGATGGTATTTAGCGTATTGAATAAAAAATGTGGGCTCAATTGTAGTTTCAATGTTTCGAGTTTGGCCTCTTTCAAAAGGTTTTCAAGCTCTGCATTATCCAAAAGAGTTTGTTGTGCATAAATCAGGTTCGTTTTATTGGCTTTTGTAACATTTAAAGCATAAATGGCAAGCAGGATTAGAGAATAAACAACAGTATCCCAAAGTACCTGAGCAAAGTAAGCATGCAAATACATTTGCGGCGTAAATTGCCATGCCAATCTACCTATGGCGTAACTCATGCACCATAACCTGAGATTAGAAAATATAGCGAGTATACAAACTGCAATAAACAGATGCCTGGCAAAATAATGCTTGCCATTAATTGCATGATGCAGCGGATATTGTTTATAGGTATATAAAATGAATGGGGTTAGTATAGCACAAAGATACCAGGCAGGAAGCTGCTTAAAAAACACCTCAAACCAATTGCTCGCGGCTCCTGACAGCCTTGTGTTCAAATAAATTTGGGTAGTCATGCTGAGTGCCGCAAGGGTCCAAACCAGAAAGATCACGGTAATGGTACGAAGGGAAAGGTTTTTAAAAAGAGCCAGCATCATATTAACTTTTAAGCCTGAGTTGGATTACGGGTTTTAATCGGTAAATTATATAGCCTATTGCCAAGCCATATTATTGACCTATATCAAAACACAGTTCAGGTTCTTTAAAATGTTTATCAAATCTTCTGGTTTATTAGCCATATAGGCGTAATGATGTTGCTCAACAGCATCTTTGCTGTCATATCCCCATGCTACCCAAATCGCATCTATATTCAGCTTGTTGCAGGCTTCCAAATCTCTTGCTTCATCGCCAATATATAAAACTTCGGAAAGCTTATAGCTATTCTCTTTTATAAGTTTAGTTAGCAGCACATCTTTTTTTAATACTTTTTTTGAGCAAAGTATTTTATTAAAACATGTGACTTTTTTTTGCGCCAAAAATACACGAATATTTTCCTCTGTATTGGAGGATACAATATCCATTGTAAAACCAATGTCGTTAATTTGCTTTAGTACGTTTTCTATACCATCAAAAAAAGCCAAACTGCTTATAAAAGTTGTATATTTTTTATAAAGCTTAGTAATAAATAAAGGCAAATGCCACCAGGGTACGTTTAAATAATTTACCCGTTCCCGGTAGCTCATTTTTTTCAACTCATGCAAAGTAGATATTTCCATCTGTTTATAGCCATACTCACTGGCTACACTGTTATAGGTATCAATAAACAGAGACTTAGAATCAACCAGTGTGCCATCGAAATCAAAAATGAGGTGTCTGATGTTTTTCATGAGTATTGTGATTTTATTGAATAGGGATTATCAAATATATCAATGTAAAGTTATTTTTCTTTTATTCTATCGCGAGGCACAAAAATAATTTCGACACACAAATGCGAAACAAAAACTTAAAAACGAACGATAACATTGGATAAACCGACCCTGATTGACCCCAGCCGCCAATTTAGATTTGATCACTGTAAAAGCTGGAATACAGTTGATTATAGTCACAAGATAAATTGGCGAAGAGGGATCAACGTAATTGTTTTTTTCCAGTATAGCGTATAAACTCATCCAATAAATACCCGTGCTTTCCATCAGACAATGATGAATATCATTCTCCTGCAACCAGTCTCTGATTTCTTTGAGTTCACAGGTGTAAGTTCCAAATTCCCTGAACTCCTGATTGCTGCCATCTTTCCCGGAGATAAAGCCGACGATCTTATCCTTGTGCATGTCAAGACCACAGGCTCTGTCCAATTGAGGCATAATGTTTACATCTTCAATAACTTGCTGTTTCATAAATATCCTCCGTTGATTATCTATGAAATACATTTTTATGAGCCCGGGTGTTTCCTAAATCATAATACTTAGGTTAATCAGAAGACTCTAATTCACTATTAGCTGACATAAGAACAACTGAAGACTTTAATCATCACAACCGCTTTCATTTCTGAAATACTTTTAACCCGCTGTTCAGGTACTTCAAATAACTGGTCGGATCATAGTCAGCCCCTTGAGGCGCTACCAAAGGTTCTTGTTTATCCGGGTCAAGCAATACATAAAACGGCTGCGAATTGGATATAAACTTTGAAGTCTGCAAGTAGCTCCATTTATTTCCGATAGTTTGTATTTTTCTTCCTTCGGGTGTGGTGGTCTGTTCAGCTTTACCCAGATCTGTCTTATCATCGACATATAATTGTATCAACACATAATCCTGGGTAATTCTTTGATACACCTGTTTGTCCGGCCACACATTAGCTTCCATTTTACGGCAGTTTACGCAGGCATGGCCGGTAAAATCTATCATGACAGGTTTATGCACCTTTTTTGCATAAGCAAGGCCTTCATCATAATCAAAATAGGGATTAAAACCCCTTGGCTTATCAAACAGGTCGGCATATTTATGCGGTTGGGTATCGGTAATATTATTACTACTGCTATTTTGATTATTGGTGTTCATACCCGGATTTGACAAGTCAAAATCCTGGGTGGCCTGGGGCGGAAGAAAAGCACTGATTGATTTGAGCGGGGCGCCCCACAACCCAGGTACCATATACATGGAGAACGCCAAAACAGTAATGGCCAGAAAAAGCCGGGGCACCGAAATAAATTTCAGGCCACTGTCATGGCTGAATTTTAGTTTACCCAACAAATAAAAACCCATCAGGGCAAAAATCACGATCCACAATACCAGGAATATTTCCCTGTCAAACCAGTGCCAGTGATAAGCCAGATCCACATTACTCAGGAATTTAAAGGATAGCGCCAGCTCCAGAAAACCCAATGTAACCTTCACACTGTTGAGCCACCCGCCTGATTTGGGCAACGATTGAAGCCAGCTGGGGAACATGGCGAACAGCACAAAGGGTATGGCCAGTGCCAGCGCAAAACCCAGCATACCAATCGCGGGGCCCAGTAAGGCCCCGGTAGTAGCGGCCTGAACCAGTAATGTACCAATAATGGGACCTGTGCAGCTAAAGGATACCAATGCCAATGTAGCCGCCATAAAGAACAACCCTGCCAGACCGCCTTTATCTACGTTCTGGTCCATTTTATTCACCCAGCCCGAAGGCAAAGTAATTTCAAAAGCACCCAGAAAAGATGCGGCGAACGCAACAATTAACAGAAAGAAACCAAAGTTGAAGATCCCGTTGGTTGATAAACTATTTAAGACGTCGGCACCAAAAATTACGGTTAGCAGGAGACCCATAACTACATATATGGCTATTATACTGATACCATAAACAGCTGCCCTGCCCACCGGACTACTCTTTCTATTGCCGGATTTGGTGAAATAACTAACCGTTAACGGCAGCATGGGAAAAATGCAGGGCATTAATAGGGCGGCAAATCCGCCAGCCAAACCTGCCCAAAATATGGCCCACAAGGTTTATTTGTTTTGCTCTTTAGTAGCTGCTTTTAATGCGGTCTTTCCTTTACTTTTGTCCACTGTTTTTCCCCGGCTGCCATATTCTGTTGTTGTCCCGGTGGTTTTTGCAGCCGGGGATGGATTAACAGGAGTAAATTCTATACCAGAGGTTGAAGCAGTGTCTTGGGCTTTGACCACATTTTGGGCACACACGATCCCTGTAATCAATAAGATAAATAATATGATCCGCTTCATTAATTTTTGTTTTTTTGATCCTGATATTTGTTGCAATTCTTACCGGGCTGAGTTCATCATGTAATTCCGGTCCCCGGTCAAGCGTATCAAGATGATATTGGAGCAACAGCCCTCCTGCGTGGTGATAATTATCTGTTATCCGGTTAACAGCATACGGAGATAGAAAGAACTACATTGCTATTACCAGCCATCCTATGTCTATTACCTGCCATTTAGTTCAGGTCACCAAATAATTCTTTTAGTTTTTTATCCAATGTTATCCCTCTTAGATCTTTTGCTATAATAATTCCGTTAGGGTCTACAAGAATAGTACTTGGAATGCCCTTTATTCCATAGTAAACCGGCAGCTCATCATCCCATCCTTTTAAATTGCACAATTGTGTCCAGGGCATTTTATGGACGGCTATTGCACTTAACCACCTTTTGCCCTCATCGTCCAGCGAGACGCTTACAACCGTAAAGTTGTGGTCTTTATAAGTGTTGTAGGCTTGTATAACGTTCGGGATTTCCTCGCGGCAGGGAAAGCACCAGCTCGCCCAAAAATCAACCAAAACATATTTACCCTTGAAAGCGGAAAAACTAACCAGGTTGCCATTGTTGTCTTTTTCGGTGAAGTCCATCATTTTTTCACCAATGGCGCTGCGCCTGAGGATTGCAAGGCGATCTGCAATGCGTTTGCCTTCTGAGCTTGATTTTATTTGTGGGCTTAACATGTCATACATCTTGGCAACATCTTCATATGTGCCCAATCTGCAATATTCAGTTACCAGGTTTAAACTGAAAGCACTTTGTCTGTGGGCGGCAATGTAGTTATTGGCAATTGTGTTTCTCTGTTTGACAATACCGGCAATTTTTTCTTCTAATTCCACTTCCTTGTCTCCACTTAATTTATGGTATTGAAGGTAAAGAGACTCCTCCAATTCCTTTAAAGGCTTCATTATTAAAGCGTAAGCCACTGCCTCATCATTTGTTTTAGAACCCGTTACTTTAAGCGCCTCTACGGAATCCCTGCTTCCTGTTATAGTCATAACCCCTGGTTCTATAAATATGTAGGTTGCCCGTCCCGGAAAAATCATTGTTATTTTCTGTGCTTCAGTTACCTGGGCCTCCCAGTTAAATTTTCCATTAATGATTTTTTGGGTAACAGATTTGGCGATGTTACCCTCATAGTATTCGATGATTACCTGGCTGTCATTTCCCAATGCTTTGATATTTCCGCTTAACCGGACCTGACCAAATAAACTCCCGGAAAAGTAAATTAATGCGACAAAGGTTAAGATTGAAAAAAGTTTCATATCGTTTAAATGTTTTAAAATGAAGCAACCCCGAATCCCGGTTATGCTATAATTAAATCTTTGAATAGGTTAACACGCAGCTTCGGTTTGTTTTGATAAGTTTTATTGTATCGATGTACCTTACTGAACCTGTATTAACATTCGGATAGACTGCGCCGGAATGGTTTTTTTGACTACCATTTGTAAGTTCATTTGCGGCTGGTCATGGGCATAAATAGAGTAAGTGGTAGATACCATACCCGCCATGTTGCCTTTATCATCTAAAATAGGGCCACCGCTCGAGCCCTTTGCATAGTCGGCAGTAATCTCCATTCGGTTACCCATCGGGCCAATTTTATGATTGGCCGTTTTACGTGCTACCACGCCCTTGCTATAATAATATACATATTGCTCGGGATTGGAGAGGGTATGAACGGTTTCGCCAACGGCAAGTTCATTTCCTAATGGTATGGGGCTAAGATGATCGAACCCGGTTTTGATCTTGAAGATAGCGGCATCCGCATTTTTATTAAATGATAAAATCCGCTCGATAGGATAAATATCGCCTTTTAAGGTAACCACAAAGGTAACGCTATCGTTAGCAGCAAGCATCTCTTCGGGTTGCACCATGCCCATAAAAACATGCCAGTTCGATACACATACACCATCTTCGGTTAACGCGGTGGCGGTTGCATAAAGCTGTACCTTTTCAGGTTCTCTTGCGGTAGCTGTAAAGTATTTGTAGATCATTAAAACACCATCCCTGCGGTCATTCACCATTTGGGTGCCCTGCATTTGCTGGTTGCCGGGTGCAATTAATACTGATACCCGGGCTTTTGAATCCAATGGGAGTTTAAGCGCTTGTTCCCTCAAACCGGCAGATCCGATAAAACGCGCTTTGGCCTGTGCTTCTTTCAGGTGCTGTAATACATTGCCGGTGAGCTCGTCATAGTCAATATAATCAGTATTTTTTTCAGTTTGCGCGTAACCTGATAAGTGCGCCAGGCACAGCAATGTAAAAAAAGGCGCCATAAAGGCCCCCTTTATTTTTATCTGTAAATTAAATAAATTCGCCATGCGTTATTAAAGTATGGTTGCCAATTTTGCTTCAAGTTCCTCACCGCGCAAATCTTTTCCAATAATTTTTCCTGTGGGGTCAATCAAAAAATTAGTTGGCACAGCATTAATGTGGTAAAGCTGAACAGCATAACTTCCCCAGCCCTTCAGGTCAGATACCTGCTCCCAGTTCAGTCCATCTTTGGCTATCGCGTCCATCCATTTGGTTTTTGCGTTCTCGCCACCATCTAATGAAACGCCAAGCACGGTAAAGTTTTTAGCCTTATACTTTTCGTAGGCTTTAACTACATTGGGATTCTCCCTTCTGCAAGGGCCGCACCAGCTTGCCCAAAAATCTACCAGTACATATTTACCTTTGAATGAAGACAGGCTTACATCCTGATCTTTGGTATTCTTTAAAACAAAATCAGGGGCCATGGCACCCACCGTTACAGCTTTTGCCTTTCCTAATTTATTTAAATAGGATTGCCCTGCGGGGGACGCTTTCAGCACCTCACTAAAACTGTTAAACAAACTGTCCGCTTTTTCTGGATATTTATCAGGATCAACAGCCGAACGCAACAGGTTTAAACTCACTAACGATTTAGGGTGACTCTCTATAAAACCCATCTGAATCTGAAGCTTTGCTAATGCCATGCTCTCAAATGCCTGTTGTATTTGCGCTTGCTCATCGCTGTTGCCTTCTGCTGCCTTAAAGCCGGCACTCATTTCGGCTTCGGTTTTCTTAAAAGGCAGCAATAGGGATATCATATCCTGTTGATCTTTGTTCAAAGGCGTGCCACCAACGTTAGCTCTGGATAACGAATCGGGAGTAGTTATTACTGTAGTACCGCTCTCTAAATAAACCCCCACCTGATCGGGGCTCGGTCGCGAATTTAAATTTTCTCCGTTTTGTGCCACCATCACAAAGGCCTTCATGGGTACAGATACATTGCCTTTAATGATAAATTTGCCATCCGGCTGGACCGTGGCCGAGTCAAATTTCATCTGGCCTCTGTCCTGGTAAACTACATAAGCTTTAGCCGGGAACTTTACTTTTCCTATCGTACCGTCAATCGTGTATTGTTGCTGTGCTGCTGCGGCAAAAGGTAATGCTGCCAGTACCGTGATTAATGCTTTTTTCAATGTATTAAGTTTTTTATAAATTGTTGGAAAATACGCGCCTGTATTATACCGCCGCGCTGTTAAAAAATTATAAGAAAATGCTTTGTAGCTTTTTATTAAGTTCCTCTCCGCGTAAATCACGGGCAATGATCTTTCCGGTTGGATCGATTAAAAAATTAGCTGGTATCGCGCTTATTTTGTAAAGATGTGCAACCGGACTCTGCCAGCCTTGTAACTCAGATACCTGCTCCCAGGTTAAACCGTCCTTAGCAATGGCATCCATCCATTGCTGTTTAGCGTTTTTGCCACCATCCAACGACACGCCCAGAACGGTGAAGTTTTTATTTTTGAATTGGTGAAAAGAAGCAATCAGGTTCGGGTTTTCGGCCCTGCACGGCGCGCACCAGCTTGCCCAAAAATCAACCAGTACATATTTACCCTTAAAAGACGCGAGGGAGATATCCTCTCCTTTAGCATTTTTAATTGTAAACCCAGGAGCAAGATTGCCTACCTCAACTGCTTTGGCCTCTTCAATAACTTTTTTATAGGTTTGGCCATTGGTAGAGTTTTGCACATCCGCCGTTAAACTATTAAAAAGGGCACGGGCTTTAGCAATATCCTGAGCCGGATCTACCGTGGTAAGAAGCAGGTTTAAACTCACCAATGAGGCAGGATGGTTTTTAATAAAAGTTTCAATAGCATCCTTTTTCCTGGTTTGGAGATTAGCAAAGTCAGCTTTGAGTTTTTCCTGCTCATTGGCATTGCCCGCGACCTGATCATAAGCCGCAACCATAGCTTTACCCTGCTTTTGGTAAGGTTCTAACAGATCAACCATTTGTTGCTGGTCTTTATTAAGCTCTGTCCCGCCCACAGAGGCGTGCACTAATGAATCCGGCGCGTCAACAGTAATAGTGCCGTTTTCAAGATATACGGCTACCTGGTCCGATCCGTCCATGTCCTTAATCGGAGTTCCGGTAGGGCTCAACAAAACAAAAGCCTTCATTTTGTTGCTTTGCGTACCTTTAAAAACAAATTGGTTATTGATTAAACTCGCGGAGTCCTGGTTTATTTTTTGATTTACCTTATAGTTCAGGTACGCCTTAGCCCCGGGAGCAACATTTTTAACTTTCACCCTGATGGTGTAATTTTGCTGCGCCACCGCCGCTAAAGGCGAGGCAATCAGCAGCATAATGATGGATTTGATCATCTTCATTTATTTATGTTTTAAATTCCTTGAAGCTTATTTAGCTCTTGCTCAAGTTCGGGGTGTGAGGGCAGTGGCATTTTAAGGTTTAAAATACTACCGGTCTTATCCAGTAAAATAAACCGGGGGATCGCATTAATGCCAAATGCCCTTTCGAATGTTTCGTCTCTTACCATCCACTGGATGCCGCCCATTTTGTCTAGCATGGGTGTCTTCCACCTGAAAACGCGGGTATCGATGGATATGCTGACGAAGGTTATCTGTTTGTTTTTCATCTTCTCTTCCAACGAAACAAGATAGGGGTACTGGGCACGGCATGGGGCGCACCACGAGGCCCATACATCAATAAGCACGTATTTGCCTTTAAGATCGCTAAGCTTAACATTGCGCCCGTCGTACCCGCTTGTATCCCTGAATACAAAGTCGGGGCATTTATCACCCGCCTTAAGTAAGGTAGAATCGGGCACGGCATTAAACCCGGTTGGGGTGGCTGCTGATTGAAGTGAGGTTTTTACAGGCTCATTTCTATTCTGTGGTGTAGCATTTTTTACATATCCACTAAATAACATAGTGGATACAGCAGTAATTATAATCGCCTTTAACATATCAATTTAATTTACAGAGGGATAGCTAATTTTCTATATTAGATCCCGGTGGATGATTTATTTAGTAAAATGTAATCTGTAAGTATCCGGCCTGCTTCTGTTTTCATAAAATCAAGATCATCGGTTCGGGGTTTTACCTCTCCCTTTTTTAAAGCAGTAAGCCCAATTGCCATCCGTAATTGATTGTCTTGTTCTAATGCTTTTTGGGTGTTACTATCCCGGGTCCGTTTAAACTCACCTGCATTTAACGAAACGGGCTTAGGCCCCTCATTTTCCTGATAGGCTTTAACCAAATTATTATAGGCTTTATAGGCTGCATTGGTTTGATTACGTTTTTGGTAAAAGTTAGTTAACACGGGTAATACCTTACCAAATGACCCAACTTTGGTGTACTCGCTTTTGCCTATGGTATCCCACGGCATAGCCGAAGGTTCGTTATCTTCACCATATTTTGACGGGGGTATAAATGACGGAAGCAGAATATCGGGCATGACGCCTTTGTGCTGCGTTGAGCTGCCATTAATGCGGTAAAATTTCCCGATAGTGACGTTCAATTGTCCAAACTGGTTTGGCTTTTCGGCCTCCGCATTCGCTCCGTTTTGGGCAGCCTGTTTCATAGCTACCTTATTCAAATCTATTTGAGTTTGTACACTCCCCTTACCATAAGTTTGCGATCCTAATACAAGGCCTCGACCATAATCCTGTATCGCTGCAGAGAATATCTCGGAGGCGGATGCGCTTGTACGATCAACCAAGACGGCCATAGGACCATCATAATATGTCGAAGTATCGATATCGTTGTTCACGTTAATATGCCCATTCACGTCCCGTACCTGTACCACAGGCCCCGATGACATAAAAAGCCCGGTAAGGCTAATCGCCTCGTTTAATGATCCGCCGCCATTACCGCGTAAATCAATCATTATACCGTCTACCTTTTTTTGTTTCAAGGTATCCAACAATAATTTCACATCGCGGGTTGTACTTTTATAATTGCGGTCGCCAGCTTCGTAAGCATTATAATCCAGGTAAAAGGCAGGTATGGCAATTACCCCTATTTTAACGTCTTTTCCATTGGCACTGTAAGTACGTATCTCTTGTTTCGCCGATTGATCTTCCAAAATGATCTTATCCCGAACAACTTCTATTGTCTTGGGCTCATCAGAATCGCTTCTCCCCTTTGCCAATACTTTGAGTTTTACAATAGTTCCTTTGGCACCACGGATTAAGGCGATAGCATTATCAAGCCGCCAGCCGGTAACATCCTGAAACTGGCCATCCTTACCTTGAGCAATGCTTATAATACGATCTCCAGCATTAATCATCTTTGTTTTGTAGGCGGGGCCCCCGGCTGTTAAACCCTTGATAGTTACATATTCATTCTCCAGGGTTAGTGTCGCGCCAATACCTTCTAACGCACGGGTTACCCCAACACTAAATTGAGAAGCATTAAAAGGGTTAAAATAAGCGGCATGAGGATCAACCGAAGCGGTAAAAGCATTCATAAATAATTGAAAAACATCCTGACTGGTCGTTTTATCTGATTGATTTAACAGGTTTTGATACTTCTTTTTTAGAATCTCCTTGTTCCTGGTAATAGATGAACTGTCTAACTGAAGCCCAAGTAAATCGTATTTTACCCGCTTATTCCACATCGCATCCATCTCAGCCTCAGATTTTATAAAAGGCATTTTTCGTCGATCAGGCATGTAAACATCCTTTTTAGTAAAATCAAAATCAGCGTCAAGTTGCGCAATTGCATACTTCAGGCGTTGCTCGTATCTCATTTTATAAGTATTGAACATACCAAACACATGAGTTAAATCACCATTTTGCAGATCATCGTCTAACAATCTCCTGTATTGTTCAAAGCCGGATACATCCCCTGCTAACAGATAACTGTGATTTTCGTCCAGGCTTTTTAAATACCGATCAAAAACCAAAACAGACAATGAATCGTTAAGAGGTACCTTTTTGTAATTATTAGCGCTTAACATTTTAACCGCTAACCGGCATATTTCGCTTTCTTTTTTGTCGGGATGTATATCCACCACCGGGTTTGCCTTAACCGTGGAGAAAATGAAACTATGGCATATTATGAACAAGCCTGCGACGGCTCCATGTATTATTTTTTTAAACATTAGAAAATCAATTAAATTGAAGAAAAAAGATTGGTTATTTAATCAGTCAGGAAAACCCGGACATAAGCCCTGCATGAGTCGTTTGCTACCGGAGGTACCCCATATTGCGATCCGGTGTAGGTAACAATTTTCACCCCCATAACATACCATTGAAAGGTTTGTAAATTTGCCTTGTTGGGAAAGCGGAGCGTTAAATAATCACCGCTCAATAATGATTTTGCGGGCACAGTAACCAGATCTTTGCTAAGCTCGGCGGTATTGTCGGGCATAGGTATGCCAGGAAAAAATTCATTGGTTATCGCATCGTTTAGCTCATTTTGCGTAAGCAGGGTTGCCTTTACGCTGACATCGTGGGCAGGAAACAGGGTAGTGAGTGTTGTCCTCAAATTAACTGACTCCGGAACAACATCGTAAGTAACATCTATTGCCCCGCTGCCCAGTATGTTGGCTTGTGTTCCATCAATAGTGCTTACATCATACATTTTGGCTTTCAGGTCGCCCTTGGTAACAAATACCTTAAAAAAGAAAACTGAGTATTTTAACTGCGAGCCTTTTTTTGCCGCCAGAGTAACAGGCACAAGGTAAGTGGTACTATCTTTCAATTGGCTGCCATCATTCAATACAACAAACAGGGAATCTTTAGCCTGGGTAGTTCCGGCAGCTAAAGGAAAGGTGCCCTGATGAGAAACCTTGAACGCCCCTTGTTGTATAGACGGATTTTTTTCCTGATAGATCTGATTATATTGAGATACCAACGACGGGTCAACAACTGAGGTTATCGTGTCGTTGGTTTTTGCAGCTTTATTTAGTAATACCGGCACCCCAATATAATGCGGTGTAAAGCTATAATTGGAACCGTTTAAAGCCAATACATTGCCTTCCTCGACATAAGAAACCATCCCGCTGCCCAATTTGGATTGTAATGTATCCGTTTCGCTCATGTTTTTTTTACACGAGGCTATCCCTACGCCCAGCAAACAAAGAAGCAAAGCTCCTTTTATGCTCAACATAGGCCGGTGGTTATTATGATATATTTTGTATAGCATGATCTTGTTTAATTGGAGATTAAAAATTACCCTCATTATCTGGGATTTTGGACGATATTTGGATTAGCAGCCAAGACCGTTGGGCTGAAAGGTACCAGGTAACGGCCTGATCCCGCCGGCAGAGTAGCGATAACTGTCGAGCCGGCATAATTGAGGCGCGTAATATCCTTATTCAAGGCAGTATCCTTATTCAGTCTTTTAAGGTCAAATAACCGGAGCCCACCGTGGTAAAACAATTCACGTCTCCGTTCATCCAGCACATAACCTAAAATATTATCAGCGGTGTAGGTACGGCTATCGTCTACGTAAGAAGGTAGCCTGTTGGCTCTAAGTGTGGTGAGTAATGCTCCGGCTGCGTCTACCGCGCCGCTGCGGGCCAGGCACTCCGCTTTGATCAGCATTACTTCCGGTACACCAACGCTGTTGTCGAATACCATAGAATTACCGGTTGCAACCAGATAGGAAGCCGGTACATACCTTGACGGAGACATGAATTTTTTAGAGTACCTCAAATCGGACCTGGTTAAAGTTGCCGTTAAATCCGAACTCGGCATAATCGTAGCGGTATAAAAAGAATAAAAGGCGAGGTCTGTAGTTATACGTCCTAACAATATCTCTGGATTGGTTACCAGATCGGGTAGTTGCGAGGGACTTGCATAACTACTTGCGTTATAGTCTTGTAAAGAACTTTGCGTGGCCAAAACAGAATCCGCATAGTTGGATGCCGAGGTGTAATCACCCTGATACAAATAAGCTCTTGCCAATAAGGCATAACCCGATGCCTTTCCCGGATGAATAATATCAGATCCTTTACTTGTTAAATAAGGGTTTTTAACCGCGGTTTTCAGGTCGGCGATCACCTGGGCATAAACCCGTGCTACGCTTGCCCTGGGCAGCAAGGTGTAATTATTAGCTGTAACAACCAGCGGCACACCAGGATCGGTAGTTGATGTAGTGGCATCATAAGCCGCACCATAGGCATTCACCAGCTGTAGGTAATACCAGGCTCTGTTAATGAGCGCCTGTGAAATAACATTACTTTTATTCTCGGGTGTATTGTAATTGTCGGCAGGAGCCGCATTTATCCGGTCTAAAATGATATTCATTTGCAATATCCTCGAATAAGTAGAATTATACATCTCGTCCACGTCAGAGGGGTTCCAGATGAGGCTTTGCCATAAATACCCTCGAAGGTAGTAGTTGGTAGAAGCCCCCACCTGTCCGTCTGAAAGCAAGAGGTCATCGCTCATTACGTCCAACATAAAGAAATGACATTTGCTCAATGAATCGCTGTTCAGCATCTCCTGAAAATCCTTAACCGTAATGGGATTAACACTTGTAGAGGAAGGCGATACATTCAAAAACTTTTTACAGGCTGACAGTGACCACAGGGTACAAATTGTCAAAACAAAAAATACTAATCTTTTATACATCGTCATATCACTTAAAAATTCACACTTATATTACATGAGTAGATCCTTGGCAAGGGATTTCCTATCCTCCCATCCGCGCTTACCGTTGCCGGGTCAATATGATATTTATTCCTGGCCCAATAGGCAAGGTTTTGTACCTGTAGGGTAACCACAAGATAGCTTAGCCCATATTTTTGAATATATCTATTAGGTACGTTAACGCCCACCATCACCTCCTGCAAGCGGATATTATCGGCAGGCAATATGCTATTGCTCGAGTAGCGGGTAACAAATTCCCTATAACTGTTGGCACCAGATTCGCTTATCCTCGGAACATCTGTAAATTTTTCATCACCGGGGTTACGCCACCTGTTGGCCACCAAACTGCTGGTTTCCGTATCGCTTCCCGGATAAGGGAGGTAATACCGCATCACGTAGCCGAAATTGAACGTCAGGGCAGCGCGGGCAAAAAACTGGCTCAACCTGAATTCCTGTATGAAACCACCGGTCCAGGGCGCTTTGGTAACCCCTTGTTTCACCAAGGCGCCCGCTACAGTAGCACTATCTAGGTTCGAGGTTATCTTTCCGTTCTTATCGTATATCTGGGGGTCGCCGCTCGAGTTAAGGCCCGCCCATTTAGGCGCCCAAATATTACTCACATCATAACCATCCCTTAAAGCCACCGTATAATCAATGGTGGCTGTAAAATTTGTTACTGGCACACTCCGGGCAATGTTGGTATTGTGAGCACCATTTATCGTTATACTATAACTGAAATTATCGTTTTTAATAAGGTCCGCGTTCAGGAAAAACTCAACTCCCCTGTTGGTGATACTGCTATAACTTACATGGTTTGACAAGCCGGTACTCGGATCGGTTAAAACGTTGAGGTTATTACTTAAACCGCTGGAGGTTTGATCATAATACCGCAGGTCCAAATTGTATTTATTATTGCTGATGCCGATTTTGCCATGAGCCTCAAAAGTCCGGTTCGCTGCCGGAAGCACACTAAAATCATTATTGATAGCCTGGCTGTATGAGCCATCCGTAGCAACATTTGTACTCTGCATCAATGACAACCCCTGGTATGGGCTGATTTCCTGTAAAGTCGCATTAAATTCCAGGTCGCTTATAGTATTCGATTTAAAAAAACTTTCCCTATTGAGATAATAGTTAAAACTGCCGTTATACTGACCATACCCTTCCTGCGATTTGTCATAATTTAGGCGGAAGTTCAACAGTTTTTTTCTCAAAAACATAGCGATTCCCGTGCTGAGGTATTTTGATGTTGTAACCGTGTTATCAGCACCACTATTGGAGTTGGTTGTTGTTAAATCGCCTTTTGTTTTTTGCGTGTTAAAGGCCCCGTATGCAACAAACGTGCTGTCGGCGAAAGCAAGCGTTAATTTTTCGTATAAATTTTTTGAACTCTGTCCTTGTTGCTGTGTAGGAGTAGTACCATTCACCCAAATTGTATAATTATTAAAATAGGTTTGCAAATACCTTGTGTTGCTATACTGCGCAGGCACATTCGGCATTTGAATCCCTGTTGCGCCTACAGATAACAAAACGTCTTTTAAAACACCGTTCCAGTTTTTAACCACACGCCCCGTAACGTCACTTTGGTAAGATGATTGTACAGAGTATATTGCAGATTGCCCATAAAGAGGGCTTAAATTGGCTATATATGAGCCCGTAGCCCCTATCCTGTCTGAAAACCGATATTCAACCGTTGCATTACCGTTTAAGTTACGTTTAACTGTGGTATCCCCTCCCTGTGGCTGTGTTAAAGAATAGGGATACGCTGTAGATGATGATCCAGAAAAGAGTGAGTAAAAATTATTGATCGTACTTTGCGTTGAAAGATTTGTTGGTAAATAAACAGGCGTGCTTGTCTTTGTATTTGGATTATAACCATACAAAGTCATGGTAGAGGGGCTGCTGGTAGAAACACTTGAAGCAGCTCCTCCTATCGCAATATTAAAAACATGCTTGCCTATAGCCTTTGTATAGGCCAGGCCAGACCTTACATTCCAATTATCATATACCGAATTGTTTGAATTCAGGATGTCTCCAAAAGGAACATAAAAGTTTACACCATTGGTGCCTAATTGCCCATAGGTATCTACTAATTGCCTTGTATAGCTTGATTCCGCATCGTATAAGTTTCTGGTATAAGTATTTTTTTGTGTATAAACCACGGATGAAGCCCATGTTAACCCCGGTAACAAATTCCAACTCATGCTAAAGTTGGACTGTTTATTTATCACCTTATTGGTGAGATTATTGAGTCTGGCATCTTCCAGCAGGTTGACCCCGTAATTTTTATACCCGCGCGATTCGATCAGCTGATTTCCGGCAGCGGATAGCTGGGTGTAATCGTAAACATAATTTCCCTGGCCGTCCAGGAGCATCTGGTAGGGATCCAGCCCCACATTGGTAGGAGAAAAGTTATACCCGGATTTAGTTTTTGCGTCGGAATAATTGATGAGCCATCGCATATGGAGCTTGTTCTTTAACAGGTTGAAATTATTATTAAGACTAAATGAATAGGTACGGTTATTGCCGCCCACGTCGTTACCCTGCCCCCCGGTATAATTACCGATAGCCGTAAATTTATACGCCCGGCTGCCCCCGCTTACCGTCAAGTTATGGTTTTGACTCCAGGAGGCTTGTTGGAGCATATTTAACTGGCTGTCGTTATTTTGCCTCGAGAGGGAATCCCATTGGGTGTTAAATTTTTCCATACTAATTGTACCCAGTTTCTTTTGAGCAAGCAATTGTTTAGCAGGTGAAAGGCCAAACTGCGTGCTCCCATAACTATTGGTTAAAGTAGAATCAACATCCCGCAGGTAATTTAAATAAGTACGCGTATCGGCCAGTTTCAACTTTTCCCTGTTGAATTTAGGCGCAGCGGAGTAATAGTAGCTGGCTGAATAATTGAACTGCAATTTTCCTGCTTTGGCCGATTTTGACTTGATCAGGATAGCGCCGCCGGCGGCCCTTGAGCCCCATTTAATTAACTCTTTAGGATCCTTAATTACCTCGATAGATTCTACATTTGTCATTGGATAATTAGCTGGAAACCCGTCCTGAGGAAAACCATCGATAACCACGAGCATGTTGGAGATACCGCTCCCAAAATTGTTTGCCCCTCTTATTTCAGGCACCAATGCGTTAGTAACCGTAGTGATGGTATTAATATGGTTAAAATCGCTGATAGATTTCGGCACATTTGTACCCCTAAGCAGAATATCAATAATATTCTGTCCCTCTCTTTGACCTCTAAAGAGCAAAAAATCCTCTACCGAAAAACGCCTGAATGCATTAACAGGACTGTCACCATCTCTATACACATAAGCATCGACGCTAGTAACTGTTTTAGTGCTGGAGTTGACTACCTGTAGACTCAAACCAGGGATAGTACCCTGCAATACCTGCGACAGGTTCATATAACTCCGGTTTTCCAGGTTGATAAATTTGGTAGGATTCTCTTTCACGTCATTTGATAAGATCTTTACCTCTTCCAGATCGATGTTTTGATAGTTCCCTTTTTTCATCATGATCTCCAGGTAAGTGGTATCGGAATAACCGACAGTCTTTTTGGCAAAACCAGGAGTCGATAAAGTGATATAACCTGAAATGCCTCCCTGTATTTTAAACTCGCCATTAGCGTTTGAAAGTGTTTCATTACCCAGTTTCAGCTCCTTTATCGCGACATCTTTTATTGGCGATTCATTTTCATCTACCACCTTGCCTTGTAGCAGTATCGCCGTTTTTTTTTGCGTCGGTACGCTCTGACCCTCGTTCTCAGCCTTTTTTGTTTCTTTTTTTACCAATATGGTTTGAGCAACAATCTTATAGGTTAAAGGAAGGGTTTTAAAGGCCTTGTTTAAGGCATCCTGAACTGACCCATTATCTATACTGACAGTTACTTTGGGGGTTCCCTTAATGTCCTGGCTATCGTACAGGAAGGTAAATTTGGATTGTTGCTCGATTAATTTGAATATCTTTTGAACTTCGACGGCTTTCTCGTGAATAGTGATCTGACTATAGCTTTTGGCACTTATCAGCAAAAATCCTATAGTGATAATAAGGGCTATCGAATTAAACCGCATAATAACTCTCCTTTACAAATTCTTGATTTATAAGATAATATTTCCTGGAGCGATATGTGGCGGAACTCATTTTTTTTGCCGGTATTGCCAATACTCCCGGCAAGGGTTTAGATAAACCATTTAAATTCATACTTTTGTAATGTTTGGGTTGAAAGTTAATACTCGATTGCCAAATTGCTTTTTAATGGTTAACCTTGACATTGACCGGTAGGTGCGACAACACTTCCCGGTTTTTTTATGGTAACCTGTGTAAGGATATCCTTTGACCTTTACTTGAGATGTAAGTGCTTTTTCATTTTTGTCGTTTTGGGTGAATAATTTAATTAATTAGGTTGTTATATTTTATGAGCTATTTTTTCACAATGATTTTTCGTCCTTCAATGCTAAAATGCACGTTGAAGTAAGTGAGCATTTGCAGAAATTCCGAGGCTTTAACGTCGCGTTTGATTTTTCCTGAAAATTGTCTTTGCGGAATTTTTCCTTCGTATTCGATATCGACATCATACCACCGGGCAGCCTGGCGCATAATGGCTTCGATACTGGCATCATTGATCTGAAACAAGCCGTTTTTCCAAGCTATTACCTGTTCGATATCCGCGTCCCTGACCTGGATAGGCCCGGATAATTTATTAACAGCTTGCTGCCCGGGCTTAAGAAGAGCGGAAAAGCTATTGTTCAGCTGCCGTATTTTGACAGCCCCCTCCAGTAAGGTTGTCTTGATATCCGGCTCGTCATTATAGCTATTGATATTGAAATGCGTACCCAACACTTGAACTTCCTGGCTGCCCGCTTTGACAAAGAAAGGTTTCGCTTTATTTTTAGCGACTTCAAAATAAACTTCTCCGGTAATTTCCACATGCCGTTCCTTACCTGTAAACGAGGTGGGAAAACTAATAGAAGAAACTGAATTTAACCATACCTTGCTGCCGTCAGCCAGCAAAACCTGATACTGCCCGCCTTTGGGTGTGGTAATGGTATTATAAGAAGGCCTAGCTCCTTTTTCCGGACCTGTCGATGCGGAAGCATCGTAGCTGACCTCACCATCATGTGTTTTAGTAACTGCGATATTACCCTGGCTGGCCAATTTCCCGTTCTTGGCATCAGTCAGGATAATTTTTGACCCGTTGCTTAATGTCAACATCGCTTTGTTCCCTCCCGGGGCAAAATCGATTTTCACGTTTGACCTGCTGGTTGTTCGCTTATAGGTAAAGAGATAAGCGCCTATAGCCATGAAAATCAATATTGATGCAGCAACAGCATATTTAAGCCAACCATTTTTATGGCGGATTTTAATAGCTGCTTCATGGTGTTCTGCATCAGCGATGCCCGCCTGGATTTGCTGCAGCATTTTTTCCCTTTTACCCAGGATAAACGGATTTTGCTGAGGAACGTATGCCTGATACGCATCTTCCAACAGTGTCGCCAATTCCTCATCCGAATCTGAAGCACTGATCAAAAGCATTAACTCAATCCGCTCTTCAGCAGTAGCCGTTTTATCAAAATATTTTTTAAATAAATCAGCCAGGCGATTTTTCTGTGTCATAATATTGATAATAGCGTCCTAAATTGATGCTATTTTAATACTAAAGACACATTGATGTACAAATGGGAGTAATTGAATTTTATTTTTTTATAAAAAAAACAAAGGCGTGGATAAAATCGCTACAATTACGATGTCATTTTGAGAAGATAGTTCATTTTTAATGGAACGAAGTGCCAATGCGACGTGTTTTTTTACCGTTTTTGGAGAAATGTTTAAAATTTTAGCAATTTCTTCATGTTTTAAATGCTGCTCCCTGCTCAATTTATAAATTTTTTTCTGTTGAGGAGGAAGTTTTTCAACCGCATTATCAATCAATACCCGGTATTCTTCAGCTACGGAGGAATTATCAGCCGTGTAAGTATCTTCTTCAAATTGTGTTAGCCACTCCATTTGCCTTGCTGTATCGTTAGCTTTTTTTCGCAGTTGGTTTAAAGCATGATTTTTGGATAGGATAAATAAATAATAACAAAAGCTGTCCAGTTCGGGGAGTGTTTCTTTCCTAAGCCAGATTTTTATAAAAACATCTTGTACAACTTCTTCTGTAACTTCAACCGATTCCGTAAGTTTATAAACATACTCACCGATTTGTTTGTAGTAGGCATCAAAAAGTTCGGTAAATGCACGCTGATTGCCATTTGCAACTAATGCAAGTAAATTTGCTTCATTTTTTACAGGTCTTAGGGCCACCGTGTCAATTAAGCTTTAAAGTTATATAAAATGTATGTGATTTTTGTTTAGGGTCGTATGTTTATCTAAGAAGCTGTTTAAAAAACGGTTCAACATGATTCTTATAGCGGATAAATGTATTATGGCGACACGTATCAAACGGTACTGAAAGAGTTGACACCAAAACGCAGAAAACAGAAGCCTATGCCGATGTCAAAGCAGGTGCTGACGACGACAATTTGCCATTCTAAGTAATCACTTACCCGTGTGCCAACAGGTTGGATAAACCACTCCTGATTGCCCCACCTGCCAATTTTAAAATGACTACTTTCAGTACACGGGTTCAAATCTTTAGCGCAAGAAAATTAATTGGCGAAGAGGGGTCAGTGTTATTGGTTCGTCCAGATCTATCCTAACCATTCTCCTTTCACCTCGAAGGAAAATTTCATAAGACTTCAGAAATGTCAGTGTTATATTTTCTACAAGTAGTGGCTTATCCCTGGTAAAATCACTTATGCTATTCCGAACCGTTTTGTAATTTGCTTCACTTTTAGCCTGTCCATTTGCTTTCAGGCTATCCAAATGAATCTGGCAAAATTTCAAAAAGTCAATCGCCTGATCTTTATTCAATAAGTAATCCTTCAACATATCCACGTCGAACAAATCAAGTCGTTTACCTAATTTACTGGCGGTATTACGATAATCTTCCAGGGTAGTATTGATTAAAGAATTTAAGAACGTGTCTTTGATAGATAGGTCTTTGGTTATTTTTTTGTCATTAACGTAATGGGAGTTCCAGCGGAATCACTTTACCCTTTACCTATGAATCACTGGTCAATTTCAGCGGAATATCCACCTTTGAGACCACGGAACTGGGCAGGTCAGATAATTCTGAATCTATCCAGTTCTTTTACTCACAATTATTTATAAATCAGTAAGATAGTACCCGTGATTTTATTGATCCGATTAGTTCGATGTTCTAATAACCTCCAAATAGTGGTTCGAAGTAGCATATCCTTCAGTCAAAACTTCAGGCCATAAATCTTTGATGTTCTTTAGTATAGATGAAATATTTTACTTTCGAAGATGCAATCGGATATCAAAAGCGTAAAATTTAAAAAAGGGCTTCCATTTGAAATCGAAGTGCTCCCTATTGCCGAAACGGTCGAAAAACACACTCATACCATTTCCAATCCCCACAGGGCAGAGTTTTATCATGTTTTTTGGTTTCAAAAAGGAACAGGAACATATTTGATCAATTTTCAACCTATTCAGATTAAGGCAAACTCATTCTTGTTTGTCAATAAAAATAAGGTACAGGTATTGGACAATTTTAGTCAGCACGATGGAAAGCTTCTGTTGTTTACAGACGGCTTTTTTGTCAAGACCGAAGCAGATGGTAAATTTTTGAAAACCTCCATTCTTTTTAATGATCTTTTAGCTATCCAAGTTATTGATACTGGGTCATCAGGTATCTTAGAAACCATTTTTAATGCCATAGAAGCTGAATTAGCCATCGAAAATGATAGCTATCACTACGATATCCTACACAATTTATTACATAACCTACTGTTAAATGCCGAAAGGGAACTTAAGAAAAAGGAGATATCTGAAATAAAAACCGGCGTTGATTTGGAATATACCCTTGTTTTAAAGGATATATTGGAAACGCAATTCAAAAGTCTGAAATCCGTAAGCGGCTACGCTGCACAGATGAATATTTCCGAAAAAAGATTGAACCAGGCCACTACAAAAACAATAGGTAAAGCAGTAAAGGAAATTATTGACGACCGGGTGTTGCTTGAAACCAAACGTTTACTCGTCCATACCAATTTATCAGTAAAGGAAATTGGTTATGAGCTAGGATTTGAAGAGCCAACAAATTTTATTAAATATTTTCGTAAGCACACCTTTAAAACCCCAACTGAGTTCAGGGAAAGCTTTAATAATCATTAGTGTCTTAAAAGTATCATTTATCTTCCCGTTTCTACCTTTCCTGACAATCCCTTTGTGCTGAACTTTGCTGTATCAAAACAAAGAAAAAATGAATATTATAAAAACATTATCAATAGCAACGATTTCGATAACCAGCTTTATTATCGGAGGTTATCCAAAGGTTAGTAAGACAGCCGATCCTTTAACTATTAAAAATAATAAAACTATGAGCAATAAGCAAAAAGTAGTCGACTTGTTAAAGTCAATTGAAACCGGGGCTACAGAACCTGTCGGGTTCATTAACCCCAATAAGTACATTCAGCATAACTTAGCAGTGGCAGACGGGTTGGCTGGTTTTGGGGCCTTGTTGCAACAATTACCACCTAAATCTGCTAAAGTAAACACGGTAAGGGTATTTGAGGACGGGAATTTTGTGTTTGCCCACACCGATTATAACTTTTTTGGTGCCAAGACCGGTTTTGATATCTTCCGTTTTGAAGATGGCAAAATTGTAGAACATTGGGATAACCTACAGGAAACAGCATCGCCTAATCCAAGCGGGCATACCATGATCGACGGAGCAACACAAGCGGTTGATCTGGACAAAACAGCCACTAATAAAGAACTGGTTAAAAACTTTGTAGACGATATTCTGGTAAATGGCAGGATGGAAAAATTAGCTGGTTACTTTAATGGTGATAATTACATTCAACACAACCCTTTAATTCCCGATCAACTTTCCGGATTGGGCAAGGCATTAGGTGAATGGGCCAAACAGGGTATTACAATGAAATATGATCAAATCCATAAAGTATTAGGCGACGGTAATTTTGTTTTGGTAGTTAGCGAAGGTCACTTGGCTGGCAAACATAATTCATTCTACGATTTGTTCCGGGTAGAAAATGGAAAGATTGCTGAGCATTGGGATGTTATTGAGCAAATCCCTGCAAAAGAGCAATGGAAGAATAGCAACGGTAAGTTTGGTTTTTAGAATAAACTGAAATTCAATTTTAAGTTCAGTCATAATATGAGCTTACCTCGCTTTGAACAGTAGGTTGAGCCGTGTGAGCAATCGAAAATGGCAATGGTTTTCAATAATTTAATAAACAACTTACAAGTCTAAATCTGCGATTAAGCGCAAATCAGCCAGGAAATAATTCTAGATTTGTACAGTAGCCACCACACTTTCAAAAGCCTGTTTTCTAACGAAAATGGGCTTTTTTGTGTTTTAGGTATATTTTATCGCTTTCTGGAAAAACCTGTTGCGTTGACCCCTCTTTGCCAATTTGCTTTATTCTACCTAAAGGTCTGAACTTAAGCACTAATGGTGGTCATTTCAAAATTGGCCAACTGGGGTCAATAAGATGTGGTTTATCCACTTCCTATTAAAACCTTCTTGAACTTGCTTGGGAAAAAATTTTTAAGTTAAAAAGTGCGGCTGGTAACAAATCCTACCAGCCGGACTATTTAAAATTTGGGAGATGCTCCCTTTTGATGCTCATCCAGGTCAGTAGATAGTGTCAATTCTTTCCATGCTTCAAACTCTTCCTGCTCAGCATTCCTTTTTTGCATGACGATCTGGTAAGCATCAGGTCCCATAAGCAAGTGTACCGGTGGATTTTGTTCATTGGATAGCTTGATCAGTGCAGCGACCAGCTTTTCCGGGTCACCAGGTTGTTTACCGTTCATGGCTCTGAGACGGTCAACCAAACCTTCCACCTGGTATTCTTCAATAGTGTTTTTAGAAACCAATTCCTCGCCCTTGTCAAGGAAACTTGTTCTGAAGAATCCGGGAGCTACTACCGTAACCTTAACGCCGAACTGTTTTACTTCTTCGGCAAGAGACTCAGACAAACCGATCACCGCGAATTTTCCCGCAGCATAACTTGGTGAGTTGCCAAAACCTTTATAACCTGCAACAGACGATATATTGAATACATACCCGGAGCGTTGCTTACGGAAATATGGCATAGCCGCTCGGATCACATTCACGGTTCCAAAAAGGTTGACATCGATGGTCTTGCGGAATTCTTCATTGGTAAGGACCTCCACGCTGCCATAAATGGAATAACCCGCGTTGTTTACAATAACGTCCAGTCGGCCGAAATGCGCTATCGTTTTTGCGACGGCATCGTCAACACTATTTTCGCTGGTGATATCAACGGTCAGTACCAGCAAATTCTCTTTGTGGTCGTTAATTACAGCGTCAATATCATGTGCTTTCCGCGAAGTAGCAGCGACCTTATATCCCGCCTGAAGTAATTGTTTAATTAATGAAAGGCCCAGGCCCTTCGATGCGCCGGTAACAAACCAGACTTTCTTTGTATCCATAGCTTTATTGATTTTATAACACAAAGGTAGCGTGCGTATATCTGCCTGATTTATGAAAATCAAACAGATGTTTATGAATTTACAGGTAGTCTGCGGCGAAAGTTGCTTGGGTTTTCACCAGTGTTTTTTTTGAAGTAAAGATTGAAGTTAGAGCTGTGATCGAAACCGAGGCTGTAACCGATAGACGTAATATCCCAGTCACTGTGTATCAGCAATGCTTTTGCCTCTTTGATAATACGGGCCGCGATCAGCTCCGAAGTGGTTTTGCCGGTAGTTTCCCGAATCGCCCGATTTAAGTGATTAGGGTGTACCGCTAACTGTTCGGCCAATTGACCGGCGCTTTTCAGTTTGATCGGGTCATGAGGGGAAGCGACAGGGAACTGCCGTTCCAATAATTCCAAAAAAAGGTGGCTGATGCGTTCGGAGGAATGTCCGGGATGAATTGAAGCATCCGCAGGTTTTATTTTAAGGCCCTCATGAATCAGTATCTGAACATAGCTGCGCAGCAGTTCATACTTGTTTGCATACGGAGAATGGAGTTCATCCATCATTTTTTCAAAGATGGCTTTCAAAAAGGAAACGGTAGTGTTATCAGGAAATAAAACGTGTTCACCGCCAACCTTAAACAAAGGCGATTGTGCTAAACTTTCCGCCCGCAGGCTGTGATCCATAAAATCTTCCTTAAATAAACAAAAATACCCTTCCTCATTTTTTAAAGCCGGTTCCCAGGAATATGGAATCAGTGGATTGGAAAAAGTAAGAATGGCTTGATTAACAGTAAAGCTCCTGTCGGCATAAGATATGATACCCTTACCCTCTGTCAGCAGGGATATTTTGTAAAAGTCGCGGCGGTAATGCGGCAATGGTGTTGTCTTTTGGAAATCCTCAATCTTGTAGACATTGAACTTACCAGGCAAGGCGTTGTCGTTAGTAAACCTACGGTAAAATTCATTTGTTGTTTCGACTGTTTTCATATGCCGGAATTATGAAAATCAAATATCCGAAATATTTCTTAAGTTTTGGGAACGCGGCTGAATTAAAAAAAATAAAAATCCTGCCTCTGGATCAGAAACAGGATTTTTAGCGTCGATAACAAATTGTGAATTAGCTGTTAATAAAAGCCTTTAAATCCTTTAACGGCAAATGATCTCCGATGAACTGATTGTAGTAGGCGGTTTTAATCTTTCCATTTTCATCAATTAAAAACTCCCCGCCCAAAAGATTTGCATGACCGTCCTGATCAAATTTTTCTTTATATAATTTTTTACCTTGTTCGGCTTTGCCTATTACTCCTTTATAAATTGAGGAAAGTAATTTAAGCGTGCTACGTTCAATGGCATATTTTTCATAAAGGTCAAACTTAGGGTTAGCAATCATCTCAGTATAGTAGGTTTCATTACCTACATATCTTTTAAGGTTGGCTTCGCTGCTTTCATATATGGCCAGGACGATTACCCCCTTATCTTTAAATTCTTTTTCAAGAGGCAGCAGTTCGTGGAACCGGAGGTTGCATACCGGGCAACCCACGTTACGGTAAAAAGTAAGAAAAACTTTTTTGCCTTTAAAGGAACTGAGTTGAACCGAGTTACCCTGAACGTCTTTTGCTTTGAAATCAGGTGCGATTTGAGCGGGTTGTAGTTTCATTGTTTTAAAGCTATTAGGTTATTATTTGATGATTTGCATAAGAATAGCCGTTACCTGGTCTGGCATTGACAGCTGTGGGGTGTGGCTGCTGTTGATGGAATAAATATTGGTAATACCCGCTGCTGTCACCATTTGATTTTGTAGTGCAATGGTTATTGCCCTATCCTGCATGGTATGGATATAGTACTTCGGCACTGCTGCCCTTGCCGGATTTTTCAGTACGATCTTGCTGTATAACGGAGCGGCTGGCTCAGGTCGGTTATTTGCTATCAGCAATTGCGTGACGGTGGCGTTACCATCCTGGCAAAAAATAGGCATCAATTTATCATTAGCAACGCTGGCTGTTGTAAAATCTGCTGATGGCATTAATGCTGGAGTTAATTGTGAGTTCGGGTCCATTCCGTTCAAATCAATCACCGACTGACCGTTTGCAGGCACAAAACCTGCCAAGTAAACCAACTTTTCGATACGGTTAGGTACCGAATCTGATACCGCTGTAATGATTGCTCCGCCGAGGCTATGGCCAACTAATACTACCTGTCCCTGTACACCATTAATTGCTGCAATTACTTTGTCGCGATAAGAGTTTAAAGTTAATGTTGCTGGAGGCGTCTGGTCCTGACCGTGGCCGGGCAGTTCTACCACAACCACCTTCTGACCCGCCTGTTGTAATTCTGATTGTACATATTGCCAGACATACGGTGCCTGAAAAGAGCCGTGTACTAATACAAATGTTTTACTTACTGTCTGGGTGTCGTTGTTTTTTTTACATCCTGCAAAGATTGATAGGGTTGCAAATGCGAAAATGAGCGCCGGGATCTATCTTTTTAACCTACTGGCTTTGTTGATGTTTGATTTCATAGTTATTTGTTTTGAATGGGACAAAGTTGCTATGAAAGAAGCAGCGGATTTTTCACTTAGGTGAAAACCGTGTGTTTTCATGTACGATTTTCACTTAAGTGAAAAGTTTTAAAAGTAATATTCACGACCTTTACGACTTAGGCAAGGCTTTAACTGAATGACTGAAACGCAAGAGATATTAAATGAGGTACTTAAGGAATTTGCAGATCTATCCGATGAGGATGTGGCCACAAGTTTGCCTTATTGGCGTACTCGTAAAATTGCAAAAGGGGAATTCTTTAATATGCAAAGTTTTGTCTGTACGGATCTCGCTTTGATCATTAAGGGGATATTTAGGGTTTATTATATTCACCCTAAAACGCAGGAAGAAAAGAATATTTACTTTTTTTCTGAAAAGCAGTTCCTGGTTTCCTTCCGTAGTTTTATCACGCAATATCCATGCTATTACTTTATACAGGCCCTGGAAGATGCGGAGATCGTTTCTGTAAACTATCAAAACCTGCAACATCTTTATACCATTCCCGGTGGTTGGGAGAAATTTGGAAGGTTAGTTGCCGAACTGTTTTTTAATTATTCCCAATCCCGTACAGAAGAGTTTTTATTCAATACCCCCGAAGAGCGGTATCTAAAAATGATGGATGAGCATCCCGATATTGTCAACCGGATCGCAGCTTACCACATATCATCTTACCTTGGGATAAAAAACCCATCGATGACGCGTATAAAAAAAAGAATACTTCAACATAAAGCTAAAGGACATTAACAGGACTATAGCTATTTGTATGACTCACGGCTGAAATCGGGTATTTGGTAGGTGATTTAAATACAACTCAACGCGGCCTGCTGTTATAAGACCTCTCTCATAGTTAATTAAATCCTGAAATTACTCCGATCTTAAAAAAGGAATGGATAAACTAATTACGCCCCATTATTTTTCTAATCTATTTTAATTCATTAGGGTTCATATCAATATAAAAAGCTCTCAACCCTTACCAAAGATGTCATTTTAAAAACAAGCCACTACCGCCATCAAAAACAAAAATTTCCCCAATATTGATTTGTTAACCCAGGTGCATGAACGCCAGCCGTTGCAAGGGTAATTTTGTCTCAACATTTAAAAACAAAATATCATGACAACAAAAATTTCTTATGCAATCGCATTTTTACTGGGCCTGGCAATGATTTTCCTGGGAGCCCGCTTTTTTTTCTCTCCTGAAGCAGCAACTGCCGCATTCGGCATTCGCTTTAACGCCAATGGAGATTACTCCTTTCATCACATCAAGGGTATCAGGGATATATTCTCCGGGATCTTGTTGTGCGCTTTGGTTCTGATGAACGAACGCCGTGCTGTGGGCGCAATGTTATTCGTGGCGACGATAATCCCGGTTTCCGATATGCTTACTGTGTTCAGCAAAAGCTATAACGGAGTGCAGCAGGCAGTTCCGCATATCGCAGCGACCATCATCTGTTCGGTTGTCGGTATAATCTTATTGACAACTAAAGCTCAAACGAAAGCGCCATTAAAGAAAGAGGTAGTATTAAGCTAACCCGTGAAGGAGTGTCAAAAGACTACTCTCGGCAAGCGACGCATGAAAATCGAAAAAGACAATAAAAAAATTAGTACAGCGAATTATAATAAACATAATGGAACAGTTAAGAATTTATACCCTTGCTGACAAGGAAACAGCAGCACATTATTTTAAAGACCATTGGTCAAAGCACAGGGTAAACCTGCCTAAGTTTGGCTTTGAAGTTAAAGGAGTTTGGATCGGAAACACACCCGGGGTAGCAAACCAGGTTGTGGCTCTTGTATCTTTTCCGGACAATGCTGACGTAGAGGGAATGACAGAACGCTATATGAAAAGCCCTGAATTTGCCGACGACACCGCGGGATTTGATAGAAACAAAATCATCGAGGTAGAGACCAAAATATTAAGGTCGGCAAATCTGGCCTGAAACGTTTTTTCCACTGACTACTAAGGCTCTGGGCTTCAATGAAACTTAGAGTCATCAATTAGGGTTTGAAAATCCGCAAATATGGTATTGTGCAGATTGATTCATTGATACAGCTACGATTTTCGGGGATATGGATAACTGGGCTTAGCCGGTAACCCTGACCTTTGCACAAACAAAGGAAAAGAAAATGAAAGTAACAATAATTACAGGGGCTTCAAGCGGGATAGGCGAGGCATTTGCAAAAAGACTTGCCGGCGAAAATCATAACTTACTGCTCATAGCCCGTTCGGAAACCAAGTTAAAAACCATATGTGAAGAGTTAAAACAGTTGTACAAAATAGAAGCCCAGTATATAGCTATAGATTTATCTCAACCCGGCGCTGATGAACAAGTATTCAAGGAAACTCAAAAACGTAATTTACAGGTGAATTGGCTTATCAATAATGCCGGCATCGGTTCGGCGGGAGATTTTGTTAAACTTGACCTGCAAAGTGAATTTAACCTTATCCAGCTAAACATTGCAACTTTGGTAGGTTTGACCCAGCGCTATCTTAAAATAATGAGAGAGGACAATGGCGGAACAATAATTAATGTCGGTTCTGTTGCAAGTTTTACACCCACGCCTTTCCAGGCGACTTACGCTGCATCCAAAGCTTTTGTCCGTTCATTTACCGAAGCAATTATCGCAGAAAACCTTCCTTATAAAATTCGGTTCCTGTTGGTATGTCCCGGATTAACGGAATCCAAATTTTTTGAAAACGGAAGCATGTCCGAACAAGATAAACAGACACTTTCACATGGTTTTAAATTCCAAACACCTGAGGATGTTGTTAATGAAGCCATGGTAGGTCTCCATAAAGGCAAAACGAAAGTGATTTCAGGATTCAGAAACAGGCTATTAGTTGCCGCATTGTACTTTTTCCCAAATGCGATGATTGTTAAAATGGGTGCCAAAGGATTCAGACCAAACTTTCAGCCAATCGAATGAGGTTTAGATTAGGCTTATCCGTAAATTTATCATTATGAGTGCTAATGCTATATCATGCTGACTATAAATACGATATCAGAACAACACGAGTTATTGCGCTTAGAAAGGCCGGATCATCCTTTAATCAGCATCGTCGAATTTGACGCAATAGCTATGGAAGCCAGATCGGCACCCGTCAGTTTCATCAATAAGTTTTATACGATTACCTTGAAGGCCCGATGCATTTCTAATGAAAAATATGGCCGGAATGCGCATGATTTTAACCAGGGCCTGATGAATTTTTGTGCCCCGGACATTAAACGCGTATTGGAGCCAAATGACAATTTGCCGGAAAAAGGCTGGATGCTAAGTATGCATCCGGACTTTCTAATTGGCCATTCTTTACACCAGCGGATCATTGCGCATGGTTTTTTTCATTATGAAGTAAATGAAGCGTTACACTTATCACCCAAAGAAGAGCAGATCATAGAGCGGCTGCTCGACAATATCAGGCAGGAATATCTGTCAATTATTGATCCTTATAGCCAGGATATCATCCTGTCACAGGTGGAAACGCTGCTCAATTATGCAAACAGATTCTACAACAGACAATTCATTACGCGTAAAAGCATCAACAGCGACCTGCTGATGAAGCTCGATTTAGTATTAGATAAATATCTTGAAGACAATGCTTTGATATTAAATGGGCAGCCTTCCGTAAAATTAATTTCGGAGCAAATGAATATTTCACCCAATTATCTGAGCGACTTGTTGAGAAATATGACCGGACAAAACACCCAACAGCATATTCAAAACAGGTTAATAAAAAAGGCTAAGCATTTTTTATTAACTACCGATTTATCTGTAAGCGAAGTTGCCTATAAACTTGGTTTTGAACATACACAGTCTTTTAACAAATTATTCAAAAACAAGACAAAAACGTCCCCACTCAAATTTAAACATTCATTTAACTGAATTCTTTCACATTACGACGAAATCCTCCGCTAATTTAATCCTGATAATGTTTCTGTCTATATCCAGTCGTCACACAAGCTGAGATAAAATCAATAGTGATAACAAGTAATTGGGGATTAAACAGGCGCATGAAATTAGATGTGTTTTTGGATCAGAAAAACATCGTATAAGTCAACCAGATATTTATCAATACCTATGCTGAAATAGAATTGGCTTCGAATTCTATTGCTCAAAAAATTATTGCAACCTTTAACGAAGATTGGGCTTAACGCTTCTGCCGATTAATGCTATTGATTCCATCAACTTTTCATTTGGTAAAGCAGCATTATCCATCTGGAAGGTTATTCGTGAAATTCCACCCAATGCATTGCTATGATGCTCGATTTTTTCAGCTACCTGTTCCGGACTTCCCAATAATAATGCTCCCTTACTTCCTGTAAGTTCTTTAAATTGTGCTTTTGTCATGGGTGCCCAACCTCGTTCTTTTCCAAATTTTGTCATGATTTGTGCAAATCCTGGATAATAATCCTGCGTTGCCTTTTCGCTTGTTGAAGCAACATATCCTGGTGAATGTATACCTACCTTTAAGCGATCCAGTGAAAAGCCGGCTTTTAATCCAGCTTCCTTATACAAATCAACCAAAGGTCGGAACCGCTCTGTATAACCTCCAATAATAGCGATCATTAAAGGAAGTCCAAGTGTTCCTGCTCTGACAAAGGATGCTGCAGTCCCACCTACACCAAGCCACACTGGCAACAGGTTCTGGACCGGCCTCGGATAAATCTGCTGATCAATAAGCGCAGGACGGAATTTGCCTGACCAGTTGACTGTTTCTGTCGCTCTTATCTGCAAGAGCAGAGCTAGTTTTTCGCTAAAGAGGCTATCATAATCATTCAAATTAAATCCAAATAGCGGGAATGCGTCAACGGAAGAACCTCTGCCCACTATAATTTCGGCTCTGCCGTTGGAAATTAGATCAAGCGTTGCAAAATCTTGAAATACCCTCACCGGATCAGCGGTGCTAAGGACAGTTACTGCACTGGTAAGACGGATGTTTTTGGTCCGGCTGGCCGCAGCTGCTAAAATTATTGTCGGGGCGGAATCGAGAAATTCTTTCCGGTGGTGTTCGCCTATTCCAAAAACGTCAAGACCCATCTGATCTGCATGTTCGATCCGTTCGAGCAGTTGAGAGATAGCCATGTGCGGAGTTGTATATATTGAAGGATCATCAGTTAAATTCAGGGATGAGAAGCTATCAATACCAATTTCCATATTGCCTTATCTAATTGCTGAATGATTATGATAAATTATTTGTTTTGCTGCCCTTAATCCAGATTCGTTGTGTCAACTCAGGAAAACGAATAATGCATGTTATCCATATAACGGCTTCGATAGCAATGGGAAAGGCAGTAGATAGATGATGTTCTAAATGAGTGGCAATTGCTCCTCCAAAATAAGCGACTAGTAATAGGGCTCCTAAAATTCCTGTTCTGGTATATAAGAATAGTACTACTGATAGAATCTCAATCATACCGAGCAAAGAATATACTCCAGCTGATAGTCCAAATGAAGCGCCCATCTGTAAGGCTTGCTCGTTTCCTGAAATTTTTTGAAATGCTGATGCGCATAGTATCAAAGCAATAAGGCCGCTCAAAACCCAACCAACAATTTTTTTAACTTTATCCATTGTTTTACTTTTTTAAATGAAGTGTAAAGGTTAAATTTTTATACGGTACATTTGTAACTGATTACATAAAGGTAACTAGTTACACATAGGATAGTATGAAAAATAAAGTAGATAAACCCTGTCAACGTGTGCATTCAGCTATTCAAGATACCTTATATGTTGTTAACGGTAAATGGAAACTGGTCATCCTTTCAATTTTAGTTAACAACGGCAAAAGACGATTTGGGGAACTTGCAAGAGAGTCCGGCATTTCTCCCAGAATATTGTCGAAGGAACTACACGAACTTGAAATTAATCAGTTGGTCAGCCGAAAAGTTTGCGATACCAAACCAGTTACTGTGGAATATTCTTCTACATCTTATGCCGAAACGCTTGGAGAAGTAATTGATGCTATGAATCGTTGGGGCGAAAATCACAGGAAAAAAATTGGAAGCGTTTAATATGGTTTTAATTAATCAGATCTAAATTGGATATTCCGGAAGAACTGACCAAGCTTACTGTACATGTATAGCGTTGATTTGTGTCATCACTTTAGAAGAATGGCATTTAATAATCAATGAATTGATCGGCAGCTTTTATCTATATTCATGGCAAGCCGAGGAACAATTAATGCTAATTTATCTATTTTTGCGAAGCGTATATATAAGTGTTGGCAACCTAAAGCAATTTCCTAAATGATAGATAGCTTATTTAATAGCATACAAAAGGTGATTACGCTAAGTCCGGCGGAGATAGATACCGTGAAATCATTGTTTAAGGAAAAGATTTACAAAAAGGGTGACTTTTTTTTAGAAGAAGGGCGAATTTGTAAACATGTAGGATATGTGGCAAAAGGATTAATGCGGTTCTATATTAATCAGGATGGGGAGGAAAAGATCTATGACTTTTCCCAGGAAAACGAATTTGTATGCAACTATGAAAGTTTTCTCCCACAGGTTCCTTCTTTGAAAAACATCCAGGCATTAGAGGACAGTACGGTCTTTGTTATTTCGCACGCTGACCTGCAACTATTTTATGCCAAAGTAGAGGGAGGGGAACGTTTTGGCAGGGTCGCCATTGAATCGGTATTCGTGAAAATGTTGCAGGATATCAGTGCCTTATATGCCGAAACTCCTGAATTGCGTTACGAGCGGTTCTTAAAAAACCATGCTGATTTGCAGCAACGGATCTCCCAATACCACATTGCTTCTTTTGTCGGGGTAAAACCGCAATCACTCAGCCGTATCCGGAAAAGAATTTTTACCCAGTTCTGATTAGTTAACCCAGGTGCATTATTAGGGGACTTATTTCATTGAATTTTGCTTTATCATTAAACAAAAAGCAAAAAAATGATTTTAGTAACAGGCGCAACAGGACATTTTGGAAAGTCAACCATTGATTTTCTACTAAAAAAAGGCATTTCTTCAACCAACATCGTTGCATTGGTAAGGGACGAAGCAAAAGCCGGAGATTTAAAAGCAAAAGGTATTACGATCAGAACCGGGGATTACCATAATTACGATTCTTTGATCAATGCATTTGAAGGGATCAACAAATTATTGTTAGTGTCGAGTTCTGATATTACCGATCGTACCCGGCAGCAACAGAATGTGGTATCGGCAGCGAAAGAAGCTGGCGTGAAACACATTTTGTACACCAGTACGGAACGCAAAAATGAGACGGCGACATCGCCTATTCATTTTGTTACCGGTTCACATATCGAAACGGAAAATATCATCAAAGCAAGCGGCATTCCCTATACCATTTTCAGGAACAACCTGTACCTGGATATGCTGCCTATCTTTTTCGGTCAGCAGGTATTAGAAAAAGGTGTGTTTTTGCCAACAGGAGAAACCAGCGCTGCATTTTCAACCCGGGATGATATGGCAGAAGCCGCCGCTAATGTATTAATTAGTGACGGGCACGAAAACAAAGACTACGGCATCAGTAATACGGAAAATGTATCCGTTCCGGAAATTGTAAAGAGTTTGGGTGAAGTTGTAGGGAAAGAGATCGGTTACGTAAGCCCGACTTCGGAATTGTTCATCGAAACGATGACCAAGGCAGGAGTGCCTGAACAATTTGTAGGAATGTTCGCCGGCTTCTCAGAAGCGATTAGGCAGGGCGAATTTGAGACATTCAATACTGACCTGGAAATGCTCTTAGGTAGAAAGCCAGTGTCAGCAAAGGAATTTTTGACAGGGTTTTACGCTCCTAAAAATTAAAGATAATTTAATTTAAGCATCAATAGCGGCAACCAAATGTTGTCGCTATTTTTTTTGTTACAAACACTAATTATAGACCTAAGCCCCATCATTCTGTACAGATAATATTTGTATTAGGTTATTAAGACATTAATAAACAAAACCGCCTCCCGTCACTGATAGACAACGCGAATCACATGATTTGTTGGTGCAAACCCGCAACAACAGGTTCAACCATAAAGAATTTTGCTCAAAATTGATTTGTTAACTCAGGTGCATGAACGCCCGCTGCTGCAAGGATAATTTTGTATGAACATTTAAAACAAAATATCATGACAACTAAAATCTCTTATGCAATTGCATTTGTACTGGGCCTGGGAATGATTTTCTTGGGAGCCCGCTTTTTCTTCTCTCCCGAAGTGGCAACAGCCGCATTTGGCATCCGTTTTAATTCAACCGGGGATTATTCTTTTCACCACATCAAGGGTATCAGGGACATTTTTTCCGGGATCTTGTTGTGTGCTTTGGTTCTGATGAATGAACGCCGGGCTGTTGGAGCAATGTTATTAGTGGCGACAATCATCCCGGTTTCCGATATGATTACCGTCCTCGAAAAAAGTTATAACGGTGTGCAGCAAGCGATACCGCATATTGTAGCGACCATTATTTGTTCGGTGGTGGGCATACTGTTATTGACAACTAAAGCTCAAATACAAACTCCAATCAAAAAAGAGGCAATATTGAACTGATGAGTTAAAAACAGATGCAAAAGATAAGTTAGAAAGCCATGCATGCAAAATCCAAAAAAGAGTTTAACAAATCAATACAGAAATAAAATAATTGAACAAATTAAAAATAAACATCATGGAACAATTGAGAATTTATACGCTTGCTGATAAAGAAACAGCAGAGCACTATTTCACTGAACGCTGGTCTAAACATATCGTAAGCCTTCCAAAATTTGGTTTTGAAATCAAAGGAGTTTACATCGGCAACACACCCGAAACAGCAAACCAGGTAACCGTGATCGTGTCCTATCCGGATAATGCTAATCCCGATGAGATGACTGAACAATACTTCAAAAGTTCGGAATTTGCTGAAAATATGGCGGGCTTTGACCGAAGTAAATTCATTAACGTAGAAACCAAAATATTAAGGTCTGCAAAACTGACTTGAAACGTTTCTGACTGACTGCTAACGCTCTGGGTCCGCCGTAAACTTAGTGCCAATATGATTTCCTGTTAGGCTGAACCGACGAACTAACGATAGCTCTGCCACGTAAATCATTTAGGAACAATTTGCGGCAAGCCAGGTGGCTAATAATAGATCAATAAACCGGCGGCAGCATAGCTGCCGTCGGCGATCATCAAACGGGGCGGGAGCTGATCTTTCAACTATGAGGATTAAACTGGATAAACCGAACCTGATTGACCCCAGCTGCCAATTTAGATTTGGTCACTGTAAAATCTGAAATACAGTTGATTATAGTCACAAAGTAAATTGGTGAAGAGGGGTCAACGTAATTGTTTTTCCATGTACATTAAAATTACTACATTTTAATGTGCACAGTATTTTTTAGCATAGCTTTAATGCCATAAATGCCATTGACCTTAAAATATTTTAATTTTAAGGTCAATAGTGTATATTTGTTTATGCCATATAAAGTGAACCCCGACCGAAACGTTCCTTGGAATACTTTACCAGAACTGCCAATTGACAAACACCTTTATGAAGATGTGGAAATTTACAGTCAATTGGGTAATGCCAAAGCTGCGTTAGGCCGCTTACAGGGTCGGAGTATCGTCATTCCAAACCAAGGGCTGCTTATAAACTCTATCAGTTTACAGGAAGCGAAAGCCTCCAGCGCAATAGAAAACATCTTTACAACTGATGATGAATTGTATCAGGCCTATAGTGAAGAACAGATTAGTCAATTAAACGGCCCGTCTAAAGAAGTGCTATATTATCGTGAAGCGTTATGGGAAGGGTATACCTATTTGAATCAAGAACAGGTTTTTGATGAAAACTACTTCGTAAAAATGTATCGTATAGTCAGCCAGTTCAATGATGGTATAAGAACACCCATCGCCCAGATTGTAATCAAGGAAGGCGGCACCGGGCCAAATGCCGGTAAAGTCTCCTATACACCACCAAGAGGCAAGGGCGTGGTCGAAGCTAAGCTCCATAACCTTATCGAATTTTTGAACGATGATAAAACTTATCAGATTGACCCTTTACTCAAAATGGCCATTGGTCATTTACAATTTGAGGCAATACACCCTTTCCGTGACGGCAACGGCCGTACCGGCAGGATCTTCAACATTCATTACCTGACCAAAAAAGGTCTGTTGGATTATCCGATTCTCTTTTTAAGTCGCTATATCATCGACCATAAAGAGGATTATTATGCAGGACTTGCAGGCGTAACCCAGAGAGGGAGTTGGAAGAACTGGTTGTTGTATATGCTGAAAGCTGTTGAAGTTACTTCCAATATTACTTATGACAAGATCAACGACATTGTTAGTGCCAAAGATGCCATTTTAAAAGCCATCATCGAAGATACCGACATAGCACGTCCCGAATCGCTGGTCAATGCCATATTCATCCAACCTTACACAAGGGTAAAGCACCTGGTTGGCGGTAATATCTATGCGGAAAATACCGCCAGAAAATATCTTGACCAGTTAACGGATATGGGTGTTTTAGAAAAGAGAGTAATTGGAAAAGGCAACTATTACTTAAACTTGGAGCTGTACAGGATACTATCTGAATAGTTGCAACAGTCAATATTTTCTTCGCAACTTGCGCTTAATTTTCAGCGTTTCAGCTTTCTCCTGTATTTCTTGATTTGTAAGCTTTTGGTGGGATAGTGTCCCGAATTACATATAAGGTAGAAAAGCATAAAATTGAGCTTACTTATTAACCATAGCAATTAACTGAACGATCACTCTATAAAAATAATGATTTAAATTGTTTTGCAGCCATTTTAATAATTCCAAATGTAAAGGACTTTCGACGAGTGTCTGAAATCTGATTTAAAGGACAAAGAAACAGAAGCCATCAGGCAGTTATCTTGACATAATTTGTTCCGGCAAGTTTCCCGATCTGTTTCAGTTTCCCACTTAATTCATCCGACCATGGTAACCCGATACATAACCGCAGGCAATTGTTAAATTGTTCTTGTAGGGTAAACATCCTACCGGGGGCGATGCTGATCCCGTGCTTAATAGCCAGATCATAGAGTTTAACGGTATCAATGTCTTTGTTAAATTCAATCCAGATAGATAGTCCTCCTTGTGGCCTGGTTGTTTTGGTTCCTTTTGGGAAATATTCGGTAATAGCCAGCATATATTGCTGACAATTGTTTTCTAAACGGCGTCGAAATTGCCGTAGATGGCTTTCATATTTTCCTGTTTTTACAAAATTGGCAACTGCTTCCTGCACAATAGTAGTTGAAGATATAGCATGAACCAGTTTCATTTTCATAATTTGATCTTTATATTTTCCGGGAGCTATCCAGCCTACCCGGTATCCCGGGGAAAGGGTTTTGGAAACCGAGCTGCACCAAATCACATTTCCATCCAGGTCAAAAGATTTGCAGCATTTCGGCCGCTGTGTTCCAAAATAAATATCGCCGTACACATCATCCTCAATCAATGGAATCTTATGGTTGGCCAGCAAAGCGACAACTTCTTTCTTATTTTCATCCGGCATGCAACTTCCCAAAGGAGTATTAAAATTGGGGATCAGTAAACAAAGGTCAATCATGGGAATGGCTTTTTTCAAATCCTCAATCTCGATTCCGCTAACGGGGTGCGTTGGCAATTCCAATACTTTAAGACCCAGGCTAACCACCAGTTGTAATATCCCCGGGTAACACGGGCTTTCAATGGCGATGGTATCGCCGGGCTTAGATAAGGCCATCAGGCAAAAGGATATAGCCTGCATACCGCCGGCAGTTGTGATAATTTCATTTTCACGGAGGTTTCCACCCCAGCTTAAAGAACGAACCGCCACCATCCTTCGCAGGTTTAAATTACCCTGTACCGATTCATAAGGTGTACCACCGCCTGTCAGTAAAGTATTAGCGCGCGCGATTTCTTTTTTCAATTTAGCCAAAGGTAATAGCGCACCATCAGGCGCCGCGATGGACAGAAGGATAAGGTCTTTTCTACCCATATTGGCGTATACCTTACTGAGCAATTCACTTGGCTCATTTTCTTTGACAGCAGCTACAGGTCGGCTTACCTCCGGAAGCGGTAATTTCCCGTAAAATCGCGATCTTACAAAATAACCCGATTGAGGCTTTGAATCTATGAGCGATTGTGCCTCCAGCTCCATGAACACTCTTTTTGCCGTATTCATTCCTATACTGTGTTCCCGGCAAAGCATTCTTACAGAGGGTAGCCGGTCCCCTGGTTTTAAAACGCCGCTTCTTATTTGCCCCGCAATTCCGTTTGCTATTTTGTTATACAGAAAATCTTTATCCACGATGCAAATATAACTGTGTCTATTTAATTTATAAAAACTGATACTGTATTTACTAAAATAGCCGCTTTACTTTTGTGATATGAATAATAAATCGTTTGCAGATAAAACCAAAGACAGTACTACAGCTGGCTGGATCAACGGATTTCTGGGAGTAGCTTTTTTTAGCGGTTCTATGCCGGCGACTAAGGCTGCGGTAACCTATCTTCCCCCTGTTTTATTAACTATGACCCGGGCTGGGATAGCCGGGATCTTGGCGTTATGTGCCCTGCTTATTTTTAGTAAAAAATGGCCTAAAAAAAACCAAATGCCGTCACTGCTCATTGTGACACTCGGTGCCGTGCTCGGCTTCCCGTTACTGTCTTCATGGGCTTTGGAATATATTACTTCGGCACGTTCATTGGTTTTTCTTGGAATACTGCCATTGACCACGGCTATATTTGGTGTTATTAGGGGTGGTGAACGTCCTAATCTGATATTCTGGCTTTTTGCGGTTTTAGGTACTTTGATAGTTATTGGATATGCTATAGAGCAAGGAGGTTCTGGTCCTTTAACCGGGGATATTATTATGCTTTCTGCTGTTGTGGTGTGCGGCTTGGGATATGCCGAAGGGGCAAAACTATCCAGGGAACTTGGCGGCTGGCAAGTTATATCATGGGCCCTGGTAATTTCATTGCCCATATCAATTCCCTCCATATATTGTCTATTACCCGATACGTTATCAACTGTACCAACCTCTGCCTGGATTGGGGTTGGATACATCGCCCTGTTCAGCCAGTTCGTTGGCTTCGTGTTCTGGTATCGCGGTTTGGCTCAAGGAGGCATAGCAACTGTTGGCCAGTTACAGTTATTACAGCCCTTTTTGGGACTTACCATTGCGGCCATAGTTCTTCACGAACATGTAAGCCCAGGAATGATTGGTATCATGATCGGTGTAATTACTTGTGTAGCTGCCTCCAAAAAGCTGGCAATTCGAAAACCGTTACCGGCTGAAGCTAACAAAGCACCATAAAAAAGCACCACAGTTAGAAATTTGGCTTAAGCAGTTAGAACAGCCAATTTAAAAAACCACAATAAATGGACTGGCTTGCCTGTTTATTGATTTACCTTAGCCTTATCGTAACGCAAATAGGACAAGTTATAATCGATAAAATATCAGATAAAGCTGAGCGGTTTTTTTATGCATTGCATGCTGGGCATATCGAAACCTATTGAACCTGGGGTTCCCACAGGTTCAGTTTTGATAACACGCGATCATTCCGGTCGTTTTTAATAGTATTTATAATGTCTTATATATTAAACAATTTAGTTAGTTTTGTTTATTATATAAAACATTATGAAGAACCAACTCGTATTGTTACCCAAAGCGCAGAAGGTACTTAATTGGAAAAACCTGTTGCGTTGACCCCTCTTTGCCAATTTGCTTTATTCTACCTAAAGGTCTGAACTTAAGCACTAATGGTGGTCATTTCAAAATTGGCCAACTGGGGTCAATAAGATGTGGTTTATCCAATTATTCCAAGATCAGTGAACTCACTGAAAAACAGGTAGCCTTAGTCAATTCCTATAACCAGGCATGGGGCCTGCTGAAAGCGGACACGCAATTTACCGCCGATGAGCTTTCCTATATGACCAAAGTCTATTCAGGAATTTTAGAGGCCAGTGTTAATGATCTTGACCAGATTTTACTAGTGATCAACGCCAACAAAACCCAAATGCCGGATGCCAAACGCATGGAGATCGTTAACAAGGCCGCCGACCACATGGACAGTAATTACAACGACTTGCAGCAATTCAACAGTCCAAACCAGATCCTCAGCCTGCAACGGGCTAAAGATCAGAACGCGGTCATCACTTTAAAAAAGTATCATGGTTTGGAGTAGTTTATCCACTGATATTTTTCCCGAAAACGAGCGTGTTGCCATCAGGATCATCGACCGCAAAATCGCGTATGCCATAATAGCGGTCGCCAATGGGATAGCTGATCAAAGCGCCCCGCCGCCTGATCGTTTCAAGGTAATTGTCCACCTCATCGCAATCAAAGCAAATTTCGGCAGTGCCGGGCGTTTTTTTCAATCCATCGTTGTCAGGCCCGCAGATATAAAGGAGGATTTCATTGTAAAGCAATCCGGCATAGGCTTCCAGCTTGAAATCGATGGTAAAACCGAGAACCGTAGTATAATAATCCAGCGCCCGCTCAAAATCGGAAACATGGATAACAGGTGAACTACTCAAAATTTTCATTACCCTAAATTATCAATAAAAACATGAGCGGACAATATAAAAAATCGCTGATCGCATTTTTAGGCTGCTTAATATTAACGGTCACGGCCGTTCAGGCGCAAAGTTTTGCCGAGTGGTTTAGCCAAAAGAAAACGCAGATCAAATACCTACCCAGCAGATTGCCGCTTTACAAGCCTGTAGAACTACTTTGGAACAAGGCTATGCGATGATGAAAAGCGAATGGGGCGCTATCGGGAATTTTAAGAATGGCGAGTTTGGATTGCACCAGGGTTATTACAACTCCTTAGCGGCGATTAACCCGCAAGTTAAAAACATCGTGAATCTAAGCACCATTCAAGCCGAACAGCAAAGCATCGTGAGCCAGTTTAACGCCATTAAGAATTTAAACGGGCTGAGTTCGAATACTTTTCGACAGTTTAGATAAACCACAGCAAATTGACCCCGGTGGCCAAACTTTAAATAGCCGCCTTTAGTGCTTAAATATAATTCAGGTTTTAATAGCGAAAAATAAATTGGTTAGGACGAGACAAAAATTCTAAAAGACAATTCTATTGATTGTTCTAAGATCGGTCAGAAAATGCCTGTTACAAATTTAAGTCCAGGGTTTAGTCCAGATGTTTAGTTTAAATTCCGAAATCCGGTCAAGCAGCTCGGGATAGTCTGCACAGATCATTCATTTATTGTTCATAAAAGCAATTTACTTTTGCAGGTATCTAAAAATATCCAAAATGCTTAGAAGGCGTATCTTTTTGTAAGATCCAACAACATAGTTTAGTTATCTAAAGATTTTTAGTTGTCCTTCAATTTTTATTTTCTACTATCTTTTAACTATGAAATCCAAATCTTTATTTTTTTTACCCATCTGCTTTCTGTTAATATGCTGCACCAAGAAGGCAGATAGTACTTTGGCAAATTTATCGCCTCGCACTTATTTTATAACCAGCTATGGGGCGGCCACGAGCTTACCGGATAACGCCGTTGCTGTCCAGAAGGCTATTGATTCATGTTCTTCTGCAGGAGGTGGAACGGTTGAGGTTCCGGCGGGTACTTTTTTGTGTGGTCCCGTCCTCATGAAAAGCAATATCAATTTTCAGCTTGACAACGGCTCGGTTCTTAAGGTATTGCCTTATGGAACGGACCCTGCAGCCACCCCGTCAACCATTGTGCCATTTATCGATTGTAACGGGATTAATAACTTTTCTATCACTGGTACTGGTACGATAGAGGGACAAGGCGGCGACTGGTGGACCGCGTTTCATGGCAATAAGTCAGTGATACGCCCTGTGATGATCCCTTTAATTGGTAGCCGCAACGCGAAAATAATGGGTATCACTATCCAAAATGCCCCAAACGTCCACATTGGAGTAGGCCGAAAATGCAATATGGTTAACATCTCTGGGGTGACAATCAATTCGCCATCCAATTCTCCTAATACAGATGGGATTGATACTTGGTCGCCGAATGTAAGTATCACCAATTGCCATATCAGTTGCGGTGACGATAATATTGCGGTAGACAGTTACAGCGCTTATATTAATATTAAAGGTTGCACTTTCGGAACCGGACATGGTTGTTCTATTGGTAGTTATACGACAGATGTTCACGATATTAACGTAGATAGCTGCATATTTAACTCCACCACAACAGGCGTTCGCATCAAATCTAATCGTGGCAGAAGTGGAATCGTACAAAATATCACTTATTCCAACATTACAATGACTAATGTCGCCAACGCCATTAATATCACCTGCTATTATCCCAAAACACCGTTAAGCCCAACTGCTGATAGCGCACAGGCTACTACTGCCCTGACGCCCGATTATAAGAATATTATCCTGAAGAACATCACGGCTATTGGTACTAACAAAGCCGGGGTAATGTGGGGACTACCCGAGCAACCCATTCAAAACATAGTTTTTGACAATGTTAAAATTACCGCTGCTACCGGATTGAAAGCGTATTTTGTATCAGGTGCCATATTTAAAAACAGTTCCCAGATCACTGTATCAACTGGTGATGCCCTTAACACATACTACGCGTCTGTTTTGGGCATTAACCTGGTAACAGGACAGCCCCAATAATTAGTAAAGCAATTTGTAGTCCTCCATTTAGGGAATTGAGACCTCGATTAAATCAAATGTTCAGGAAAGCTGAACGGATACGTAATGATTTATTCTCTCTTTTCAATAGCCGCCGCAAAGCTTTTTGCCTTCAGCGTATTGGCACGGACGGAGGCCCGGAATTCCGGGTAGCGTTAATTGTGGGATTTGTACGCGATATTATAGAGGTAAATAATGAAGTTACCTTACTTACTACACTGTTAGAAGATAGTGGTTTCAGATCTGTTGCAATGAGTTCACACCTTTATTGTCTGTGGTTCTGAGCACATCGACGGAAATCTTAGAAGCCTTATCCCTCTTCTAAAATCCTTATTAGTACAACTTAGTCTAGCTGTTTTTAATAACTCGAGCTGGGTTTAACGCAACAAACGTAGTCGCCAAAGCCGGTAAGGACCTTGTAAATCGAAAAGGGTGGAATTTAATTTGATTATACCAGATTAAGGGCAAATTATTACGACTGAAAAGTGAAGTAACCAACCGTTTTTTATATATTAAACCGAATACTGATCAACTTTTGGTTTTATTGATCCTTCACAGATATTCTTTTAGGTTTTCGCTTGCCTAATGGATTTAACAGGCAATTAAAATACAGTTGATTATAGTCACAAGGTAAATTGGCGAAGGGGGGGCAACGTAATCGCTTTTTCCACTTTCTCCTGGTATTTTTCACAATTGATGATGGTTACTTCTGCAAATTTGATATTTATATTCAAAAATTTGCTCAAATGAAAAAAATAGATTCAAAAACTTGCTTTTTAATTCATTTACATTGATTAGATGTAAATTTTTGCTATGTTAAAATTGTAACCCCAATCTACAAGCTATTCATCCTTTTATTATTAAGCTCAAATTCTTGCCTTTTTTAACTAATTAAATTAAAAAACTTGTCATTTACCTTATGAAAGCATATATTAGATTGAAAAATTTGTACAACCAACAATTTTGCAATGGACAAGAACGTACCCCTACACCTGCAGGAAATTATCTTCGCATCCAGTGACACCACAATTAGTCGTAATATCGGGAAACTGGAAAAGCAGGGGAGATTAAGGAAAATCGCTCCCAAAATTTACAGCCCGGTTTCAGACGAATCGGCGGAAACCATCATCAGAAGAAATATTTTCCAGATACTCGGACACTTATACCCCGGAATTCTGTTAAGCCACCGCTCCGCACTCGAATATAAGCCTACTGCCAGCGGCGATATGTTCCTTACCTACACCTACGCCCGCAAAGTAAATCTTCCAGGAATTACCCTGAATATCCTGATCGGTCCCGGGCCTGTTGAGGGAGATAACCAATTCGCGAGAGACCTTTTTGTTTCACAACAGGAAAGAGCCGTACTGGAAAATTTTCAGGAATCCAGAAAGCCGGGCCCACAGTCCAAAACACTTACCCTGCCGGAGATTGAAGAAAAGCTGGAGCAGATTATACGGGTTAAAGGAGAAGAAGGCTTAAATGCATTCCGGGATAAAGCCAGGCAGATTGCCTTAAAAACAGGCATGGAAAAGGAGTTTGAAAAATTAAACAGGCTGATTAGCGCTTTGCTGACCACAAAACCTTCCAAAGCATTAGTTTCACCAGTTGCTATAGCAAGGGCACATGGACAACCTTATGATAAGGCAAGGATTGATTTACTGGAAAAGTTATTTATAACTCTGCAGCAGCAGGAATTTGCAATTATGCCCGAACCTAACACAACCCCGCAGGCATTCCGTAATTTCGGGTTCTATGAAGCTTATTTTTCTAATTATATCGAGGGTACTAAATTTGAAGTTGAGGAAGCAAAACAGATTATCGAGACGGGTAAGCCAATGAAAGCACGGGATGAAGACTCACATGATATCCTTGGTACCTACAGGATTGTTAGCAGTAGAACGGAGATGCAAAGTACACCAGAAACGCCGGAGGAAATGCTGGATATCCTGCAATACCGGCATAAGATCCTGCTGAGTGCCCGGGAATCTAAAAAACCCGGAGAGTTTAAAGATCAGAATAATCGTGCAGGCGACACATATTTTGTTGATTTTCAATTAGTAAGGGGAACATTGATCAGAGGCTTTGACTACTATCGCGTTTTAAAAGATCCTTTTTCCAAAGCCGCTTATATGATGTTCCTGGTCAGTGAGGTACATCCTTTTAACGACGGCAATGGCAGGATCGCAAGAGTGATGATGAATGCCGAACTGGTTAAGGAGGCTCAATGTAAAATCATCATCCCCAATGTCTTTCGTATTGATTATCTTGGAGCGCTGCGGAAGTTCAGCAGGCAACAGGAGCCGGAGGTATATATCAGGATGCTGCAACGGGCTCAACTATTCAGTGCCACAATAAAAGGTGATAGTATGGATGATATGCAGCACATATTAACACAGAGCAATGCCTTCAGCGAAAGTGAAGGTGATATCCTACAGATTGTCGGCGATTAGCTACCAGGTAATTTAATTCGGTCTACTGCCGGTTCACCGCTGGAAATTGTGCGTTAATAAAGTAATTTTGTAAATTAGTAAATAATTCTTGCTGTGTGTGATGTTTCAAATATGTTACAACGTAAAAATAGATTGACATAACTAATTCATCCTTAGTTTGATATAGAGGTCGACCATTTCTCTGTTAATCAGAGGGTCCCTGGTTCGAGTCCAGGCTCAGGAGCTACAATGGGCAAGCACGAGAAATCGGTCGCTTGCCCTTCTTTTTTTCCTTCTATTTTTCTGTTAATCAAGTAGATACAAGAGTATAATTCACTCGTAAAAGCGGTTCGATGTTGCAATTCTTCGAAAGTGAATTTTTGAGGGTACATTGAACCGATTAATTCCCTCTTTGAGTATATACTTGATTTACAGTAAATTGATTCGAGCTGAGTGAGCCTGGGAATTGCTTTTTCAAGCAATGGCTCAATACGCCTTTTATTACCAGCCACCTCAGCTAATTTAGCCTCAAATACATCGATTTTTTGTTCACTCTCTGCTTTAATGATCTTATAGTCGCCGCCATCAATACCGCCGTTTAAAAGAAGCTCCCTGGCTTTGCTCAGCCTTTCGGTAAGTTTATTAATTTCCTTTAACAGTTCGGAGTGGTTATCCTTGTGAGCATTATGCTGATTATTATAGCTGGCTGCAATAACCTCACTGAATAATTCTGCATACTCCTCCCTGATTGTGTATTGCTGAAGTTGGGTAGTGAAAAGTTTGTTAACATCATCGGCTTTATAACAGCATCCGCAGGCAGAAGAACAATGGCAGTAATAATAGTAGCCATTTCTCCCTTTCGACGCACTTCCGCATAATATACGGGTGCATTTTGAACACTTTATAAAGCCTCTAAGCGCAATGTCATTAAGTTAAGAGAGTGCAAGGCTGCTCCAGAGGAGCAAAAGCTTTGTAGTAACAATAAATTTAATGATTTAGCTTCAAATTGACCACTTTGGCGCAGAACAAAGGGCGGAAAGAATGGAGAAAAATCTTGAATAGGCTATATATCTTCCAATAGAAAATATATACTAAATTTGAGTAAACGTTAATTTTTACTTTTACTTAAGCCAAATCTTCTGGGGTAATATGCCAATGTAACCATAAAATATTGCTGTAAAACGTTTACCGTTCCAGTGCTTATGCTGTTATTATTGACATAGTTAATCACATTTTTGTTCTGATGCAATAAATCTAAGCCGGAAATCTTCACCTCGCCATTAGCACCTTTTAAAAACCGGTATCCCAAATCGATATTCCATATGGTATAGTAAATGGCGTTAACATTTGATGATGTGCTGTTATTGAAGTCTATCCGTGTGCTTAAAAATACACTTTTGGGCAATGCTAATGAAATGTTTGCATAGGTTTTCCAATTGGCATATTTATACTGGCTTACATCCGCCCTGGAAGTTCTGTTGCCAGAAAAACTTCCACCAAGCTCCGAGATTAACAGCCCTTTGTAGGTATACACCACGTCAGCAGTTACCAGCCACGAATTGGTTTTCGTTTCATAATACTTTCCATTCAGGCTCGATGGATATTGGGCGTAATTAAACCTGGATTCTCCTGAAATTTGAAATTGATGATCGTCATGCTTAAACGCTTTCTGTAGGTAGCCCCCTAATGAAGCATAATGATTACCAGAGACGTTGATGGGATAATAGATATTCCGACCCAGGGCATCATAGTAACTGCTGTCGGTAATAAAATTGTCTATTTGTCCAACTGCAATTTTCAAGTTCCCTTGTAATGGATTTTCCGCTTCGGCATTATTGTAATCATAGGTAAATGACAAGTCGTGCCTGTAAGCTGGTTTCAGATTGATGTTGCCATAATTAAGGAAATATACGTTTGCATCATCAACTAAAGGCGCCAGTTGCTGAAATGTTGGATAAGTTACAGTAGTGTTATACGTCAAAAGATAAGTCTTCTTGAACTCCCCGAGCTGATTATTTATGAATACCAACGTGGAAGATGGAATGAAATAGAAATAAGATTTTCCCAGATTTTGAAAGGTTTTTTGAGAGCTGTATTTTTGCATGTATATTTGGCTTTCTGCAAATACCTTGAATTTCCATACTTTGCTAAATCGATCGGTCAATGTATTGTTAATTTCTTTGTAGAAATTTAATCCTGGTTTATAATTAACTACCGGGTTGTTAATACGGTTACTAAGATTCGTGTTAGGCGTATATTGATTGCCTCGGTTAAATAAGTCGCTAACTACATCATTTTGTTTGTTATCATATAACGTTAGGGCATTTTTAATATCTGTTTGCAGGTATGGAGTCCCCGATTGCAACAAGCCCCAAATATTGTTGAAACTACTGATAATAGTATGGCTGGAAGCACTTGACTGCGTCAAATAGTGCCGATTAAAGTGTTTATCTTGAGCACTATCGATTGCACTGAAGTTTGTAACCCGCCTGCTTTCCCCGTCTGTATGATTGAGGTTGAAAGAATAGCTCAGTTCCATGTCTAAGGATTTATTTTCATGGATGCCAAAGTCAGTGTACCGATGAGTTGTAAATTTAATATCACCCCCATAAATCGAATTTGTGTTGTTGTTGGCTTGCTCATCGTAACTTTGACTTTGATCTGCTGCTGAATTGCCTGCTGAGGTATTCGTGCGAATGTTGAGGAAGTTGGATGTGTTATATTGAAAATAATACGAAACATCAAGCTGATTGTGATCAAATACATTACTATATGCTGCATTTCCCGACTGTCCGCTGTAATTGGTTTTAGCAATGCTTATTGCTGTTTGGCTCAAGTGACCATTACTTCCGAGGGAAACATCTGTATGGGTATTCTGATCTACTTCACTATTACTTTGACTCAAAAAATAATCAGCTTTCAATTGATTCATGCCAGGTTGGCTATCCCGGCTATAGCCAAAATCATGACGTGCACTAAATCCTACGGCTTTAAACACAATTTCTCCGGGTTTTGTAAAGTCGGAATTATAGTCATTGCTGATTCCTCCCTCCTTAAAAGAATTAACGCTGATGAGAGTATTGACATTTTCTGCGGTTTTGTTGACATTGTTTAGCACACCAACAACACTTACCTGGTTTTTGGGAGAATAATAATTAATCATGCCATTACCGTCATAACGGTTAAGTGTGCCAATACTGCCGCCTATTTTTCCAAAATAACCATCCTTCTTATCCTTTTTAAGCACAATATTCATGTTGGTTTTTTGTTCTATCGGGTTCGGATTTTCCTTATCCTGATATACCTGTATTTTCTTAACCGCATTTTTCGATAGGTTTTGGAGCGCGATTTTACCATCGCCAAAAAAAACTTTTCCTTCCACCAGCAGTTTATTAATTTTCTTTCCGTTAACAGTTATTACACCGTCGTTCCAGATCGTGACACCTGGTAGTTTCCGTAACATGTCACCAACAACCGCATTCGTATCCAGGTTAAAGGCGTCTGCGTTAAATTCCAGAGTGTCTCCACGCATCTGTATCGGAGGGGGGGGGGCCGAAACAGTTACCTCTTTGAGGGAAACCGTCAAGCGGTCCATATTTAGTGTTTTTAGGTCAATCTCCTTTGTTTTTAACGGTATCATAAATTCTCTTTTTGCAGGTGCATAGCCGACGTTTGTCGCGATGATACGTAACAGAATACCTACGGGTAATCGTATAAATTGAAACCGACCGGAATTATCAGGTAGTTGATAACTCATCAGCTCCCCATTTTCCGCTTTATAAATCGAAATCGTAGCTGCCTGCATAACATAGTTATGTAGGCTGTCGCGGAGTAAACCCCTGGCTACACCAACGTTCGTGCTGTCTTTCTTTTGTGCCGATACGTTGCCGGCGCTCAAGCAGATGACCAATATAACGACAAAGCGTTTTAAACACCGGGCCGCTTTAGTTTCATATACAATTGTTATATAGGCAAGAAGTGAAAAAACAATATGTTTCAGCTTCATAAAGTTCTTATAGGTTATCCTTGAGTTTTAGCTGGAGAATGACCGGATTATTTTTTTTACTGCCCTTGGCAAAATAAGTTGCCAGTGCTTCTGGCCATTTTATTTTTTTGCCTTTGTTCTCTTCATTGGCCTTAAACAGGCACAGGGACGACAGGCTGGTGTATAAGAAAGTACCATCACAGTGAGCAAGCCCTACATTTGAACTCATCTTATCGTATATCGGTAAAAAACAGGATGTTTCGTCAGGTAAAATATGTTTATATGCGATCAGGTCACTTGATTTAAAATTATAAATAAGGTTGTCCTCCTGGTTAACCGCCATACTTCTTGCTTCAAACAACAGGTTATTTCCAACCTGGTAGCAATTATTCAGCGAAAAAATCAACTCCTGATTTTTTTGTAGAAAAGATACTCTTTTCAAGTTGTTGGCGGGGTTGGAAACAAAATCCGGCGGTATTGAAGTAAGCAGGGGAAATATAAATTTATAGACTAATTTAATAGAGTGTGGGGTAACCGTGTAGAGCGTAAAAGTATAAGGCTTGGCAAAGAAGAAACTGGTGTCATTACCGAAAGTTGTTAGTGGCCCTATCCCAATATGGGTCACGTCGATTTTGGTCTCGGCTTTTGTGTAAGGCATTCCAATCTCATAAACATTACCTTCAGTTTTACTAAACCTTAACAGTGATCTGGTGTAAGGCTGATAGTATTTGGACAAAGTGTCCATATCCGAATATGGATAATAACTAATAAGTTGATCGGGGGAAATAAAATAAGAACTCGGGAAAATAATCGGTAAATTATTCTGATCCATATTTTTTTGTGTTTTAATAACCTTACCGTCAAAGTCGCAATACGTCATACTTTGATAATTATCACGGGTATAGACAATCTGATTTGTCCACCTGTTGACTAAAAATTTATATATTGTCGAATTCGATCCTTTTATTTTGGCATGGAATTTTCCGTTCAATGTAAAAACAAGAATGGAATTCGTATTATAGTCAAGAATTATATAATAGTCATTGACTATTTCCAATTGACTGATATTCCCAAACAAACTTTCAGGTGTAGTCTCCAAAGGAATGTAATTCACTTGGTCAAAAACATCAGAGACGTTCCCCCCAATTGCGTTCGCAGGATCGATGCGAACAGTCTTAAAGTGATCGGTATCTGTTTTAATTACTTGTTGTGCACAGACAGAAATAACTGACAATATCCAAAGGCAACTTATGGTGGCCGTTTTTCTCATAGTAATATTCAAATGCATGTTATGGGTGTAAATTTATCTTCAAAAGGAGGGAATATTAGCCGACAGTTTCTGCGAAGCCACCTTAAAATATCGTTTATAAATCGCAGAATAATAACTTTCAGAAAGTTCACGTTCAGAAATTTCCGGTATGAAAAAATTCTGTGCCGTTAAATCCGCATCGAGCAGGAACAGGAAAGGCTTTTCACTGTTTTTTTCGAAAGGCATGCCTAAATTCGGGCAAATGTACATCTTGAACGGTATATTATTGGTCTGTTTAAAAACGTTTAGCTTTCTGGCATTGCTATGAGTAGTTATCACAATAATATTGCCGTCTCCAATAATTTTGGCGAACTTTTTAATTATATTTAACTCATTTTCGATACAAACGCTACAGCCAGTTTCGCTACTTCTGACAATCAATTTAAACCCTGATGGAACGAGTGCTTTAAGTTTAATGTTCTTGTTGTTAATATCCGTTAGCAGCAGATTATTGCTTAACTTAGTATTATTGTTCAATTGGGAGTTCACAACGGTATTGCTGTGGTAATATTTATTCAGGACTAACCGCAGACTGTCCGAATTATCGTATTTTGGAGTACTATTTGCATTGGAAACTTTATAAAGCAATAACAAATTAATTATTACCAATATGGCTATCGCCAGACAGATCAGTTTTTTATTCATTGGATGTAAAGTTGATTGCGTCTTCAAATAATTTAGATTTTATTTGCAATTAAAAATGCTTCAGCTTTTGCATTAAAATTACCGGATTGTCCGAAGTCTTAATGGATTGCAGCAGATCTATTTCTTCTTTGCTATAACTAAAATCGCTGGCAATAAATTTCCCTTCAAATCCGAGCTTGCCGAAATATCTGTTAGCTCCTGAAACCAGCGTGTCAATCCGACTCCTGGACGGTGGGACTTTATAACTTTTCTGATAAGAGTCGATGTGGGCAGGGTCATAAATGGCTATGACATTATCAGCATATACTCCCTTATTATTACCGGTCAACATTCCGTGAACATTATTGAACCATGCATTGCCATACTTAAATACCTTGGTTTTTTTTGAATAAAACGCATCATATTGCATCCCATGATAAACGAAAGAATATATCAGATATCCCGGCGCCTCCCAGTAGCCCGATAAGTATGCATAATCTGACCGTGATAATGCTTGCTGAAACTTAATACCATTGGGGAACTTTAGAGCAAAATCAGCAGGTATTTTATACTGCCCAAAATCTATAGCGTATTTCTTAACTACAACGTTATTGCTGTTAAGCGCATAAATATTATTTGAATAGCCAGGTGAAAGTAAAAATTGGTTTTCATTCTGGCTAAAGAAAAAACTCCCTTTACTGAAATCCTTATCCCTTTTCTCAAATGCCACATGTGTAACCACCCCTTTGTCATTAAAGACTTTTAAGTCAAACTTTTCATTGGTAACTACGTCCGCTCCGATATCCATATAAAGCGCAAACTTATTCTCATCGATCATTGCACCTGATTTTCCATAGCAATGTGTTCTGATTTCCCTTAAAAACTTTCCTTTCAAATCATAGACGATAAATTTTTTTAAATCGCTTACCCAAATGGTAAGTTCATTTTTGTTAACCGACATGTCATTAGGCTCATTATATTTTCCAGGGCCACTTCCGATACTGCCAAAACGTTGGATGAATTGTCCCTTTGCATCAAATTCAAATACGGCTTTCCGTTCAGCCTGATCCAGGACAAATATTTTATTATCGTAAAAAAGCACTTTATCAATTCGTCCGATCAACGAACTTTTTGTTGATTCTAACTTAATTATTTTTACGCTGTCATAAACATCGGAATACTTGGCTAACTGTAATTTTTTAATGGTTTTCGGAGAATGAATCGTGGTGAGTTGACTAACATCTTCGAAATATGTATTGGTTCGGTTACAAGAACACAGTAAAAAAAAAGCAACAACGACAAGGGGGGCAAACTTCATATATAGATCGGTAAATTATAAATAAGTTAGAAAGTAGGCTTATGAATTTCGATGCGTATGCCTTAACACACGCATCGAAGTATCAAATCAAAGGATAGGTTTTTTTGCATCGCATGGTGCATCGCATTCGCTCGAATTACAGTTCTTGGTTTGGTCCATGGTGTTCATGCAATGCTGGTAATGCCCATCAAAGACTTGGATAACATGGTAAGGCGGAACACCTACATCAAGTTGAACCGAGCACGCATCCAATCCACAGATCATATGATTGGCACTACCACTACTGCTGCTACTACTACTACTACTACTACTACTACTACTACTGCTGCTTCCGCTACCACTACCACTATCGCTAGCTGCATAAGATTTCAAAGACATAACTGTTAGGTGGCCAGTTTTACCATCTTTCTGCGTAACCACAATTACGTTCAGAAATAATATTGCCATGAATGCAATTCCGCCCAAAACCTTAAATGCTAGGGCAATGGTTCTTTTTTTGTTTTCTCTCATTTTTTTAAATGTTTTTCATAAATATAATAAACCTATTACTTTCAAATAGAGGGATATAGATAGTTTAAGAATTTACGATATTTGGTTAAGAATTGACGGTATTTTATTCTAAAAACAGTTCTTATTTGAATATTAAATGGCGAATATTTTAGATAATAATTGATCAATACAGCAATAAATTCGAATAAATTGGCGTTTTTATGATGATCCTATAAATAGTTAGTTGTTTTAAACAGAGTGCTGGTTTTTTTTATTCTTTTATCTTTAGATACGCCGAAAGGAAAAACCTTTAAAATTGCTTTTCCAATTATATAATCTTCTGGAACAAATCCCCAAAACCTGGAATCATAGGAGTAATTCCGATTATCGCCCATCATAAAATAATAATTTTTCTTAAAGGTGTATTGGGATATTAGTTTTCCATTAAAATAATAATTCCCGTTTTTATTATATAAATCAGTCTGTTCATTTTTTAGTATTTGGCCATATAAAATACAATTTCTTTGGTTAAGTTGTATTTTCATTCCTTTAGCAGGAATAATTACCGGCCCTAAATTATCGGGAGACCAATTGATTTGTGGGTTTCCGGAAAAAGCGGAGCCTTTCACACTTTTGTAAATAACTGAATCATTGCCTTTTAAGTTTTCTACCAAGGCTTTTTCATTGGAGTTCAACAAAATATCGGAATAATATTGCTTACCTGTCGAATGTTTTACATTATACGGTATATATAAGCTGTCGGCAAAACTGGCAAACTGCTTGACATCGCTTAGCCATACTTTATACAGGTGTTTAACTGTAGGAGAAGTTTTAATCAACTGGTTATTGACAACAACTGTTCCGTTAATAATTTGTAAGCGGTTTCCTGGTAATCCAATACACCGTTTAACCAAGATTTCTTTGCCGTCAGTAATGCTTTTAAATACAACAATATCACCTTGTTTTACTTTAGTAAAACCGCCAAGGCGCTTATACGCCCACCATGTTGAGTTGCTTTTGGCCGAAGCATTTTTATTTAAATAAAACAACAAATTGATCCAGGGGATTTCAAAAGGCGATTGGGGTGTTTTGGGCCCATAGTTTAGTTTGCTCACAATAATATAATCTCCTGGAAATAAAGCATCTTCCATGGATTCGCTCGGGACATTGTAAACTTCAAAAATAAATAACCGGATAAGAACAGCCAGACTGATGATGGCCAACAACATGAGTGGAAGAGAAATAAAATAGTTATTGCTTATTACTTTAATTGATGTAAATATAAAATATACCGCTGTAAGGATTATTATCCCCAAAGACAGCCATGGAAGACCTGCAAAGAATAAGAATAAGGAACAAAAAAAAATAGCAGGCAGTTTATACCGGTGCTTTTTTAAATATTTTTTAATGGTTCTCTTATTCATTTTAAATTGATTTCATCTTATCATTACTGATTTTATTCTTTGTAGTATAGCACTATATCCTAAATTTTCCAGAATATATAAAAATAACGGTAACGGCAGAAGCCAAATAACACGTGTTTGATACCTGGGGGAAACGCAGGAAAATGTACTGCAAATCCATGCATTGATTATTAGCCCGAATAGTATAAACAAGATCAAAAGGCGATATTTAAGCGTCATCTTTCTAAAAAGAAAAACAAGTAAATAAATAAAAAGACATAGTCCGACAATAAGGTTTTGTGTGAAATTGATCAACCCAAAATTCATTCGATTGGTACTTTGCCTTGCATTCAAGTAACTTAAATATTCACTTTGGTAATAATCGGCTACCGCCATATCAATCCGTTCACTTGGAAGTGCAATATCAACCATATCATAATTAAAGAATTGTTTAAATGTATAAATGCATGATTGATAAATAAATGTTCCCAGGTATTTGGGGGTGGTTAATATATCTTTTACAATAGCCGAATATTCTGCCTCATTTTTTATCCAGCCGCCTGTTTTATTTATAGGGCTATTTTCTGCCCAAAGGAAATTATTCGGGATAGAATCTTTATAGGCGCATAGCTGATAATGCTTTTGCGAACAATTTTCAGCCAGATAGGTGTCAACAATCCCCATCTCTACCAAGTTACTCATCAAAAAAACGCTGCCTCCACGAGCTCCCTTAAACCCACCTCCGTATAGATAATGAATAGAGCTAAGCAGGAGGTTACCAAAAATTGCCAGGAATATCACAAAAAACACTCTTCTTATTTTAATGCCTGAAAAGGCATATACTTTTCTGATCTGTTTGAAAATAAAACCTGAAAGAAATAAGAAACCAAGGCACAAACTAATATAAAAGTGAGAGTTGTGTACACCATTACTCAAAACAGCCAACGCTGAAATAATGATCAGATCTCTGCTTTTTAAATCGTTCGCAAAAAAGAGTAAACCCACACATAAAATGGATACAGGGGTAAAAACGTCGGGCATCAACCAACTAGCCTCAAACGACCCAGCCATAAAAAAAGAAATAATCGCAATAAAACCTATATAACAGGTAATAAAATTGGCGCCGGATGCGATATAACGAAAGTAATAATATATAATAATTGACACGATTAACGATTGCGCAATAACAATTAGCCATAACGATTCTTTGAAGCTCAAATAAAAAATGAATAAACCATATAAAATGGGGCGGTCAAAGGAAACTACCCTGTTAAAACCGGTCTCTATATATGCACCTGTATCGTTATTAAAAGTCAATGGATATGAATTGTAAATAGCTATAAAACATAAAATGAAGGCCGAAAATAGAATTGCAAAAAAGTGCATAAGCCTAATTTTAGAAATATTCTGTTTAACCGTGTTTAAAAATGGTTTCATATTAGTCTTGCCGTTTGTATTGTTAAGAAATTCTATTAATAAAAAATTAATTGAGCTTCATTTTTTTTATAAATTCATTATCGGATAAATAAAAGAATACAGGCACGGGTAACAACCATATTATTTGGCTCACTAACCTGTAACTCTTGTTTTCAGATAGAATAAGATTAATCGATACCTGAATTAGCATTGCCTGAAAAATAAAAAAAAACAAATTGCGATGGTTTGTTCCTGTCTTTTTAATAGTAGAAATAATGATGACACAGGCACACGCAAGAATTGATATGATCTCGGCATAATTTAAATATGTAAATGTTAACCAACCCTGAAATTGCCTCGCAATTAGGCACTCTCTTATATCCGTGTTATACCATCGGTAAATTGCTTGAAACGTTTCTGATTGTTCGCCTGTTCTGTCATAATTGGTTATCTTAATGTCGACAATCGAATTAAAAAAGCTATTCATTGATTTTTTTTCGGCAACCTTGAAGCTTCGTTCAGAAGCGGTTTTTGAACCTGTTTCTTTATAGCGCTGCATGTTTATAATTTCTCCTTTTATTGGAGCCGGCGATTTGGTAAGATTGATAATATTAAAATCACCCCCTAAAGAAAAATGTACAGCCGAAATCAATAAGCAAGTTGTGAATACCAGAAATAAAGTAATTATAACCCGCTTTATATTTGTATGAACCCTACCTGATGGCAGATGTTTTTTCTGAAATATTAGCCGAATGCTATAAATTATTGTAATTAATATTACCGTGAAAATGTTAGATATAGCCATTCCGGAACTGAAAACTGTAATGATGGTAATAACTATAAAATCGCGCTGAGAAAGATTTTGCGCAAATAGTAAAAGTCCGGTACATAATATCGTAATACTTGCAAATACGCCCGGATCAATAGTACTGCTGGTAACAGATGCTGACATGCAAAATGTCGTAAAAAACAAATACGCCAAATAAAGAACAAGATAATTATCCCCTTGTGCAAAATAGCGGAAGCAATAGAACAAAGTGATTGAAAGGACCAGGGCCTGGGTAAAAATAATCAGCCATATTAACTTTCCCCAGCTTGAATGGGCTATAAATAATCCATACATCGCAGTGTGGTTGTGCAATGGAACATTTCGATTAAAACCAGAATTTATAAAAAGACCGGTATCTGTTGTTAGTAAAGGAAATTTATTGTTAAAACCAGCAAAACAAAGCATGATGGCACCCAATATGATGATCACAATATTTTTGTACATTTTATTTGATAAAGCTTTTAAAATAAGGAATTTAAGCCATATTTTGACATTGATAAATTATTGCTTATATAGCCCTGTTTTGGTAATAATAAATGACTCCTGGTATGTTTCGTAATCGGTATTGATGTCACAAAGTTGATGGTTGGCATTATTTATAATATTCTCCGCCGCCAACAAGCCCATAAGTATACTATGATCCTGGTTGTTGTATTTGAATGCCCCATATCTGCCTATAACCGAAAGATTTTCGATTGAAGAAACATACTCCTCTATCGGCTTTAATATTTCTTTGTACCCCTTGCTGTATACGGGATATGATCTATGAATCCGATGCACATAACCATTTTCAATCAAACCGGAGTTTACCAACCCCGTCCGGACAATTTCGCCGGAAGCTAATTTGATGAAATCTTCATCGTTAAAACCCCACATAGGATCATCGTCGTTACACCAATATTCAATTGCTATAATAGTTTTTTCTTCATTGTTATACAGGTTGGGTATCCAATTTCTGAAATTGGTTACTCTTCCCATTTGTAAATCTGCAGAGTGTATATATAGCCAGTTATCAGGAAATAATGATGTGGAATTGATGTGCAAATAAACCAGCACGGTATTCCGGAATTTTAAACATCCTGTTAAATACTTTATCTGTTCTGGAACCTCTGTCAAACGCTTAACCATTACAGTATAGGGCATTGAAGATATTACATGGTCATACTCCCGAAAAGTTCCGTCTTCCAATTCAATTCCTAAAACCTTCCCATGACTGGTAATTATTCTGTAAACTGGAGTGTTTAGATAAACATTATTCCCCGATTTTGTCACCGCGTCAGCCATTCTTTCATAAACCATTCCAGAGCCGCCTAAAGGATAAGCAAATTGGTCAACAAGCGTTTTGTGTTTATTCCCGTTACCATTTAATACAGCATTTTTTAGGGATTCATATAACGACAACTTTTTGATACGCTGAGCGGCGAAATCGGCATCCAGTTCCTTGCAACTTATTCCCCACAATTTTTCAGTGTAATTTTTAAAAAACACCTCAAATAAACGCTTACCGAAACGATGCTGTACCCACGTTTCAAATGATCCGTCTTGTTTTGTAGCGACAATCCGTTCACTCAAATAACTAAAAACGCATTGACCCGCTTCAAAAATGCCGAGGTTCCTTAATGCATTGAATATTCTGATGGGATAGCTGTAAAATTTATTTTTATAATAAATCCGTGTAAGTCTATCTACCATTTCGTAATCATTACCAACAACTTCCAGCCACACGGCATTTACCTTTTTATCGGTACTAAAAAAGCGATGCGGACCAATATCGACTTTTTGATTCCAAAGAGTTAAAGTTCCAGCAAGACCTCCGATCCGGGAACTGGCTTCGTAAACATCCACTTCTGCGTTATGTTTAACTAAAGAGTAAGCTGCCGTCATTCCTGCGGCCCCGGCACCAATAACAGCAATCTTCATAAAATGTAATTAATATTATTCATTGTTTTTAAATATTGTGTGTGTTTCCAATAGTACCCTCTCCGATAACATCTTTACCAGCATAAACAGCAGAGAAATAGGCATTTATTGATTATAGTGTTAATGCCTCAGGTTTCTAATGTGCTGTTGGAATGATTACTGTTTCAAAATAGGACCATAAAACACCTACCGAGAAAAAAGCCGTAAGAAACCTGTCTACGAGGATATAGGAGCATTTTAGATGGCATCAGTTCTCTATTGGCTCAATAAAGTGATTAAGGATTAAAGAATTGTCTTTACCAAGTATTAATAATAATTCCTTTAAAGAAACAGTAAAAGGTATCATCTCACCGTTTTCCAATTCAATACAGCGCTTTTTTTTGTCGATACTTTGAATAAAACGCTTATTAATTATAAAAGATTGGCTTACTCGAAGGAAGTCTTCAGGCGGTAATTCCTTATGTAATTTAGTCAGAGATTTGACAATTAAAATTTGCTTTCCCTCAAAGAAATGAATGTTAGTGTAGCAACTGTCTGATCGACAAAAGATAATCTCCTCGGGTTTTATAAAAAAAATTCTGTTTTGCTGAGAAATGATAATTTTTTCAAAAGGCATATAATGGTATAGGTTTAGGTAGTAAACTAATTCATGTATTATATATTCCGGCGATTTACAATTCGTTTATGAATTAAGTTTATTGTTTTTTAATATTAGACCGATTTTCGAAAAAACGGGTGAATACAAAGGAAAAAATAAATGGAAAATTTGGAGTTGGTCTAAATTCTTTATCCGCCTCTAATAATAGTCAGGAGTCTTAATCTACTAAGCAGTTCGATTTTAGTGCTGTTCGGGCTTCAAATTTCTGTCGGCCCCTAAAGGAATCGAACCCCATTTTACGCACCTTTTAAATCGTTCAAAACCTTCAACTGCTCTATCAAGTGGTTCGAATTATGTCCAGGCTCAGGAGCTGCAGAAAATCAAAGCCTTACATCATGTCCGATGTAAGGCTTTTCTGTTTTAAAGTGATCATTTTAAAACATCTTTTAAAAACTCATTTTGGTTAGGAATGTCCTTGATTTGGTTATGATAGCGAAAAGATGAATGCTGACTTTTGCATTGTTAATTCATTAATCAAATCATCATGAAAAATACAATCGAATCATCATCAAATAATCAACCTGTTGCACTCGTCACCGGTGCAAATCAAGGTATAGGTTTTCAAATTGCCAAAACGCTTGCAGCTAATGGTTATATCGTTTATGTTGGTTCACGTAACCTGGGCAATGGGGAAAAAGCCGCTGCTGAGATCGGAATTACAGCGCATGCGATCCAGCTGGATGTTACCCGGCAATCAACCATCGATGCCGCTGTGGAACGTATCGGGGCAGCATCCGGCCGCCTTGATCTGCTGGTGAACAACGCAGCGATAGCCCATGCCGGTAAACCCGACCGCACATTAGAGGAAACGATGCAAGCCGGCAAGGCTACCACCGCCTCATTGAACGAGGTGCGCGCCGTTTGGGAGACTAATGTGTTTGGGGTTATTGCCGTTACCCAGGCAATGCTGCCTCTACTGAGAAAATCAGCGGAAGCCCGCATTGTTAATGTGTCAAGCGGACTGGGCTCTCTAACCTGGGTAGCAGACCCGGCTTGCTGGGCAAGGGAACATTTCGGCGTGGTTTACGCCGCCTCCAAAACGGCCCTTAATGCCATAACACTGGCCTTTGCCATAGAATTGGAAAAAGAAAACATTAAGGTTAACGCAGCCAGCCCCGGTTTTACGGCCACTGCGCTCAATAACTTCCAGGGAACCGATACAGTTGAGGTAGGCTCGCGTGAACCCATCCGTGTGGCACTGGAAACAGATGGCCCGACTGCCACCTTCACAGGTCCGGATGGCCCGTTCCCATGGTAATCACCTTTGATCATCGAATGCAAGGCTTATTTATAACCGGTGGTTTATTAGTCACCGGTTATACTTATTATCTTTAACCAATGAAAACTGAAATACCGAAAGTTATTAAGCTTGATTCCATAACGGAAATGCACCGTATGTTGGGTCTGCCGGGTCCTGTTCACCCATTGATCAGTTTGATGGATGCTACCGAAGGACAGATAGACCTATGCCGACTGCCGCCCAGTTATGTAACTGGTTTCTACAAAATCTCCTTTATTACCAAACTGGGCGGAAGGTTCAAGTACGGTCAGGGTTATTACGATTTTGATGAAGGCAGTTTGTTATTCACGGCACCCAACCAAATTGCGGGTGGTACAGAAAAATATGAGGACAATGCAGGTTATTCGCTGATCATTCATCCGGATTTCCTTCAGGGTTATCCTTTGGCCAAAAAGATCAAAAATTATGGATTCTTCTCATACGCAAGCAACGAAGCATTGCATCTTTCTGAGCAGGAAAGAGCAACCATATTATCCATATTTACCATCCTGCAAATGGAACTGAACAGCCGCATAGATGACTTCAGTCACGAGGTGATCATCGCGCAGATTGAATTGCTGCTGAGTTATGCCAAGCGCTTTTATAAGCGCCAATTCCTGACTCGGAAAGTGGTTGTGAATGATCTGGTTCAGCAATTGGATGACCTGCTGAATGCCTGCTTTGAAGAAGAAAAGCAGGGCCATAACGGCATACCGACAGTTCAATACCTGGCAGAGGTTTTGAATTTTACTCCCAATTATTTAAGCGATATGCTACGTTCGCTTACCGGGCTGAACGCCCAGCAGCATATTCATCAGAAACTGATCGAAAGATCGAAAGAATTACTTTCCACCACAAATCTAACAATTAGTGAAGTGGCCTACAAGTTAGGGTTCGAGCATCCGCAGTCTTTCAGCAGACTATTCAAAATAAAAACAAGGGTTTCCCCCGTACAATTCAGATCAACATTTAATTGATCACCTAAATGGCTGTTGAAAAAATAAGCGTTGGGAAATAACTGCCTGTCACCAATAACTGCTGGCTAACTACCTCCTTTTATATTTTAACCGGAGTAACCAAACTCAATAAAGGTATTGTTGAAATAAAGAAACTAAAAAGCAATATTATTTCACTATTAATCAGACGATTGCTGATTCTAGCCCAACCTCAGGAGCAAAGCCCCGCACGTCTGCTAGGCTTTTTTTTCACCAAAATAGCCTAAATGTATTCACTTGACTATCGATAACGATGAATCGCTATAAACGGGCGTTATCTTATATTCTCGTCGGGATCAGGCTTACGGCCACCCTAAAAAAGAAGCCCCTGAAGTTATTTTATTTGGTATTTTTGTTACCATGAAGTTCATGCGTATACCGTTAGTTAAACTACCCCGGTACTTCACCATTTTATTTTTGGTGCTGAGCTTTCTTTCACTTAGCGGCGACACTTCATCGCCCCATTCGCTTCCTTATAAGCATCAGATTGAATGGATAGCGAGTAAAAAGATAGGGCAACGCCTTTCAACAGTAAACGCACGGCAAAACAAGTGCATCCCTCCCGGAATTAATGAGATCAGCTTATCGCAATTTGATGAATTTAAATCCCTGATACTTTTCCAGCAAATATCTCCCCGGTTATACTCCACTGGTTTAGCATAGCCTGTTCATTCCTGAGTCAGTCTATTTAATCATCTTAATTTTTCCTGAATGAAAGCTTTAAAAAAAGCCCTGCGTTTTTTGTGCGTTGTTATGTTCTGCATTTTAGGTTCGGTTGGTGTTGGCCTCAGCGGAGGCGCAGTTATACCGGTTTTCCGTCGCAGAGAGGATAAACCCGCGAAACAAATTGAATTAGTAGAGGAAGATTCTGGCGTGAAGCATTAGTATTAACACCAGATTAAATTATCAAAAACACCTTGCCGGTGCCTCATCCGGGCTCCTTAAAATTCGATATGTTAACTTTGGCAACGCACCAATAAATTTCATCCAAAGAATGTTAAAAAATAAATCCATCACGCATAATCTAAACGAACTTTAGTATTTGTAAACATTTATTTTACATTTGTTTGGCAAAAAAACATCGAATTTTCCCTCATGAAAAAGTTACTGTACCTTATTATGCTATCTGGTTTATTGCCGGTTAGTGTGCATGCACAAAAAATTGTGATCAATACAAATGCTGCTGCCATTGTATACCAGCCGGATGCAAACGGGCATTTGCAGCAAATTTACCTGGGCAAAAAACTATCAGATACCGCAGGGTACAGAAACATCAACGCAGCGCTTAATCCGGCGTATGCTACCGGCGGCTCTACCTATCTTAACGAACCGGCCTTAGCGGTAAAACATGCCGATGGCAATATGTCGCTCGCGCTTGTTTATATGGGTAGCGAGGTGAGGCACGAGAGTTCCAATGTAACGATAACAGATATCAGGTTAAAAGACCCTGCCTATCCCTTTTATGTTACCCTGCATTACCGGGCCTTTCAATCACAAAATATAATTGAAACATGGACGAGCATCCAGCATACCGAAAAAGAAGATGTAATACTTAACCGGTATGCATCGGCATTCATCAATATCACCTCACAACAAAATTATCTTACCCATTTTTATGGCGAGTATAATTACGAAATGCAGATGCATAAATTCGAGCTTCCTCCCGGCATATTCAGCATACAATCCAAACTGGGGGTAAGAACGGCGTGTAATTATAACCCCTCTTTCCTGGTATCACCCAATAACGACGTTACCGAAAATACCGGCGAAGTTTTTGCAGGCAGCCTTGCCTACAGCGGCAACTTCGATATCCAGTTTGAATCATTGAAGCTGAATATCGACATGGGAAATTCTTTAAAGATCATTCCGGGCATCAATGCTTATGCATCATCATATCCATTAAAGCCAAAAGAAAACTTTGAAACACCACACTTTATATTCACCTATGTTACAAACGGCGAAGGACAAGTGAGCCGTAATTTTCATAACTGGGCTATTAATTATGGGATATGGAACGGGCATCAGAAAAGGCAAACACTGCTGAACAACTGGGAGGCCACCTACTTTAATTTTAACCAGGATACGCTGGTAAATTTATTCGACGGGGCAAAAAAGCTTGGGGTTGATATGTTTTTGCTTGATGATGGTTGGTTTGCAAACAAATACCCACGCGATAACTCCCGCGCAGGGCTGGGCGATTGGGAGGCAAACAAAAAGAAGTTGCCCGACGGCATTGGTTACCTGGTGAAAGAAGCTACGGCAAAAGGACTGAATTTTGGTATCTGGATAGAGCCCGAAATGGTTAACCCCAAAAGTGAACTATATGAAAAGCACCCCGACTGGGTATTGAAGGCCCCCAACCGCCCCGAACACCTTTATCGTACACAATTGGTGCTTGATCTCACCAATCCGGGTGTGCAGGATTTTGTATTTGGGGTTATTGACAAGCTGATGAAAGAATCGCCAAACATATCCTACATGAAATGGGACTGTAACCGTTCTATGGACAATGCTTACAGTCCGTACCTCGGCAAAAATCAGGATGCCATGTACGTTCGCTATACTCAAGGGTATTACAAGGTGCTCGACCGCGTGCGCGCAAAATACCCCAAGCTGGATATGATGCTTTGCGCCAGCGGCGGCGGCCGGGTGGAGTACGGTGCATTAAAGTATTTCCAGGAGTTTTGGCCAAGTGACAATACGTTTCCGATGGATAGGATAAAAATTCAATGGGGCTATTCTTATTTCTATCCTGCGCTTGCTATTTGTGCGCATGTTACCGCAGCGGGCAGCGAATCGCTTAAGTACAAACTGGATGTAGCCATGTCATGCAAGCTGGGTTTTGATGTGATGGTAAAAAAAATGACGGAGCGCGAAATTGACTTGAGCCATACCGTAACCGACAATTATAAACGCCTGCAAAACCTCATCAACTACGGCGACCTTTACCGCTTAGTATCACCCTATAAAACCAACTTCGCTTCATTGATGTATGTAGACAGTACAAAAAACAAGGCTATAGTTTTTGCCTATAATCTCGAAAGCTTAGAAGCGGATACCTACCCCGAACTAAAAATGAACGGCCTCGACCCAAACAAGAAGTATAAGATTACCGAAATAAATTTGAATACGGGCGCCAAACCGGCGTTTCCAGAAAACGGCCAGATATTTAGCGGTGAAACACTAATGGAACAGGGACTGAAATGGTACCTGAAACGGGCACGCACAAGTTCGGTATTAGAGTTGGAAGCCATTTAACAGAAAATGCATTAATGGGTTTGTTGTTGTTATTGATATTAACAATTAATGCAACGGCTTTCTTCATCAATCAAACGTTTGCGCAGTTATAAGAGCGATTTTTAACAGTTCATAAGAAAAATTATCAGCTACTTTGAATCATACGAATCACCAATTGATCAATTTTTTATTTCATGAAAAAGCGCTTTTTTTCTTTAATGCTTCTTGCTATAAGTTCCTACTGCGCAAATGCCCAGGACGCAGTTAAAAAATTGGCAGTAACCCCACCAATGGGATGGATGACCTGGAATTATTACGGAGAAGACATTAGCGAGCAAAATATAAAAGAGATGGCCGATGCCATGGCCAATACCGGAATGGTTAAAGCCGGATATCAATATATTATGATTGATGACGGATGGCAGGGTGGTCGCGACAATAGGAATATGATGATACCCGATGCAAAAAAGTTTCCGTCGGGCATAAAATCCCTTGCAGATTACGTTCATTCGAAGGGTATAAAACTAGGCATTTATTCAGACGCGGCCACGCTTACCTGCGCAGGATATACTGCCAGTTTGGGTTTTGAAGAACAGGATGCAAAAACTTTTACCGGCTGGGGTATTGATTACCTCAAGTATGATTATTGTAACGCGCCCGAAGATTCAACTACTGCCAAAGAACGTTACGGAAAAATGGCCCGGGCATTGCAGAAAAGCGGACGGGATATTACATTTAGTGTTTGCGAATGGGGAGACAGACAGCCGTGGCACTGGGCAGCCAAGGCCGGTGGGCAATTATGGCGTACTACCGCAGACATCCGTAATAAATGGAAAAACACCTCGAAAGAAAATAGTGCTGGGATAATGGATGTGTACGACATTAATGTTGAGCTCTATCCTTATGCATCTGTTGGCCATTGGAATGATCCGGATATGCTTAATGTAGGTCTTTATAAACACGCGGGCCCGGCTGCATGGTCGGGCGGCAACGGCTGCACTGATATAGAGTACCAAAGCCAAATGAGCCTGTGGTGTATGATGGCATCCCCATTAATTACAAGCTGTAACCTTGCCCAAATGAACGAAGCTACTAAACGTATTCTGTTAAACCCCGATGTTATTGCTATAGATCAGGATGCGCTGGGCAAACAATCAGCAAGGAAAATAAACGACACCATTTGGAACGTATTGGTTAAACCACTTGCTAATGGCGACTATGCGGTTGCTATCCTTAACCGCGGCGATAATGAAGCAATTTATAAGCTTGACTTTGAAAAAATAGGATTAAACGGAAAGTACACGATCACCGACTTGTGGAGCCATAAATCATCGGGCAAAGGCAAAAGCTGGAAAGGACAAGTTAAAAGCCACGAAACAAAATTATTCCGTTTACATATCCAAAACAATTGAAGATACACTGTAGCTTATAAGATGACTGGAGTTGTTGAAACAGTGTTTATACCTTAATCCCGAAAATAGCCAGGATAGAACTACCAATAACACCGGCCATCTGATGGCAGAAAAAAATAAATCAGAACTATTGCACAATATTTTATCAACTTCACCGTTATAGCACGAGTTTAAATTATAGTTCTAATAGAAAACAAATTACATATTTATTTGTTTTCTATTAGAACTATCCAGAATAATGCCCATAAGCAGAGCAACATATCCCATCCATGCAGCCATTGTAAATCAAATGCAATGCGGCGCTGTGGTGTTTTATTGCTCCGTGATATTAAATTCAAGGCTAGAATACGCCTTTCTTCAAAGCAGCAAAGACTTTATTAAGTAAGCCCCGGCCAAAATGGCAATGGGGCCGGTTTTAAAACATTTTGTTTTACTGTCGTAAGCTTAATACATGTTCAATATTCAAATATCCTCTTATCGTTATTTACCATTGCTTTGCAACAAACTGCAGGTGGCATTTGCATTTTATGGCTTTACTGTGCCTGTACATTTTCACTTCGGCTATTACGCCCAAACCACCTCTAAGGACTTTGTAAAATAAGCCCCGGTCATATATGGCTCGGGGCCAGTCTTAAAACGCTTGTTTTTTTACTGTCTTATTTTAATTGTTCCCTATGAAAAATTTCAGGTTCAAATCTGTAATAGGTTTGTTTTTTGCGCTTCTTTTTATTTTAAATTTCTACGTAATTATTGCCGGGCTTGCCACCGCAAGTCACCTGCTTATCGCGTGCGGCATCCTGCTGTCCTGCTTCCAGCTTTATGTACTCGAACAATTCGGGCGAAAAAGCGCTATACTTAAAAATTTACCCTACCATGTAATGATCGATGATTTTATGGCATTTATGCCGTTGAAGTTTCGGCGCTTCATTTTTGCGAAGAATACCGCCCGTCTTTTACTAAACCAGAAACAGTACCAGATACTAACCAAACGTTCAAAGAACGATTTAACAGAGATCATTAAGGATAATTTATTGAGCCCCGATGATCCCGGCTTTGAGTACCTGCAAGGCAACAGCGCATTAATCAGCTTACAATGCGAAAATTTCAGAGTTGTGATTGGCAGCGGGCAATGCCATCAGCCTTACAGTTTAAGCATGCTAAACTTTGGCCGGCTGAGTCAAAAGCAGTTATCAAAAAAACATGTCCACGCCATATCCCAAGGGGCCAATATCGGAAATTGTGCCGTCAATACGGGCGAAGACGGATTGAGCCCTCATTTGATACGGGGAGGTGCTGATTTAATATGGCATATGAGATACAACGACGCTTCGTTTAGGAACGATGACCGCTCACTAAATGAACTGATGGTGAGCACTATAGCCCTGAAGCCATACATCAAGATGATTGAGGTGAAATTTCAACTGGAAGACCTTCCGGCAACAAAAAGAGGCTTAACCGCTTTTGCCATATCTTCCTTTGTGAAAAAGTTGCGGGCATTATCTGAGGGCAAACCTATTGGTATCCATCTGCTGCATCCGGGGACCGACTTATTGAATTTTTTAGGGAAGACTATGACGGCCACAGGTGTGTATTTTGATTTTATAACGATAGAAAATTTAATTAACGGAATGCCCGTATTGCAAAACAGCGGGATATTTCAACAACCCTTTTTAGAGGCTATTGTATCGGCCCGAAAAATGGTAAACCAGTACCAGTTGCCAACTAAAATAATTGCTGCTGGTGTAATAGTAACAGAGTATGAATTGTTAAGGGCTATCGCTTTAGGGGCCGACGCGTGTTTTAATGCAAGTGATACCTTAATAGTTACCAGGTCAGCAACTGATAGTTTAAAAATGAACCGGGATGCGCAAAGCATCAGGATAGCCAATTTCCATAGGAATACCATAGCCGCCGCGTGTAGTTTAATGGGCCTATGCCGGTATAAAAAACTAACAGATATTAACCCTGCCGATTTTTGCAGAAAGGTTAACGGCCTTGAAACCAAAACGCTCAAAGAATTGATGTATCAGACAGATTCGGCAGTAGTGCGGCCACTGTATGTCAATTTAAACTAAAAACTGTGCATAGCCGATAAATACGCCCCCTTTACATTAAACTTTAATTTATCAGCGTTCCAGATACCTTACAAACATTTTTTATTAATCAAACTGTGCTATCATGAAAAAGATCTTTCAATTAACGTTAACGATCAACGACTTTAAATTGTTAATGAAATATTATTTTACCGCCGGACTTTCGGCGTTCAATAAAAGGAAACTATTTAACGAATTAAACGATGCAAGAATTGTTAGTAATGATAATTTACCGCTCAATGTAGCCTGCGCCGGGTCGAAAGTACTGGTGAGGAATGTTAGCAAACACCAAACATTCAGCATACATATTGTTACGCAAAATTCTGCCCCCGTTAAGTTAAATAAAATACCGATCTCTGACCCCTTGTCGATAGCCTTATTGGGTTACGCCAATGGCCATCAAACCGAATGGGAAGTTCAGGGAGCGATTCAACAATTTGAACTGATCTCCGTTCGGCAATCCACCGAAGAGCAAGAAGTGGCCAACCAGCAAACTGAACCTTTCCATATGGAGGACCAATAAAAAGCAAAGGCATTTTCCTTTTGGATAGGTAAAGCACATGTGGCCCGCATTTCTAATGGTAATATAATCGCCCTGTTACTGCCTGCGGCGGTCGCAGGTACAGGAACGGCTGATCTGGCAGGTCATCCAGATGCTTTTCCATCCCTCCAAAAGACCACCGTTACACTTAAACCGGGAGGATTCACTAATAAATTTTATCGGGGATAAAAACGAAGGTATTAGAGAGCTCGTCATTAATCTGTAACCCGCAGGCAAGGGCGGGCCTTTTAAACGAAGTTTTAGCTTCGGCTATTTCTACTAAGCAGGTGGCGCAACTGCCCATACCACAGCACAGGCCAAAACCCGGAACAGCCAAATGATCGGAGATGAGCGTCATTAAACTATGATATTGCGCAGGATCAATTTGCACCCGGTAATTTTCGCCGAGATACGCCAGTGTTAACTGGATGGTTATTTTCGCCCCCATCATTTGTGTTGCTAAATAAATGCCTGTTGTATACTCATGGTAGTTCATAAATACAGCATACAAATAAACATACTCAACTTTTATACCGCAACGGCTATTATAGCATTATTCACGGTTTAATAACTCAGGAATTTCTTTTACGTATCATACTTAAAAAAACAGGAGTAATGCCCAGGTAAGATGCGATTTGCTTTTGTGCTATCCGCTGTTCTAATTGGGGATACTGTTGTTGAAATAATTCATAACGCTCTTCGGCCGATTTTGAGAGGTTTGATGTAATGCGTTGCTGATATAGATAAAAGCCATTTTGAGTCAATATCCTAAAAAAGCGTTCCAGCTTGGGCACCTGCGCGTAAAGCTCTTCCAATATGCTATAACTCAGATAAAACACCTCCGTTTCTTCCAGCGCGCTGATAGTGTAAAATGCGGGTGTTTGACCAGCGAAACTGGCAATATCAACAGCCCACCAGTTTTCGGGGCAAAACATTATGTTATGCTCCAAGCCTTCGTTGTCGGTATTAAACGTACGCAGGCAGCCTTTATTTACAAAATAGATGTTTCGGCATATCGCCCCAACACGTAGTAATTCGGTTTTCCTTTTCACAACCTTGTATTGCAATTTAGCTTTAATAAGCTCTGTTTCAGCAATATCAAGCGTTACATGCATGGCAAAGTTGGCAAAAATGAGCTGGTACATTTTAAGTTTTTCAGTAAAGATAAAATGTACCGCTCACTTATCCTATAGCCGGCTTTGAGGCCGGGCAGCCCCATAAGTTATTATAGCCGCCTATTTTAAAGGACCAAAAAAGCTTACCAACCGGGTGATCTGATTTTGTTCGTTAAACTCAAAATAATCAAAACCTTCTTTCGTTTGTTCGGGCAAAACCACGTTCCAGGTGTAACGGCCTACGTTGTGATGGTAATCGGGCAATGTTAACTGATTAAATGTACGCACCGGCATTCTCTCTAAAGATGTTTGGGCAAGCCCGGCAATACCATCTACACCTGTAATTCCTTCAAAATTAGGATCGGTATAGGTGGCATCAGTGGCCCAGCATTCGGCAAATGCAGCTTTATATTCCGCCAGCCCTTTATTGTTCCAGGCTGCAACATATCGTTTAATCATTTCTTCAACTGATGGTATCATTTTTATTGATTTTGGTGTACTGCAAAGGACGGATACCTCAGTCTCAATAAAATTAAAGTAGTTTAATAAAACAAAAATGTTGATTTATTTTATCAGCTAAACCATTTCCTACTCACCAACAGCAGCCCAAACTCTTTCGCCGCTTTTTTCTCCATCGACTTATGGTGAATTTTATGCGCCCTGCGGATAGCCATCAGGTACCGGTTATTACTTTTAAAGGCTTTGAACCGGTTATGGATAAACCAATCGTGAAAAACAAAATAGATAGTACCATAAATACTGATCCCTGTGCCTATCCAGAAGTGGTAGTCTAAACTGATATGCCCTATCCACATTAGCCACAAAGCCAAGGAGGCAAAAGCAATGCTGAAGATATCGTTTAACTCTAAAAAAGTATGCCTCTCCTGATGGTGGGTTTTGTGAATGAACCAAAGCGGCCCATGAAATAAATACTTATGCATTGCCCAGGAGAGCAACTCCATCGCGGCTATAGTAATAACTATTGTAATTATATTGATGGCAACTTGCATCCAACAGAATATATTCGAGCTATCTAAATTGCTTAATTAATTCAAATTCTGCTTGTGCACCCTCGAAATCGCCAAACCTTCTGTTATTGACATTAAGATGCCGATACGTTGGATGCGTGATAAAAACAACGTTAGTTTTATATTCATCTAAACCAATAAATGAAACATTTTTGAACGACGCTAACTTTTCCCTATCTAATTTTTTGTAAGACCTTATTTTTGAAATCGCAGATAATTCAGTAGACATTGAACTCATTAAACTTAATAAATGAAGCCCTAATATTAAAATTAACGTTGGCTTTTGTGTACCAATCTGTTCAATCAAAAAGTTCTTGCAATCACCTAAATAATCAGGGTATTCAAAAGCCGGGCTTTTACCAATGGCACTACCATTAGATCTTACCCCCATAATCGCATTGGTAAAAAAACATTTCTCTTTTTCTATTTCATAATAGGAAAGCATCTTGATAAGATTACTCCATGTTAAGGCGTTAGTATTTTCACTGCCGCGTTCAACTGATAATCTATAGTCTTTTTCGGTGCCAAAATCGTGTCCCAATATCATAATTGGTTTATCAGACAATACCTCGTCTCGCGGTGTCCACAAACCTCTGGCTCCTGGAAAAAAGCCTACGCCTGAAATTTCACATTCTGCTTTTGCAAATATGGATGGATAAGAATTTATCTTCTTTAACTCTGATTTCAAAAACTCAATATCGGTCATAATTGTTCGGTTAGGTTATCCTCTAAATATAACAAAAAAAAACAGCCACCAAAGTGACTGTCTCAATTATGTTAAATTCCGAAATCGAAATTCCGAAATCCTAAATATGAATCGCTCTATTCTCGGTAGCTGCTAAACAAGCCTCGCGCATAGCCTCGGTATAAGTTGGGTGGGCATGGCTGATGCGGGCAATATCCTCTGCTGATGCACGGAACTCCATAGCTACAACAGCCTCGGCAATCATATCCGCAGCACGCGGACCAATCATATGTACACCTAAAATCTCATCGGTAGTGGCATCGGCCAATACTTTTACAAAGCCATCAAGGTCGCCGCTGGCACGGGCACGTCCGCTGGCTTTAAATGGGAACGATCCGGTTTTATATTTTACACCGGCAGCTTTCAATTGCTCTTCTGTTTGGCCAACAGCGGCAACTTCGGGCCAGGTGTATACTACGCCCGGGATCAGGTTATAGTCAATATGTGGTTTCTGGCCGGCTATAATTTCGGCAACCAATGTACCTTCATCTTCGGCTTTGTGGGCAAGCATAGCACCTTTAATTACATCACCAATGGCATAAACACCTTTAACGCTGGTTTCCAGGTGATCATTAACCGTAATTTTACGGCCACGTTCTTCAACAGTGATGCCTATTTTATCTAAGCCTAAATTATCGGTATAAGCAACACGGCCCACTGCTACCAGGCAATAATCGCCTTTCAACTCTTTTTGCTCACCTTTAGGGGTATCAAAAGTAACTGTTACTTCTTTACCTTTTACGGCAGCGCCGGTAACTTTATGGCCCAGGTAAAACTCCATACCCAGTTTGGTTAATACTTTTTGTAACTCGCGGCCAAGGCCTTTATCCATAGTTGGGATAATGCCATCCATAAACTCAATTACAGATACTTTGGCACCTAAACGGGCGTAAACCGAACCTAATTCCAAACCTATAACACCACCGCCTATCAGTACCAGGTGCTTAGGCACTTCGGTAAGTGATAATGCCTCGGTTGACGTAATAATGCGTTTTTTATCGATTTTTAAAAATGGCAGCGCCGATGGTTTCGAGCCTGTGGCTATAATCACATTTTTACCGGTTATTTCGGCTTGGGTACCATCGGCCTTTTTAACGGTGATGGTATTTTTATCTTTAAAAGATCCTACACCAAAATGGGTGTCAATCTTATTTTTCTTCATCAGGTAGCTAATGCCGCTGGTATTGGCATCCACCACTTCCTGTTTGCGTTTTACCATCTGGCCAAAATCGATGCCTAAGTTTTGCAGCTTAATACCGTGGGTGGTAAAAGTGTGGGCAGCGTTATGGTAATGTTCAGATGAATCGAGCAAAGCCTTTGATGGGATACAGCCCACATTAAGGCAGGTACCGCCAAGGGTACTATATTTTTCGACGATAGCGGTTTTTAAACCCAGCTGGGCGCAACGTATAGCGGCTACATAGCCACCTGGGCCCGAACCGATAACGATAACATCATATTGCATAGTAGTGTGTTTTATGGACGGCAAAGTTAATGGTAATTAGGTGATAATTTATAGCGCTGATGGAATTATTGAATTAGTGATTTATTGAATTATCGATTTAGCAAAATGCCAAAATCGCCGATTCACTTATCCACGATGACGTAAAAGTTAAGGGCACGTACTATCCTCCAGCTGGAGAAGAGAATTAAACATTTATCAAAATTCGCAATACTTATATGCCCAGGCTTTAATCAGCGTTACCCTATCCTTTATAAACTTCGGCCCGAAAAACAAATTAGACCAATCGTCGAAGTGCTCATACTGAAAGCCCAAATAAAATATCCAGAACCCCACACCCAGGTATGGAATGGCTTTTAGCTCTTCATCGGCAACCGGTCTGCCTTCGCGGTAGGTGGCTATAAACACGGCAAACATTCTTTCGGCCTCCGCATCGGTAAGCTTACCTGTATAAACGTGCACAAAAAAATGCACGAAGAACGACATCAGGTCATTCGCCAACAAACCTTTACCGGCAAAGTCAAAATCGAAAAAAGTTAAATTTCCCCTGGCATCAAAATGAAAGTTTTTCGGCAAAAAATCATACTGGCAATAGCCATAGCTAAAGTTTGAGGTATCAAATGATGTTAGCTTCCTGGCTACTTTATCAGCTATATCTTTCAGGTAGGCGTACTCATCGGGCAGATCCTTAAATGCGGGGGCAAAGCTTTTTAACGGTGCTGTAAGGGTTGTTTCAATGGTATATTCCCTGCGGGGATGATTAAGTTGAACAGCCGATGTAATGTTGTGAATTTTGGCCATTTCCCTGCCAACAGTTTTCAACTGCTCATCACTTAAATCCATAACCGGCGCACCTTCGGCATAAGAAAACAGGATGCCGTAGCGTGTACCTTCCGCCGCGTTAAACTGCTGTAATTGTTGATCGCGGAGATCTTTAATAGGATAGGCTACACTTGCCCCGCCATCTTTAAGCAGGTTTAGTAGTTCAACCTCCCCTTGTATTTCTTCATACGAGCGGTGCTGCTCTCTGTATATCTTTAAAACGTATTTGGTATCTGCCACTTCAATAATATAAGTATCGCTTACGCCACGCAATAAATATTTGCAGCTTATCAATTGTAAGCCATAAGCATCTTCAATATACCCTTTTAAAGCGATAGCCGATAATGTAGAATATTGTGTCGGAAAATGTGCCATGGTTTTAAAATTTGAAGCGGGGCTGCAATGATACAAAATTGACCAAACTTAGCATTACCGCCGCCCATATTTTAGCCAACATTGGTTGCTTATTAACTGCTTAATGTAACAGTGTTGTATTAAATTATTTGTTAACAATTATGTTGCTAAATTTATCTTTTTAACTGACTGATCTCATGAACAAATCAATTACACTATTATTTGTACTGGCTATATGCTGGTCGGGCGTGTTTGCCCAGGGCGATTACGTAAAGGAGCACTTTACCAAAAAAGATGCGTACATCACCATGCGCGATGGTAAAAAGCTGTTCACTTCCATCTACACGCCAAAAGATGCATCGGCCAAAAACAAATATCCTATTATGATGCAGCGCACCTGTTACAGCGTTGCCCCTTATGGCGAAGACAAGTATCCCGGCAAATTGGGGCCATCAGAATACATGATGAAAGAGGGTTACATTTTTGTGTACCAGGATGTACGCGGCCGCTGGAAAAGCGAAGGCACCTGGACCAACATGACCCCGGTTATTGACAATAAAAAAGGCAAAAACGATGTTGACGAAGGCTCTGATACTTATGATACTATAGACTGGCTCATAAAAAACGTAGCCGGTAACAACGGTAAAGTTGGCCAATGGGGTATCTCCTATCCGGGCTTTTACACTGCGGCGGGCATCCTATCCAACCACCCGGCTTTAAAGGCATCATCGCCGCAGGCACCTATATCCGATTTCTTTTTCGACGATTTTCATCATAATGGTGCTTTCATCGAAGGATACTTTTTTACCTTCCCGGTTTTTGGCGTTCAGAAAACAGATACTACCAGCAAACCCTGGTACAACAACAGTATGATAAAAGCCGGCACCAAAGATGGCTACCAGTTTTTACTGGACCTCGGTCCGCTAAAAAATGCTGATAAATATTATAAAGACAATTTCTTTTGGCAGGAAACCGTTAACCACCCCAACTACGATGAGTTTTGGCAAAAACGTGGCCTGCTTAAACACTACGGCAAAGTAAAGCCCGCTGTAATGCTGGTAGGTGGCTGGTTTGATGCCGAAGATTTAACCGGTCCGCTGGCTATTTACAAAACCATTAATAAAACAGATCCCAACGCTTATAACACTATTGTGATGGGTCCATTCGGCCATGGCCGCTGGTCGCGCGAGACCGGGCATACCATGCACAGCAACGTTTACTTTGGCGATAGCATCGCTACCTTTTACCAAAAAAGCATAGAAGCCAAATTCTTCTACCACTTTTTAAAAGGCAATGGCGATAAAAACTCGGGCTTGCCTAACGCATACATGTATAACACCGGCAAAAAAGAGTGGGCCACATTTGATAAATGGCCTGCCCCAAATGCCGAACATCAAAAAATGTATTTAGGTGCCGATGGAAAGTTATCTGTAAGCCAACCATCTGCTACAGGTTCGGTATCGTACGTAAGCGATCCGCTTAAACCGGTACCTTATACCGAGGATAATACCACCACCATGGGCTTTACCCCGCACAATTACATGAGCGAAGATCAGCGTTTCGCGGGTAGAAGGCCCGATGTGTTGGTTTACCAATCTGAAGTATTAAATGATGATGTAACGCTTGGCGGCGAAATTATGGCACACCTAAAAATTGCCACCACCGGTACAGATGCCGATTTTGTGGTAAAACTGATAGATGTTTACCCTGCCGATGAACCCAACAACCCGTACATGCCAAACAAGAATATCATCCTGAGCAATTACTGGCAAATGGTACGCTCGGAAGTGATGCCGGCCCGTTTCCGCAACAGCTTCGAAAAGCCGGAGGCGTTGGTGGCTAACCAAAAAACAGACGTAAACTTTCGCCTGCAAGATGTGTTGCACACATTTAAAAAAGGCCACCGTATTATGATACAGGTACAAAGCACCTGGTTCCCTATAGTGGCCCGCAATCCTCAAAAGTTTGTAGAAAACCCTTATAAAGCAGATGAAAGCGACTACATAAAAGCTACCGAAACCGTTTATAACGATAGCTTTATTGATGTGCAGGTGTTGAAGTAATTATAAAAAAAGAAAACGCGTTGTTGTGAGAAGTGAAATTTCGCAAAACGCCGAAGGAGGGATGGCTTAGACCAAGGCTAATACTCACCCTGTCGAGGCTACGCCCGACATCCCTCTCTTCGCTTCGCGGAAAGAGGGAATTGAACGGTGAAGATATACAGTAATCAGCCGATGCCTGTGTCCTCACAGGCATCTCCCCGAATATAAAGTTTACGTGTAGCATTCTGAATAGCGATCTGTGAGGATACAGACCGCAGGCGGAAATAGTAAAAACTCTTCAACTCCTTCTTTGCTGCGCAGCAGAAGAAAGAGGGTGGTCCAGCGAAGCGAAGACCGGGTGAGTCTTCGCCAGCATACAGAGCTGCGTTAAACATATTACAAGGTAAACACCACGCAACAACATCATTACAATAGCCAGATTCTAAATTTATTTAAAATGAAACTAAGTTATTCCCTTATCATTTTATCCTTTATCAGCCTTAGCGCGCGTGCCCAGCTATTGCAGAAGAAAGAAGCCTTTACCCATGCCGATAGCCTGCGGGGTAACTTAACGCCCCTGCGCACCTGTTACGATATCAACTACTATCACCTGGATGTGAAGTTTGATATTGATCACCGTTCCATCAGCGGCAGTAACCTGTTTAAGTTTACGGCTACCCAAAATTTTACCCGGCTGCAATTTGATCTGTTTGCTAATTTAAAAGTTGAAAAGGTAGTTTATAAAGGCAAACCACTACCGTTTAAACGGGATGAGAATGCCGTATTTGTAACCTTCCCCCAAACTATTGCCAAGGGCAGTAAAGATCAGTTTACGGTTTATTATTCGGGCAAACCAACCATTGCTTTAAACGCGCCATGGGATGGAGGCCTGGTTTTCGCTAAAGATTCGTTAAAAAAACCATGGGTAGTTACCGCCTGCGAGGGTGTAGGTGCCAGCATATGGTGGCCTAATAAAGATCATTTAAGTGATGAGGTTGATAGCATGCTCATCAGCATCAGTATACCCAAAGGGTTAAAAGATGTATCAAACGGCAGGCTGCGTAAGGTTACACCTTTAAAAGATGGCTACACCCGGTTTGATTGGTTTGTGGCCAACCCCATTAACAACTATGATGTAGTGGCCAACATTGGCGATTATGTACATTTTAGCGATAGCTACATGGGCGAAAAAGGAGAGCTTACTATGGATTATTGGGTACTGCCCACCAGCCTCGAAAAAGCAAAGAAACAATTTGGAGCCAACGTGCGCCCAATGCTTAAAGCCTTTGAGCGCTGGTTTGGCCCCTACCCTTTTTATGAGGATGGCTATAAACTGGTAGAAACCCCGCATTTAGGGATGGAGCACCAGAGCGCTACCGCCTATGGCAATCATTTTTTAAATGGCTACCTGGGGTACGATATGTCTGGCACCGGCTGGGGACTTAAATGGGATTACATTATTGTACACGAAAGCGGTCACGAATGGTTTGGCAATAACATCACCGGCAAGGATTTGGGCGATATGTGGATTCACGAGAGCTTTACCTGCTATTCCGAATCGTTATTTATTGAAGATAACTGGGGCAAAAAAGCCGGGCAGGAATATAATTTTGGTTTAAGGGAGGGCATCAGCAATGATAGCCCTATTGTCGGCCCATATAATGTGAACAAAGAAGGTTCGGGCGATATGTACCCCAAGGGGGCGGTGTTGCTTAACATGATGCGCACCATTATTAATGATGATGAAAAATGGCGCGACATCCTGCGTGGCTTAAACAAAACCTTCTATCACCAAACCGTGACCTATAACGATGTGGTAAATTACATTACAGAACAATCGGGCAAAAAACTATTGCCGGTATTTGACCAGTACCTGCATTATAAAGATTTACCAACCCTGGAGTTTGATACCATTAGAGGCAAACTTTGCAGCCGCTGGATAGCCAACGCAAAAGATTTTACCATGCCGGTACTGGTACGCATAAAGGGCGGCGATTATAAATTTATAACACCAACAACCCGCTTTACTCCGGTTGATGTTGAAGGCGCAAACAAGGATAACATAGAGGTTGATAACCTTAACTTTTATATTGGGGTATTGGTTGATTGAGCCCCACCCAAACCCTCCCCTGAAGGGGAGGACTTATAAAAACTTTTAAAAGTCTCGCCCTTCAGGGGGAGATTTAGAGGGGACTAACAAATAATGAATATGCAAAATAAAAATCTATATAAATACGCGTTGAGCTTAATGTTGGCTGGCGCGGGCTTTTTGCCGGCAAAGGCACAATTGGGTGTTGCTAAAGAAACGTTTACCCGTGCCGATACTTTACGCGGATCACTTACCACGCCTTTGCGTACCTGTTATGATATTAACTACTATCACCTGGATGTGAAGTTTGATATCGATAAAAAATTCATCAGTGGTAACGTGCTGTTTAAGTTTACCGCCGTTAGCGATTTTGATAAGCTACAATTTGATTTGTGGGATAATCTGAAGATTGAAAAAGTGATTTATAAAGGCCAGGAGCTAAAATACAAGCGCGAATTTAACGCCGTATTTTTAACCTTTCCTAAAAACATTATTAAAGGCAGTAAGGATGAGTTTAGCGTTTACTACTCCGGTAATCCAACCATTGCCAAGCGTGCACCATGGGATGGCGGTGTGGAGTACAATACAGATTCGTTAGGGCATGCCTGGGTATCAACCGCCTGCCAGGGCATGGGTGCCAGCGTATGGTGGCCTACCAAAGACCAGCAGGCCGATGAAGTGGATAGTGCCCTCATCAGCATCAGCGTGCCAACGGGACTAAAAGATGTTTCGAACGGCCGGTTACGTAAAGTTACCGACCTTAAAGATGGCTATACCCGGTTTGATTGGTTTGTAGCCAACCCCATCAACAACTACGATATTGAAGCCAACATTGGCGACTATACCCATTACGAGGGGGTATACGATGGCGAAAAAGGCAAGCTTATCATGGATCTTTGGCCATTAAGCTATAACCTGGATAAAGCCAAAGCCCAATGGGGCTTTGATGCGCCACGCATGCTTAAAGCGTTTGAACATTGGTTTGGCCCTTATCCATTTTACGAGGATGGCTACAAACTGATTGAAAGTCATCACCTGGGTATGGAACACCAAAGCGGTACCGCCTATGGTAACCACTACAAAAACGGGTACCTGGGCCGCGATCTTTCTGGCACCGGCTGGGGTCTTAAATGGGATTTTATTTTGGTACACGAAAGCGGGCACGAGTGGTTTGGCAACAACATTACCTCCAAAGATCTGGCCGATATGTGGATACATGAAAGCTTTACTAATTACTCCGAATCGTTATTTGTGGAGACTTTTTACGGTAAACAAGCCGGCCAGGAGTATGTACACGGCACCCGAATGGCTATCGTAAACGACAGGCCTATTATAGGCGCCTACGGTGTTAACAAAGAAGGCTCGGGCGATATGTATTACAAGGGCGGCAACATGCTTAACATGATCCGTACTATTATTAATGATGATGAAAAATGGCGTGCCATTCTGCGTGGCCTCAACAAAACCTTCTATCATCAAACCGTAACTTATAGCCAGGTTGTTGATTATATCAACAAAGAATCGGGCATTAACCTATCGCCGGTATTTGATCAATATCTGCACTATAAAACCATCCCTATACTCGAAATCATGGTAAAAGACGGCAAAACACTCTGCCGTTGGACCAGCACCGATGCCAAAGGATTTGCCATGCCCGTTAAAGTACGCGTTAAAGGTGGCGATTATAAATTTATAACGCCAACAACCCGCTTTAAAGCCATAGAACTTGATGGTGCTACAAAGGATAATATTGAGGTAGATACTTTTAATTGTTATATTGGAGTGCTGGTGGAGTAAATAGTTTGATAAGGTTAATTGAGTTGATTAATTTCCCTAGCGGTCTAACTTAATCAACTCAATTAACCACTCACTTAATCAACTTTAAATTTATTTCCCCATCCGTGCAACCTGAAAGTTTATATTGCGTCATATAGACATAAAACGTATTAAAATGAGATCATTAAGCAAAATATTACTGGCCGCCTTTTTGGTAACCAGCATTGCAGGTAAAGCAACAAGTAAAACCAACCCTATTATAATTAGCGATGCAAGCACTACGGAAGACCGTAACTTATCTGGTTTCACATCGGTAAGTGTTGCGGGCTCTTTTGATGTATTTATAACCCAGGGCTCTACCGAGTCGGTTAAAGTAGTTGCCCCCGATGATGTGATTAAACGCATTATAACCGAAGTTGATGGTGGTGTGTTGAAAATATACACCAAAAGCGATAACGATTGGCATTGGTTTGATGGCGGACACAAAAAAATAGCCATTTACGTAAGCATTAAAGAGGTTAACGGTGTATCACTTTCCGGCTCGGGCGATGTATCTTTTAAGGAAGGCTTGCGTAGCAATTCTTTTAAATTAAAATTAACAGGCTCAGGCGATGTTAGCGGCAAGCTTTGGGTAAAAAATTTAGATGTAAATCTTGCCGGCTCGGGGGATATTAAAATAAGTGGCAGCGCAGATAACTCCAATGTGAGTGTTGCAGGTTCTGGCGATTATACAGCCCGCGACCTGGTTACCGCCACGGCATCGGTACGCGTTGCAGGTTCTGGCGATGCACGATTAAACGTAAGCCAAAAGCTTGATGCATCTGTAGTTGGCTCGGGAGATGTTTACTACACAGGTAGCGTTAAAAACGTAAGCAGCTCCAAAATTGGCAGCGGCGACGTAAGTCGGATGTAATAGCCTCACCCCGGCCCGCTCCAAAGGAGAGGGAGGTAAAAAAATATTTAACAAAAAAAAGCGATGAATGTCTTCATCGCTTTTTTTGCTTTTAACGGATACGGCATATTTAAAACCTGGTATACAAAGCTACCTGCGCTACGTGGTTTATTGTATAAGCTTCGGCTTGTTTAATATATTGGTTAAGGTAGCCGGTTTCTACATCTATCATTTTATTAATGCGGTAGCCAAAAGCCACATAAGCGCGGTTCTGATCAAAGAAGTGTTTATTTACCTTGTTTTTGTTTTGCACGTTTACAAACACCTCGTTTTGCAAAGCAAAAAACGGCCCCTTGGTAAATGCAACAGAATCCTTTTTAAATGGCACTACCGCCCTTGCAAAATAACGCAGGCGCTGCGCAAAATACTGGTCGTTCTTAGTAGCGGCCGTGTTACCCAAAAAGCGTTGCTCTAAACGGAAACGATGCGCGAGAACAACATTCTTACCCACCTTATGTGAATAGGTGTATTGTTGCCAGATCCTGTGCTCTGGGCGAAAAGTTTGATCGCCGGCCGGGGTGCGGCCATAAGTGGCTACGTAGGCATAGCCCAACGCGCCCACTTTGTTTTTTGCAAAATAGTAATTAGCTGATGGACGCAGTAATATGTGTTTCAGGTAGCTGATCTCATCGTGCGAACGCAGTTGCCCATCAAATGAGTAGCCCCAATGCTCAGAAAGCTTTTGCGAATGAAACACTGCCGCCCAGCCCGAAAACTGGTTATCCTGCGCAAATAGCTTCGCAGGCACGGTAAAAAATAAAACTACAAGGATCACTAATTTTTGCTTCAACTGCATGGATATGTGTGTATTTATAAAAAACTAAAACTCAAAAGTGTAATTACGTACGTAATTTATTGCCGGGCAACCAGACGTCAATCAACCAAACTTAATTCTTCAATCTTGCCAAAACTTGTCGGCCCAGGTCAACAGTAACCCTGAAAACTTCCTGGTTGCTCATCTTGGCGCCCGGTACCTGGTGAAGGCTTAATACAAACTGCCCTTTTATTTTGTTGTATAAAAAGGGGGTCCATATAATATCTGTGCGGTTATAAGTATTCTTTTCGTAAAATGCATCTCCATAAGCTATATGATGCCCCGCACCCGAATAAAATTCATCAAACACAGCAAAGGTGTGGTATTTAAAATAGGCATTGGCAACAAAACCTGCCGGTTTCTGAAAACCATCAATACCTCGCACACGCTCAAAAGACATCATAGCACCAGCCTCTATCGATAATGAATCGAGGAAGGTTTTATGCCCAAAATCTAAACCAAGCCTAATCTGGCCTCCGCCATTATCCCTTATATTATCATTAGGTACAGCAACGGCCGCACCGGCATCGTGCTCCAGCATAAAGTAATGTGATACATAAAACATGCCGTTAACAGCTGGTTTATACTTACCCGAGAAACCGAAAAGGAATTGCTCTCTATCCACATTGGTTTGGCGGCTTACCCAATCAATCCAACCGGTTTCTATAAAATGATCATTATGCACACGGGCCAGCAAACCTTCAATATTTGGGCGGTAATAGCGCAGGGTATCATTAAGCAGCGCACGCGGATAATCGTCCAGCAAACCTTCGCGGGGGAAAGCACCGGCAAAAAACAACCAGCTTTTACCTGTAAAATTGTAATAGGCAACCGGGTTAACCTTTAAAAAATAAGGTTGTGCGCCAAATTCATGAATGCCGTTGGCCCCTACAACAAAATGGTTCAAACTATCTACATTTAAACCAAAATCTAACTCGGTGCGTACCCCAGAGTAAGTACGCGAGCGCAGTACAAAGGGTTTGTACTCGCGGTTATCCAAAAATGCCAGGGAATTAAAATGAATATCAATGGTTTCCTGGGCCAATGCAGCTGTGCTTACAATTACAAATACTGTTATAAATAGGTAAACTTTTTTAAACATAAACTGGTGTATTATTTTACTGTGTAATTAACTGCCTTACTGTTACGCCCGCCATTAAAAGGCTCGGTACGTAACGAAAATATTAACGTGTATTTCCCCGGTTTATTAGGGGCAACTACATTAAATTTAAAATGTGTGGTTTCGCCTGGCTTCAGGGCGATATTATAAAAATCTTCGGTTGTTTTTTGGGCACTTATTTCAAGGTCGCCGGCAAAAAAACTGGCTTCAAAAAACACCTTATGCAGCGCATCCTTATTGCTAAAACTTATAGGCACCGAGTAGGGATTTGTAAAAGTAAGATCGAATACCTTATGCTCGCCGGGCGCTGCTGTTTCTTGTTTTTCGGTTGTTTTAAACTCAACTTTTTGATAAGTGCGCAGGTCATTTACCCAGCCGCCATACCAGTTGCCCACCCCGGTTTTAATAGTATCGGTAGTAACACCGGCCTGTGGCCCTTCAAGCACATAATATATTCTTTTATGCTGCAGACTATCCTCTATGGGCCATATATCAAATTGCGTGCGGCGATAGTCGCGGGCATCGTAAGCAAACCCTTTTAAGGTGTTGTTATAAAAATCGTATTTCGAAGGGTTCTGAAAACCTTCGTTAAAAACCACATAGTTATCGCCTGCTTTATCATGTATTTGTTTACACCAATCCCTGTAACCGTAAAATATACGCAGGGCGTGCATCTGTTTTAAAATAGGCGGACCAATTACTATTACTACACGCAGTAAAACAATTAAGCTCACATTAATGATAGCCAAGCGGTTAAACCAGGCCGGTTTACCACCAGGCTGTGCAAAATTGATAAGTACCAGCATAGATAGCGGTACGTAAGCGATCAACGTCCAATGGAGTTGTACTTCTCCTTTAAAGGAGGTTAAGAAAAAGAACAGCAATATCCCGATACTGTTTACCAGTAAAACACGCGTAAAAGTATCCTTTATACGTAAGGTAAATCCCTTATAAAATACAAGCCAGCCTATTAGCGGACCAGCCATTGCCAACTGCCCCAACGGATAAAGGTATGTATTGGCCAGATCGTAAGGTTTATCTGACCGCTCAGACAAGTGGTAGCTGATAGAAGGATAATCATGATGGATCTGCCATAAAATATGGGGCATGTATATGGCCAGCGCCAGTAAAAAAATAGCGTAAAACGATGGCCGTTTTAACAATTTTAAGCTGGAGATAAGCGTACAGGCCAACAATAAAATGCCATGATATTTGCTGTACAACAGGCAGGCCGCAATAACGCCCAATATAAGCGCCAGGCCCCAGCCATCGCGTTCGAGATATTGTTGCAAGAAATAAAGAAACAGTGTAGTAAACAGTAACAAAGGCGCATCGGGCGTGGTAATAAAGCCATAGATGTGAAATACAAAAATGCCCGATACTACCAATATAAAAGCAATGGCATCAACCTTATACCTTTTAAGCATCAACCACATAATGTATAGTGAGGCTGTGCTTCCCATAACGGTAAACAGGCGCAAGCCAAATTCGTTATGCATTAAACTGTACCCGGCTCTAATGAATACCGCAACCATAGGCGGGTGATCATAATAACCCCAATCCATAAAGCGCGAATAGATCCAGTAGTAGGCCTCATCGGCATGCAACTCAAGCGTACAGGCTTGCAGAATGTTTAACGCCGTCCACAGCAATAAAAAATAAATAATAGGCTTATTGTATTTTGCCTGGGCCTGCGTATTATTTATGGCGGTATCCTGCATCAATGGGTAATTGCAAATTGAGTTGTAAAGGTATAATAAAACAACAAACACCTAAAGCCATACCCATCATCAATAAGTAATTTGATAAAATAATAGCTTAAAACTTGTTATTTTAGCCGTATTACAACATCAACTAAACAATAATCTCCAATGCTTAAATCAATAGAAATAGTTCTGAAGCCAAGAATTAACCTGTTAGACATTATTAAAGACCTCACTCCCGAACAATTGAACCATGTACCAGAAGGCTTTAATAACAACATTATCTGGAACCTGGCACATATAATATCGGCCCAGCAGGGTATTTGTTATACCCGGGCGGGCGTACCCATCATAACCCACGATAAGTATTATACCCCCTACCGCCCGGAAACCAAACCAAGCTCTTTTGTGGCTGCCGAAGATATTGCCACCATTAAAGAGCTGTTTTTATCAACCATAATACAATTAGAAGCAGACTTTTTAAACAACGTTTTTACTACTTACCCCGCCTGGAGTACCCGCTATGGAGTAGAGATAGATTCTATAGAAACGGCCATACAGTTTCTCCCTTTTCATGAGGGCCTGCATTACGGATATATATGGGCCTTGAAACGCGTGGTGGAGCGTAGCAAAACTATTTAGCATGTATAAATAATTTTGATAGAAAGGAAAAGACCGGGAGGGCATCCCGGTCTTTTCCTTTCTATCAATTGTTCTGTTAATGATCAGGTTTAAAAAAACAAGCTCGAAAGCACGTTACCTGCGCTTGGAGCTTTAGGCTTAAGGCCTAAAAATTTAGCGTATTGCGCCGCAGTAAGTATGGTTTTAAGTTTGCCTCCCAAACCGCTTATTAAGCTGCCCGATTTACTGGCATAAGCAGTTTTATCTGTATTGGCCAGGGGCATAATTTCGGCTTTACTTTTTAAATAGTCGGTTACCTGGGTGGATACGGACGGCTTTTGAGCAGCTGTAAGGCCCAATGTTGGGGTTAGTTTGCCCATAATGGCATCTTTAACACTGCCAATATTGCTAAGCGATGGCAATGATGACGCGCTGATGTTTTTGGATGCAGCCACACCTTCCACCTTTTTTAAAAAACTTTGCGAAAATGCAACACTGCTGGTAACGGTTAATGCTACGGCTAAAAATAAAGCTTTCATAATAATATTTGATTTTGGATTTAAGCAAACTTAAAAAAAGCACTTTAAATCAACTTAAACAAAGTGTATTATTTATTTCTATAATTTTCAATTTTGCACTTAAACTCCGATATATTAAAGCAAGGCAAAAAGGCAAAAAAAAGAGGCTGTATCATAAATAATGATCAGCTTCTTTTATAACGATGTAGAAAAACAGCTGCTATGTTATTGCTGATAAAAGATGAATACCCATTGGTTAAAAAGCTACCGGTGCGGGCTGATTAGCTTTAACGTTAATAGTGGTACGGTTTACCGATGGAAACAATGCGATGAGCACTATGGTACCTATAATAACCCAGCTCATCCAGTGATAATAATCTATAGAAAATTTTAACTGCGCCTGTACGCTAATACCTTTGTTTAATAATCCGTTTGCTATTTTAACGGCCTGGTCTGGGGCAGTGCCACGACTTATAAGCACCTGTTTATAATCGGTTAGCCGTTGCACCGCGACAGGATCGAGTGAGCTCAAGCGTTCCTGAAAACGATTATAATGATCGCGCTGCCCATAAAGCTGGAAAAAGTTGATGAGTGCAATGCTGGTGCTAAAGCCCACAAAGCGCACAAATATACCAACTGCCGACCCTGTATTGCCAAAACTGGCCGGAGCAGACGAAACTACAAAAAGAATAATGGGTACCATCAGCATACCGGCTCCCATGCCTTGCAACATTAAGGGAATGATCAGGTCTACAGTATCAACCTGGGTATTAAACAGGTAACACATCCATACCTGAAATATAAGCAGCAAAACAAAACCACCAATAAAAATAAGCCTTGTGGCTATTTTTAACAGTACCAACCTTGATGCTATAATAACGGCAATAATTATCCCGGCAATGTTATACAACAATAAATAGCCAATGTGAATAGGATCGAGCCCCAACACACCACCTAAAAAAGAGGTGGTGATACCAAATGATCCCCTGATGATGTAAAACACAAAAAGTAATATAATGCCTAATACAAACTTAGGGTTTCTGAAGGCCTGCAGATATAAATAGGGCCTTTTGAGATTTAGCTGCCTGATAATAAATACAGCAAAAAGTAGCACTATGGCTATAAGCCTTATCGATATTCGTTTATCGTCAAGCCAATCGTACTGTTGCCCGTACACCAGTACATAGCCAATAAAACCCAAGCCTACCGAGTAAAGCAAAAAGCTGGGCCAATCTAACCGGTACAATGGCAGCCTTTTATTAAACCGTACATTGTTCATAATAAAAAACATAAGCACAGCGCCGGGGATGTACGAGTACATGGCACATTTGTATATCACATTATAATCAAAGGCATCAATAATAGAAGCCGTAATTACCGTTGTTAATGGCACAACGCATAACAGTATGCAGTAAACTACAGAGTAACCTATCTCCTTAGAGCGCTCGGTATGTAGTTTACTAAACATCAGCGTAAGTGTAATGCTGATAGTACCGCAGGTTAACAGGCCTTGAATGTACCGCATAGCCAGCAACACCAAAAACGAGTGCGTAAGGTAACATAGGTAACAAGTACCGGTAAGCAGTATTACACCAACCAATAAATACTCTTTAGTAGCCAGGTTTTTAAAAAAACGACCTTCCAAAACAACAAAGCTGGCCATTGCGCCATATAATATAATCAGCGAATATTGTACATCGTTAGGGGTAATACCGTAATAACCGGCTGCCGCGTTAACATTACTTACCGATAAGGCAAATAACACCACGCCCGGTAATACCACGATAAGCAAGGCCAGGCGGATAAGCCACATAGGCACCCATGTTTTAAAAACTGGCAACGCATTATTCATGATCTGCCGCGTTTTTATGTACACTTACACTGGCGTTCATGCCGGCACTTAGCAACGCTACAACCGCGCTGTTATCTGTAATTTTAATTTTAACGGGGATACGCTGCGCTATTTTCACAAAGTTACCAGTCGAGTTATCGGGTGGCAGCAGCGAAAACCGCGATCCTGTAGCAGGCGAAAACGACACCACGCTACCGGTTATTTTTATATCGGGATAAGCATCCGTAGTAATTTGTACCTGTTTGCCTATCCGGAGGTATTTTAACTGGGTTTCTTTAAAATTGGCAATTACCCATTTGCCGGTTTCCTTATCAACAATAAAAGCCAGGGTTTGCCCAACCTGTATCTGCTGCCCGGCCTGAATAGTCCTGCGCCCCATTTTACCGTTGTAAGGGGCGGTAATAATGGTGTACGATACATCAAGTTGGTTACGTCGCAGCATCAGTTCCCGGCGTTTAATTTCTGAAAGTACGGGCGAGATCTGGGCTTTACTATCATTCACTTTCGATAGTGAAGCCTGGTAATTATTTAATGTAGATTGATAATCGGACTGAGCCACATCCAAAGCCGTTTTAACGTTTTCTAACTGTTGCTTGGTGGCCGATTCTACATCGTACAATTTTTTATACCGGTCGTACTCCTGCTGCTGGCGGGTTAACTTTGCCTGGGCGGCGGCAATTTGCGCGTTGTTTACCTGCGCAATTTTTGCCGATGTGGCCACATTGCTTTCCAGCACCTGTACCTGCGCTTTTGCATTTTGCAGGCCGGCCTCGCCCTCCTGGCGTTGCAGGGCGTATTCACGGTTATCAATTACCAGCAGGGTGTCCCCCTTTTTTACATCCTGGTTTTCATCGTATCTTATCTCTTTTATATAACCGCTTACCCTGGAGGTTATCGGGTTTATATATTCTTCAACCTGGGCGTCATTGGTTTCATCGTAATTGTAAAAATCATACACGGCTATGCCTCCCCAGATACATAAAGCCAGGGCAATAATGCCTGCTATCCACGAGGTTATTTTAGTGATTATTTTATCGGTGCTGGTGTAGGTGCTTTGCTTGTTCATTTTAAAGATTGCCGGTAACATTTTGTAATTGAAAATATTGTAATTGCGCTGCTATTTGTGCCGCAGCAAGATCGAAACGGGTTTGCAGTAACTGCGTATCCGCATCTAAAAGATCGGTTATTAATGATGTTTGGTTAAAGTAGGTATTGCTTACAATTCTGCGGTTTTCTACAGCTTGTACAATATTGGTTTTGCTTACTTCTACACGGTTAAGCGCCTCGTTAAAACGCAGGTACGCTTCATTAACCTGTTGCCTTACATTATCCTGGGTTTCGGCATGTTCTACTTCCTGACTTTCGTACTCTAGTTTTGCAACTTTGGCTTTGTGATAGTTATGATAAAACGAGGATATAGAGAACGAAGCCTTTATCCCTCCCATACCAATACCATATATGTATGGCGAATATGGATAAAGAAAAATTTGAGGATAACTGTATTTGTACATCCCAAACAGCCCAATTTTGGGTGATACATTGGCGCGTACATTTTTAAGCTGTAAGCGGCGCAGTTCTGTTTCCTGCTCCGATATTTTAACCTGGTAAGCGTTGCTGCCCGCATCGGCCAGGTAATCCTGGTTCGATTTTAATGACAACGAATCAAGCATGCTGTTTTGGGTTGGCAATATCCGTTGCTCATCGGGCAGACCAATCAAAATATTAAGCTTTTGGTTGGCAATAGTGAGATCGTTATTAAGCTGTACAAGGGAAAGTTTCTGTTTCGAAAGCTTTAACTCGGCCCGCAGTACATCACTTTTTAATACAACGCCATTGGTTTTCAATGCTTTTATTTGCAGCAATTGTTTTTCCTGGGCGGCAATATCTTTAAGCAACAGATCGCGAAAAATAATGCTCCGCTGCATATCCAGATAATAGGCCGCGGCCCGTAGTTTAATTTCCGATACGGTTAGCTTTTTCTGCTCGGCCGCAATTTTGCTTTCTGTTTTGCGGGCGTCAATTTCAATATTGGTTTTGCCGCCATTGTAAAGGTTGAAGTATGCATCGGCACCAACAGTATAGGTACTGTGCAATACCTCAAATTGAGTTGGCGTTTTAAATAAACCATTGTCGTAAACGGGCATATTGGTTATGCGGGCGTATTCGCCTTCCACGTTAAATTCGGGTAACCGTTCGGCTTTGGCGTTCTTAATTTGTTCGGTGCTGCCATCAAGGTGTATCTGCTTTATCTGTACAGCTTTGCTGTAGGTTGCAGCGCGCTCCCAAACCTGGTTTAAGGTTAAGGGCAGCTTACTTAGCGTATCTGGCTGTGTGGCCATTGCCTGTAACGGTATTAAAACCGCAGCTAATAACAGGCTATTTTTAAATAAAGATTTCATATTATTTGATGACACAAAATTGAGTCTATTTTGAACAAGTAATTTTATGTACATTGCCAAAGTCTTACTCATTCCAGCCAAATTAAAATGATCAACGCACCCGATTTTTTTACCGCTATAGACCGCCTGCCCGAGTCGGTTTATGTAATGCACGAGAAAAACGAGTTCAGGCTGCCACAGCATGCCCACCACAAAGGGCAGCTGATATATATTGAGGGTGGCGTGGCCTATATTCACCTGGTTAATAAAACCCTGATAATTCCGGCACGCCATTATGTTTGGATACCCAAAGGGATGCTGCACTTTATTGAGATGCATAAATCGGTGGTTATCATCTCCCTGTATTTTTATGCCGATGACGATGATGACCATCCCTTTTTCAACAAAGGAGGTATCTACCCCATTAATACCCTGCTGATGCAAATGCTCTCCTATTCGGTAAAGTGGGAGGGCGATGTTTTACCCGGCGACAAGACCTTCCCATTTTTGGCAGCCATAAAAAACATCCTCCCCGAGATTAGCAGGAAGGCACTGCCCATTGCACTACCTACCACCGAAAACGAGCGCATGCAGCCGGTTATCAGCTACATCAGCAGTCACCTGTTTGAACCGCTAACTTTAGCTACCTTAAGTAAAGACACCGGCTTTAGCGAGCGCACCTTAACCCGATTGTTTCAGGCTACCATGAAGATCTCTTTCTTGCAGTATTTTAAATTATTACGCATGGTAAAGGCTATTGAAATGATGCTGCAAACAGACAAATCCATGAGCGAAATTGCCTATACCCTGGGCTACAATAATGTATCGGCCTTTAGTAATATCTTTTATCAGCTAACCAGAACCAGGCCGTCTGAATTTGCCAAACAACTACAGATGTAAGTACCTGTTAAGCTTTACTTTCAATAAGGCAATTAAGTATGTCGTCCATAATTTTTACGGATAAACGTTTACCAGGAATTTTTGAGGATAAGCACCGGTTTATAATTATTGCGGGCCAGGCCTTTGGTAATGCTGCGATGGGTTAAGTTGTATAAAAAGCTATGCTCACCCGGCAGCGCGATGATGAGTTGCAAATCGTTCTCGTAACTAAAATGATTGATTCCTTTCAGCACATCCTTCTCGCCCGAATAATAAAACTGGTAGCAATAGCTTTGCAGGTGGCTGCCAATTTGCTCCGCTACTTTACAGGTAAGGTCATCTTTAACAAGCAACTCCGGCGTATTATCAACATTTAACAACAGCAGTTTGGGATGCGGCCAGTTTTTGAGGCTATCCAACCGTTTTATTAAACTTATACCGGCAAAATTACTGAGGTTAAAAGGCACCAAGGCGTTTTTTATGGGATGATACTTAGCCAGTGCAGGGACTATAAGTACCGGTATTACACTTGTACGCGCAACTTTTATTAAATGATCGCTGATATAACTTTCTTCTGTAGCGCCCGAATGATTACTGCCTACAACCAGCAGATCTGGCTTTTCCTGCTTTATCAATTCTCTTATCGATTGTAAAAACGGCATTTTGCTTAAAATAAAACTAACCCTCACCTCGGGCTTCAGTCGTTTCAACAAAGTAGATTTCAAATCTTCAAACTGGGTTTTAAGCTGGCCGTTTAAGGCCTGCGCCTTATCCATCGTAAATTGAATAAAATCGGCAGAGGGTATCAGCTGCTCAAACTCGGTGATATAAACATTTACCACCAATATAATTTGTTTAATGGGACTATGCTCGCTTAGCGCTACCGCATAACTTATAGCGTTGTTTGATGACCGGGTAAAATCAATAGGAATGAGTACCTTTTTCATAATGTGGCTGCTTACAGGTTATTGATGAATTTGTTAGGCAAAATTGATTGTTTTATAAGAAGATAATTTTATGAGCAAAGCCAATAAATTACTCATTCCGGCCAGTGCATTTATTGTCGCTTCAACCGCAAAGAAGTTGCATTGACAGATAGCCGATGAGGTGGCCGATTGAGGGGATTTTCTTTGATGACAATTAAATTATATAATATCTATGTATTTAGTAGAATATATTATACATTTGCATTATTAAATAGTTCTTTAATTTAAATTATCAAGAAAGACTGAGGGAAAGGCCCTGTGATGTCTTAGCAACCTGTAAACTCTGGTTATAAAGGTGCTAATTCCTGTTTGCTCCCAGGAGCAAAAAAGATAATGTTCGCAAAATTATTGCACAGCCCATGGCTGGTCGTTATATCCTCCCCTCTTTGATATTCCTTTTAATTAAAATTATTTGAACATGATTGTCCGCCAAAAACGCGGGATTAAAATTTACTGTTATGAATGTTAAACATTTACTTATTGCCTCAATCTTACTAATAACCGGCACAATTGCTTCGGCACAAACCGCGTCCCAGCAGCAAACAGCCGATAATGCCAACGACGACCGTGGCTATACAGTAAAAGTTGGCGACCAGGCCCCTGCCGATTTTGAACTGCAACTTACCGATGGCACCAAAACATCGTTAAAAAACTTACGCGGCAAAGTAGTTATACTACAATTTACCGCAAGCTGGTGTAGTGTATGCCGCCAGGAAATGCCCCACCTTGAAAAGGATGTATGGCAGGCCTATAAAAACAAAGGCCTGGTATTAATAGGCGTCGACCGCGACGAACCGCTTGAAAAAGTAAAACACTTTCACCAGGAAATGAACATAAGCTACCCGTTGGCGCTTGATCCCGGGGCCGATATTTTTGGTCGTTTTGCCAACAAAAAAAGCGGTGTAACCCGCAATGTGGTAATTGATAAAGATGGTAAAATAGTTTATCTCACCCGCTTATATGATACCCAGGAGTTTGCATCGATGCTAAAAGCTGTTGATGCGCTGGTTAACAACAAAACTGCATCTATCAATTAAATAATACTGGCCGGTATTATATTGGCATGTACCACCTGCAAATATCAACATTACAAATACCCCTGTTAAGCACTATATTAAAACTGTTATGAAAACAACAAGTAATCCCCTACACAACATCTCCCCTGCAAAAAAAACTCTGTTATTTAACTGCTCTTTTGTTCATGCTTGTATGCAAAGCATGCGTTGTTGCTGTTAACCCCACAGCAAAGGTTATAGGGTAAAGGTACCTGCTGCAGCCTGCTGCCTCCCGCTTAACCATCAAACTACAATCAATTATTTACCAGTGCTAAAAGTGCTTCAGTAGGGCTTGCCATGGCCAAAAAGCTGTTAGCTATACTTCGCCGCACCGGTATCGGCATTAACAACTATTCACAATTAATTTATCATGTTTAAAAATTACAAACTTTTACTGGCAATCCTGTTGCCTTTTTTTCTCATCCAAACGGTTGCTGCGCAATCTGTTAAAATAAGCGGCGTGGTAACCGCTAAGGCCGACGGGCTGCCTCTGCCCGGTGTAAGTATCCTGGTAAAAGGCACCAACACGGGGGCGCAAACCGATGTTGATGGTAAGTTTACCATCAATGCCAATGTTAACGACGTATTAAAGGTTACCTATGTGGGTTTTACAACCCGGGAGATCGCCATTAAACAAAATGAGAACAATTTACAGATAGTATTGCAGAATGCACCCAATTCGCTTAACGAGGTAGTAGTTACAGCACTCAATATTTCTAAAGATAAAAAGTCATTGGGTTATGCCGTTCAGGGTTTAAAATCGAAAGATATTTCGGAAGCTAAGGAAACCAACCTGGTAAACGCGCTGGCCGGTAAAATTGCCGGTGTGCAGGTTACCAACAGCCAGGGAGATATGGGATCGTCACGTATCATTATCCGTGGCGAAACTTCTATTGCCGGTAACAACCAGCCGCTTTTTGTAGTTGATGGTATTATTGTTGATAACTCCCAGTTTTTGGGCACCAACGGCTCACGCGATTTTTCCAACGCCATTGCCGATCTTAACTCCGAAGATATTGAGTCGGTAACTGTACTTAAAGGCCCCAATGCCGCGGCGCTTTATGGCTCCAGGGCAGCAGCGGGTGTTATTCTTATAAAAACCAAAACAGGTAAAGGCTCTAAAGGTTTAGGCATTAATGTAAACTCCAATACCAGTTTCTCTAATGTACAGCTTTTACCAACCTATCAAAACCAATACGGACAGGGATCAAACGGTAAATTTAGCTATGTTGACGGCAAAGGCGGCGGCGTTAACGATGGTGTTGATGAAAGCTGGGGACCTGCTTTGGATGGTTCGCTTATACCTCAATTTAATTCCAACGGGGTAGCAGTACCATTTATAGCACATCCGGATAATGTAAAAAACTTCTTCCAAACAGGCGTTACCACAAACAATGGCGTAGCGTTAACAGGCAGTAATGATAAGGCCGATTATCGCTTATCTTACAATAACCTGCATCAAACAGGTATTATCCCTAATACATCGCAGGGCCGCAACTCGTTTTTACTGAACTCTACCTTCAGACTGAGCCCTAAGTTAACGGTAACTACCATTGCTAATTATATTAAAGATGACGCCGATAATTTACCTGGTGCAGGCGGCAAACGTGCAACCAGTACCATGTTGCAATTTACATGGTTTGGCCGCCAGGTTGATATCAGCCAGCTAAAAAACTATAAAGATGCCAACGGCAATACTTTTAACTGGAACAATAGCTACTACAGCAACCCCTACTGGCTGGCTTACGAAAATACAGTTGGACAGCACAAAAACCACCTGATTGGTAGTGTGGAATTAAATTATAAGATCATCAATGGCTTATCGGCCAATTTCCGTGCCGGGACAGATTATTATACAGATCGCCGTAAGATCAAGGTAGCTTACGGTACCAACGGCACGCCATTTGGATCGTACGAGGAAGATGCTTACAATGTAAACGAAACCAATACTGAAGGCCGCCTGCAATACACCAAAAAACTAAACAGCGACTTCTCGTTAGATGTTTTGGGTGGTGGCAACATCAGCACCATACTGAATGAAGAAAACGACCAGATTGCACCTAAACTGGCTGTAGCTGGCTTGTATACCTTAAGTAATTCCCGCGATCCGCTGGTATCATCAAACTACTATGGCAAACTTAAAACCTACAGCTACTTTACATCTGTTCAATTAGGATATAAAAATTATGCGTTTATTAACGCAACTGCCCGTAACGATTGGTCATCTACCCTGCCAAAAGCAAACCTGGCTTATTTTTATCCTTCAGTAAACGGAAGCTTGGTGCTTTCAGAGGCACTTGATATCAAAAGCAATGTGCTTACGTACTTAAAACTAAGAGGAGGATGGTCAAAGGTAGGTAAGGCAACAACTCCTTATCAGCTTATTAATACTTATAACTTTACAGCACCTTTGGGTACTAACCCGCAGCAAAACCTTAATAGCATTGATTTAAACCCTAACCTGAAACCAGAAACCACCACATCCTCAGAAGCGGGATTTGAAATTGGTTTCTTTCAGGACAGGCTTCATTTAGATGCCAGTGTTTACAATACAAACAGTATCAATCAAATATTGAATGTTGATGTTAGTCCATCTACTGGTTATTCGCAAAAACTCATCAACGGCGGGAGCATCAACAATAAAGGCTTAGAGGTTCAATTGGGCATAACCCCAATAAAATCAAGAGAATTTACCTGGGATATTAATACCAATTATTCCCTTAACCGCAGTAAAGTGATCTCGCTTTATCCGCAGGGCAACCTGCAAACCTTTGTCTTGGGTAGCGACCGTACCGTACAGGTTTTAGCTGCTGTTGGCCAGCCTTATGGTACTTTATACGGTAACGCTTACCAACGTAATTCATCAGGACAAATCATTGTTGCGGCTAACGGCACACCGGTTATTAATCCAACCAAACAATACCTGGGTAAATTTACACCTAAATGGCTGGGTAGCATCAACAACAGCTTTAGCTATAAAGGTGTCAATCTTAGCTTTTTGGTTGACGCCCGTTTTGGCGGCTCTATTTATTCAAACACCAACCGTACCGGTACCTATACCGGCGTATTGGCCTCAACCTTACCGGGCCGTGGTGCTGCAAATGGTGGCTTAAGCTACTATTATCCGGGTAACAATACCTCGGCAACAGCTGTTCAGGCAACTACCGCCCCGGCCGGCGAAACTGTTTACCACGATGGGATGATATTTAAAGGCGTAAAAGCTGATGGTACAGCAAACACTACCATATTGCCTGCCCAATCGTACTATAAAGGTTTTACCAATGTTGATGAAGCGTTTGTTTACGACGCATCGTACATTAAGCTGCGCGAGGTTAAACTGGGTTACACCTTTCCGTCAAGATGGGTAAAAAGCGTTGGTTTACAGGCAGCAACCCTGTCATTAGTTGGCCGTAACCTTTGGATCATCCACAAAAATGTGCCTAACATCGATCCTGAAACAGCCTTTAACTCGGGCAATGGCCAAGGACTGGAAGACCTTACCCTGCCAACCGTACGCAATATTGGCTTTAACATCAACCTTAAATTTTAATTATCATGAAACTTAAATATACAACCATCATATTATCCGGCGCGCTTTTATTATCGGCGGCGTCGTGCAAAAAAGATTTGGTAAAAATTAACCAAAACCCAAACAACTCGCAAACGGCGCAGCCAGATTACCTGCTTACCGCAGCCACCAAGGCAACTGCCGATACTTATTGGGGAGTTGCCAATACCATGGAATCGAGTCTATTGTTTGTACAGTACTGGGCCAAAATTCAGTACACAGATCCAGACAGGTATATAGTAACCAACAGCGCCTTCCAGGAGCTTTGGACGGTAGGTTATTCTAAAAGCATTGTTAACCTTAACCAGATCATTAAACTGGGCGATGCACAAGCCAATACCAACTATAAAGGTGTTGCATTGGTGTTACGTTCATGGGTATTTACATTGTTAACTGATGCCTATGGCAATATCCCATACAAGCAGGCAGCCAATATCGACCAATACCTTACCCCGGCTTACGACAATCAAAAAGATGTTTACTTTGCCTTGCTTGATGATTTAAAAGCTGCGCAAACCGCGCTTGATCCGGCAGGTAAAGCTATTGCCGGCGATGTAATTTATGGCAATAATATTGCCCTTTGGAAAAAGTTTGCCAACTCGCTGCGTTTGCGCATCGCCCTGCGTATTGCCGATAGAGAACCCGCAAAAGCCAAACAGGTTTTGGCCGATATTGCCACAGAAGGGGGCTCCTATATTAATGCCACAGCAGAGATAGCTCAATTTACGTATCTGGATTCGCCCAACCAAAACCCGGTGAGCAATTTATTTGATACCCGCGACGATTACCGCGTAAGTAAAACCATTGTAGATAAGTTAACTACCCTCAATGATCCGCGCTTACCTATCTACGTTAGTAAAACGTCGGCTGCCACGCCACAAACCTATGTAGGTATCCCTAACGGATTATTGGTTGGCGATGCCAGTAACCTTGGTTTTACCAAAACATCAAGACCGGGTACTTACTTTTTGGCTCCACATGCCCCGGCTGTGATCATCAGCTACGCCGAGGTATTGTTTGATCGTGCCGAAGCGGCAGCCCGTGGTTTTACCACTGAAAACGCGGCAGATCTGTACAAGCAGGCTATAGCTGCATCCTTAAAACAATACAGTATAGCCGATGCAGATGCGGCTACGTACACCGCATTACCGGCAGTACAATATGATGCCACCAACTATAAAAAATCTATCGGCGAACAAAAATGGATAGCACTTTTTGGCCAGGGGTTAGAAGCCTTTGCCGAATGGCGCAGGCTGGATTACCCGCAACTGCAACCCGCTGTTGCCGGTACTCTAAACGGTAAAATACCGGTAAGGTTTATTTACCCGGGTACCGAGCAATCGCTTAATGGCGCCAACTATACTGCCGCTGTAGCTGCCCAGGGAGCCGATGTACTAACCACTAAATTGTGGTTTGATGTAAACTAAAGATTACAGGCGATCATCCTAAGTAAATACTCCGGATGATCGCCTTTTATAAAGGCGGAGTGGCCGAGTGGCTTAGGCGGGGGTCTGCAAAACCCTTTACGGTGGTTCGAATCCACCCTCACGCCTCATTGTTAAGTATTAACTAACATGAGTATGAAAAAGTTGACTGCTTTATTACTGACCATTATCTTTTACTTTAACGTAAACGGGCTGGAACAGTCCTTAGCCCAGGCCCCATCTCATGGGCCGCGTGTGTTAGTAGTAATGGCGCACCCTGATGATGAAAGTACATTTTCGGTAGCGTTGTACAAAATTGCGAAGGAGCAACATGGCATTGTAGATCTGTTTGTGATAACCAATGGCGAAGCCGGCTATAAGTATTCGACCCTGGCCGAAACCTATTATGGCGTTAACCTTACCGTCGAAAAAACGGGCAGGGCCAACCTACCTGCCATCCGCAAAAAAGAACTGTCTAATGCCGGTAGGATATTAGGCGTAAACCAATATTACTTTGCCAATCAATTGGACGCTCATTATACTTTGGACGAAAAAGAACCTTTAGATACCAGCTGGAACACCCAGGCAATTAAAAAACAATTGAACCAGGTATTACTAAACAACCATTACGATTTTGTTTTTACGCTGCTGCCCGAAACTACAACCCATGGTCAGCATAAGGCAGCAACCTTAATAGCGTTGGGTGCTATAGCCGCTTTGCCTATAGCTAATCGGCCCATTATTTTAGGTGCTGCCACTTTAAATAAAATAGCTCCTGTTGCCCATTTTACACAATACGCACAATATCCATTAACTAAAACGGTAAGCGACACCGCTTTATTTAGTATAGATCGTAACGCGTCGTTCAGTTACAAAAACAGGATAAATTATAAGGTTATAGCCAACTGGGAAATTGCAGAACACAAATCGCAAGGCCTTACCCAGATGAGTATGAACGATGGCGACCTGGAGGAGTTTTGGTATTTCGCAATCAATGGTGAGGCTGGTATCAGCAAAAGTAAAGCCTTCTTTAACGCGCTTGCTAACACACCGTATGTGTCTAAAATTTACACTGAGCGTAAACCGGTGTATTCCAAATTAAATTATATGGTGAGCTTGTCGTTCACCACTGGTGATTTAACCGCCGGAAATAGTTGCCTGTGAGGACACAGGCAACGGGACAAAGTAACAACTTCTCCCCGATGGCTGTGTCCTCACAGCCATCTAACCGCCGGAATGGTTACCTGTGAGGGCAACATTTAATTTATCGCACAAAAAAGCCCCCTTTTGCAAGGAGGCTATATAAAATAAGTTTATAAATGGCTTATTATCCTGCCAATGCTGCCGCGCCGCTCACAATTTCGGTAAGCTCGGTAGTAATAGCTGCCTGACGGGCCTGGTTGTATGAAAGTTTTAAGGCTTTTAACAGTTCGCCGGCATTTTCTGTCGCTTTATCCATCGCTGTCATACGGGCGCCATGCTCAGATGCATTTGAATCTAATACGGCACGGTATAACTGGATCTTAATATTTTTAGGGATCAATTGCTCTACAATTTCCTCCTGCGAAGGCTCCAGAATGTAATCAACAGTAGATGTTGATTTAACCACTTCCTTTTTCTCGGGTTTTGGAACCGGTAACAATTGCTCGGCAATTTGGTATTGCACTGCGGCGTTACGGAAATGGTTATACACCAGCTCCACGCGATCGTATTGGCCGTTCACAAAACCTTGCATAATACTTTCTGTAATTACAGAAGCGTTTTCGAAGTTAAGGTTCAGGTACAAATCGTTATTGTTGCCTATTACGTTGTACTTGCGTCTTTCGTAAAACTCCTGGCTTTTTTTGCCAATAGCAACTATAGAAACATTCCCGGCCGCTAATTGCTTGCTGTATTTTTCGGCAATAAGGTTATTGGCCGTTTTAATTACATTGGCGTTAAAAGCACCAGCCAAACCACGGTTTGATGATACCACAACAACCAATACACGCACGGGCTCGCGCTCCTGCAAATATGGTGATGAGCCATCTTCCAAACTTTCAGAAAGGTTAGCCAAAAGTTCTTTCAACTTATTGGCATACGGGCGCAATTGAACAATAGCATTTGTAGCGCGTTTCAGCTTAGCTGCCGAAACCATTTTCATGGCCTTGGTAATTTGCTGTGTTGACGATACAGACTTTATCCTGTTTCTTACTTCTTTTAAATTAGCCATTCTTTGTTGAGATGTGAGATATGAGATATGAGATATGAGATTAACCCCATACTCTTATTTCCTCTCTATATCTAATTTAATCTGCCAGGTATGAGATTTAAGAAAATCTCAAATCTCATATCTAACATCTCATATCTAATTAATATTTTCCTGCCAGTTCTTTAGCTACTGTTTCCAGTACGCCTGTTATCTGATCATCAAATTTACCTGCTTTAAGGGCAGCTAATACTTCTGGATGACGAGCTTCTAACTGACTTGTGTATTCTGCTTCAAACTTCCTGATATCTTTTACAGGTACGCTACGCATCAGGTTTTTAGTACCTAAGTAAATGATAGCAACTTGTTTTTCTACAGATACAGGTGAGTACTGGCCTTGTTTCAATACCTCTACGTTACGAACGCCTTTATCCAACACGTTTTTGGTAGATGCATCCAAATCTGAACCGAATTTAGAGAAAGCCTCTAATTCGCGGTATTGAGCCTGGTCTAACTTCAAAGTACCTGCTACTTTCTTCATCGATTTGATCTGCGCGTTACCACCCACACGAGATACCGAGATACCTACGTTAATGGCCGGACGAACACCCGCGTTGAATAAGTTAGACTCTAAGAAAATCTGACCATCGGTAATTGAAATTACGTTGGTTGGAATGTATGCAGATACGTCGCCAGCCTGAGTTTCGATAATAGGCAAAGCGGTTAATGAACCACCACCTTTTACGATACTACGGATAGACTCCGGAAGATCGTTCATTTGCTGCGCGATAGAATCATTTGAGTTGATTTTAGCGGCACGCTCTAATAAACGGCTGTGCAGGTAAAATACGTCACCAGGATAAGCCTCACGACCCGGTGGACGACGTAATAACAATGATACCTCGCGGTAAGCAACTGCCTGTTTTGATAAATCGTCATAAACGATCAATGCAGGGCGACCAGTATCGCGGAAGTACTCGCCAATTGCAGCACCTGCAAAAGGAGCAAAGAACTGCATGGTAGCAGAGTCTGATGCGTTTGCAGCAACAACGATAGAGAATGGCATAGCACCATTTTCTTCAAGCGTGCGTACAATGTTTGCTACTGTTGATGCTTTTTGACCACATGCAACATATATACAGATAACCGGTTTACCGGCATCATAAAATTCTTTCTGGTTGATGATGGTATCGATACAAACAGCTGTTTTACCAGTCTGGCGGTCACCAATAACCAACTCACGCTGGCCACGGCCGATAGGGATCATCGCGTCGATAGCTTTGATACCTGTTTGCAAAGGCTCAGTAACCGGCTGACGGTAGATAACACCTGGTGCTTTACGCTCCAAAGGCATTTCGTAAGTTTGGCCTAAGATTGGTCCTTTACCATCAATTGGAGTACCTAAAGTATCAACAACACGGCCAAGCATGCCTTCGCCTACGTTGATAGATGCAATACGGTTGGTACGTTTTACGGTATCACCTTCTTTAATATCGTCAGATCTGCCTAACAATACCACACCCACATTATCTTCTTCAAGGTTAAGTACGATACCCTGTAATCCTGTGCCAAATTCAACAAGCTCACCTGATTGTACTTTTGTTAATCCATAAACGCGTGCAATACCGTCGCCCACCTGGAGTACAGTACCCACTTCTTCTAATTCAGATTCTGACTTGAAGCCTGCCAACTGCTGACGCAAAATTGCCGATACTTCGTCTGGTCTTACCTCTACCATTGTTTAAATTTATTTAGAGTTTTATGTTTAATAATGTTAAATCCCTTTTAAAGGGCAAATTCTTTTTTTAATTTGTTCAAAGTGCCTGTAACACTCGAATCAAGCTGCCTGTCGCCTACAGTAAGTATAAAACCTCCTATTAACGATGCATCAACTTTAGTGGCCAATTGTATGGTACCACCGATAGACTTTTGCAGTTCGGCAGCTATTACACTTTTATTTGCTTCAGATAAAGCTTTAGCCGATACTACTGTAGCTTTAGTAATATGATTTTTTAAGTTGTACAGGTTAACAAACTCGTACCCGGTAGTTCCTAAAATTTCGCCACGGCCTTTATTAACCATCAGCTTAAAAAAAGCAAGGGTTAGCTTATTTACTTTACCGGCAAAAATAAGATCAAGTATATTTAACTTTTTTGTATGCGCTACCACCGGATTAGCCAGCACAGCGGCAAGCTGCGGGTTAGCCTTTAAAGTATGCACAAAAAGCTCCATATCGGTTTTAGCTGCTTCTACACTGTTTTGCTCCTGAGCAAGATCAATGAGTGATTTGGCGTACCTGGCTGCTACTGTTAATTCTGACATATTTTATTTAGATGTGCGATGTTAGATAAGTGATTTGAGATTAAAAAAATCCCATGTCGTCATATCTCCAATCTATACTACTATAATGTAACTTCTTTTAATAGTTGTGCAACCAATGCATCCTGCTTGTTCTGGTCTTCCAGTTGTCCCTGCAATACCTTTTCGGCAATTTGTATAGATAATACAGCAACCTGATTTTTAACATCAGCCATAGCAACCGCTTTCTGATTGTTTATTTCCACACGGGCAAGCTCAATCATGCGCGCGCCTTCTCTATGAGCCAATTCTTTAGCATCGCTTATCATCTGCTCTTTTACCTTTTTAGCATCAGATAAAATCTGATCGCGCTCTGCACGGGCCTGTTTAATTAAGGCTTCATTTTCGCTGGTAAGGCGTGCCATTTCTTCTTTAGCTGCTTCAGCCTTTAATAAGGCCTTTTCTATTGAAGACTCACGTTCGGTAATTGCCGACATGATAGGTTTCCAGGCAAATGCCTTTAGTAAAACAAGTAATATTAAAAAAGTAATACTTGTCCAGATAACTAAACCCCATTCTGGTGTAACTAATTCCATTTTATTAACCTTATATACTTATATCAAATGAATATTCAATTAAAAACCATGGCGCAACCAACCGTTACGCACATGGTTTTTCCCTTTAGGCAATATTATTTATTGCCCAACAAAGCTACAATCACACCAAACAAAGCAACACCTTCTACAAGGGCTGCAGCGATGATCATGGCTGTTTGAATTTTACCAGCTGCTTCTGGCTGACGGCTAATACCTTCCATGGCTTTACCACCAATTTGTCCGATACCGATACCAGCACCGATAACTGCTAAACCTGCACCTAACGCAGCAATACTTCCAGTCATGTTTTTAAATTTAAAAGTTAATATAGTGTTATTAATAAAATACAAATTAATGATGGTGCTCTTCAACAGCGCTACCTATAAACAATGCCATAAGCATAGTAAATATAAAGGCCTGTAAAAATGCAACCAAAAGCTCTAATACATCAATAAACAAGGTAAATGCTATGGATACCGGCGCTATACCTAATGTTTTAAAAATGAATATTAAAGATATTAAAGCGATAACAATTACGTGACCTGCCATAATGTTGGCAAACAAACGCACCATTAACGCAAACGGTTTTGATATAATACCCGCCAACTCTACTACCCACATAATTGGGTATAACCAAAATGGCACATCAGGGGCAAAAATATGTTTCCAATAATATTTATTACCGTTAACGTTAACCACTATTAAAGTAACAACAGCCAGCACAAATGTTACTGCGATATTACCCGTTACGTTTGAACCACCCGGAAAAAACGGAACCATACCTATCAGGTTATTGATAAGGATAAAAAAGAATACCGTTAACAACAAAGGCATAAAGCGGTGATACTTGTAGCCTATATTAGGCAATGCAACATCATCGCGGATAAACAAAATTACGGGCTCGAGCAACGATTGCAAACCTTTAGGGGCCTTGCCAACACGTTTTTTGTAAGACGACGCTACGCTGAAAAAGATAATAAGCAACAATAACACAGACAGCCACATGGACGCTACGTTTTTGGTTATTGAAAGATCAATAACAGTTGCGGTTTCATCAATAGTTTTACCGTCGGCTACAACAGCCTTTACCTTATCTTTTATGAGCGCATACTGATAATACTTGCCCTGATAAGCTTTTTCGCCTTCTTCAAATCTTTCTGACGAAAAAATTTCCAATCCCTTATCAGTATAAAGGATAACAGGCAACGGGAATGCGATGTGGCCTCCCACATGAAAATAATGCGAATCGCCGATGTGTTCCAGAATGGTGGCACTCGGGTCAAACTTCGAGGTTTCTTTGTTTTCTACGGCAGCTTCCGGTACTTGTTTTTCTTGTATTGCAAATGCCTTACAAGTAAAAACTGTTAAGAAAACGCCTAAAACTACGCTTAGGGTTATTTTTTTTGAGTTCAAAATGTGGCTAAAATCCATTAATTGCGAGATTCTTACTATAAATTTTGGTTGCGCAAGTTACGTAACAAACAGTAGATTTCAAAGCCCATATTCAGAAAATAAATATATAGAAAATCGGCCATAAAAACGTATCGGTTAACAGTAGTTTTAGTTAAAAAAAACAGTACAAAAAATAAGGTGAAAAGAATCTTAACCGTAGTAGCGGCCATAAATGTCTGGGTATACAAATCCTTCTTTATTTCTCCAACTATTACAATCAAAGCTAAGGTGAGAAACGTAAGCAAGCATATAAACAAAAACATAACCCAAAACTTTGGTACCAGCCAGCCGGGTTGTAAATAACTAACAACTATTGCGGGCACAGCTAACAACGCAACAAAAAGCAGAAACGAAACGATGGTAAAGGTTAATTTCAATTTTTTAACGATCTGATAACAATATATAATGAAATAAAAACGCCAACAAGCGATAGCAACGCCGTAACCCATTTGGTTTGATGATTAGTTGCCTCGTCAATTTTATAACCGGCAAAAGCACCTATCCCAATCACAACCACCATCTGGAAGGCAATGCCACTAAACTTGGCATAGGTATTTAATCCACCGCCCTCATTATCCTTATTATCACCTTGTTCATTTTGAGCCATGCGCAAATTTATTAAACCTATTGTATAATCTTTAGTATTTTAGCAATGCTTTTATAACCATGATCTTATTTTGAGGCGAGTGAGCATATTTTCCCTATCTAAAACACGTAATTTTTTATTACCGGCGCTATTGATTGTGATAGCAGGCTGCTCGCTCGAAAAGGAAAGCGGCTTTAACCGCAATATGCAAAACCTTACCGCGCATTATAATATACTGTTTAATGCAAATGAGATACTCCGCATTAAACAGGAAAGCTATGCTACCGCCTTTGTTGATTCTTATAACGAGCTGTTGAATGTTTACCCAGATACGTCAGCACAAAGCAGCATACCGGATAAGGACCTGGAACTTGCCATCAGCAAAGCCAACAAGATCATCAATATTAAAGAACAAAGCCATTACCTGGGCGATGCCTACCTTGTTATGGGTAAAGCCCGCTTTTTAGAAGGCAGCTACTTTGATGCCGTAGAGTATTTTAACTACGTAATTGCATCCTACGGTAAACAAGCCAACTTAAAACAGGAGGCTTTAATATGGAAAGGGCGTGCTTTACTATACCTTAATATACCTACCCAGGCCAAAGTGGCTATTGATACGGCTATCCAAAACATCAATCCTAAAAAAAGCGTTCCGGCAGGCATATACGCTACCCAGTTACAATACGATATTAATACGGAAGAATATCCTGCCGCCGAAGAAAGCGCCAAAATAGCTTTGCAGCACTGCCACGATGGTAGCCTTAAATTACGATGGACATTTATTTTGGCCCAGCTACAGGAACTTAATCAAAAGCCCGATGCAGCTATAGCTAACTATACCAGCATTGTTAAAAGTAACGCGTCGTTCGAAATGGCTTTTAATGCCAACTTAAACCGCATCCGCCTGCAGGATCAGGAGAACGGCATCAAACAAAATAAAATTGAGCGTTTGCGCAAGTTGCTCAAAAACCAAAATAACAAGGAGTTTACAGATCAGATCTACTACCAGGTTGCCCAGCAGCTTTATGCATCGGGCGATATTGATGGCGCCGTTAAAAATTATAAGTTATCGGTACGCACAAGTCTTAAAAATCAAAACCAAAAAGGGCTCTCCTATTTACGCATTGCAGATATCGACTTTAAAAACAAAGCCGATTACGCGGCGGCTAAATTGTATTACGATAGTACGCTTACCTATCTGGCCCCTACCTATCCCGGCTATCAGATCATCCGCAAAAAAGCAAACAACCTGCAAATATTAACAGGCTTGCTACAAACCATAAGTCGTGAAGATACACTGCAAATGCTTGCGGGGTTAGACGAGAAAGCCCGGGCGGCCCATATTGATGCTATGGTTAACCGTAAAATATTACAGGATAAAGCAAACCTTGCCGCCGCCGCGGTAAATAACGGGCAAGTTGAAAATAGCCGCAACGCTAATAACCTTAATAGCCCGCAAAACAACAGGGGTGGCAGCAGCACATTTTATTTTTATAACCAGGCTGCTTTAAGCCAGGGAGGCAACGATTTTAAAAAACAATGGGGTACCCGCAAGCTCGAAGATAACTGGCGTCGCAGCAAACGCAGTAACGGCAATATCGCACTTAATAATAATGGTGCCGGCATTGCACAAAACGACGACCCTTTTGCCCCCTCGGTACAGGATGCAGCCAATAGCGCCAATGGTAACGCGGGTAGCTACAGGCAAGATCTGATCAAAAATTTACCATTAACACCAGATCTGCTAAATCGCTCCAACTTGCGGGTTTATAACGCATATATGGATATGGCCAATTTTTATCGCGATGTTTTAGGCGATAAAAAGGAAGCAATAGTTACTTACGAGCTTTTGTTGACCCGTTTCCCTAAAAGTACAGATATGGCTGCCATATATTATAACCTGTACCGGTTATATGCCGATATAGATGCAGCAAAATCTGAGGGTTACAAAAACAGGATACTGAAAGAATTTCCCGAAACCGCTTTCGCCAAGATCATCCTCGACCCCGAATACGCCAAACACCTGGATGATGCGAATGCCGAGTTCACCGGATATTACAACGCGGTTTATGAGTTGTACGCACAAAAGAAATATACAGAAGTTATTACCCAGGCCAACGCGCTGCTAACCAAATATCCAGATAATCGTTTTGCAGTTCAGCTGCTTTATTTACGTACCATAGCTGCCGGCCATCAGGAGAAGTTAGCACCCTTTGTTACCGACCTGCAACAAATTGTAGCCAAATACCCCGATGATAAACTAGTGACCCCGCTGGCGGTTCAGCACCTCGCTTATATCGACTCCAACAAAGTAGAGATGGCTGCCCGCCCCGTAGTTTTAACAGGGAATGATGTTAATGATATTCCGTTTACGCCGCCGGTTGCCTATCAAAAACAAACAGAATACCGCCCGGTTTACAAAGCTTCGGCACAAGCCCCGGCCCCACTGATACCCGAGGTACGTAAGGTTACTCCGCCTGCTGTGGTACAGGCAAAACCAAAACCACCGGTAGAAAAACCGAAAGCTGTTGAGCCGGTAAAACCACCTGTTGTAGCCACTGTTGTACCTAAGGCCGATTCTGTTAAAACAATAGCACCTTTGCCTAAACAACCTATAACTACGGCACCCGCACCAAGTGTCGATTCGGTAAGGAAGTTGCTTGATCAGTTTGCCGCCGCCAAACAGGCTTTACCACAAGATCAACCAGCAAGCCCGCCGCCTGTAATAGCTGCCCCGCCTGTAACCTATATTTTCAGCCTGCGCGATAGCACAAATTATTATTTCGCCATAAATGTTACCACCGGTACAACTAACCTGGCCTCCTCACGTTTTGGTATAGGGCAATTTAACCGCACCAGGCCTACGGGCAATACCGTTAGGCATAGTCTGCTACCTATAGGTACCGACGATCAACTTATAGTTGTTGGCCGCTTTTATACCCTGGACGATGTTAAAAAATACGCACACGGTATTATCCCCCTGTTACCCGATATTATGAAGGTGCCCAAGGATAAATACAGTTTTTTTATCATTACAAGGGAAAATCTGGATAAATTAGCCGACCCAAAAACATTAGATAGTTATATTGATTACTATCAAAAATATTATTAGAAAAATGAAGACCACCTATAATAAGAAACCGTCACTCAGCTCTGCAGAAACAAGGCACTATAACTGGTATATATGGCGTACCGTTATAGCACTTTTTGTTTTTGTAGCCTTGATGATAACCCTTACCGTTTTTGATGTGTTTGGTCAGCTACCCTCTTTCCGCGATCTGGAAAACCCTAAAAGCAACCTCGCATCCGAAGTAATATCTGCCGATAAGCAGGTTTTAGGCACCTATTATATTCAAAACCGATCTAACGTTACCTATAAAGAATTATCGCCTAATGTTATTAACGCATTGGTTGCTACAGAGGATAAACGTTTTTATGAGCATTCGGGGATAGATTTCGGCCGAAGCTTTACTATATTTCTGCATTTACTTATCGGGCAAAAACAGGGAGGCAGTACCATAACACAGCAATTGGCCAAAAATCTCTTTACCGAAAAATCAAACAATCCTTTTGTGCGGATAACCCAAAAACTGCAGGAATGGATAACAGCGGTTAAGTTAGAACGCCACTATACCAAAGAAGAAATATTAACCATGTACCTAAATACGGTTGATTTTGGCGCCTATAATACCTACGGCATAAAATCTGCAGCACGCACCTATTTTAATACTACCCCAGATAAGCTAACGCCAGATCAGGCCGCGTTATTAATAGGCATGGTTAACGGCCCGGGCATTTACTCGCCTATAAGGCATCCTAAAAATGCTATTAACCGCCGTAACCTGGTACTTAACCGGATGCAGGAACAAGGCTTTTTAAGCGAGGGGCAAATTGCCGACTTTAAACAAAAACCATTGGGTTTAAACTTCCACCAAAACAATCACTTTGATGGCCCGGCACCCTACTTCAGGTCGGTTTTGAAAAAAGAGGTACAGAAGATCTTTAAAGAACAAAACATTAACCGCCCCGATGGCACTCCTTATGATCTCGATCGCGACGGCATCAAAATTTATACCACTATTGATGCCACCATGCAGCAATATGCCGAAGAAGCACAGCAGGAATACATGAAAAACCTGCAGGGACAGTTTAATGACCACTGGCGCGGCCAAAACCTGGCAAAAAGCATCCACAACTTTAAGTTTTTAGTTAACCAGGGTATGTTGAAAAGCGACCGGTACAAGCAATTGAAAATGGAAGGGATGAGCGATGAGGATATTAAAACCAACTTTGATACCAAGGATACGCTGAACCTGTTTACCTGGCATGGTAATATCGATACCGTGATGAGGCCTACAGACTCTATCATTTATTGTAAAATGCTTTTACGCAACGCCCTCATGAGTATGGACCCAACTACCGGCTATGTTAAAGCCTGGGTTGGAGGTACCAACTTCGAGCATTTTAAGTACGATCAGGTTAAAAATGGCACCCGCCAGGTGGGCTCAACAGCCAAGCCGTTTACTTATGCAGTGGCTATTGATAATGGCTACTCACCATGTTTAAAAATAAATAACGTACCAGATACCATTCGCGGTTATGGTGCACCATGGTGCCCGCGCTCGTCGCCATCAGAAACTTTATCTGGCTTTATAACCTTGCGCCAGGCTTTGGCTCACTCGCAAAACTGGGTAACCGCCCACGTAATGAGTGAGGTAAAACCCGAGCCTGTTGTAGAGCTGATCAAGAAAATGGGGATCACCAGCAACGTACCTCCATACCCGTCTATATGCCTGGGCACATTTGATGCTTCGGTATTTGAAATGACGGCTGCCTACTCGGTATTTGCCAACCACGGCTTATGGACCGAACCTACCTATATATTACGTATAGAAGATAAAAACGGCAATGTGCTTTATACCCATACCCCTAAAGTTGTGCAGGCCATGAACCCGCAAACCGCTTACGTAATGACCTATATGCTTAAAGGTGTTATTCAAGAAGGTACCGGCTCCAGATTAGCCTATAAATACGGCTTACGTAACCCGATAGGTGGTAAAACCGGCACTACCCAAAACAACTCCGATGGTTGGTTTATTGGGATAACCCCGCAATTGGTTACCGGCCTGTGGACAGGATGCGAAGACAGGGATATTGCATTTCAATCAACCCGCCTGGGCGAGGGGGCTAACAGCGCACTGCCTATATTTGCCATTTATATGAAAAAGGTATACGCCAACCTGGCACTCGGCATTAAAAAAAATGTTGATTTTGATGCACCCAAAAACGGTGTAAGCATTATTATGGATTGCGGCCAGTATACCCAACAACAGCAGGGCACCAATGACGTTGATAAGAAGTTGGATTTCTAAAAAAGATTAAAATCAATCAAATCGTCATTGCGAGTGACAACCAGGGTTACCCTGGAAAAAACAGTAATGACATCTTAAAAAGGCCGTCCTTGCGAGGAGGTACGACGAAGCAATCCCCAAATTACGGGGCGGATTTGCATAGCGACTCTGTAGGTCGGGGATTGCTTCGTGCCTCGCAATGACGGCGGTAAGGGGTTTGTGTTTAAAAACGTATGCTGAAAATCAACACCTTACAATCATGTCATTATAAGGAACGAAGCAATCTCTATGCTGTACAGAGCCGATTTACACATCAGACCTGCCTATGTAGAGATTGCTTCGGTCCTCGCAATGACGCACTTTTTATATGTCATTGATGTTTTTCCCAGCCCCCTGGAGATCACTCAATGACGTATTTATAGTTATTTTTAGTAAGTGAGTAATGAGTGAAAAATTCGATTACCGGGAAGCTCTAAAAAACATCCCCCATAAACCGGGAGTTTACCAGTATTGGGACGAGGAGAAGGAACTGATATACATTGGTAAGGCCAAAGATCTGCGCAATCGTGTGGGGTCGTACTTTAATAAGGATACGCATATTAATGCCAAAACACGGGTTTTGGTATCCAAAATACGTAATATAACTTTTACCATTGTTGATACCGAGGTTGATGCCTGGCTGCTGGAAAACAGCATGATCAAAAAGCACCAGCCAAAGTACAACGTAATGCTTAAGGATGATAAAACCTATCCCTGGGTTATTATCAAAAACGAGAATTTCCCGCGTATCTTCTGGACCCGGCGTATTGTTAAAGATGGCTCGAAGTATTTGGGGCCTTATGCTTCGGTAAGCATGATGCACAACATCCTGGGGCTCATTAAAGAAACCTATCCCCTGCGTACCTGTAACCTGGCCCTTACGCGCGAGAATATCGACAAAGGGAAGTTTAAAGTTTGCCTGGAGTACCAGTTGGGTAATTGTAAAGGCCCCTGCCAAAACTACCAGACAGAGACTGATTATGATAACAGTATTGCAGACATAACCGACATTCTGAATGGTAAGATTGGCGCTATCCTGCGTCGCCTAAAAAGCGAAATGGAAGCCGCTGTGGGCGAATATAATTACGAGCTGGCCCATCGCCTGAAACGGAAGTTTGATTTGCTGGAGAACTACCAGAGCAAGTCTACCATCGTAAACTCATCTATTACAGATGTGGATGTGTTTAACATCGCATCAGAAGAGAAACTGGCCTTTGTAAACTATTTAAAGGTAATGAATGGTACCATCATCCAAACCCAAACCATCGAGCTTAAAAAACGGTTGGATGAAAGTGATGAAGAACTGCTTACGCTGGCCATTGTAGAGTTTAGGAGCCGTTATAACAGCACCTCGAAAGAGGTGATTGTTCCGTTTGATATAGACCTGGAAGATTCATCTATAAAATTTACCGTACCCAAACTTGGCGAAAAAAAGAAACTGCTCGATCTGTCACAAAAAAACGTGCAGTACTTCAAAAAAGAAAAGATAGATCAATACGAAAAACTAAACCCCGAGATCCGCACCGAACGTTTGCTTACGCAAATGATGAAGGATTTGCGCATGAACCAGCTGCCCCGCCATATTGAATGTTTTGATAACTCTAACTTTCAGGGTAAATACCCGGTTTCGGCTATTGTGGTATTTAGGGATGGTAAGCCATTTAAGAAAGATTACCGCCACTTCCACGTAAAAACGGTAGAGGGGCCCAATGATTTTGCTACCATGGAAGAGGCCGTTCACCGCCGCTACCGCCGCATGCTGGATGAAGGAACCGAGCTGCCTCAACTTATTATTATTGATGGTGGTAAAGGGCAGCTATCATCGGCAATGCATAGTTTAAAGTTATTAGGGATTGATAAACAGGTAACCGTTATTGGAATTGCCAAACGTTTGGAAGAATTATATTATCCAAACGATCAGTACCCCATGTACCTCGATAAAAAATCAGAAACGTTAAAGGTTATCCAATACCTGCGAGACGAAGCTCACCGCTTCGGCATCACCTTCCACCGTAAAATACGCGACAAAGGCACCTTGGCTACCGAGTTGGAACTGATAGAAGGCGTTGGCAGAACAACCGCCGAAAAACTCCTTAAATACTTTAAATCTGTAAAAAAAATACGCGAAGCAAGTGAAGAATTATTACTCGAAGTAGTGAACTTAAAACAGGCAAAAGCTATTTGGGGATATTTTAACAGGGAAGAGGTGAGTTAATTAGCGGAAAACGCTGTTTGACTGAGTGCTCTTATATGAGTCGGCATTGCATCATAGTATATTAAAAGGCTTTGTTATCCTGAGGTACGAAGGGTCTATGCGCCTACTATACAGAGCAAAGATGTATGGCGGACAATAGATTCTTCGTACCTCATCCTCATGACAAGCGTTCCGATTATAGCCCCGCATTAAACACATCATAGATAGTTATACTTATCCCCCCAGAAACGCAAAAAGTCAAAACCACAACAGTTTTGACTTTTCACTTTTGAATTTTGACTTCCCCTTTTAGTACTGCCAAAGGTTAAGTTCCCAATCCATTAACGTTTTTTTGATTCTCTCGGCTTCGTAAAGCTTGTCGATGCCTTGCGCGTAGTCCTTTACACTCTCATCTTTATCGTTACTTTCTTTTACAATGTAACTGTTAAAAATCCGCTTCATAAACACATCATCGAAACTTAAGCCGGTACCGTCACTTGCGCGGCTAACCACCTCTTTGGTAGCTAAAATAGGGCGTGCTTCGGGAAAATATACCCAAAAAGCAGGCTGATAGCCAACGTCGACACCTGGGGCAGCCTTCGGCTTAAACAACGGCGCAATACCTATAATACGTGGCTCAAATACCGAACGCTGTTTGTCAAACACCCAGTCTTCTTTAATTCTAAATTTAATAACACTATCGGGATTAAATTCATTGGCAACCATTTTAGATGATACGATGTTGCCGTCTTTATCCGGAACACTCACTACGCTACTATCACCACCGGCAAGCCTGGCCCTTGCCGCTCCCGCAGCAAGCGGTGTCGAAAATCCATCACCATTAATGTCATCCTTTTTACCTTGTGTAGCATCGTAAGCGGTTAATTCGCCTGCGGTAATAGCATCCAGCAATACATCAATTAAACGGCGTTTTGGCGATGCAAGGTAAGTGTTCATTTTATCGCGCACATCAATTTCGCGCCATACCCTTTTTGCAAAAGCTACATCACTTTCGCGCAGGTTAGGATAAGGTGTTACCCTGGCGTTTAAAATATTATTCTTTTTAAAGTAACCATCAAGTGGCCTTTCAAAAGGCTTCATTGGCACTCTTTTAGAGGTATCAACCGATGGCCCAGGATTGCTCACCACACTATTAGCTTGTGGCTTTACCTGCCTGTTTGTTGTAGCAGCAGCCTTTTTAGCCGGGCGCTTCTTTTTCTTTGTTTGCCCGTATGATGTAATACAAGCTAAACAAAGTACAACTACTAAAATTCTCTTTTTCATACGCTTTTAATTTGCGGATAATACAATAGCGTCAATTGGTCTTGATAAACCATCCGGGCCAACTGCCACAATATCTCTGAATACAACAGTACTTCCAGGGGTTACAGTATTTAATGCACTGGTCATAGCACCTGTAAGTTCGCCGCCATTACCCGAATATATAACCGGATCTAAACGTGGCTTTATCACTAATAATGTAAAACGTGTTACGGTAAATTTAGCATCAAAATCGAAACCTTCTAATTTGGCAAACAGCCTGTTTTGGGCTCTGATGTTGGCGGCACTTGTGCTGCCGCCGCTTTTACCGGCAAACTGCGCTTTAGGGTCAGGGATTCGTTTTACGCGAAACTCTGAGGTACCCAAAACCATTCCCTTATCGCCAGATACTGTAATTTTAGCAGCGCCTATGCTGGTTACGGTAGCAGTATAATGGCCTGCCGAACCGCTGATAGAACCACCGCTCATACTTACTTTAATACTCTCTTTAGGTACACCCGGAGCCGATACAGATACAGGGTTAGGTACGCCTATATACAGTACATTCATTTTATCCGGAGAAACTACCGCCGATGGTTTTGCAACCATGTAACTGATAGGAACATTATATGTTTTAGGCGCGCTGCCATCAACAGATTTAACGGATAACGTACCATTCACAGTGTGTATCCCCTCACCACTTGCTGTAACTGTGTATTTACCTACACCATTGGTTGTTGGTATTGATGAACCTCCTATTGTGATGGTAGGGTTTGAATGCGAATCGTAAGCAGTTAAGTAAATATCCGCTGTATATTGCTGACCAGCCAAAACATAACTACTTGGCGCCACTGCAACTGCCTGGAAAGCGTTTAATGTTACTTCTGCTTTATCAACGTTGCTGTATAATTTTTTAACAACCTCGTTCTCGGCATTTTTTGAGTCGGCTTCTATTTTGGCAAGTGTGGTTATAGTAGCTCCCAAAGGAATACCGTCTCCAAAATAAGCTTCCTGCCAGTTTTTTTGCTGCATACCTGCGTTTGCTTTAGGGGCGTTAGCGTTTAAAGAAAAGTTAACGCCTACACTGTCTTTACCTAATAACTCTAACAATTTAGCCCGGGTAGCCTCTATTTTTTCCTTTAGAACATCAGCTTTTTTCCCATTGATCATCACCTCTGATGAGATATCTAAATTATCCCGTGCATTAATATCATCAATCTCGGGGTTTATGCCTCCGCCTTTGTCTGTTAACTCTTTCTTCAATTCCTCAATGTAGTTATTCAGATCATCGGTCATTTTAGTTGCCGCTTTAGCAGCGGCAAGGTATTTGCTCTTATCGGGCTGGGCTTTTACTTTAGTCTCAAATGAGCTATATGTATTTGCTAAGCTGGTATTTACATTCTTTGTGGATGCATCCAAACTTTTGGTAATATTTTTAAAAGCATCTAACAGGTTCTCTGGTACGTTAAGGGCAATTAAGCCTAAAAGCACCAGGTATAAGATACCTATCATTCGCTGTCTTGGGGTTTCCTTACCTCCGGCCATCTATTATATTCTTAGCTTTTAAAAAAATCTGTTCAATAATTAATTAGTACGCGGTTGGTTCATAGCTGTAAGCATATTACCATATATGGCATTTAACGAGCCAAGGTTTTTAGCTAAACGGCCAACTTCTTCTTTAAACTGTTTCGAATCATCTAACGACTCGTTAAAGTTGTTCATGGTTAATGACAGGTTCTGATAAAACTTGTTCATTGATTTTAAATGCGCGCTCGAATCTTGTAACTCTAACTCATACACAGCATTTAATGAACCTAAGTTTTTAGCCAGTTTGTTTACCTGATCGTGGTAAGCTTTTGAATCGACATTTGAATTTGCCATTTCGGCCAAGTTTGCCGAGGCTTTGTCAAATGATATACTTAAGTTATCGTAGCTAGCTGTAGCCGCCTTTACTTTGCTGGTAAATGCGATAGTAGCTTCGCCGGCATCGGTTACTCTTGATATAGCGGCAACCTTATCGCCAAATGTTCTTAAACCATCGCCTAAGCTACGTACCAGATCCGGACCAATCTTGGCATCATCCAGCATTTTATCTAAAGCAGCGGTACTGCTTGAGCCGGCACCAAGTGCTACCGGATGCGATGATGATTTTGGTAATTCGCCTGCAAAATCTTCGTTAAGTTCGGGGTAAACACGCACCCAATCAACATCTTTATCCTCGCGTTGTAAACCCAAAATAAAGAAAAGTATAGCCTCGGTAGTTAAACCTGCGGTAATAAATTCTGAGGCGAATTTCCAGTGTTGTATCTTAAATAACAAACCTATGATAACAACCGTTGCACCGATTGAAATTATGTTACCTATCCCGAATGGTTTTTTCTTTCCTGCCATAATAATCAGAAATAACTTTGTTTTTAAATGTTATAGTTTGTTTTGTTTGTTAGTGCTTGTCTTTAATATCTCGGCCCAGGTAGCTGGTTACACAACGGAAACCAATATATGATTTCGCGGTATCCTGGTACTCATAAGTACGGGTTGAGTTTTGAAGAAAGTAACCGATATCTTTCCATGAGCCGCCACGTACAACTTTACGTTTAAGCACTTCCGGGTCAGAAGCTTTTGCTTCAACAGCAAATGTTGGAGCTAAATCATGTACAAATGTTGATGCAGACTCGTCGAAGGCAGATGATGTCCACTCCGCAACGTTACCGGCCATATTGTACAAGCCATAATCGTTAGGGAAATAAGAGCGTACGTTTACAGTGTAAGCGCCGCCATCATCGGTATAGTTACCACGGCCTGGTTTAAAGTTGGCCAATAAACAACCTTTAGCATTTTTAATGTACGGACCACCCCATGGATAATCTGTACCTAACCTGCCGCCACGTGCAGCGTATTCAAACTCGCCTTCTGTAGGTAAGCGGTAATCGGCACGCAATGGTAAATGTCTCGAATCTTTGTAGGCTTCGTTATAGCGGGTACGCCATACGGTAAAAGCCCTTGCCTGTCTCCAGGTTACACCCACTACAGGGTAGTTGCGAAAAGCCGGGTGAGAAAAGTAAGCTTCAACCATTGGTTCGTTGGCAGCGTATGAAAAATCGCTTAACCATACCAGGGTATCGGGGTAAACGGTTACGGTATCACGCAGTATGAAATCAGAACGGCGCGATTTGGGATCGTTACGGTGGTTGGCGGCATCGCGCAGTACCATTAAGGCGTAATTGTATTTTAATAAACGTACATCAAGCTCATCGCGGTCAAATACACGGTCTTCGTTCTGGTAATACATACCCTGAAGCTTGTTTTTGTTACCGGCCGTACCTTTTTTATTGCTCCAAACCGGATTTTTTTGAACGTAAGCCCAGTTGATATATTTTTTACCGCTTGAATTGGCCGGACGGCCTTTTGGCTGCAGGTAATATTTGTTATCGTTAACGTAATTGGTAATTGCTATTGAATCGCGAACCCAGAATACAAATTTTTTGTATTGACTGTTGGTGATCTCGGTTTGATCCATAAAGAATGGAGCCTCGGTAACCTGCTTAGGTTGAGCCGTTTGAGCAAAAGTTACATCCTGATCGGTTTGCCCCATCATAAAAGAACCACCCGGAATGTACACCATACCGTAAGGCACCTCGGCCTTAAATGATCGCTGTGGAACCCCGGTTAATTCGCCCCTATCGCTACCGCCGCCGCAACCGCTCAATATTCCACCAGCTAAAACAACTATTAAAAAGTATATCTGCTTCATTTTTAAAATCAAAATTCAGTTATAAAAATTATAACATTATGAGACCCCCGAATATATCAAATTTGCGTTATCACGCCAAAAAACATTTAATTAAAGCAATAAAAAGCCCTTTTAAATGCTTTTGGCATCATATTATTAATAAATTACAGTGTACAAAACAATTACCTACCTACACACTCCAGTGTAAAATAGATGTCATTAATACGCTACTGCCAACAAAAAAGTTGCAATTGGGTTAAATAAATTTCTAATTTTTATTTGTTTACCAATTTACAGTACTGCTCAATAGCCATTGTCATAGATGGGGCAGCGGGAGTTGGAGCCGGAACATCCAGGATCAAACCGGCTTCAAGCACTGCTTTGTGTGTGGTTGCACCAAAAGCAGCAATGCGCGTGTTGTTTTGTTTAAAATCGGGAAAGTTTTTGTAGAGGGACTGAATGCTTGATGGGCTAAAGAAAGCGATAACATCATAAAACACCTCGGCCAGATCAGAAAGATCTGAACAAACCGTACGGAAAAGCACAGCAGGCGTAAAGTTATAACCGTTCTCGAGCAGGAAGCGTTGGGTTTCTTCGGCAGCTACATCAGAGCAAGGGTAAAGGAATTTTTCGGCAGCGTGTTTTTTCAACACTTCAGCCAGGTCGGCAGCGGTTTGCTTGCCAAAAAATATCTTACGCTTACGGTATTGAATATATTTTTGCAGGTAAAGCGCAATAGTTTCTGAAAGGCAGAAATATTTCATTTCAACAGGCACCTCAAAACGCATCTCTTCGCAAATACGGAAAAAATGATCGGCAGAGTTGCGGCTGGTAAAAATAACCGCGGTGAAATCGGCAAGGTTTATCTTTTCCTTTCGGAAATCCTTGGCAGGTACACCCTCAACATGGATAAACGACCTGAAATCAATCTTCAGGTTTAGCTTTTTAGCCAGTTCAGCGTACGGGTTTTTATCATTTTCAGGCTTTGATAAAGTAACTAATATACTTTTAACCTTTTTCTTTCTGTCTTCCAAGTCAATTCTTTTAACTACTTAAATTCTAATATTCAATGCCTTTATTAAAATCAAAATGGGGCAAATTTCAAGGGCACAAAGATAGGTAAATAAATAAAACTTATGAAATCTGAAAGTAGAAATTATGTTTACGCTGCTCCTGATGTATTGCCATATAAAAATTATAATAATGATGATGAGTGTGAGGGTAAGTAAAACGTGTATATACTGCGTGCCCAATAAGCTAAAGCAGATGATAACCGGTAAAAAAACAAATGCGATATTAAAATAAGTGAGGTGCAATATGTTAAGGTATTCGCTCACCAATTTGTTGATATCAAATATAAAACCAAGTAGCTTTAATACAATGAATTTTAGCGCAAACAAAGTTATAACCCCTATCGTGAGCAAAACAAAAAGCCTGCTACCGCTTACGGTATAATACACCCCTTTGTATCCGGCCAGTTGATACAAAAACAAACTAAATGTTGAACAAAACAAAAGAAAAAGACCGAAAAACGCCCAGGGACTTACCATAGCTTCTTCTTTACCGGCCTGCGAAAGCACACGTTTGCTATAAAATGATTGTAACACAAAACTTACATCGCTATTCATGGCAATGTTTAGCATGGCGGTATATAACAACAAGGCTATAATGATCATCACAACCCAGGGATCGCGCGAGGGACGGCTGATGCCATCTTTTACTTTGCCTTTGGTTTTTAGGTTGATATCTAAAAAGCCATAACCCTTATATAAGGTATGTGCAAGCAGGCTATCGGTAAATTCGCTACTGGTATTGGCATCGGGTATGCGAATGTAGCGCATAGCTATAGAATCGGCCACAAAAAGCTTGCGGGCCTGCATGGCGTTGGCAACAGAATCAAGCAGCGAATTACCACCCGTTGCTATACGCCTGTATACCGGGGCTTTCGCGCTTGTTTTTACGGTATCCTGCCAGGCATAAGCGGCAGATATACTCCATAAAATCAATAGAAAGCAGCAGGTAAAAAATCGCATCTAAATAATCAGCCCTTTAAATTCGGTGCAAAATTACGGTATTAATTGGTTGTTTTGCAATGCGTGTTGCATTAATTAAAACGAGGCACATGCAAGCTCCATGCACCTGATGCCTACCGGTAAACCGGCCGGCCAAACAAGGGTAAACCTATCGGTATTGCTCCCATATATATTGAAATTACCTGCCAGTTTAAACAACAGCTGATTAAGCTATACACCATTAACAATCAATATATTACTCAATAAAAGTTAGAATATAATTAAGGTATTGGCCTTACAGCGACTTAATCCCATGCTAAAATCCCTGTGCGTTATGCTAATAATTATACATAGATTAAACGGAAATTATATTTAAGATTGTGACCGGCTTTATGCTTTTTTGAGCTAAGGCAAGCGTTGCAGCAAATAAACCGGATATTGCATTTACCAATTAATGCGCTATCTAATTTTTACTGACAGAGAACCTTTATGTTAAAAATGAAAAGTTGTGTTTTGTTAAGCTGGATGTTTGTTTTACTTACATTGCCTGCGGCGTTTGCCCAAAAAAAGTTTAATGGCCTGGATGTAGGGTTAGGTAACCTTTACAGAACAAGCGATGCCAAAACCAGATCGATAAGCCCGGAGAATTTTACGGGCGAAAAAGGAAAAGGCGGCATGGCTACCACAGGTACCGGCGCCGGCCCATCGCGCGATTTGGGGCAAACCTGGAAGGTAAGCCCAAGTGTGGTGATCAAAAAACATACTACTTATACAGTTGCCCAAATTGATGGCAGCGGAGCCATACAACACATCTGGATGACCCCTACCGGCAACTGGCGTTACAGCATACTGCGTTTTTATTGGGATGATGAAACTACACCAGCTGTTGAGGTACCCGTAGGCGACTTTTTTTGCATGGGCTGGGGGAAATACTCGCCCCTATCGTCGCTGGCCGTTACGGTTAATCCGGGCAGCGCGTTTAATTGTTACTGGCCTATGCCGTTTCGCAAAAAATGCCGCATTACCATGGAGAATATTGATGATGCAGATATGGTGTTGTATTACCAGGTTGATTATACATTAACAGAAGTGCCGGATGATGCCGGATATTTTCATGCCCAGTTTAGGCGTACCAATCCCTTGCCTTATAAAAAAGATTATGTTTTGGTAGATAGCATTGTGGGTAAGGGCCAATATGTGGGTACCTACCTGGCTTACGGCAGCAACAAAAACGGTTGGTGGGGCGAGGGCGAGATCAAATTTTTTATGGATGGCGATACCAAATTCCCTACCATAAACGGCACGGGTACCGAGGATTATTTTTGCGGATCGTATGATTTTGATACCCACCATAAGGATGCCAGCGGCAAAGAAGAAGATAAAACCGAATACACCGAATTTAATACCCCCTATAGTGGTCTTACGCAGGTGATCCGTGGCGACGGCCATTATAATGTGGCCCAGCGTTTTGGTTTATACAGATGGCATATTGTAGATCCCATCCGTTTTGAGAAAAATTTAAAGGTAACCATTCAGGCCCTGGGCTGGCGGCACGATGGCCGCTACATGCCTTTACAGGATGATATAGCATCTACCGTGTTTTGGTACCAAACCGGCCCAACCAACCCATTCCCTAAACTTCCCTCCCGCGATGAGCTGGAAGTAAACTAAAGCATAAATCAACCTGTTAAAACCCATTATAACCAACCCTAACTAATTATGTCAAAAGACAAAAAACTATTCGCTGTAGGCCTTATAACATCCCTCTTTTTTGTGTGGGGCTTCGCGCTTAATTTAAACCCTATACTTATTCCTCACCTTAAAAAAGCCTGCCAGTTAACAGATCTGCAATCATCGCTTGTAGATTCTGCTTCCTATATCGGTTATTTTGTAATGGCCATACCTGCAGGCTTATTTATGAAACGTTTTGGCTATAAAGGTGGCATTATTGTTGGCTTAACACTTTGCGCGCTGGGTGCTTTCCTGTTTTACCCGGCTGCTTCGGTACGCAGCTATGCGTTTTTCCTTACTGCCTTGTTTATCATCGCCTGCGGACTAGCCTTTCTGGAAACAGCGGCCAACCCCTACATGACAGCCCTCGGCGATCCGGAGAGCGCGGCCTTTCGCTTAAACTTTGCGCAATCATTTAATGGATTGGCAGCAACTGTGGCACCCTATGTTGGAGGCTTATTCATTTTATCAGAAACCAACCTAACAGCCGCGCAGGAGAGTAGTATGGCACCATCGCAATTAAGTGCATACCTTAATAAAGAAGCATCGGCCGTACAGATCCCTTTCCTTATTATCGGGGCAGTAGTATTGTTACTAGCCATCATCCTGTACAAAACATCATTACCAGAAATTGCCGATGATGAAGAAGCGGCGGTTACCTCACAGGCAGAAACCTCATCCAAAACCAAAAACCTGGTACTTGGCGTTATCGCGCAGTTTTTTTACGTGGGCGCACAGGTTTGCGTAAGCAGCTTTTTCATCCGCTTTGCGGGTAAGGTTGCGGGCATCCCCCAAAAGCCGGCATCTATATTTTTGGCAATTGCTTTAGCAGGCTTTATGTCGGGCAGGTTTATAGGTACATTTTTGATGAAGTATATCCGCCCGGCCAAGCTGTTGGCTATTTATTGTGTTATCAATGTTTTCCTGGTTATTTTGGCGGTAATGCTACATGGCAAATTAGCCGTTTACGCATTAATGGGCGTTGAGTTTTTCATGTCGATAATGTTCCCAACCATATTTTCGTTAAGCATCAGGGGTCTGGGAGCAAAAACCAAATTAGGTTCGTCGCTGGTTATTATGGCCATTGTTGGTGGGGCTGTTTTCCCGCCGCTATTGGGCTTTGTATCCGATAAAACCAATATCCAGGTGGCCTACCTGGTGCCGGCAGTTTGCTTTTTGTTTGTGTTATATTTTGCACTTACCAACCTGCGGGTTAAAGAGAAGGTTGATATGAGTGTAGCCCATTAATAATTGATTTTTTATAACGTATACAATATATATTCATGAATTTACAACTTACAGGCAAGGTAATTATAGTAACAGGTGGCGCAAAGGGCATTGGCGAAGGCATTGTTAAAGTACTGGCCGCCGAAGGAGCTATCCCCGTTATTGTTGGGCGCAGTGAAGAGGACAACCTTAAAGTAGTTCATGAAATTGAGGCTACCGGCGGCAGGGCCTTCCAGGTAGTGGCCGAACTTACCAACCCTACAGCCTGCGAAAACGCGGTTAATACAGCCATTGCCCAGTACGGCCGTATTGATGGTCTGGTAAATAACGCTGGGATGAATGATAGTGTAGGCTTAGAAAGCGGCAATTATCAGGGCTTTATTAATTCGCTGCATAAAAACCTGGTGCATTATTACCTGATGGCACACCATGCTTTGCCCGAGCTTATTAAATCAAAGGGCGCTATACTTAATATCACCTCCAAAACAGCCGATACAGGCCAGGGCCATACCTCAGGCTATGCGGCATCAAACGGCGGCAGAAATGCCCTTACCCGCGAATGGGCGGTAGAACTATTAAAATATGGCATCCGTGTTAACGCCATTGTTGTAGCCGAATGCTGGACTCCTCTATATGAAAGCTGGATAGCTACCATGGCCGATCCGGCCGCGAAGCGGAAAGAGATTGAATCAAAAATACCGTTGGGTAACCGCATGACCACTGCCGAAGAGCTGGCCAACACCGCCGCTTTCCTGCTGTCGCCAGTATCCAGCCATACCACCGGGCAACTGGTATATGTTGATGGCGGTTATACCCACCTGGATAGGGCGCTGGCAAACGGGTAGTAGATGTGCGGATTTCAGATTATAGATGTGCAGATGAAACAAGGCGCTCCGCTTAGCGTGCTGTCCGAAGTCTCCAGACTTCGGACTAATATGCCTGTAGTCTTCAGACTACAACTAAAGGTGTAAACATTTTCCTCTCCATATTTAATAAAAACCCTATCTTTTCGTCGTTAACTGACGAAAACAACTATGCCCGAATCAACAAAAAAATTAGGTTTATGGACAAGCACCTCCCTGGTGGTGGGCAATATGATAGGTGCCGGGGTATTTTTAATGCCCGCCGCTATGGCCGGCTTCGGGAGTATTGGTTTGCTGGGCTGGGTGTTTTCGGCTATTGGCTCGTTCTTTTTGGCCAAAGTTTTCAGTAATATGAGCAAACTGCTGCCGCATGCCACCGGCGGTCCGTACGCGTTCACCCGCAACGGGCTTGGCGATTTTGCAGGCTTTTTGGTAGCCTGGGGGTATTTTATATCTACCTCCTGCGCATGCGCGGCCATCACCAAATCGCTTGTGAGCGCATTAAGCACGTTTTTCCCGACGTTAGCAAATAATAATTTTGCGGCTATCTCCACAGGCTTATGTGCTATATGGTTACTTACCTACATCAACACACGGGGTGTGGTTACCAGTGGAAAATGGCAATTGGTTACCACCATACTCAAAATTTTACCTTTATTACTGGTTGCTGTTGGTGGTTTGTTTTTTTTACAGGCTAAAAACTTTTTGCCCTTTAACAGCAGTGGTTTTACCACCTATGGTGCCATTAGCGCCACAGCCGCCATGACGATGTTTTCGTTCATCGGCATAGAGTGTGCAACTATACCCTCCGGCAGTGTAGAGAATCCCGAAAAAACGGTACCACGGGCAACGCTGCTGGGTTTACTTATTGCCACTTTAGTTTATATTTTAGGTAGTATAAGTGTTATGGGCATTATTCCGGCTATTCAACTACAGCACTCACAAACCCCTTATGCCGATGCTGCCGCCGTAATTTTTGGCAATGGTGCCCGTTACTGGGTGAGCGCAGGCGTAGCCATCGCAGCTTTCGGCGCGCTCAACGGCTGGACGCTGATGCAAGGCCAAATGCCCTTTGCCGTCGCTAATGACAAATTGTTCCCGGCCATATTTGGCAAGCAAAATAAAAAAGGAGTACCGTATGTTGGCATCTTGTTGAGCAGTACGCTGGTTTCGCTTTTTATGAGTATGAATTATACCAAAAGCTTTGTGGAGCAATTTAGGTTTTTACTGCTGCTGTCTCTTTTATCCATGTTGATTCCTTATCTGCTCTCGGCGGCATCATACCTTATCATCAGGGTAAAAAACAAACAGGTTGATGGTTGGCTGGGTGCCGTATTTTTGGCTATAATAGCATTTAGCTATGCCTTGTGGAATATTGTTGGCACCGGTAAAGAAGCCGTTTATTATGGCTTTATACTGCTGATGATAAGCGTACCGTTTTACGTTTGGGTAGCATATAAAAAGAGTTCGGAGTAGGTGCTTTGCCGGGTAGTTTACCTAATTAATTGTTTTAGGCTATATCTAATGTTCCCCACAAACAAATAATAAAGCCACCATAGCCCTTATCATTACCTATTTTTTATATGTCAATTATACATTATAGACATATGCCATACACATAAGATAATCAATTACTTACATAAAAATCCTAAAATCTCAAATGTTAAATTTATTGCCTTAAATGTTAAATTTCAACATTCAACTGTTAAATATATTTGAATACTAAAAGTTTAGTTTTAACTTGGCTTTCATAAACTACCTTATGAAAATCACAATACCTGCAATAATAATACTCTGCTTGAGTACGGTTTCTGTTTTCGCGCAAAATACGTATTCTATTAAAGGCGCGGTAGCCGATACCGCTTCAAACTCCAAACTTACCAACGCTACAGTTGCTGTTTTAAATTCCAAAGACTCGGTTCTGCAAAAATTTACCAGGGTAAGCGACGGCCAGTTTGCCATCAGTAACCTAAAAAAAGGTAAATTTATTTTACAGATAAGCTATTCGGGCTATGCCGATTTTGTGGAGCGCTTTACGCTCGATTCGGTACATACCACGCACAATTTTGGGCACATTGGTATGATTCTGAAAACGCAACTACTAAAAGAGGTAATTATAAAGGCCCAGGTAGCAGCCGTTAAAATTAAAGGCGATACCACCGAGTTTAATGCCAAAGCTTTTACCGTACAACCTAATGCCAAGGTTGAAGACCTGCTGAAAGAGCTGCCGGGCATACAGGTGGATAAGGATGGAAAAATTACCGCCCAAGGCCAAACCGTTAGTAAGGTTTTGGTTGATGGCGAAGAGTTTTTTGGCGACGACCCCACACTGGTTACCAAAAACCTGCGGGCCGATATGGTTGATAAAGTGCAGCTTTATGATAAAAAAAGTGATCAGGCCGCATTTACCGGTATTGATGATGGCGTAAAGAATAAAACCATTAACATAAAGCTTAAAGAGGATAAAAAGAACGGCTATTTTGGCAAACTGGATGCCGAAGGCGGTACCGACAAGTACTACCAGGAGCAGTTGATGTTTAACCGTTTTAAGGGCAAACAAAAATTTTCGGTTTACGGTACTATAGGTAATACCGGTAAGGTAGGCCTTGGCTGGAGGGAAGAAAGTAAATACGGCGGCTCGGGATTGGAATTTGGCGACGATGGCGGCATATTTATTAATGGCAGTGGCGGCGAAAGCGACCTTGATAGCTGGAATGGCCGTTTTGAAGGTGAGGGTATCCCGCTGGCACGCACCGCCGGTGCACACTACGATACCAAATGGGATGGCGATAAACAATCCATCAACGGTAATTATAAAATAGGCTCGCTTGATGTGGATGGGACCAAAAACACATTAACCCAAAATACGCTGCCCGGCAATTTCATCAACAGTAATTCTGATCAGGCCTTTCATAAATATATGTTTCGCCAAAAGCTTGATGTAACTTACCAGGTAAAAATTGATACCTCATCAAACCTAAAGCTTATGGCAGATGGTACCGGTAAAAACAGCAAGGTTGATAATACGTATTCATCTACAAGCTTACGCCAGGATGGCAGCAAGCTTAACACCAATAACCGTACGGTAAATAATGATGTTACTGAAAAGATATTTCACGCCAGTGCCTTTTATACCAAAAAGTTTAAGAAAGTGGGGCGTACTTTATCTGTAAACGTAAGCGAAGCTTATAACGAGAGCGATGCCAACGGCTTTTTAAAATCGACCACTACTTTTTTTGATACGCTGGGCCATGCAACCACGCCACAACCTATAGATCAGCGTAAAAGCACTCAAACTAAAAACAATGTATTAAGCTCTACCGTTACTTATACCGAACCGCTTTCTAAAAAATTATCGGCCGTTATCAACTACGGCATCAATGTTAATAACGGCACCTCCGATAGGCGCTCCTACAACCAATCGGCTCCAGGAGTTTATAATGTACAGATAGATTCGTTGAGTAACGATTATAGGCTTAACCAGCTATCTAACCAGTTTGGCTTAAATTTTAATTATAAAAGCAAAAAAGCCACTTTCAACTTCGGCTCAAAAGTATCAACAGTTAATTTTAAACAGATAGATCTGTTTGATGATGCAAACTCGCGCACACGCAATTTTGTAAACTGGTTTCCGCAGGCTACCTATCAGTATCGTTTTTCGCAGCAGCAATCAATCCGCATCAGCTACAATGGCAATACCTCGCAGCCAACAATTGATCAGATACAGCCGGTAAGAGTAAATACCGATCCGCTTAATATAACGCTGGGTAACCCCAACCTTAAGCCATCATTTACCAACCGTTTTTCGTTGTGGTACAACTCCTATAAAGTTATCAGCAACGAATCGCTTTACATTGGCGGCTCGTACAGTAACACCATGAACCCCATAGTAAGTAACGTAGTTACCGATACCGCTACAGGTAAAAGTGTTTTCCAATCCTCAAATCTGCATAAGCAAACCATTAATATGGATGCCAACGTTTATTATGGCCGTAAAATACCAATTGGCGATCTAAACGCCGGCCTTAGTGCCGATGCCAATGGCAATACCTATTATAATTTATCAAACAACAAGCTTAACAAAACAACTTCGTATACCTATTCGGCTAATTTCAACCTGTCAAAATACAAGCAGAAAAAGTACGACGCCTGGGCTTCTGCGGGGCCAACCTATACGCTTAACTCGTCGTCGCTTTTGCCAAACGTAAATAATAATGGCAGCGGGTTTAATGCCAACGGCGGCTTTAACGTTTATTTACCGGCCAAATTCTCAATAGGCAGCGATTGCTCCTATCAATATAATGCCAAAACACAATCGTTCCCCGAAGATTTTAAACGCACAACTTTAAATGCCAACATCGGCAAATCATTTATGAAAGATGAAAGCATCAAAGTAATGTTAAGCGGCAACGACCTGCTTAATCAAAATAAAGGATACAACAGAAGCGGATCGGCAGGGATACTCACACAAGAAAGATATACCGCCATTAAAAGATATTTTATGCTATCGCTTACCTGGGATTTTAATCACGTTGGCGGCGGCGCGGCACCTAAAAAATAAAAGCTATGAAAAACCTTATAATACTTACCACCTGTATACTTGCCTTTGGCAGCAGCGCTGTGCTGGCGCAAAACAAACACTTTACCATCAACGGCAGTATTGAGTTTGAGAAAACAGTGAACATGCACGCCTTTTTTGAAAAGCAGATCAATAAAAACAACGAGGATTTTCTTCGCCCTGCTTTTGACTCCTATAAAAAAACACAGCCACAGTTTAAAAAGCTTAAAAGCACTTTAACATTTGCCAACAACAAAACGCTGTACACTCCTATTGAATCTGACGCGCCCGACAATGGCTTTTTTGGTGACAGCCCTATAGTGAACCAGGTAAATACCATAGCCGACGATTTAACAACCGGCTTGAGCACCAACCAGAAAAAAGTTTTTGAACAAACTTTCCTGGTAAAAGATACCTTACGTAAAATAAACTGGAAAATAACCAGCGAAACCCGCGAGATAGCCGGTTTTACCTGTAGGCGGGCAAACGCGCTGGTGATGGATTCTATTTACGTGGTAGCCTTTTATACAGATGATATTGCAGTATCTGGCGGTCCCGAAAGTTTTACCGGGCTTCCCGGAATGATATTAGGACTTGCACTCCCGCATGAAAATGTAACCTGGTTTGCTACCAAGGTAAATGAAATAGCAATTGATGATAAATCTCTTGTACCACCTAAAAAAGGGAAAGTGGTAAACAACCAGCAACTGGCCGCAACCCTAAAAAATGTAATGAAGGATTGGGGTACTTACGCCGATGCCTATTTAAAAGCTTTTAGCCTGTAACCAAATCATAATCCTGTGTAACACCCTGGTACGCCTGGCATACCGGGGTGTTTGTGTTTTAGCTTTATAGATGCAAGTGCCTATTTAAAAACAAATAAACAGATGCGCCCTACCTATACCCTTTAATTCCCTTAACATCAGCCCCGGCCGGCTTTATGCTGATGGCCGCGCCACCACCTTTGGCCAGCTGGATATTGAGTTTGGTATCGGCGTTAACCACATAGCTATTAATTTGATAAGCTTCGGGGTTGGTTTTCCACTCGGCGTTACCGGCATCGGCATAAATGGTGGCTATGTACTTTTTGCTCTTATCCAAAAAGTCTAAAGGGATTGTGGCTTTACGGCTGTTCTGGTTGGTAATGGCACCAATAAACCAGTTATCGGTACCTTTTGCTTTGCGGGCGGTGGTGATGTAATCGCCGGGCTCGGCTTCTATGATCTTAGTGTCGTCCCAGTCAACAGCCACATCTTTAATAAATTGAAAGGCATCCATGTGTGCATCATAGTTTTCGGTAAGGTCGGCAGCCATTTGCAGGGGGCTGTACATGGTTACATATAGCGCCAGCTGCTTGGCAAGCGTAGTGTGCACCTGCCTGCTGGGTACATCGCTGTAGCCTTTAATTTTAAAAATGCCGGGGGTATAATCCATGGGGCCGCCCATGAGGCGGGTAAAGGGCATTATGGTTTCATGTTCCGGCTCGTTACCCGTGCTAAAAGCGTTATACTCGTTACCACGCCCAGCCTCACTGGCCATCCAGTTTGGATAGGTGCGCGATTGCCCCGTTGGCCGCACAGGTTCATGTGCATCCAGCATTACCCGGTAACCGGCTGCTTTTTGGGCTACACGTACATAATGGTTTATCATCCATTGCCCGTCATGATGCTCGCCGCGCGGGATGATCTTACCTACGTAACCGGTTTTTACTGCGGGATAGCCATACTTGTTCATAAACCTAAAGGCGGTATCCATCTGGCGTTCATAATCTGTTGCCGAGCCGGATGTTTCATTGTGCATAATAATTTTCACCCCTTTGGCAGCGGCATATTGGCTAAGCTCCTTCACATCAAAATCGGGGTAGGGTTTGGTAAAATCAAAAACGTTCTCTTTCCAGTTGCCAAACCACTCTTCCCAGCCTTCGTTCCATCCTTCAACCAAAACACCACCGATACCGTTTTTAGCGGCAAAATCAATGTAATGCTTTACGTTGGCGGTGGTAGCGCCGTGTTTGCCGCTTGGTTTAAGGTTGCCGGCGGCATCCACATCGGCCATGCTACTGGCGTAGCTCCAGGTACTTTTACCAATCTGCATCTCCCACCATACGCCCACAAACTTCATGGGTTTAATATAAGAGGGATCGGCAATTTTTGAGGGATCGTTTAAATTGAGTATCATTTTGGATGAAAGGATCTCCGCTGCCTTATCGCTCACAATAATGGTACGCCACGGTGTTTTGCCGGGTGCAACCATATAGGCTTTGTTACCCACAGCATCGGGTACCAGGTTGACCGATAGCGTATAAGTTGCCCTATCTACATGTAACTGCATCGATGTATAGTTAACCAGCGCCGCTTCGTGAATGTTAATATACAAGCCCTCTGCTGTTTTCATCATCAGCGGGGTTTGCACAGCATATTGGTCTGGCACTACGCGTACGGCAATATCGGTAGCGGCTTTGTAGGGTACAAAAGCATCTACCCCACTTAGTTTTGAGGTGGTGTATTTATACTCGTTACTATCGTAATCGCCCGGAATCCAAAAGGTTTTATGATCGCCGGTGAGGCTAAACTGGGTAACTTCGTCGCTCACAATAAAGTAACGCAGGTTGCCTTGTTGCGGAAACTCGTAGCGAAAACCTACCCCATCCTCAAACACCCGGAAAACAATATCCATTAGCCTGCCCGGCGCATCGGTTTGTTTAAGGTGAACGGTAAGCTGCTGGTAGTGGTTACGTATTACGCTTACCTCGCCCCAAACGGGTTTCCAAAGCTCATCTACGTTGGTGGTTTCGGTGCCGATGAGCTGCAGATGCGCATCAAACCCAACATCGTTTAATAGTTTTATTCCCAGCCGCGACGGCTTAATTACCGGCTGCCGGTTATAGCTTACCGCATATTGAGGGTGGCCATCGGCATCAATTGCAAAATCGAGTTTAACTTTGTTAAGTTCTGCTGTGGCTGTCTTTTTATCCTGCGCAAACACGTTTACAGATATGGAGAAGCTTAGCAGGTATATATATACTTTTTTCATGTATGGTTTATTATTGATAAAACACCGGGTTATAAACCCAAAGGCTTATAAAGTTTTGTGATGATTTACAGAGAAAGGGGTAAAAAGTGCAGGGCCATCTCACAAGCCCCGCACCCATAATCAACTATATACTCAATAACCCGGGTTCTGTTTCATTTTGCTGTTGGAGTTGATCTCGTTGAGCGGAATAGGCCAGGTGTATGATTTGCTATCGTCCCACTGGAAAGCGCCCGAAACATTGATGGCCGTTTTATAGTAAGCTGCTTCAGATTTACCTATCCTCCAGCGGCATACATCAAACCACCAGCTCCCCTCGTTAAACAATTCGGCCCAGCGCTCGTAATACAGCGGATTGTTGCCCAGTACCGGATCGCCAATGGCCGAGGTTTGGTCTGTTAACGATTTGTAATCCACAGCTACCGATGGGGTGTTTACAGGCAAGTTATATGCCCTGCGTTTTACTTTGTTCAAATATTCTAAAGCCGTAGCATTATCGCCCGCGCCTTTTGATGCTTCGGCAAACAACAGGTATACATCGGCCATGCGTAACAGGTAATAGTCCCATGCATCGGCTATAGAATTGGTTGGCGCATTACCTTCGCCGGTATTTTCGTTATACAAGGTTGGGGCATATTTACGTACGCTCCAGGCATATACACCGCTGTTATAAGCCAGCCCGTTTGGTTTTGCCGATGGGGCGTAATGCACGCCATCAAACCGTACAGAATCTACCCAGGGTTGTAAACCATTCACAAACAAACGCGGATCGGCAGTTTTATTTGTACGCACGGCTAAAGACTGGGTCATATAAACCGGGTCCATTATTTTCTCAGGATTTTTATAGCTTGGGTTGCTGCCTGTATATTTAGGGTTAGCCACAATATTATAGGCTGTGCCCAGCGGGAAACCGAAACGGGTAATATTGCCATCGTGCATAAACTCGTTGCCATAACCCAAAGCAAAAGCATTTTCTGGTTTACCATCACCGCCTAAGCTCCATGGTGCCCATATTAACCCATTAAGCGTTGTGGCATTGGCAGCACCGCTATAAATACCGTAACCTCCTTTAGAGTCGTTATCAACATTCAACTCAAATAACGATTCTTCATTAAATTTGTTGGCCGTGTTACCGTTAAAGGCATCCTTATACTTATCAAACGGCATTAAGGTTTTACCACTGTTCTGAATAACATCTAACAGCGTGGTTTTGGCATTGGCCCAATCCTGGGTGTATACATAGGCTTTACCCAGCAAACCTTTGGCAGCCCATTCGCTCACACGGCCACGGTCGTCGCCGCTCCATACTTTGCCTTTTAACAGGTCGGCGGCTTTTTTCAGATCGGCCTCAATAAAGTTCCACACATCTTTTACAGACGAGCGGGCTTTTTGGGTGCTGTTTAAGTCGGTAGGCAAACCATCGTAAATAGGAACCCCCATTTTATCGCCGCCGCCGGCACTGGTAATATAGCTTTCGCCAAACAAGGTTTCCAGCTGCATGTAGTAAAAAGCACGTAAAAAATAAGCCTGACCTAAAATGGCGTTTACATCGGCCGCGTCTTCGGGCTTGGCGTATTTGCTGGTAAACAAAGCTGCTGCCGCAATAGTAGCGTTACAGTTTTTAACGCCGGTATACATGGTTTGCCAGGCCTCCAAAGCATATTGGTTGGTAATGGCCAGGTTAGTATTGGCCATCTCGTTCCATGAACCATCGCCATTGTACAGCGAGTTTACGGTGTGCATACTGTTTGATAAGGCTTTGGGCAAAAAGTGAAAGCCCAGGTAACCCTGATCGCGCAGGTTGGAGTAGCCAGCCGCCAGCACGCTATTTAAATCAGCCGTACTTTGCGGGTATCCGCCTGTAGAGTACTGATCCGTTGGTGCAACATTCAACGGATCTTTTTTGCAACCGGAAACTAAAGATATTGCCAGTATTGCTATATATATTTTCTTATACATGTCTGTAATTTTTATTTTAACATTAAAAAGTAAGATCAACACCTGCCGAATAAATTCTCACCTGCGGATATTGCGAAACCTGGTCGAGCCCGCGTGTGGTTACCCCATAACCACTTGGCGATTGTGCAAAGCCCAGTTCGGGATCAAGCCCCGAATACTTGGTGATGGTGAACACATTATTGGCCATTACAAATATGCGGGCACCCTTAATGTAAGCGCGCGATAAAGCTGCTTTTGGAAATGAGTAGCCTATTTGCAAATTTTTGAGTTTCAGATAATTCCCGCTCTCTACAAAATAGCTGTTTACCGACGAGTAGTTTTTGTTAGGATCGTTGGTAAAACCATTGGCATCAACTATACCAATACGCGGCTGCGATGTAACCTGGTTACTGCCCAAAAACGATGCGCCAAATACCTGGCTGGTGGTATTGCCATCAGAAAAAGGCGTTTGGGTATACGCTTTTACGCCGTTATACAACTGCACCCCGGCAACACCGTTAAACAGTAAGGCGGCATCAAAACCTTTATAGCCAACATGTATATTAATACCGTAAACCAGTTTAGGGTTAGGGTTACCTATTATCTGGCGGTCGGCATCGGTAATTTTGCCATTACCGTCAAGGTCCTGGTAATGCAGGTCGCCGGCATGAGCTACGTGGCCGTCAACGGTTTGGCCTGCTGCTTCCTGGTCGGTTTTAAATATGCCCAATACTTTGTAGCCGTAAAAAGAACCAAATGGCAGGCCCGCTTTTGTTAGCGTAATGTTTTGGCTTGGGGTGGCGCTAAATGCGGCATCGCCGTAGCTGTAGTAGTTATAACCATCTGGTATGCTGCTGGTGGCAATACCATCCAGCTTGGTTACTTTGTTTTTGTTAAAGCCTGCGGTTGCGCTTACATCATAACTAAACGCGCCTGCCTGGTTTTTAACACCTACCATAAAATCGAACCCACGGTTATTAACTGCGCCTATATTGGCTAAAAAAGGAGTTGTAATACCCGTGCTTAGCGGCAGGTTAATACCGTAAAGCATGTTGCTGGTATTTTTGTTATAATACTCGGCAGAGAAATAAATTTTACCATTAAGGGCCTCGCCATCTAAGCCAATATTGGTTTCGGTAACAGTTTCCCAGTGTAAGGCGGGGTTTGGTATGGCGTTAATAGAATTGGCAATAACCAACGGACCGCCCGGTGCAAAATTTTGCGCACCAGATGCTATGCCATTGGTGGCATTAAACTGGCTGTAAGTTGCCAAAAACTTGTACTGCCCAATATTGCTGTTACCTAACTGCCCGTAGCTGCCACGCAGTTTTAAGTTGTTTATTACGGGTACATTATTTTTCCAGAAACTTTCTTCGCTCACATTCCAGCCGGCAGATGCTGCGGGGAACGTTCCCTTTTGCTTGTTGGGGCCAAAGGTGGTAAAATTGGCATCCTGCCTTATAGAGCCTGATAGATAATATTTACCGGCGTAGTTGTAGTTTAAACGGCCAAATTCGGATTTGATGAGGCCATTTGGATCATAATGGCCGGCCAGCGACAAGTTTGATGCCGACGATTGTACAAACGAATAACCGGGTAAACCAACCGAGCTTTCGGTGCCTATAATGTTGTTAAACTTATTGATGATCTGCTCAAAACCGGCAATGGCATTAATATGATGTTTGCCAAAGTTTTCATCGTAGGTTAACACATAGTTGGTTAACAACTGGGTGCTTTGCAATGATGATTTGGTAAGCGAGTTGGTACCAATACCTACCTTGCCTATCGAAAACTTATCCTGAAAGGTATCCTGGGTTTCCAGGTAATAGTTATACCCCAAATTGGTACGGAAGCTTAAGTGGAATGGTAAGGCGATCTCTGCAAAAAAGTTGGTTTGCAGGTTATTTTTAAAGTTTTGCGCATCGGCAAAATGAGCGGTACCAACCGGGTTTGGTCCGCCAAATTGCGATACCTGGTCATACCCTTGCGGTACTATGCCGTAATTGCCGTTTTTATCCATAATGGGGATAATGGGCAGCGTACGGAAAGGCGCATTGTGCAACTGCGCTTCAGAACCTACCGGCGGCGCCGTTTTGCGTTGCGACATCGCTATCTGTTCGCCTATCTTAATGTATTTACCCAGTTTATAGTCGGTATTAACACGGGCGCCGCCAATGTTGGAGTAATTTTTTATGTAGATACCTTTCTGATCGTTATAAAAACCCGATACCAGGTAATTTACAACAGGCGATGAACCGGCGATAGACAGGTTGTAGTTTTGCTCGTAAGCGTTACCATACAAGGCGTTTACCCAATCGGTATTGGCCAGGGTATCAATCCCTGCTTTTGGCGAACCGTCGGCATTTTCAAAATAAGCCGGGTGAATGTAGTTCTCTAATTTAATAAAGTCGTTTTTATCCAGCAGGTGTATCAGCTTTGGCTTGGTGATACCGTAACGCGCGCTTAGGTTAATAACCGGTTGGGCCGAGTTGCCCCGTTTGGTAGTGATAAGGATAACACCACCCGCAGCAGCCGAGCCGTAAATAGCGGCGGCAGCGGCATCTTTCAACACATCAACCGAGGCAATATCCTGTACGTTAATGTTGTTACCATCGGGTACCCGTACACCATCTACAATGTATAATGGGCTTGGCTGGCTTAACGAAGCCACACCACGAATAATAATGATGGGCGTAGCATCGGGCGCACCAGAATTTTTAACAATATCAACACCCGCTACCCGGCCCTGCAAGGCTTCGGTGGGGTTGGTGATGGGTTGATTTTTAAACTGATCGCCTTTTACGGATGCTACCGAACCGGTAATATCCCGGCGGCGTTGTGTACCGTAGCCCACAACCACAACTTCGTTCAGTTGCTTTTCTTCGTCTTTAAGGGTTACGTTGATGTTTGTTTGACTGCCAACAGTAACCTGCTGCCTGGTAAAGCCCACCATGGTAAATACCAGTACAGAGGAGCTGTTATCGACGGTGATGGAGTAGGTACCACTTGCGGTAGAGTTGGTACCTTTTGTGGTTCCTTTAATGGCGATGGATACACCGGGGAGTGGTGCACCCTTATCGTCGGTTACTTTGCCCGTAACTGATATCTGCGCAAACGACGACAAGGATATCAGCAAAAACAAAGGACAAAAAAGTAATTTCTGTAGTAATTGTTTTTTATACATAATAGTTTGATTTGGTTTATTTCCTAATTGGTTGGTTGCTGTGCTGGTGTTATTGCCTTATGGTTTTTATGGCACTAGCTTTAGCCCGATAGCAGGCGGGCTAAACCTGCACCCTGTTTGCGGGTAGCCTGCCATTGCAAAACGCAAACAGAAAGGCACTCCAACATCCGCCCGGATTGATGACTCGTTTTCATAACATTAAAAAAATTTAACTGGTAACTGGTTTATAAAATTGGCCTTCAGCAAACGGTATGTGTTGCGGCGCAATTACAAATCAAAGAGAGTGGATTATTAGCGAGGCATCAATTTTTACAATCAAAATATAAATCAAAAGAAAAAAAATAAAATACAAATATTTGATATACAGATAATTAAAAACAAAAACCATTACCCTAAATATAAATGGCATATAACAAAAAATAAACATACAAGCTCTTAAAGGTGTATCTAAAACCGGTTTTAGCGAAGGTTTTATGCAGATGGCACGCAGCCTGGTTGGTTAAATGAAATATAGGCCGATTGCATTTATTAATAAATAAAGCACATTTTTGTATATGCCCTTTACACTCATACTAAACAACATTGCCAAACACATTCACCTAACGCCCGATGAGCAGGCCATTTTTACCGGCATGCTGCGTACCCAAACCGTAAAGCGCAAACAATTTTGGCTCTCCGATGGCGATATCTGCAAACACTCGGCCTTTGTAACCGCCGGCTGCCTGCGTGGTTTTACGGTAGATAAAAACGGCATCGAACATGTACTCAGCTTTGCCCCGGTAGATTGGTGGATGGCCGATATGTATAGCCTCATTAGCCAAAAGCCCGGCATCCTAAATGTAGAAGCGCTGGAAGATACCCAGATACTCCTGCTCAGCAAAACCAACCAGGAAATATTATATAAACAGATCCCCAAATTCGAACATTTTTTTAGGGTACTGGTAGAAAACTCGCTGGTTGCCAGTCAGCAGCGTTTAATAGACGGCCTCAGTCTTACTGCCGAAGAGCGCTACAACAACTTTTGTAAACGCTACCCCACATTAATATATACACTGCCCCAAAAGCAAATAGCATCGTACATTGGCGTAACCCCCGAGTTTTTTAGCCGGATGAGAAGCAAGATGTAGTTGGCCCCTCCTAAATCCTCCCCCGTAGGGAGGACTTAAAAACTGCAAATCAAAAGTCTCCCCTGCCGGAGGAGATTTAGAGGGGGCTACTACTTTTCTTAACCTACATCAACTTCCTCCTGCAAATCCCGCCATACCTTTACACCAACACAAAAGGGAAACAAAATAATGGCACAAACTATATTTCATAAAGCAGAAACCCGCGGGCACGCAAGCCACGGTTGGTTAAACAGTCACCACTCCTTCAGCTTCGGCACATATTATAATGCAGAAAGGATGAACTTTGGTGCGCTGCGCGTTTTAAACGATGATACCGTTGATGCGGGCATGGGCTTTGGCAAACATCCGCACGATAATATGGAGATCATCAGCATCCCGTTAGAAGGCGATCTGGAGCATAAAGACAGCATGAACAATACCGCCGTTATTAAAAATGGCGACATACAGGCCATGAGCGCCGGTACAGGTATTTACCACAGCGAATACAACCAGGATAAAGATAAACGTGTAAAATTTTTACAAATTTGGCTATACCCCAACCAACGCAACGTTGAGCCAAGGTACGATCAGATCACCCTTAACCTTGCCGACCGCCACAACAAATTGCAACAGGTGCTTTCGCCCAACCCGGATGACGCAGGCGTATGGATTCACCAGGATGCCTGGTTTAACCTTGGTAAGTTTGATAAGGGTACAACGGTTGATTACAGCATTCACAAGGCAGGCAACGGCGTATATGCCTTTGTATTGAGCGGCCAGGTACAGATAAATGGCCAAACCCTTAATACCCGCGATGCCCTGGGCATTTGGGATACCGAAGGCTTTACCATCACCGCCACCAGCGACGCAGAATTTTTGCTGATGGATGTACCGATGGAGTTTTGATTTCGAATTTCGGATGTTCGATTTCGGATTTTTAATTTTCGACTTTAGCAATTAAAAAAGCTAAAGTATAACAAGAGCAAATAAAAAACTATGAACCAAGAAAATCAAAAGTCCTCCCCTTTAGGGGAGGATTTAGGTGGGGCTTCTTCCGCCATTAAAATATTAGTTATCGGTCGGCACCCCGAAATACTGGCAACCGTAGTACGCCTGGTGAATAACAACCCCGATTGGATTGCCACCGGCTGCCAAACAGATGATGAAGCTATCCAGGCTTTCGACGAACAGGCTTTTGCCATGGTACTTTTGGGTGGCGGCATCCCGCCCGAGTCCGAGACCCGGCTCAGCGCCTATTTCATTGGCTGCAATCCCCACATCCGCATTGTACAACATTACGGTGGCGGCAGCGGCTTGTTAACGGCCGAGATCTATGAGGCATTGAGGTAGTTCATTAGTTCGCCGGTTTATTGATATTACCTGATCAATAAATACAAGCCCGCAGCTAAAGATGCACCCAAAATTGGCCCAAAAACTGGTATCCAGGCGTAGGCCCAGTCGCTGGTGCCTTTGTTTTTGATGGGGAGTATCATATGCATGAAACGCGGCCCAAGGTCGCGGCAGGGGTTAATGGCGTAGCCGGTTGTGCCACCCAGCGACAAGCCAATAACCCACACCAGTAACCCTACCGGCAGCGCACCAACAGAACCAAGACCAATAGGTATTTTTGCAGGTACAATTTGCGCGCCCGAAATGTAAAATATGGTGAACAGCAGCACAAAAGCGCCAATAATTTCGCTGATAATGTTCGACATATAATTACGCACGGCCGGACCGGTACAAAACACAGCCAATATAGCAGCGGGCTCGTTGGTACGTTTAAAATGATCATAATACATAGCCCATACCAGGAAGGAACCTATCATAGCGCCTAAAAATTGAGCCGCAATATATAACGGCACCTGGGCCCATGGAAATTTACCGGCTATGGCCAATGCTATAGTAACTGCCGGGTTAAGGTGCGCGCCGCTATAAGGCCCGGCCACTACCACCCCAATAAATACAGCCAGGCCCCAGGCGGTGGTAATAACCATCCAGCCGCTGTTATTTCCTTTGGTATCTTTTAATACTACGTTGGCTACCACGCCATCGCCTAAAAGTATCAGTAACATGGTGCCAAGCACTTCGGCAATAAATGGAGACATGATATAAAGTTTAGTGGTTTGAATAATTAATTCAGATGCTTTGAACAGGTTGATTGCTATCCGCCCAACAGCGGGCCGTATGGATGGCTCTTTTCCAGCCCTCAATATCCGTTTTAATATCTTGCAGATCGTCGGCGGGCGTAAATACCTTTTCGGTTTGCCATAGCTGCTGAATCTCAGCTACATCTTTCCAGAAACCTACGGCCAAACCGGCAAGGTAAGCAGCACCTAAAGCGGTTGTTTCTACCACATTTGGCCTTATCACCTTACAATTTAACACATCCGCCTGGTACTGCATCAGCAGGTTATTGGCAGTTGCGCCGCCATCTACCCGCAACTCTTTAATAGCCATACCGGCATCGGCCTCCATCGCCTTTAATACATCCATGGTTTGGTAAGCTATGGATGCCAGTGCCGCCCGTGCCAGGTGACCGGCGGTGGTGCCACGTGTAAGCCCCACTATAGTACCACGGGCTTCGGGGTCCCAGTAAGGAGCGCCCAGGCCTGCAAATGCGGGCACAAAAAATACGCCGCCGGTATCTTCAACACTCATGGCCAGGCGTTCTACATCGGCCGATGTTTTGATGATGCCCAATCCGTCGCGTAGCCATTGTACTACGGCCCCGCCAATAAATATACTACCCTCAAAAGCGTATTGTATTTCGCCGTTAATTTTCCAGGCAATGGTGGTGAGCAGGTTATTTTTTGATTCGATAAACTCCTTACCGATGTTCATCAGCATAAAACAACCTGTACCATAAGTATTTTTAACCATGGCCTTATCAATACACATTTGCCCAAACAACGCGGCATGCTGATCGCCGGCTATACCCGCGATGGGAATTTTGCTGGCAAATATGGTGGTTGCCGTTTCGCCATAAACCTCGCTGGATTGTTTTACCTCGGGCAGCATGCTTTTAGGAATATCCAATAGTTGCAGCAACTCCTCATCCCATTGCTGGGTGCGAATATTAAATAACATGGTGCGGCTGGCATTGGTTACATCGGTAACATGTACCTGCCCGCGGGTAAATTTCCATACCAGCCAGCTATCAACTGTGCCAAATGCCAGTTTACCGGCATCGGCCAGCGCCCGTGCCCCTTCTACATTATCCAGTATCCATTTGATCTTTGAACCCGAAAAATAAGCATCTATCACCAGCCCCGTTTTGGCGCGGATCATATCGGTGTGCCCATCCTGCTTTAATTTATCGCAAAAGGCAGCCGTGCGCCTATCCTGCCAAACTATGGCGTTGTAAACGGCTTCGCCTGTTTCACGGTTCCAAACAATGGTGGTTTCGCGCTGATTGGTAATGCCAATGGCTTTGATGTTTTTACCGTTAAGGCCGGCCTTAACCGTTGCCTCGGCTGCCACTCCCGCCTGGCTCGACCAGATTTCGTTCGGATCATGCTCCACCCATCCCGGTTTTGGGAAATACTGTTTAAATTCTTTTTGCGAAACAGCTTTGATCTGCCCCGCGTGATCAAATATGATCGCCCTGGAGCTGGTTGTACCCTGGTCAAGGGCCAAAATGTATTGTTCCATTACGTAGGTTTTATAATTGGTTGGTTAGTTGAGAGTCAATAATTTAGAATCAAGAGTTAAGATAAAAAATGAAAGCCATCGGAATGATTTACGTGATATAAACCTATTTCGTCAACTCTTGATTCCTTAACTTTTGATTCTCTTCCCTATGCTAATATATAGTTTCCGGCCACTTTATTAAAGGCGTTCACCTGTTCAGTTTGCCATTCGTCATTTTTGCCCAGCTCGCCGGCCATCAGGCGGGCAACTTCGCGGGCCATTTCTATAGCCAGGCGAGCGTTTAAAAACAGTACCCGGGTACGGCGGGCCAGTATATCCTCCACAGTACGCGCCATCTCGTACCGTATCGACCATATCACCTCGCCTTTGGTGTATTCATCATCCGGGTGCACCCGGTTTTTCCAGTCGCTCTCCTCGTTACTAAGCGCCAACAGCTTCTCTATATCGGCGCCGTATACATATAAGTGATTGCTCCTATCGGGGTTTGGTTTGCTGCCATGTATGGGCAGGCTATGGGTATAGCAAACCTTGTGGGGCAATTTGCCCACTTCTATCGCTTTATTGATGGTATCCTCGCCCATTTTGCGATAGGTGGTCCACTTACCCCCGGTAATGGTGACGAGGCCCGATTTGGACACGATCAATTTATGGCTGCGCGAGATCTCTTTTGTTTTAGATGAATCATCCTGCGGGGCCGCCAGTGGCCTTAGTCCGGCAAAAACGCTTAATACATCCTTACGGGTGGGTACTTTTTTCAAATATTTGGCAGCGGTACGCAAAATAAATTCAATTTCGGCATCAAGGGCAATGGGCTCCAAGCTATGCGCGTCGATGGGGGTATCGGTGGTGCCCACCAGCAGTTTATTGTGCCAGGGTACTACAAACAGCACCCTGCCATCCTCGGTTTTGGGGATCATTATCGCGTCGTCGCCGGGCATAAACAGTTTGTCTAAAACAAGGTGTACACCCTGACTTGGCCTTACCAAAGGCTTTTTATCGGGCACATCCATTTTAAGCACATCATCAACAAAAACACCGGTGGCATTAATAACGGTTTTGGCTTTAAACTGATATGCAAGCCCGGTTTCCGCGTCGGCAGCATTAACACCTGCTATTTTATCGCTGCTATTTTTTATCAGCCCGGTAACTTTAAAATAATTCAACACGGTGGCGCCCTGCTCCAAAGCGGTTTGCGCCAGGTTAACGGCCAGCCTCGAATCGTCAAACTGCCCGTCGTGGTATACCACGCCGCCGTGCAGCCCCTTATCTTCAATACCGGGCAACCTGTTCATCGTCTCCTTTTTGGAGATATGCTTTGCCCTTCCAAAACCCAGTTTGCCGGCCAGCAGATCATATATGGTTAAACCCACGGTATAAAAGACCCCATCAAACCAACTATAGTTAGGAATAATGAAGCTTTCGTTTTTCACCAGGTGCGGGGCGTTCTTTAATAATAGCCCCCTTTCGTGCAGGGCTTCACGTACAAGGCCAATATCGCCTTGCGCCAGGTAGCGCACACCGCCATGCACCAGTTTGGTGGCGCGGCTTGATGTGCCTTTGGCAAAGTCGGCCTGTTCCAATAGTAAAGTGGTTAGCCCTCGTGAAGCGGCATCAACCGCGGCACCCAGCCCGGTGGCACCGCCGCCTATAATGATGATGTCCCAAACCTTGTCCTCCCCCCCGATGGATTGCAAAATAGAATCCCTACTGAAAATACTCATTTTATTCTGTTATATTTCGTTTACATTTCAAATATACAATAACGAAACATAAAATAACAAATCGAAACATATTTTTTGTTTCAAATTTGTTTTACAGCTGCTTTTTTGCTTAATTTGATTGTTTATGAATAAAAATACCGACAGGCATAAGATCATATTACAGCAACTGGAAGACGGCGGCTTTGTAAATGTACAGGAGCTGGGCAAACAATTGAATGTTTCGGAAGTTACTATCCGAAAGGATCTGAAACTTTTGGAGGATAAAAAACTATTATTCAGAACCCACGGCGGCGCCACCAAAAGCAACCCGTACACCAACGACCGCCCCGTAGCCGAAAAAGAAAAATTAAACGCTGCCGAAAAGCAGCAGATAGCCATCGCCGCCGCAGCGTTAATTGGTCATAATGATTCTATTATTATCGCCTCGGGCACTACCATGCTGGCCCTGGCACGGTCTATCAACCCGGGTAAGCATTTAACGGTTATCACGTCGGCCCTCAATGTGGCTATCGAGCTATCGCAGCATCCTAATGTGGAGGTAGTTCAATTAGGCGGCCAGCTGCGCAGCTCCTCCTCATCGGTAACGGGTTCATACCCCGAAGTAATGCTACAGGATATGGCATGCAGCATCCTTTTTTTAGGTGTCGACGGCATCGACCCCGAAATTGGCCTCACCACCACCAATTTAATGGAAGCCCGCCTCAATCAAAAAATGATCGACACCGCTCAAACTGTAGTGGTACTGGCCGACAGCACCAAATTTGGCAAACGCGGCCTCGGCAAAATCTGCCCCATCGACCAGGTACAACACATCATCACCGACAGCGGCATCAGCCCCGCCATGCTTAAACTACTCCAGGAAAAAGGAATAGCGGTTACGGTGGTAAAGTGATTGCCTTTCGGCAATTGGACTATTGGATAAAGGATTTTTTTGTTGCCCTTGTTGTGTGTTGTCACACTTAACTCAAGTCTTGTGTGACTGCCGATGACCTTTGACTCTTTTAACGAAATATGTATCTTGTTGCCGGCTATTATCCTGCTTAAAAATGATAGATGAAACCCTGATACAAGAAATTGACAATATGCATAAAGTGGCAAACGATGCACAGCAGCATAAAAATTTCAACTCCTACATGAACGTTTTTACTGATAACTTGCAATATAAACAACTCAGTGGAAAAACAATTGAAAAAAAACAACTGGCAAACGACGTAAAAAGGTATTTCGAAAGGGTGAAAAGTATATCTGGGAGTTACCAGCGTAAAGAAATTAACAGCAACGCAGGCAAAGTCACAGAAAAGCTCATCCAACACAGCCAGGTTTCAATCCGCGTTTTCGTTTTCTTTTCAAAAAACTGGACCGTTGAAAGAGAGGCTATTTACGACTGGGTAAAGGAAAACAGCGAATGGAAAATCTACAGGGTTGAGGTTTTAGCCGAGAAAATATTTTAGTCGCCACCGGAGAGCATCCCCTTTCGCTGGCGCACGCGTATCGCGTGTGCCCAACTGACAGGTATGCGTCATGCCTGGTCTTTTTAATTTCAATAATAGCATGTGGATAATGACACACGCGTGCGCCAGCAGCGCGAACCATCACTTATTTAGTTTCAACAGGAATTTTCTATTTCCACGCAGCTCGCGTTAAGGATGGCAGCGAATACCGGCCTCGCGGCTAATGCCTGCGCAGTATAAGCGTACAGCCTGGCCCGCCCCTATCGGCGGGAAACGCCCTTTTGAAGAATTAGAGAAAAACCAACAGAACAAACTTATTTACAGATTATTACACCAAATTAGTAGGTTTTATCAAACCAGATATCTTATCTTTATACTAGGAAAACCAAACAGGCTTTTTACCAGTTGCCTGTTATACCTAATTGATTTTCGCGGTACAAAATTAACCTGTTTATACAAAACCTACAGGATATGAGGCAGACCATCCTAACCTTTATTACAGTAATTGATCCCGCTCAAAAAACAACGCTGAAGGGCATATTGGAGACCATTAGGGGCAACCTGCTTGGCAACGCTTATATCGCTTTTCCATCAGTTACACGGCTCCATTTTGCAAGCTTTGTGATAGCCAATGACCAGGACACCGAATCGTTGCTGGTATTTGAGAACAATTTTGACGGCGAGGTATCGGAATACCTTGATGAACTGTTGTCGGTAGCCGGTCAGGGTCTGCACCAAATTTATGAGTGCTGTACAGATTACCGGGGATCGACTTTTAACGCCCATCATTTAAAACACTTTTTGCTGGAAAAAATAACACGGCCGAATGCCTTCCACATTGGCAATGTTGGCCGGGCGGCAAAGGTGATTAAAGACAACCAACAGACGCGCGAAAAACTGCAGGGCTGCCTGGATGACATTTTCAGCAAAACATCGCCCGGGAGTATTTCTGCTGTACAGCTTCGTACGCAGTTGCTGGCTTTCGCTTCTGCGCAATTGCCTGGCTCATCCACACCCATACCTCCTCATGAAACCTTTGCGGCAAAGGTGGTGAACTGGACAAAATTAATACTGTTTGTTATTATAGGGCTGCCTGTTTTGTTGATACCGGCGCTGATAGCGCTGCCCGTACTGCGCCGCCTGGAGAAAACAGACGAGGTTGACAAAACCCCGCCATCAACAGCAGAAGTTGAACAGTTTATAGCAACAGAAAACCATATTACGCAAAACCATCTTGCAGTAGTTACCGATATTAAGCTGCCTAAATTTCGTTTATACCTGCTCAAATTTGTGTTGTTTGCAGTTAACCTGGTGGCACGCACAGCCACTAATGGCAAGCTGAGCGGCATACCAAGTATCCATTTCGCGCACTGGTCGATTATTAACGACGACAAGCAGATGCTTTTTCTGAGTAATTACGACGGCAGCTGGATTAGCTATCTTGACGATTTTATTGATAAGGCCGCCACCGGTTTAACGGGAATATGGAGTAACTCGAAAGGGTTCCCCTCTACCCGATTCCTGGTGCTTGATGGCGCCCGCGATGAAGTGCGGTTTAAGGCTTATTCCCGCAACCACCAGGTACCATCGCTGGTTTGGTACAGCGCTTACCGCGATTTGACCGTGCAAAACGTTGACAAAGACAGTAAAATAAGGGAGGGGATTGCAAAAACGTTCTCCGAATCTGAAACCGAAGCTTGGCTTAAACTTTTTTAACCGATATGGCATCACTAAATTTTTCTGACATCCAGGGTTTTGTTTTGAGCTCATACGCTACAAAAATGCCCTGCGCCAACTACCTGCTACTGAAGGTAACTGATGTGAAAGCCTGCAAGGCATGGCTGGGATCGATCATCCCGCAGATTACGACGGGAACCGACCGTAAAAATGATTTTAGCCTCAACATTGCTTTTTGCGCTACGGCGTTCCGCAGTTTTGGCTTTACGGAGGCTGATATGATAAGCTTTTCGGCAGCGTTTCAGGAAGGTATGATCACCGAGACAAGGCGACAAATAATGGGAGATACCGGGAACAATAAGCCCGATAACTGGACATGGGGCAACGATAAGCGCGGTGTGGATATCCTGCTGCTGCTTTTCGCCATTGACGAAACGGAGCTAAAGAAAAAGCTAACAGCCCTTGAGGCTGGTATTTTGGAATCGGGTGGTGTTGAGGTGGTGCAGTCGCTACCAGCAGGTCGCCAGCCCGATTCGAAAGAGCATTTTGGCTTTTTAGATGGCATAGGGCAGCCTACAATTGAAGGAACCGGGCAGAAAGAGCGGCAACTGACCAGAACGGGCCATGCAACGGAACTTAAAGCAGGCGAATTTGTGCTGGGTTACGAGAATGAAATGCAAAAGATAGATCCGCTGCCGGCCATAGCGGGCGCGCCCGAATTTGGAAAAAATGGCACCTATCTTGTGTTTAGGCAGATAGAACAGCATGTGCACCGCTTTTGGAACTACGTTAAAGAAACAGCAATAACCATTAACGCCCAGGCTGGTGTTGCCGACCAGGATAAACTGGCCGCCAAGATGGTTGGACGATGGAAGAGCGGTGCTCCACTTGCTGAATACCCGGATGCCGACCCTGCGCCAACGGGTACCAATGAAGAAAATAATTTTGGTTTTGCTGCCAATGATCAATCGGGCGCCAAATGCCCGATTGGGGCACATATCCGGCGCACTAATCCGCGCGATTCGTTATTCGATGATCCAAAGATGTCTACACTAACCGTAAGGCGGCACAGAATCATCCGCAGGGGCCGCTCCTACGGCCACCGGACGGAAGACGTTTATACCGATGACAGGGAAGAACGCGGTTTGCATTTTATCTGTATCAACAGCAATATTGAACGGCAATTTGAATTTACACAGCAAACCTGGGTAAACAACCTCAATTTTGCCGCGCTTGACCATGAGACAGATCCGCTGGTTGGTCAGCGCGATCCTAACAGCATGTTTTCTATACAGGGCTGCCCCGCCCGCACAAGAATCCATAACCTGCCAGATTTTGTGACCATTAAAGGAGGAGCCTATTTTTTTATGCCAGGCATGGCAGCGCTGCTGGAATTGGTGAAAGAGAGGTGAGGTTCGGGTTGCGGGATTGTTGGATTCTGGGATGATCCTTGATCGTTACAATGGTTCGAAGTCTCCGACTTCGAACAGCGCCCGGCAGAAAACAGCGCGAAAAACCGGAACTTAAATTAGGCATCACCTTCTTAATGCATAATTTGTATTAACTACTAACTGATCTAAAGAACGATTGAAGGAATATTTTAGAATTAGCTATTTGGGCGATTATTGTAATATTTTATTTAATACTTACAACGCATCATCAATTCGCTTATCGGGGTTATCTTCTTTTTTCTTCGGCGGTTTGCGGGTGCCTGTGCTTTTACCAAAACGATAAGTAAAGGTTAAAGTACCCCTTGAACCAACCGTACGCCGCTCAAAATCCAAAAGCAATGCATCGCTGCTTCTTAAAAATGCCCATTTACGGCTATTAAAAATGTCGACACTATTAAAGCTTAAGGAGGCTTGGTTCCCCGGAAAATCATATTTAGCACCGGCATCCAGCCCAAATGCCGGGCGGTTTTTGTCTTGTACAATAATGTCGGCCGCACGGTAATCTGCCCTGATCTGTACAGAAAGGCTTTTTATGAGCGATATATTATTAGTGATATTAGCATTCCAGCTCAGGCCGCTATTAGCCGTAATTCCATATTGCGGGGCTGCATCATTTTGTCGCCGAAAAATATTTGCATTCGCGGTAAAGTCCCAAGCCTTTATTAAATCAAAATGACCTATCAGCTCAAGGCCTGTTGTGGTAGAATGTTTTAAATTTTGAGCCGTTGTTGTAATAAGCCCGTTAACCGGGTCGCTCTCTATATGTTTAATCACATTATTAAGCCGGCTGTAATAGATGCTTGAGGTAAACGAAATATTTTGCCAGTTTTTGTTGTAACCCAACTCCAAAGCGTTGATACTTTCTGGTATCAAATGCGGATTGCCTGTTTCATAGTTGGTAGGATCAGAAAAATCTGTTGAGGGATTAAGCTCCCGTGGGGTAGGCCGCGTTATCCGGTTGGTAAAGCTAAATTGCAGCTGCTGATCTCCTTTAAATTTCTGTGTTAAAAACAGGCTGGGGTAAAGCCCCTTACTCGGAACTCTTATTGGCGTACGATATAACGAGTTGTTTGCATCGTAGCCCTGAAATGTAGCATTTAAATGAGCGTCTTCTCCCCTCAAACCTATTTCATAACTAAAGTTACTGATCTGGTTTTGGTAGTTTAAATATATCGCATTAACCTTTTTATTGCTGCTGAAAAGGTTAGTAAAAGCATAAATTGGATCTGCGCCTAAGCTGGTAAGCCGATAAGCAAACTGATTGTTGTTCCCTAGGCTTATCTGGCTCCTAAAACCGGCAGATAGTTGCCCCGTTTTACCCGCAGGCAATACATAATCGGCTTGTATATTATAATTGGCACCATTGTTCCATAGGTCGCTTTCTAAGGGGTCGGGCGAGGTCGCGTAGTTGTTAACATTGGTTTTATATATCTGAAAATTTCTGGAAGTGCCACGTGAAAAAGCAAAATTAAAGGTTAACTCTTCCCGGGGCTTTTTAAAGTGTTGGCTGTAATCAAGGTCAAACTCATAGCTTTTGCCATTACTATTGGTTGTATTGCTTTGGGTACTAAATTGTGTGGGAATACCGTTTGCATCCCGGTTATCAATATCTAAAAGCTCATCCCGGTGCGTATTACGTAAATTAAGGTTACCAGAAACACTCAATATGCTTTTTGGCGCTATTGAATAATCGATACCGGCTTTTAAATTTTGCACCTTGTTGCTGGTGGTAGAGGGGAATAGCTCATTCGAAAAAACAGTTGCATCGGTGGGCTTTAAAAAAGTGAGATACTGAAAACCGTTGCTATAGGTATCACCATCGCGCAGACTATAATTTCCGTAAACATTTATCTTATTGGTTTGGTAACTTAAATTTGCACTGCCATTATAATTATTGCGGGTACCTGCCGCCAGGGTTGCCGCTCCGTTAAACCCGACTTTGCTATTCTTTTTTAGCACAATATTGATAACACCCTGGCCTTCGGCATCATATTTAGCAGATGGATTGGCAATTACTTCTACGCTTTCAATAGAACCAGCAGGAATTGATTGAAGGATTTGCGAAACATCTCCGCCGGCGATAAGAGAGGGCTTACCATCAATTAATACTTTCACCCCCGTAGACCCGCGCAAGCTTACGTTGCCATTTACATCAATTTGCAGAGTGGATACATTCTGCAGCAAATCTGCCGCGGTACCACCCTGGCTTACCAGGCTTTGGTTCACCGAAAAAACTTTTTTCCCGTCTTTATTTTGTATCGTAGATTTCTTTGCGGTAACTGTAACCTCATTTAGTACTTTGTTAGGAGCTGCACTCATCTCCATATCGCCCAAATTCAAAGTACTACTCTCCTGCCTAACAATAATATTTTCCTTAATAATCGGATCATAGCCTATAAAACTTAGCCGGAGTGAAAATGTGCCGACAGGTAAATTGTTCAAAATAAAATTGCCGTTTATATCTGTTTGCGTACCCCCAATATTCGCTTTGGTATTTTGATCTGTTAAAGTTACAGTGGCAAAAGAGATATTTTGGTGAGTTTTGGCATCTTTTATACTACCGGTTATTTTCCCGTTATTCTGACCGTATACCCTTACTGCTGCCAATAGTATCAGCAACGTTGTTGTTATTTTCAATTTAAATGATCTCATTTTAATCTACTGGTTCGGGCGATACGGGTACAAAAACGGAGAGCATCTCCCATGTTAATGAAAATCCGCCGGGTACAATTTTATAAACCAGCATCTCCTGCCCGGTATCCAGGGGCTGTGCCGCTACGTTTACGCGTATCGCATCCTTGGTTTTATCGTATTTAAAAGCTCCCCACTGGTCGGCAACATTGTTAAAGATGGCAACCCATTGGTTGGCCTTACCCGGAATAATGAAAAAGCCGTATTTACCGGCGGGCAAATATTGCCCGCCTATTCTCAGGGGTAAGTCGGTTTCAAATGTGGTAGCCTCATTGGCACCTGCCCGCCATACGGTATCATAAGGCACCAATCCGCCCCATATTTTTCGCCCTTTAACAGAGGGACTGCTGTAATTGATGGTGACGGTAGCATCGTCTAACTTCCCGGTAACGGATTCGGGAGGGCTTACTCTTGGTTTGTGAACCTGAGCATCAGCAGGAATTGACAGCATCACTGCCAATAACATAAAGATCGTGTTGATAATTTTTTTCATGCGTTTGGTTATTGATGAACAAAGCTGCTTTTTGCAATTCGTTTTCAACAATCATTTAGATATCATAGGTCTTATTTCTAACGGCGATGGCAATTTATTCGACAACCTGGTTTTTAGTACCTTTTTAACCGATTATCTGAATTTTTAGGCCAATTGTAGAGAATATTGCCCCAACGGCATAAAACTATGCCTGAAGAAATAAAAGGTTGGTATTTTTGAATAGGAGCAGCCCTAAAAGTTGGAATAGCCGCTATCGGAAATTTGTTATGATGAATAACGAAGAGTTTATTCAGAGAACATACTATTCGAATCATAAAACGGTTTTACAGCTAAATTTAAACCGCCCTTTAAAAAACAAACAGTACTGATGGAAATATGGAAGTACAAAGCAAGTCTTACTCAGCTTCAGGTGTTGATCTGGGTTGCCGTGCTATTGTTAATTTTTTTCTCGTTGTTGCCGATGGATGGTTTTCTGAAATCACTACTCTATACGGCAGTTAACACAACCTCTTACGCTATTATCATTTATGGAAATATCCTGATCTTATACCCGGTATTTTACCAAAAAGGAAAATTTGCATGGTACGGCATAACGGTTGTGCTTTTACTGGTTTCGACAGGCATTTTGCGGGGTTACACCTCTGTTGTGCTTTACCAGCATTTTTTACTGATAAAAACAGCCCCGGTAAATTTAGGGATGCTGCTTGGTTATGTACCCGGCGGCGTTTTAATCTATGTACTCAGTCTTGTTTTTCGTATTGCCATTGCTTACTTCACTTTAAAGCAGCAAACCGAGGAAATACTGTTACAAAAAAGTCAGGCCGAACTCAATTTACTCAAATCGCAGGTACAACCGCACTTCCTGTTCAATACCCTAAATAACATTTATTACAAGGTTTATAAGGTCGATCCTACGTCGGCCGGTTTGATAGAGCGGCTTTCAGATATCATGCGCTATTTTGTTGACGAAAGCCCAAAAGATGTGGTGCCAATAGCCACCGAAGTTGCATTTATTGAAAATTACATGGAGCTTGAAAAAATCAGGATCAGGCATGGCGCCAGTATTAGTTTTGAGAAGGCGTATAATCCAGACCTTCGCATCCCTCCTATGTTGCTGATGACCTTTGTAGAGAATATTTTCAAACACGGGATCGATAAGTCGCGGAAGCAAAACCCGATAACTATTTCGCTGACCCAAAAAAATGGCTACCTGCTCTTTAAAACCAGTAATCCCCTAACCGAAACAATAGTAACCACTCAGCCCAACGGATTTGGGATAGCCAATTTAACGCAAAGGCTTAAAATGCTATATGGCTCTAATTTTGAGCTGGAAATTGATAAGGAAGAAAAATCATTTACCGCATTTTTAAAAATTCCGCTTTTATGAACTTAAACTGCATAATTGTTGACGACGAACCCCATGCTGTTGCCCTTGTAGAACTACTAATTAACCAAAGTACAACATGGACGCTAAAAGCCAGGTGTTACGATGCCCTGGAGGCACTTGCCTTTTTAAAAAAGAACCAGGTTGATTTTATTTTTCTGGATATTAATATGCCACAACTAACGGGTATAGAACTTGCCGCCTTGCTACCACCCCAAACCAAAATTGTTTTCACCACCGCTTATTCCGAATATGCGGTAGAGAGTTATGCATTTGAAACAATAGATTATCTTTTAAAACCCATTACTTTAAAACGTTTTCTCTCATCGGTACAAAAAATAGAGCAATATTTCCTAAAACGTGAACGGGAACCATCCCCTGGCGTGGAGCATAGTCTGGATTATTTTTTCGTAAAATCAGGCAAGGTTTTAAGAAAAATAGTTCTTAAGGATATCCTATATTTTGAAGGGGAGAAAGATTATGTAAGGTTAGTAACTACTACGGAGCAATTATTGATATACCGCCGCCTAAAAGATATAGAGGAGCAGCTTAACCCTCCTTTTGTTAGGGTGCATAACTCATATATAATTAACTACGAACAGCTTAGCAAAATTGAAGACAACCATATTTATATAGCTGATAAACGAATACCCGTTAGTGAAAAGTTTAGGGATGGATTTATGGAGATCATCAACAAAAAGAAATTCTGATCTATCCCGAACACCTATCATACTGACTACCTTCACGTTAAGTGTTCGGCCCCGAACACCCGAACAGTGTTAGTCAAAAGCGAACACCTTATTGCCTGTGGGCTGGATCAGGTTGCAAAGTATACGAACGCAAAAAGCCCTTACCTGTTAAGATAAGAGCTTTCGCGATTCAGCCTTTCGGCTTTTAAGATTGGGCACCGACCTACTCTCCCACGTTTTACCGCAGTACCATCGGCTCTGGCGGGCTTGACTTCTCTGTTCGGAATGGGAAGAGGTAGACACCGCCGATATAGGCACCTGAATTTCTTTTAGATTTGAGTATGGAGATTTGAGTATGGAGATTGACTTGCGCCAGGTCTCATATCTCACATCTAATAGCTCACATCTATTGACATATTATTGAAAGAAGTTCTTGAGTAAAGAAAACAACAGTATTAGTTTTTCTCGGTTATACGTACTACGTAAAACGTATGACGTATAACCATTTATTACCTGCTATGAGAAAGCTTCGGGCAATTAGTATCACTCGGCTATGATGTCACCACCTTTATACCTATGACCTATCAACGTAGTAGTCTCCTA
>NZ_JACHCR010000013.1 GCF_014205845.1 Mucilaginibacter cryoferens
CCGTGGCTCCCGGGTACACGTGCCCCATGCGCTGGGTACCTATAATAGGACGTACGTACGGTACTAATTTCTCGGATGAATGCGTTTGCGCCTGTAAATTAGCTACAGGACTTAAGAGCAGTACTAAAAGTAATTTCTTCATTTTACCTTATCAGGAATTTATATAGCTGGGTTTGCAGCGTAAGCAGCCCAAAGTTCATCAACTGTTTTGCCGGTTTCTTTTTTCCAGCTATCATCAGTAAAAGTATGATCACGTAATTGCTTATCAAATGTTTTTACCAGGTTAGGTTTAACATTTTTTTCTATCCAAATTAAAAAACGGGCGGTAACACGGTAAGCATTATCATAGTTTTGGGTCGATTTAAAGGCAGGTAAAGTCCAGTTTGCACCGGCGTTATCTACGCCAAATTTGTTACGTGCATAATCTGCAATGCCTTCAGTTAACCATCCCGGCCCGGCACCATCACCGTAACCCTGCACAATGTGCATTACCTCGTGGGTAACTACATCAATATCTTTAGGATGTTTGGTCATGTATTTTGAGCTGAATTTTACCACACCACCACCTGTTTCGGCCACGCCGCCATAAGCAGTGTCAATTAAAAAAGTTACTTCCTTTAAGGTTTTCTTGTTGTACTCCTTCTCCAACCTGGGGTATACCTCAAAAAAGGTTTCCTCCAATTTAACTATCTCGGCCTTATCAAAGGCGGCATCCTGGTTTATAACGGTTAGTTTATACCCTTTTTTGTTAAGTACCTCGGTACTCTGCGCATTACTTACAGCGCTAATTGCAAAAATTAAAAATGTGCTCAGAAAAATTACTTTCTTCATGGTTTTGTGTATGTATAGTTATTTGTTAATTATAATGTCGCAACGTTTTAATCTTGTTTAATATTAACCCGGCAGTTTAACATAATCTGATTTTTAATAAGTAACACCCGGAAAATCTTTTTTTGCCTGCTCCAGTTGCAGAGCCCAGCTATTACCGTGCTCATCTTTATCGCCAAAGGCAGTTAAAGCCAGCGGCGCCAAATCGGCACCGGCCGCGCCACTCCAAAAATGTATAAACTCGCCCAGGTTTAAATCCCTGGAGTATTCGGGGTAGTTTTGCACACCGTTATTAAACGTGTGCTTAGGAAAGTATTTTGCCAACAGCGTAAAAAAATTATTCAATGCTTTTGTTTGTCCGTGCTGGGTATATATTGGTAAAAACCAATCCCTGTACCAATGTGTACCCGCCCGCGGAAAATCATCTGAGGTTGATAATTTCATGTTACTCCAGCGTACTGCATCATCATTACGCCCAAGGCCCAGGTAAACATCGTACTGATAAATTTCCATCCATTTGCTATCGTGCCAGATAACAAATGCCGGTGAGCCATGTACGCCTTTTGATGCACCTTCTACTATGTGTCCAATTTCGTGGGTAGATAAATCAATGTCGTTACCGGTACCCGCTGTCCAGGCGTTAGGATCGTTAGAACCACAATCTGTTACGTTATGATAATCGTGACTGGCATCCATATAAGTTGAAGGGTGCCCACCGCCATATTTACCAGCGTGATAAATTACAAATAACCTCGAATCGGCACCAAAACTGCCGTACGTTTTTTTGGTATAATCCCAGGCCTGGGCCATATATTTTTTGGGCCAGGTAATATCGGGGTGTACGTCTTTATCATAATAAACTGCAACGCTGGTATCATAGCTTACTACGTTAAGCAGTTGCACATGTTCAAACCAATGCTCTTGCCATGTAGCCATTGGCGCAGTGGGGTCTATATTTACCGCCGGCGTTTTGGGTATTGTAACTGTTTTTTTGCTACACCCGGCTATTAAACCAAGCAGGCATAAAAAAAGGAATGTTTGTTTCATTTTTGATAGATAGGTTATAGTAAGATTATACTTTATTAACAACCAGAGCAGATAGCAGGCTCACATGTGTTTTATTTTTAAACGGTTATACTTTACATTATGAATAAAACCGTAATTAACCGCCGGTAACAAAGCAGGGGATATTTTATTACCGGCGGTTTTTATATTACCAACCTGGGTTTTGAACCATGTTATTGTTCTTTAACACCTCATCATTAGGTACCGGGAACAAATAATCGCGTTCTTTTTTGAATACGCGGGTTTCTAAAAGTGTTTTATTATAAAAACTATTATCGCTTTTGCTCATATCCATACCGAAAAATTGACCGGCATCTGTAGTTGCAGCTATTTTCCATCTGCGGGTATCAAAATAACGCACATTTTCAAAAGCCAATTCTACACGACGTTCGTTTTGAATTGCTAAACGCATAGCAGCCTGGCCAGCAGGAGCAGGTAATGTTGTGCTACCATACGCCGGAACATCGGCACGTTGACGAATAAGGTTAATGTATTTTAAGATATCTGCATCGCCAGGGGCCGACTCGTTGAGTGCTTCAGCATAATCCAAATAGATATTAGCGAGCCTTAACATAATTGCACCTCTTGATCCGTCGCTTTGGGTTACATCTTTACGTGGTATGTAACCTGTAGGTGTTACATCTGACGTACTTTGTACACGACCGGAGTTGCCATTGTAAGTAAAATCAGTAATAAGTGTTGAACCCGTTACCTGGTTTAACCAATAACTTCCATTGTAGGTTACACCCACATAAAAGCGAGGCTCGCGACCTACCCATTGATTATAAGTATTTCTGGCGGCTACGTCAAAGGGTGCTTTAAAGCTCGAAAAACCACTTGAAACATAACCTGAAGCAGGATCTGTAATAGGCAAACCATTGGCCATAAAATAAGCATCAACCATAGTTTGTGTTACACCCAATGCCCCTCCACCCTGATTGGCAGAACTTGGAGAAGCCGCTCCAACATGTTTTGGAGTACGGTCATACTGTGTATAACTGCCACTGTTTGATCTTGCAAAGATCCACTCACTATTCCAGTCTGTAGTTACCACATCGCGGCATGATTTATAGGCAGCAATAAAAGGATCGGGATCTGTTTCCGTATAAAGACTATAAGTAGTTGGCACAAATGCATTTATGAACTCCTTGGCAGCAGCAGCAGCGGCAGTCCATTTGGTTACATCAACAGATTGGCTTATTAATGCTGTACCATCGTGATTTTTTAACGATGCAAAATCAGTATTACCATTATAAAGCGGGCTGGCCTTAAGTAACAAAGCTTCAACCTTATACGCTTTACAAATTCCGCTTGTGATCCTGCCGTATTGACCTGTTGCCGGAGTTGCTTCTAAATCAGTAGCAGATGCATCAAGTTCAGACACAACATAATCAATCCCTTGGTCAAAAGGCGTACGGGCCAGTCTTAAATCGACAATAGGCGCATTGATATCCAGCACCTTATCACCCACAATAGGCACCGGACCGTAAGTGCGTAATAGCCAGTAATAGTAAAGCGCACGTAAGCCACGTGCTTCAGCTTTATAGGTTTTCTTTAAGTTTACATCTACTTCTACAGGGTTGGCGCTATCAATGTTTTGTATAAAGTAAGTTGCATTACGGATAGCTATATAATAGTTATTCCAATAAACTGCTACATCACCATCGGTGTTGCTCCAGGTGCTGGCGTTCATGTTATTGCTATAATTAAAATCCCAGTTGTATTTAGCTTCGTCAGATGATGCTGTCCACGGTCCAGAATTACTTGTTCCATTGTATCGCTGCGTTAACTCATCGGGTATGGCACTGTAAATATTAGCTAAAAAATTATCTGTATTGGTTTTAGAAGTAAATATCTTATCTGTTGTGATGATATCATCCGGAACCTGGCTCAGATATTTCTTGCATGAACCCAGGCTTAGCGCGAGTACACACAAACTTATATATGTAATTTTTTTCATTTTGTGTTAGTTATACTTTTTATACTTTAAAAATTAGCTTGAACGCCCAGTGTTAATGTTCTTATGTTAGGGTAAGCGGTACCATTGGAGGTGTTAAGCTCCGGGTCCCATAATTTGAAAGGACTCCAGTATAATAGGTTTAAGCCTTGCATATATACGCGGGAGCTTTTAAGACCAATGTTTTTAAGAAACCCTTTAGGAAGATTATAACCTAAATCGGCCGTTTTTAAACGGATAAAATCGATATTTTTAACCCACCATGATGATGCCACCGCGTTGTTTTTATTAGCACTGTTGCCATAAGCCAGGCGAGGGTAAAAAGCATTTGGGTTAGGATTCTCCGGTGTCCACCTGTCTTCGGCAACCTCAAAAAGGTTACTCCGCTCGGCACCGGTGCTATTGTTAAATGGTATAATACCATCGCCGCTAAGCAACCTATCGGCACCAGCTACACCCTGGAAGAATACACCGATGTAAAAGTTTTTGTATTGTAAATTGAAACCGATACCGTAAGTTGTTGTAGGCACGTCACCATTACCAATACGCGTAACGTCATTGGCATCAATTTTACCATCGCCATTTAAATCTTTGTACCTGATATCGCCTGGACGTACTGTACCAAGTGCCGATTGAGATGGAGCAGCATCAATCTCTGCCTGGTTTTTAAAAAGACCGGTAGCTACGTAACCAAAGGTTGCCAGGTAATTGGTGCCTCGTCTTTCCATATACGGAAAAGGCTGTGGGGCTTGGTCATTTTCAATAACCTTATCGCGGTTATAAGTAAAGGTACCACGTACATCAAGTGTAAATGCGCCTATTTTGGTAGGGTTAAGCGCTACTGTTGCATCAATACCTTTGTTTGTTATGATACCAAGGTTAGCTGTAGGTTGGCTGCTAAGCCCTACAATTGCAGGTAATGAAGCTCGGTCTAAAAACACACCGCTTCTTCTTTCGTTGAAAAAATCAACAGTTAATGAAAATAATGATCTGAATGCCTGGATCTCTAAACCTAAATCCCTTTTGTGCGATCTTGCCCAGGTTACATCAGTACCGTAACTGGTAATAGCTGTTCCGCCATATCCCGTATTACCGGCCGAAGTGCCATTACCGAATGTATAACCACTTGCGCCAGTGCTAACTAATGTCAAATAGCCAAATCGCCTGCCAGTACCGCCAGCTTGCACACCTCCGTCGCCCACAATACCATCAGAATACCTGACCTTTGCAAAATCAATAACGCCTTTTAAAGGCTCATAAAACTTCTCGTTAGATATTACCCATCCTACGCCAAAAGATGGGAAAAATCCAAACTTTTTAGCGGGTGCAAAGTTTTCAGAACCATTATAACCAAAGTTACCTTCGGCAAAATACTTGTTATCATAAGAGTACGTAACCCTGCCAGCCAAACCCTGGCTACGATAAGGAAGAGAGCCGGTTAAATCTGTTGCCGAATTTAACAGTTGTTCCCTTTGATTAAACAATGCCAATGCGGTTATGTGATTTTTTTTGTCAATATTTTTATCATAATTCAACGATGCCTCGGTATAGTACTGACGTGTGCCATTAGCATCACCTGTTGGGCTAAAACCAAGTTGATCTGTCCCTTGTTGAATTACATTCAAATTAATTGAGCCATCATCATTATATGGGTTACTTCTGTTTATCTGGTACCAACTCCTGGTGCGGGTACGGTTAATGGTATGTGTATTGTAAACATCAAATGAGTACAAGGCGCTAAATGTTAAACCGGGAACCCAGAATTTCAAATCCTGTGTTAACCTTGCATTCGACAAAACCTGGTTACTAAAAATATTGGAATATCCGGTTTGTGTGATCTCGGCATATGGGTTAGGCTGTGCACCGGCCGAACTTACTCCCGGCACCAGGTTGCCCGGGTACATAACCGGGTAAAGTACCGGGTTGGTTTGCATTACATCGGCAAACGCGCTATTAGGGCTTACACCCGGATAATTGGTATTGGTTATGTAGCCTTGCACACCTAAGTCAAACTTGGTAGTACTTGTCCAGTTCATGGAAACGTTTGATGTAAAATTATAACGTTTAAACCTTGTGCTTGCATCATAACTTTGTAAGTTGTCCGTTTTCAGCAAACTTTCCTCATCATAATAAGCTCCCGATACATAATAGGTTGCCGTTTCAGATCCGCCGCGTGCGCTAAAGTTAGCCCGCCTGTTTTGTGCCGTATTGTTAAATAAAGCCTTCATCCAGTCTACGTTAGGGTAAAGGTTAGGGTCGGCATTTTGGATGGTTGAGTTAATATAATTGTTGCTATACTCTTTAGTTTGACCGCTGGCCAAACGGGCCTCGTTCCTTAGCATCATATATTGAATACCATCTGTAAGCTCGGGAGTTTTTGTAAACGATGTGATACCCTGGTTGTAATTAAACATTAACACCGGTTTGCTGTTGGTACCTTTTTTAGTGTTTATCAAAATAACTCCGTTAGCGCCAGATACACCGTATACCGCTGTTGCAGATGCATCCTTCAAAATGGTAAATGAAGAAATATCTTCGGGGTCAAGCCCGTTAATGTCTCTGCCTTGTACACCGTCGACAATGATCAGCGGAGACGCATTGTTATTAGCGTTGAAAGTAGAGATACCACGAATCCAAAGATCGGCGCCGTTTTGACCTGGTAAGCCAGATCGCTGCACACCAACCAAACCGCTGATGCGACCTGCAAGCGTTGCGCTTAAATTGGCTACCGGTTGCTTAATATCTTCCAGATTAACGGTTGATTGCGCGCCAACAAGGCTTATTTTCTTCTGTTGGCCGTAACCAACAATAGCAACCTCGTTTAAGCTGTTTTCTGCCGCCTGTAAAGAAATGGTAATGTTAATTACATCTTTAATTACAGTGCTATAAGTACGATAACCAATATAGGTTACTATTAATGAATCGCCGCGTACTGCATCAATGCTGTACTTACCATTAACATCGGTAATGTTTATTTTTTTGGAACGTTGGTTTTTTACACTTACTCCGGGAAGCGGCATGTTAAGCTCATCTTTAACCGTTCCGGTTATTTTTAGCGTTTCCTGTGCGTGAGCCTGTATAATAAACGCCATGAATATAAAAGCTATATGCAGGAGTTTATTATTTTTCAACTTGGCAACAAGAAGATTAAGGAGTCGAATTTTTGACATAATTTCTTTATTTGTTGTGTGAATATTGGGTTGGGTTTATACAGTGTGCTTATTTGGTTGTAGTTACAGGATAGTTAACTACACGCCACTCGGCCATCTGGAATAATGCGCTTCCGCCATTTGCGGTGATATTCAGCCTGTAATAAGTATAGGATGACGCATTGGTAAAATCATAGGTGTTTGTTTGCGCACGGGCGGCAAAGGTTTCGCCGGTACGAGTATCCAATACCGTCCATGTTGCACCATCATTTGAGCCGGAAAGGTTCCAATCTTTTGGATCTCGTGACGGCGAATCATTTGCTGAGGTAAGCGAGTAAGTAGCGATGTGTTGTGCTACTTTAAATTTCAGCTGAATGTAAAAGGTTGGATCGTAGGTAAAAATCAAGAACTTTGTGCCGGTATCACCGTCGGTTACTCTTGTTGAGCCTTCGGTTGCATCCGGGCCACCTGTGTTTTCAATATTTGTTGATAATGCCCCCTGTGCGGTTACGTCTTCCGGATCGGGAGGCAGCAGATCATAATGCCGTACCTTGTCCTTTTTACAGCCCGCGCAAAACATTGCGGCAACACAAAGCATTAATAGTACCTGCCTGGTTCGTTTTAATACATTCATAAGTTGGTGGTTAAGTGTTTAAAAAAATGAATCATATATGTTATTTAGTTAATTGCTGAGATAACAAAAGGCAAGACCTAAAATTGAGGCAATACTTCACTAACACGATTTAGCAACCGAGCAGTGGCGTATTCACTTACTATTAAGGAATAATTTTATATCAATAAAAAACAATGGCAAATTGCACGTTACCGCAATCGCGAAAACATCAGAAAAGATCTCGTGAATTGCATCTTAACCCCTCCGGCAAGGCGAAGCATACAAAACAAGATTGCAGCCGCTAATTGGCAGCGCCGGATTTAGACATGTAAAATTTAATCATAGGTGGTTTTTATTTAAGTTTTAGAACCATCAATCATCCCTTTGAAACACAGGAGTAACCGAATTTTATTAAACCAATGATAAAACGTTTTATCAACACGCGCACACGTTTTTAACAATAGGATAATTCAAATATAATATTAGTAAAATGTTTTACCAAAAAAATTCTTCACTTTTTATAATAAACATGAAAAAAATTCGATATCTTCAACAGTAAGTATACAAAATCAAACAAATCAATAACAAATGCAGCTATTTTATAAATTATTTTCAACAATAAATTACAAAACTGAAAACTGACAGTTAAAAACCACTAGTCATCACAGAAAATAAACGTATTTGGCGGAAAGATTTAATTAACTAATGTAGTTGAACCACGCTCAACCAATTGAGCCGGAATCTGAAGTTTAATTTTGGAAATATCGTACTTTTCGTTACTCATTTGGGATAGTAACACATCAATTGCCGATTTGGCTATTTCATAGGTAGGTTGCCTAACGGTGGTAATACCCGGCGGGTACAAATTAAAAATTTCATTATCATCAAAACTAATGACGGCCAAATCGGCCGGAATGTTCAGCTTAAGCTCTGTGATACTTTGCAGCCCCATTGTACCCAAATAGTTGGTAGTAAAAAACACCGCGTCCATTTGCTTTTGCTGTTTCAAAAAAGCTTTTATAGCATCTACCGCTGCTTCCCGCTCCATATCAAAAGGCAATTTAAAGATCATCTTTTTATCATCTTTAAAACCGGCTGCTTTTAAAGCATCCTTGTACCCCTGCGTTCTATCCTGTAGTTGAATAAGCTCAAGATCGGCCGTAACCAGGCCAATATTTTTGTAGCCCGAATTTGCCAAAAACTTTACGGCATCATAGGCGCCGTTATAATTATCAACCAGTACATGAGGTATATCCAACCCCGGGAAATAGCCATCTATCAGCACCACAGGCTTTTCGTTAGCCACCAGGTTTTGAATTTCTTTCTCCAAACCTTTCATCGGGGTTATAATATAGCCATCAACCAGTTGCTGCGAAAGCATCCGGATAACATCTTTCCCTTTTTGAATATTGTTATTGGTACTACAGTAAATAACCCCATAGCCCGCCTTTTCTGCTTCTTCTTCAATTACTTTGGCCATTGCTCCAAAAAACGGGCCGCCAATTGTTTCAACAATTAGCCCGATAACTTTTGATACTCCTGTGCGTAAACCTACGGCCATACGGTTAGGTTCGTAACCGTTTTGCTGAGCTACGTCTAATATTTTTTTTGAGATCTCTTTACTTATACGCCCTTTTCCATTTAAAACAAACGATACCGTAGTTATAGAAGTATTGGTAAGTTTTGCAATATCTTTTATCGATATTTTTTTGTTCATCATGTTGCTATAGTTCCGCTATGTTTACTTTCTTAAAAACAAACAAATGCTTTCTTTCAAAATTATAATTTTATGAACCTGCGAGGCCCCAAAACATCTCAACTCAAAATTTATTAACAATATTTAACGTTTTTGAAAAGGATTTTAAGGCTTTTAGGTTTATAATAATATTCTGCGGTTAAATATAATAAATGATTCTACCGTTTTACTGTTTATCTAACAATTATTGTAAAAGATGATAAAACCTTTTACCTTGTTGTTTAATAAGTACCCAAATTAGTAACTTACCCTACTTTGTAAAAAAACAACTATTGATATCTGCAAATTTATATGGGCATAATTCCAAAGCTTAACCGTTTTGATCTGTCAATGATCGTTATCAGCCTGGTTATTGGTATGGGAATTTTTGCCACCCCTACCCAGGTGGCCGCCCATTTAAGCAATCCTTTTTTATACTTCGGGGCCTGGCTTTTTGGCGGGGCTATAAGTTTATGCGGAGCACTCACTTTTGCCGAAATAGGTGCCAGGTACCCTCACACCGGAGGTTTTTATAAAACTTTTTCGTATTGCTTTCATCCCGCATTCGCGTTCATGATCAACTGGATATTGGTTATCAGCAACGCGGCCTCGGTTGCAGCCGTTGCACTTATAGGCGCCGAGTATATTAACCCAATTATAATGCCACACCACCTGCAAAATGATACCGGCATCAAAATTATGTCTATTACCTCGGTGCTTGTTTTATATTTTATTAGCCTTATTGGTATTAAGGTGAGCGCACGCACCCAAAACGTGCTCGCGCTGTTTAAAATAGGAATGATATTAGTGTTGTGTATGGCAGTTTTTAAAAATCCGGCACCTAACGCACCTATTCATCTATATAAATATGCCGGCAACAATAGTATACGCGGCTTTGGCGTAAGTTTAATAGCCATATTTTTTACCTACGGCGGCTATCAGCAAACCATTAATTTTGGAGGCGATAGCATTAACGCCAAGGTTAACATTCCAAGAGCCATTTTTAGGGGGATGGCGGTAGTTATAAGTTTATATATACTTATAAATTTTGCATACTATTATGTTTTGGGCATTGGCGGTATACAACACCGGCCGGCCTTAGCCGCCACTTTAGCCGGTGTTATTTTTGGTGCTACCGGGTATAAGATCATCTCGCTGCTGATGTTTGTTTCGGTACTGGCCTTTATCAATGTAAATATAATGGCCAACCCCCGGGTATACTATGCCATGGCCGAAGATGGCATACTACCCCCAATATTTAAGCATGTAAACCCCCAAACACAGGTGCAGGAGTTTGGATTAACTTTTTTTGTAGCAGCTGTTTTAATTATCCTTTTTTTTGTGGGCTCGTTTGAAAAGATGATGAGCTACGTAATGTTTTTTGACACCATAGGCCTTTCAACGGCCGCCATGTCTATTTTTATTTTACGAAAAAAAACCAAACAGCTGGATGGTAACGGCATATACACCATTAAATGGTACCCGCTTATACCACTTATTTTTATTATTACTTATTGGTTTGTTACCATATCTATTTTTATAGATAACCCCATGGCCTCGCTTATATGCCTTTGTACATTTGCAATAGGCCTTATTATATATTTTATTACCAAACGCGGCCAAAAATCAATTTCAATACCTTAACTATGGATCTTTCATTTATTTTAAATGAACTTGGCGAAGACAGGGAAAATTACTTCAACGCTGTTTCGCCGCCTATTATGCAATCAAGCAACTTCGCTTTTAAAACGGTTGCCGATATAAGGCAAGCCATGACCTGTGAATTTGATACCAACTTATACTCGCGCGGCCAAAATCCAACACTTACTATTTTAAGAAAAAAACTGGCAGCACTTGATGGTGCCGAGGATGCCTTATTGTTTAACAGCGGCATTGCTGCTATAACTGTTTCGATGTTATCGCTGCTAAAATCCGGAGATCATGTTATTGCTATTGATGATGCATACAGCTGGACATCAAAGTTTTTCAAATCGTTTTTACCAAAGTTCAATGTTACCACCACACTTATTGATGGTACCGATTTTAGCAATTTCGAAAATGCCATATTACCCTCAACTCGCCTTATTTTTTTAGAGAGCCCCAACACCTTAACTTACCAGTTACAGGATATTAAAAAAGTTGCCGGTTTGGCAAAATCAAAAGGGATATTAACAATGATAGATAATAGTTATTGTACTCCGCTTTTTCAACAACCCATCAATTTGGGGATCGACCTGGTTGCGCAATCTGCAACCAAATATATTGGCGGTCATTCTGATGTTGTTGCAGGTGTAATAACCGGCCGCAAAGCACTTATAAAGCAAATTTTTGAAAACGAGTTTATGAACTTCGGTCCTGCCCTGTCTCCACATTCGGCATGGCTATTACTCAGGGGACTGCGCACACTCCCTTTGCGCTTGCAGCGCAGTTTTGAAAGCACCCAAATTATTACCCAATGGCTGGAAGCTAATGAAGCTATACAGAAAGTGCTATGGCCTTTTAGTGCCAGCTTTAATCAGTTAACATTGGCTCATGAGCAAATGCAAGGCTGTGGGGGCCTGTTTAGTTTTATATTAAAAGACTCCTCTCTTTCTAAAATTGAAGATTTTTGTAACCGTTTAAAACATATTATGATAGCTGTTTCATGGGGTGGTCACGAAAGTTTAATAGTGCCATCTATTGCATCCATCCCTGAAAATCAATACCGTACCGATGACGAACATCATCAACTCATAAGAATGTATATTGGTTTAGAAGAGCCCGATTATTTGATAAAAGACCTGGCGCAGGCTTTAGCTAGCAAAAACCAATAGCTCCAATTTGCTGTATCATGGTTTGCCTGCCATTAAATTGAACAAATGCGAATATTAGAGTTATTACGGAAGTTATGGCCATTTAACCAAGTCGCAATTATGTACCTGGTTAAATGATATACTGTTAATAGAACTTTAAAATCGCCTTGTAAAAGGTTCATTAATTGCTTTGGTCGCAATCTATATAATACAGGTGGTTGTATCTCGCTTCTAATATCGTAAATGTTTAGGTTAAGCGATCTTTTAAATAACTTTGAATTATTTAGCCATATTTACACTGGCTAATTGTATAAAATAAACATTCTGAAAATGATACCTGAGCAACGGTTTTTAGCAGTTACTGACGATTCCGAACTCTGGGATATGTTTAGGGCTGGTGACGAAATTGCTTATACACAGCTCATAAAAAAATACTCAAAAATACTGTTTCACTACGGTTTCCGCATTTGCCAGGATAAGGATTTTTTAAAGGATTGCGTGCAGGATGTATTTTTGGAGCTCTGGAACAGAAGATTAAAGATCAGCCCAACCCAGGCCGTAAAATGGTATTTGTTTAAGGCGGTACGGCTCCGCATTTTCAGAGAGCAATCTAAATGGAACAGGGGCGAGGCGCTCGATGAAAACTATGAATTTCTGGTTGAATTTAATATCGAATCTAAAATGATAACTGATCTGGAGAGTGTAGAACTTTCGCACAAGATCAAACAAATACTTAATGCCTTGCCACCACGCCAGCGCGAGATCATGTACCTGCGGTTTTACGAAGGCGTTGATTTTGATAGTATTGCCCAGATCATGGAAATCAGCAAACAATCGGTACACAACTTATTGCAAAAGGCTTATAAAAACTTCCGTTCGGAGTGGTTGATAGCCTTATTGGTTTTCTGGAGCAAAAATCTATAAAAAATACATAACTGTTAATCAGACGGTTATAATAAATCTATTTAAATCCTTTAATTTTTTAGTTTTAAGAGGGGTAATATCTAACTGTTTTGGAATATATATACTATAAACCAATTATACAGTTACCGTGACCAATTATACAAACTACGAGGTAGAGGATTTTCTGCATGACGATTTTTTTATTAACTGGGTTTTAAAAGGCGCAGATGAGCACAATGCATTCTGGAATGACTGGCTATTAAATAACCCAGACAAAAAATCTGTAGTAGAAAATGCTCGTCGTATTGTATCCTCCATTACCGTACAACCGCTTGATACCACCCTAAGCGATACCGAAGTAGATGAGCTTGTTGGATATATTAAAAACCAACTGCAACACAAACCTCAAAATGATAATGTTGTTGCTTTAAAATTTAACTTTTCGAAATATCTTAAAGTTGCTGCCATCTTATTGGCTTTTATTTTGGTTGGGGTACTATTTGTTAAAACACGGCAAGCTGGCGGGCCTCAGTTACAGCAACAGCTGCCAGGTAAACCAGGTAGCGAATATTTTAGCATAATCAACACATCAACCGATTCAAAATTAATACGGATGAGCGATGGCAGTCTTGCAGTTTTAAAACCAGGATCTGGCATAAAATATCTCAAATCGTTTACAAAGGCGAGAGAGGTTTTTTTGGATGGCGAGGCTTTTTTTGAGGTTCACAAAAATCCGGCGATACCTTTCCAGGTACATAGCAGCAACATGGTAGTACGGGTGCTGGGCACAAGTTTTACCGTAAAATCTCAAAAAGATAAGCAGGAGTTTAAAGTAATTGTTAATACCGGTAAAGTATTGGTTTATAAAGCAAAAAAGGCTACAGATAGTTCTTCAGACAATCAAAACTCAGTTACATTAATCCCCAACCAACAGGTAACTTATCAATTAAAATTTAAAAAGGAAACGCTGCCGGTGCCATTGATCCTGTCAAAAGAGATCGCTCAAAAAGAATTTACTTTTGATAATACACCATTCTCGGTAATTGTTGAAAAGATCAACAGGGTTTACGGCGTACATATAGAATACGATAAAGCCCTGCTTGGCAATATCAGCCTGAATGCGTCACTATCTGACAGGCCGCTGGATGAAAAGGTTAAACTAATATGCAAGGCAGTTAATGCTTCATGCGAGTTTATAGACGGCCGAATAGTAATAAGCGCCCAAAACAAATGATATTATATCCAATTAACCAATTATCAACCAACTATTAACCCAATTAAAACAAAGAATGTAGAAAGAAACATTACCCAAATACCCATCAAATAAAAAACCGACAATATTTGCGGTATTGCCGGTCCAGATTTTAGCCCCAAAAATGTTTTAACATCCCATTTTACTGTAACCGCCAGGCGGTTGAGGCGGGGCTTTCTTGTTAGTTACTAAATTAATTATTAACCAAATTAAAATTATGAAATATAAACCGATACTCATAAAAATAATGAAGATTACATTTTTACAGTTAACATTAAGTCTCTCATTATTAGGAAGCGCCATAGCAAAAGATGGTAAAGCGCAAGCTATTTTAGATACGAAGATCACTGTAAACGAAAGCAATACCGCCTTGAAAACGGTAATAAAAAAGCTGGAGCAAAATTACCACATTAACTTTGTGTTTAGTCCGGCCCTGATCAATGATAACCAAAAGGTAAATGCTTCATTTAAAGAAAAACCATTAGGAAGCGTATTAACCCAACTGTTTACGCCGCTTAACCTGGCTTATGAAGTTTCGGGCGATGTGATAGTGATCAGTAATAACACTTCTGAAGTAACCACCAAAAAAGTTGATCTTGATATGACCCAAGCCCCTATCACGGGTAACGTTGTAGATGATAGAGGATTGCCGGCTCCCGGTGTTACAGTAACTATTAAAGGTACCAAAACCGGAACAATTACAGATGTTAACGGTAATTTTTCGCTAAATGTAAGCCCGGGTACTACGTTGCTCGTTACCGCTATTGGCTTTGAGCCAAAGGAGGTGATTGCTACGGCAGAGCCAATGAAAATTACCATGATAGTATCAAACAATAGCCTTGCAGAAATTGTAGTGGTGGGCGCAACCTTCAAAAAAGGCGACCTTACCGGCGCTGTGAGTAATGTAGATGCTAAAACATTACAGGAACGCCCGGTTACTAATGTTAACGACGCCTTACAAGGCCGTGTGGCTGGTGTATTTATTGGCGGCGGCTCAAAACCAAGCGATGATGCTGTCATCAAAATCCGCGGCACCAACACCATAAACTCTGGCTCAACGCCTATTTATGTAGTTGATGGTTTAATTATGGAAAACAACCTGGGTGGCTTTAATTCCATCAACATGAACGATGTAGCCTCGGTATCCATTTTAAAAGATGCGTCTGCCACTGCCCTTTACGGCTCACGCGGTGCAAATGGCGTTGTGGTTATCACCACAAAAAAAGGCAAGAAAACATCTGGCGATGGAACCATCACCTACGATGGCTGGGCGGGGTTCTCCAACTTTGCCAAAATGCCTGCAACCATGAATGCCCAACAATTGTTTGATTTAAGAGTGGATGCCTATGCAAACGGTTACATCAAGGATAATCCTGATGCTAACAGGCAGAACTACGTTGATAACACTTTGCTAAAAACCAACCTCGCTTTCTCACAGCAAGAGTTTGATACCAACAACAGTGGTAAAAGCTACGACTGGCTTAAAGCTATTTCACAAACAGGTTATCAGCAAAATCATGCTTTAAGTTTCGCAGGTGGCACAGAGAAAGGTTCATTTTACCTGAGTTTGGGTTATGCCGGCACAAAAGGGCTTATTCAGGATGTAAATCAAAATAAATATACCGGCCGCTTTAATGCTGATTATTTAGTTAAAAAATGGTTAAAGGTGGGCACCAATACCGGTTATACCCGTACCGACGACGATTTGGCCGATGACGATGTATATAACCAGGCCCTTAATGCCAACCCACTTTTAAACTACGACCCGTACCGGGCTGCGGATACCAGGTATACAGCTAATTACCTAACCATATATTACCGTGCGCTTGGTCAAAACAGTAACAATAATTTTAACCCGTTCAACGCGCTTGATATTACCCGCAAACAAAACCGTAACCGCCTGGTAACATCAAATTTTATAAACGTAAACCCAATACCGGGCCTGGATATACGTTCAACCTTCTCTGTTGATTACGGGCAACAAAGTTATTCTACTTTTACGCCAAACAACATACAGGAAGCTATCCGCAACTATAATGGGGATGCGCGTGCCAAGGCCGAACGCTGGAATGATTTGTACTGGCAATGGGATAATACCGCCACTTACACTAAAACCTTCAACTCTAAGCACAGAATCTCTGCTTTATTAGGGACCAGCGCCAGTAAACGCACCTCTGATTATACCCTGGCACAGGGCGACCGATTTGCAAGTAATGATCTTTTATATTACGATCTTGGAGGCGCTGCCGCTCAGGATAAAACAACCATCGGCTCAAACTTCTATGCTTACTCCATCTTTTCGGTGATCGCCCGTTTTACGTATAGCTATGACGACAAGTATTTCCTGACCGCTACTGCCCGTGATGATGGCTCTTCCAGGTTTGCTCAAGGGCATCAATATGGTATTTTCCCATCGGCTTCTGTTAGATGGGATGTTACTAAAGAAGATTTTCTGAAAGAGCAGAAAATATTTAACCAGTTGAGCCTGCGGGTGGGTTACGGCGTTGTAGGTAACCAGGATATTACCAATTACGCTTTCCAAACGTTATATGGCTCAAAGGTGAACAATAATAACGCCTTATTAGCCAACGATGGCTTAAAGGGAAATCCGGATCTCACCTGGGAAAAGCAAAAACAGGCTAACCTTGGCCTCGATATGGCTTTCCTCAACTCGCGCCTTTCTGTTACTGCCGACGCGTTTTATATTAATAACGATAACCTGCTGCTTGATCGCGGGCTGGCGCTCACTACCGGTTACAGTCATCAGTTACAAAACATCGGCCGTGTTAATAACAAAGGTGTCGACCTGTCTTTAAGCGGTCAGGTGATCAAATCTGCCGACTGGAATTGGACGCTTTCCGGCAATGTTTCCTTCGCTAAAAATACGGTGAAGCAATTATACGGCAACGCCACAACCATTTATAGCACCTCTGGCGATAGCCGTGAAAATAACTTGTTTATTGGCCAGTCACTACACAACATTTATACCCTCCGTTCTGGTGGTATAGCACAGGAATCAAACCGTGCAGAATGGCAAGGCCTCAATTACAACGGCAAAACAGTAGGTCTGGGCGATTTGTTTGCACAGGATGTATCTGGCCCTAATGGGGTTAAAGACGGTATTGTTAACCAATACGACAGACAGGTTGTAGGTAATGAAGACCCTAAATACTATGGCGGTTTTTCAACCGACCTTTCCTACAAAGGGTTTGCTTTAAATGCCGTTTTTGTATACTCTCATGGTGCCAAAAAAATTAGCGGTTATTACGAAGGGTTGATCAATAGTGTTGGTTCGAGCATGGCTTCAACCGATCTGTTAAACCGGTGGACGCCAACCAACACCAATACCAATATCCCCCGTGTAATTGACAATACCAGCTATAACAGGTATAACCCTTCTGATTTGGATTACGCCATTCAGAATGCGTCATACCTTCGTTTGTCGGCACTTACTTTGGGCTATAACCTGCCGCAAAAATTGCTGAGCAGCTGGCATGCCAGCCGCGTACGGCTATATGCTACGGGTTCAAACCTGTTCTGTATCACCAAATACAAAGGGCTTGATCCGGAAACCGGCGACTATGGTTATCCACCGGTAAGGACATTTGTTCTTGGGGTAAATTTTGGATTTTAAACTTCAATGCAAGAGATCATGAAAAAAACCATTATAAATATATTTATTGCAGCAACGGTAATATTTTCCGTTTCCTGTAAAAAACTCCTGAACCAGGATAGTTTGACAAAACTGGATGAAAGTAAGGTGTATGCAGATATCAATCTGGTGCAAACAAGTTTAAAGGGCGTATATGCCAGCTGGTTAAATAACCGGGTAGATGAGCAGGGAACCGTTTTAATGATGGGTACCGACGAAACCCAACAGGGCGCCTATCAGATGAAAAGCGATGCCTCCAAAGGTGGGTTGGACAGGTACGATGGCAACCTTAACTCGTTACAGGGCCAGGTAACCACCCAGTGGAACCTTCGCTGGCCGTTGGTAAATGAAGCCGCAAAAATTATCAATGGAGTTGATAAGCCTACACTCCAGGCTGGTTCTGTGGAAGCCGGCATTGTAGGCGAAGCCTGTTTTATAAGAGGCTTTATTGACTTTGAACTGGCCATGTACTGGGGCGAAATACCCATCAGAGACCTTAGTCGCGAATCGCAATTGGGCCTTAAACGCCAGCCCCTTAAAGATGTGTGGACATTTATCATCAGCGACCTTACCAAGGCGGCCGCTTTTTGCCCGCAAACAAATGATCCGGGCAGGGCAACAAGTGGTGCTGCCCTGGCTATGCTGGGTAAGGCCTATATGTCGGCCCCGGTATCAACCGGCTTACGTGATTTTGACAAAGCACGCGATTGCTTTGAAAAAATGATGGGCAGATACACCCTGGTACCCTACCAGAATCTTTGGGATTATAAAATATCCAACACCAACGAAGCCATCCTGGAGTTTCAGTACAGCCCTGTTTCTCCTAACAACAATAAGGTACAATTCCAGATAGGCTCGCGTGCCGTGCAAAATACATTTGGTGATGGCTGTTATTATTCGGGGTATGATAAAGTTGTGCCAACAATACACGCTTATGAAACTGTAGCTAATGGTGGCATATGGGAAGACGGCGACCAACGCCGTGCCGAAAATATCCGCTATGATTTTACTTACTATGGCGTTACACCAACACTCGACATTATATCGTGGGAAGGCCTGGGTGCTGATTTTGATGAGTTAAAACCTCACATAAAAAAGTATGAGGATTTCCGTACCGACACACATAGTGGCCTTGGGTTCAACAACATGTATAACTCTGGGAAAGACATGCCGGTGTTACGTTTAGGCGATATTAAACTATGCTATGCAGAATGTTTGAATGAGTTGAACAAAACAGGTGATGCAATAGCGGTAGTTAACGAAGTAAGAACCCGTGCATGGGGCGGTACCCTGCCAAGTGATAAAATGTGGACCATGATGTCGCAAAGCGACTTTCGTACCAATATTATGGATGAACGCACCAGGGAGCTTTTCGCGGAATGTTGGCGCCGTATCGATTTGATCAGGACAGGACTATTTGTTGACCGGGTTAAAAAGTACAACAAATGGACCGCCCAATCCGGAACAATTCAGGCATTTAATACCCTTTATCCAATACCTGATACCGAATTGAAACTGAATCCCGAAATAACGCCCGACGATCAAAATCCAGGCTATAAGTAGCAGCTAGGGTTTACAGAAGCATATCAAACTGATGCTGATATGCCGTCGTAACGAAAACCGCCTCATTTTTAGTAATGAGGCGGTTTTTTAGTTTGATATATAATTGGCATTGGCCGAAGTATAAGAGTGCAGGATACTACTAAGGTTTCCAGATACTTAACCCTCTATTTTATATTCGTCAATTTTTCTATACAAGGTAGCCGAGCTGATATTCAACAATTTAGCAGCCTGCGTTTTATTCCCTTTTGTATATTGCAGCACCTGGTTAATATGTACCCGTTCTACACTGGAAAGATCAAATGCAGAAAGCGTATTTGATTTTAGTGTGGTACTATATTGTAAATCAACAGGTAAGTTATCTATACTCAACTCGGTTCCCGGGCAAACAATAAGCGACCTTTCAATTACATTTCTTAATTCCCTGATATTGCCCCGCCATTCATTTTTTTGCAACCGTTCAACAAAGGCCTTTGTCATGCCTTTTACCTGCTGATAAGCATCACGTGTAAGTTTTTTAACAAAATAGTTAGCCAGTAAGGGAATATCATCCTGCCGCTCTCTTAACGGTGGTAAGCTTATGGTGACCAAATTTAACCGGTAAAACAAATCTTCTCTAAATTTTCCTTTGCTGATCTCCTGCTGGATATCGCGGTTGGTTGCCGCTATAATCCTGATATTAACTTTAACCTGTTTGGTGTCTCCAACTTTGATAAATTCACTGGTTTCCAGCACGCGTAATAACTTGGCCTGCAAATCCAAAGGCATCTCACCAATTTCATCCAGAAACAACGTACCCTCGTTGGCTTCCTCAATTAATCCCTTTTTATCTTTATTGGCCCCGGTAAAAGCACCTGCTTTATGGCCAAAAAGCTCACTTTCTAAAATATCTTTGCCAAAGGCGCTGCAATTTAGTCCCAGGAAAGTTTTGGTATTCCTTTTACTTGCCGAATGGATAGCCTGTGCAAAAACTTCTTTCCCTGTACCTGTTTCTCCTAAAAGTAATACGGGCGCATCTGTTGGCGCAGCCATTTGCGCAAGCGTTTTTGCCTGGGTAATAGAAAGCGAATTACCGATGATAGAATCAAAATTAGCATAACGGTCTGCCGCTTGTTTTTCTAACTGTGCAACTCTTTTCTCTAATTTAACTTTCTCTAAGGCACGGTAAAGCAGCGGCAGGATACGCTGGTTATCATTAGCCTTGGTAATATAGTCAAAAGCACCGTTCTTGATAGCCTGTACACTGTCTGGTATATTTCCATAAGCGGTTAGCACAATAATCTCTATATAAGGGTGAGTTGCTTTTATCTTGCTAATAAACTCTACCCCGTTACCATCGGGCAATTTAACATCGCATAGTACCAGGTCTATATTTTCAATCTCCAGCAGTTTGGATGCCGATTTGATGTTCTCTGCTTCATAAACAACAAAGCCCTCTAAGGAGAGCACCCGCTTTAACAGCAAGCGAACATCGTTCTCATCTTCTACCAATAGTATATTTGCAATGGTCATATCCTTATTTTATGTTCAGGCGTTAATTAAAATGTTAAAGCCAAAGGTACTTCCTTCGCCATATTTACTGTTTACCCATATCTTTCCCCCCTGCGCTTCAATAAACTCTTTGGAAATAGATAAACCTAATCCAGTGCCAGATCTTTCGGTTGTACCCGGAACCTGGAAATATTTATCAAATACCCTATCCACATACTGCTCTTCAATTCCCTTGCCATAATCGGCCACCCAAAATTGTATAATTTCTTTTTCTTTATTTACATGCACTTCTACAATGCCACCCTCTGAAGAATATTTGATAGCGTTATTCAGGAAATTGATGAGCACCCAAACCGTCTTTTCTTCGTCCAGGTTAACCAGTGGCAAATCTTTTTCTACGTTCTCTTTCAATAACACCCCAAATTGAGTAGCCTGTTGCTGAACGGCCTGCATCGCTCTTAAAGCGATCACTTCCGGCTTTGCCAATTCTTTCTTTAGCTGTATCCGTCCTGTTTCTATTTGAGACATATTCAACAATTCGCCGGTAATTTTTAACAGGCGCTCGGCATTCGCTTTTATGGTTCCCAATACTTCTGTTTGGTCCTTATTCATTTCACCCATTCGCTTATCTTCCAATAACTGGGTACTCATGTTAATGGCAAACAAAGGGATTTTCAACTCGTGCGATATGGTGGCTATAAAATTGGTTTTGGCCGCATCTAACTCTTTAAATGGCGTAATATTTCGCAGGATAATTACCCGCCCACCTACAACCTGATCGTTCTGAATCAGGATAGACTCCTGTACAAAAAAGCTTTCCTTATTATCTAAAAATATTTTCAGCTGCTTACTGGTTTCGTTTTGCAAAACGGTTCGGAGCAAATCATTCTGAATAGCGATATCGGCAGCGTAACTGCCTATAATATCTTTCTCCTTTAACCCAAACAGGTTTTCTGCTGCTGAATTAAAAAATAGGATCTCGTTTTTATCATTAAGGCCAATAATACCATCATTCATTTTGTTGATAATGGCCTCAATTCTTCCTTTTTCGGCTTTGATCTCGGCCAGGTTGCTATGTTCATATTCGTCCAGTTTCCCGGCCATGGTATTAAAGGTATCGGCAAGGGTACCAAACTCATCTTTTTGCTCCAGGTGTATGCGTTTGCTGTAATTTTTATTTGCTATTTCTTTAATCCCCTCTGTTAACACCCTAATAGGTTTTGCAATTACAGAAGGGAAATTAACTACAAACGTAAAAGCCACTAAGCTTAAAACCGTTACAATAATGGTAAGCCACAGCGTAGCCTCTGTAGCATAATTTGAGGCGCGCGCATTTTTATGAATAATGGCAATTTCATTTACATCATCAATTTTAAAAATGGCCCGGTGCATTTCTTTTATTCTATTAAATCCGGCAGGGTCTTTTTTCAGTTGCTCAAATAAATAGCGCACTTCGGCGGTGGCCTGAAACTCACCAGGTTCTGTAATGTTATTTTCTTCCAGTTTTAAATTTTTTTCAAAGACCGCTATTTGCGACAGATTTTCAGGTATCTCATCAAGCGCCTTAAGCATCTTACTGCAATATTCTACACTAATCTGGTTGTCCTTTAATATCTTGCCGGCATCGTTGCTCAAACGGTTAACATAGTAAATACCCAATGCGCCAAAGCAGATAATAACTACAAACAGGAAAAGCAAGCCAAACGTTAGTTTGGTTTTAATATTCATTCTCATCATGATAGTATCACTAAATCTACATCTAATTTGCCCAGCGTTTTTAACAGGTTGTTAAAGGTGGCTGTCTTTAAAATAATACTTAGCAAAGATAGGTGAGGTTTGCCCATACAAAGTGTAGTGATCTTTTTATCTGCAACCGCTTTAAGCATGCCGCTAGCCACCACGTTGCTTTTAATACGCACTACTTCGGCCCCCATTTGCGTGGCCAGCTTAAAATTGTTAATAAGATGCCGCTGATCGGCCAGGCCGATGCGGTCTGCGCTCTCTTTGGGTGTTTGTATATAAACCACAAACCATTTGGCATTGTAATAAGTAGCCAGGCGAGCTGTTTTCCGGATAATGAGCTTTGCTGTTTCGTTGTTGGTGCTAATGCTGCACATCAATCGTTCGCGCTTGGCTTGCAATAAACCCGGTACCTCGGTCTGTATCTTTCGCTCTACCTGTGTGGCCACTTCTTTTAAGGCCAGCTCGCGTAATTGCAGTATTTTTTCACTTTGGAAAAAGTTTTGCAGGGCAAAGGCGATCTTATCGCTGGTATATATCTTTCCTTCTTTTAGGCGAATAACCAGTTCATCGGCCGTCAGATCAATATTAACCACCTCATCTGCCTGTCGCAGTACATTATCCGGTACCCGTTCGCTCACCTCTATGCCGGTAATATTTTTTACATCTTCATACAAACTTTCGATGTGCTGAATATTCACCGCGCTGATTACGTTAATACCTGCATCTAACAGCTGGATAACATCCTGCCAGCGTTTTTCATTGGCGCTGCCTTCAATATTGGTATGCGCCAACTCATCTACTATAACTATTTCCGGTCGTAAAGATAAAATAGCCTGCACATCCATTTCCTGTAACTGCTTACCCCTGTAAAACAAATCCCGTCGTGGTATTAACGGTAAGCCTGCTATCAGTTCCTGCGTTTCCTTACGCATGTGCGTTTCAATATATCCAATCTTAACGTCGATGCCATTGCGCAGCAAAGCATGTGCTTCCTGCAACATCCGGTAAGTTTTTCCAACGCCGGCACTCATGCCAATATATATCTTAAACTTACCACGCCTGGAACGCTTGATGAGTTCCAGGAAATGTTCGACAGACTGTTCTTTATTTTCTTCCATTTTTTTATGAAAAAGGAAATTGTATCCACAAATACCAGCTTCATGGATACAATTATTCCTGTTAAATCCTTTATTTCAGCAAAGGCAATTCAATTAAAAACTAAATGCTAAAGAAGTGGTTAGGGCAATATCATGGCCAATCGCCTTATTGTTATTTTCAATAAAGATATCGTCCTTACTCTTCAGGCTTCTGATCTCGGCACGCCACATTAAGTTGCTTAAAATATTATAATCTACATTTGCCGAAAACCCCCATGTTTTAAAGCCATTAGGCGTGGCCGAAGCTATGATAACCCCATTTTTATCATCATAATATTCTGCCCTTACGGCTACACTTGTTTTAGAAGTTGCCGCATATTTTAAGATAAGGGCCGATGTGTACCATGTATTAAAGGCCGATGATCCTTTTGCTTTTTGTTCGGCCCCAATATCAAACCCCAGCGTAGCTGTCCATTTATTGCTTAATTGAAAAGCACCATAAAAATCATGGAAGTAACGCATCTTTCTCACGCTGTCGGGCTTATCGTTTCCAATAAAGCTACTGCTGTTCAGTGTTATTTTTGACGACGGCTTAAAAGTAACCTGTGTACCAAAGGCTGGTGTGGTGTTGCCGTCTACCCTTTGTATTCGTTGCCAGCCGTTGAGTAATAAAGCGCTTAAATACCATTTTTCACTTTTGGAAGTATAGCTTAGCCTTACTCCTGTTTCAAAATAAGGTGAATTTTCTGCCGCTAAACTACGGCTTAGTGTAGGGTTATCCTTCCCAACGGCGCTTTCCCAGCCAATGTGAGATGGCAAAACACCGGCATCTAACCAAAAGTTATTTTTTGAGGACAACCTGACACCAATATTGGCTTCGTAGATATTTTTCAGTAAACCAGGCTCTGCCGAGTAATTGGCATTCATATAAGTACCGGTGGCAAATGTAAAATTTGCCCTCACTATATCAGAACTATAGGCTGCCTTAATATAACCCAGGTTTAAATTAACCTCGTTGTTTCTGTTAAAGTTGTATAAAAATGGCGGCATGGTATTGTTAAGCGGCCGGTTAAAATCATAATTATAGTAGGTTTCCAGGTAACCGTTGATGATGATGGGAGATATTTTTGTTTCCTGTGCCATTGCACCAGAGCCAATTAATAATATTATTCCTGTTATAAGTTTTTTCATTTGTTGCTTTTTGCTTTTAGTTCTTTGATTTCAATTGGTCTAAGGCCACGTTTAACCTTAGCACATTTACCTTAGCAGGACCAAACATGCCAAGCAGCGGGTTTTCTATTTGCAGATCGACTATCTTATTGATCTGCTCTGCCGACATGTTACGGGCACGTGCAATACGTGCCACCTGTATTTTTGCACCGGCTGGCGACAGGTCGGGATCGAGCCCGCTGCCAGAAGCGGTAACCAGTTCGACTGGAATTTGTGCACGGGTTACGCCCGCGTTACGTTTCATAAAATCCTGGATGCGGCTTTCCACATCTTTTAAATAGTCGGGATTTGAAGGCCCCTTGTTTGAACCGCCCGAACCATCGGCGTGATAATCAACCGCCGAAGGACGCGACCAAAAATACTCGTCCTTGGTAAACTTTTGCCCAATGTTGGCATAGCCAACGGTACGGCCTTTATATTGGATGGTTTGGCCATCACCATGGCCCGGGGTTAGTTTCCCTACTGCTGCTATAGCCAGCGGATATATCCCCGCCAGGATCACCAGTAAAATGATGGTTAATTTAAGGGATGGCAATAAATACGTTTTCATTCTGTTTTGAGATTTGAGATGTTAGATTTGAGATATGAGACTGAAGCTTTTATGGGCACTGAGCGCTTTTGCCCCGCCTCTCCTATCTCCAATCCGATTAGTTATATAAATACTGCAACCAGCAGATCAATTAGTTTAATGCCTATAAATGGGATCAGGATACCGCCCAGGCCATAGATCAGCAGGTTACGGCGTAACAACGCGCTGGCGCCTATTGGTTTATACTCTACGCCTCTTAAAGCCAATGGTATTAGTAAGGGTATAATGATAGCGTTAAAGACCACTGCCGATAATATGGCCGATTGCGGACTATGCAGATCCATAATATTAAGTGCCTTTAAAGCAGGTATAGATACCATGAACAAAGCCGGCACAATGGCGAAGTATTTGGCTACGTCATTGGCTATAGAGAATGTGGTAAGCGTTCCTCTCGTCATCAGCAATTGCTTGCCAATCTCCACAATCTCAATCAGTTTAGTGGGGTCATTATCCAGGTCAACCATATTACCGGCTTCTTTAGCGGCCTGTGTACCGCTGTTCATAGCCACACCAACATCTGCCTGAGCAAGTGCAGGGGCATCATTGGTACCGTCGCCCATCATGGCTACCAATTTGCCGCCTTGCTGTTCAAGTTTTATGTAGTTCATTTTATCTTCGGGCTTAGCCTCGGCAATAAAATCATCCACACCGGCCTTTTCGGCAATAAATTTGGCCGTAAGCGGATTATCACCCGTCACCATCACTGTTTTTACGCCCATTTTACGCAGGCGCTCAAAGCGTTCGGCTATACCGGGTTTAATAATGTCCTGTAATTCAATCACACCCAGAATCTGTTCATTTTGTGATACTACCAGTGGCGTACCTCCATTTGATGAGATCTTTTTTACATTGTCTTCTACCTCAGCAGGAAATTTGTGACCAGCTTTGATGGCAATATTACGGATAGAATCAAAAGCGCCTTTACGAACACGCAGTCCATCGGGTGTATCCAAACCACTGGAGCGTGTTTCGGCAGTAAATTTGATGAATACAGAACCTTTGGGAGCTATAACGGATGGGACTGTTTTGTTTTGGCTTGCCAATTCAACAATTGATTTACCTTCTGGAGTTTCATCGGCCAATGAACTCAGCACACAAGCAATTACAAAGCTTTCTTCACCAACTCCTTTAGCAGGGTAAAAGTTGGTTGCCTTACGATTACCTATAGTGATGGTTCCGGTTTTGTCTAACAACAGCACATCTAAATCGCCTGCGGTTTCAACCGCTTTACCCGATTTGGTGATTACGTTTGCACGTAATGCCCTATCCATCCCGGCAATACCGATGGCCGATAACAGGCCACCAATAGTTGTGGGTATTAAACAAACAAACAAGGATATAAATGCCGCTATCGAGATTGGTGTATTAGCATAATCGGCAAAGGGTTTAAGCGTAACACATACAATTACAAAGATTAAAGTAAAACCAGCCAGCAAAATAGTTAAGGCTATTTCGTTTGGAGTTTTCTGGCGTGAAGCGCCTTCAACCAAAGCGATCATTTTATCCAGAAAGCTTTCACCGGGCTGGGTGGTTACTTGTACCTTAATCCTATCTGATAATACTTTGGTACCACCCGTAACAGATGATTTATCACCACCCGATTCACGGATAACCGGAGCCGATTCGCCTGTTATGGCCGATTCGTCAATAGTGGCGATACCTTCAATAATTTCGCCGTCGGTAGGTATATTATCCCCTGTTTCGCAAATAAACACATCGCCTTTTTTGAGGAGGGACGACATTACTATTTGTTCTTTACCATTAACCAGCAAACGGGCAGGCGTTTCTTCACGGGTTTTGCGCAAGCTTTCGGCTTGCGCCTTGCCTCGTGCTTCGGCTATGGCTTCTGCAAAATTGGCAAACAGCACCGTAAGCAGCAGCACAATAAAAACGGTGAAGTTATAGCCAAAGCTGCCCTGGCTTTTATTTGTAAAAGAGTAGATACTGACAATCAGCATCACAAAAGTGCCAATCTCCACGGTAAACATAACCGGGTTACGGATTAACTGGCGCGGATCGAGCTTGATAAATGACTGCTTTAAGGCCACTCTTACCTGCTCACCCTGGAATAATGTATTTGGAGTTCTCATGATTATTTTAATGGTAGCCCCCGCTAAATCTCCCCCTAAAGGGTGAGACTTTTGATTTGCATCTTTTTTAAGTCCTCCCCTGCAGGGGAGGATTTAGGTGGGGCTGTTGTTTTTATTTTAAAGAAAAGTGTTCGGCAATAGGCCCTAATGTGAGGGCAGGGAAAAACGATAATGCAGCAACAATAAGGATTACAGCAAATACCATAATACCAAAGGTTGAAGTATCACTCTTTAATGTTCCGGCAGATTCTGGTATAAACTTTTTACCTGCCAGGATGCCTGCAATGGCAACGGGGCCGATGATTGGCAAAAAGCGGCCAAGCAGCAATACAAAACCCGCGCTTACATTCCAGAATATATTATTATCGCCCAAACCTTCAAAGCCCGAACCGTTGTTGGCGGCAGATGAGGTGTATTGATAAAGCATTTCTGAAAAGCCATGAAAACCCGGGTTATTGAGCCATGCAGATGGTTTAACAGCCCAACCGGCATTAGGCATATGCACCAATATATACGATGATACAGCTGTACCTACCAATATAATAAACGGGTGTAGTAGGGCGATGATGGATGCTATCTTCATTTCCCGGGCCTCTATCTTTCGTCCGAAAAACTCCGGCGTTCGGCCTACCATCAACCCGGAAATAAATACCGCGATAATGATAAATACATAAAAATTCAATATCCCCACACCACAGCCACCGTAAAAACAGTTGGTCATCATGGCCATCATCATCATAAAGCCGGATACCGGCATGGCACTGTCATGCATAGAGTTAACCGAGCCTGTAGAAATGATGGTGGTTATAATATTCCAGTAAGCGGTATTAGCAGGCCCAAACCTCACTTCCTTACCCTCCATTGCACCGGTTGGCTGGCTAATGCCCATACGGGCAATTGCCGGACTACCGTTGATCTCGGCGTTCATCGTAGGGATAAGTAGCATGAGCATCCCGAGGGTCATTACGCCAAACATTACGTAGGCAAACTTCTTCTTTTTGAGGTAAATGCCTAAAGCGAATACCAAAGCAATGGGGATGATGGTTTGGGCTACCAACTCAACCGTATTGGTGAGATAATTTGGATTTTCCAGCGGATGGGCGGAGTTTGCACCAAACCAACCGCCGCCATTGGTACCTAAATGCTTAATAGCTATCATGGCCGCCGCCGGACCTCTTGATACGTGCGTAGTATCACCCTGGAGGGTTATAAAAGAATCTTTACCCTTATAACTGGTAGGTGTACCGTTAAAGGCCAGTATAATGGCCATTACAACCGATAATGGTAATAATATGCGGGTAATGCTTTTTACAAAAAAGTCCCAGAAGTTGCCCAGCTTATCAGTTACCTTATCCCTGAATGCCTTAAATAGAATAAACAAAGCGGCAATGCCGGTAGCTGCTGATACGAATTGCAGGAACATGATCACAAAATGCTGTGTAAAATAGGTAGCACCGCTTTCGCCCGAGTAATCCTGCAAATTACAGTTCACTAAAAAACTGATGGCTGTATTAAAAGCCAGATCAGGCGTTTGATTAGGATTTCCGTCGGGATTTAAAGGCAGATGCGCCTGGAACAAGAGACAGAAAAAAGCATAAAATAGCCAAACGCTGTTAATGGTTAGTAAAGCAAACATATGCTGTTTCCAGTTCATTTCTTTTTTGGTATCGATACCACTGAAACGAAAAATGAAACGTTCAAGCGGGGCCATAAAATCCAGCCAGGTTTTATCGCCACGAAACATCCGGGCGATGTAAATCCCAAGTGGAATAGCTATGGTAAGCGTAAGCAGGTAAGTAAATATTACTCCTGTAAGTTCAGTGTTCATAGTTTTTATTAATTAGAATTTTTCGGGGTTTAGCAGCACATAGATCATGTAAACAAACACGGCTATGGCAACGATGAAAAGTGCGGTCATGGCGATTAGATTTTTTCGAAATAATTAACGGATTTGAAAAACAGCCAGAAGAAAACGAGGCCGAGCAGTACATAAGTCAGGGTTATCATTGTTTTTATAATTTATTTAGTGGTGCAGAAAAAAATTGAATTTTAAGTAGCAGATATAAACCAGGGATAACGCCATTAACCAAGCGAAAGCGATTATCGCGATATCCTTAAAAGTGTATTTGTCCTTGTCTTCAGTATCGTCGGTGGTTTGCCGGTTGGGGTGGTATATTCGTTTTTGCATGATTAATATTTTTCCATTGCGGCATAGGAACCAAACCAGGAGCCAGAATAATAAAAGAATTGCAATAGATACTTAACACACTGATCAATAATAGATTGAATCACAATTAAAGCATCTTGAGCATGGAAATAAAACAACCAAAAGTGCCTTATTTTGAGAGAGTATATCAGGAATGAACAGTTAGTGAAGAGGCGATTACCCGATAGAAAAGTTTAAAATTGCTCAAAAACTAAAAATGCCCTTAGCAGTATTGCTAAGAGCATTTGTTCTGAGAGAGAGATGATGCCAGTTTGCCTAATATACAGGCCTGCAAATTACTTGATCATTAAGCGTTGGGTAACGTCGCAATATCATCGAAATTAGGAGAATCCCCATGTAAAATGAAGCAAACTATAGCTGTACTTTGGCTGTCTCTCCGTTTTTAATTATATAGCTTTTTTTCTCCGTTCCCTTTTGTACATATATGGCAATTTTGCCATCAGACCTCCTATCTATTTTCAGGTCGAAAACCGTCCCAAAAGAATGAATGTTATTTAAAGACATCGTTTTCCAGTTATTGGGCAACCGGGGTGTACAGCTAAATTTATGGAGACCGGTTGGCCTTATACCAAATAAGCCTTCAATAAATATGCGGCAGTATAAACCACTTTCGGCCGATAGATGCCGTTGGTTGCCTTCGGGATATGCTTCTACCGGGTAGGGTACATGCTCGCCTAATAGCCTGCGGCGAGAGTAATAATGCAGAAAGGTTATCGCTTTCTCCGTTTCGCCGGCCTGTAACACGCCGCGTAAGGCGTACAGGGTTGAACGATCCCAAAAAGTACCTTTCCCCGCTTCTGTCGACAGCCCGTCGGCAGTCCAAAGCTGCGGAGAAAACAGGGCATTGATTGTACCCTTGCTACGATCAAATATCCCCATTGCTATAGGCATGCAGATCCAGGCCCGTAGGGTATTGTTGGTTTCATAATACCGGTATGTTTTATAGCCGTTAATAGTAGCTCCAAAATACTTTTCGATGTTTGCTTTTAACAACACGGCTTGCTTGTTATATCTCTCGGTAAGTGTATCGGCTGCGTGCAACTGTTTGCCAAGCATGGCGGCAGAAATCAGCGCATCATAATACAAACAGTTGGTAGATAAATTGGCTTTGCCCGCCGGAAACCGCCCCTCCAATTCGTCAGCATCAGACGTTACTACCCCTTGCTCATTTAGATGCCTGCGGCTGTACTCCAGGCACCAGGTAATTAAAGGCCATAGTTTTTGGGCCGAGTCGATGTTGCCGTAGGTGAGCGCGTACCTGGATGCACCATAGGCAATCATCGCCTGGTCGCCGCGGTCGCCGGCACCATTCCAGGTGGCATCGCCTTCGGCAACTATCGAACTTGGAATTGGTTTATACTGCGGGTTCATATACCGGGCAAATAAGCGGTAACAATTCATGGCAGATAAATTACCAATACTATCGCCCGAAAAAGCAAAGTAAGGACTGATGTATTCGGCCTGATCATTGGCCCAAATGGCCGCGTAGTAAGATAACCCACCCGGGCCGTGCATGTAGCCGTTTTTAGTTTTAAAAATACTTTCAGTGGCGCGTATTTTGGCAAAAGCAAATTCCGTATTCAAAATGCTGTCGGGCGTTTCCAGTTGCAGCGGCTTCAGAATATCAGCTATCCGTTTTTCTCTTGCCTTTTCCTCGGCACCGGGATCAACCGGACTTAAAGCACCGGGATGGTTGGTTGCCAGATAACAAATTGAAAAAAAAGCAGATTGGCCGGGCTTTAATATACGGCTGCCGTCGTTAACAGATTCCATGATCACCGTATGGGGGGATGATTTGCTGGTAAGTGAATCTGTTGTTACCTCCCGTCTTAACTTTTCCATCGAAACCGTAACCGGTTTATTGCTGATATTGGTGAGTTTAAACCGCTCAATGGCTAAAGGTTTATCTACCGAAGGGAACAGGCTTTGTTCTATAGCAACCAACCCGGTGTTACCTGCTTGAGCCGATATGCGCATAATGCCATGCTGGTTTATACTGTTAACTTTCAGCGGCAGCTCGCCGGCTGGCCCACCTGGTGGATTATCAATCTTCAGCAGTTTTTTGTTGATATAGATGCGTGGCAATTCATTATCCTGAAAAGTATAGGTTATATGGCTTCGGGTATCATCGGGCAGCATCCTGAAGGTAGGAAAAACAACGGTACGGGTAATTTTAGCTAAACCGAGCGTATCTATACGATAACCAACCCAAAGCGAAACCTTTTCGCCCGACATTTCGATATGATCTGCATGGGGCAGCCTGCCATCTATTTTCCATAATATGCTACCGTTTTGTTGAATAGCCCACCGGTTATTTTGTACAGGTAAATTTTGTTGTTGTTGTTGTGCGTAAATTGTTAAATGAGCAAACAGGATAATTGACGTTGAAAAAAAAACTTTTTTAAAAAATTTCATAAATGTGAACGATGGAAATTGCAATAGGGTTAATACATTTTGATGTTTACTTTACGACCGGGCATTACGGTTGTTTCCACAAAAGAGATCACCCTGTGTTGGTCGTCTGTTTCATTTTTTACCATAGCAGTATTTCCATTAATATTGGCCCGTTTAAATGAACCATAGAACATCGCCTTCCATTTAAATGATCGTTTCCCTGTATTAGCAATAATTGATTGCTGCCTGCTTATGTGCGCTAAATTGATGTTGGTATTTAAAAGAGACAGGTTACTAACGGCCGCATTGGCCGCGCTGTTGGTTTTATAAATAGTGCCCAGGGTTTTGGTTCGTGCATCTGGCGTAACCCCCATTAAACCCTGCACAACACCCTCAATTACACCATAAGATACCTCGGGGTATTCGCGCCTTGCCGTTGATGGGTTAGACAGTAATAGTATGTATTCCCTTGCCTTTTCCCACTCGCCAAATTTGTAAAGCAGGTAAGGGTAATAGGACATGTTTTCAACGTTCAATTTAGAAGCCGCGACACGTTTAAGCGTTTTATTTACTCTTACAGTATCTTTCAAAGCATCAAACCAAAGCAAAAATGTTTCTCCTTCTTGCATACCAAATTGGTTATTGTTGCTGTAATAAGTATAGTACTGATTGTTTTTCTCGTTCCACCAATCGGCCTCCAGGCGTTTTCTGTACTGTTGCGCCTTTTGCTCATAAAGTGCCGCTTCTTTAAGCTTTCCCTTTGTTGTCAATATCTCCGAATAAGTAAGCATTCCCCGATAGAGCGCGGCAACCAGGTCGGCCCCGGTTTTTAAATTCTGCACACCTTCAGAATAAGAAGGTAACCCGCGGCACCGGTGAAAAGAGTCACTTTCATTATACGGTACCGGCGCATTAGGATGGGCTGGCCTTTTCAACAAAGAATCGGGCGCAAGTACCCATGCATCTATATATTCCTTTACTGTTTTTTGCTGAAAATTGACAAAAGCGGGTGCATCAATATAATGGCTATCGCCCGTCCACAAATACATCCTCCAGCTTGCGTATAATATATCGAAATTGGCAGGCAGGTTGTACCAAAATTCCTGGTCGTTCCGGTAATCATCGGGTGCAGGCTTCCCCCATTTATTGATCTCCCAATAAGAACACCAGTTTTTTGATTGGGAGATGTTAGCCGCAAACAGGTTAAACATATTATTATTCTGACGGCTCAATCCTAATATCTCGGCACCAATACATTGGTGAGATACATCACGCATGCAAAATGCCGATCTGGGTGGAAGGGCAGATTCATACCAGGGCCCTACAGCATCGGTATCTGCGCCTTTATAATGTAGCGCTGTTTCTTTGGCCCAGTTAAATGATTGTACAAGTTCTTTATCAGACGAGGTAAAAATGATCCCTTTTTCCTGGGCGATAGTTTTATAGCCTATAAAAAGGAACAAAAGCAAAGCCGCTTTGTATTTAAGCAAAACCATGTTGTGTAAGTTGTAGTTTTTAGTTTTAATGAATTGGTATATTAAATATGAACTTACATAATCAATACTTGACCATGTAGTAGAATTTTGTCCGTTTGAAAAACACTATTCTGTTCTATTCTATAAAACTATTAAATATTTTTAGAAAGCCAAAATTATTTTGAAAGAATAAGCGGCGAAAAACAAACAAACAGCATCACCATCAGAATAAGTAATATCACGGTATAGTAGTGACGATTTTTCCAGGGTTTTATATCCACTACATTATTAAGCTTTAGTGTATACGGAACTGGCATGGGATATAATTTACCAATAACCAGCATAATAACACAGGTAACCACAAATAAAATGGCCAGGATATGTAGGAAATGGATGTGTGTATCAAAAACTAACTGCGAAAGCGCGTAGCATACAATAAAAAATATCAAGCCAATTTTAGCCGCAATTGCAGGAACTTTTGTAGTAACAAAGCCCATAAACATAATGGTAAATATGGGTACGTTAAAAAAGCCATTAACTATTTGTACATAAGTATAAAAGCCATTTTTAACAAAAAGGATAAGTGGTGCAATAAACATGGCAGCCAGGCAAACCACAATTTCGAATTGCTTAGCTGTCCTTAGCAGTCGCTTTTCCGGAGCCTGCTTTGAATGTTTTTGTAGCCAGGGCTTATAAATATTCAACATAAACAATGTACTGGAGCTGTTAAGCCCCGCATTAAACGTGGTAAGGGCGGCAACAAATATCACCGCGGCAATAAAGCCTGCTATAAAAGGAGGAGATACCAGGCTGTCTAATCTCGGGAACACCTCGGCGGTATTATGCATTTTTGAAAAAACATGTACTGCAATAATACCGGGTATATTTAAAAGCAAAGGAGAGATCAATTTGCCTAAAGAGGCTACAGCTAAACCTTTTTGCGAAGTTTTAAGATCTTTTGACGCAAGTACCTGCTGGATAATATATTGTTCGGTACCCCAATAATATAGATTAACCAGTAACATACCCGTAAACAATGTACCAAAGGGAATAGCATCGGTTGAAGAGCCGATACTATTTAAATGCGCTTTATGTACGGTAAGTACCTGGTGTAAACCTGCGCTGATATTGCCATGCCCTATATATTTTAAGCCAAAGAATGGCAGCAGGATTCCGCCGGTAAAAAAACCAATACCAAGCAAAATATCCAATGTGGTAATTGCTTTGAGCCCTCCCAGCATAGAAAAAAGACAGCCGATTGTACCCATTATCCAAACCAGGATCAGGATAACGGTCCAGTACTCCATTTTCCAAACATCCGAAAAATGAAACAAGCCATTAAAGGCTACTGCCCCCGCGTAAAGCACGGATGGGAGCAAATTAAACACATAGCTTACCAGAAATATAACCGAAACTAATTTGCCAACACCTCCCCCATACCGCACGGTCAAAAAATCGGGTGTGGTAGCTATCCCCATTTTGATATATAGTGGCATAATAAACTCTGATACCAGCAACATGGCCAAAACAGAAGTTACCCCCCAGGCCATAACGGTCATATTATTGGTATAGGTCAACTCGTTTTCACCAATAATGGAGGCTGTATTGATATTGGTAAATAACAAGCCGCCGCCAACCATTAAAAAGCCAAGGCTCCGGTTGGCAAAAAACAACCCATTTAATGTTTTAACCTTGCTTTTATCAGATTTGTACCAGGATGCAAATGCCACTATCCCGATAAAAAAAAGAAAGCCGATGATCATTGTTAAATTCATAGCAAATGCCTAAAGAGTGTGCCGGGCAAATAAGATCATAGGAACGGTTAATTGTATTTTTTCTTTAGATAAAACAGCTTTTCCCGCCATTTTCCCCATGTTCGAGAAATCGGCAGAAAAGGTGGTGATGCCAATAATCTCTTTGGCCGGTTCATCATTATGAGATAACACGCCCAGATCTTTACCTGGTTTTAGTTTTTGGGTTTTGCAATCGCGCATAATCTGCCACAGGGCAAAGTTATCCAATGTAAAATATACCTTTCCTTTTTCAACAGACCCCGGCAGGTATTCTTCAACTATCCTACCTTTAATATTAAAATCTTTAAGGAATTTTCTAAACGACTGAGCAATCTCTCTTGGATCAAGGGAGCTGGTGGAATGATAAAAAATAAATTCATCAAACTGGCTTATCTTAGGTGCAAGTTTTGAAAAAACAGCATAAGAAGCCAGGCCAAACTCCTGGGTAATGTGGTTAAATTCGCCATCCAGTTGTTCGTACCTATCAAACATCAGAAACTTATTGCGTGGAATATTCTCCAACAACGCCTTTGTTTTAGGATGTGGAATAGGGGCTACCACGTACATGCCGTATTTGCCTTTTATTTGCAGCAAAATGGTCTCAAAAATTTCGATATTACCGTGATGGAAATAGGTGGTCAACTGAACGTTCTCTCCTAATTCATACCTGAAATTGCGGTAAAACTGCTCCTCAAAAGTATCCAGATTATACATTAGCAAAGCTACGTTTAAGGTTTGCCCGGTATTGCCGTTACCTACAAAATAACCCAAACGGTTCTTGGCTTCTACAATTCCGCGGCTTATAAGGTCCTTATAACCTTTCACTATGGTTTCTCTTGAAAAACCGAGTTCCTTGATCAGCTTATTTACAGACGGCAGCATTTCGTCCTGACCAATTATCTTCTCGTCGATGGAATTAATAATCCCCTGCACAAACCGGTCGTGTTTTGAATAAGATGGGATCTCGGCCAGCTTTCTTATTTCTTCAAAAATTCTATCCATTAAATAAGCTTAGTTTTAGCCAAAGTAAGAAAAAAAAAGACAGCTACCTTACTGCCTTTTTTATGCACAGATTGATGTTAATTGTAATTTTCGGGCATTGCCGATATCTGTCAAATCTACAGCTTAGTGTAAAAAACTTCTTAAATAAAAATAAAATATCAATTATAAATATCTAAAAATCAATTAATTAAACTATGTGTAAAACATACATCATGTAAATATATATACCAAAACACTTGTTTTATAAGCTATTTAAAAGCTAATTTTGGGGTAACCAATTATAAGTAATCTTCATGAACAGCATCAAAAATCAGGTACCCAACCTGGGCTATCTTGGCATTGGCCATACAGTTCTGTTACACTATCAACTCACGCCTGCCCAGCTGATTGAACAAGCGGTGAAACGCCACGAAGGTATGCTTACCGAAAACGGTGCCCTGGCAATAGATACAGGTAAATTTACCGGGCGCTCACCTAAAGACCGTTTTATTGTTGAAGATGAGATCACATCCGGCAATGTATGGTGGAGCGATATCAATACCAGGTTTGATGCCGGCAAATTTGAGTCTTTATATTCGGGGATCATTGCTTACCTGGCGGGTAAAGAGATCTTTGTTCGTGACGCGGGGATTTGCGCCAATGAAAAATACCGTACAAACATCAGGGTAATTACCGAAACAGCCTATCAGAACCTGTTTGCACATCATTTATTTATCCGCCCGGAGATAACAGATGCCAGCCGCCAACCAGAATGGACGGTTATCGCCGCGCCGGGTTTTATGGCCGATCCATCCACTGATGGCACCCGCCAACCCAATTTCACCATCATCAGCTTCAGCAAAAAAATTATTATTATAGGTGGAACGGGTTACACCGGCGAAATAAAGAAGGGGATATTTTCTGTTCTCAACTTTATACTCCCGCATGATAAGCAGGTACTATCCATGCATTGTTCTGCCAATACCGGGGCTAAAGGAGATACAGCTTTATTTTTCGGGCTATCCGGCACGGGCAAAACAACCCTCTCCGCAGATCCAACCCGCCGATTGATAGGCGATGACGAGCATGGCTGGAGCGATTATGCGGTATTTAACTTTGAGGGCGGCTGTTACGCCAAATGCGCAGGCCTTACACCCGAAAAGGAGCCACAGATATTTAAAGCTATCCGCTATGGCGCCCTGCTGGAAAACACCAATTTTTTTGCAGGTACCCGTAGTATAAATTTTTCGGATATCAGCAAAACGGAAAACACACGCGTAGCCTACCCTTTAGAGAATGTAGATAACGCGGCTATACCCTCACTTGGCCCACCGCCCAAAAATATTTTTTTCCTTACGGCAGACGCCTTCGGTATCCTCCCCCCTATATCCAGGCTTACACCAGAACAGGCCATGTACCATTTCATATCTGGTTACACCGCCAAAATAGCAGGCACCGAGACCGGAATTACCGAACCCAAAGCCACTTTTTCGGCTTGTTTCGGTGAAGCTTTTCTTCCGTTACACCCCGTTGTATACGCCAAACTATTGGGGCAAAAGATAAAGGAACACCGGGTTACAGTATGGCTTATCAATACCGGCTGGACCGGAGGAGCCTATGGTACGGGGCAGCGTATTAAACTGGCGTATACCAGGGCCATAATCACAGCCGCGTTAAATGGCAACCTGAATGACGTTAACTACCGCACATTAACCTCGTTTAATCTTGCCGTACCCGAATCATGTCCTGATGTGCCCGAAAACATCCTTGATCCACGAAGATCATGGAGTAACAGCGAGGCCTACGACGAAGCCGAAAGTAACCTGGCCCTTCTATTTACAGAAAATTTCAGCAAATACACATTTAATGGATCTGAAGAAATTGCCAACGCCAATCCCGCCGCAACAATAAATATCTGAACCAGAAGTAAAACCCATATTAAACATGTCAAAAGTCACTACTTTAGGCCAATTCATTATCGAAAAACAAGCCGATTTCCCTTATGCAAAAGGTGAGCTTTCCCGGCTACTACGGGATATTGCCATAGCCGGTAAAACTGTGAACCGGGAAGTTAACAAGGCGGGGTTAATGGACATTTTGGGCAAGGCAGGCAGCAGCAATATACAAGGTGAAGACCAGCAAAAACTGGATATTTATGCCAACGAGCAATTCATTTCGGCTTTAACCAGTGGTGGCGAATGCTGCATCGTTGCATCTGAGGAAAATGAGGATATTATCCGCATAGGATCGGCCGTAGCGAAAAATGCCAAATACATCGTCGCCATCGATCCGTTAGACGGCTCTTCCAACATTGATGTAAATGTTCCGGTAGGTACTATTTTTTCCATATACCGGAAACTATCGCCAGAACGCGATGCTGATATTTCGGATGTGCTGCAATCCGGAACGGCGCAGGTAGCTGCGGGTTACATTATTTACGGCTCGTCTACAATGTTGGTTTACACAACCGGTAACGGCGTTAACGGATTTACGCTCGATCCCTCTATCGGCGAGTTCTGCCTCTCTCACCCACAAATGCGAATCCCTTGCGATGGCCGGATCTACTCCATCAACGAAGGCAATTATATCCATTTCCCTAAAGGGGTTAAACAATATATCAAGTACTGCCAGGAAGAAGATCAGCTTAGTCAAAGGCCTTACATGTCTCGCTATATTGGCTCCATGGTAGCAGATATTCACCGTAACCTTATCAAAGGCGGCATTTTTATATACCCCTACACGGCATCTGCCCCAAACGGAAAACTGAGACTGGTATACGAGTGTAACCCCATGGCTTTTATCATAGAACAGGCCGGCGGCCGGGCAACCAATGGCAAAGACCGCATTATGGGCCTGCAAGTGAATGAACTGCATCAGCGAACACCGGTGTTTATTGGCTCCAGAAATATGGTAATGCAGGCCGAGCATTTCCTGCAGGATGCTATCGACCTATCGTTTAACTATAATGAAAATAGCGCATTTATTTATTCGGCCGATACACACTGATATTAATAGCAGCGCTGATTTAGCTGAAACAATAGCCCCCACCGAATATCAAAAAACAATAAAAAGGGCCACTAATAACAGTACGTGATATTCCCAAAAAAGCACATGGCACGAAGTAATCACTTAGCTATGGCGATACTGTACCGTTGAGATGACTCCAGATAACATCAAATACATCTGTAGATGCAATGCTTTCTGAAACTATTTTTTGCCTGGTAACCAAAACCGGAGCATATTTCTTTAGAACTCCAATCCTTCCATGAGACCCTTTTATCAAATTTGCATCCAACGGTATCACATCCATAACGTACCTCAAACCAGCTTTTTTACGCAACAACTTATATCCTGCACGTGCTTTTGACGTCATGAACATTTCAACAGGATCGTATCCCGGCTTTTTATGAATATCAACCACGCGGGCATAATCTGGCGCTTTATCATCATCCAGCCAAAAATAATAGGTGAACCAGCTATTTTCCGCGGCAACCAACACCAGGTCGCCAGAGCGCTCATGGTTAATGTGATACTTTGATTGTTCTTGCTTGTTCAGAATAAGTTCAACCCCGGGTTCGTTTTTTAGTAAACTCACAACTTGCTCTGCAACCGAAGGGTCGTTGATATAAACATGAGCTATTTGATGGTCGGCAACAACAAATGCTTTGGATGCTCCCGGATCGAGCAGTTCGAGCCCACGCTCTATCCTTACGTTTAACAATCCATGCTGGCGAAACAAGCGGTTTAGGTGTACCGGATTATTTACAGGAGCAATACCATACTCTGATAGCAAAATAATTTGAGCACCTTTCTTTTCGTAAAATACAACAAGCTCTTCCACCAATTTATCAATCTGCTCAAGATCGGTCGCAATCTTTGATTCATCCGGACCAAATTTCTGGAGACAATAATCCAAATGCGGAAGGTAGATTAATGTAAGTGTGGGATCATGAAGATCGTCTGTGAGCATTGACGCATCTGCAATCCATTTGCTCGACTTGATATTAGCGCCGGGCCCCCAGAACTGAAAAAGTGGAAACTGCCCTAATTTTTCCTGCAACTGATCACGAAGCTCCGGCGGATTAGAATAGCAGTCAGGCATCTTTCGGCCATCTGCCAGATAATTAGGTCGTGGTGTTACCGAATAATCGGCTGTCGAATACATATTATACCACCAAAACATCATCGACGAGGTAAAAGAAGCATCTTGCGCTTTAGCTTTATCCCATATTTTTTCGCCAATAACCAACTTGTTGGATTGTTTCCAGAATTTTACTTCGCAATCAATACGATCATACCAGCCATTGCCCACTATTCCGTGGTCAACCGGGTATTTTCCGGTAAGATAGGTTGATTGTACCGATGTTGTAACCGCAGGCAAAAGTGGCTCGATGTTGGTTAAATGCCGGCTGGCTATATATTTCTTCAGAAAAGGCGTATGGTTGCCAATTACAGCGGTAGAAAGGCCAACAATATCAATTACAACAGTTTTATTCATAACAGTAATTTTTAATGGCTCAAAATATGTTTAACCCAGTTTAACTCTCTTATGATAGACTGCGTTAGCGGTAGTTTTAATTCGCCCGGCAAAACGCCCCAGGTATAGGTTTCAACCTCCAGATGCTGTGTAAAGTTTTTTTGTGCCTGTAATTCCAATACTTTAACAATATCGTCCTGCGTGGATTGCAGCACTCCGAAGCTTTCTAAAAAAACGGGAACATGAAAGTGCGCCCTCCATTCTTCAGCATAATCCTGCGCAGCCAAAGCAGCGGGCAGATCGGGATATCTAACAAGCGAACCATCGCTATTTCTTGCAACTACCTGGTGCAGGTAGGTGGGCTCATTAAAGTAGCTAAAGGCTGTCAATATATCCTGCTTATTACGCCCCTCAGCATCAAAACTTCCTTTAAGCGCAGCGCTGAGCTGTATTTTACCAACTTTAATACCTTTTTGAGCCAGTATATTTATTACTTCCTCATGAGACTCATAACCGATAGCAAAATGGCATACATCATAACACAATCTTATATGCTCTTTTATAACTTCCTCGGCCTCAGTAGCATTTAATTCAAATTGGTTTTGGAAATATAATATGCCGGCAGGCAAAAGAACAGTTTCAAACCATGCTATAAATTCACTGCCGGTTTCCAGAATACCATCGGGCTCTGGTTCAATATCCAGATGCATGGTTACCCCTTTTGTTAATTTCATCAAATAAAGTTCTTCGGCTACCTTCAGTATGTTTTGCGTAGCAACTTTTTTAGCTTCAGATATTTCTTCAGCCTCATTAAACCAATACCTGTAGCTTAATGGAGAAGTAGAAATACCTCCTTCCATTCCAGGAGGAAGCAACCCGGCAAGAATATTAAAAAGCCTTAAGGTATATGCTAACCGATTTTCGGTGGTCCAATCCGGAGCATGTACCTGGTCTTTTACTATGGTATCATGAAACCCGCCATAAGGAAACCCGTTCATGGTAAATACATACGCATCATTATCATGGAGCCATTGTTTAAATAACTGCAGGTTTTCTGCTTCCAATATAGCTATACTGGCTATATTAGATAACCGCAGCCCAATACCCATCGGTGCTTCTGGTGATAAATCATTCTTGATCGTCGGGAAATCACCTTTTAAAGCGCTGAAATGATCGGCCCAGCTTTCCCCGGCGTAAATATTGGTGCAATAAGTAAAATCCGTTGTATTAATCTTCATGGCCACTTATAATTATTCTAATCAACGTACCTGTATTTCATTAAGCTTTTCGCCCGCCTGTTTCAGTAGTTCAATGTCTATTTCATGAACTTCCTCTCCTTCGCCAATGCCTTTTAATAGCATGATGGTTAGCTGCCCGCCCAAGTGTTCCCTAAACTCTCCCAATCCGCTGACGATCGGGCTTTCTCCTCCATCAACCTGCAATAAGGGATGCGAAATTGCAAAGCCCAAACCTAACAGCGTTTTCACAATAAGTTCGGTATCCTCATTTGATAAGCGCCCCGAAAGATTGGAATATACGGTATCCAGCGCAATACCCAGGGCAACGGCTTCCCCATGCCGCACCTCAAAATTAGTAAGGTATTCCAGTTTGTGCGCGCTCCAGTGCCCAAAATCAAGCGGACGGGATGAACCGCTTTCAAACGGATCATTACCGGCTATGTGCTGCATATGCAATTGCGCGCAACGCCAGATCAGGTAATTCATCGTAGCCATATCCCTTTCAACAAGAGCAACAACGTTATCGGATATCCAATTAAAAAATGCAGCATCCTTTAATAAACCTACTTTTACGGCCTCAGAAATCCCGGAACGCCAATCGCGTATACTTAAGGTTTCCAGAAATTTTTCGTCATTAAAAACCGCCACAGGCGGAACAAATGTTCCAAGGAAGTTTTTTTTGGAAAAGTAATTGATCCCATTTTTTACACCGATGCCAGAATCATTTTGTGATAATACCGTAGTTGGGATACGAATGTGCTTTATGCCACGATGGGCTACTGCAGCAGCATAACCAACCATATCAAGTACAGCACCACCGCCAACGGCAGCAATGTAAGAATGACGGTCGATACCATGCTTATTAACAGCATCAAGCACCTTGTTAAAATACTTTTCGCTGCTTTTTACAACCTCGCCTCCAGTAACAATTATAATATCGGGAATCAGGTTAACAGTATTATGAACAGCAAAATACGCTTTGATGTCAGCCATTAAATTCGGCGTTGCATTGGCAACACCCTCATCTACCACAAACATGATCTTACGTGTAATACCTGTAGGAGATGCCTGCTGCAAATAATCGTTTAACAACGTATTTTCTTTTTTAAAAATGGCCGATGTAAAGTATATAGGGTATTCAAATTTTATAGAGAATGATTGAGTTAAATGCTTCATGTTGGAATTAAGAACATAGTAAATTCAATTGTTTACGTAACTGCAAAGAATTTTGCAAGCCACAATGATAAAGGCAACAAACAGGCAATGCCTATTGCCGCGTAAATATTGCTGAAAGTTATTGCCCATGCCGCATCCATTAAAATAAGAGATATCACCCCTGCTTTAACCGCAGGGCCTATATTTTTACCTACCGGATTTTGGATAGCCTTGAACAGCGGCTTATAAATCATCCACAAGAATGGGATTAAAATAATGGCCGACAACAGCAATTTGTTATTGATGTATGAAAAAGAAAGGATGCTTCCAGTAACAATTGCATATAATACCGCGGCGATCCATAAATTTCTTTTATTCCCTCCGTTTACCTCCCCATGACTAATCATGGTGATGGAAAAAATATAAACTACAGGCACTACAGCCAGCGCGTACCATGTGCTTAATGATGCGGTTATAATACTAACACCTAAAAGCAGGTTAAGCCCCCTGCAAAAGCCCATATTCAAAGGGCCGAAAAACGGGTTATGCTTGCTAATCTTATTATACAATAACGCAAAAAAGGCGATTGCCACAGCTAAAATAGCCGAAGACAAATTATTAAACCCGGCTAATATAACACCAGCTGCTAACAGTATGCCCCCGAATGTGGCAGCCTGCCCTTTGGTGATTAAACCACTTGGAATAGCCCGTTCGGGGCGTTCAACCCTATCCAGGTCTGCATCAAAAACATCGTTGAATACAATACCACCGCCATATAAACAGGCCGTTGAAATGCTAAGCAACAATATCCCTGGCCAGTTATCTTTAAATAGGTTGGGTAAAAAAGCGCCGGATATAGCAGCACCTGCCAAAACATCAGCAATTGAGGTTACAACATTTGCAGGCCGAACCATGCGTAAATAAACAAACAGTCGGTTCAAATCAGTTAGCTTATAATGATAGATGATTTGTCAATGCGGGGTTGTTGCCCGCCACGCAAAATACTGTTTCCTTCAAACCGGCCGCTCTGATCAACCACTGCGTTAAAATCTACCTCATTGATTTGCCCGCTTTGCCCAAAGGCCGATATTGCATTGGTATAAGTCACCAGCTCAATATCATGGTCGCTGATACCACTCAGTTTCATTAACGCGGCAGTTTTAGGCACAGCCAGCGGATCGCTTATTCCCCAGTCTGCTGCAGAGTTTACCATAATACGTTCCGGGCCGTATTGTTTAACAATCTCAACCATCCTTTCGTTTCCCATTTTGGTAAAAGGGTAAATGGTAAATGCAGCCCAAAAACCGCGATCAAGCACTTCCTTTACAGTTTCCTCGTTGTTGTGATCAACAATTACCATATGCGGATCGAGCCCGTGTTCAATTGCGATATCCATACTTCGCTGTGTACCACGCTTTTTATCGCGGTGCGGGGTATGTATCTGCACCGGCAAACCAGCTTCCTTCGCAAGATCAAGTTGTAAACGATAGTATTTTTCTTCTGCAGCCGTTTGGTCATCAAATCCAATTTCACCAATCCCAACTACCCCCTCTTTGTATATAAACAAAGGCAGCATCTCCATAACCTGCTCGGCAAGGGCTTCATTATTGGCCTCACGGGAGTTTAAACCGATGGTACAATAATGTTTTACGCCGAACTGCGAAGAACGAAAACGTTCCCAACCAATGAGGCTGCTATAATAATCTTTAAAACTATCCGACCCTGTACGCGGCTGACCCAGCCAAAAAGAAGGTTCAATAATCGCTACTACGCCCGCATCGGCCATGGCCTCGTAATCATCCGTTGTACGGGAGGTCATGTGTACATGCGGATCAAAAAACTTCATTCCTTTTATAATGCCAATATCAAATATTCCCGATGCTTTTTCGGCCGGGATAACTCTTTCCTCCTGGTAATGACTGCAACACATATCTTTTATATATAAAATCAACAATTATTAAAAAAAACCTCGCTTCATCGCATCCAACACTGGTTCATCTACAAATTTCGCCACCAGATACCAAAGCATGGGGTCGACACCACGACCAGCTGCCTGCCGCTCCCTTGCATAATCGGTTAAAATACGGGCAAGTTCCTTATTTGCCCTCTCATCAAGTCCTTGTATCTGACTGATCTGCTTTTCTGTAAAAAATGCTTTTATCACCATCTGATTCCAGGCCGCCTCGTCCAATTGCTCGGCGGGATAAGGATTCTGATACATGATCGCTTCAAGCACACTCCCTATATTACTCCTGATCCCCTCAGCGCAGCGTTTGCCCCATAGCTCAGGAAAGGGTAACACAGGTAAGGCAGAATAAAGGGCAACCTGTTCATTCATCTCAGCTGCCGAAAACAAATCTTCAATTAATTGATAGTTTTTGTCCTTTTCTTCACTACCTTTTGTAACCAGTAAGTACACCCTGCATAATCTATCTGTCGTCCATTCATCAATTGTAAAACCTGGCCGTATATGTTTCAACTGTTGCGACTCCGCTTCGCTAAAAACCACCTTAGCCTTGCCCACTCTTCGCGGCATTTGCACAAATGCACCCTTAACAAAGCTTAGCTGGTCAACTACCTGGTGGCCTTGCAGCCATTGAAAAGCATCTGCTGAAATATTGCGCTGAATAACAACCGATAACCCTTCCCTTAGGTTATTAACATCATAGTTAAACATTTAAGCTTGTTTATAAAGTAAAATAATCAATAAGCAAAGCACCCGCAATAATAAGCAAACCAAAAAATTCCCTTGTTTTTTCTATGTAAGGTTTTGTGGCTTGCATGCTCTCCACCAAGCTAGGCTTGTTATACTTGGTTATCCAATCCCGTACACCATCTTTTTGAAAAAAAAGCAAGAGTGCATAAAACAGGTAACAGGTAATCAATAAAAGATAAATCGTATAAAAAACATGCCCAAATGCCGCCAAACCGCAACAAACAGCCGCACTCAAATAAATTGGCACCCATAGGTACCAATCAATATCATTAAAATTCAAATAGGCAAAGGCAAGAAATGCGATTAAAAAAAAGAGATTTAATATAACTAGTATCATCTATTGTTAGGTGTCTTTTGGGGACATTTGGCTGCTGGCTAATTTAAAGAATATAATGTTTTAATGTTTCATTTAACCCCAAATTAAGTGATATCTTTTATTGAAAGCACATTCTTAAAAATCAGTACTAAAAATTACAATAATCAAATGCGCTATAGTTATAATAACAGGATGCCGAATAATGCGCTTAAATAAGCAGGCGTTCCACTTACTTATGGTTCATCAGCATCTCTGCCTGGCCAGATAGCCACTTGCTACAATATCGAAAATCAGTTAAGTGACCTGTATTCATTCGGTGTATAACCGGTACTCTTTTTAAACGCCCGTGTAAAATGCTGGGGGTATTTAAACCCGAGTTCATAAGCTATTTCGCTAACCGACCGGCTCATATCCAGTATTCTTTCTTTGGCCATATCCATCACCTTTAATTGAATATATTCCAGCGCGGTTTTACCGGTTTCCTTTTTTACCATATCGCCAAAGTAGTTGGGAGAAAGGTGTAATTGTTCGGCACAGTAAGTAACGGCTGGCAACCCGATGGTTTGCGGTTTGTTTGAATGAAAGTAGTCTTTTAACAGGTTATCGAACTTCTCGACATTGCTTTTATGCACATCGCTCCTGGTGATGAACTGCCGGTCGTAAAAACGGACACAATAGTTGAGGAATAATTCAATATTTGCCGCGATCAGGGTTTTGCTGTGCTTATCCACTCCCTGCTCCAGTTCGTACCTGATCTTTCCAAAACAATCCAGCACTATTCTTCTTTCCTTCTCCGAAAGGTGCAGAGCCTCTCTTGATTCATAGGAAAAAAAGCTGTAATCATCCATGTGCTTACCAAGCGGTGTCCCGTGGATCAAATCGGGATGAAAAAGCAAACCAAAGCCCTGCGGCTTATAATCCGGATGGATACTGACATTGATAACCTGCCCAGGTGCCACAAACACCAATGTCCGGTCTTGGTAATCGTACGTATAACGGCCATATTTGATATCGCCGCAACGAACATCTTTCAGATAAACGGCATAAAAGCCGAAAGTCATTTTAGCTGCATACACCTCCGGCGTAGTACCCTCAAAATCGATAACGCTAACCAGGGGATGCAGGTTCTCCTGGTGGTAAAAGGCATCGTGTTTGCTGATGTGGTCTATCCTCAAGATCTTTTCCATAACTTTTATCTTAAACTGATTCAAATTTAACTTTATTCCTTTCCTAATTTCAATTCAAAAAGCCGAACCTGTAAAAATGGTAAGAGAACCTGTATCCTGTATAAGTATTATTCGTCGCAGCGGCCTCACCTTTGTATCCAGACAAATAAAACACAAGCAATGAAAACGATGGAAGGAAAAGTGGCATTGGTTACCGGTGCCGCATCAGGATTAGGATTGGCAACTGCCAAAGCATTTGCCCAAGCCGGCGCGGCAGTTGCCTTAGCCGACTGGGATGAACAGGCTGTTAAAGCCGCAGCCGACCAATTAGCAGCAGAAGGATACCAGACCCTTGCGATCAAATGCGACGTATCTGACGATAAGCAGGTAGAAGAAATGGTTAGCAAAACTGTTCAAGCATTTGGTCGCCTGGATTATGCGTATAATAATGCGGGGGTGCAAAATGAACTGGCAGAAGCCGCCGATCAAACATTAGCCGATTTTGAACACGTTAACAGTATCAACTATCAAGGCATCTGGAGTTGTATGAAATATGAATTGCAGCACATGCGCAAACAGGAAAGTGGCGCTATAGTGAATTGTTCTTCCATTGGCGGGATCAGAGCAGGTGCGCAGCGCGGTGTTTATCACGGCGCAAAGCATGGCGTTATCGGGTTAACTATCAGCGCAGCCGTAGAGTACGCCAATCGTGGTATCCGTATCAACAGCGTTAGTCCAGGTCTTTTTCAAACGGCAATGTCCGACAAAATGATCGCGGCCGGTCAAAAGGAAGCACTGGATGCCATACTGCAAGCAGTACCAATAGGGCGTTTGGGCCGTGCAGAAGAGATTGCCAGTACGGTGCTGTTTTTGTGCAGTGATGCAGCAAGCATGGTGGTTGGTCACAATTTAGTTGTTGATGGTGGTTTAACCATCTAATTGATCATTTCAATAAATTTTATGAAAAGCATCATCATAACCGTAGCGGTAACTGATCAGGAATATAATAGCCAGAAGGGTAACCATTAAAACAAATATGATGAAGATACTATTTTCATTCGCAGTACTCTTAATTATCACCTGTTTCAACACAGGTGCTAAAGCACAAAACAAAATGGAAAACGATCAAAAATTAAAAAACAAACAACAGCGCATAGTTAGCATATCGGCATTAACCGCCACCGGGGATATCGGGCAATTAGAAATTGAGCTGAATAAAGGACTGAATGCCGGGCTAACCCTTAACGAGATTAAAGAAGTATTGGTGCAGTTATACGCATACTGCGGGTTTCCGCGTAGCTTGAACGGCATTACCACACTCATGGCCGTTGTAGAAAACCGCAAAGCAAAAGGCATTACCGACACCGAGGGAAAAACAGCATCGCCGGTCAATGATCATGACAAATATCAAACCGGGAAAAAGACCTTACAAACCCTAACAGGTCGTGAAGAAAAATCGCTTGCAGGTGCCAATGCTTTTGCACCTGTTATTGATACTTTTTTAAAGGAGCATTTGTTCGCAGATATTTTCAGCCGTGATGTGCTGACCTATCAACAACGCGAACTGGTGACTGTATCCGCTTTGGCTGCCTTAAGCGGCCTAGCACCACAATTGCAGGCACATATCGGCATAGCAATAAATACAGGGCTTACCGAACCTCAATTTTTGGAAGCTTTCGAGATCATAGATCAGGTGATCAACAAAAGTCAGGGGGATATAGCAAGGGTAGCCCTGTACAAGGTGATCGCTACAAAAAACTAATAGCTGTTTTTTCACCTGTGGATGATAGAGAGATCAACAACCACATTGATATAGCTTATCAGAAAAAATATAACAAAAGTCCCTATATGGCGCACATGATCGGTAACAGCGCAAGATCTGCTACCGTTAACATCATACCCAAAAGCAAATGAAAACATTACGGTACACTAATAATTAAGAACAACAAGCTCAAAATGAAAAATCAACAACAAAGCAATAAAGCACCGGAAGGGTTTGGCCCGGTTGCAGCACAATATTTTACCGGCACAGCCTGGTTAAAAATGCGGGTTGTTCCCGATGAAATTACCAATTGTGCAATTGGCGAAGTAATATTCGAGCCAGGCTGCAGGAACAACTGGCATACTCATCCAGGTAATCAAATACTGATAGTTACACAGGGCGTAGGCTACTATCAGGAAGAAGGTTCACCCATCCGCGAAATTAAGGTTGGCGATGTGGTTAACGTGCTGCCCGGCATCAAACACTGGCATGGAGCAACACCAAACAGTAGGTTTACGCATTACGCGGTTAGCATTAATACGGAAAAAGGTGTTGTAGACTGGCTGGAGCCGGTTACGGATGAACAATATAACAGCTTTAAATAATATACATATACCACGCCCCGCAAGCGGCGATAACATAATATAACATGACAAAAGAAAAAGTATGGCTAATTACCGGCGCAGGGCGCGGTATGGGCCTTGATATTGCTAAAGCTGCTTTGGCAGCAGGTTTTAAAGTAGTAGCAACGGGGAGAAATTCTACCAAAGTAGCTACGGCTATTGGAGACCACCCTAACCTATTGGTAGTTAAACTGGATATTACCAATGCTGCCGATGCAGATACGGCAGTTAAAGCTACAATAGAAAAATTTGGTCACATAGACGTACTGGTTAACAATGCGGCAAATTTTTATGGAGGTTATTTTGAAGAGTTGTCTATGGAAGAAATTGAACAGCAGGTTGCAACCAGCCTGTTCGGCCCTATGAAAGTTACCCGCGCAGTGTTGCCAATAATGCGCAAGCAACGCTCGGGGCATATCATTACCATTTCTTCAACCGCCGGCCTTATGGGTTATACTTTTTGTGCTGCCTATGCCGCATCAAAATTCGGTATTGACGGCTGGATGGAATCATTGCAAACCGAGGTAGAGCAATTTGGCATTCGGACCACCATTGTTAATCCGGGCTTTTTCCGTACCGAGCTGCTTACTGAGGAGTCGACCAATTACGCCAACCAGGCAATTGATGATTACAACGAAGGAAGAAAGCAGCAAATGGAGTTTTGGAAAGGTGCAAACGGACAGCAGTCGGGCGATCCGGCCAAGCTTGCACAGGCGTTGATCACCATTGCCAGCCAGGAAAAACCGCCGCTTCGTTTTATTGCAGGCGCAGACGCCATTGGCACTGCCGATCAGGTTGTTTCAACGCTTAAATTGCAGGCAGATGCCTATCGGGAGCTATCTTCTTCCCTGGATTACGAAAGCTAAATATTATTCAAATGAGTACACAAGCAGCATGTGCCGGTTGTACTAACTGAGCGGGACGCCGATGTAAAAAAACTGCATCAAGTTCTCTGAAAAAACCTTTTATATTTCTGAGCATTAGGTGCTTTATTTTAAAGCCGATCTCAGAGCAAAATGGGGCAATGACCCATTTTGCTCTGAGATCGGCTTTGATTTATATTCTTTTCACGGACCAACAATTGAGTCTTCGCTATTATTTCCTGGCGGTATTAGTTAAATATTGGATCACTATAGCAACAAGTCCGTTTTTTAGTTTGGTTCGATTTTATCGTTTGTATAAACTGGCAGGTTCCAGTGATAGCGGAGTGCCAACAAACATTAGCCGAAGCAGATGATTAAAGCAATGATGGAGTCCCAATCACTTGATAGCCATTTTAAATAGTCTCCTAAAACCACCACTATAGCTCCTATAAGTGCTGCTGATGCATAAATTTCTTTTTCCAATATAACAGGGACACGGTTAAGCAACATATGATTTATCGCCAAACTTTGCATCAAAGGCTTCGGCCACTCATAACATCAGAAGTATTTTAGTATGAACCTGGTAAAAAGCTTGTTTTATGGTGCATAATAAATAAACCAAACAGTTTTAGGGCTAAATTATTTGCTTCGAGTTTTATTATTGACTCCTTCTGTTCCCCCCATAAGTGAAGAATCTAAGATAACTATTCATTTAAACCATCAACCAGGAGCTTTTCTTTGCTCTTTAGCTATTCAGTAGCTATATGATACGTTGGATCTTCTATGATGTTCACCTCAATAACATCTGCTGCATTTTTAAGCAATAAGCGGCAGTCTGCACTCAGATGTTTCAGGTGCAGTTTTTTGCCTGCCTGATGGTATCGTTCCGTCAATTTATTTAACGCTTCAATGCCCGACATATCAGATACCCTGCTTTCCTTAAAGTCGATTATTACTTCTTCGGGATCATTAAGCACATCGAACTTTTCATTGAAGTTAGTTACAGAGCCAAAGAATAACGGCCCAAATATTTCGTAATGTTTAACTCCTTTTTCATCAAGATATTTCCTCGCTCTGATTCTTTTGGCACTTTCCCAGGCAAACACCAATGCAGATATAATAACACCAATCAACACCGCCAAAGCAAGGTTATGGAGCCAGATGGTAATTAAAGCCACCAGTATGCCCACAAATACATCCTGCCGGGGCATTTTATTGATTATACGGAAACTGATCCATTCAAAAGTGCCAATGGCCACCATGATCATTACTCCGGTTAAAGCAGCCATTGGTACACGCTCTATAATAGGCGCACCGAACAGGATAATGACAAGAATAGTTAATGAAGCAATAATGCCTGATAATCTTGCCCTGGCTCCGGCAGACAGATTAACCAGCGTTTGTGCGATCATCGGGCAACCACCCATACCAAAGAAAAAGCCATTGAGGATGTTGGCACTACCCTGTGCAATACATTCCCGGTTGCTATTGCCACGGGTAGCGGTCATTTCATCAACCAAATTCAGGGTTAGCAATCCTTCCGTTAGCCCAACCCCTGCCATGATAAGGGCATAAGGAAAAATAATTTTTAAGGTATCTAAATTAAACGGCACTGCTGGAATATGAAAGGGTGGAAAACCACCACTTACTGCTGCAATATCTCCTACCGTTTTGGTGTGTATTCCGAAACAAAGGACAATAGTAAAAACAACGATAATAGCTACCAGGGATGGTGGTACAGCTTTAGTTATCCGAGGCAATAAAACAACAATGCCAATAGTTAAAGTGACTAATCCGGCCATAATATAAAGTGGAGTTCCTGACAACCAGGTTTCATGCCCTCCCACTACTGTTTTAAACTGCTCCAATTGTGCCATGAAAATAATTATAGCTAATCCGTTTACAAACCCATACATCACAGGCTGCGGTACAAGGCGGATAAATTTACCCAACTTAAACAAGCCAACTAATATTTGAATTGCACCCGCTAACGCTACAGCTGCAAAAACATAATCGAGGCCATTAGATTTCATCAGGGCAATTAATACAATAACAGTAGCCCCTGCGCCGCCGGAAACCAAACCTGGCCTACCACCAAATACAGACGTTACCAAACCCATAATAAAAGCAGCATATAAACCTGCTAAGGGCGGAAAGCCTGCCAGTATAGCAAATGATAATGATTCGGGCATCATGGTCATGGCGACAGTTAAACCCGCTAATATTTCATTTTTATAGTTGATTTTTTGAGAAAAGTCGAATAAGGCCAATTTATAATTTGACATGCGGCAAATATATATGTTTAAGGCATTTTCTTAATACTATCCAAATCGGCAGTTACTTTAAGATTAAATACAAAAGTCTCCATGTAATTAACAGGTATTTTAAAAATGTGCTGTAACGGAATTGCTAATAAATAGGCCCATATACATCTGATTACACCTGCGTGGCTAATCAGTAATACTTTTTTATGAGGTTGAAGTCGTAAATTATCTAAAAAGAATTTTACCCGTTCGTATAGTTCTATTAAACTTTCTCCCCCTGGTGTTTTTACGTTTACAAAATCAGCCATCCAACTGTTAAGGTCATCTTGATCCAGGTCGTCCCAGTTCTTGTTTTCCCAGTCGCCAAAATTCATTTCCATGAGGGCGTTGTCCAAAAGAACATTATCCAATTCTAAAGCGTTTGCTAACCTAACACAGCGCTGTAACGGGCTACTAAAAACCCTATCAAAGTTGGCTGGAAGTTTACTTTTAAATTGTTGCACATCCTGTAAAAATGTTTCGGCTACCAGAAGATCACTTTGTCCATAGCAAATATTTTTACCTGCAAGCACGGGTGTATGCCGAATTATATATACTTCCATAATACCAAAAAAGTAAGCATACATACACATTCAGCAATTTGTTCAACAGCGCCCAGGCAGTCGCCCGTATAGCCGTCAATCCATTTATTGAAGTAATACCTGGAATAAACATAAAGTAGGGCAAGCGGTATCAGTACAAGGCAATACTGCCATTGTAGAAAACACAGTATAAGCAAAGGCAGCAGCCCGAAGAAATAGGCCCCTCCTATTTCTTTATAAGTATTTTCTTTTGCTATTGGTTTTGCCTTGCTGTCTTCATTTTCCCTGGAATATTGCGACGTAAAGCAAATATTGATAGCCGTTAATCTCGACAAAGAATGATAGGTAATAAACAGTAATGCGATTAAAAAACAGTGGTGGGTATTGATCTTTGAAAGTAAATTATCTAAAGCATATAATTTAAAAGCGAACAGAAAGATCAGGGCAATTACACCATAAGCACCTACACGGCTATCCTTCATGATATCTAATATTTTTGCCTTAGTCCAGCCGCCGCCAAAGCCATCAAACACATCCGCTAAGCCATCTTCATGAAAAGCCCCCGTTACCAAAACACCCGAAATAAGCGATAGCACAACCGAAATATTTATATCGAACAAAAACGAACTTAACCAAAATACCAGGAATGATATCGATCCAACAATCCATCCAATTAAAGGAAAATACCTGGTAGCTTTATTTAGGTAATCAGCAGAGTGATCAATATTTTTCGGACAAGGTATCCTGGTATAAAACATTAAAGCCGTAAAAAAAATACGTATTTCTTCCTTCATTATCTATTGTTTGTTGGTAACTGCTGCACTTTCAAAACTCGCCATATTATTTAGAAAAGCCACCGCGCTCTCAATAATTGGATAAGCAACTGCACAGCCTGTCCCCTCCCCTAAACGCATATTTAGTTTTAACAAGGGATCAACGTTCAAATAACTAAGCAAATTTTGATGGCCGTACTCATCGCTTAAATGGCAAAATATGGCGTTGTTAATAATTTCAGGCTTTATTTGATAAGCAACTAAAAAAGCGCTACTTGCTATAAAACCATCAATTAACAGGAGCATTTTATTTTCAAAAGCAGCAAGCATTGCACCACAAATCTGTGCAATCTCAAACCCGCCAAAAGTTTGTAAAACCTCTTTGGGGTCTTCAATTTCACCATGAAAAGCTTGTGCCTGCTTTAAAATAGAAATTTTATTTTCTAACTGGATATCATTTAAGCCGGTACCGCGCCCAACGCATTTTTCAATGGGTAGCTTGCATAAGTAACTCATGAGCATAGTAGCAGATGAGGTGTTGCCAATGCCCATTTCGCCAAAGCCAATAACGTTGCTTTTACTTTCAAAAATTTCGTTTACTATTTTGGCAGCTTCATCAAAACATTGGGCTAATTGAGTTTTACTCATTGCTTTTTCTTTCAGGAAGTTTTTTGTTCCGCAAGCAATTTTTGCATTTATTAATTTTTCTGATGGCTCAAAATCAAAATTAACACCGGCATCCACAATTTTTAAGTTGATATGATGCTGCTTTGAAAAAACATTTATAGCCGCCCCGCCATTTAGAAAGTTCATCACCATTTGGTAAGTCACTTCTTGTGGGTAGGCGCTTACACCTTCTTTTGTTATGCCATGATCTCCTGCAAAAACAACAATATTAGGCTTGGTAAGTGTTGGTGTTAATGTGTTTTGAACTTGTCCAATTAGCAAAGCCAATTTTTCGAGTGTTCCTAAAGCACCGATGGGCTTTGTTTTAAGATCTATTTTTTGTTGTAATTCTTTTATTATAGTCATTAGGTATTTGGATAGTTAATATTAGTGCTTCCATGCAAGTGTATCGGCAATGCAAGTTTCAAAGCAATTATTGAGATTTAAAGAAAGTTTAATCAAGGTAAGCTATACGTAAAACTGGAAAACGTAGCTGCGCTAAAGCAAATGAGCCAAATAAAATTGCCGAATAGCATACATCTCCTAATAATGTTCCTTTTAAAAATGGAATGCCGGCTATATAACAAGTTATTAGGCCGCCAAAGTTTTGTGGATATGTAGAATTATCTATCCAGCTGCCAAAATTTGAAACCAAAAAGAAAATGGCCGTAGAGGTTATTACACCTGCAATTACCCTTTTGGCGTTAACCTTTTTGAAAATGAAAATACCGGCGAGTGTAATTAATAGATAACTCCCGTATTGCCAGTAAAACCCTGCATAAAACCAAGTAAATTTTGGATAATACTGCCCATAAATGATATTATTGATAAACAGGTCACTTAACCAGGTAGCGGCTATTGGAATTAGAAATGCCTGCCATTTTTTAACGAAATGGGCTGCGCCAAATAATCCGATTGCTGCCAATGGCGAAAAATTCGGCATGTGAGGAATCATACGGCAAAACGATGCCGAGAAAATTAATGCTGTAATAACGGCAAAACGAAGGGTGATTTTTTGTATATCCATTTGTTTGAGAATAAAATTTAAAAAAGTGAAATGGATATACACAATACGCCTGTGCTATCTATCTGCACCGCCGTTTAAAAAGATTTTTGCAAAACAATATAACCAGTAGGCCTTACAATGGTGATCACTCCTTTACCCTGATACAGATCGTCGGCTTCGAATGTAATTCGTTCTCCCGGCTTAATTTCTGGCAGCAGGTAGCTTTTTACACCTTGGTAATTATGTTCATTATCCGACAAATAAAGCTGGTATCCTTTTGCCGTATATTGTGGTAAACCAATACTCCCTAAAATAGCTATGGCTATCTTACCATTCCTGCCCCTGGAAATACCCTGCACTTCTATCGGTGAGGATAATTCTCTCAATACTTTCATAGATGGTTTGGGGTTACCATACATATCGTACACCCCATGAATACGCCTTCTAAACTTAGTGGTATCCGAAGTACCAGGGTAGTGTGTACGGTAGTCCGTCAGATCAAAATATATTGCGCCTTCTATATAGGGTTTACTTTCATATACAGCCATGTGATATATCAAATCACTAACCCTGCGCTCGTCACCTCCCTGAAAATTAGGCTCACATAATCCAAATTCTGATATAAAGAAAGGCTTATCTGGATAACTCATGTGGATACTATCCAAATAAGCGCTGATCTTACCAACGGGAATTTTCCACCAGCTTCCGCCATATTCATTCATCATCAGATAATCGCCTAAGCTTCCAGCATCGGGTGTAAACTTTGGGTTAGTACTAAAACCATCTTTCAGTGTGTTGCTTACATAGGCCACTTTTCTTGTCGGGTCCAACGCTTTTGCCTTAATGATTAAGTCTGTTATCATCTTTTTCATGCTCGCGTTCCTGCCATTAAGTTCGTTACCCACTCCCCATGAAATGATAGAAGGGTGATTATAATGATCCTGGATCATGCGCTCTAATTGCTTGCCTGCAATTTCCTTAATCGCATCTGTTGATGGGGTTTCTGCTCCCCATAAGGGCACTTCTTCCTGGATCAGTATGCCGTTTCGGTCACAAAAATCATAGAAAGTATCACTTTGTTGAAAATGCTGGCGACTGAATATGGCATTTACATCTTTCATCAACTTCCCATTCTTTACAATTTCAGCATCACTTTCTGCAAAGCCAAACTCAGGGTTTGAACCGGCTGTCCATTCTACGCCCATTAGCTTAATGCGCTCACCATTCAGATAGGTTTGGTTGTTTATAAACCTCAATTGCCTGAAGCCTACAGTTGAACTGATCTTATCTACCCGATGGCCATCCTTTTCAACCACAACATTAACCTGGTAAAGGTTAGGAAAATCAAAATGCCAGGGATGTACCTGCTTTAAAGAATAGTTAAGTAGTACGGTATTGTTTTGCCATACTGGTTTTGTAGTTGCCTCAAGTATAATATGGTGTGTTTGCTGGTTTGCTTCGGTAACGGTAACCTTAAACATCAAATCTTTACTGTATTGATCAAATCCCAGTTTTATCTTTAGCTCCCCCGATTTATCAGATACATTTAATACCGGTTCTATTTTCATATAGTTGGCTGTAGGCTTATCTGATACAATAAGGGAAACAGTGCGGATTAACCCGCCATCATTAGGCCAATCAAAAGAATCGGCATACGGTACTTTATTTTTCCCATAGTCATTATTACAAGCTACTGTAATTACGTTTTCTGCTCCGTAAATAACGTTTCCATCTATATGGATTGATATTTTATTAAATCCGTCACCAATATTTTCGGCGATCTTTTTTCCGTTGATATAGATATATGCAGTATGATTAACAGCGCCAAACTGCAGAACAAGGCGCTTATTCCGCCATTTTTGGGGTACCGTTATTCTTTTTTGATACCAACCCCACCCATAGTGATTTTGATTTTCAGGTTCTGTATTCCAGGTATGGGGTAATTGAACATCGTGGCTATTAGCGAGATTTGTTTGAAACCATTGGTGCGATAATCCTTCGTTTTTTTTATCTATACAGAATTTCCAGCCATTATTCAAACCGATAGTATCCCGTTGGGCGGAAGCCTGAAGGGTTGACAATAATATGATAACGATGTAAAAATACTTCATCCTTATTTAATGATTAATATATTAAAAATGTGTTTCCAAAAACTCCATACCCTTATCGGGTATAGAGCATACCTCTTATAGTATTATGTTCGGTTTTCCCTTTGCCATTACGGTAGTAAATCACTGCTTTTATGGCTGCTTATATAACGCGAATGCAGCAATTGCCGGGTTTAAACGGGCTGATAAACTTAATCTTACTTTATTGGTTGTAATTGTGGGGAAGCGCAGTAATCTTTTGTAACCAATAGTGGTGCCTTCGGTTGTTTTTACCCATGCTTTACCATCCCAACATTCCAATGTAAATTTCTCTACCCGTTGCCCTATGCTAATATTTTCTTGCAATAGTAATACGTCAAAAGTTTTTGCGCCCTGCAAATTCAATGTAATTGTTGTTGACGTATCGATGCCGCTGGTAGTAAAATAAGTTTGATAGTCATCATCTAAGAGGGCATTTAAATGCAGTCCATTTGCGCATTGAACGGAAGCGTTCCTGGCCAAATTTGTTTTAAACGTTTCATCACGTAGTTTTTTCCAGCCTTGTAGTGCTTTTATATCAGACTCGCTAACTAATCCCTTTTTATCTGGTGGAATATTCAATAACAACACGCTGTTCATCCCAACAGAGTTATAATAGATATCGAGCAACTTTTCGGGAGATTTCACTTTATCATCCTCGGCTGCGTGATAAAACCATCCGGGCCGGATAGACACATCTGTTTCTGCCGGAAACCAGACAAGCCCCTTCGCATTTTTAATTTTATCGCGCCCACCCAGATCACTTCCGCGCATATCCCCTTCAGGCTTGAAAATTTTATCGTGCTGTGAGCTTTTTGTGATCACGTTCTGATCTAAATTATTGGCAGGTACAACGCTCCATTCCGTTTCGCGCCCATGCCCGCTTTCGGTGCCCACCCAGCGTACATCCGGGCCCATAATTGCGATCACGGCATTGGGCTGTAATTTCCTGATCAGGGCATACCACCTGTTAAAATCATACACCTGCTTTTTGCCATTTGGCCCTCCGCCGTTAGCACCATCAAACCATACCTCATCAACACGGCCATACTGGGTAAGTAATTCGGTAAGCTGGTTTACAAAATAATCGTTGTAAGCTTCGGTACCATAAATGGGCGAATTTCTATCCCAAGGTGATAAATAGATGCCAAAGCCCATTTTATATCTTTTACAAGCATCGGCAACTTCTTTAACCACATCGCCCTTTCCTTCTTTCCAGGGGCTATTTTTTACACTATGTTGGGTGTATTTACTTGGCCATAAACAAAAGCCGTCATGATGTTTGGCGGTAATTATCACTTGTTTAATACCTGCGTCTTTAACCGTGCGCACCCATTGCCCGGCATCAAGCGCGGTTGGGTTAAATAATAGTGGATTTTCAGTGCCATCGCCCCATTCTTTACCGGTAAATGTATTCATGCCATAATGAAAAAAACAGGTCAGCTCCAGTTGCTGCCATCTTAACTGGCGTGGCGACGGTGTTAACATTGCCGCTTCGTGAACAATATCTTCGGCCGTATCGCCTGGCTTAATAACCAGATAATTACTCTCTGTTGATGACTGTGCACGGGCAAATGAAACCAGGCAAAATAAGCCCAAAAGAACTTTAATGAATTTTGTTGACATTTTTTTGCTGTTGAATTTTAAAAACTTAGCACTATTTGCTTAATAACACATCTCTTTTTTATACTACTCTATTTCTTTTGTTCAATGGATTTTAATAATGACGCGAGTTCCTTCACCTTTTCAGGATATTGAGCAGCCAGGTTATATTTTTCTCCAATATCATTATTCAGGTTATACAATTGAGGCTCTGTGGAATTTCCTGTTTCTATATCTACTAAATTATTATAAGAGGCACCATTGTTTGGTGTAATATATTTCCATCCATCCTTAACAATGGCAAGCGCGCCCCCTTGCTCTATATATACAGAACGCCCTTTATCAGATTTCCCCAGAAAAGCATCCATTAAGTTCTCGCTATCGGTTGCATCACCAGCTGGTATAGGTTGTTTAAAATACGCAGAGAAGGAAGCCAGCAAATCCATCTGAGATACCAGAGCTCCCGAAACCCGAGGTTTGATTTTCCCCGGCCAACTAACAATAAACGGAATATGCGTTCCTCCTTCCAAAGCACTGTATTTTCCGCCCCGCATTGGGCCTGCCGGTGTATGCCCGTTCAATTTAGCTACGGCTTCATCCTGATACCCATCATTTAATACCGGCCCGTTATCGCTGGTAAAAATAATTATCGTGTTTTTATCAAGGCCCAGGTATTTAAGCTGTTTCATTATTTCACCCACCGTCCAGTCCAGTTGTAAAATAACATCTCCCCGCAAACCTAAACCGCTTTTGCCTTTAAAACGGGTTGCAGGCATCCTGGGCACGTGCGGTTCGGTCATAGTAAAATATAAGAAAAAAGGTTGCTTCTGATTTTCTTCAATAAACCCCTCCGCTTTTGCTAAAAAAGTTGACGATACTTCTTCATCTACCCATCGCGCCAATTTCCCGCCACTCATATAGCCAATTCTGCCTATGCCATTCACAATAGTACCATCATGGCCCTGACCTGGCGACGATTTTAGTTTTAGTAACTCCGAATGTTCTTTTCCTGTAGGATCATTGCCTATCTTTTGGGTATAATCTACCGCAATGGGGTCACTAGGGTCTAATGCTACTATATGATGATTTTCTAAAAACACGGTTGGTACCCTATCAGCAGTTGCCGGGAAAATGAAAGAATAATCAAAGCCTACCTCATTTGGCCCCGGTTTAACTTCCCCATTCCAATCTTTTGCCACGGCATTCCCTAATCCTAAATGCCACTTACCTACAATTCCGGTTTTATACCCGGCTTTCTTAAACATATTAGGTAAGGTGGTTCTGTCAGTAGGGATAATCAAAGCGGCATCTCCGGGTAAAATGCCTGTACCTTTTTTACGCCAGGGGTATTCGCCCGTCATCAAGGCATACCGCGATGGTGTACACGTTGCCGAGGTACAATGCCCGTTGGTAAACCGGATACCTGCCGCGGCTATCTTATCCACATTTGGCGTATGAATTTTAGTGGCCCCATAACAGCTTAAATCACCATAGCCAAGATCATCCGCATAAATGTATATTACATTAGGGCGATTAGCTTTTGATTTTGATGAGGTTTGCCCCGCCGCGGTAAATGCGGTTACAATAAACATTAAGGACAGCAAATTTTTATTCATGATAAAACATTATGATATTAGAAATTACCTGTTCCGACAACTTATCATAGTATGAATATTTATGATGTTATTTGTCATTTATTAATATTTGTCGTGCTTCATTGTCATCAAACTTATCAATTTGTTGATCCAATTCTGCCTTTAATTGGCTGGTGATATTTTCATATCCTTTTTCACCATAAATATTATTCATCTCATTTTTATCTTTTTGCAGATCATATAATTCCCAGTTATTTACACGGGTATAAAAGCGGATGAGTTTATAGCGCTTGGTTTTGATGCCAAAATGCGGCGATACGGAATGTTCGCCATTTTCATAATAATGATAATAGATCACATCCCGGCCTTTCGCTTTATTTTTTGCAAATAAAGGCAGCATAGATTGGCCTTGCATATCTTTAGGTATGGCTACACCGGCGGCATCTAAAACTGTTGGTGCGATATCTAAATTCAAAACAAAATCGTTTGATTTTGTCCCTGGTTTTATTTTATCCGGGTAGCGCATAACCATAGGTGTACGAAATGATTCTTCATAGATCCAGCGTTTATCAAACCAGCCGTGCTCGCCCAGATAAAAGCCCTGATCTGACATATAGATCACGATGGTGTTTTTGCGCAGGTTATGCTTATCCAAGTAATCTAAAGTACGGCCTATATTTCGGTCCAGGGCAGTTGCTGTACTTAAATAATCGCGCATATAGCGCTGGTACTTCCACTCCGTTAAAGCATTTCCGGTAAGGTTTCTTGCTTTCAAATCTTCATAAATGGGCTTATAATAGGCATCCATTCTTTTCCGTTGTGCACTATTCATTCGCTTTATGGTACCCTCTTTGCTTTCTTCTTCGTCACTGGTAAACATTTTAAGGTCATATCCCATAATCATTGTTTTGGCAATAGTCATATCCTGCACCTTTGCCGCTTCGCGGTTTGCATACTTATCATAAAAGTCATGCGGTAAGGGGAATGTTACCTTATCAAAACGGCCCAGATCAGTTGTATCCGGTAACCATGTGCGATGTGTTGCCTTATGCCCTACCACCAAACAAAACGGTTTGGTGGTATCACGGGTATCCAGCCAGTTTTCGGTAGCATCTTCAATAACATTACTGGCGTAACCATCTATCTGTTTCTTTGAACCGTCCATCATTAAAAAATCAGGATTGTAATATTGCCCTTGTCCTGGCAGTATCTGCCAGTAATCAAAACCTTGCGGCTGGCTTTCCAGGTGCCATTTACCAATCCAGGCCGTTAAATAACCGGATGCACGTAATTGCTTTATAAATGAGTCCTGCGAACCATCAAACGTGGAATGCTCATTATCTTTAAAGCCGTTTTTATTGCTGTACTTCCCCGTTAAAATAGTGGCCCTGCTTGGCCCGCAGATGGAATTGGTTACATACGCTTTATTAAAAACCACCCCTTCGGCGGCTATCCTGTCAATATTAGGCGTTTGCATTAGCTTACTACCATAGGCACCGATGGACTGGTAAGCATGATCATCGGAGATAATAATAATGATATTGGGCCTCTCTTGAGCATGGCATTGGTTGCCCAGGATAAAACCCAGTATTGTTACAATAATCAGTTTAGATGAACTATTCAAAGCCATCCTTATAATTCTAAGTTTCATTTTTTGTTCAATAAAAATATGTTTCTTTTTGCTGCTATTGATATACCCTAACATAATCAATATAGTATTTAATTGGTAATATCTTGTCATCAACCGGCCCGGCCCAGGAGCCCTGATGCCCAAGCGCCGTATTCAGCAATAAATAAAAATCTTTTTGGAATATATTGCCGGAGCTACCATTTGGAGTGCTAAGTTCAAATACAAAATATTTTAGGCTGTCGTAATAAAATGCTATTTGTTTATCGTCCCACTCTATGGCATAAATATGGAACCCATCTGCCGGTTTCCCCACAACGGGCCCGCTCCCCCGGTCGCGAAGTTGCCCTGTAGTATCTGCATAATGAACCGTGCCATATACCTTTGCTGAATCACGGCCCAAAAACTCCATAATATCAATTTCACCGCATGCGGGCCATTTAACTGTGTTCTTGTTATATCCCAGCATCCAAAATGCTGGCCAGCTACCTAAACCACCTGGCACCTTCGCCCGCATCTCTATCCGGCCATATTTCCATGATTCTTTTCCTTTGGTATTGATGGATGCGGAGGTATACTGTGCAAACTGTTCCTTTTGGTTCCACTTGGCCGACCCTTGCAGGTAAGCAGCATTAGGATACGTTTCTTTCCGGGTTTCAATAACCAAACAGCCATTCTCAACACGGCAGTTCTCTGGTCGTTTTACAGTATAATACTGAAGCTCCTGGTTACGGACGAAACCTTGTTCGTAACCCCATTTAGTAGTATCGGGTAATCCATTATAATTAAATTCGTCCGACCAAATCGGCTTTCTTTTGCTCTTAACATTAGACGCCTGGGCCAGTAATAAACCGGGCAGTAAAATCAGGATCGCAAAAGCAGGAGTTACTCTATTCATATATTACATTTAATTCAATTTGGTTTTTACTATCTATTTTTTTCGCCCGCAGCGTTCAGGATATAATAAGACCGGCCTAAGCCGGCCCTATTAACCAACTAAACCAACCAATCTAACTGGCTGTTTCTTTAAAATCGGCTCCGGTTTGTAATTTATTTCGTTGCTTCATGCTATTGCTTCCTCAGCACGAAAGAACTATCAAGCGGATTCTTTTAGTGCAGGACTCCTGTTCCAAGCGCCGTTAACCAGGGATTAGGATCGGTGGCACCAGAAACGAAGCCTCTTGATAATTCCCATATCATTGCGCCCTTCAGTCCTTTTGCTTTTATATAAGCAGATTTGGTTACAAAATCTTTTGCATCATCATATACTATCATCATGCCGGTGCTGTTGTTAACATAATAAGTATGCTGGCTTGTAGCATCCCACATTTGCGTAAATGTTCCGCCTTTTATATAATCATTGTACATATCTTTAGTGGCCCTGGAAGCACCGATTGCCGCAGCGCCCAAAGCTGTATAATTTGTGTATTGCGAACCGTAAAACGGTACACCCATAGCCAACTGGAGCGGATTTACGCCACGTGTATTTAAGTAATAGGTAATGGCATCATCAACAGAGCTTGCATTTCCGATTGCCGGATTTTCATATAACGGGGCATTGATATTTGCTTGCGTAGCGGAGCCATATTCATAGGTCATGGGCGAAAACCAGTCCACACATTTTGCCAAAGAAGCTAAATTATAATATTTAGCAGCCCAGTCCCCTGTAGGCATAGCCATCGAGATATACATTTTTTTATTTTTAAGGACGGAAGATTTTGCGAAAGCAACCCTTAGATCCTGTATAAACGTGAGGATATTAGCGCCGTCTGTGTTAGTGGACGGATATTCATAATCCAAAGCGATACCATCATATCCTTTTTGCGCGCAAAGGTTAACAACATTACTTACAAACTGCCCCGTTAAAGTGCTATTTGCAAAAATGGCTTGCAGATTGGTAGCACCAGCTAACCCTATTAACACCTTAACGTTAGCCGCATGCGCCTTTGTTAGCAGTTTGTCGCCATACCCGAGAAAAGATTTATCAGTCAGGTCCGAATAATAACTTACCTCGGCAGCTATGTTGGCTTGATCTTGATATACTAACGTAGCATCAGTTGTGGACGTTGGAGTCATGAAGCTAAAATCAATGTGGGTTACATTAGAATAATTGATATCGTTGTAGGAATATCCATACCATTGCGACAACGTTAAATAACCCTCTACTACTTTTGTTGAATTGGGTGTTACAAAAGTGCTGTTATTGTTAATGGAGTTTGAAATAAGGTTTGAACCAGAATCAACCGTACGAACAGTACCAACAGCATCAGTAGTATTTTTTTTACAGCTTTGCACGAGCAGCACAAACATAATGCCGGCTAAAGCAGCGTAAAACATGCTTAGTTTTTTAATATTTTTCATCTTACAATCAAATTAAGGTCTATTATTAAAATTGGTTATTTAATTTAACAAGTGATAAGGTTTAAGTTCAATAACAGTTGCCTTCACTCTTTGTGAAAGGCAACTGTTTATTTTGAAATTCTGCTGATAGCCAGACATTTGAACTCCCCCCATACGGCTATAATTCAAATAGGCCTTTTGTTTAAACCGTACTAATACGCTTTAAACTCTGCCAGGTTGGTATAGGCTTGAGAATCATACGTAGTGTTGATCGTTACTTTTAAATAACGTACAGCCTGTGTAGGGGTAATAGGAATTTTCTGCCATGTGGCAACACTTTCTAAAGTAATGTTAGCCGCAGTTGTCCAGGCTCCCCCATCGTTACTTACGCTTATGTTCACATCCTTTGGCCTGTGATCGGATCTCCCTTGCGTAGTAAGAAACATTACGCCATGAATTACATTCTGTGCAGCCATGTCGAACGAAAACCAGTGTGGAGGTGTTGTTGCTGATAGAGGAGGATTCATCCATTGAGAATGCCAAAATGTGGAAGGATCATTGTCGATCACTTGTATCACATGTCCATTGTTTGGCCCTTCCCCAACTGCTTCCTGTGAAGAAAATCCTGTAACCAACCAATTATTGCGGGGATAAGGCGGAAATGGGTCCTTCTCAATATGAAGATAAACTGTTTTCATATTATTATTAATTGACTGGCCCGCGGCATTTGTAATAGTAACGGGCAGCATATACCCTGTTTGTGAAATGTCAAATTGCGAAGCGTTTATGGCTATTTTAAAAACAACAGCGGTTTGCCCTGCCGTTATTGTGGCAGTATTGTTCACTATAGAATAATATGTTTGCGGCATCAATGTGTACTTTGTATGATTGGCCGTATTGTTATTATAATTGGTAAAAGCAGTTTGGTCTGTAGCAATTGTAACCACCAAGTCTTTGCTAAGTGGGCGTGCAATGTTGGCAGAAACTAAAATGGTATCTTTATCCAGGTTCATCAAACCATTATCAAAATAATTAAGCCCGCTGCTTAAGGTATTATAATTGGTACCGGCAGGGTAAGCCAGCAATAAGGTGTTACCTCCCGGTACCGTATCATTCACTGCTTTTTTGCAACTATTAAGAAAAATAATTGCTCCGCATATTATCATTAATATCTTTTTCATTTCTTTTAATATTTAAGATTTCTAAAAATCACCAACCCGGATTTTGTTTTATTGCAGGGTTTATATTTGTTTGCGCCAACGTAATTGGTAAAAGGTAATCCCTGTTTACATTAAATTGGTAACCGCTTGCCATACCAGGTACTTTCGCATAGGGTTCAATATAACCCAGGGAATTAACAAATACATTATTACCAATACTAATAGCCGGAATAACAGTAACAAACTGGTTTGCCCTGGCACCTAATGGCTGTGCACCTACAATCAAGTCGGGCGCGGCAGCCCAGCGGCAGATATCATCAAACCGAAAGCCCTCGCATGCCAATTCAACGCGTCGCTCGCGCCTGATCTCATTGATAACGGGAGATAGTTCCGGGAATATCCATTTAGGATCTGTAGGAATGGCACCTATATTCAGATGCGATATTCCAACCCTATCCCGCAGTTTATTAATCGTCATATCCACATCAGCCTGCGTTATTAAACCCAATTCGGCACGGGCCTCCGCGTAGATCAATAAGGTCTCCGCATAACGCATATAGATAACACCTGTGGTACCACCGGCGCTGTTATGAACATCCTGATAATAATCTGAATTAAACCCTTTTTTTATCTGGAAGCCTGTTGTACAAGGAGTAACGCTGATAAACTGCGGGTAGGTAAACAATCCGTTAGGAGCGTTACCAGGAGCACCTGATACAATGACATCGCCATAGAAAAAGATACTTTGTCTTAAACGGGGGTCTCTGTTTTTAAAAACATGAGCAAGCGAATCATCCCCTTTGTATAATGGGCTTACGCTAATTGGGTTACCATCAGTACATAGGTAATCATCAATTAACGTTTTTGATAAACCGGTAGAGCCACCTGCCGGGAAAAAGCTTTGCCAGTAGGATACAATATTGTCTGCCAGACTAAATGCTCCCCAGAACATTATTTCGGTACTACTGCTATAATCTGTTTGGTTAAACAGATTAAAATAGCCATTAGACTGTCCGGTATTATCCAGTTTAAATACGCCGGATGTTATGACAGCATTTGCGGCATCAGAGGCTAACTGCAAAAAATGGGCACCATTTTGACCGCTAACACCAAATGCATCATTCGCATGATATTTCTCCCACGTACCTTCGTATAAACACACTCTTGCTTTATACCCCTCGGCGTATTCCTTATATAAGCGTTGTGATTGGGCAAGGCCTTTTGAAGGCAGGTTGGCAATAGCCCTGTCCAGATCGTTTATTATAGAATCTGCCAACACATTTCTTGGAAGCCTTGGTGCATTTAATCCCGGGTCATTCAAATTTAAAGGCTTAGTTATGTAAGGTAATCCGCCATAAGACTGAAGTCCCTGAAAATAGAGCATGGCCCTAAAAAAATACGCCTCGCCCACAAACGGTGCAATTGCATTGGGGGTTCCGCTAACTTTTGTATAATTAGTCAAAAAATAATTTACGGTGCGGATATCGGTATAGTCAGCATACCCTCCGTTTGCGTTAAGGGTATTTTGACCATTCAGGCGTGCATTTTGAGACGGCGTAACCATATTATCGCTATTGCCATCTACACTATAGATACCTAAATTGCCAAACCCTCCATACAGATTAAAAGTGCTATAAAGGGTATTCATGTAATTCTGCAAATCAGCCGTGGTATGCCAAAAGGTGGCATCAGACAGTTTGGTAGGCGGCGTTTGGTTCAATACACTGTCTTTTTTACAGGAAGCAATAACCAATATGCTTATGATTAAACAGCTATATATAATTTGTAACTTTTTCATATGTTAAGTTTCTGTATTATTTAATATTCATTCTTACACCAAAAGAGAAGGTTCGCTGCAAAGGGTAAATCTTTTCATCCGACTGCAATAGTTCAGGATCTACATATTGATGCGCAAATGCTCCTGAAAAAGTAAGCGCATTTTCAACGCTGGTATATAACCTTACCTGATATAGATGAAACTTTTGGGTGAGCTGGTTGGGGAAAGTATAACCCAACTGAACATTTTTTAACCGCATATAAGCGGTGTTTAACAAATATCCCGATTGAGCAATCTGATTCTTACCTGTTCCATTGTTCATGTCAAGCCGCGGGAAATAGCCATTAGGGTTTGAAGGTGTCCATCTGTCTGCTAATTTGGGAGTGATCAGGCTTTGATAGGCACTAGTAAAGTTCCAAAAGTAATCGTTACTCGGCATAAAGCTGGCAGGGCCCTGTCCCTGGATAAATATCGTCATGTCAATTCCTTTCCAACTGGCCCCGGTAGTGAAGCCATAAAAGTATTTCGGGGTGCTGTTGCCGATAATTTCCCGATCACCCGGGTTACTAACAGTGCTGTTTCCATAGGTGATAACGCCGTCATGATTAAGATCGGCATATTGTATATCGCCTGGTACATAGCCGCTGCTATTGATTGCTGCTTGACTTGGGGCACTGCTAACTTGTGCCTGAGACTGGAATTTACCTACGGTTTTGAATCCCCAAATAGCACCTAACTGTTCGCCCGCGTAAAATTGATTAATGAAGTTTTGGGGGTTGCCGCTATATTTAGTTACCTTACCCGAATAATGCGATAATGTGGCCCTTGCCATCAAATGAACCTGGTTAAACTGGTGTTGCCATGTAGCCGTCAAATCCCATCCTTTTGTGGTTGATGCTGCATTATTTATCTGTGGCGCACTAGTCCCTAATGTAGCCGGAGGGGTGCTTGCAGGGCCCAACTGGTCGGTTATATGCTTGTTATACCAGTCAAATGTAGCGCTAAAATCTGTCAGAAAGGTCACATCCACACCCACATCAAGCATAGAAGGCTTTGTCCAGGTAATTGTAGGGCTTATCAAACCCGGATTGGAGATAGCGGGCTGGCGGCCGCCATTTGAAGGGGTAAATATCCAACTGGTATTTGTAGGCGCGATGGTACCCAGGTTACTGATGTAAGGATAATAACTGCCATTACCAAGGAGTGTATTAATATCACCTAAGCCGCCGTAAGACACCCTAAACTTGAGGTTGTCAATTTGCCTTGCTAAAGGCTTAAAAAAATCTTCCTTTGAAACGTTCCAGCCTGCCGATGCCGATGGGAAAAAATGGTAACGCGTATCAGCAGGGAATAATGAAGTACCCATATAACTGGCGTTAACTTCAACCAGGTATTTTTCTTGATAATTATAGTTTATCCGGCCAATTAAACTGTTGGTAGCCCAGCTATAACCATTATCGCTTGTGCTTTGTATACCGTCGGTCAGGCTAATTGAGGGTTGGGAAAGATTATATAAACCTTGCGCGTTACCATATAATTCTGAGTAGGTTTTCTGTTCTGTTTGTTCTCCCACCATTATTTTAAAATAATGTTTGCCGAGTTGTTTTTGATAGCTGGTAAAAACATTGTACATATAATAACTGTTCAGCTGATAATCCTCGCCTACCGAGCTGATGGTATTACTAACAGTGTGTGGGTCGGCTACCGTAGCATAATAGAAAGGCAAAACAGAGGAATTGATATTGTAACTATTGTAACTATTGTAACTATAGCTATAATGGCCGGTTATATCCCAGCCGGGAAGTGGCTTAATTGTAATGTCGCCGCCTATGTTGCTGAGATTGGTACGGGCTTTGTTACGGCCGCCTTGCTGAATTTGAGCTAAATAGGAGGCCTGATCTAATCCTCCATTAGGGTCATATATTGGAATAATGGGCCATGTTCTGGCTATCTGATGAAAAAAGTTATAGCCGGTATTTGCACCACCATTATAAGGATAATTATCGTTTTCCTGTGCAAATGATGTTTTTACACTAAGGGTGATATACTTATTAATATCGGCGGTAACATTTGCCCTTAGGTTGTTGCGTTTATAACTATCGGAAAAATAGTTAAATGACCCGTTTTTATTTTCGGTACCCACTCCAATAAAGTAGGTTATCTTGTCGCTGCCTCCGGTTACACTAAAATTATGCTGTTGGCTGGGAGACCATTGTCTTAAATAAACTTTGAACCAGTCATTATTAGCATTTCCTCCGCCATAATTTGCCCATTGCCCGTTACTTTGAGCAATGGTAGTTGGGGTACCGCTGGGATCATTCATATATTTTATGATCCTGTTAATGTTATCCTGACTAAAGAATGCTCCCCCACCTGAATTAAGGTTTGCCTCATTATAAGTGTTTGCAAAAACAAGTGAATTAGACATTACCGGCACATTTAATGGCTGCGAGTATGAAAAATTATCAGAATAAGTTATTTGCGGGGCTTGATTTTTTTTGCCTTGTTTTGTAGTAATTAATAACACCCCGTTTGGAGCCCTTGACCCGTAGACCGCCGATGACGCAGCATCTTTTAATAAGCTTACACTTTCAATATCATTTGGGTTTATGCTATTTATATCGGTTTCCACACCATCAACAAGGATCAATGGCCCTCCAAGACCACCATTCATGTCAGTAAACCCACGCACATTAATATTTTTGGAAGCACCAGGGGCGCCACCGCTAGTAGTAGTAGTTATGTTAAGATTGGCCATCAAGCCCTGTAAGGCATCACCAACATTGGTAGTGGGTCTGTCTTGCAGTTGTTTAGCGTTAATTTGATCTACAGCACCTGTAAGGTTTACCTTTTTCTGGGTACCATAGGCTACTACAACTACCTCATCAAGATCATTTTTCCTGGCTTGCAGGTGAATGATCATTTCGCTTCCCGGAGTTGCCGGAAATTCTTTGGTCGTGAATCCGACAAATGAAAAAATCAATACCGAATTATTGGGCGCTTCCAGACTGAACCTACCGTTAGCATCCGTTACTGTAACGAATTTTCCACCCTTTATTTTTACGGTTACGCCCGGCAAAGGCATATTAGCACTGTCTAATACTTTCCCCGATATACTTACCGGGACTATAACCGGTTTGCTTGATGGGTTATTTGCGGCGTCCTTTTTTTGGAGGACAATTGTCTTGTCTTTAATGGAGTAGGTAAAAGGCTGATTTTCAAAACACTTATTTAAAACCTGTATCAATGGTTCATTCTTAGCCTGAATGTCAACCTCTTTGCCGGTTTTTAATAAATTCGATTCATAGACAAAATCATAGCCTGTTTGTCTTTTTATCTCTTTAAATATTTGAGTTAACGATGAACCCTTTTTTGTTATGGTAACCAACTGCCCATTAGCTGCTACCGATAATTGTAAAAAAGCGAAAAACAATAAAAAGCAAGTAAGATTTATCCGCATAAGCCAGCGTTTTAAATTCGGATCTTTAAGAATTGTAAGCCACTTATTTTTTGATGGCAAATATTGGGTATGACCATTTAAGCCACACCTATATACAGTGTAAAATTTATACATTTGTTAGGGTTTTAATAATTGATATTGTTCGCTACAGTTTAATTATGTGGAAATCCTGAAATCTGATCGGGGGCGGTCCAACGCCTCCGATTCCTTTAACAGTTATCCATTATATTATGAATATCACGGCATAACTAAAATTCTCCTTCCTTCTATTTTAAAGTGTACGCCTTTTGTTGTTTCTAATACAGATAGAATTTCATTTATATTTTTTGATCTTGAAATTGAACCACCAAATTCAATCCCCTCAATAGTTCCCTTGTAACTGATGTCTACATCATACCACCTGCTGATCTGGCGCATGATGTCGTTCAGCGGTGTACCTTCAAACTCAAAACTTCCATTTTTCCAGGCCATAACCTGGTCTAAATCTGCGGCCTGAACAATAATAGCAGAACCGGATGTCGACACGACTGCTTGAAAACCGGGTTTAAGGAAGGCCGACTGAGAACCTTTAGAAATTTTAACACTTCCATTTATAAGCGTGGTTTTCATATTCGGTTCATCCGGATATGCATTGATGTTGAATTGTGTTCCCAAATCCTCAATTGTCTGGTCTCTTACCTTTACTTTAAATGGGTGCGCGGCATCATGCGATACTTCTAAATAAACTTCGCCGGTAATTTTTACAATACGTTCTTTTTCGCTAAAACTGGTTGGAAAAGTAATTGATGATTCTGCATTGAGCCAAACTTTGGTGCCGTCTGCTAAAACTAATGGATAGGGGGATTGCTCACCTCGGACTGTTGAAAGTGTATTTAACTGCACCCGGGTTGCTAAAGAGCTATTAACAGCTGATGCCGTGTAGGTAATGGATTTGCTGGAATTGACTTGCACGAGAGTGCTGCCCTGTTGCGCCAATCTGCCATTTAAACCTCTTGTTAAGATTATCTTTTGACCGTTAGCTAAAGTTAAGGTAGCCTTATTAATTCCGGGAACAATCTCTTGTTTTTGGTATTTGACTATTTGCAGGGTTGAAGTTTTATTAAGAATAAAATAACCACCAATGGAAAGAGCTAACAAAACCGAAGCCGCAACTGCTATCCGGGGCCATATAGTTTTAACTTTAATATCTTGCTTAATCTGTTCGTTAATCCGGCTCAATATCAGTTGCCGGTGTTTATCCTCAGATTCAGCAATGTTTTCATCAATATAAATATTTTCGTTGCCTTCACTTTTAAACCATTCATCAAACTCCAATTGTTCTGAAGAGCTTAGCTGGCCTTTTAAATATTTATTGGCTAATTCCTGGATTCTAATTTTTTGCGGATCAATAGGCATTATTAAGGTAGTTTTATAACAAGTACCTGCAAAAAGCAAAAACCCTCAAAATATTTATTTTTTTTAGCAGATTAATTTTATAGCAGAAATGTGGTAAGGAAAGCCCCTAAGGCGGTCTTTAGCGTTTTCTTGGCACGTGCTAAGTGTGCTTCAACAGATCGCTCAGTTATATTTAACTCTTCGGCAATGGCTTTATAGCTCATGTTTTCTTCTTTATTCATCCGGTAAATCAGCCTGCTTTGTTCAGGCAATTTCCCGATCAACATTTCGAGCCTTTGACGTAATTCTTCAAATGATAAGTACTGTTGGGTAGAGTCATCCAGGATATCAACTGTTAAGCCATCAGTTTCATTGTATAGCCTTTCCGTACGCTGCCTATTCAGAACTTTAATTACACGGTATTTAACAGAAACGTACAAAAAGTTTTCTAAGGCGTTAGTGATGATCAATGAATGCCTGCGCTTCCATAAAGACACGAAGATGTCCTGAATAATATTCTCGGCTTCCATAATATCACCGATTTTATGCACAGCAAGATTAAGTACTTCAACCCAATAACGGTTATAAATTGTATTGAAAGCAACATGATCATCCTGAGCCATAAGCTCAAGTAATTTATCATCAGTGAATTTAGTATAACTGGTCATTTAAAGAAGAAGCCGGTGGCCCTTTGGTGTGCAATGCACTTATTAAAAGTAAAAATTACTTGATTAAAAAATCGGTTTCTCATATCGATTTATATTTAGTGAATGTTAATTTCTCATCATTTATCTTGGATACTAATGCCCTATTAACAAGGTAATAAAATAATATAAATCCTATCTTAATGTATTATGTATAACATAATTCGCCCAATATAAGGTTTACATTTATATGACACAATAGCAATAGTTTATTTTTGTACAATTTCATCGTATAACAAAAATTAAAGCCTCGCTTTTCTTTAAAAAAGTGGCAGTAGCCAAAAGGACGTAGCCTGTTAAGATCTTTTTAGCATCTTATCGGCTCTGATTTATACAATTATCAGATGTCGTCTATTTTACGTGCTGCAAAAAATCGACAATCAATCCGGTGAGCTGTTCAGGTTGTTCCTGCGCCACCCAGTGCCCCGCACCTTCAACGATGTGAAAGCTTTCCATTTTTGTACAGGCCTGGTACTGCATTTGCTCTAAGGCGCCTGGCGGACGAAATGTTGCCCAATCGGCGATCCCTGAAATAAAACAGGAAGGCACATCTATTGTGTGACCCGAAAAAAGTTCGAGGTCAGACATGTTTAATCCGCCGGTAGTGCAACGGTACCAATTTAATCCGCCCTGGAAACCGGTACGTTTAAACTCCTGTGTATAGACCTCAAGGTCGATATCCGAGAGCCATTTACAAGCGGATATTTCTTTTTGCGAGGGCATGTAAGGAGCAATTTGCTCCGGCATTGTTTTATCAAGATCCAAAACATAATAAATCGGCTGTTTAACGAGTTCTTCCGCCGTGCCCGAGGTGAGGGGAAATGGTTTATTCTGGCTCCAGTCGGCACTCTTTACGTGAAAGTAAGCCCGCTGAAAAGCGTGCAGGCTCTGCTTACAGTTCAGCATGTCATTATTGGCGCTGCGTGATGAGAAATAGGTGGTACTGTCCTTACGGGGCCTTGATAATAACGCAAGGGGATCTTGTACATTTGCCGCTGGTTGTAGATTCGGTGAAGCTTGTTCTCCAACGCCAAAAGGTAAAGGTGGCACTCCACCGAAGGGACAACTAAGAAGAACAAGTGACCGAAAAAAATCTGGTCTAACAAGAGCGCAATAAGCCGCTACTATCGCGCCCACGTCGTGTCCGACTATAGAGTAAACAGAATCGTGCCCCATAGCCATCATCAAACCTAGGGCATCGCGGGAAAGTTCATGTGTCCTGAAAGAGGCGAAATTTCCATCATAAGCGTCATCCCAACCTGTTGTGCGGCCGTAGCCACGCAGATCAGGAGCGATCACATGGTAACCCGCAGCGGCCAATGGCACCATTACTTTCCGCCAACTGTAGGCAAGTTCCGGAAATCCGTGCAGCAGAATTACAACAGGGCGTTTTGGTGTGTCAAAACCAGCTTCCAATACATGCACTGTCAGGCCGTTTACTCCGGTAACATACCGTTCGCGTATTCCTGCCGGTAGTTCTATGTCCTTTAATTGATCATTTGTTTTCATAGGATTTGTTTTTTTTCTGCTAATACCTCCAAAGGGCGGATCAAAACCGCTCCCAAAGCAGTAAGCGCCGTGTTTATTACAAAGTTTCTGCGTTTCATATTTGGTGTTTATTAAAAGACTTTTTAGTCTTATTTTGTTAAAAAAAAATGATTTTCCTGATTCAATCATCCAAGCCATATAGCTCCTTTATACTTGCTTGATCTCAAAAGATTTTAACTCAGATTTAAGCGTCTTTATGACTGTGTACATCGGCTTAACACTATCGAGTACTCTCGAAACCAAAGTTGCCCCTTCCAGCATTACTAATACTTTTAAACAATACTCATCAGGGTTCAGTTTATCTGATAACTCTCCGTTTGCTATACCTTGTTTTAAAACATCAATAAAAAGGGTCATAGAGGCTTCGATCATAGCCTTTACCTTTTTTTTGACTGCTGGATTTGTGTTATCCGAGTATACACCGAAATTCAAAATAGGGCATCCTCCTTCAATAAAGGGAACCAAAGGATTTTTACGAAGATCTATGAACGCAAATAGTTTTTTAATCGCTGTTTTTTCTTTTGACATAGCGGAATAAGCTTTAGCGGAGACTTTACTGAAAATAAAATCTACACTGGCGATAGAAATCGCCTCTTTGTTTTCAAAATTCCCGTATATGCCTCCTTTCGCCATCTTTGTGGCCGCCAGTATATCATCTATAGTCGTTCCGGCTATTCCTTTCGAATTGAATATTGGCGCCGATTGTTCAATGATAAACTGCTTAGTTCTTTCCGCTTTTCCTTTTATGTTCATTTTAATGATCCAAATTAAGACTAAAAAGTCTTATTTACATAATGAATAAGAAAATTAACCAAATTATGACAATGTAAGGTTATGATACCAACGCGACCGTACAAGATGATGTGAATCACCTGCACTATACTACGCAGCAAAATCTTGACTTTAGTTCAAACGCAGGAATCCGCCTGTCAGCCCCTTTCCATCCGGCAAGCTGGTGAAAAATCAACAGCACGGCAGTTTTTTCCCGGCTGACTGAAAAGTCAGCATACCTACAGGGCAGCTATGATTACCATAAATTAACTTTCAGCGGCAACTTTGATCAGGCTTTTACCATAGATAAGAGCGCCGGACTAAAGACAGAATTGAATGGTTCATATAATACGCCACATATTGCCGGAATCTTCGATATCGCCCGCACCTTGATGTATGCTTTGGTACAATGAAGACAATATTTCATGACGGAACACTGAAACTGGCTGCCGGTGATATCTTCTACGGCAATTCTTTTAATGTGAGCTCACACTACTTGAACCAGGATAACGCCTCATTCATGAAAGGTGATACCCGGAATGTTACCCTGTCATTCACTTATAAATTTGGTAAAAACGTAAAGGATGCAAGGCGGAGACAAAATTCAAACGAGGATGAAAAAAGCAGAGCCCACTAGCAATCATATACTCCAAACAATATGACTGTTGTTATTTGTCCAGATTTTTCTATTAGTTTCTGTGCGAATTAGCAAACTCATGAACCATGAAGTTTTTTTTGCAATGCTCCTGCGTACGATCCGCCAATCGGTAATTCTTTAGTGCCAATTTCAACGTGGCTGGCGGAGAATGCAGTTACAAACTGCAGCGAAATGATAAAGGACCGATGTATCCTAACAAAATGATCGGGAGATAGGTTTTCCTCCAGGTCATATAGAGTTTGGTAGGTTATGATATTGCGATCAGCTGTATGTATTTTTATAAAACGTTTCAACCCTTCTATATATTGAATATCCTTGACCATAATGCGCACCATTTTGTTATCAGATTTTACATAAATAAAATGTTGATCAAAGCTGTTTAACTGCAGTGGAACGTTGGTGTTATGAATGAGTTTTGGCGATCCAATTGACTCAAATTTTGAAACAGCCTTTAAAAAACGTTCAAAAGAAATAGGCTTGAGCAAATAATCGATTACATTGAGTTCAAAGCCTTCCACGGCAAATTCACGAGACGCGGTAGTCAATATAACCGGGGGTGGATCTTTCAGCGTACGTAATAATTCAAGGCCGGTTAACTCCGGCATTTGTATATCTAAAAACAGTAAATCAACAGGATTCACTTTTAAAAATTGATAAACCTGTGTGCCGTTATTACAAATTCCGGCGACGATAAAATCCTGCAACTTGTTTAAATGGCTTTCGATAACGCCAACCGCCAGCTGCTCATCGTCTGCGATCAAACACCTGGTCTTATTCATAATTCAATTTTAAAAAAGGCTTCAAAATATTCTTCATGCCTGGTCAGCATCAATTCATGCTGGCTGGGATAGGTAAGCTCAAGCCTGCGTTTTAAATTTTTAATTCCGAGACCAGGTTCCTGATCCTGCTTTCTATTATAATAGCTGTTGTTTACCCGCAAGGTTAGTATATTACCAGTTACTTTTAAATTGATCGTTACCCATCCCGAGCCGTTTGTTATACCGTGCTTAAAGGCATTTTCAATAAAAGGCAGCAGCAACAGCGGGGTTATCATTTTACCGGTTATATCTCCGAAATATTGAAATGATACCTCTAAGCGGTCTGCAAAACGCAATTGCTCAATGCTGATATAATCCTCCAGGTATTTTATTTCCTCTGTTAGCGGCACCTTGTTGAAACCTGTCTTATAGAGCATATAGTGCATTAAATCTGAGAGTCTTAAAACTAATGTATTGGCTTTTACTGAAGTATCAATGGTGAGCGCATGAAGGCTATTAAGGGTATTGAAGAAAAAGTGCGGATTGATCTGGGCTTTTAAATAACCAAGTTCTGCAGAAATCTTTTCGATCTCCAATTCCCGGAGATTCTTCTCGGTGGCATATGACCTTCTAGCCAGCCTCAAAAATGTCGTTAGTGCTATAACCGAAAAAACCTGCGCGGCATTCCTGATGACACGTAAGGAAATCCAAAATTGTTTTTTATCCCGCAAGTATCTTTCGGGAAAATAGAGTTGGTCCCACCTCCGCCAGATAAAATGCGCCCAGGCTCTGTCTAAAAACGCCGCAAGCAATACAAGCAGCAATAGTAAACATGTGTAGGTGGCAAATTTTTTGCGGTCGTAAAATTTGGGTAAAAAAACAAAAAGGTTTATATAGCATACAACAATTGTTGTCGGTAACGAAGTAATTAGCTGGACATCCCAGGTAAATGATAATGAATCGTTGCTCATTATACCCAGACTGATCATTTGATAAGCGATAAAGGCAAGCCAGAAAAGGATATGCAATCCTACTGTCTGTGTGGTAACCGACAATTTTTTACTCATTAGGATGGATACGGTTTCCGCACTTTAATAACTTGTTTAAATCTAAGAAAGGTAATAAACGAGCAAAAAATAATTACCAAAATTATAATTGCTCACTTACCATTTTCAAATCATACTTGAACAGCATTCGTCAATTCGATCCTGAAAACCCAGATCGGCTAAACAGACATAAAGCTATAAAACCTGTCTAATGAATAGTTGGTGTAAATTCAGACCAATAACAAACAAAACAACTTTCAGTTAGATTAAACTGTTGTTAGTTTTTCAGCATCTATTATCTTTTCCTGGCCCCAGATCGCCATATCCTTCATTATTGGCCTCAGGCTCTTTCCTAGCTCAGTCAAAGAATACTCCACCCGGGGCGGAATCTCCTTGAATTGCTCCCTGTTAATTAAACCGTCTGCCTCCAGTTCTTTCAGCTGTTCTGCTAAAACTTTCCTGGAAATAGATGGCATTCGGGCAGCAATTTCGCCAAAGCGCCTTGTATGATCCGAAAGCATATATAGTATGATCGATTTCCATCTTCCCCCGATCAACGCTATCGTTGTTGTAAAGGGGCATAAATTATTTTCTACTTTATTGTTCATTAGTTACGTTTTGGTCACCACTATTTTCATTGTTACCAAAAGGTAACAGTTACTTTTTGAAATTATTATTAGTTTCTTTGAGTAACAAATGTAAATATTAATTAAAAAAATAATAAAAATGATTTTAATTACAGGAGCTACTGGAGGATTGGGAAATGCAACAATCGAATCGCTCTTAAAAAAAGGATTCCAGCCTAATGAAATTACAGCTTTAGTAAGAGATGAAAATAAAGCAGCCGATTTAAAAAACAAAGGTGTTCAAATAAAAATCGGCAACTATAATGACTATGATTCTCTGAAAGCTGCGCTTTTGGGAGTCGATAAGCTATTATTAGTCTCGTCAAATGAAATGGTGGACAGACTCGTTCAGCACAAGAACGTTATCGATGCCGCTATAGAAAATGGTGTTAAACACATCGTCTATACAGGTATAGATATCCAGAATTACGCCACGACAGCAATTCCTTACGTTAGTCAGATTCACAAGAATACAGCTGATTATCTTCAGGAAGTGGGTATCCCTTATACTATATTGGATAATACCCTTTATGCAGACTCGATAGGATTGTTTTCCGGAGAAACATTTTTGGAAACAGGTGTTTTCTTTCCAGCCGGTGATGGAAAACTACCGTGGGTACCAAAAGCGGAAATGGGGGAAGCTGCAGCAGTTGTATTAACCACTCCGGGACATGAAGATAAGAATTATGCGATCACCGCAAATACCGCGTACTCATTTGGCGAAATAGCAGAAATGGTTTCTGAGATAACCGGTAAAGAAGTTAAATATCTTAACCCCGATGCCGACACTTATGTTGAAGGGCTTGTAAATGCCGGAGTTCCTAAAGAAATCGCTTCTTTTTTAGCCGGTTTTGGAATAGCTATCGGAAACGGTGAATTTGATACGAACCGAACTGATCTCGAAAAATTATTGGGAAGAAAACCGACAGAACTTAAAGAATATCTGGCTGGTGTTTACGGTAAGTAATCTTCCAAACTGTGATTTGTGTGCAAGTATTCCTGACACAAATCACAGTTAATTTAAGCATTGGTAAAAAAGGCCTTTGCATTTAAAAACATTTCTTCAAAAAATAAAAATCATGAAAATATAAAAAATCATTTATCGTTTTTTTACAAGCCTTATTGTCTTAGTAATGATAGCCAATGTCGTTAACTATTTCATAAATCCAGCCATAAAGCCCATTTTCGTCCATATCGGGTTTCCAAATTGGTTCCGTGAAGAACTTGGCGTATTTAAGTTACTTGGAGCGTTAACCCATTGCCATTCCATCAATTCCTTCCCGGCTAAAAGAATGGCCCTATTTGGGGGTTTTTCTTAGTTTCTTTTCCACGATGCCTGCACATTATAATGCCGGAGATCCAGCATTCAATATCATATTTCCTTTTGTAATGATTATTATTTTAGTTGTTTCCTATGTGAGATATCATAAAGTGGTCGTGGAGGAAACGCCGGCTTAATTATTCTTTTTGAAGAGAATATCTGATTCTCATAAATCCTAAAATTAATTCATCAGCGAATAATGCCTATTGACAAGATGAAATTCATTATTGAGCCAAAAAGGGCTTTTCGGTTCTGAAATATTCTTTCTTTTATTACTAAAATATAAAACATGACTTTTAGAAAGATATTACAGGCCGCGTTTATAATGCTGCTTTTTTGTTTGGGTTGCCATGCGCAAATCAAAAACAATCAAAAAATATTACTAATTCCGTTTGAACCTGCCAAGTGGGATACTACGGCCGCTAAAGCAGAATTTGTTGCCTACAAAGGTGCAAAGGCTATTAAAATGCATCCCCACGGCGGCCAGATCAATGTTAAAGGATTAATGTTTACCAACGGTACAATCGAGTTTGATACGCAGCCGATAGATGCGGAAACAAGGGGCTTTGGCCCAATAGGTATATACTTCCGTCAGCAGAATGCAAAGGAAAGCGAATACGTTTACCTGCGTACTAAAGGGGATGACAGTAAGCGCGACAACGACGATATCCAGTATGCACCGGTCGTAAATGGTGTGCTGCTTTTTAATATGATGTCGCCTTATGATGGGCCGGCACCTGTACACAATAAGGAATGGAACCATGTGAAGTTGGTAGTTTCGGGTATGCAAATGCGCGTTTATGTAAACAATATGAATGAACCTGTTTTGGAAATTCCAAGACTGGAAAGCAGCAGCAAAGCCGGAACAATTGGATTCGATGGACTTGCCTATTTTGCAAACCTGATGGTTAAGCCAAATGATGTAGGAAATTTATCTGCCCTGGAAGGAATAGATCCTACTAAACATGATATGAACTACATCCGAAACTGGGACGTTACAGCCTCCAGGATTATGGGACAGGGTAAAGAATTAACGACAGATGATCTACCCAAAGATTCCACCCAATGGCACCAGATCACTGCTGAAAGGCGCGGTGTTATCAACTTGTCCCGGAAATTCGGAGCAAGCGACACCGGGCGTTACGTTTGGTTAAAAACTACTATTAATTCTACAAAGGAGCAGGTGATGCAGATGCAACTTGGTTTTTGTGATGAAGTATATGTTTTCGCGAATAGTAAACTAATTGATGCAGATAAAAATCAATTTGGGCTTCCGCTCGCCAAATTTCCGAACGGGTGCCTGAATATTGATAATTCGATGGTCAACATCCCGCTTAAAGTTGGTGCCAATACTTTATTGATAGGTGTAGTGAATAACTTTTACAGTTGGGGCATTATCGCCAGGCTGAGGAATTTAAGCGGTATTTCGCTAAAAAATTGAAAGGGTAAAGCCCATGAGCATATAAAATTATTACTTCATGAATATATAATTTACTTCAATAGGTTGACAGTATGTAATTCATTATTTTAACAAGTAAGCCTAAAATCTACTTCTCTGTATTTTTAATTAAAATTTGATGCCAATGAATATGCTTATCGAAACAATCAAAAGCACTGTACCTGTCTCACTGAAAGATGAAAAATTATAATGAAACTATTTCACAAAAGATGAACGTTTGTTGGAAGAAGGGCAGATTTGTCGCTATTTGAGCCTTATAGCGTAGGGATTAGTCAGGTATTACTCGTTCACTAACGGTGAAGAACATACTAATTACTTTAATAAAGAAGGAGAACGAGTCTGCGATTATCCGAGCTTCATTTCTAAAACACTGACAACGATATCTTATATAAGCCTTGGAGGTTCATCAGAATCTCCACATAGTTGACCTGGCCTAATTTTATGAGGCCACGGGCCTTTTTGATCAGTTTCTGAATGTCTCGTCCTGGTTTTACTTGTCGTTAACGGTAAATCAGTGATTACAATAAATAAAAACAGCCGGTTGTTGTAACCGGCTGTTCTATTTCAGAAATTATCAATTTTCTTATCAGCTTTAAAAGGTCAATTTGCGATGTTCAGGTTAGCAAGGCTCTCCACTCTTGCCATTATTCCCCAGCCATACAAAGGTGCTGCAATACCAATAATTATTTCATTATCTCCCTGATTTAAGGGAATTTCAATTGTAGCATTCGTAACAGCTATTCGTCCTCCGGGATTTTTGGCATAACGCTGCCCGGCTTCGTTCTTCCCTTCATATAACAGCCTTTTATTAATGAAAACATAAACTTCTTTATTAAATCCAAAATCCACTTTAATGGTCTGCTTCGCGCTGCTTTTTACAACGGTTTTCAACCATACATAACGGTTATTCACCGGGTAACTGGTTAGTTCCGTACTTTCAAATTTGCGGTACAGGTTCATCAGGCCGCGGCGTTCTGCGGTAATCGGCATCCATTTTACGGTATCTCCGGGAAGGTCATTTTCTGTTAATTGCCGGCCTTTATCCAATTTACGGGGATAACTTACCTGCCAGCTGCGGATGTAATTCGGGTCGTTATTGGTGAGGTCGAAACCAGCGGCAGGAGACAGACCTTCAGTTTGATCAGGCCTGATGACCAGGTTGGCAAAGATCGCCTCCCCATCAAAGGATATTCCACCGGCAGCATAGTTCCCTTCCAATCGCGAAACGACCAGTGCAGGTGTATCCCTGCTGTTAATATAAACCAACATTTGCGCGCCGGAGATAATAAGTTTAAAGTGGTTCCAGTCTTTATTATGAATCAGCGCATACCCGCGAAAAGGGGTCATAACATCCCACAGATTTACCGAGCTGATAACCGGGGTATATTGAATGGCATCGTCCCTTTGTAACGATTCGTCCTCTTGGGTCCTCAAATAAAGGCTTTCAAAGTTAAAATTATCCTTCTGATGAAAATTGATTGCCATTTCATCGGTATAGTTTCCCTCTACAGGCCGGGCATCGAACTCGATCGTTCCGTTAGTAAAGTTAAAATCCTTCAGTAAAATTGGCCTTGTTTGTCTGGAGCTGACAGGCAAAATTTTCATTGCATGTACTCCTTTATAGGTCAAAAACTCTGCCTTCCGCTGGGACGTGTCGAAACGGGACGCTTCAAAGGGGATTCGGATAATTTTCCCTTGTGCAGAAGAATGGGTTTGTGCGACTGCATATTGCTGTACGGACAGGCAAACTATCAGGCTCAGGTATGTAAGTAAGTTACTTATTGCGTTTTTGATTTTCATTTTGAAATTTTAATTTTTAATAAATAAATAAGCCGGTCAGATAGATAATAGCAGAACACATTATTATCAGCAGCTGACAGGTATTTTAACAAGCCTATTAAAAATCAAATTCTAAAATTCTCGAGACGTAAGAATAGCGGCACAGAACGCCCGGTTTGTAGTGGCCGGTAGATTGCAATGCGGTCATTTACAGGTTGATATTGCATTTTTTTGCAAATACATGAACCTCCTTGGCTGTAATTCGGCCAAGGAGGTTATCTGCTGCTTAACGACTGATGAGGCGGTTCTGGCATTATTAATTTCTTTACAGATATTCTTGCAGCAGCTTTTTTCAGGGGGCTGTTTGGTGGCCATTCCAGTACACCGCCGATCTCCGGAAACCATGATGCGCATGGTTGCTTTAGGCTCCATTCCTAGTTTGCAGCACGACGTTACTTGAGCGGAAAAGCCTAAGTAACATATTGTGAAGAGGAAGGCGATCACCCGTTTGAACATAGTGCAAATATGGATTTAAAAACCATACATACCACCCGACACGGAAATTTGCTCTCCCGTAATCCAGGCTGCATCATCGGAAGCAAGAAATACAACAGCTTTCGCAATATCTTCGGGCTGACCTCTACGCCCCAGCGGCGTATTGGCGACAAACATTTTCTCATAGTCGCTGCCGGCAGTAACGCCCGCGCTGGTTGCACCTTCTGTTTCCGTAGCGCCTGGCAAAATAGAATTGATACGAATGTTTTTCGCACCCAGTTCTTTCGATAACGCGATGGTGAAAGCATCTAGTGCCGCCTTAGTTGAAGAGTACAATGAGGCTCCGGGAAGCGGGTATTTGCTTGCACCCGAACTGATATTTATAATGTTGCCGCCCTTATCGCCAAATAATTTTAAAGCCGCCTGAATAGTCAGGATAGGCCCCAACACATTGACGTTGAAACTCTGATGAAAAGCTGCTACCGATATCTGTTCAATAGGTGCGTATCCTTGAGAAACCGCGTTGTTGACCAAAATATCCAATGTGCCGAAAGCCGTCTTTGTTTCTTCAAACAACCTAATCACATCCGCTTCATTAGATACATCGGCCTGTACTGCGATGGCTATGCCTCCATTGTCGGTGATGGCTTTTACCACTTTATCTGCTCCTTCTTTGCTGGAAGCATAATTTACAACAACCTTTGCGCCTTCTGCCGCAAAGTGTTTTGCGATAGATGCGCCTATTCCTTTTGAAGCACCGGTTACTACCGCTACTTTGTTTTTTAATTTACTCATTATTTCTATTTGTTAATACATCTTTTGTTGATATCCAAAGATGCTATGCTTTAACGAACCGCGTGTTGACATGGATCATTAAATACGCTTGATATAGGTCAACTCAAGGTGATGACCTATAACAAATAAGCTTGATAACGAATTGTAAAATAGCAGCTTAAGATAGAGGCAAAAAATGAAGGTAGCAGAAAGCTAAAGGCCTATTTAAAAGAGTTTTTCCGTATTCTACTCAAAGTTTCCGGGGATAAACCCAGATAAGAAGCGAGCATGTTTTGCGGGAACCGCTGCAGAAAATGCGGATAATTGCTGATCAAATCCTCGTAACGCTCTTCAGCAGTAAAGCTCATAGCGGCCTGCATTCTGTTCTGGTTTGCAATGGTGTAATTTTGACTGATTACGTTCGCCATCGCCGAAAAGGCAGGTATCTGCTTAAGAAACTCCTCAATTTGAGCATTGGTTGATTGCAGAACCTCCAGATCCTCCAGCGCTTCAATATTAAAGCGACTTGGCGTTAATAGGTAAAAGCTTTCAAAATCGGCCAGCCACCAGTTTTCCAAAGATAATTTCAGTATATGTTCATGCCCTTTTTCATCTACCGTAAAGGTCCTGGCAGATCCTTTTACAATAAACCCAATATATTTGCATACGTCTCCTTCCTGTAAAAAGTATTGCCGTTTTCGAAGTTTTTTGGGTTTGAAATGTACCGTCAACAAATGCTTATCATCGTCTGAAAGCTGTTTGCCTGATATTTCTTGAATGTAATTGAAAAGTGCTTCAAAATTGGCCATCGTTCAAGTATATAATTATTCGCAATTTACTCAATTTAAAACATAGCTCAATTTTGAAGATAATCCCTTACGCCCTCGCTTCAATCAACCGTGGTTCCCTTTGTCCACGAGGCAGGATCGCATTGAAATTTGCGATCTCGATTCATTAGTCGAACTTGACCAGGTCCTTAAAGATCAGCTGCCCCCAGCTATTTCCGCGCGCCTGCACCAGCAGTCCGCCTTCCGAAAGCCCGCCAAGGTTGATCGGTGCGAAACCGAGATTTTCTGCAAGCGCACCAATCTCCGCTGCCGCGCCGTCATCGTCGCTCGCCAGGAACACAACTCTCCTGCCACCATCTACGGCCGGATCTTGCTCAAGAATGGCAGCGCCCAAATGGTTGAAGCCCTTAACCAGTTTTCCACCAATGAAGGCCTGCGCGACGAACCTTGCGGAAGGCTGTCCTCCTAGTTTTTCAGGGGGCACGCCGTAGGCATTGGTTAAATCGACGATGGTTTTCCCCTGCCAGTTGGGCAGCGCCTTCGCGACATCCGGGTGCGATTCAAAATGCACAGCCAAAAAGATGACGTCGGCCTTAACAGCTTCCGCCAATGTTGTGGGAATGATCCCGGGTCCGATCGCGGCCGCAGCGGATGCAAAGCTTTTGGGGTCGCGCGTGGTTGCAACTGATACTTCGATGCCGTTGCGGGCAAACGCCTTGGCCAGGGCCTGGCCGATATTGCCGAAGCCAATAATTGCGTAGCTTGCTATGTTGTTTTCTGATTTACTCATTTTGAAAATTATTTTAATTATTTAACGGCACGGGTTACAAACCCGCGCCGCCGTGGGGTCAATTATTTAGACAAATAGGTCATACCACCATCAACGAGGATTTCGGCACCAAGCAAAAACGAAGAATCATCAGAAGCCAGGAAAACCGCTGTTTTGCCAATGTCAGATGGTTGCCCAATTCTGCCTATCGGCATTTCACTTGCAAAGTGTTTTTTTATACCTTCAATTTGTTCTGCGGGAACAAACTTTTCAAATGCTGGTGTATCTGTTGTACCTGGTGTTATAACATTTGCTCTGATTTTTCTATCTAAAAGATCGCTTGAAAATCCTTTTGCCAAAAAGATTACGGCCGCTTTTGCAGCACCATAAAGCGTAAAATTCGGATATGCACGATGTGCTGCGTTTGACCCGATAAGAATAATAGAGCCACCATCATTTATATAGGGCAGTGCTTTATGAACAGTAAAGTAAACACTTTTCAGGTTTAAATCAATTGTCTTGTCAAACTCGGCTTCGCCTAGATTTGCCACAGTTCCTACAGTTCCAGCACCCGCATTGGCTACAACCACGTCTATTTTACCAAATTTTTCAAATGTTTCTTTAAACACTCTTCCCAGATCGGCAACGTTGGTTACATCGGCATTTATGGCTATAAAATTATCGCCAAGTTGAGCCACAGCACTATCTAAAGCTTTCTGATTTCTGCCGACAATAACTCCTTTTGCACCTTCATTTTTAAATTCCTGGGCAATGCCCAACCCAATACCACTATTACCACCTGTAATAACTGCTACTTTATTTTTTAATCTACTCATTATTTCGTTTTTTTTAAGATTGAGTTACAAAGGTAAATCACTGAAGTTATTTTTAGTAACTTTGTACTTAATAATAACAGTAACATCGGTGTAACCAAGTAACATTATGAAGTGTGTAATAGCAGAGTTTCAACAGGAACAAAAGAAAAGAATGAGAGCAGTTCAAGATTCAATGGATGTGCTGAACGGGAAATGGAAGATCTCTATTATTTCGTCTATTTGCTGTTACAAAAAACGGCGATTTTCCGATATTTTGAATGATATAGAAGGAATTTCCAACAGAATGTTGAGCAAGGAATTAAAGGAATTAGAAATAAACCAGTTGGTCAAACGAACCGTTCTGGACACGCAACCCATATCGGTTCAATATGAACTGACGGAACACGGCGATACCCTACAAACCATCATCAGTAATCTTACAGATTGGGGTATTGTACACCGAAAGAAGATTGTAGGGGAAAAATGTCCAGTCTTGATTGGGTGACGACCTGCGATCAAATCACCCTCGCCCCCGACGATTAAAATGACCGAGAAGCAATTAGAATTTTTAATAAATTCAAGTAAATCAAAGCTAAACTTGCCGAAACAAATCATTTATGATATAAAACAGCCTTTTTACCGTTGCCTCCGGCATAAGTTAATGCATCATTAATTTCTTCTAACCGAAATCTCTTCCCCGTTTTGGTTTTGAAATGAGGCATATGAAGAAGCTTAGTTATTTCTTTTAATGCTTTTGCTAAGTTCTCAGGATTCTTAACTGTTTCGGTGCTAAGATTGGAGAATGGCCTGATGATTATATTTTTAAGAGCTAAAGTGCTGGTATGAAATGCAAAAGGCACCGCGTCACCAATATATCCATAGCTATAGATCACCGAACTTCTTGGGATCAGGGTTAAGATTTTATTTAAAATATCCCCTCCCACGCCATCAAAAATTGCTGTTGCGTTTAAAGTTTGAGCTATATCGGTCAACTGTTCGCTAAAATCCGGATCGCTTTGAACAATAATGTTTTTGGCACCAAGTGACTCCAGTTCTTTCCTGCCTTCATCGGTTCGCCCTATGGAGATCAGCGGGAAGTTATGGCTTATGCAAAAGCCCAGCAGCGCAATACCCGTTGCTGAATTACCCGCCGTACTGATGATACCCTTGTGTCCTTCACCGATAATTTGCTTTAAGAACGCGAAAGGGGTAATAATATTCACCATTGAACCAGAGTAGTCCTCAGGATCTGCGCCTTCGGGAAGGATCGCGCAATCTAAAAAAGGCACATGCGCATATTCACTCCAGGAGCCAACCACACTTTCACTAAACTTTAGCTGACGGTAAAAAGTAACATTTTTGTTGAGGTATTCTTCCGGCACACCTTCGCCAATTTGTAATACCATGCCTGCTCCAGATACCCCTTTAATATCGTAAAGGCTTTTTGGCGCGCCGGGAGGTGTGGGATGTTTCAGAAAAAACTTATCCCCGGAATTTATAGCAGAAGAGTTCATTTTAACGAGCAGATGCCCGGGTTCTGCCGTAGTTGGTCTCGTAACATTTTGTATGGTCAAAATATCATCCGACAACACAATTGCTTTCATTAATTCGTCCATTTTATATTGTTTTTAATAACAGTACAAATGTCTGTATCGGGAAGATCAACCGCCAATAAACAATCTTAAGAAATACCCTTAAGATATCTTAAGGGTTCAGCGTTTATGAGCCAGGTCTTTCCTGATCTTGCTTAGAAATTCTGAAGTGATTCCCAGGTATGAGGCGATTTGGGTATTGGGTAACCGCGAAGCTAGCGTTGGAAATTGATGTAAGAAATTGCTATACCGTTCTTCTGCAGTTGCACTTATATTCTGCAGCACACGGTTTTGCAGCTCCATGTATTTGCGTTCAATAATTATGCGGAAAGTACTGTTGAACTTTGGGTAGTTACTATAAAGATGGATGAGATCCGGCCTTGCTATTTGAAGGATAACCGACGGCTCCATTGCTTCGATGTAAACCGTTGTGGGCTTTTCAGCATAAAAGCTATTGAGGTCACTTATCCATTCATTTTCTGCGGCAAATTCCAGGTTGAATTCTTTCCCGGAAGGATCAATGGCATACATTTTTAAACATCCGGAAATAACAAAAGTAAAATGCCTACAAACGTCCCCCTGGTGCAGGATAAAACCACGTCGTTTAATTTTCCGTTCGGCAAAAAGCGAGATCAGTTCCTCTATCTCCTTATCTGTTAGCGAAAAAGCCGAACTTATATTTGCTAAAAGCAACTCTTTATTTTTAATCCCTTCGTGCAAAGCCAATTATTTTATTAAACAGTAAAAGTAATTGAAAAAATATTATGAAAAGTATTCCAGAGTTATAACAACGGAATTGTCGAAGGTTGCGGTTGTCCTTATAGGGAAGTTACAGAAATGCCATTTAATGCCTTGGCGTATGTTATTTGGCTAAGAGGGATCACTAAAAAGGCAATAAAAGCCCGACTGCATTTCTGATATTTTCGACGGCGATCACAAAATCTCCGACAGCTATATTGAAAAAACTGGAGTATCAACCTTCATTTTACCTTGCTTAAACTGTATTATTGGAACAGGGGCATTCTTATCAGCACTTTCATCCCCCAATAAATTGCCATCATTTATAGTTGAATTTGGAGTTTAGATATTATTTCTTTGATATTTCGTGCGCAAAACAAGCATATGTTGATATATTAAATCTCCCCGGATTTTATATCCGGGGAGACTTGATCGGGTTAGGAAAGATTAGCTTGATTTACCTCTAAAATTATACTTTTAAAAGCATTTCGGCACCGTATAGGAGGGTTTGTATTCTTAATCGTACCTATTTCATCTATAATTAACAACTTAGATTGTGTTACAAGGTTCTTAGATTCAGTTACTTTCTTTCTATGATGATAGGTGAACTTTGTCGCATAAAAAAATAATCATGAAAATAATTATTACAGGGTCACTGGGCTACGTAAGTACACCATTGATAAAGGAATTAACAAAAAAAGGACATTCGGTTACGGTTATTAGTAGTAGAACCGAAAAACAGGCAGCCATTGAAGCCATGGGTGCAAAAGCAGCCATCGGTACCATGGAAGATGTTGATTTTTTAACCGACACTTTTAAAGGTGCAGATGCAGTTTATTGTATGCTGGCAGTAGTTAGCAATTTTGCTGACCCAAATAACAATGCAAGTGCACTAATAACACGTGGAAATGCAATTACCAATAATTATGTACAGGCCATCGAACGATCGGGAGTGAAACGTGTAGTTTACCTGAGCAGTATTGGCGCCGATATGGAAAAAGAAAGTGGCCTCATCATTAATCATCACAATGCAGAAAACACATTGAATAAGTTGCCAGCGGATGTTAATATTTCATTTATACGCCCAACCGTGTTTTATAGAAATCTGTTTGCCTTTGTACATGCAATAAAAAACCAGGGTAATATTACTTCAATGTTCGGCGTTAACGATAGGACTGTATTTGTTTCTGCTATAGATATTGCCGGTGCAATAGTTGAAGAGCTTGAGTCTGAGGATACAGGCAGAAAAGTTCGTTATGTGGCAAGCGAAGAACTGACCAGTAATGAAATGGCAGTTATTTTAGGTGCTGCTATTGGTATGCCTGGTTTAAAGTGGGTATCAATTAGTGATGAGCAACAACTTAACGGCTATAAAGCTTTTGGAATGAATGATAACCTTGCTTCCCAATATATTGAAATGAATGCCAGCATCCATAACGGGAAATTTTATAAAGATTATGATCGCAATAAACCTACGTTGGGAAAAGTGAAACTGAAAGAATTTGCAAAAGAATTTGCAGCTGTTTATCATCAGCAATAAATATATTGTACCATGTCAGCAATAGAACCATATCGAATTAAAACGATCAGCGAGTTTCATCATTTAACGGGCTTGCCCAGACCGGAACATCTCTTGATAAGTGTAATTAACATGGAAGACGTTAAACGTTCGTCAGGTAAGATGCCTGCCAGCCGGATATTGGATTTCTATACAATTACGTTAAAACGTAATTGTGGCAGTTATTTTAAATACGGCCAGCATGAGTATGTTGCGCAGAGTGGTGTAATGTACTTTATGGCACCCGGACAGGTTTTGGGGCTACCAGAAACAGACGAAAAGGAAACGAAAACAACCGATATGTCGGGATGGGGACTTTATATCCATCCCGACTTTTTGTGGAACTTGCCCTTAGCTAAAAGGATCAAAAAGTATGAATATTTTAATTACTCGGTAAATGAGGCACTCTGGCTTACGGAAAAAGAGGAAACCATCATTATAGGTATGATGCAAAATATCCAGACAGAGTACCTGGCCAACATGGATAATTTTAGCCAGGATATCATTATATCGGTGGTAGAAACTTTGTTGAACTATGCCGACCGGTTCTACCACCGTCAGTTTCTCACCCGTAAAATTGAAAACCATCAAATACTTGACCGGCTTGAAGATCTGTTAACTAATTATTTTAATAGTACCGATCTATTAACGCTGGGATTGCCAAGCGTTAAATTCATAGCCCAAAAGCTAAATATATCGCCCAACTATTTAAGTAGTTTGTTAAAAGTATTGTCAGGGCGCAATACGCAACAACACATCCAGGATAAGATGATTGAAACAGCGAAGGAAAAAATATCCACTACTGAACTATCGGTAAGTGAAATTTCTTATGCATTAGGATTTGAGCATCCGCAATCATTCAGCCGTTTGTTTAAGGCTAAAACGGGATTTTCACCTCTGGCGTTCCGTCATGCTTTCAATTAAAGTGAGCAAAGGCTGTTACCTGAACATCAAGATTTCAGATTCCACTAACCTGAAGCAGGATAAAGCAGCCTATAACCGCTTACGGGTTAAAATCTAATGAACAACCAATGATGTATGTAAAAGTCATAGCCGTTTTATTAGCTACGCAGCATTCGTAGGCGCAGCAATCAAATACCGACAAGAAATAAATAAACGTGCTTATTCAAACCTATTCAGAAAGCGCTAAATTTTGTACTGGATAGTCCCTCTTTCGTTAAGCCCAGGTTGCTCAAAGTATTCTGCAAGTTCTACCGAATAAATAACGCTTGTGATCTTCCATTTTCCATCTCTTTTGATTAAGGTCAGGTATTTACCTCCCCAGTTAGTCATTTTATTATTGGCCCAAAAACTATAATCCATCGAAACCGATGCAACGGTACCGTCTTCAACTATTCGAATGTTATCAAACTTATCTTCTGCTGAGTTCATCCTGCATACCGTTCTCATAAAGCCCTTCTAGCTTCCTGAAAAATAATTACTACCAGCAGCTTTTACACCCTTTTTTTCTACTTCTTTGGCTTGTGACCTGTCCCTAAGCGCGGCACACCAGGTAACGGGCCCATCATTAAATAAATTGTAAAAAGCACTGGAATCTCTTTCAAGTACGCTTTTACCGTATGCATTTATAATGTTTTTCAGTTCTTTTTTATTCTCTGCCGATTGTTGCGCATAGGATTGCTGCACAGTTATTAAAACTATAATTGACAATAATTTTATGGTTCTCATTTTAAATTTTTATTAAAGTTTATTAATGTAAACAATGCAAGCATATGGCTAAAACAAATAGCTACACGCTTACAGATACTTATTTCTTTTGGTTATTGATATACTTATATTCTATGGTTAAACCTTCGTAACCATAGGCGTCTGCTTTCATTTCCTGGATAGCGGCATAACTTACAGGGTGAATGCTCCCAAGCAAGGATGTTAACGAACGGTGTACAGTTTCGATGTATTTAGCTTTATCAGCTTTAAGGTTCGTTGAATCAGAGACCTTTATTTCAAGATGGAAGCTTTTTGTCTTTAATTCGGCAAGAGATGCTGAATTAATAAACCACAGGTTATCCGGAATAAAGGATACTGTCACAACGGTGACTTCGGGCTTTTTGTTTAAAACGTCTTTTGTAATATTACTGATTACTGTTGCGAGTTTTTTTGCTAATGCCGGGTTCTCGTGTCCGCTTACTTTTAAATTGATGATTGGCATACTTCAGTATTTATTAAATTAATGAAGCACGAAGTTGAACTCAAAAATCCCTTTATTTATTGATGTATGTTAAGAGTTTTATGCGGCTAAGGGACTCGGGTTTAACACCCAAATAGGAAGCGATATGATATTGGGAAACGTGTTGCTCTATTGCCGGATACAGGCCGGATAGTGCTTCATATCTTTCTGCGGCAGACAGTTTTAGAAAAGAGGTTTCACGTCTGCATTTCCTGATAAAGTAAGTGTCGGAAACATATTTACCCAGTTTAAGGAATGCATCGTCCTGCGCAACTAACTTGTTTAATTTCTCGAAACTGATATAAAGGATAGTGCTGTCGGTTAAAGCCTCGATATTGCAATTGGTAGGCATCTGCGTCAAGAAACTGGTGTATGCGCTCACAAAATGATTATCAAAATAAAAATCATTGTTATGTTCACCATTTTCATTGGTAACATAGGACCTGAAAGTTCCAGATATTACAACCCCTATAAATTTACAAACCGAACCTTCCCTGATTAAATGCTCATGCCTTTTCAAGTGTTTTGTGCGGCACTCCTGATAGAATAGCTCAAAATGACGGGCATCCAATCCTAACTTTTCAGAAAATAAAGAGATTAATGTTTCCATGCCCCTGCTGCTTCGATATAATTCAAAACTAAATCTAATTTTACGATCCCCATTCATGCACAACTTGATATTAGATTGAAGAAATGTCATAAATTAAACTGCTGAACTGTGCCAGCCCTCACCCTCACTAGTCACTTTCTTGATTTTTCAATAATATAGCTGGCTCAAGCCGTATTCGATCCCGCTCAGGGAGCGATACTCCATTAAAATATGCCTGGTAATTCTTTTAGCTTAATATAAAATGGATACGATTCCTCTATGTATTTAACGAAAAATGGAAACAACAAGAGAGCGGAGATGTGCTGTAAAAAGAAACATCGAGATGCAAGAAGTTAGCAAAAACAGCTGAAATCCCAATCCCTTGGATACCTATGGCCAGTATAAGCAAAACCTACCAGTTGAATAGTGAACGACAGTCAAATATGGTACCATATAATATATCGATTCAAAACAACACGATTAACATAATCAGCGTCGATTTAGGATGTTGTATCATCAAATTAGTTTACCCCGGGTATCTTTACTTCAAGAGAACTTGCCAATAGAAAACTCATGGTTTTTACCCTTTTTAACGCGGCCAAACATTATCTTTTTTATTTACATCCGCATCATAGGCTCCGCCTAAAATTATTTTTTGAACCGAATGCGTTGCCTTAAATTTGATTGTTGCTGTTTTAGCGCCCTTTGACCATACAGCTATCGTTGCTGATAACAAACCCGTGCTACCATCATTATAATATACAGTTAAATGAACAGGCACCATTTCCGTACCATTATTGCTGATGGTAACGGTATAGCTTTGGCCCTGGTGTTCAACCTTATTGATCGCCAGATCGGGAATACCTTTTTGAAAGAACCAGCTATTCCAGAACCAGTTGAGGTTTTGGCCGGTTGCCGTATTCATGCAATTAAAAAAATCATAAGGTGTAGGGTGTTTACCCGCCCATTGGCTGATATAATAATTCAACGCCTTAAAAAACATTTCGTCACCAACGAGTTCTTTCACGTAAAGATAGCCTAACGCCGGTTTAAGATCTTTATCTGCAAAACGTGCCGCGCCTGCCAACTGAGGTGTAAGTGTCATAATGGGCAAATCCTGCTCAGTCCCGGCGGAATTATTTACATCACTGATATTGTAATTTTCAACCAGGGATGGCTCGATCATTGGGTGGAACGCAAACTCGGCAAAGGTTGCCCAACCTTCATCCATAAAGGAGTACTTGGTTTCGTTGGTACCTACATAAAAAGGGAACAGCGTATGGAATATCTCGTGTGCTGTCAATTCAACTGCATCCGTGCTATTGTCAAATGGCCGGTTATCCACCATCATCGGAAATTCCATTTCGTCGGGCCCGTCAAAAATAGTTTCGTGGGCATACGGGTAAGGAATGCCCGGAAATTTAGCACTGATAATCTCTACCGACTTCCGCGCATAATTGATGATGGGTACATAGGTTTTATCATTAGGATTAAAAACCGCGTCTACACGTACCCGCCGTTTGCTCACCGGGTCAACCACCAGGCTGGTTGATTTCCAGATATAATGATTACCCATGCCAAAAGCCATATCCGTGACATTTTCCGCATCGAACTTCCAGGTGTTGGTTTTGCTTTTATGGGTGATGCTCCCGGCATCAAGATCCCCCGCAGTAACCACATCAATAACCGAATCTGTTTCGCCTGCTTTCTTTATCCTTTCTGCAAATCTCGGCGTATATACCTCATCTGCATTTTTTAGATTTCCGGTGGCCCAAACCTGGTAATCGCCCGGCACAGTAATTTCGGCCTTAAAATGGCAGAAGTCGTTATAAAACTCATACTGCCCCGTGTAGGGATAAGTGTTCCAGCCATCCACATCATCATAAACGGCCAGTCGCGGGAAAAAATAAGCAATAAAAAACGCACCTGAATCGATCTGCCCGGTGCGGATAAACGAGCCCTTATTTAATGTGTATTGGTATTCAATATCATAATGCACGCGCTGACCGGGCAAAATATTCTTGCCACGAAGAACCATATTCGTTCCCCTGATCACGCGTTTAGCCGAGTCCAGTTTCTGTCCGTCGATGTGGATGTTTTCAATTTTTACGCCCGTTGTCAGATCCGATGTCTCAACCGAAATAGCTCTTGGCGCTTTTTCCTGGTATAGGTTAGGGTACAATTTAAACCAAACCTTGTTAAGCGTATCCGGACTATTGTTGGTAAAATCAATCCCCACCGTTCCGGTGAGTTTTCGTGTAAGCGGATCAAAGGTGACCTTTATGCTGTAATCCTCCCTGTTTTGCCAGTAGCTTTTCCCCGGCGCACCGCTTTTATCGCGCGTACCGTTAATATAGGTTTGTTGAATATTGCGCGGAATGCTTAAAGTTGTTTGCGCGAAACTGACTTGTGCGATGTATAAAAGGGAATATACGATTAGGCAAAAGCCTGGCAAAATTCTCATTAATTGGATGTTTTGTATTTTAAGTAGACACCTCTTTGGCTAAGATGTTGCATTGTTTATAAATATGCTATTTGCCGAAAACCTGCTGGTAGATTATTCTCTGACGATTGCTCAATTTAACAGACTTGATCTCACCTGCTCCTTCGAAGCCAATTACAAGTCCAACAATCTTTCCAATATCCTGGCGAATTAATCCTGAAAAAATCAATTTTTCACCAAGTAATATTTTCAACTGATTATGTTGAACGCTACAGGAAAGATGCTGAAAAGCATTGAAATCACAGCCAAATGCACTGACGTCATGATCTTTCCCATAAATCGTTTCGCTGCCCAAAAACAGGTTAAGTGTGGCAATACACCCTTTGTCTGAAAGCGGGATGGAGATTTCGTTTTCCGTTCCAACTATTTCTACGGTTACTTTTCGGCAAGAAGACTGTTCGGGGCGGGATGTATTTCGGAGCGTAGTCTCAAAATTAAAATCATGCCCAGTGGCACCATCAAAATAACGGAAGTTGTAAAAGTGTACCCAGGCATCATTCAATATGCTTGATCCTTTGATCTTTTCAAATGTTTGGCTCTTGATTCCTAACCCACCATGTAAATCCGTCGAATCGGTATTGAGGTAAACAGGCACAGGACTTTTGTCAATAATACCCATCCAGCCATTTGTTTTTATAAATACACTGGATGTTTTCCTGACCTGCCCATCAGCTACCAGCTTCGCGTTAAAATATCCCGGATAATAATAGACAGAAGTGTGTTGCTTTTCATACTTATCCAATTTTTCAGTACGTTTCTTGTCCCAGCTTTGTTGGAGATAAATCCCGGTCGCTGGATCATGAGCAGCATCGTAATTGAAAACTACGGAATTTGGCATTTGATCGGAAACAACCCGGCTTTCAAAAACCTCCTTCGTTTCGTCATACTTTTCTTTATTGAAAAATGAAGTTTTAGAGATTTCAATGATAGATAATAAGATCAATACAATCCCTATTACGGCTCCGATAACCGTTAATGGACGGCGGAAGCTTAGGTAGAAGCTCTTTTTCTCCATGTTAGCACCCTCAGGCGCAACCGTTTTCCTGTCCATCGCCTTTTTAAAGGCTCTCCAATCTTCAAAATCTAATGCCCTGGCCAAAACATTTAGGGTAGCAATGGCCGGCGTATTGGTGTATCGCACCTTTCCCCATATTCTTTTCAGGGTTGACAAACTCAAGCGGGTATTCGTTTTAGAAAAAACAATCTCACTTAGTTTTTCAAAATCATACTCGCTCCAGGTATCGCTGCTTTCCCAGTCTAAGGACAGTTCTAAAAGTTCCCTCCATAAACGTATATATGGTTCCTCTTTACCCATGCTATAAACTCTGTCTTAATTTAGTTAAGTGCCCCATATATATGATGCCAAATTTAACGAAAGACCAACATCCCTGCAAAACTACAACACGCTTAAAAACAGCGTGATGCAAGTTGAACCCAATTTGAATGTCTTGTGAATTGCCGGACAGTTAATGAAATCAGAGGTTTGCGGCATGAAAAATAAAACAATGTTGCAAACGGTAAAATTCAGTTATATCATAATAACCATGTTCGCGGTCTTATTTGTATTTAGAACTTCGGTAACCATGGCGCAAACACTGTACGTGGATGCGCAAAAAGGGAAAAATAACGCCACCGGCACCATCACCCACCCGATACTAACGCTTGATGAGGCGGTATTAAAAACAAACAGCTTCAAAGGCAACGAACCCGTGATCTTAAAGCTGAACCCGGGCCTATATACCGTTACGCACAAACTTACGCTTAAAACGGCAGGTCCTGCAAACAGTATTGCGCCGTATACCATTGAATCGGTGATCATGCCGGATGCCAAAGCATGGCAACCGGCCAGCATGCCGGTGATATTGTCTGTGTCGGGCAATAATGACGACTATGAATTTGCCCATTGCGTGGGTTTTTTTGTTTCACGTAATAACGTAAATATAAAAGGCCTGAAATTTATGGGAAATCCAAATACCGGCGTACATTACTATTACCCGATTAGAAGGCAGGATAAAACGCTGAGCGGACTGAATGTATCTCAATGCTATTTCATTGGAGAAGCAAATTCGTCTGCAATACAAAGCTCATTTTGGGCATCAGGCTCGGGAATACATGTTGATCATTGTATTTTCCATAATAGTAAGATTGCATTTGTACTTGGTGACAATGTGAATGACTTTTCATTAACCCATACGATCATTGACGGTGCCTATAATACGGCTATTTGGTATGGGTTTGCAAAAACAACCGCTAAGTTTACCTTCAAAAACAATGTAATTACCAATTGCTATTATGTGATGGTATACCCGGTTGAGGATGGACAACCTTCATACACTTTCAGTGATTCTTACATCACAAACAACGCCAATTATCTGGGCAACTATCCAAAACCTCAGGATAAATTTTTTGCCGAAGCAAATAAGCGTATCAAAGAAGTTAATATTGTCAAAAAAGGCGCGATCAAATTGGTGAGTGTAGCAGATGACGGGATGACCAGGGATAATCTTAATCTTTCAGCGGCTTCAGCAGGAAAATGCACTGGTGCAGGGATATTTTCGAAATAGGCGAAGGCTAAAAGTTGAATAAGAAAAGGTCGGCGGTAACTTGCAATTGCCGCCGATCATATTAAATAATCAGGTCATTAATAATTTGAAATGGACTTCACAGCTTCACCTTATTTTACGCCATTGGCGCTCTTCCATTCCTGATATTTTTTTTCTAAAAAAGCGAAAGCATCTTTGGTAAACTCAGGAGTTACTACGGTATAATGATCGCCCGGGTAATAAGCAAATTCTATCCTTGCATTTAATTTTTTCATGGCGGTATCGAGCAGGACAACCGGTAAATTTGTCATCAAGTTTTCCTGACGCCCGGTTGTAATCCTGATCTTGCCATTTAAATCATTCTTTAACTGCCCCCAATTATTTTGCAAAAACAAGGAGATATCATAATTTTTCCAATGCAAAGCAACGGATGGTTTTATTTCACCTGTATTATCGTCATAAATCGATTCAGGTTCGCCATCTTTTCTTTTTCCGCTAAATACAGCGTTGTAAGAGTGCATCTGCTGTCCACGGTAGATTACATTTTCCATTTGAATAATTGTTTTCATCTTATACCATGGATACCTGCCTCCAACAACAGCGGCAAGGTTCAGCGAACCATCCTTTCCGTAGAAGAAATTATCATTAGCGTATAAATCAAGTTTGCGGAAACTACGGAAATCAACAGCTTCGGGAGAACTGGCCCAGCACCCGCAAAAAAAGTTCGGATGCTTAATTTGCAACCATAATGCCGACCAACCGCCAATACCAGTACCTAAAATCAGCCTCGCGCCATTGCAACGAAACTGTTGTTCAAGACCAGGGGTAAATTCCTTTATTAAGGCATCATCCCAGGGGCCATCATTATCACTATTCGCATATTCGCTATATCCCTGCGGACAATTTCCGTCAAGCATTACAGTAATACATGAACTGGACTCAATGGGCTTCCCCGGACTTTTAATTCCAGAAAAATAATGGTATTCTCCTCCAATATCCAACATATAGTATATCACCGGAAATTTTTTGTCGGGCTCCAAGTAATAATCCTTTGGCAAGAAAACTGCGGCGTTTACGGTAGTTTCACGATGATAAAATTCACTCAGCAACTTAGAGGGTACGCGAATTTCCTTTGTATAAGTAGTTTCGGTGAATAATTTAGGTTTGATAGTTTCTGTCGCGGTTAATGTATAAACCTGTTTCAGGTAGCGGCCCAGAATTACCTTTTGTGTTATACTATAAATATTTCCAGCACTTTCCGCTATCGTCCTTCCGCCCAAATTACGGTCCAAAACAACCTGAACATAATAGGTTCCGCGTTCAAGTTCAGATAGCTTAACCGGATAGGCATTGGCCTGGTCGTTTATAATAATCGTTTTGTTAGGCTTAACATTGTTGACCATTACACTAAAACAAGGAAAGGTATTTACTCCGGGTACCCCCGACATTGGATTTTTATTTTCATGGGAAAGGTATATTAAAACTCGACCGGTAAAAGGCTGGTTTAGCACCGAATCCGGAAATGAAACTTTGAACACCTGTGCCTGGCACTGGTTGATTGTTATGTAAAACAGCAAGATTGTCCAAATAATATTTTTTGTTTTCATATTGCAAACCTATTTCAATGCTGGGTTAAGTAATGTTAAGCCCGGTTAAACAAGGTTAAATCGTCGAAAAGCGTTCTTTGATTTACTCAAAATAACTGACCTTAGCATTATGCAATGGCGCTCACCTCGGTTTACTTATCCACTTGTTGTACTGTCATTAGCCGTAAGTATGTCGCTGTAGCTTGCCTGGCTGAATCAGTTGTTTCATGCCCAGCAACTCCATGTGAAACAGGAACTGGAATGGGTTGCCAGCAGTGCGGCTAATACAAGTACTTGCTTCATACAACCGTAAGAAATCAGATTCTTTCCTTTAAAGAGACAGCACTGCTTGAAATGTTGCTCCAGCATAAAATGTCATTCTGGAAAGATAGCAGATGCTGTTAAAGCTATGGGGAGATGACAGCCACTACAATTCACGCAGTATGGATGTTTTTATGGCCCATATCCGTAAGATGCTGAAAGATGAATCCGGTATACAATTAATAAGCATCAGGCGCATTGGGTACAAGTTGATGTGTTAATATCAGCTACGGATTGTAAATTTATTGGCGCTATCAATGTTATCTTCGATTTGACCGTAAAACCACGATCAGGAATTACATAAATTATTCGGATTTTGTTATCCTGATGACGAGGGAATACCGCTAAATAATTATCCATGCGTAACTTGATTTTGTCCATGTTCTGCCTTTGATTATTTGCCAAACTTTGTGTTAGTAAATAATAGTTATTTACATTAAAAAAGAAAAACATGAGTACTACACAAAAATTCCCAACCCCACCATGGGATATGGATATCGCAGCAGAAAGATTAAAATTTGAAGAGGCCGCCTGGAACAGCCATGATATCGGCCAGATCCTGGAGGGTTATGCAGACAATATTGAAATGCGTGACGGCCTTTCATTTATTAAAGGCAAACAGGAGCTTGGCGAGTTTTTAAAAACAAAATTAAGCAGCCATCCGGGTTACCGTGTGAAACTTGACCTTTGGGGTGCCCTTAAAGGACGCATGGCGGTAAGGTTCGAGGCAGAATGGCACGATGGCTCCGGCCAGTGGCACAGGAACTATGGTGTCCAGGTATTTCAATTCAATGACGAAGGGCTAATAGAGAATCGTTATGCAAGCCAGGAAACTGCCGGAATCGCTGAAGCAGACCGCCAGTTATCCTAATGATAGTTAATTAAAGCAAAGAGCCGGATATCCGGCTCTTTGCTTTTTAAGCTTCCTGAAGTTTATTAAACCCTACCTTATTACGAAATATTGCCGGAGAAACACCGGTATGTTTTTTGAAGAACCTGCTAAAGTAAAACTCATCCCCATAGCCCAGTTCAAACGCGATCTGTTTTACGGGTTTCGCGGTCAGGTAAAGTTCACGTTTGGCTTCAGTCGCCATCCGTTCGGCAATTAAATCCGTCAGTGTTTTATTGAAATATTGCTTGGAAATATTGTTTAATACAGGCGTTGATACGTACAGTAGGTCGGCATAATCAGCCGGACTATGCCGTGTTCTGAAGTGTTCCTCAATGGCATTTTTAAGTGTTACTACCATGGGGTTGGCATGCTCTATTGCACTGAAATCGCCTTTTTGTTGTTCCATTTTGACCCTGGAGGCATTGATCAAAAAGATCTTTAAATAAGAAATAACGACCTCATGGTCTGGCTTGTCATGCTGTTTTAACTCATCTGTAATTTCCCCGGCGACAATTTGAAGTGTATTTATTTCAGCAGCTGAAAGCCCTACAAACGGGGTATCATACAAATTATTAAAGAGTATCCCGTTACAAGATACTTCATTACGGTGCTTAATAAGGCAGAAAAAGCCAGGCTGAAACCGAAGGATGGTGCCTTCAAATTCACCTTCCGGTATAATTTTGAATGGCTGATACAGCGAAAAACACAATACACCTGGCGAGTTGAAGTCGTAGACTGCTTCGTCACGCATTACTTTTCCTTTGCCCTTTTTAAGCAGTAACATCGTAAAATAATTTGTCTGTGCCAATTCCCTGAACTCTTCATGATTATCAAACTGGCCGATCTGGAATACCACATCTTCAGTTTGATTATCGGTTAGCTGATATTTAGATACTGACATATAATAAGCAGATTAAGTTACGCTTCCGTGTTTTTCAAATATAACACGGAAGCGCCCTGATTAAACACTATTCTTTTAATAGTTCACGTTTTGTGACAAATCCGGGATAATCAGGTAATAATTAAAATGTTTCTTCCGGGATGATATTTTCACACCGGTTTCATTTCCAACAGCAATTGCCTTTTCCGGTCCACCTTCTGCATAGGTAGCCTGGTTTTCAGGAAGCGACATACTTTCGGCAGGGTGTGACATTTCGAGAAAGTACTGGTCAAGTCCTACCGCGTGTTCATCAGTTGCCTGTAAGGTGATCAACAGTTTAACCTGCGGTGAACAGATAAAAAAGGCACGAGCCTTTCCTTTAGGTAAAAATACCAGTTCGCCTGGCCGCAAAGATGGGATTACCGTATGTATTTGCCGGCCATTTCTCGCCGGTACATTTATTTGAAGCCTTGCATATTTACCGAAGCAATTTCAACTATCGGAATAGCTGAGTAAACCTTATGGCATGGCCGGAGTAAATATTATTGCCGCTGAAACGGGGCAGCCTTATTTTCAGATGAGTTCCTGGTCATTGAAACTTGTATAGTTCATTTCTATCAACCTGTCGTCGTTAAACTGGAATACTTGAACACCATAGGTTTTGAATGATCTTTCATTTGCATCAACCGATTCAAGCTCATAGCGTACAGCCATTCTGCCTTTTAGCGCACCCCAAAGATCCAGGCTTAGTTTATAAACTTTTTCCCGCCGGGTCAGCAAAAATGAGCTATCCTATCTAACGGATAATTATAATTGAGATTAATAGGCAACAATTGTTATAGCCATTAATGACAACTTAGTAATGAATGAAGCAATGCTGATATTATCGAAAAACAAATTGTTTTGAAGACAGTATCTGATTTAAATAAAGGCTCTATTTTATTCGATTGGTATTTAACCAGTGTCAAGTTAACAGTCTTTAGTCGGAAGTTATAAGTCTGATTTTTCTTTTTCTACGTTCAGAACTTAAAACTTCCGACTAAAAACTAAGCGTCAATTTATAAGTCCCGTGATCAAGTTGCAGCGCATTCATAAAGATCGCTTTAACTCATTAACAAGTAGCATTTTCTATTAAAGCATAGATAGCAAAATGATGGCAAAATCGTTGTCTTTGGATTCATCCATCATTAACGTTTGACATAAAAAGCCCGACAGTAGATTAAACCAACCCTATGTTTTAATAATACTCGTAGGTAGCATGCAAAAACAGAACAATGTTGAAGCATTTCGATGGCAGACATTTCAACACGTATGTATAATACAAGCTTTTACCGCCTTTAATCGGCTAATTTTCAATTAAAAAAACAAATTCCATTCAAAAGACGAATCCCGTTCTAACTTTTTGCAGCGAGGGCAATTTATTGTAAATGCGGTGTAAATTGACAAATGTTGTGTTTTTATGGTAAAAAATTGGTTACATGAATCTGTTTCAAAAGTAATTTTACTGTTGCAAAGCTGCTATAATTATGATCCAATAGCTGTTGCATTATAAACCAATAAAGCCGACCGGCGAGTTTTATCAAAATTGCGATTTAAGTTTTTAAAACTTGATCGACCTGTATACTATAGTTTAGTTGTATTCAGGAAAAGCACAAACTGGTCCGGCTCTACAATCGATTGCAAACCTTTTACGACCTATATTTATGAGAGAATAAACCCGAAGACCTTGTTTTGCCGGTCACAGATTGTGGCCCGCAGCAAACAGCATCGGTATCCATATTCTGGATCTGTAACCAATACATCCAATCATAGTACAGGCTACCGGTTAAGCGACCAATTAAGTAAACCACTCTTTATTCAACTAAATGGAGTTTTCGCAAACCTTATGATTTATGACTCTGGATGAATTTAATCCATATATAACTTAACCATTACGTAATGCGAAGACTAGTTTGACATAAGTGCTGGATCTTACCAATTTCCCAACCAATGTTTTCAATTAATAAACCACAATATGAAAAAAAAATATTTACTAAGCACTTTCATGAGAATGACGGTTATAATAGTATTTATAAGTATTACTATTATAAATTACACATTTGCGGCTAATGGCCTTACTCATTTGCAGCATACAAATTCTGGTGTAATCAACTCAGCCATAAGTAAGGTTATAACGGGTAAAGTAGCCGATGAGAACGGTGCTGGACTACCCGGCGTAACGGTTACATTAAAAGGCACTACTACTGCAGCCGGAACCGATGTCAACGGCGCGTTCCGCATTGAGGTACCTAATGACCAGGCGGTACTTGTTTTTACTTTTATAGGCTACGTTTCAAAAGAAGTATCTGTTTCGGGTAAATCTGTTATTAACGTATCGCTGAGCAGCGATTCTAAATCGCTAAATGAGGTAGTTGTTGTGGGTTACGGAACGCAAAAGCGTGCCAGTGTAACTGGCGCTGTTTCGTCGGTAAGCGGTAAAACATTGTCAGCTTTACCTGTTGGCGGTGTCGATCAGGCCCTGCAGGGCCGGGTGGCCGGTTTAACAGTTACCAATAATGGTTCGCCGGGTACAGCCCCAATTGTACAAATACGCGGTGTAAGTTCTGTAGGTTACGGAGGTGATCCCTTGTATATTATTGATGGTTTTCCGGGTTCTATCGGCGGTCTCGATCCGAGAGATATTCAATCAGTTGACGTACTCAAAGATGCAAGTGCCGCTGCAATCTACGGATCAAGAGCAACTAACGGCGTTATCATCATCACCACAAAAAAGGGTTCCACTGGTAAAGTTGTGTTAAGCTTCGATTCGTACGCTGGATTTCAGGAGGTTACTAAAAGGTACGACCTTCTTAATACCAACCAATATCTACAATACGAAAGGGCTTTAGACGGGGCCGCAGGTATTGGTGTGCCGCCGCGTTTGCAACCGGCAAACTTTAATCAGCCTATCTACGCAGGCTCTTCACAAACCTTCGCCCAAACCAACACCGACTGGCAGGGTGCCTACTTCAAAAAAGGACCTCTGCAACAGCATTCTGTTTCGCTAAGCGGTGGAAATGAAAGCTCACGCATATTTACTTCTGCCAGTTACTTTGATCAGGATGGTATTACCGTAGGAACAAATTTTAGCCGTAAAAGCTACCGAATGAATTCTGATCATAATCTGAACAAGTTTATTACAATTGGCGAAACATTCAATGTTTCTGAAACACGTCAACGTTTTGGAATCCCCCCGGGCAACAGAACGCCTATTACCAATGTGATAAGGATGCAGCCGTACATACCTGTTTACAATCCAAATAGCCAAGGCGGTTATTTTGGACCTCAAAGTAGTTTTGACGGTGCCGACCCGGTAAACCCGGTTGAACAGGCACTAATTAACGAAAATCGTAATTATGGTGTTGGAATACGCGGCAACGCTTATTTAACGGTAAAGTTTACGCCCTGGCTCAAATTCAATTCTACCTACGGTATTGATTACGGAACAAACAGGCAAGAACAATACACACCAATATATAACGATGGTGGTACTTCAAGCAACCCGCTTGCTTCAATAACCGAAAATACCGGATCAGGTACTACCACACTTTACACACAACAATTAACTTTCGACCATACTTTCGCCAGCAAACACCACGTATCGGCATTGGCGGTTTACGAAGTGCAAACCAACCGCAGCGATAGTCAAAACTCTTTTGGTAATCAAAATAACAACATTATACGCACACTAAACAACGCCACAAATACAACTACCAATTACACTTATGGTACTAACGTTCTGCAGTCGTTAGTAGCCCGGGTGGGATATGATTTTGAAGGGAAATATTTAATTTCCGGTTCAATACGCCGCGATGGTTTGTCTGTTTGGGCCCCGGGCCACAAATATGAAAACTTCCCCGCGGCTTCAGTAGGCTGGAAGGTTGACCAGGAAAGTTTCATGAAGGATCTTACATCAGTAAGTGAGTTTAAAATACGGGCTGGCTATGGTGTTACCGGTATAAACGGAACTGTATTGGGAAATTACCCTTATGTTTCCAATGTTTCTGCGGGCGGCACAACATATCCGTTTGGCAACCTGGCAACGGGCGCTAATTCTGGTAATGGATCTTACTACAGTGCGTTAAGTAATTATTTTCTTCATTGGGAAATAACTAAATCAACAAACGTTGGTTTCGATCTGGGCTTATTTCAAAACGCATTTACCCTATCGGCCGAAGTTTATAAAAGAAAAACCGAGAATCTGATTTTAACTGTACCGGTACCGCCCAGCTATGGTGTTGGTGCCCCGATTGATAATGTTGGCGCGATGCAAAACACCGGCTTTGAATTGACCGCAGGTTACCATAAAACAAATGGCGACTTTAAATATGATTTATCAGCTGTGTTTGGTTTAGCCAGAAATAAAGTTACCTCATTAACAGGAGCCGCAAACGGTACCATAACAGCCGGCGGCGATGCAGATTTTGGTGGTGGAGGTCCACTTACCAACACTTCGGTTGGTCAGCCTATTCAGTATTTCTACGGCTATGTGGTAGAAGGCATATTCCAAAATGCATCAGATGTAACCAATCACGCTACACAAACAGGTGCAGCACCAGGCGATCTGAAATTTAAGGATATTAATCACGACGGTGTAATTGATGCCAACGACAGGGTTAACCTGGGCAGTTACCTCCCTAAATTCACGTATTCATTAAATTACTCTGCCAGTTACAAGAATTTCGACATTGCTTTATTTTTCCAGGGAGTATATGGCAATAAAATATTTAACGCCGAAAAAATTATCGCCGAAGGTATGTCGAGGTTATTTAACTCAGATGTTAATGTGCTAAATGCCTGGACCCCCAGCAATACCAACACTAATATCCCAAGGGCTATTTCAGGAGACCCGAACTCGAATGTAAGGCCTTCATCTCGCTGGGTCGAAAGCGGCTCGTACCTCCGTCTTAAAAACCTCCAGTTAGGCTACAATTTGCCAATGCCGTGGCTTAAAACCTCCACTAACAATTTGGTAAGCAAAGTGAGGATCTATTTATCATCAACAAACCTGTTTACTATTACAAAGTATACCGGGCTTGATCCTGAGGTCGGCTCTAAAAACGGAACGCTTACAAATGGTATAGACTATGGTCAATATCCTACGCCAAGAGTGTTCCAGGTAGGTTTACAGGCAACATTTTAACAATCATTAAATTGATATATTATGAAACATAGAAAAATTTATCTATTGTCAACCATTATCTTATTAACGATAACGGTGATCGTATTGTCGTGTAAAAAATCAGCGCTAAATACATCTGATCCTAATAACCTTACCACAGGCAACTATTATAAAACGGCAGCGCAACTAAAGGCGGGGGTTAACGCCATCTACGCGGTTATGCATCAAAACAACCTGGTATCCCGGGAGTGGTTTTACCTGCATGATACCAGGAGCGACGAAGTAGCACCCGGCGGCGGGCAATTGGAAGCTGCAAGGCTTCAGTTAATCAACAATACCGATGATCCTACAAACCCTGTGATGAATTCTGTATGGAATGGCTGGTATACGGTAATTTTCCGTGCTAATGTTGTAACCGATAACGCGCCAAATGTTACCGATAACGTAGCTGATGCTAAAGAATCAGTGGGCGAGGCAAAATTTCTGCGTGCCTGGGCTTATTTCGATTTGGTTAGCATGTGGGGCGCGGTGCCACTGGTAACATCAGTTCCCAAAAGCGTTACCGACTTTAAACCACGCGCTGACGTTGCCACTGTTTATGCGCAGATAGTTAAGGACCTTACAGACGCAGCAGCAGCACTGCCCGGAAAATCAGCTACTGATAAAGGACGGGCTACGGCATCTGCCGCCTATGCGATGCTAGGCAGGGTGCTAATGCAGCAAGGCAATTATGCTGATGCTAAAGCTGCCTTTCTTAAGATACCTACCAGCGGGGCCGATGGCTATTCATTAACTGCCCGTTATCTTGATAATTTTGAGTTAGCCACCGAATTTAACAATGAATCAATTTTTGAAGTTGTGTTTGTAGATAAAGGGACTAATGGCTACAACTGGGGTGGCGAAAGCGCAACTGAAGACCAAGCAACAGTTAGAAATCAGGAATACTGCCCTGTTGCGTGGAGAAACCTTATTCCTTCAAACAAATATTTGAATGAATTTGAAAGTACAGCTACCGGCGCGGTAAAAACAGATCCACGTTTTTCATATAGCGTTTATCAGAGCGGCGACATTTACAACAACGGCCAAAGTACTTTAACTGATGCCGATCAAAACGGTAACTCTTCGGTTTTAAACGGCGTTACCAAAAAAATTAGCTGGCGTAAATTTATGATCATATACCAGGAAAGTGCAGCTATTGCAAGCTTCCACCCGGGCGGTAATAACCAACGCATTATACGCTATTCTGAAATTTTACTTAACCTTGCCGAGTGTGCTAATGAAACAGGCGACCTTGCCGGAGCTGTAACATACCTTAATATGGTGCGTGCAAGGCCAGATGTTGCAATGCCTCCTTATCCAACAGTTCAATTTCCGGTTGCTTCTAAAAACGATGTGGTTAAAGCCATAATGCACGAAAGAATGGTAGAATTAGGCGATGAAGAAGTACGTAACATTGACATTTTAAGATGGCGCAAAAAAGGGTATTTTGCTACCGAGCCGATTGCTGGTTTCAACGCCAACAGAGACGGGTTACTACCTATACCTCAAGCTGAGTTGGATAATAACCCTCTTGTTGCAGGGCACCAAAATCCCGGCTATTAATTTATTACACCCATTTTAAAAGCAGGCAGCCTACAAGCCGCCTGCTTTTTCTTATATTTAAGTTAAACTATGAAAAGGCTTCTTATTGGTTTTACTGTAGCCATACTAATTTCATCCTGTAAAAAACATACGCTATTTGAGCAAATACCATCCTCTGCTTCCGGCGTTACATTTAATAACCTGATTACAGAAAACGATTCGATTAATCCTATCGATAATGCCACTGTATATAATGGCGGAGGTGTTGGCATAGGTGATTTTAATAACGATGGCTTACCGGATATTTATTTTACAGGCAACATGGTGCCCAATAAGCTATATCTTAATAAAGGTAATTTTAAGTTTGAGGATGTTACCGCCCAGGCAGGAGTAGCCGGCAAAGAACGTTGGGGAAAAGGTGTATCTATTATTGACATTAATAACGATGGTTTGCCCGATATATACGTATGTAATTCGTTTGCAAATGATCCCCAAAAAAGGCAAAACTTACTGTATATAAACCAAGGGGTTAATAAGGAGGGTGTTCCTGTATTTAAGGAGGAGGCAAAGGAATATGGCCTTGATATTCAATTATTCTCTACCATGGCCAGCTTTTTTGATTATGATAACGACGGCGACCTTGATATGTATTTGACCGTAAATGAGCCAAATCCTGCCGAGTTTCCGAACCAGTTCAGACCCATTGATACCACCGGTACCGGCAGAAGCATGGGGCGATTATATAGGAACGACTGGGACCCAAAACTTAAACACCCGGTATTTAAAGATGTATCATTAGCCGCAGGAATCAAAATAGAGGGATACGGACATGGAGCAACCATTGCTGATATTAATCTCGACGGCTGGAAAGACATATATGTTACAAACGATTTTCTGTCGAATAATATATTGTATATCAACAATCATGATGGCACTTTTACCGATAAATCGAAAGCGTATTTTAAGCATACCTCATTTAATGCCATGGGTCAGGATATTGAGGACATAAACAACGACGGGCTGGCCGATATACTTGAATTGGATATGAATCCGGCTGATAATTTCCGAAAAAAAATGATGTCGGGACCAAACAGCTATACCACTATTCAAAATTTTGACCACTACGGCTATCAATATCAATACGTTCGAAATACACTTCAGCTAAATCAAGGACCCTCTGTTGGAGAAAATAACCAGCTGGGGCATCCTGTGTTTAGCGAAATTGGCTTTTTAAGTGGTGTGGCACAAACAGATTGGAGCTGGACACCGATGGTAACCGATTTTGATAACGACGGTTACCGCGATATTATAGTTACCAACGGTTATCCCCGCGACGTTACAGATCATGATTTTATTGCTTACCGGTCCAATGCATTTTTGATAACGCCAAAGAAGGAAGTTCTCAAGCAGATACCGTCGGTAAAAATTCACAATTATGCATTTCGCAACAATGGCGGTTTACAATTTAAGGATGTGAGCATGGATTGGGGCCTGGGCATTCCCTCCTTTTCGAATGGTGCCGTTTATGTCGACCTAAATAATGACGGCGCATTAGACCTCGTAATTAATAATATCAATGACGAGGCGCTAATTTATAAAAATACCGCCGGGGAGAATAAAGAAAATGCGCACCATTACCTTAACGTAAAGTTTGAAGGGCCCAATCAGAACCGCGAGGGAATTGGAGCTTTTGTGCATATATATTACCAGCACGGTTTACACCAGGTATACGAAAACAATCCTTACAGGGGCTACCTTTCCAGCATTCAACCTATAGCACATTTTGGGCTAGGTGAATGCAAAACCATAGACTCGGTGGTTGTTAAGTGGCCTAACAAATACCGGCAAACATTTTTAAATGTAAATGCAGATCAAACTTTATCTGCAAACGTTAATAATGCTCATCAAACCTATACCAGGACAAAGCCGGTACAACTAAAAGCCCCGTTATTTACTAATATCACAGGCAAAAGCGCGGTTAAATACATTCACCGCGACACGGATTATGCAGACTTTAATATTCAAAAGCTTTTACCCCATAAACTCTCAGAGTATAATCCAGCGCTGTCTGTAGGCGATATTAACGGTGATGGCTTAGATGATATAGTTGTTGGTGGAAATTTGAAAGAGCCGGCACAGATTTTTTTTCAACAAAAAAATGGCACATTTATACAGCGGGACCTTTTAGAAAAAAAGAAGTACGATCGCCCCTATCTTGACGGAGGGATTCTCATTTTTGATGCAAACGGCGATAAATTTCCGGATGTATTAATTACCGGCAGTGGTTATAAAACGCCAGCAAATGATCCGGCTTACCAGGACCGCTTGTATATTAATGATGGCAAAGGCCATTTTACACTTGCAGAACATGCGTTACCGGTATGTTTTAAAAGTAAGTTGTGTGTAAGGGCTTTTGATTATAATAACGACGGCAAATTAGATCTGTTTATTTCGGGACGGGTGGAACCATGGAGATATCCTGAACCGGTTAATAGCTATATTTTAAGAAATGACACAAAAAACGGGAAGGTAAAATTCACAGATGTGACCAGTGAAGTTGCTCCCGACTTAAAAAAGATCGGCTTGGTTTGCGACGCCATTTTTAGTGATTTTGACAACGATGGTAAAACAGACCTGATATTAGCAGGAGAATGGATGCCGCTAACTTTCTTAAAAAACATAGGTGGAAAGTTTGTAAACGTTACAGCAAAAAGTGGCGTTGGCAATAAAACCGGATGGTGGAACTCCATAATTGCAGGCGATTTTAGGCATACCGGTAGAACAGATTATATAGTTGGAAATGTTGGGTTAAACACACTTTACCAGGCCAGCGACGAGTTCCCGGTTTTTATAACAGCAAATGATTTCGACAAAAGAAACCGGTTTGACGCATTTCCATCATTGTTTCTTCCGGGTAAAGATGGCATAAAACGGGAATACCCTGCAAATGTAAGAGACGATGCCTTTAAGCAAATGATAACTTTACGTGCAAAATTTACCAACTACCATTCTTATGCAGAGGCTACTATGCAAGATGTGCTGAGTGCCAACCAAATGAAAAATGCGTTGCGGCTTAATGCCACCGAGTTGAGGTCCTGCTATTTCAGGAATGATGGCGAAGGTAAATTCACGATAGTTCCATTACCTATTGAAGCACAGGTTTCGGCATTAAATGGGATGGTGGCCGACGATTTTGACGCGGACGGCAATCTCGATTTATTAATTAATGGAAATGATTTTGGTACAGATGTTTCCATTGGAAGATATGATGCCCTAAATGGGTTATTGCTAAAAGGGAATGGCAAAGGTGGGTTTAGCCCTTTATCAATTGCACGCAGCGGGATATATTTACCTGGAGATGGGAAAGCGCTTGTAAAATTAAGGGGGGCAGCCAATAACTATCTGATGGCAGCAAGCGAACACTTAGGGCCTCTCCAAATTTTTCAATTAAATGCCAACGTATCTATGTTAAAAATAGGTGATACAGATCAAAGTGCTGTTATTACCTACAAAAATGGCAGTCGTACCAAACAAGAATTTTACTATGGCAGCTCCTTTCTTTCGCAATCCTCCAGATTTATCCTCATCAATGATAAAATGGCACAGGTATCAATAAAAAATAATTCTGGGATAACCAGGCTTGTCAAATTTTAGTTTAAATATCGTTGTCGGATAATGTAGGATTCGCTGTTCTTGACTAATAGACTTCTTATTAGTGCAAATCTAAATCATTGATAATGCTGCCGCGCATGATGATTTAGATTTGCACTTTTTATATTTAAACAAACAATATACTTACCCTCAATACATCATTTTGCCTCTTACATGTTGGCCATGGGCATTGCCTCCGTGTTGGTATTAAATTTAATTGTCTTCAAATTAAGCGGTGTTATCTTGCCGTCTTCCGTTATTTCCAGAAACTGGTTGGGCTTTATTTTTTGAAGATGCTGCACTGTACCACTCCCCGCCCATCGAATCTCGATATCATCGATAATATTGGCCCGCCCTATCCCTATTTCTTGCCTTAGCGGAGAGGAACCGAAGCTTCCGCCGGAATTTACATCTTTAAAAACGCTTCTTTGTAAACCATTTTCTATAAAGGTTACCTTAATACGTGAACCAATGGCCGACCTGTTCGACTTTTTACCAACCAGTTTCAAGCCTACCCAGTTATTGTTATTTTGACCAGGATTAAGGTATAGTGCGCTGGGGTAAGCATCCCCTATGTACGCCCCGCCCATTTCTATGAAAATATCCTGCAGGCCATTATTCCTAAAATCGGCAAACGCCACACCGTGGCCTTTTTGCAAATTGCCGGTACGCGACGAACTGGTTACATCGGCAAATTTTTTACCACCTATGTTTCTGAAAAGTTTATTTGGTATAAGCGACCCAAAATCCGGATTGCCGGTTCCGAAATAAATATCGGGATAGCCATCATTATCAATATCGCCAAAATTACCACCCATGCTAAACACTGCTTTGTTTAACCCTACGTCGTGGGTTACGTTTGTAAATGTGCCATCGCGGTTATTTTTGAAAAGAAAAATATTACCATTATCTGCCACCGGGGTCCCCAAAGCCTCCAACGCAGCATAATAACCCAGTGTTGTAGTAAAGTTGTAGCTACCAATCAAAATATCGGGCCATCCATCGTTGTTGTAATCATAAAACCAGGTAGTAAATGTATTTTGTGTAATATTAATACCTGCTTTTTCGGTAACATCCTCAAAATCTACATTCTTCCCTCCCCTACATTTATTTTTTAGTAAATATTTCCTTCCGCTCATGGTAGAAACAAAAATGTCTGGCCAGCCGTCGTTATTGTAATCGGCCGAGGTTACACCTTTTACAAAATCGTTGATCTGGCAATGCGCTTTTTGAGCCATTTCGCTAAAAGTACCATCGTGGTTATTGATATAAAATGCCGACGGATGGTTATTATTAGGGTCGGTTCCTCCGTGGCTTTCCATCCCGATAAAAACATCAAGCCAGCCATCGTTGTTAAAATCGGCCCATACGGCAGTTTGCGTAGGGTGCATAAATTTGAGGCCGGCTGCAATGGTAACATCGGTAAACGTACCATTGCCGTTGTTTTTAAGTAACGAACTTGGCTGGTTGCCAAAACCATCACGAAGCCAGCCTCCCCGCATTATAAAAATATCAGGATGGCCATCGTTGTTATAGTCGGTTTGTTCAATATTAAGACCGCCTACCACATCTTGTAAGCCACTTTGAGCGGTGCGGTCGCTAAAAGTGCCATCGCCGTTGTTATGAAAATAATGCATATGGTCCTGGAGATCCATCCCTGTGGTAATAATGTCTATATAACCGTCACCGTCAAAATCGTCGGCTATGGAGCCGCCTGCCCTGCTATTCAGTTTAATACCAACATTTGCCGCTACATCTGTAAATGGCTTTACTTTGTACGGCCCGTCGTCGGCATTTAAATTAGGTATTAAATATTGGGCAGGAACTTGCGTTGGATAACGACCTAATGTCATATAAGCTATATTCAACAGCCATCGCGACTGGGCATCCTGAGCATTACTTTTCAAGATATTTTCCAGTGCTTCAATTGCTTGCTGCGATCCTGTTTGAACCCGATGTATGCCCGCGTCTTTAATAGGGAATATACACGATGATCCGTTGTGGCCAAGCATACAATTGGCACGTTCGCCTAAACGCATAAATGCAACCGCCTGATCAGGCATAACGTTTACCGGGTTCATATAACGGGGAAGCTTTGAAATTTTTGAATATATGTCAACAGCCTGCTGTTCATGACCTTCCTGCAATTCAAGTAAAGCTTTTTTTGCAAGCAATTGAACATCATAATTTGGAGAATCAACTTTTAACAGCGAATCGCAGGCGGCAAGGCGGGCATCTGAGCTAAAGATGTTTTGGGGATTATAATTTCGCTTTTTTAGCTGCTGCAGCAAGTCTGCCATCTTCACCGGAGAATGCGGTTTACATGATATTATTAAACCGCAAGTAGCTGCAGCAAAAAATATGGTCATTTTTGCAAATCGTGATAACATGATAATTTGTTTTAAAAAGCGATACTGATTTATGCTCTCTAACCTATGAAAGGCTATCGGATATAATAACAAGCTTCACCTGTAAAACAGACCAAAAGTTAACCTGCTATTTTATCCAACACCCCTCGTTAAGAAGCGAATAGCAAAGATAAAAGGCGGCGGTAACTGCAAACACAACGTTTGTTTATAATCATATAACATCTGTATAAATTTTCAGGAACTCTCTTTCAATAGAATTTGAAATTATTTTCTCCCTTTTTCATTCGTCAGACCATTACAAACCGTTATTGACAATGGTATATGTTTTCCCCGGCCGTGTCTGAATATCGTATACCCATGATTTTGGCAATTTAGCTAACAGATTTTTGTCGCCACTTTTTACAATCGGCGTTTTCAAATTCATTACCTGGTAAAAGCGGTTTTTATTTATACCACTTGCAGTAGTTAGCAATTTACTACTGATCTGTTGGTTAAACCTTAGTCGGCAGTTTCCGCCAAGAGAGGAATATATTACCAGTTTGATAATTTTATGGTTAGCCCATTTTATATCAACTTTAAAACCACCCCTTGCCATTAACCCCGATATGCTACCATCCTTCCACTCATCGGGCAATGCGGGTAACAGGTAGATTGCACCATCATGACTTTGCAAAAGCATTTCTGCCACTCCGGAGGTGCAGCCAAAGTTACCATCGATTTGAAAAGGCGGATGTGCATCAAATAAATTGGGATAAGTACCGCCGGAGTTCCCGTTTACAGGTTTTATTTGATCCTTAATAAGCTTGTAGGCGTGGTTGCCGTCTAATAACCGTGCCCATAGATTGATTTTCCAGGCCATAGACCACCCGGTTGATACATCGCCACGATAAATAAGTGAGTTTTTTACGGCGGTAAAAAGTTGCGGTTGCGTAAAAGGAGATATCTGGTTTCCCGGAAACAAGCCGTATAGATGAGAAACATGACGATGATGATCGTCCGTACGGTCAAAATCTTCCAGCCACTCCTGTAACTGCCCATGCCTGCCAATTTGCATTGGAGGCAATTGGCTGCGGTAATTAGCCAGGCTATCTGCAAATGCCTTGTCAATATTTAATTCGGCTGCAGCTCTTATAGCATCAGTAAATAAGCCATAAACTAACTGATTATCCATGGTAGCACCGGCGGTAACAGAAACCTGGTTTTTTCCTTCGATGTATTCGTGTTCGGGCGAAACCGAGGGCGACACCACTAACCAGCCATGCCTAGGTTCTTTTTGAAGAACATCAATGTAATACTCGGCGGCACCTTTAATTACCGGATAATATTGCTTTAAAAATTCCTTATCGCCCGAGTATAAATAATGCTCCCACAGATGTTGGCAAAGCCACGCATTTGACGTTGGCCATAAACCCCAAAAAGCGCCGTCTACCACACCGGTTATACGCCAAATATCAGTGTTATGATGTAACATCCATCCACGTGCTCCGTACATTATCTTTGCAGTTGGCTTGCCTGTAACAGCCAAATCATTGATCATATTAAAAAGCGGAGTACTTAATTCGGCTAACTGGGTTACCTCACTTGGCCAATAATTCATCTCGGTATTTATGTTAATCGTGTACTTACTGTCCCAGGGGCCTTTAACTTCGCCGTTCCAGATACCCTGTAAATTAGCTGGCTGCGATCCCGGTTGAGACGAACAAATTAACAGATAGCGACCATATTGAAAATATAGCTCGGCTAATTGCGTATCGTTATTATTTGAAAAATTTTGGATGCGAACGTCTGTGGGCTGTTTTGCCGCACTATCTATACCAAGATCGAGTTTAACCCTGTCAAAATACGAACGATAATACCTGATGTTATTAGTTAACAATTCGTCGAAACTGTGTTCATAGGCCTTGTTTAAAATATTTTTTGCCCGAAGCATAGAATTTGCTGAAACATCGTGATAGTTGATAAAATTGGTGGCCATAGAAAGATATATCAAGGCCGTATCTGCCTTTGCGATTGTAATGCCCGAAGTATCAACAACGTTTGTACCTCCAGAATTTTTAACCCTGGTGAGTACATTAAATTCTATCTGCCCCTCTTGTCCTTCGTGCTCACTGCCCGCGCCGGATAAAATCAGGGCTTTTTCGTCATTTATGGAGACTGAAGATTTAAGAGGGCTTTGAAGTTTTAGCTTACAGCTGATCATGCCTGGCTTACTGGCTGTAAGCCTCACCATAAACACATTTGCACCGAATGAGGTAAAAAACTCTCTTTTATAGTCAACTCCGTTTAAAGTATACTTTACAGTAGCTGTGGCAGTCGCTATATCCAGATCTCGATAATAGTTGCTAACGGTGCCTGTTTCATCAATGCTGATGTATAAATTACCGGCAAGTTGGTAGGGCATGCCGCTATTGCCCTTAGGCCCAAGTTTACTGTTAGCTAATTCTTGCGCTTCTGCGTACTTTTTCTCGGCGAGCAACCGCCTTACCTCAATAATGTACGGCCTCGCACTTGAATCAATTGTATTATTGGGGCCTCCTCCCCATATGGTTGATTCATTGAGCTGAATACGTTCGTTTTGTACGTTACCAAACACCATACCCCCTATAAAACCGTTGCCAAGCGGCAGGGCTTCGTTCCAGTTTTTAGCAGGTTGATTATACCATAATTTATATCGCCCGGAGTTGTCAGCTACGCCATTTTTTTTACCGGCATGAGTTTTTTGTTGCGCTTGTACCGATGAAAACATCAACAATGCCACAGCAAATGGGTACACTATTTTATTTACTAATCTTGTCATAAACTTTGGTTTATAATGCGTAATCCCCCATTATACATCCTATCGAGTTATTTAATAGCGCCACCGTTAAAAGTTCACTACAGACCAATAGGCCTTTTTGCGTTCCCGGTTTTCGTCAAACAGTAAGGGATAGGCTTTAATAACCGCGCGGGGCGTGTTCAAGCCTGCGGCTGCTCCGCCCATTAGTCCTCCGCCTCTCCCGTCCAGCCAGCTGCTTCTGTCAGATACATTCCAAAATGTAACACTAGTTATAAACTTTTTATACTGCCGAAAAATGTCGAACGCCATTTTGTATTGCGCTATTTGTTTAGCTTCCAACTCGGGCGTATAACCCGGGTCAGGTGTTGGCAGGGTTGTGGCCGCCGGCGGCGTTGTTCCGGGCACAGGCGCTGGCCGTGGCAAGCGTATAGTGATATCCAATTCAGTAAATTGTACCTTTAAACCTAACGAGGTTACTTCATCCAAAGCTTTACGTAATTCGTCGGACGATGGGTCATTCAACTTCCAATGCGCCTGCATGCCCACCCCATCGATAGGTACGTGGTCCTCAATCAACTTTTTCAACAATTTATATATCTTTTCTCTCTTTACCGGGTGTTCGCTATTATAATCATTATAGTATAGCTTGGCCTGCGGATCGGCTTCATGTGCATATCTAAAGGCAGCCTCTATAAAATCGGGGCCATTGCATATGTTGTACCAATTGCTTTTACGATATATCTGCGTTGTGTCGTCGCTATCATCAATTGCCTCGTTAACCACATCCCAGGCATAAATTTTACCCTTATACCTTCCTGCAACAGCAAAAACATGATCTTTTAAACGCTGTAACAGTAATTCTTTAGTAACCGGCTTGCCGTCGGCCCCTTTAAACATCCATGCTGCTTCCTGATTATGCCAACATAAGTTGTGCCCTCGTATTTTAATATGATGGCTCACTGCAAAATCAACAATTTTGTCGGCATTTTTCCAATTATAAATATCTTCCGACGGATGTATCGGGCCCATCTTCATATCGTTCTCGGGCGTTATACTATTAAATTCGTTAACTATTAATGCAGAATCGGGACCATGCAAAGAAGCCATACTAACCGCTACACCAATTGGGAAATAGTTTTTATAATAATCTTTTAAACCCTTATTTGGATGACCGGCTTTTGTACCTGCCTCGAGTGATGACGCTATCTGATGTTTCGGTGTACATTGAACAAATGATAAAATAATAAATGCAATTGCCGGGAGCAGTAAACCGCGGTCTTTTTTTTTATTGACGGTTGAAAAATTCATAGATCATTAATGTTTTTATTGGTAATGCGTATCCTTGTTGCCAAACGCCGTTCATTTTTAACTATTTAGCGCTTAATGGTTTCTTTAAGCTTGTAACCCAACAACGAAAGCATCGCTTCGCCATATCGTTTGCCTAATAACCTGTATCCTTCGGCTGTAAAATGCAGGTGATCTGGAGAACAGGCGCAACCTGCTGAAGAAACAACGTATGAATTACTAATGGCCTGAGGTAAGGTTGCAATAATTTTATTCATCGCAGCGCAAACACCGCCCTGATCAGCATTTACTACCTCGCCTGCAATTAAAGGCACTTTTTTAGGCTTCAGGTTTAAATCGCTGATCAAATTATCATAAATTCCTTTTACCTTTTTTGCCCATAGCGTATCGTTAGGATTCGATTCTCCCTGGTGTAACAAAATACCTTTAATTACGCCGGCCTTTTGGGCTAACCTAGCCAGTTCTATCAATCTTGCGTATGGGTTTCCGCCATATTCAGCGGCTATACCTTTCATCCAGCCGGGGGCCGTTGCAAGATATGATTGATAACTATCCTTTTCAAAAATTTCGATTTTGGCACCGGCGACAGAAACATTTATAATGCCGACCTTTATATTTCCGGGAAGATTCGCCACCAAAGTACGCCCGAAATAATCTGCTGGGGTTAAGCCTGTTGTGCACCGCGCCAATGGCGGCACGGCTGTATACCAATTATCCTTAATTCTGCTCCTGTCTACACAATCAACAGCCTGCAATACCTTAAACCGGCTATCAACAGCTGTAGTATCCTGGGCTTCTACTCTTGCATTACCCTCCATATTCGATTGGCCAAAGCAAATAAATATGTAAAATTTCTTGTCCTGCGAAAAGCTTTTCAGGCTCAACAACGTAATGCATGTCAGCGCTATCAATCTAAGTTTCATTTTCACGATATATCTCAATTCTTGAATATCAGGGTTGCAAACTGGTTTAAGGAGCGCCTCCAGGATTGCCACTCGTGCGCGGTGCCCGGCGATTGGTAAAACACATGTTTAATACCTGCCTTTTCAAGCGCTTCGTGAAAGCCCTTAACTGTGGTTTGCATTCTTTCCGGCTCGGTAGTTCCAACACTTAAATAAAGCACTTTAAGCTTCTGGTTAAAAGCATTTGCGTCAGCAAATACTCCATTATACATTTTGGCAATATCGGTCCCCGGCTGCATAAAGGCCGCGCCGCTAAAACCTCCTACATATGCAAATTTGTCAAGATTGGTCATTGTAGTTTGAAATGTTTGAAATCCTCCCATTGAAAGCCCTGCCATAGCACGGTTATCGCGGCTGGTAAGCGTCCTGAATTTTGCGTCAATCATTGGAATAATTTCTTTTACAAGCACATCCGGAAAAACATTTCCTGCCATGCTCATTCCAGGGGCGTTTGTAGGTACCGGCTGCGTTGGGTCTGTGGCATATCCCCTATCCATAACAACTATCATAGGCGTTGCCTGTTTTCCGGCGATGAGGTTATCTAATATAAAATTCATTTTGCCTTGTGTGGGCCAGCCGGTTTCATCCTCGCCCGAGCCATGTTGTAAGTAAAGTACCGGGTATCTTTTGTCGGTTTGTGTATCATAGCCGGGAGGTGTGTATACATTCGCCCGCCTCCATGCCTTTGTTATGTTTGAGTAGTAGTTTACTGAGCGCACCTCGCCGTGAGGCACATCTTTGGTAGTATAAAAATCACCCTCCGGATCAGGAATATCAATCCCGCTTGCCATTCTTCCCATGCCGTAAAATGTTTGACTTGACGGATCGGCAACTGCAACGTCGTCAATTATCAGGGAATAGTAGTGAAACCCTAATACAATCGGGTCGGTAGTTAGCGTCCAATAGCCTCCGGTATCTTTGGTCATTGGGTACTTCTTCAATAAGTCAATTTGAACACTTTTTGCCTCTGGGGCCTTCACGCGAAAGAAAACTGTATTATCCGGAAATATCTGCGGGTACTTTACACCCGGAATATTAGTTGGTGCCGGCAATCCAATTTCCTTATAAGAATATTGGGGAAATGTTGAGACATCGACCGGCTTAAAAAGCAGTTGTGAAAACATATATAAGCCGTTTTTCCAAACCTTAAAATTATGCACGCCGGGCTCAATATAGTAGATATGCGGCACGCCTTTCTCTGCCAGGTAATCGTGCGTACGTTTGCTAAATGCAATTAGCCCGTCGCTTGATCCGCATGATATCCAAAGTAATTTCAGCTTGCTTTTTGCCGCGTCGGGGTTGGGAAGCAATTCTTCAGGTTTTTTTGTATTGGGGGCTGAGGAAAAGCCACCTACCCATGAAAATACGTCGAGGTTTCCCAAACCGAAATTTAATGATTGGCCGCCACCCATCGAAAGACCGGCTACTGCCCTGTGGTCTTTATCGGTATATACGCGGTATTTACTATCAATAAATGGTATCAGATCGTTCAGCAAATCTTTTTCAAAAACGGCAAAACCTTGTACCTTATCGGGTGCCATGATATTTCCTGTTGCGCGGTCGTCCTTTATAGCCCTGCCGTTTGGTAACACTACAATCATGGGTACAATTTTACCGTCGGCATATAGGTTATCCAATATCACCTGCGGGCTGGCACCGTTATACCATTCTTTTTCGTCGCCACCAATGCCATGCAACAGATACAATACGGGGTATTTTTTACTTTTAGAATATCCGGGAGGTGTGTAAATAAGCGCGCGACGGGTATTGCCCACGGTTTTTGACTGATAAGTGATGGTATCAATTTTGCCATGCGGAATATCTGCACGAAATACATCAAAACCCGCTCGTGCCTGGTGAATTATATCTTGTGAATAAGCCGATATGTTAAACAAAAGAAAGGCGCATGCCGCAAACAAAAATTGCTTTGTATGTTGTAATATTTTCATTGTTAATATTGTTGGTAGGTAAATTAATTTATTAATTGGTTTGTGGTTGTATAAGCTGGTATTTGCCGCTGAGATGCATCAGGCTGAATAAATACAACAAACCGTCGTAATACGGATCGAAATATCCATCTGTATAAGGTTCAAGTTTAGCGTTCCAAAGAGGGCGCACAAAATCGAATTTTGTATCATCGGCTAGCATGAGCGAGGCCGCGGCAGAGGTGGCAACTAATCCCAAAGAATGCCGTAATTTTTTGACTCCTCCGGCCGGAAGAATAAAGGCAGGTGTAGATCCATCTGTATTAAACTGATCCTCAAAATCATTTATTCCCTTCGATCTTAAAAAGTTTTGAAAGCGCTTCGCATAATCTTGCTGCCACTTTTTGTCTTTCCCGAACCACACGTAATCCATTGCGATATTCATTGGTACCCGCCAGGAGTCAAAACGAAAAGCCGACGGCATTCGCTTCCCACCGAGTGCATTACCATTAAAATCGGTATTATCAGGGTTAAGTGCTGTAACGGGGTCACAAGCCCTGTGTAAAAACACTCTCGCGGTATCTGCACAATCCCGGTAAAATTGTTCATGACCGTCTTTTGCATAAAGTGCCCATACTTCGTAAAACGCAGGCAAATGATAGGAAGGATCGGTCCATTCGTACCCGCCACCCTCGGGCACAAAAGAAATTTGTTTCGCCGTCATATTTATTAAAGGATGAACATTCCCTGTACCGTCTTTCTTCCACATAGCATCCAGTATCCTCCTGGCCTCTCCATAATAATTAATGCCTGTATTATTCCCCCATCTATTGGAGGCAAAAAGCAAATCGGTGACGTAATATAATTCCCCGTCGGAGGCAGAACCTTCCGAATTATGCTTCATTGTTTCGGGATTAATACTCCAGGCAAAATATCCTTCACTCGGTCCGTCCTGGTGTTGGGCATGTTTTTTTGACCACCGCCATATACGGTCAAAAACATCTTTTTTATTAAGCTGCACAGCTATCATCATACCATAAGAAAGCCCCTCGGTTCTGGCATCGTGATTTTTCACATCAGACACATATGCCATTGAATCGCCCACCTCAAAATAAACCTTGTTGGGGCCTTCAAACACATCATGGTAAGCCTTCGCTACTTTAATGTTAATATCATCTTTGCCATATCCCGCGTCTTGAAGGAGATTAGGATAGATGCCAGAAGAAAAAGCCCCTTTACCCGGCATTTTTTTTGAAGCTTTCTTACTTTGGCTATTTGCCAAAGCAGGCAGCAAAGCAATCATTATATACAATAACACTTTTTTTTTCATACTCACGTTGTGGTTTAATAGAGATTTTTGTCTTACTATTTTTTTCATTGGTTAATAAAAAAGCCATCTTATTTACCAGAAAACTGGATGCTTTTAACAAAGATGCTTTGTGGAACACCGGCAGGATACCGCACAAAAACGTCATGTTGCCCGGTAACATTTTTAAGGTGTTTGCTGAATGTTTTATAAATACCGTTGCCTGTGGCGTTTAACGGTATTGTGGCTATCAATTTACCGTTTCGAAGATCATCAAGCCATATTTGAAGTGTGCCTTTGCGTTTTGATGAGGCAACTATCTGTACAGACGATGGCGACTGGCGCCCGATTTCTACACCAGAGATCATAAACCATCCGCCATACGGGGATGTATTGGTTACCGCCTTCCACTTCCCTTTATTTACAGTTGCTGTGCCATAGTAATTACGATAGCCTGCTGCAGGCAATGGCGAGGCCCCGTCTTTACAAATAAAACAATCGAAGTCGGCCGGCTTTCCTTCTGCAAATAAACCTACGCTTGTCCCTACCCACGAATTAAAATTTGGTTGGGCTTCATCAAGTTTAACCGCGTTAATTGGCTTGCCTAAAGAAATCCATGCTTTTCCATCGCCACTAAAATATCCTGTTAGGTCGTGGCCGTACCTTTCCAGTTTCAGCCAAACCACGTTGCCGAAGATGTTCGGTGCGCTCCTACTCGCGGTATCCATGGTGAAAACAATTTTCTTACCGTTATTGTAACCGCTGTAAAGCCTCACCACTACTGTCTGGTTTCCGGTAGTAAGGTAAATACCAGCCTTGGCCCCGTCATTTGTTGCACTCAAGTCAACCTTTGTAACTGCGGAATAATAGTGGTCTGTTTCTTTTTGAACAAGGTGGGTTCGGGCAGAATCGGGCGTAAGCCTTATCCACCCCTTCCGGCTGGTAAGTGAGTAAGAGGCAGAAGCTTTTTTGGTAAGAAAATGCCAGTTCATGCTTAATTCACCGCCGTCAAAATAATCTGTTTTTACACTCGTCCATGAAATACCAGACCGTGGCAGGTTCGGTTTTAGGACAGGTGTGGTGACTGGTGCCATCCCCCATGGCCTGTCGCCCTCCCAAGTCACCGGGTATAGAGACGTTTGGCGTCCGGTACCTGACCAATCGTCGCCATTATACTTCTCATAGCTTTGTCCTATAGTCCACCAGGTGCCATCGGCTAATTGAACGGGAGCTGAAATGTGGTTAGGACGACGGAAACCTACCTTACCATCAGTAACAGGTTTAAAAAAATCACCCAGCCTTTCCCATTTTGTCGAATCGCCCGTCAATGCTCTTCCTCTTAAAACATATTGTCCGCCTGTAACATCCCCTGCCGGAAAGTAATAATAATAGCCGTTACGTTTACACATTACCGGACCCTCTGCCCAGCTATACTGTAATCTGGCGTTTACCCAGTCGAGATTTATCACATGATCTGTCAATTGCCCATCCCTGCCCAAGGCTTGCAAACGATTAACTTTTTGGCCGTTTTTTATCACCATGTAAGGTTTTCCATCATCATCCACAAAAATTGAATTGTCATAACCAAGATCACCTGTTTCAGCATTAGACTTTACTTGTACTGGAGCAGACCATGGCCCTTTAGGGGAACTTGCCTTACAGAACCACTGCCCTCCGGCCGAAAAATATATCCAGTAAGAACCATAAAAATAGGTTATAGCACCCTGCCAGATACCGGTTGAAGGCCGGTTATTAACCCAGGCGGCCTTTGATGATGGCAGCACTCTGCTGATTACTTCCCAATGAACAAGATCTTTGGAGTGATAAACGGGCAGATAAGGGTTAAAATGAAAGGAAGACCCACAGTGATAAAAATCAGCCCCCACTTTAAGCAAGGTGGGGTCTGGGTGATCGCCAGGTAACACGGGGTTCACATAGGTGTTAACTGTTTGATAGAACAAAGAGGAGTCTGGTATTTTTTCCTGACCATTTACAAATAGAACGGCGAGCATGAATAGGATTATAAGGCCCGTAAACCGGGTGAGTTTATTCATAATATTTAGATGTTAGCTTTTTTGATATTTCACTTATTCGATAGCGTAAAGAGGTTAATAGCAACCGGCATAAATTCACCTATTGGTTAAATGCACTTGATGCTTATTATTGATCTTATGAATTAAAAAGAGCAACAATGATGAAACCCTCAATTGTTCAATCATTGTTGACCAAAAGTATTTTGAAAACAGAACTTGAGGTGCCACAAATGTTGAAGAAATCAACACTTTGGTTGAAATAAGCAGCTTTTGGCCATAAGATGTCCTGATTAGGCAATCAATTTATATAGCGTAAATAAATTATTAAATTAAGCTACCCTTTTCCAATACCGCCGGTGACCTTGTTATGTTACCGACATCTATCAATTATGATAAGGTTGCCCGGTGCCCCTCGCTATAAAATAAGTTCCCCGCTATCATTAATAGCTAAGGTCATCAGAAATATGTACCAGTTTTTACGAACTACCTCAGCAGATGAAGATATTTTTTATTCACGCAATCGATTGTTTTTTATGGATTTATAGTTTAGATTTACGTTGTACGATTTTCACTAAATGCTTGAAGTTGTACCATTATAAACCACACGTTTTCGAAAATGTATTTATCAGTACGCTCATCGGCCGTTAAAGCCGGGTGGCTGTACAATTAAAAAAAAAGCAATGGCACCTGGCATATTACATCTACCACTATCATTTAAGCGAACCACGGTTAACCGGCTGTTTTTAATTGTACTAACGGTATCGCTTGTTACCACTATTCAATGTCGCGGGCAGGCTATACGGTTTACTGTGATGACATCGCACGACGGTTTGCTCTCGAATACGGTTAATGCAATAATAAAGGACCGTTACGGATTTTTATGGTTTGCAACCGCCGATGGGCTTGACAGATTTGACGGTCTGGAACATAAACCATACCGCTTTGATCCCTTAGACAAATCAGGTTATCGCTCCAAAGAAGTGACAAGCATGTATGAGGATCAGACAGGGCAGTTGTGGGTAGCTACAATGGGGGGCGGATTGTATTACCTCGATCGTTCCCATGATCGATTTCAGACCTACCCAGAGAGTTCTGCCTATAAACATCTTGCAAACAGTTATATAAAATCTATTTACGGAGACGCTCATGGCCGTATCTGGATTGGTATGATGGGAGGCCTGTGCGTACTTGACCCTAAAACAAAAAAAGAAATATTTTACGCGGCCAACGAACATAAACCCGGGCAGCTTCATTCGGATATCATATTATCTATCTTCCGGGATAGCCAGGGGCGAATGTGGATTGGTACGGATAAAGGCCTCTATCTTTATGATGAAGGATCAAACAGCTTCGTTGCCTTTCGACATGAAAACAATGACCCCTCAAGTATCCCAGGCGAGGGAATAAATACCATAGCCGAATGCCAGCACAAGTTATGGATAGGAACTAGTAATGGACTAAGTTGTTTATCGCCGGATTTAAAAACATTTAGAAATTTCAAATACAGTCCCAGTGACGATAGTACACTTAGCGGCAACCTTATTTATAGCATAGCTGCAAACGGTAATAAAATTTGGGTAGGTACCGAAGGCGGCTTGGATATTTTAGATCCGCTATCTGGAAAGGTAAAGCGCTACAATCATGACGACCGTGATAAATTTAGCATAAGCAGCAAATCTATCCGCTGCATTTATAATGATCCCGATGGGATTTATTGGCTTGGCACCTATCAGGGAGGTGTAGATAAATACGACAAAAATCTTACCTTATTTAATTCAAAGCAAAATAATGCCTATGACCCCGCCGGGCTAAGCGCAGCTTTCGTTTCATCGTTCGCTGAGAACAAAGACGGCGATCTGTTTGTTGGCACAGATGGCGGAGGCTTAAATCTTTTTCATATTAAGACCGGTTTGTTCAGCCATATTGCTATAAAATCCAAAACTAGAAGTAATTCTGCTGGTCTTCCGATATTAAGCATGATGCTCGACCGCAACCAACAGCTTTGGATCGGCACTTTTCAGGATGGCCTGTTTATTTACAATACAAAAACAGGCGACTATCAACAGTTAAATGCGGGAAAGGATAATGCGCATATAAACCACAACGAAATTTTTTGTTTAAAGGAAAGCAGCAAGGGAAAGATATGGATAGGGACCAATGGCGGCGGAGTTAATGTGTTTGACCCAGATAAAAAAACCTTTTTTAAATACGTATCAGCTCCTGCTTCTGCCGGGGAAAAACTGTTGCCTGTTAATGGTTTTATCAGAGCTATTGAGGAAGATCGTGAGGGAAATATATGGATTGGCACTTATGGCAGTGGAATAGCAGTATTAAACCCCACAACTCAAAAGTTTCGGGTATTTAATAATAAGAATACCGGGATGGCAATTGACAGAACCTTTTCGCTGTTGCAGGATCATAATGGCAACATGTGGATTGGCACTGCCGGAGATGGGTTATATTGCTTTGATTCCAGGCAAAAAAAAATCATCAATTACTCCGCATCAGACGAACTGCCAGATGGCGTAGTGCACAAACTGCTGGAGGACTACAGTGGTAACATATGGTTAAGTACCGATAAAGGAATATGTACGCTTAACGCTGCGTCAAAAAAGTTCACTCATTATAATGCCTGCAATGGCTTGCAAAACGATGCGTTTATCGATGGATCGGGCATACGGTCAACTAAAGGGCTCCTTTTTTTCGGCGGAGCCAAGGGCTTTAATTATATTGACCCGCAGCAGGAGGTAAAACATAACAATAATGCCCCCCCGGTATTTTTAACCACCCTTAAAGTAAATAATAACATTGTATTATCCGGTAGCCACTCGCCACTTAAACAAGATATTTCGGTAGCAAAGCAGATTGACCTGGATTATAAGGAAAACTTTTCAATCAGTTATTCTGCAATTAATTTCACACTTCCCCAGCAAAACAGATACGCCTACATTCTTAAATCGTTCAATAAAAGCTGGAATTATGTAGGTTCGGCTACTACGGCGTATTATACCAATTTAGATCCGGGCGAGTACCTGTTTGTAGTTAGGGCTTGCAACAACGATGGAATATGGAATAACACAGGAGCACAAATTCGCATCGTAATTCATCCACCAATATGGATGACCTGGTACGCCTACTTGCTATATGTGCTGATGGCTTCGGGCGCACTTCTACTCATCCGTTATAGGGGTATAAAAAAACTAAAAGGAAAACTGGCGCTGGAGCAGGAAAGAAGAGAAGCAGAACGACTACATGAACTTGATATGCTGAAGATTAAATTTCTTACTAACCTAAGTCATGAGTTTCGTACGCCAATCTCACTGATCATGGCACCTGCAGATAAGCTATTGGCAGAACATAAGGATGAGCAAACCACAGGCCAATTGGCAGTTATACGACGAAATGCGCGGCGCCTGTTGAATTTGGTAAACCAGCTTTTAGATTTCCGTAAATTAGAAGAGCAAGAACTAAAGCTTAGCCTGGCGGAGGGTGAAATAATTTCATTCATAAGTGACGTTGTAGATTCTTTTCATGACCTGTCAGAATCGCGAAGTATCACCTTCAATTTTAAAGCGCCGCAGGAAAAAATGTTTGTACGCTTTGATCACGACAAAGTGGAACGTATTTTATTTAACCTGCTCTCCAACGCCTTTAAATTTACATTACCGGGGGGCACCGTATCTGTTTATATTACGCAACATCCCACATCCCAAACAGATAAAACGATATTGGAATTTAAAATAAGTGACACCGGCATTGGTATCGAACCGGATAGAAAAGATTTAATATTTAAACGGTTTTACCAGGCAGAGGATACGAATATTGGAAACATAAACCCGGGAAGTGGAATTGGTTTGTCAATAACGAAAGAGTTTGTTGAAATGCATGGTGGCAGCATTGTTGTTAAAAGTGAATTAGGAAAAGGGTCAGATTTCAGCGTATTAATCCCTCTTGAAGTTTTTGCCGATCAGTCAATTGAAGTTCAGCCGCCGGTAAAAACAGATATTAAAGAAAAAGATCCTCGTACAAAAAGAAATATAGCCCAGGCAATTACAGACATGCCGTTATTGCTTATTGTGGAAGATAATGATGAGTTTCGCTACTACATTAAGGATAATTTAATGACACAATATAAAATTGTTGAAGCTTCAAATGGTGCAGAAGGTTGGGATAAGGCGTTATCATGCCATCCTGATTTGATCATTAGCGATATAACCATGCCATTTATGAATGGCATTACGCTGAGCAGGAAAATAAAAGCCGATAAACGTACCAGCCACATTCCATTTATAATGCTTACTGCATGCACGCGCGAAGATGAGCAGTTAAGAGGGCTTGAATCGGGGGCGAACGATTACCTGACCAAACCCTTTAATTTTGAAATTTTAAATGTCAAAATTAAAAATCTATTACAACTCAACACGATGCTTAAAAACACCTATAAAAGGCAATTGACGGTCATCCACCCCGACATAGAGGTTGAATCGAGCAAGGAAAAGTTTTTAAACAGGGTGATCAATTACATAGATAATAATTTAAATAATCCAAAGTTTTCTGTTGTAGATCTCAGCGAACATTTGGCAATGAGCCGCGGAGCGCTTTACACAAAAATATTTGACCTCACCGGTCTTCCTCCTGTTGAATTTATCCGCTCATACAAACTCGACCGGGCGGCAATATTGCTTCTGAAGAGTGATCTCACAGTAACACAAATTGCCTATGAAGCAGGTTTTGCTACACCTCATTATTTTTCAAGGTCGTTTAGAGAGAAGTTTAATATGCTTCCATCAGATTATAGAAAGGTAGAGAATAACAGTGTAATGGTATAGAAAGGAGGCTTTATACCTCCCAACTACAGCCCGTACACACATTGGCCTACAAAGGAAGATTTAAAGGGGGCTTTTTGCGGAAGTTATTTCGACAAATTGGCTTAGCTTATTCGAAGCTTATCCAGTCAACTTCTACATGGCCGCTGCCTTTTAATTGTACAACAAGGTTTCTGACACCGCCAGGCATAAATAAAACTGATTTTTTAACAACGCTCCAGTTATTTCCTTTGGGTATAACAAGTTTTGCTATAACCTTGCCCGGTTTACCTTCAGTACTTATTAATAGAGTTCCTCCGGTTGCCGAACTAGCGTTCACGCTAATATGCCCTGCTGGTTTTTTGCCAAAAAGCACACTGTTATATTTTATCCATGAGTTGGTTTTATCGAAAACAGTTTTCCAACCCTTGAATTTGTTTAGCGTATCAAGAAACTTCACCCCTATTCCATCCGCGCTTTTAGCACTAAACCTGTCTATCTGTATTTTTTTTGAAGAGGCAGTTACGCCAACGCCACGTAATGTGGGGATAACCTTACGAATAGTGCCATCTTCGTTAAAAAACAAACTATCGGCCCGTACCGCCCGGTTTTTATCAAAGGTTGGCGATAAGTCGTCATTATGATAAAATAAGTACCATTGATTTTTAAATTCGATAATTGATTGATGGTTTGTCCAGCAGCCCGAAGCTGACTCGTCCATAAGCACGCCGGCATATTTAAAAGGCCCGAGGGGGTTATCTGACATGGCATATTCAAGCCGTTCTATTTTATCAGCCACATGCGGATAGGTCATGTAGTAAATACCTTTTCGTTCAAATAAATAAGGCCCCTCTTTTAAGCCCTTGTCCGGGAAACCTTCAAGCTTTACCGGCTCTGATGCCAGCTCAAGCATGTTTGCTTTAAGTTTAGCGCCATACAGGTTTCCTTGCGCCCAATAAATATATGCCTGTCCGTCTTTATCAATTTGTACATTCGGATCTATACCATGAATCCCGGCTATGGGTAACGGCTGAGGAACGAAGGGGCCATAAGGTTTATCGGCTATTGCAACACCAACTGAAAACCCTTTAGGGCCACCGGATTTTGCTGGGGCAGGGAAATAAAAATAATATTTTCCCGCCCGCTCGATACAGTCAGGTGCCCACATGCTATATGCTGCAGAGTCGGCCCATGGTACCGTATTTTGACTTACAATTACGCCGTGATCGGTCCAATCGGTTAGGTTGGGCGATGAGAACACGTGATAATCCTGCATACAAAACCATCCAGCTCTGCCATGCCCTGGTGTCGCCGGGATATCGTGCGAGGGATAAAGGTATACCTTTCCATTAAAAACACGGACGGAGGGATCAGCGGTAAACTGATTTTGTATAAGCGGGTTTTGTGCCATTAAACAATTGAACCATAAGATTGACACAATTAGCGCTAAGTATTTTTTTAAATTTTTCATCGTCTGCAAGGTAAAGCGATTACCAATTTCAGAATAGCACTGATTCATGCAATTGCAACACTGATGTTTATAATCAGATAAAAATGACATTTTACCTTGTACGAAACGAATGCTTGCTTTAAACAACTAGATTAATGTTGGGTGGCGATTTTATCGCCTAACCGAAAATAATCGAAGTCGGCATAGCCTCCTGTGTTTTTGGTGGCGTAGTTAAACAGGCCAAACCTGTAACCCATAAAGTGTGGAATGGTATAAGCCATTTGAAGCGTAGCTCCAATTGGTATCCAATTATTTCCGTCGATGCTATAATAAAAATACGCTTTGTCGGCCCTGTTTTTAAAATCACATGCGGCCTTTAAATACACCAGGTTTTGAGTTAACGGAATACTTGCCGACTCTGTTGGTATAGTACCCTGTGCGTTTACCACAACGATAAACTTACTGCCGTTTTCGACCTTAATACCCACCCACCCAAATTTTTGCTGCAACAACGCAAGGCCGGCGCGATCGCCGTTTTTAAGGCCGGATACATCAATTGCAGTAATAGCTGAGCATTCCGGGCCAAACGTGCGTTGTGTGAGTATATTTCTTGCTGCAACTAACGTTGTATCAAGCCTACCCGTAGTTAGCCTGAGGTATCCTTTACGCTGTTTTACAGACCATAATTGGTTAACCGGATTATGATTCCATTGCCAAACCAGGGGCAAATCGCGCTCACCGCGCCTACGATTAAATTCATCAGACGAGATTATACCTGGCATTAATGACTTATTTGCCGGTAACAAAACGGTATCAGGAGCTTGATGATTTATCCCCAATACAGGCCAGCCATCTTCCCACTTTACTGGAACCAGGTAGGGTACCCGACCTACTGAACCAAAATCGCGGAAAAGATATGCAAACCACCGGCCATTTGGTGTATTTACCAAACCACCCTGGGCTACGCCTTTGTCCTGCAATGCCAGCCGGCCCACGTAGGGGCCTGCAATATTATCTGCCCGGTGAATAAGAACACTTCGCATTCCACCATGCGGCCATGAAATATTGAACAAGTAATATTTCCCGTTGACTTTGAACATCTGGGAACCTTCTGCCGGCAATCCTAAATTCGGCCCCGCAGCAAGACTGGCGTTCTCTATCAACACCTGTGGCTTTGTGTCGGGCTTTATTCCCGAAAGATCATCCTTCAATTGGGCTAACGTGATGCGCCCGCTTCCATAAATCATATAAACTTTACCATCATCATCAAAAAATAAGGAATGATCATGCAGGCTTGGTTTAAAGGATAGAGCTTTCCACGGGCCTTTTTCAATATTACGAGTGGTATAAATATAAGTTTTGCCTGTGTTGCCTGCAAAAGTAGATACGTAGTAAATGCCGTTATGATAACGCAGGCTGCTTGCCCATGAACCCCGCCCATAACTGCTTTGGCCATTGTTGAGGTTTAGATCATCTGTATCATCCAAAATATCATACGCATAGCTAACAAGTTTCCAATTGACTAAATCTTTAGATTTCATTATTGGCACACCAGGGCTCATATGCATAGTAGTACTGCTCATATAATAAGTATTACCTACCCTTATTATTGAAATGTCTGGTACATCAGCATAAATAATGGGATTATGAGCCGTTTGCGCCAAAGACGCGGATGTGGCCAACAAAAAAAATGCTATTCCCCAAAAAAGGTTATTGAAAATTTTGCTCATAGTTGGTTTGCGCTGTTATATGAATAGCTGTTTCTATTTACAATTCGGTAACTAAATCGTTTTCATGTTTTGAGTGTTTTACGATCTGCATAGATGTTAAAAAAAACACGCTTAATTGCTTTACTCGCAATTAAGCGCACTTAAAATATATTAACACTACAAGACCGCTCAGTCTTTAAACAGCAGCGGTGCAAGTTCTTTCAGGCTGCGGCGCCAGGTTAGAAACTCATGGGCAGTATTCGCCGAAATAAAAGATACGGCATTGTAGCCTGCTTCTTTTAATGCAGCCGCAGCGTTATTTACGCCAGCAGGGTTTTCCTTGCTGCCGCAACTTATAAAAATAAGTTTAGCCTTAGGCTTATCCTTTAATTCAGCGGGCGTATAAGTACCACCGCTTAAAAGGCCGTAATAGGCAAATTCATCGGGCTTTGCAAGTGTTATCAAATGCGTTTCCATGCCGCCCATTGATAACCCAGCCATAGCGCGGTGATCCCTATCTGCAACCGTACGGAAGCTGGCATCCACATAAGGCACTAATTCATCTGTTAATACGGTTTCAAAAGCATCTATCTTGAAATTCCTCAAACCGCCCGCTCCTATTTTAATATCATTGGTCATGCCATAGGTCATCACTATAATGAAGGGCTTTATTTTGCCATCAGCAATTAAGTTGTCCATGATCAGATTTGCATGCCCCTGGTTGCTCCACGCAGTTTCATCTTCACCCCAGCCATGTTGTAAATAAAGCACAGAGTATTTCTTCGATCTTTCCTTGTCATAACCCGGAGGTGTATAAACGAAGGCCCTCCGTTGCGTATTTGTACTTTTTGAAGGAAAAAGTATTTGCTGCACATTACCGTGAGGTACGTCCCTTAAAGCATAAAAGTCCCGGTCATGAGCCGGTATTTCTATACCGCTTTCCCAACGGGTTGATCCATAATAATTCAATGTGCCCGGATCATTAAATATGCCCCCGTCAACTATTAAGTGGTAATAGTGGAAGCCCTCGTCCATTGGCCCTTCCGTTGTGCCCGAAAAAAAACCGTCGGTACCTTTCACAAGTTTAGTGCCCCCTCTTCCGCCCAAGCCCAAGGTAACCCGTATGGTGTCGGCATTATTTGCTTTTATACGAAAACGTGCATAACCTTGCGAATTAACCTGAGGATATTCCTGCCCCGGCTGGTTAAGGCTGGAAGCCTGAAAATCTTCTTTGATCTCTCCGGGACTCGTTTGAGCCTTGGTAAGGCTACCGGCCAGGGAGGCAACTAACATTATAATTAAACATTTTAAATTCATATCGCCATAATTTAAGTTTCAAGATGATTTCATTTCCAGATCGCATTTAAATACGTTAGTGAACCCTAAAATTCCACTTGGAATTATCACTATTCATATCAAACTTTGCGAGCGTTGGTGTGCTGTCTCCAGACGATACCAGAGCAAGCTGTTCTTTCGAGTTTGGAACTACCTTTGGCATAATCCTATAAGTTCCGTCGGTCAGCTGATCGATTCGCCACAATTGCTCTGGTACAGCGGTAAACGTTGGAACAGTAATAAGCTCGCCTTCTGCTGTTGCCGCTAATGCACGGTCTGTTCCGGCTATCACTATTTTATAATATGGTGCGCCCAGGTACCCTCCTTCGCCGGGCACTTGTGAAATTGCCCATTTTTGATGCGGACGAAACATATAATCGTTTATCCTTACACCAATGTTTCCGGCCGGCCAGTTTTTTTCTACATCTGCTAATTCCTGGGATGGTACCGGTTTTACCGGTTCGTCATTATTGCGGTTAAATCGCATTCCACCCGGCATCCTTGTAAAATCAACCTTTAACTCCAACGCGTATCCCCTCCGCTCAGACTCAATTTCGTAAGTTCCATCTTTGAAGTTATCACCGGCAACAGGCCATCCATTTTTCCAAAGTAATGGGCGGATGCCTAATACACTCAGACCACTTTGATCCAAATCAGCCTCATAATGGCAAGACATCTTTTCAACGCCCTCGCCAACTACTACACGGCCGAAATGTCCTGGCCCAATCAGCCTATCGCCTGCCGCAACTACCATTTTGCCTCCTCCCTTCAACATAGCTCTTCCTATGTTATCAATATATGGACCGGTTACCTTCCTGGCGCGGCCAACAACAATATTATAGGTTGAGTTTGGGCCATCACAGCACGTGCCATGTGTTCCAAGCAAATAGTACCACCCATCCCGATACAACAGGTCTGTAGCCTCACAATCGATGGCTATATTTAATGCTTTATTGCCTTCCACACGCTTACCGGTTTTGGGATCAAGTTCTACCAGGCGGATATACCCAAAATAGGTGCCGTAGGATAACCACAGCCTTCCATCGGTGGGGTCAAGAAGAAGTCCAGGATCTATCGCATCATTATCCTCTATGCCATTGGATGAAGCCACTACCACAGCCTCCGAATATTTAAAATCCGGAGATTTCGGATCGAGCGATTTATTCCACATGGTCAATATTTTTCCATTATGACCGCCGGCCAGCCCTCCACCGGTGGCGCCATAAACCATAAGGTAGCGATCACCAATTTTCAGTACATCAGGGGCTGCTCCGCCGCCGGGTCTTACTGCTCCCCCATTCCATGTCCAGCCATCATCAGATATTAATCCGCCTCCAAATGTTCCGAATGTGTAATACTTTCCATCGCATTCTACAATGGTGGAGGGGTCGTGTATAAACGGTTTGCCAACTTGCGCCGTCGCCTTTCCGGCTAACAGCATTGAAAATATGGCTATATTACTTATTACCTTAACTGTTAATTTCATATTAACTTAGTTGCTATACAAATTAGATGTTAAATAGGATGATTAATTTATTGTAAACTGATACTGAGATCTTTTATCGGCTTTCCCTGATCATCCAGCAGGCGAACACAAAAGTCACTTAGCCCCGGCCCATTGATTACTGCTCCCCGTATTATATTTTTTCCTTTGTTGAGCGTCAGCCGGGGCGATACACAATCATCCATCACCATGCGTCTATCGCCATCAAGTACCACTGCCTCTTTTCCGTTTAGCCACCACGTTGATCCGCCGTTTGAGCCTACGGCCAATCTTACGTTTTTTACTTCCCGTGGACTATTCACTATAGTTACGGCCCAAAACAATACGGCATAAGTCTGTTTCCTTAACCCATAGGCAAAACGAAATAATTTAACGTTGAAGTTTGGGCTTTCTAATGCATGCCACAACAATTCCTGCTCCCCAACTTTTACTTTTTCCCCTCCCTTCGGAATAACAGTAAACTGGTTTGGGAAATAATCAGTTTCAAATTGTGTTTTCAGGTAGTTATCTGTAAAAACCAGATTACTACGTATTGATTTGTTAATGGGCTCTAAAAGCAACCAACGCTGAATAAACCCCTCGGCGTTTGGGGCCTTTTTTGATGCGGTTGCCGGGATAAAGAATGGTGTGAGGCTTCGTGCGGTATCATTTTCGGTTATAACATCGATCTTGCCTGACGTTAACGACTGTCCTTGTGATCTTAATCCTGTCAATATTACAAAGGTCGCCGCCAACAACGATGCACTGCGTTTAATATTCATAGTAGATATTTTAACTTAAATCAATTTTGATAAATAATAAATTGCCTAAAACGTATTGAAGTCGCGGCCTGTCGATGGATTGCATAGAAATCGTTTGCCTACGAGACATCGGTAGCCTAATACCCTCCTATCTTATCGACGATATTTTGCGTTAACATTAAAATGTTTCTCCAATTTTAAAAAATGGCTTATAAATTATTGTCCCAAAACTATACCTTCAGAAAAGGACATCATCACACTATTCAGCAATAAAAGTCAACTTTTGTCAATAATGCTGTATAAAATACAGGCTTATGAAGGATTTTGCCATCGAACTGACGATTGGCGTTAACCCAACATGAGCTAAAATTTGACGACCAGTAATTTTTTCAATATATCCAGGAAAAACGGTTCAAACGAAATCGGGCCAGGGTCTGTTAAAACTCAAAACATGAAGAGCTCTTTGCCTATTTTATAAAGCCTTTAAGTTTCAAATCTTCGATTAATGGCTCAATAAGCCGTAAAAAGCTCTCTAAGTGAGAGGCATATTCCCGCTCATGGGTACGAACCAGATCCTGGTTAATAAATCGAGGAGCTAGTAAACGCTTAAACAATATGTTAATCTGAACGATCTGCATTCTTTTTGTCGCTGCCTGGAATAAGGAAGTCTGGAACTACCGGGAATAATTGGTTAAATATGCTGCAACAATTAATGGTAAAAGGGCCTCATGTAAAACTATCTGGAAAACTTACTTCTTCTGTACATTGCCGGAGTTTGCCCGGTTTTCAATTTAAATATCCGGTTAAAAGCTGATTCCGACTGATAACCGACGGTTGCTGCAATTTCGGATATATTGCTATTTTCGGTCATTAAGAGCTTCTGGGCTTGCCCAATGCGCCAGTTGGTAAGGTAGCTCAACGGTGTTTCATGTACCAATTTTTTAAACTGATTGAAGAAAACAGAACGAGACATGCCAATCTCCGACGCAAGAGATTCCAGCGTCCAATTGTTTTGGGGTGAGTCCTGCATCAGTTTTAGCGCCTTGCTGATCCTTGTGTCGTTTAATGCGGAAAGAAAACCAGTGTCGGGCGCAGCCTGTTCTAAATATGCCCTGATAATATTGATAAACATAATTTCCGACAAACATTTCAGCATTACACTGCTTCCCGGCCTTTCGTTATTGAGTTCTTCCAACATTAATTGTGTAACCTGTTTTAATAAAAGCTGGTTTTCTGTCACATATTGCCTGATTTGAATAATTGGCGGCAAATCCTTTAAAAAAGGATGCAAGGGCTGGTAATCAAATTCAAAATGGCCAGCTATAAGGATAGTTACATCGCCGCCACTATTAAAAACAGGGGTTCCTGCCCTGCGTGCCTTAACAAAGTCGGGCGAGGGCATGCGCAAGCTGGTAGATTTATCGGCTATCCAGTGGGCGCTTCCATGAGGTACAAATACGAGGTCACCCTCCGCCATTTCTATGATGCGGCCATCGGGGGAGCCAATAGTACAGCTGCCGCTCACCAATCGCCAGAATTGCGAATTTTCGTCTTTGATAACATCCAGTCCCCAAGGGGTCGAAAGGGGAAATTTACTATAAACAACACTTCTGAGCCTGGTTGCCTCTAATATGGTACTTAAAGCGTCCATCTTAAAAATTGATACGATTGAGCAAATATACGATACATTTTAACACTTTAAGTGTTAAGCGATAGGCTAACTTTGTATTATTAAATAATCAGAAAAAATGACAACCCAAGAATTAGCCAATAGCTACTGCGAACTTTTTCAACAAAGGAAGGTGGCAGAAATCTATCAACAGTTATATAGTGCCGATATTGTTTGTACCGAACCCGAACATGCTTTGGCCGTAGGTGTACCAACTGTAACCAAAGGTATTGAAGCGGTTTTAGCAAAGTCGAAAGCCAGACAGGAAATTATAGGAGAGGTACACAGTTTCTTCTCCAGCGAACCTGTGGTTGGTGGCGACTATTTCAGCCTCGCCATGGGCAGGGACATGACATTAAAAAATGGCCAGCGGTTACAGTTAGCCGAAATTGCAGTTTTTGGAGTAAAGGACGATAAGATAATATCCGAAACCTTTTTTTATTAGCCCAATTTTGAAATGTTTGAACGTTCAACTCAACGTAGTATTTAAAGAACCCACCATTGTGAGAAAAATACGGGTTTTCAAAATCAGTGCATTACCTGGAGATTCCGCAGGCATTGACCATCGTTTTTTTGAAATAATGAACAGGCAATTCCGTTACACTTTGACTAAGTTAAACTCCTAAATGTTAACAGGAATTTTCCTTACTGTCAACACGATTGTATGTACTAAACAGCACGGAATGGCATGGTCAAGCGTCGCAGAATATCCAGATAAGGTTACCATATCTAATGCAAATAACCATTTATTCAATTCTTGGCAAAAATTGTACTTTGAATATTCAGGCGATCCAGATACAGGAGCTTGACAGCCACCATCTAAGGCTTCGATATACGTTTCTAATAATTCAGTAAAAAGGGTTTGCTTTTCTTTGGGGTCTTTTACCCTGTTCAGATTCTTGCTGAACCTGAATCTTTCCATGTTCCTGGTCGCGGGATCGTAAAAGAAAAACTCGATGTACCAGCTTTGCTTCCTCACGGGCTTTTGTAGAGCCTTTTGGAACGAGATCAATCTTTTTCCCCTTGAATAATTTGGGTATTGTGTAGGTAATTTCTGCCGTTTTCATGGCATGCAAGTTCACATGCTGTGGCAGAGTCTTGTCAGAGTACGCACCTGGTGAGTAGTTAAATAACTGACTACCAGGTGCATTAGTGGAGAATATCGGAGTCGAACCGATGACCTCTTGCATGCCATGCCTGATTTTCGACGTTATTTTAAATTTTGCAGTTTGTAAATTTATTACTATCTTTATGATTAACAGCATGTTATATAAGTTTTACTAAGTTTGCTTAATCAAAATTAGACACAACTTGTTGTACCTATGTTGTACCCAATATTAAAACCCCTTGCACTAACTAACGGCCACTTGCATTATGTCAATTTCAACTAAGGTTATTTTACGCACAAATAAAGTGCTGACCAATGGAGAATATCCAATTATGTTAAGGATCACGATCAATAGGCAAAGCCAATTCGTGACGACCAAAAAATCAAGCAGTCCCGAACATTGGGAACATATATCAGGGTCCGCTAAGAAATCTCACCCTGATTTCAAGACCATTAATCTATTGTTGAAAAACATCACCTCCAAAATTGATCTCTACCTGCTGAATGCGGGTGAGGAGGAAACAGTAGTTAGTTTTGACGATGTTAAACAACTTGTGCTAAAATTAACAAATACAGACAGGGATATTAAAGCGAAATCTATTTTTAGCTTTTTCGAGGCAGAGATCAAAAGGCTAAAAGTTGAAGAAAGGTTAGGTTATGCTGAAACTTACCAATCGACCTTAAATTGTCTAAAAAGGTTTACCGAAGGTAAGGATCATGCTTTTGTAAATATGCAGCTCGATTTTTTAAAGAAGTTTGAGGCATACCTGTTAGGGCGGAATTGTGCGGTAACCACACGCAGCGTTTATTTCCGTACTTTCCGTACAGTGTGGAGAACAGCGATCAGTGATAAAATTTGTCCGGAAAAACATTACCCTTTTAAAGATTTTGCATTTTCAAAGTATAACAATCCACGTACAAAAAAACGCGCTATCACGAAAGCTCAAATAGATATGATCGCAGAAGTGGAAATTGATGCTAAGGACGATGCCGTACTGAATTCGCGCAACTACTTTTTATTTAGCTTTTATTGCAGGGGACTAAACTTTACGGATTTGGCCAGTTTAAAATGGGGCAATGTCAAAGACGGCGAATTAAATTATTTCAGGGCCAAAACCAAAGAGGAATTTCAGTTTAAATTACATCCTGTTGCACTGGAGATGTTGGCTTATTACCGGAACCTGGAGGGCAATAGCGATGCTGGTTATATCTTTCCGATCTTATACAAAAGGCACATGACTGCACTTTCCATTCGTGACCGGAAAAAGAAAATATTAAAAAGAGTAAATAAAGATATTAAAGAATTAGCTAAATCTGTTGGCATTGAAAAAAATGTAACGACATACGTGGCCAGGCACTCCTATGCAACCGCTTTACGAGTAAACGGCATGTCCAAAGAAATGATAGGACAATCGTTAGGACACGAGGATACTAAAACGACTGACATTTATTTAGATGATATAGGCGACCCCGTAATGGATGATCTTATCAACTCTATAATTTAAAATGAAATGGCAGGCAATGCCTGCCATTTCAAGCTGTAATCATTTTTACAGTAATAGCCATATTATTGAATCATTTTACCTTATTGATTAATGAATTACAGTAACATTCACCGTTTTTTGATAAAATACTATATGAAATAATTGTTTTACCGTATATTTATATAATTTTAATTGAATTACAGTATAAAAAATCAGTTTTACCGTAACTAATAACACATGGCATTAAGAACTGTTGGAAATTTATGGCTACGGGAGCATTTTAATCTCAAAAAATACCGCTTAACACATAACTCTTATATAGGGAACAATGAGAAAGTGGAACTAAACGCACAAGGTGAGGTCAGCCAAATTTACGGGAGAAAATATATACCTGACGAAGATACGCCTTTAGCACACCTTGTTTTTTCATTAAAATACGATGACTTAGACCTTCCATTTCTAAAAGCAGTTTTCAATCTGCTTAGTCCACAAGAAATTATAGATTTTATTTCGGTGTCCCCATCAGGCAAGTACGCACGTAAAATTGGTTTTTTATATGAATTTCTTAGTGGTATAGTATTAGACCTGCCTTACCTGATTTCAGGCAACTACGCTGACCTGCTGGAGGAAAGCGAATATATAACAGGCCGGATCATAAAGGACAACCGGTGGCGGATCAATAATAATTTATTAGGCACTTTTTTATTTTGCCCGGTAATCAGAAGAACGCCTGTTTTAAATCAACTACTAAGCACAGATATTAGATTGCAGATCGAAAACCTAAAGGCCAATTATTCGGCGGATGTTTTTAGGAGAGCTACCAATTACTTGTATAGTAAAGAAACCCGCTCCTCTTACGAAATAGAAAAGGAAAAACCATCGGCAGAGCGGATGAACCGATTTATCGCGCTATTAATGCAAGCAGGCAGGGAACCAAGTGAACAAATGCTTAGTGAAGCAAGTTTGACTACATTGCAAAATTCGATTGTCGACCCCCGCTTTGCTTCTCCGGGTTTTCGGGACTTTCAAAATTATATTGGACAGTCTCTACCTTATGGCAATGAGCTAATCCATTATATCTGTCCGCCACCACAATATTTGGCTCCATTAATGGATGGGCTAAAGATAGCCGCAGATAAAACCGAAGGTACATACCCTATCATAAGAGCCGCATTGATCGCTTTTGGTTTTGTGTTTATTCATCCATTTGAGGATGGAAACGGAAGATTGCATCGTTTCCTGATACACGACATGCTGGTTAGGGATGGCGTGGTGCCAGATGGTTTAATTATTCCAGTATCCGCTCACATGCTCAACAATATGCAGGAATATGACAACGCTTTGGAACAATATTCCAAGCCACTAATCCAGCAGATCAGTTATACTAAAAAAACGGATGGAACATTGGAGGTCACCAACCCCGAGGAAGTCGAAGCTTATTTCCGTTACCCTGATCTAACGGCGCAATGTGTTTTTTTAGCTCAAACCATACAGGAAACCATCAACCAGGATATGCCGGAAGAGTTAGAATTTATACAGCACTACGATGAATTGAAACGAGAGTTGCAGAACATTGTTGATATGCCTGATAAGGATATTGATTTGATGATTATATTCTTACATCAAAACAAAGGCGCGTTCCCTAACAGGCGGCGCAAAGACTTTGCTAAATTAACAGAAGACGAAATTGTAAGTATGGAAACGGCCTACAAGGACATTTTTAATGCCTACGATAAATAAATCAAGGCAACTATATAAGTAAAAAGGGTAAGTTAGTGCTTTAAAAATGGTACGTGGTTTTCTTGTTTAGTAAAAAACGCGATTGATTATTACCTTTACTACATGAATGGCTTTTTGAAATTTTTAGATGAATTAGCTTTAATAGTTCAGTTTACAGGGGCTTATATAATGTATCAAAATAGCCCACAAAACAAAATATCTCAAACCCAAATGGGTGGCCCTAATGATAAGGAGAAACAAGGCCGTAGAAATAAATGGCTTAGATATGGTTTTTTGATTTTATCAATAGGTATATCAATTTCACTCGCCGTCTTAATTATCAAAGATTTCTTTCTCTCACCTCAAATATAGTTACCATAAATAATCATTTGTTCATTTGACTACATTAGCAGGATACTTTTTATAGCATTCTTACAAACCAAATGATTGATTCTTTCTTTTATGTAAGATACATTGAACAATAAATTGCTTGCTTATGTATTTTTTGCAACTACCCGATTACAATCCTTTAAATGGTATAAATACCAATAAGCACGGTAAATTCCCTTTCCTGTCCTCATTAAGCGGTTTATTTGAACCGGCTGCCTCTACATTTGAATACCAAAGAGGCTTCCCTTTTGAAAGAATTGAAACGGATGAGCAGCAAGTTTTTTATGTGAGCGAACCCAACTTGGCTAAGGTATTTAAAAATAAGGTAGCAGAACACAACGAAATACTATTGGAGACTACCCGGCCCATTACAGAAGAATACACCAAAGAGCTCATGCAGCTATTTTACAAAGGCTATTTGTTAGGGCTTGACGGTTTTAATACGGAGATCGGCCCCGCCTTTCCATCCTTGGGACTATCCCATCAAAAGGAAATGTTGGAACAGTTTATGGACTATTGCCAGCGGGATTTATATTTTGAGGGCTTTGCCATTCCGCAGTTGCTGCATAATTTAGGATATATTCAAGCTTGTTTGGTAAGCGCTTTTAAGGAATACAAAAACCTAAGTCTTTTAACCACTAAAGCCGAACCTGTACAAATTCACAAAACCTTGCCGGAAAATACATCGGTACAAGCACCTATTACTACAGGCACTAAATCTGCACTTTCCAAAATACCATTGAAATACCCGGTAGGTGATATTATTACAATATGGCTGGTGTTGTTGGATCTACCCCAATGTAAGTCTTTAAGTTTAACGCCAGAGTTTAAAGCGGAAAGTGACGTAATAGAATTGTTAGGGAGCATGTTTGCCGATATATCGGGTGAACACAGCAAATTACCCGACAGCGCCCACCGCTTTTATGAATTGCCGCTTGATTATCAGCCCATCCTATACTTGCTGATGCACGCCACTTACAAACTTAACTACACCTATACCCGTTTGCCATTGGAGGAATATAGCAAATGCCTGAAAGCTGCATTTTCAGTTTATGATGCGATAGAACTAAATTATATGCCGGGTAATTTTACGAAAAAACAGCCACTCGCCATTGCCGCGATTAAAGAACTGGAGAACAGTTCCTACGCTAAAAATACTTTACAAATCTTATCCAAAATACCAAACTACCGGATTACGGTATGACTTCGTTAAACTACGTTCAGTAACGTTGGGTTATTTTAGTATTGTTTTGCTTCATCAAATTATTTATGATGAATGCAACATTTGTAACCACACTTTCTACTCAGGAGCTCCAGGAGCTGATTGAGTTATCCGTTAAAAAAGCCGTACAAGTTAATCCAACGGGGGCTAATGAAGATGATACTTTATTGGACACAAAGGAAGCGGCCAACCTTATCAAATACGAGGTCACTTCAATTTATGGATTAGTTAAACGCAAAAAAATTCCCTTTTGTAAGATCGAAGGAAAACTTTTGTTTTCACGAAGAAAGCTAATCGAATGGATTGAAGGAGGCAATCACGCCCCTACTTTAAATCGTCCATCCCTGCCCCTTAAAGACCCGGTTACCAAATACCGATAATCCCGATACGAAGTATCGGAAACAGCGACAGGCTTTAGCCTGGAGTGGAAACAAGGTAACAATAGCAAAGGCATAAATTCCCGATACTTCGTATCGGGATACCACGACGGGCGTTAGCCCGGATGTGGGAGCCAGCTATGTTTTGGTGTTACCAAAACTTGCTGGCCCCATTCATGCTATCGCATTCATGGGGAGATTTTAAGACAGGAAAGGATTTAAAAATGTTTGAAAAGCCAAAAAATAACAAAGGAGGCAGGCCGCCAAAAGAAGTAAAGCGGTTGCGAACACTTTCCGTTAAGTGTTCCTTTTTTGAGGGGATGCAGATTGAGAATAAGGCTAAACAGGTTGGTTTAAGCGTATCAGAATACTTGCGGGAAATGGGCTTGAAAGGAGTGGTAAAATTCAGGGTTAAAACTTTGAATCGAGAGGTATTACAGTTAACGGGAACACTAAACCACATAGCCGCCAATCTTAATCAGATCGCTAAAAAGCGGAATAGCTTTGATGAATTAAGCGTACTTGAACGGGCAAGGCTCAACCAGCAAAGTACAAGCCTGCAACAAGTAGTTACGGATATTAAGGCCTATTTACAATGATCGGTAAGATAAGCACAGGAAAAAGTTTCCGGGGATGTTTGAACTACCTGCATGAAGGCAGATTACAACAGAGTAAAGCTTTGCAGGAGATAGAACAAGAGAAAAAGCAGGCGCAGGTTATTTGCTATAATCAATGCTTCGGTAATAAAAAGGAATTGATACAGCAGTTTAATGAGGTTCGGTATTTAAACCCAAAGCTATCTAAACCAGTATTGCATGCCTCTTTAAGCTTTGCCCATTCCGACCAGTTAAGTAACCAGGATAAAATAGACATTGGTAAGCAGATGGCTAAAGACTTTGGATTTGAAAATAACCAATACGTGGTTATAGAGCATTCCGACCGGCAGCACCAGCATTTACATATTGTGGCTAATAGGGTTGGTTATGATGCCAAAACGGTTTCCGATAGCAATAACTACAAACGGATGGCTAATTTTTGCCGAACTATGGAGAGGAAGCATCAATTGGAACAAGTACTTAGCCCACGTAAGTTTCTGTCTAAAGAAGAAAGAATGTTGCCTCGTCAGGACATCCGTAAAGAAACATTAAAAGAGGCTATTGCTAAATTCTTAAAGCAATCCACAACCATAAAAGAATTTCAGAATAAGATTACTGCAAAAGGCTATGAAGTCGAATTGGGCAGAGGTATCGCTTTTACAGATGCGCAGGCGGTCAGATTTAAAGGTAGCCAGGTTGGTTATCCTTTATTGAAAATTGAAAAGCAATTAGCACAAAACAGGCAGATGCAACAAGAGGAACTACAAAAGCCAAGCCTGGCTCAACAACTCAGGGAAACGATTTTAAGATCGCAAAGAGAAGAACAATTGAAAAAACAACAAGAGGATAAACAGGAAATTAAACAATCGGGAGGATTTAGATTATGATAAATGAAACAAATTTTAATTCGGTGATGGAGGATTTCACCAAAGAATTACAGGCAGTAAAAGAGGTGGTTAAAGTATTACCTGCAAAAGTTGATGAACTAAATAAAAAAGTAGAAGGCTTTAAAAGCAAGATAGAGAACATGCAGGTAATAGCCCCCGCGCCGGAATTATTACCAGTACACAATATTGTGGCTGATGGTTTTACCACCATAAAAAGTGCAGTACAAAGGCAGCTTAATGACCTATTCACCAAAAACCGCATACTGGTATTGCCGGAGGATAGGGGCAAAAATTTTTCAAAGATTATGGGCAAACGTTTTATGATTTTAACAGCCCTGGCCTTAACGGTTGGCTTTATTTGCTGGTTTGGTTTCCGTTATTGGTATATGAATAACGAAAATACCCGATACCGTAATTCGTGGTACTGGAATTATATTAAACAGAATAAAATAGGCAAACAGGATATGGTTAACGACCTTGATAGTTTTAAGGTAGCCGATATTAATAGCTATAGGACGGACAGCATAGAAAGGTATCAAAAAGGACAGGAAACGGAATTGCGCATTAAGCAACTTGAAAGGGAAGCAGATAGTTTGAAAACATTAAAAAACCAACCTCATTGACCAAAAAAATAAGAAAGTAAATAATTTCATATATTTAAGCCACCTAACAAGTGGCTTTTTTTATTTACTCCAATCACATGAAAAAATTATTAGTGGCCGTTTTATTTATTTCGGCGTGTTCGCATTTTCAAACCAAACAGGAATGCGCAGAAAGCTTAGTTAAAAAATATCTGGATAGTACATTAAATGATCCTCATAGTTATGAGAAAGTGAGTTTTGACACATTAAAACCATTCATTGCATCTTACTCTTTAGGTGATCCTATTGGGAAAAAAATGGATACACTTGCTGCATCATATCTTGATAGTTCGAGTAAATATAGCGACCATACAGGTTCACTATATTATATGAATGATAAGATTAAACCAAATGAAAAATTAGAGAAGCTATATAAGTCTAAAGAGGACAGTGTAGAAAGAATTATAAAGGAAAAAGATAAAACGTACAAAGGTGCAATACTAAGTTATTCAATAGAGCATACATACAGAGCGAAAAACGGATTTGGTGCTTTAGGTTTGCATACGACAAGATTTCAAATAGATAGCACTTTAATGAAAATAACATACGCTGAAGAGTTACACAATCAATAATTGAAAATAATTTATTTATGAAAACAGTTAGGTTTGATAAACCACCGATAAGTTTTAACCCATATAATCTATTTATAGAAAAACAGAACGATGTTTACCATAAAATATTCGCCGATGGATTTGAAATTGGTTATATAATCACCCGAAACAATGAATGGGTTGTTCAAATGGAAAAATACATATTAACTGATAATGACAAAGAATTTTTAATAGATGCAGCCAAACAACTTTAACTTGTTCAATGAGTTTACATATTGCTTCTTTCCATAATGACGCGCTGGGAGTGCGTGTATGATACGGAATAAATGTAATTAACAAATATTAAGTTTAAAAGTTAAATTTAATACGTACATAACAAAGCGTTATTGCAAGTACCTTGGCCTTTTTGGTGATTAAAATAACAGAGTATAATGACTTTTAAAAGCATGGATAAAGAAATTTTAAAAGAAGTGGATCTTTTTTTAGATTATATCTCAAAAAATGCAGGATCATCATTAGGGCATGGATTAACAAATTTCAACTCTGACATCGGGAGACAAGTAAAGTTTATATTGGATAATGATAAATTAATTCAATATAATGGAACATTAGACTCTGCAACTATTCTTTATATCTCAGATATAGGTAAAAAAATATTAGCGGCGGGAGGATACGAAAAATGGTTGATAGCCAAAGATCATATAGAAGAAACCAAAAATTCCCTTGAGGAGAAAAAGTTAAAAAAAGAAGTTGAAAAGCTAACTTTTGATGTTAAATATGCAAAATCAGCTTTTATCATCTCAGTAGTTTCTATAATTTGTGCTATAGCCGCAATACTAATATCAGTAATATATCATAAGTCTTAATTTTAAGTATATCGGTACTTGGAGGTGTTAACACCTGCAATGGCGCAGGGAAGCAGATAGGTCAAAAGCCATCAAAAAAGTCAGTCAATTAGATATAAGCCACCCATTCCCACACAATAAAATAACCCCTTTCACTGCATTGAGCAAAGTTATCAATGGCTAATAAAGTTAACTATGTTTATGAGTTGGGGTAGAAATAATAATATTAGATTATTTTTAACCAAACCATTTATAAACGAAAATACCAAATGAATACAGGGAATATCTTATACACGAGTTAGAGGCTATGAATGTTTTATTCATTTAAGCCATAAGAAAAGCCCCAAAATAAGGAAAGTAAATAATTCATATATTTAAGCCACCTAACAAGTGGCTTTTTTTATCATGAAAAAAATATTACTCATAACATTAGTTACAGTTATATGGACATCTGTTCAAGCTCAATATGTTCCACCAATAGACAGTGTCACTAAAAAAATAACTTTTCAAGAAGTTGTTAATATAGATAAGCCCAAAAGTTACCTATACGACAAAGCATTAAATTGGATGGCATCTTCTTTTAACAGTTCTAATGATGTTATACAAATAAAAGATAAAGATGCTGGCAAAATAGTAGGTAAGTATCATATTAAGCCCTATGACGATAAGTTTGGTTATGTATCAGCAACCATAACATTGTTATTTAAAGATGGAAAATATAAATATATCATTACCGATATTTTCTATGATGGTAGTGTTGTTTTTTCTTCATGGCCATTAGAAGATGACCCTAAACCAGGGAAAGTCTCTATGACAAAATGGGGTCAAAAAACAGTTAAAAATAACACCTACGCTCAAATACAATCATTAATAGGCCGCCTTAAAACTTACATGGTATCAAAAAATGAACAGGACAATTTTTAACCTATGTTTTATTGTAATGTCCCAACCCTTATAACATTATCCAAAATATAGGATATGAAAAAATTATTCACGATTTTAACAATATTAATAGTTTGCCAAAGTTGCTCTCACATATTATAAGCAACAATATTAGTAACGACCTTTTCATTGTTAGTAGGTTAACCCTTTAAGATATAATAATTAAATAAATTTCTTTTTAAGGCGCTATATTAGTTGAATGAAACTCTTACTTATATTCGCAACTTCATTAATATTTGAATTTAATCAGACGTCAAAAATTATTTTTGACATACCTGCTCTAAAGAATAAATCGATAGTTGAAATCAGGAAGATTTTGGGTAAACCTAAAATTGATGACGTTCCGCTAAATTATAAAACGCAATCAGGTGTTAACGGAGACGCGTGGTTTGAAAAGGATGGGGTTACTTTAGAAATAACTTATAATCCAGTTAATAATAAAGTAAACGATTTCTTTATTTGCAAAGATCAGGCAATAAGCGATTATAAGTTACTGGAAATAGCAGGGAATGTTTTAAATACTAAAGAATTTATCTTAACACCAGTTAATTCGGGGAAAAATCCATCATTGTACACAGGGGTTACGGTCACACCAAAATAGTAATTGCGAAAAGAATAATGCATAATTATTTATTCTTTAGACTTTAAATTAAAGATAGCCAGCGGAACAAATTGAAAATACAATGCGCTCGAAGCTAATTTGCGCTATTGATATTACATACAGCGATTCCATATTCACCACATCCGCGAAGATAGCCCACCGCCGGGTTAAATAGTAAAGGCCATGCAGAGCGGGCCATTTTTATTTTGTTTTTTTGCGGTGGCCCGTATTCTAATACTTTCCCAAATCCTTATTTTAACTAAAAGCGATTTTAATTCTTTTCTACCATTTGCTGATCAAACACCAAACTACTTAACAATATAAACAAACTAAATATAACTAGCCATTTAAATTTCAGTATTACCAGTAAAAATTGCTTTCCGGCGTTAAGATCAATGACTATTAGAAGGCCATATGCGGCAACTAACCCTATTATGATGCCTAATACAGCTAGTAAATTAAACCTGATGTCATTTCGTCTTTTTAATTTCAATTTTAACTGACTAGTTACTTTTGAGGCAAAGTTAAATGGCAAACCCTGCTCAGGTTCTGTGTTTAGCTTTTGAAACAAAGACCGGTAGCTTTGTAGCTGCTCTTTTTCCGAATCAAGTAAAATTTCGCCGGATGGCCTTAGTTCGCTTTCCAACAAGGCCTGGATCTGTTCATCGGTTATTTTTTTCATAATTCTTTAATGCTTAAGATCGTGTTCAATTTTTTCTTTTAATAGTCTCCGAGCCCGAAATAGGTGGCTTTTAACTGTTCCTTCCGGTATACCGGTAATCTGTTCAATTTCGGGGCAGGTAAATTCGTTTAAGTGGTATAGCGTTAAAACGGTGCGGTATTGTAAAGGCATTTGTTCTATGAGCAGATTAACATAGGCCGCAGTATCTTTCTTTACCAGTTCCACTTCCGGGCTCTCATCGGTAAAATGATAATGATCTATATTATCCGGGTAATCTGCCTGCCGTTCTGCCTTGCTCTTTTTAACATGGTCAACAGCGGTTAAATAGGCTATTCGTGCTATCCAGGTAGATAATTTGGATTGAAACTGAAACTTAGCAAGGCTTTGATGTACTTTAATAAAAACTTCCTGGCAAATATCTTCCTTATCCTGTAGGTGGTACACCAGGCGGTTCACTACAAAGAAAACCAGCTTTTCATATTGTTTTACCAATAGTTCAAAAGCACGGAAATCTCCTTTTAATATCCTGGAAACAACTTCCTTTTCATTAAACATAGTACAGTAGTCTGCTTCGGCCTGCTAACGGTTGCAAAAAATAAAGAAAAATATTTGCAACCATTGTGTTATGTTTAAAGACTACTGTATCAAAATCATTTAAATTTAAACATCATGAAACAGTTAATGCCATTTATAATCGTAATTGTATTTTTCATCCTCATCGCCATATTCATCTTGGCCTTATATAACTATCGTTTAAAGAAACGTATTATTGATGCAGGCCCCTTAGATGAAACCGGTCTTAAATTTTTACAGCACCTCTCAGGCTTTGGCACCGAAGCCATGAAATGGGGAATTATTTTATTCACCACCGGGTTAGGTTTAATAGTTATGCAATTTATCCCTTACAGCGCCGAGGACTCACCGCTTCCTTACGGTGTGGAAATGGTGTTCGTAGCAGCCGGTTTCTTTCTCTACTACCTGTTTATCCGCAACCACCGCGATAGGCAATCGCTTTAACTCACTAACAGGGTAGGTTATACCCTAAACTCAATCCCCGGTAAATACTACAAATTTTAAAGGCTTTTGGTCTTTACGGGGATTGCTTTGCCAAAATTTATCACAACTCAAAATCTTAAAAATCATGAAAACTAAACAACACCTTTTAAAAATAATTTTATCAGTTGCTTTTTTGATAGCACAAACCGGCAGTATGCTGGCTCAAAACAACATTGGTAAGTTGACGCTAAAGGGCATCATAGCCGATTCAACCACGCAAAATAAATTAGCCTTTATCACGCTGAAACTAAACGACGACAAAGGCGAAACCATCAGAGCCGGTGTAACCAAAGAAGATGGCTCATTTGCTTTTTCCTCGCTTGCACCATCAAATTACCATATGGTAATTGTAGCTATAGCTTATCAGCGGAAAACGTTTTTACTTAACCTGCAAAAAAACACGGATTTGGGCACAATTAACCTAAAACAGGAATTGAAAAGCTTAAAAGAGGTTAGTGTAACCGCCACAAGGCCTATCATCAAACAGAAGGCCGATCGCATCATCTACGATTTGAAAGCCGACCCCGAAAGTAAAGCAAACAGCGTTTTAGGGATGATGCACAAAATCCCTTATATTACTTTGGATGGGCAGGATAACATTCTTTTAAAGGGAAATTCGAGTTTTAAAGTGTTAATTAACGGCAAACCATCTGCCAGTGTGGAAAGCAATTTAAATGCGATCCTGAAAAGCATGCCCGCATCTACCATTGAAAGAATAGAAGTGATCACCATACCGCCATCGAAATACGACGGCGAAGGCCTGGCCGGGATCATCAATATTATTACTGTAAAAAAGGTAAGTGATGGTTACAGCGGATCTTTGAATGCTAACGAAAGCTTTCCTGTTGGCGGCCCGGGAGCAGGCGGATCTTTTACAGCCAAAAGCGGAAAGTTCGTTATCTCTGTTTTCGCTGGCGCGAGTATAGTTAACAACCCGCAAACCAGTTTTACAAACAGTAGAGAAACCTTCGTTGCGGCCCCAACCAGCTTGCTGCAAACTGGAGATAGGCGGTCGAATAATAAAACGGCCTATTTTGGTACCGAAATGAGTTATGAGATAGATTCGCTTCATTTGATCTCGGGCCAGATCAACCTGAATGGCAGCCGGGCTACCGATCATATGAGCCAGGCATCCCAAATAAATGGCAGCACCGTAGTTACTCAGGCTTATGATCTGTTAAACAATAATAAAGGAACAAGCTATGGAGGGGATGCTGCGGTTAATTACCAAATTGGCTTTAAAGCGGTTAAAAACCGGTTGCTCACTTTTTCTTATCAATACTCCGGCAACCGCAACAACCGCAACGGCGATGTAACGATAGCCAACCCGGTAAATTTTAATACACCTGATTATACCCAAAACGACAAACAGAATTTTAATGAACATACTTTACAGGCTGATTTTGTAACCCCTCTTAAACAGGTAAATATTGAGGCCGGTGTAAAAGGCATCCTTCGCACCAGTAACAGTAATTTTGGTTACAATAGCTTTAACAACGCTACCGGGCAGTTTGATATGAATACTGCACTTTCCAATCAATATTCCAATAAGCAAAACGTATTCAGCGCATACAATTCTTATCAGATCAATTTAAAAAGCTGGAACATCAACGCCGGGGTAAGGGTAGAGGAAACCGTTATCAGAGCAGATTTCGTCAGCACTGCTACTGCCGCCGATCAGAACTATTTTAATGTGCTGCCATCCGTCTCGGTGGGTAAAAACTTCAGTGATCAAACCGCACTTAACTTTGGCTTTTCACAACGCATCCGCAGGCCGGGCATCAACAGGCTTAACCCCTACATCGACCGCTCGAACCCTAACTTTGAAGTAACGGGCAACCCCAACCTGCGCCCGGTATTGCTCAATGATTTACAGATGGGGTACAGCAGCAATAAAAAACTCTCCCTGAATATAGGGCTGGATTATTCCTTTATGAACAACCTTGATCTGCAGGTGGCCGACTTTGACCCTGCAACACAAATTACACGCACCAGTTACGCCAATACAGGCAAATCAAGCAGCCTGGGAGGTAACCTATCCGTTTCTTACCCGGTTAGCAAGGTTTACAACGTAAGCCTAAATGGCAATGTGATGTACCTTTGGCTGCAAGGTGTTGCAGATGGGTTAGTTGTACACAATGACAGGCTGATGTACTCCCTCTCTTTTTCAAACGGTTTCCGCTTTAACAAGGGTTGGGCAGCAAATGCCGATCTGAACGTGGTTAGCCGCAACCCTACCGGCTTGCAGGGATATTCAAATGGCTTTATCGGTACCGCGTTCAGTGTAAATAAAGAGCTGATCAAAAATAAATTAGGATTTGCGGTACGTGTGAATAACCCTTTTACAGGTTATAGGAATAACACCACCCGCACATTCGGCTCCGATTTTAACCAGTTGTATACCTCCAGGGATTATTACCGGTCATTCGGTATCAGCCTGAATTACAAATTTGGCGGGCTTAACGATGGCGTTAATAAAAGCCGGAGATCGATTGAGAATAACGATGTGGCCAATTAACAATAATCTTGTAAATATTATTTTGGAGATCATACGGTTTTCTGATTTTCATCAGAAAGCCGTATTAAGAGCTAAGTAATGTAAACCTTTATTTTTATACAAAAATCTCATTTGGCAACACTCATAACCAATTTCCATTCCTCATTCACCAGTACAGCGAAGATAGCCACCGCCGGGTAAAAAGTAAAGGCTATACAGAGCGGGCCATTTTTCTTTGTTTTTTAGCGGTGGCCCGTATTCTAAGACTTAAGCAAATATTTTTTTAAATTTGATGGTATATAAATAACTCTGCTTAATCTTTTCTTGTTGTAGCAGAAAGCGTTTTTATTACGTATAGGTTATAAAGTTAAATTATGAAAACTTTGATTTTTATCTTTTTGTTAGTACTTATAGGCGCAGGATGCAAAAAGACAAATATTGGCCCCTATCAAAGTCAAGGAACATTAACTGGCTATGATCGAGAAATGTGTCCTTTTTGTGGAGGGATAGATATTACTATTGCAAACGACACTTCTAAAAATCCCCGATCATTTTATCGAATTGATAAAACTTTACAGCAATTAGGAATAAGTGAAAGCACCAAGTTTCCAATAAATGTAAGCCTTAACTGGACTCATGACACCAGGTTGGGCGCGGGAAGTTATATTATTGTTAGTCAGATAAAGGCATTATAGCTATAGACCATCATTCTTCATCTTAACTCGACAACAAAATTCTCATTTTGGCCGGAACCTTTCAAGGGTATATAAACAGCGCCGCCACACAGGCCCGCCCTTCGCTGCCCTTGACAGAACCCGTCCAAAATAAGGGGAGTTGTTTAAGAGTTTAGATGATAAGCCCTAAGCTGCATATTTCATCAGATCGACATAGCCCGAGCCGCGATTGACAACGGCAAACATTCTGGAAATGATCTTGTTGCGTATAACATTTAGCGTACTCATCTTACTTTTCCCTTCGCTCACCCTTCTTTTATAATAGCTTTTCATCTCTGGATTATATGCGCAAGCACATATAGCCACCATGTGGATTAATTTTTTTAGCTGCTTGTTGGATAAACTACTGACTCGTGTTCTTCCTTTTATACTCGTGCCGGACTGGTGTTCAAAAGGAGCAGTTCCCACATAGCAGGCGAACTTTCGCCAGGTAGCAAAACGGGTAAAATTGTGCGTATAAGCAATCATATTTGCGGCCAGTACAGGTCCTACACACTTAATACTGGTCAGTAATTGATAGTTTAATTTAACTGCTTCATCACTTTCTATAACCGCCTTTATTTGTTCTTCAATCTTTTTAACTTGAACCGTTAGGTTCATTATCAGGCTTTTATAAACTTGAAATATCCCCTTGTGCTCTTTTCCTTCCAATGCCTTTTTCTGTTCTTTCCATGTGGCTTCATACCCTCCACGATCACATACCAAGCGATTTCGTAAGGTAAGCAGCGACTGAAGTTTGAGAATACTTTTAGCTGGTAATAGAGTTGCCTGAATGGTTTCGCGGTGTAGCCAAGCATATTCAGCGATTCTTTGTGCATCGATCTGGTCATTCTTCCCTCTTCTGATCCCTATAGATTGTTTGATTTGAAGCGCAGGAAGCATAGCGAATGGGATTCCAAGATCATTTAGATAGGTGGCAAGTTTAATTGAATACATACCGGTATGTTCGAAGCATATGATCATCTCCGCCGGTTCCGATTGTTTACTATACTTTTTTACCCAACTTAAAAGCGAAGCAAATCCTTTTTCCTCGTTACTGAATGTTTTGGAAGCACCAATTCCGTGCAGGTGGGCATCAATAGTAAGTTTCGATACATCGATGCCGATAAATACTTTGTATTTCATACTAAATAAATTAATGTGATGTGCTGAGACTAAAACCTTTATAAGACCTGGTGTCTAAAATTCTAACTTGTCATTGACATCGACTTGTGACTCGGAACAGGGACTAATACGGGCCATAGGTCTTTAGCCTGGGCCTTGACTTGGTTCACCCTATTCTTTGTCAGCAAGATAGTTTTAATAGTAATCACAAAGAACATCTAAAGGACTTGGAAAGGGACTAATACGAAGCGTAGGTCTTTAACCTGGGCCTTGACTTGGTTCACCCTGTTCTTTGTCAACAAGATACTTTCGATAATAATCACAAAGCAAATCTAAAGGGCCTTGACTATTTACCCGGCTCGCGCTGTTGGTTGCTTAAGCGGTAAATACGGGATGGTGTGTTCAATAATAAACCCACAAAGGGCATTGGCGATATGTATTTCGACTAAAAAAACTAACTGTTTTTGTTTTTCAGGCAATTGTGGTGAATAAAACACGATAAAACCAAAGGAAAGTGTTGTACCTATGTTGTACCCACAAAAAAAACAGGCTTTTAGAGGTTAATCTAAAAGCCTGATAATCAATGCGTGGAGAATATCGGAGTCGAACCGATGACCTCTTGCATGCCATGCAAGCGCTCTAGCCAGCTGAGCTAATCCCCCGTTGGGGTGGCAAATATATAATTTTAAGTAGTAAAAAAGAATTTGATTTTAAATTATTTAACAACAGAGGCACATCACTATTCAATACTACCTACATACACTTCAAACAAAACCATTTATTAAACATACAACCAAGCTCTTTTAAGATACCAACCCATAAATTCAAAGTTTTAATACTGCTTAGCACTGTCCAAATTGCAGGCATTACTACCAACACCAATATTCAGCTGCTATTTGGAGGCTTCTACTTGATCTTTTGTAATATTTCTCCGGCTTTGCCTGGTGGCCAATAAGGCTAACACATACACCAGGCACTTAACTAAATATTAAGTCCGAACTCTCATTAAACTGTGATGCCGTCAACTTTTCCAGCAGCGGACGCGTATATCTTTTTTCCCCTTACCCCTTCGCTTATACCCGCCAATATCAATATTGGCCATAAAATCGCCATAACGTGATCAGAAAAACATGATGAATACGGTATAATTATTTGGCAAACAAAAATCCTTAAAACAAGTAAAGCCCCTGATGGGCAGGGGCCTTTACTAACCAATTATAAACCTAAATTATGAGAAGACTTTTTTGTGCTTGTGTTATGGTGTAAAAGTAACACTAAGTTTTTATATTCCTTTAAATTATTTTGTAATTTATTTGTAACATTTATCAAATAAACTCACTATCCCTATTTGATTCTCAAAAATACAATTATTTTCTTATTAAAGTTATAATTTTTTATTTTTTTTCATCAATCACCAACACAACAATCAAAATAATTAAACAATTAATAATTATCAACTATTTATTTCACTAAAAATCACAATTATCTAAATTTTAAAACAAAAAAATAGTAATTTTTAATTGAAAAAATATTTTTCACCAACTATTAAATAAAAAACAAACTTAAAAATCAAATTACCAGACAAAAACAACATATTTAAATCAATTCACATAGAAAAGATGAAAAAACACATTCATTTTTTCATTATTTATAACTCCTAACATTTTAAGTTATTGTTTCCCGGCTTATAAAAATTACTTTAAACAGGCATTTTTTAAAAAATGCTTACGCACTTTTGCGGCGCATTTTTTAGTTTTTCATCTATGACAGTTGCCCAGCATACAAAAACACATCCGCATTTAACATCTTTTACCTTATGGATAATGACTATTGCCACTTGCCTGGTGGTAGCCAATATTTATTACAACCAACCATTGCTGGCCGACATAGCACATACGTTCAAGATATCTGATAAAAAAGCGCAGCAAGTTTCGCTGTTTACGCAAATTGGTTACGCCACCGGCCTCCTGTTCATTATTCCGCTTGCCGATATGCTTAAACGCAAGCGCTTAATATTGATAGATTTTACCTTAGTAATTATTTCGTTACTGGTAAGCGCGGTCGCGCCATCGGTATTGGTGTTAACTATAGCCGGATTTTTAGTGGGTGTATCATCAGTAATTCCTCAATTACTAATTCCAATGGCTGCCCACCTGGCTAAACCACAGGAACGTGGTAAAAAAATTGGGTTTGTAATGAGCGGCCTTTTAATAGGCATACTACTCTCCCGTACCCTGAGCGGCTTTGTGGGCGAACATTTTGGCTGGCGTACCATGTATTATATTGCAACAGGTTTAATGCTGGCTATGTGGCTAATGATATTTTTCTTTTTGCCCGAAGTGGAACCCGATTACAAAGGCAACTATAAAAACCTAATGAAATCGCTTATCCACTTAGTTAAAACCCAGCCAAAACTCCGGATGGCGGCCTTCCGTGGGGCATTGTGCTTTGCAGGCTTCAGCGCTTTTTGGACAACCCTGGTATTCTTGCTTAAACAACCTCAGTTTAACGAAGGGAGTTCTGTAGCCGGCGCATTTGGCTTAGTTGGCGCTTTTGGCGCCTTAGCTGCCGGATTAATGGGCAGGCTGAGCGATAAAATGGACTCCTATAAACTATCGGGCTATACATTACTGTTGGTACTTGTATCCTTTATAATTTTCTACTTCTCCAGCCACAGCATTATTGGTTTAGTAATAGGGGTAATTGTGTTGGATATGGGCGTGCAGGCCACACATATCTCTAACCAGTCTATCATATTCTCACTCATACCCGAGGCGCGCAACAGGCTAAACACGGTATACATGGTGTCTTATTTCATAGGCGGTGCATCCGGAACATTTTTGGCCAGCCAGGTTTGGAAAAATTACCAATGGACAGGAGTATGTGCCATCGGCGCTTCACTATCTGTTATAGCCCTGGCAGCTCACCTGTTTAACTACAAAAAAAACGTACGGAATTAAAACAAGTGTTCGGTTATTAAATACTAAGTGAACACCAGTTTCGACTTAGAAGCTCCATCAAGCGAAGAATAGTTAAAAATATTTTCGAAATAAAAACCGCTTAAAAACAGGCATTTACACAGTATTGTAAAAAATACCTGAAGTTATAATGACTTTTTTGAAGCCATTCAGAATTTTTGGCACAGGATTGGAATAGTACTCATCAAACGTAACTGTTATGAAAACTAAAAAGAAAACGGTTAAGGAAGAGGAAAAGGAATGGAGCAATCCGGTAGAGCCGGCAAAAACCACGGATGAACGCGATGAGGAGCAAATTTTAAGGCAATACAACGAAGCAAAACGCCGAAAAGATAACCTTACCGAAAACCAGGAAACTAAAAAGAACGATTGAAATAAAGAAATTTAAAACATACAAGAAACTAAAACTATGAAAGCCAACAGAAAAATATCAACCAGCAAATTAGTAGCACGTTTTGATAACGAATTGAAAATGTTACTGACAAACGATCTGAAGTCTATTAAAGCTAAAGCAGCGCGGTTAGCAAACGCAGCTTAATTAACACTAAAACACACTTACCTATATTTAAAACAAACACCTATGAAAGCCCATAAAACAAATACTGTCATAAGTAAATTAGTTAACCGTTTCGACGACCAATTGCTAAATATTTTATTGGAAGATTTTAGGAATTTCAGAGAGAGAAATCAATTTATGAACAACAAGAAGGTAACAGTGCAGCAGACGCTGCCTCTAGCCTGATCAATATATCTACATCTACCTATTTAAAATTACAACACTACACCTATGAAAAAATAGAGCCCTGCCAAAGCGGGGCTTTATTTTTTTGATGCATATTTAACTATCAATCCGGCAGTTGCAGCCGATGCGCCGGGCTGACCCATTCTCTCATCAAGAGCATCATAATTATTAAGCATCGCCACCCGATAAGCGCCGTCATTAACTATAGCGCCCAATTCGGCAGCAATTTTTTGCTCGTTGCAGTCTTCCTGAATCAATTCTTTCACTATCCCCCTATCCACTATCAGATTAACCAGCGATATAAATTTTATTTTTACCAATACCCGGGCTATCGCGATGGTTACCGCGTTGCCTTTGTATACAACTACCTGCGGCACGTTAAATAATGCCGTCTCCAGCGTAGCCGTTCCCGAGGCAACAATAGCTGCGTGAGCATTGGTCAACAGATCGTAAGTGGCGTTAAATATTACGGGGATGCTGTTATCTTTCAAAAACTGATTGTAAAAATCCACCTTAAAAGATGGGGCGCCGGCTATTACAAACTGATAGTCTTTAAATTGCTCAGCCACGGCTATCATATCGGGCAGTAAATACGTTATCTCCTGCTTACGACTACCAGGCAACAAGGCGATGATCTTTTTACCAGACAGGTTATTTTGCTGTAGAAACGCTGTATTGGGCGTAAATGCAGTTATAGCATCCAACAATGGGTTACCTACATAATCAACATCCATTCCCCAGCTTTTATAAAACTCAACCTCAAAAGGCAGGATACAAAAAAGGTGATCTACTATCTTTTTGATCTTTAGAACCCGCTTCTGGTTCCAGGCCCATACTTTGGGGGAGATATAGTAATTTACCGGCAAGCCGATGGTTTTGGCATATGCTGCAATTTTTAAATTAAAACCCGGAAAATCTATCAGCACCAAAACATCGGGCTGATAAGCCGCAATATCATCTTTACAGGCTTTGAGGTTTTTAAGAATAGCCCGCAGATTAACAGCCACTTCTACAAAACCCATAAAAGCCATATCGGCGTAGTGCTTTACAAGCTCGCCGCCTTCGGCCTTCATCAGATCGCCACCAAAAAAACGAAACTCAGCTAATGGATCAAGCCCCTTCAAGGCTTTCATTAAATTAGCTCCGTGCAAATCGCCCGAAGCCTCGCCGGCTACCAGGTAATACTTCATCTAATGGGTTGTAGTTTTAATAAAAATACCGCCGCCGTAAATATAAAGGTGATCAATATCATACCGGTCGCTATATTATCCTTACCCTCTTTAAAACAATACCTTATCATAAAAAGATTTAAGGTTATGGCTACCAGATATGGCACACCCGGCTTGTTAAATATCAGAAAATCACCTTTAAGCAGATATAAAAAAACGAACAGGCTAACCCCAGGCAGTATAGAACCACCAATTACCCCTGCCACGATACTATTGTTTTTAAGCATGTATTTTATTTAGCACAGCAATTTACACATTAAATTTCCAGCTATTTAAAACCGGGATGGCGTGGTGCGCCGTCATATCAAACTGAACAGGAACTACGGATGCATAATTATGGTCCAAAGCCCAAACATCGGTATCCTCGCCGCCATCATTCAACTGAAAAACGCCGGTAAGCCAGTAATAAGGCCGTTTATGCGGATCAACGCGTTCATCAAACTCTTCGGCCCATTTGGCGTTGGCCTGGCGGCATATCTTAATGCCTTTAATATCTTTTGTATTCGGGAAGTTTACATTAAGCAAGGTATTTGCCGGTAAACCATTGGTTAAAACCTGCAAGGCAAGTTCTTTAACATATTTTACACAGTGGCTGAAGTTAGCATCGAGGTTATAATCATCTAACGAGAAACCAATGGATGGAATACTTTCAATAGCGCCCTCAACCGCGGCCGACATGGTACCGGAGTACAGCACGTTGATAGAGTTGTTTAAGCCATGATTAATACCAGATACACACAGATCTGGCTTTTGCCCTTTAAACACTTTGTTTACGGCCAGCTTTACACAATCAACCGGGGTTCCAGAGCAGCGGTACATTTCTATACCCTCGTAAATATCAACCTTATCTAAACGCAAGGGTTTGCCAATGGTAATAGCATGCCCCATGCCCGATTGCGGGCTATCGGGTGCAACTACCACTACATTGCCAATTTCGCGCATGGCATCCATTAAAACTTTGATGCCGGGAGCAGTTATACCATCGTCGTTAACAACAAGAATATTGGGTTTCGCTGTTTTCATTGTGCGAAATTAGTTATATTTGATTTATGCTCACTGCTGATAAGAAAAAGAAATACACCGTTGATGATTACTTGTTGCTGGAGGAAGGTGCACCTTTTCAGTTGATAAACTATGATTTGATTATGTCGCCATCCCCACTTGCTATCCATCAACAAATATTATTTGAACTATCGGAAATAGCTGTATTACACAGAATAAATCAAGGCCGAAGAGGCCAATGGCTTTATTCCCCAATCGATGTAAAATTTGACGATGGAAATATTTTGCAGCCCGATATGCTGTATATCAGCGAGGAGCGAAAATCAGAATTAATTAAAGATCGCATCGAAGGCGCCCCCGATCTTATTATTGAAATACTTTCCCCGTCAAATGCGTACTATGATCTTCGGCAGAAAAAAGACATTTATGAAAAATATGGTGTAAAGGAGTACATCATTATCGACCCCATACAGCAAAATGCAGATCTGTATATTTTGAAAGATGGAGCCTATCATCTTCAACAAAAAGCGCAAAAAAATGAGGTACTGACGTCGTTAGTTTTGCCTGGGTTTGCCATTGAACTTGCAAAGGTTTTCAAATAAAAAAGACTCCGTTCCCGGAGCCTTTTTTATTAATATTATAAACTGTTTATCCACTTTACCAGTTCATCGCGGGTTTTACCGGTTTTTTGCTGAAGCTTGCCTAAGGTTTCATCGTCTTTACCTTCTTCGTGTATCAGATCATCGTCGGTAAGATCGCCATAGGCCTGTTTAATTTTGCCTTTCAACTCGTTCCAGCCGCCTTTAATTTCTAACTTGTCCATGTTGTTTTCTATTTAGATGTGTTTGTAGAACATCTGGGATACAATATGGTTTGAGCCCCCTCTAAATCTCCCCAGATAGGGGGAAACTTTTTTGAGAATATTTTAAAGCCCTCCCTTCCGGGGCGGTTTGGGTGGGGCTCATTCTTTAACAAATTGCTTCAGCACCTTTCGCTCAAAGTTGCTGGATGGCCAGAGTTCTATTTTGTAGTGATCTGTGCCTTCATCTTCTTCAGAACTGATATTGGCCATATCGGAGGAGTAAACGCGGATGCGATAATAACCGGGGGTAACGATAGCCTTCAACTGAATTTTATTATCGGGGTAGCTCAATACCTCCAATATGCCCGAGCTCACCCTGATCCCGGCTTCTACCACGTGGGCATATTTCTTAAAATCTTTTTCCTGGCTGGGCGCATCCAGAATATTAAGTTCGGCCTTTACATGCCCAAAGCTTTCGATGCTTATACCAACAATGTCTTTATCTTTCGATGTAGCCATCCTATCGCTATAGGCTTTGTTTGTCCAAAAGCTGGTATCGCCGGTTTCGCCGGTAAATGCCGAATCACAGAGGTAAAACTGATTTTCTTTGGTAAAAAAATCGAGCTTATATCTTGCAGATGGGCGATTTTTATTGGAGCAAAGAACAAGGATGAAAGGAACAAGGAGAAAAATCCAAAAGCTTGCGTTTGCTATTTCCCTTCTCCTCGTTTCTTTCATGTATTCAATTATTAAAACCAATCCTTGCTCCTTTGTCCCATAGTATTTTTTCCAAAAACTTTGTTCCTTTATCCAAATATCTTTGCTCCCTTACAAAGCGCCTGCTTTTATTTCTTCAACTATGGCAGGATCAAGCAAGGTAGAGATATCACCTAAATTGGCGGTATCCCCCTCGGCTATTTTACGTAAAATGCGACGCATAATTTTACCCGAGCGGGTTTTTGGCAAGCCGGTTACAAACTGAATTTTATCTGGCTTGGCAATAGCGCCAATAATGCGCGATACCGTCATGATGATATCCTTGCGGGTAATTTCCTCATCGCCATGTTTATCGGGGCTAACCACGTAGGCATATACACCCTGGCCTTTAATATCATGCGGGTAACCAACCACTGCTGATTCTACCACGCTGCTATGCATATTAATGGCATTCTCCACCTCGGCAGTACCAATACGGTGTCCAGATACATTCAACACATCGTCAACACGGCCGGTAATGCGGTAATAACCATCTTCATCGCGTAAGCAACCATCACCGGTAAAATACATATTTTCGTACGTAGCAAAGTAGGTGGTGCGGCAGCGCTCATGATCACCATAAGTGGTACGCAGCATACCCGGCCACGGAAACTTGATGCACAGGTTACCGCTTACGCCGTTACCCTCAATCACTTTTCCGCTTTCATCAACCAATACCGGTTGCACACCAGGCAGCGGCAAAGTAGCATAGCCCGGTTTGGTTGGGGTAACATTACAAATTGGAGATATCATTAAACCACCGTTTTCTGTTTGCCACCAGGTATCGGCAATTGGGCATTTACCATGACCAATTTTTTCGTCGTACCAATGCCATGCTTCCTCGTTAATAGGCTCGCCTACCGAACCCAACTTGGTTAGCGAGCTAAGATCTTTACCTTTCAGCGGCTCTTCGCCAAAACTCATTAACGAGCGGATGGCTGTTGGCGCGGTATATAATATATTTACTTTAAACTTATCTACAATATCCCAAAAACGGCCCGCATCAGGGTAGGTTGGCACACCTTCAAACATTAAAGTTGTTGCCCCTTGCGATAGCGGCCCATATACAATGTACGAGTGCCCGGTTATCCAGCCAATATCGGCAGTACAAAAATACACTTCGCCCTGGTTGTATTGAAACACGTTGGCAAAAGTATAACCCGTATAAACCATATAACCACCCGTGGTATGCACTACCCCTTTAGGTTTGCCTGTTGAGCCCGATGTATATAATATAAACAGCATATCCTCGGCATCCATCACCTCGGCAGGGCAATCCGGATTACCCTGGGTTTCTACTTTCTTTACTTCATCTTCCCACCAAACATCGCGGCCTTTTATCATCGAAACGGGCGTGCGGCTGCGGGTTAACACAATTACTCTTTTTACCGATTTACACTGTACCAATGCATCATCAATAACCGTTTTAAGCGGGATAGCTTTATTGGCCCGGAAACCGCCATCGGCAGTTATCACAATATTACATTCGGCATCATTTATCCTATCGGCAATAGATTGTGCCGAAAAGCCACCAAATACTACCGAGTGAACAGCACCAATACGGGCACAAGCCAAAACAGCTATGGCCAGCTCCGGAATCATCGGCATATATATACAAATACGATCTCCTTTTTTTGCGCCGTTATTTTTAAGCACATTGGCAAACTGGCAAACTTTATCGTGTAGTTGCTTATAGGTGAGTATCCGGTGATCTTCCTGCGGATCATTAGGTTCCCATATAATGGCCGGTTTATCGCCTATGGTAGCCAGGTGCCGGTCGAGGCAATTTTCGGTTATATTGAGTTTGGCTCCCTGGAACCATTTAATTTTAGGCTCTTTAAAGTTCCAGTCCAGCACTTTATCCCACTTTTTTTTCCATAAAAAGTTTTCGGCAATGCCGGCCCAAAACTCTTCGGGCTGGTCTACGCTTTGTTTATATACCTGCTTGTACTGGTCAAATGATGTGATCTTCATAGTGTTTATAATGGAGGGCCTAATTTAATAATTTATATATGATGTAGATATTAATTCTATACCTTTTTAAAATTATTTAAAAAGTATTTGAATTTAACCTGTAACTATAACAAAACAAAGCACTATAGTTGCTTTTAGGGTCTTACAATGGCATTTCGAAATTATTTAATATTTTTTGAAAACGCTATTGAATATTTGATTTAAAAGTCTGATATTTGCAAACTCTTTTTGAATAAAGGGTTGATAATTAAAAATATTTGTCATGTCAAGAATTTGTGATCTAACAGGAAAAGCATCTATAGTTGGTAACAACGTTTCTAACTCAAACGTTAAAACAAAACGTAGATTTCATCCTAACTTAAAACTTAAAAAGTTTTACATCCCTGAAGAGGATAAATGGATTACCTTAAAGGTATCTACATCAGCTGTAAAAACCATTACTAAAAATGGTATTACTGCTTGTATCAATAAATTTGTAAAAAAAGGATACATTTAGTAGTTGCGCGTTTTACATTAACGTAAAACACAAAAGGTACAGTACATAATTTTGAAAAATTGCGTAAGCCGTGATGGTGATACGTACAACATAAAAAGAAAATGGCAAAAAAAGGCAACAGGGTTCAGGTAATTTTAGAGTGTACTGAACACAAAACAAGCGGTATGCCAGGCATGTCTCGCTATATTACCACCAAGAACAAAAAAAATACAACTGAAAGACTGGAAATGAAAAAATTCAACCCGGTTTTAAGGAAAGTAACAGTTCACAAAGAAATTAAGTAATTGGTTGATTAAGTTAATGGTTGATTAGGTTTAGATCTCTACCAACGGTTAACTCACTAATTCAATGATTCACTAATTCAATAATTAAAAGAAATGGCAAAGAAAGTAGTTGCAACACTGAAAGTAGCAGGTAAAGGCAAAGAATATTCAAAAGTTATCACAATGAACAAATCACCAAAAACTGGTGCTTATTCATTCAAAGAGCAAATTGTTCCTAACGACGCTGTTAAGGACATCATTGCAGGCAAATAATATTTGCAGTAAAACTTTTGATAAAAATATCGAAGCCGTCTTGTTTTTACGAGAGGGCTTTTTTTGTTAGGTCTCACCCCGCCCCTCTCCAAAGGAGAGGGAGATAACGAGGTAAGCCTGAAGCTGTTTACTAATAGATTATTATAAATTTTAATAATAAAATCCTTTCCAAAGGAGAGGATTTAGGTGAGGCTTATGGGATTATTTGATTTTTTTAAGAAAAAGGAAAATACACAGCAGGAGCAGCAAGCCCTTGATACCGGTTTGGAAAAAACCAAGGATAGCTTTTTTTCAAAGATCACCAAAGCGGTAGCAGGTAAATCAACCGTTGATGATGATGTGCTGGATGATTTGGAAGAGATCCTGGTAACATCGGATGTGGGCGTAAGCACCACCCTCAAGATCATCCAACGCATACAGGAGCGTGTGGCCCGCGATAAATACGTTGGCACCGGCGAACTGAATACCCTGCTGAAAGATGAGATTCAAAAATTACTTGCCGAAAATAACAGCAACGATTTTAGGAATTTTGAATATGGCGACCATAAACCCTATGTAATTATGGTGGTTGGTGTAAATGGTGTAGGCAAAACTACAACCATTGGCAAGCTTGCTCACAAGCTGAAACAAGCCGGTAACAAAGTAGTACTTGGTGCGGCCGATACCTTCCGTGCGGCTGCAGTTGATCAGTTACAACTTTGGGGTAAGCGTGTTGATGTAAAAGTGGTTGCCCAGCCAATGGGTTCCGATCCCGCATCGGTAGCTTATGATACCCTCCGCTCGGCAGTTGCCAACGGCGATGATGTGGCCATAATTGATACCGCCGGCAGGTTGCATAATAAAATTGGGTTGATGAATGAGCTTACCAAGATCAAAAACGTGATGCAAAAGGTAATTCCCGGCGCCCCGCACGAGATCTTACTGGTATTGGATGCATCAACGGGTCAAAACGCCATTGAGCAATGCAAGCAATTTACCGAAGCTACCAACGTAAATGCCCTGGCCTTAACCAAGCTTGATGGTACCGCAAAAGGTGGCGTAGTAATTGGCATATCAGATCAGTTTAAAATACCGGTAAAATATATAGGTGTGGGTGAAGGTGTAGAGCACCTGCAATTGTTTGATAGACAAGCCTTCGTGGAGTCATTATTTAAGCAATAAGCCCCACCCAACCCTCCCCGGTAGGGAGGGCTTTAAGATTTTAAGAAGTCTCTCCTACCGGGGGAGATTTAGAGGGGGCTTATGCTCTTGATATTATGAAGACTAAAGAAGTAATTCGTGAGCCAAAAACAGTAAAGCCCCGTGTTAACGTGGTTACTTTAGGCTGTTCAAAAAACATATACGATTCTGAGATCCTGATGGGTCAGCTTAAAGGCAACCAGTTTGATGTGGTGCATGAGGCCGAAAAGGTGGGCAAAAATGATATCATCGTAATTAATACCTGCGGTTTTATTGACAATGCCAAGCAGGAATCTATTGATACCATATTACAATACAGCGAGCTTAAAGAACAAGGCAAAGTTGGCAAAGTTATCGTTACCGGCTGCTTAAGTGAGCGCTACAAACCCGAACTGGAGGCCGAAATAACCAATGTTGATGCCTACTTCGGTACAAACGATTTGCAAAACCTGTTGGCCTCTGTTGGTGCAAACTACAAGCATGAATTAATTGGCGAACGATTATTAACAACCCCATCGCATTTCGCTTATTTTAAAATTGCCGAAGGTTGTAACCGCCCATGCTCTTTTTGCGCTATTCCATTGATGCGCGGTAAGCATTTAAGTACACCAATTGATCAGTTGGTTAAAGATGCCCAAAACCTGGTTAAAAATGGCACTAAAGAACTGATATTAATTGCCCAGGATTTGACCTATTACGGTCTGGATCTGTATGGCAAACGTAACCTCGACGAATTATTACGCCGCTTAAGTGATGTTAACGGTGTGGAGTGGATCAGGCTACAATACGCTTACCCTTCGGGCTTCCCAATGGAAGTTTTGGATGTGATGAACGAGCGTGATAACATTTGCAAATACATGGATATGCCTTTACAGCACATCAGCGATGATATGCTGAAATCCATGCGCCGTGGTATCACCAAACAAAAAACTATCGACCTGGTAAACCAGATTCGCGATAAAGTGCCGGGCATTGCCATGCGTACTACCCTTATTACCGGTTACCCGGGCGAAACCCAAAAAGATTTTGAAGAAATGGCTCAATGGGTTGAAGATACCAAATTCGATCGCCTTGGCTGCTTTACCTATTCGCACGAAGAAAAAACCCATGCCCACTCACTGGTTGACGATGTACCTGATGAATTAAAACAGGAACGCGCCGATGCCATTATGGAAATTCAGCAAGGCATTTCTTTTGATAAGAACCAGGAAAAAATTGGCCAAACGTTCAAGGTTTTGATTGATAAAAAAGATGGCGACTACTTTGTTGGTCGTACAGAATTTGATTCGCCAGAAGTTGATAACGAGGTTTTAATTGATGCCAGCATTGATTATGCAACCGTTGGCAGCTTTGTTAACGTGAAGATAAACAGTGCCGAAGACTTTGATCTTTATGGACAAATTGTAAAATAATACTAATTTGCGGTTTCCAATGATCGATATGAGATTAAAAATCTAATTTCGAAATCAATATTTAGTATTTAGCCGATGTTCAATAAGTGATTTGCTTAAATCCGAAATTGAACATCCGAAATCCAAAATCAAAAATGGAAGCCTCCTGTATAAGTTATAAAGAAACCGGTTTTTTTTCGCCCACCGTTATTGATTACATCGAGAACAGGGCCGATCTGCAGCCTTTTTACGGCTACCGCCCGGATATGGACGGCTTTGCCCAACTGTTAAAAAGTAAGAAAGTTGTTGCAGATCGCGAGATCTTACACCGTGTTTTATCAAAACAATACTTGCATAACCAGCAGGAAGATAATTCGAAATTCAAAATCCAAAACTCAAAGCTTGTAGCAGATAAGATAGAACTGCTAAAGCTTGATAATACCTATACAATTACAACGGGGCACCAGCTTAATATTTTTGCCGGTCCGCTTTATTTCCTCTACAAAATTGCTACAGCTATTAAGCTTGCACAGCAATTAAAAGCAGCACATTCCGATAAAAACTTTGTGCCTGTTTACTGGATGGCCAGTGAAGACCATGATTTTGCCGAGATCAATTACACCAACATCGGCGGCAAAAAAGTACATTGGTGGTACGAAGCTTCCGGCGCTACCGGCCGCATCAATCCCGATACCATGCGCCAGGCGCTTAACCAATATAAGGGTGTTTTAGGAATGGAAGGCCACGCCAGCGAAGTTGCCGAAATTGTTGAAACCGCCTATACCCGTTTTGATAAACTGGCCGATGCAACACGTTATTTGGTTGATGCCTTATTCGGTGAGTATGGCCTGGTGATCATTGATGCCGACGACCACGAATTTAAAAAGCAGTTTGCCCCAATTATGGAGCAGGATATCATCAACCAAAACAGCTTTAAAAATATAAGCGCTACCAACGAAGAATTACATAAACTGGGGGTACACATACAGGTAAACCCACGCGAAATAAACTTTTTTTACCTGCAGGATAGCCTGCGCGAACGTGTAGTATTTGAACAGGATAGCTACCAGGTAATGAATACAGAGATCCGTTTTACCAAGGCGGAGTTAAAAGCGGAGATTGCCGCCTACCCCGAGCGTTTTAGCCCTAATGTGGTAATGCGCCCATTATACCAGGAGTGTATTTTGCCAAACATCGCTTATATAGGTGGTGGCGCCGAGGTTGTTTATTGGCTGGAGCTGAAATCAAATTTCGATTTTTATAAGGTCGACTTTCCCATCCTCATCCTCCGTAACTCGGGCCTTGTTCTTAAAAAAGAACAAGCGGCAAAAGTTAGGCATATGGACCTGAATGCAGCCGACTTATTCAAAAAAGACGACGAGCTTAAAACCAACTGGATAAAAAAACACAGCAATCATAACCTGAGCCTGGAAGGCGAATGGCGTGAAATGAGCGCCTTGTTTGAAAAAATAAAACTTCGCTCTTATAAAATAGATCCTACCCTATCGCCGTCGGCATCTGCCGTACAGGCAAGGTTAAAACACGCTATAGATAACCTGGAGAAAAAACTGATAAAAGCCGAAAAGCGCAACTATGCCGTAAGATTGGAGCAGCTATCTGTTGTTAAAGCCGAGCTTTTCCCTAAAGATAGTTTACAGGAGCGTACCGAAAACTTTGGTTTGATGTATGTAAAATGGGGGCAAACGTTTATCGACGAACTCATCCGCCATTTTGAACCGCTCGATTTTGAGTTTACGGTATTGACGGAGGAATAAAGAGTATAACGGTAACACTGAGCATAACGTATTTCAAAAAAGCTGTTATCCGCAGTGATAAAAATCCGGGGACTATGAAGGGGAAATGACAATTCTGGAAAGTTTGTCATGCTGAGGTACGAAGCATCTATTCGCAAACTTTACAGGGCGAAGAAGCATGGCGGATAATAGATTCTTCGTACCTCAGAATGAACTGTGTTTAAAAGCAAATATTATTTGAATAATTTTCATTGTATTTAGTTTTTTGCGTTGCGATAGCAAATGCCTGCTTAAGCAGTTTATTAGCTACAGCTATTAACGCTTGTTTCTTTGCT
>NZ_JACHCR010000014.1 GCF_014205845.1 Mucilaginibacter cryoferens
TCGATGCATTTAGAAGAGAAAAAGCTATATTCACAAATCACATCTGACAACTTATAAAACAACCCAACTGTCAGATCAAATAGTGGCTATTACAGCTAAAAACACATCGGCCGGAGATGTGTTTCTTAAAAACTAATTTGAGTTAATAAAGAAAGGGGAGAAATTCTCCCCCTTCTTTATCTGGTATTCTGACTTATCCCGCTCTCTTGTATCACACTTACCGGTATCAGCCAGGCATATCGCTTGTCGTTGGGCGGTAAAGTATAGATTTTCCCATTAATTACTCTTGTTAACGTCTTCGCATATTGCGGCTCCTTGTTGAGCCTTCTCAAATCACTCCATCTGATCTCACTTCTGAAAGCCAGTTCCTTTCTGCGTTCCGGCAAAATCACCTGCAATGGATTTGCATGATTCGCGGGGTAAGGTATAAAGCTTGATTTAGCATATCGTTTAACCAACAACAGATTCAAATCGGCAATGGCATTGGAGTTGTTGCCAAGTCTTGCATAAGTTTCAGCCCTGATCAGCAGCATTTCATCTACAGCGATGCCACCAAATAATGAACCATAACTCTGCCCGGTATAATCTCCTTTAAACTCATAATAACCATCATCCGCGTAGGTATAAAAAATATGCTTACGAAGATCATTATTCGTATAGGTTGCATAGAGATTGGTATCTACCCGTGCATAATAAGGGTTTAAAACACCATCCCTGCCGGATGTCGTTGCGTGAAAGATCACTTCATCATTGAACTGGCTGATCGGATTGGCGAGTGTGCTGTCCAGTGTATTGTAATCCATTAATTTGTTGTATAACTGCAAACAGGAATCTGCATATTTATTGGCATTGGCATAATCACCCATCGCAAGATACGTACGCGCCAATGCTCCGTAAGCCGCAGGCTTAGATGGCCTTGTTTTTACTTTTGGCTGTACCGGTAATAAAGGCAGGGATGATCTCAGATCGCTGATAATTTGCTGATAGGTTTCCTGCATAGAACTTCGGGTCGTCTTAACAGTGATATCCGCACTTAAACGTAAGGGTATCCCAGGGATGCTATTGCTGTTTTGCGCATCATAGGGTAATGAAAAAATATTGGCCACCTGGAAAAAGGTATATCCCCGGAAGAATAAGGCACTTCCCTTAATGGATGCCCCACCCTGAAGATAGTTTTTGTTCAAACCATCCAAAACCACATTACAACGTTCAATCATATTGTAGGCATAATTGTAGTCCAGGTCATTGGCGGCATTCGCACCCCAAACGTAAGTAAGCTGATCATTGGTTGAAAAATTTGACAGATCACTTGCCTTTAAAAAATAATCATCGCTGCCAATATCTCCCGCAAAGGGGTAATCCAGGTTTAAGAAATTGTTATCCAGAATAGCCTGGAAATCCTGCAACGTTGATGGTACAGCCAAAGTTTTGTCGGGCTTGGCATCCAGGTATTTTTTACAGGAAGCGAGTACCAGGCAGGTTAAAAGTAATAGCAACCATTTCGTGTAACTGCATTGGTGCATTAGTCGTATATAAAGGGAGTTTTGCTTTTTCATATTAATTCTAATTTTAGCAGTAGTATCATAAATCTATTTTGCATCCAAAGGCTATTGTTCTCACCGCAGGAAGCGACTGTCCGTAATCAGGGTCGAGGCCAAGCTTATTTGCCCGCCAAAGGATGGCAATGTTATTGGCATAGGTATAAAACAAAATACCCTTTACCGGCAGTCGTGGATAGTTCGACCTGTTGAACTGATAACTTAGCCTTATATCCTGCAAACGGATATTGTCCCCTTTCTCCACTGTAATGCTGGAATAATCGTAAACCGCGTCACGGCTGCTGTTGGCCGGATAGATCATGGAGGGTACATTGGTGTTTTTTTCATCACCGGGTTTCTGCCAGCGGTTTTCGTATTCACTATAACCTATCCAGCTATTGAATAGGCTGTAATAACTCAGCGCATTCCTACGGAAATAATAATCAAAACGATAAGTCAGGTTAACCGAAAGGGCAAAACCTTTATATTCAAAATCATTGCGCAGGGAACCGAAGTATTGAGGTAAGGCAGAGCCATGAAATACCAGATCATTGAACCCTGCCGAACTGGTAATGGCATTGTAATCCTGACTTACTTTCCCATTCAGATATGCTTGCGGATTTCCGGTAGCCGGGTCAAGCCCTGCCCATTTATAGCTTACGATTTCGTAAGCCGCTTGTCCTATAATGGGTGAAATCAGGGAGCCGTTGCCGATATAAGCGGTGGGATTTGACGGGGTATAAAGATATTGGGCAACCTTGTTTTTATTCATAGAAAACAAGAATGCCGAGTTCCAGTTAAAGCCGCCCCGCAGATTGATCGTATTCAGCGTAAAATCAAAACCATGCGTTTTTAGGTTGGCGCTGTTCTCATTCAAATAGTCACCCGCCCCTATCGTCAGATCGGCGGGAACAAGCCCGATCAAATCCGTTGCGTTTTTGTAATAGTATTCCAGACTTCCTGAAATGCGGTTACCCTGGGTGCCAAAATCAAGTCCTAAATTAAACATGCCTATCTTCTCCCATCGCAGGTTGGGATTAGGGAAATTGGTAATATTGGCAAAGGGTAGTCCGGTAATACTGTTAGCGGAGTTTGGCGTGTTATACTGTATGGTTGTTAACGCCGGTATGGTATTGTTGACATTACCGCTATAACCAAAGGTACCCCTCAGCTTCAGATAAGGCAATGCGGCTACATGATAAAATTTCTCATCCGATAATAGCCAGGATGCACCAGTTGACCAAAGAGGTACCCATTTACGGTTAGTTTCTACCCCAAAAAGATTGGATGCATCCCGGCGCGCGCTCAGGCTAACTGTGTAGCGGTTATTATAAGTGTAAGAACCATTGCCGTAAACAGAAACAGTCCGGTTTAGCAGACCGCTAAAGGAATTGACATAAGGAACCGCGGCATTGACCCCTAAATTGCCATACTGCGGGTAGAGATTAACAAGATCTACAGCAGAAGAGGTTAACGATTCACTATAGTAGCCATAGGTTCTTTCTTTGCTGATGTCGGTACTGTTTTGGGTAATCTCTGCTCCGGCAATGGCATTAACACGATGTTTTTGGTGCCAGTCTTTATTAAAATTAAGCTGGCCTCGTATATCATTTGACTTTAAATGGTTTTGTGTAAGGTCAAGTATTCCCCCATCAGGAATAATTTGAGTAAGGGTATTACCGGCCACCTGCGTGTAACGGTTGATGAGGTTACGGGTAAAATAAGTATCAGGGCTGTAATAATTTCTTACGTTACCATCTGTGTTTTCATATTGGTAACGTACTTCGACGCTTAAAGCGGGTGTAAACTGATAGGATAAACCGGCATTCAATAAGATGTCATGTAACTTATTGGTATTATCCGCAAGCTGAATTTCCTGTAATGGACGGTATTTCCAGTCCAGTAATGTGCCATGACCTACGGTATCAATATAGTTATAACGGTAATCTTTGGCTATGGGCAATGGATTACCGCTGGCATCGGCTAATTGTGCATAGGGATAAAGCCCGGTTTTACCACCGCCCGGATAGATACTGCCATATCCTCCCTGGCTGTTGGTGATTGTATTACTTTGTGTGTATTGGATACTGGTTTGTAATTGCAGGTTTTTTACCGGCCTGTACGTATTACTATTTCTGAATGTAAAACGGCCATACTGATTACCTACCAGGCTTTGCAGATTACGGTCGTACCCTACAGAAAGGTTATTACTCATATTATTGGTTCCGCCAGCAATCTGAATATTATGCTGCTGACTAAATGCCTGCCGATAAACATATTTTTCAAAATCATTACGTACATCAATGTTCCGTAAAGCATCAATCTGTACGCCCGCAGTGGCAGCAGAGATTATTCCCAATTTTTGCTGATTTAAAATTTCAACAACAGGAGAAATCACGGGCCGCCTTCTATTGCTCAAAGCAGACGTATAGTTTCCGTTGGTAAACAGATATTCTTCCACATCAATAAAATCCGAAGAACTAATCATGGGCAGATAAAACAGATCTGGCTTGGCTGCCACGGTAAAGTTGGTATTCAGCGTTATTGCCAAAGGTTGGTTGTATTTGCCCTTTTTAGTTGTGATTACAATTACCCCATTCCCGGCCTTTGTTCCCCATATAGAGCTTGCCGCTGCATCTTTTAATATCGTGATGCTTTCTACATCGTTTGGATTAATATTGTTAACATCGCCATCATAAGGGAAATTGTCCAAGATGATCAGCGGCTTGCTGATGGTGCTGGTCAATGTACTTAATCCGCGAACACTAAAATTCGTTGTGCCTGTGCCACGCTTGTCAAACAAAATGCTGCTGGCAATGCCGTCCAGGCGGGTGAGCACATTCGTGCTCACCTCTCGGTCAATTAACTTGTTACTGATCTGTTCAAATGAACCGGTGGCACGTTCCCTGGGTAAATGCTGATAACCTGTAGAAACGACCACTTCCTGGAGTGTGCGGGTATCGGGTGCTAAAGTGAAAGTCAAAGGAGCTTTAAGCGGTAGATTCAACGGCACTTCCGAATTGATATAACCGATATAGGTAATTTGCAAGGTATCCGGCAGACGTGCCAGTTGAAAGTGGAAGCCCCCGTTTTTATCGGTAATGGCAGAAAGAGGTTGCCCCTTTAGTTTAACGGTCGCCCCTGATAACGGGCTGCCATCCCGGGCATCAGTAACCCGGCCATTGATAATCTGCTGGGCCCTGAGAAATGCAGGGATGAGCAGCAGTATAAATAATAAGTATATCGTTCTTTTCATCTAAACGGTTCGTTAAGGTTAAAATGATCTGTTAATTATCTGGTGATTGATTCCAAAGCAGGGCTTGAAATCAAATCTCTTTCCTCGGTCAAAACAAACATGTCCAGCTTTCTCGTTTGCTTTATAAATTCAAAGCCAAGTGGCTTTAACACGACGTTCCATTCACCAATTGTTACCGGAAGGGTTTTGAAATCAAGATCGAAAGGCGCTGTTGTTGCTGATTCGTTTATTACTGGTATCGCATTTTCTTTTTGATTAAGCAGCCATTCCAGATCGGCTGCCTGAATGTGGTGTGTAAACAAAGGATGATTTGGGTTCAATTGAATATCCTTTTTTGCATAAGCGGTTTGCAGCGTGGCCGGACTGTCTTTTCGTTTTAGTATCCAGCAATCCGTTTCCCGTTCCTGCACCGATCCTTTTATTTTCAGCAGGTATTCGATTTGAAGTTGCAGTTGTTTTAATACTTCGCTCTCTGAAAAACCGACAGGGACAATAGCTTCATAGCTATAAGTATGCGTTTTAAGCCATTCGTCATAATAACCGGATTGGGCAGCATACACGTAAACGTTAGAATGATCTGTTGGAAGTATTCTCCGGGTTGCCATAAAAGGCAGGCCGCTGTTTAAGATCAGCGCATAAAGGTTGAGTACAGGTTGATTGACAAATGAAAAGCGTTTGGTTTGGGTCGGTGTATCCGTTTTCACCTGTTGTGCAGGTGGAACTCCTTCGAGATAGCCTGTAAAAGCAGTACTGTATAAAAATGATCCCGGTTTTAATTTTACATTATTATCCGAAAAGAATAATGGTTTATCTGCATTATAGTCCAGTTTATCGTTTTTAAAATCCCATAGCGGTTTTTGACCTTTTAAAACCTGCTCAATATTCTGGGCAGTAACATATTCGTCAGTTGTAACTGCGATGAGTTTACCTTGCGGATCGATCCAAACCTCATGAGGCAGCTGATTATGGGGGAACAGTTTTGTTAATACTTGATCATTTACTACGGAAGTAATCTTGTAACTTTTCAGAAAAGCACTACTGAGCAAAAAATTCTGGATGTTTTCAAGTTTTTGTCCTGTAACAGGTAGGATATATGCTCTATCCAAAAATGTCCTATTCAAAGTATTTGCTTGTGGCAAAAACTTAATACAACTGCTGCACCAGGTATCCCAAAAATCAAGAATGAGTAGCTTGCCTTTAAAGGCTGATATTTTGGCGGTTTTAGCAGGGTAATTGATGATGTTGTTGATGGTAATATCGGGTACGATGTCGCCGATTTTGAGAGTGGTGATCGTGGGTTTATCCTGGGCGCTCGCGGTTAATTTTAAGCAAAGCGTGGCCAGTACGATGTATATCGTTAATTTTTTCATGAAGTTTCTTTAGCTGGTTTGGTTAAAGGGTCGTCAGATTAAGACTATGAAAAGGAAAACGGCAACCTGAAATGGACTATTAACTATTAAGCTGATCTTAGATTGCCGTTTGTTCTGACAACTCAATCCGGAGATTTGATGATATTTTTAAAGCGGTTTTTGAGGAATTGAGATGAAATTACTTGGCTAAATAAAACACACACAATATAATGCTTGCTGTAATAAGCAACATTTGTGGAATCAGTATGTGTTTGTTTTGTACTCATTATTGTGAATCAATAACGAGCCTTTGAGACTGAACCCTTAGAAGGGGTTGGCAACTTGCAGTCTATCTAATTGCAACCGAGGTACTGCTAAGGACCCGCCTTGCTTAAATAATTTTAAGCTTCAGCTTCAGCATTCCTTTCGGAATGACTATCGTACAAAAAGATATAAGCAAGCGCCAACCCCACCTAAAAGGTAGGGCCTACAAATATAGAATTTGGCGCTTAACTTACACTCGCACGATAAATTAGCAGTTTTCGGCTACGAGGCTCGTCTGTATTATTAATCGTATTTTAAATCATTGTTTGCTCAATTGTTTCTATCCTGAATTTTAAAAGGTAAATATAATGATAAATGTCATACCTGTATGTCATTTATCAACTTTTTTTTCTATCTTTTTATAGTTCGATGAATGAGAACTTTAAAATGGCTGCCATTGAACAATATGTAATTGATTTCGTAATCAAATTACGGGACAAACACAATTTAAATCAGGAAGACATAGCCACAATTTTAGGTGTTAAAAGAACCTTTATAACTAATGTTGAAAGCGCAAAAAACCGCGCGAAATACAATCTCTCACATATAGATAAATTAGCTGATCATTTCGGCATTTCACCAAAAGATTTCCTGCCTGAAAAATCTTTAATTAAAGAATAAAGGTTTATTAGCCAATCCTCATATTTCCTTGTTATCTCGTATTAGTCCTCGCTTGCCTTTTTCTATGACGATTTCTCCCATGTATAGCCTCATCATCCACATCGTCTTTGATATCTATATGGACGGGGCTTATAAAGCCGTCAAAAGACTGGTCTATAGCGGCGGGATCTGAATAAATGCCAGTTGCTAATTCCATGTCGGGCTGATCTTGGGAAAGGCCGGTGCCTGAGCGTACAACCTCTTCTTTCTGATTACGTGCTTCTATCTGCACCCGCTCGGCCAAGCTGCCGTTTTTCTGTGCATTGGCATAGGCCATTGTGTCTTTAAGTTGCCTGTCAAACTCAAATAATTCGTCAAACAGCGTTTCACCACACTGTTTAAAAGCCACTCGATCAAACTGCCCCATCTTTTTAGAATGATCTTCATTCTTTCCTCTTGATGTATTCATCGGGCTAAGCTTGATTTTGTTGGTCGCATCTTTTCTACTGACAATGACCTGCACATGCATCTGCTCGCCCTCCTTATAATCTCCCCGCTTTTTAATACCCTTTTTAACCTCTGGATCATTGTGGGTGTAATAACGGTAGTTTTCCAGCTTCCCAAACCAGATCAGATCTTCGTGGCTGTTAATACCATCCCGTTTAAAATTCTGTGCGTAGGCATCCATCACCCTAACAGCAAACCCTTTCATCTGGGCTTTGGCACCATCCTCGCCGTATTGTTCCTTTAAAAAGGCGATCTCCTTTTGACTGGGGCTGATATTAAGCAGGAAGAATTTAGCATCGTCCTTACCCAGTTTGGCGATATTATTGTCTATTGTCCGCATGGCCACGTATGGATCTATTCTGACCTGCCCGCCGTTGAACCAATACTCGGGTTCATCCTTATTATAAATCCGGTTCTCTTTTTCCAGGTAATGAACTAGTCCGCTGCTGCTGCTCTTGTTAGCCGCTTCTTTACTATCGGTAATATTGATAAACATAAAGTCGATTCGTTATAATAACCTAATCTGCTCTTTGGTAATAGCGATCAGTTCATCTTTTTCCCTGCCCGGTGTCATCATACCAAAAGCCTCCCTGGATCTGATATAACCATCCAGGATAAACAAGAACTGTTCTTTCAGCGTTTCCTTACTTTTCATAACCTTCAAAATCGCATCCATTACGCGGGCTACTTCCCCGAACGCCTTGGCATGGCTTTGCAGGTTATTTAACACATCCACATTATGCTTCAGCACTTCGGAATTAAAGCGGTCGATGATCTTGCGCTGTGATTGGGAAACCCTATCCATCTCTGTTTTGATGGGAATGAGCAGTATATTTTCCTGTGCCTTAATAAAACCGATGTACTGTTGGTGGTTCTTCATCAGCGCATTTTTTAAGAGTTCATCATTCAGGTCTACAGGATCTTTCTTGCTTTTATAAAAATAATCGACCATCTGAATAAAAACCAGGCGCTTTGTCCGCCCCAGTTTAAGGGCGATCTTTTCAAACTTCTGGTCCACCACAATGGGGTATCGTACTGATCTTACATTAATATCTTCCATCACTTCATTTCATTTGTTGGCATAAGGCTGTACAGACCTATATGCCTTTATATATCTATACAGGATACTTGGCAGTATCCTGTTTTCTTCTTCTTTGCAGGTAAAAACGCGGTAAAGTATCCCCGGAGGATACGCAAAACCCCATTTGCAGCGCAAATGGCAAGCAAAGTAGGGCTCTGCCCAACTTCCGCTTGCTCCTTTTCTTCCATGAAGAAAAGGACATTTTGACGGCCTTACCCCACAGACCCCTGATATAAGAGAGTTGCAAGGATTAGTCGTATGGCACTTTAAAAACGGACCTGAATAATTGCTTTGCATAAATTATTTGATTTGCACCGATAGAAGATTTCTTTAGGTGTTTTGCTATAAAGAGCGAGGTGTTCGCTGTGTGACTTCAACTCGTATCTGGATAACAGTATATCTAACTATCCTGATATCAGGCTATCGGCCGATCTTTAGATCAGGCGATCATGCTATCTGCCGACCTGTTATCGTGCCGATCCTCCGGCCACTCAACCAAGCTACCTTTTATCGGGTGAAAAGATGGGTAATACCAGATGTACCCAAAAGTTTCCAGCTCCTTTATACATTTATGATAGGTAGCAGTAGATGCGATCCTACTGTAGGACATAAGCATCCGGCGACTGACCGGAAAAGGATTATTATATCCGCTCTGTTGCCAGCAGACAAACAAAGCATTATACAGGCTTACGTGGGTAGTAAGCAGTTGTGGATTCTTTCCAATTTGCCGTACCCGCTCCGCATAGGCCGCCACTTCCTTCGTTTTAAGAACTGGTTTCAATGTGCACCTCCTTCCAGTACTTTATGAATATCTTCCAGTTTGTAATACATCATACCGCCAATCTTGGTATAGCTAAGTGTGCCATTGATACGCAGGTTTTGTAAAGTGCCAGGGGAGATGTTTAATAGCTTTCTTACATCTTTGCTTTTTAACCATTGCTTGCTTTGTCCTTTTCCTGGCTGAAGAATAATTTCTATTTTTTCCAGAAGCTTTTTCTCGAATGCTTCGAGATCCCCTTTTGTAATTAATTCATTTGATGTCATTGTATTAAAATTAATAGTAAGAATGTTTCTTGCCTGCCACTACTTTATGGAATGGCGACTTTTAATCCACAATTGATTGAATTGCAGCTGCTTTTTATATAATTCAAATATAAAATATTGTTTTGATAAAATAAAATATGTCAAAACAAATGATTAATTTTGACCTGTTCAATCAGCAAGCAACTTAATTTGGTTTGCTTATTTTTGATTGTTCTTGTTAAATCATCAACGGTTAATTAAAAGCAGGGAACACCAAAGGCAATCAAATCGCATCAAAAAATATTTCTAATAAAAAGTGAAAATAAGTTACAAGACATACTTAAATGACCGCTTAAAACAAGTTGATTTCCATGGTCAGCTCACTTATCCCTTATATATACAGGTGACCTATGAGCGGAAAACCATCTTTTTTAAAAGCTATTATTTCGAGTTGTTTGCTAAAGAAAGATATTGCCTTAAAATTCCGGGAACAAGCATTGCAGAAGGGCCGGGCTTACTACAGGTGATCGGAATGGAAACTGAGGTTATCAAATTCATCGCGAAAAAACATCCGGACGATTTCTCACTTGAAGTATTTAAAAAGGACTATGCCTATTACAGTAAAGACTTATGTAACGAACTGGAAAGCGGGTTTATAGATTACCTATACACTTTCTTTTATGACGAAGGAATGCCCGCGCTGGCGGAAACGATAAAGACTGGCAGCAGGTCTACCATTGCCTACGATATAGTGAGGGATTTGAAAATCGCCCTCAATAATAAGGTTTATGATAAGCTTATAGAAAATTCTTTTTACTATGCGCCGCCTTATTTACCAGTTTACGGTTTTATGAAAGAAATTAAAAAATGGCCGATGTTATGCCTGACAGCAATGGAGTGGGATAATATGGATACAGTCAGGGCTTTTAAAGAATATGTAGAAGTACATTATCCTGGTATGAAATCGACTGAATTGATCAGGCAGGTCAATAATTGGTCTCCATAATGTTAAATTTATTAGTTGGCAAATTTGCCGTTAATAGTGATGATAATAAATAGTTATCTACCATTCAACATTGGATTCGTCAACACTAATTTGTAAATGGAACTTATTAGCCTTGTGAATTAGTAAAATCTCCTTGGAAGCAGAATCAGTTGTGAACGTCTTAAATTAATCTGAGCTGTACTTGATCAAAGTAAGAAAGTTCACCTTGTATATTTTCAAGCGCACGCTTTACTGCGGCAATATTATCTGGATCACCCAAATTATAGGCAGCATCTATGGTTATTGCTGTTTCACGTGGTATATTCATTTCAATTAATCTTCGAATCATGGGCTGATAAGCTCCCATTTCCAAGAATCTCAAAAACATATGTCCGGGAACTCGCATATCATATAATGGCTTTAACAACATTGGTAGCCCAAACGATATCTTATTCTGCAAAAGGCTGATTGTTTTTTCGATTTTCTCATTAGAATCATAAAAGGTTGAATTCAAAATCCGTTGCAGCGATTGTCCCTTAAGCCATTTTTCAGCATTCATACAGGCGCTTATAAGTGGATCAGTATTCTCTGTTTCTTGGATGCCGAATAACCTGTTGTAATAAACCGCAAAATTCGTTTTTAACAACAGTAAAACCCGCTTTAGTTTTATTGCAATATTCTGTTCAGAAGCACTAGTTGGCAAAACCCAGTCTGCCGATAACTTCCACATTGTATTTAGATCCATTGGATCCCAATAACGGTTTGCCAAGCAGATTTCCTTGCTCACCTCAAGCGTGGTGAGTAATTTCCGTTGAGATTCAATGATATCCGAGCCAATAGCGATTCCTACGTCGTTCAGTCGGTACACTGCATCATCTTCATATCGAAGTATAGTTTGCCTTACATAAGTAAGCAAGTAGCCCCAATCCGCGTTCTGTATCGTTTGACCGGCACCTTTTGACAGATCCCCTACAATGTTCTTTTTATTTGTTTCAAAAGCATTTTTGTAACCGACGGTGATTGACTTTTCTGTGTTTTCAAACAACGATTTCTGACGATCATTGACTTCATTGAAACTATCTTCATCCATCACATAAGTACGCCCAATAAAGTCTTTTAATAACCTTCCGGCACGACCTCTCAAATTCGCAGTTTCATAATCAGTTAGTTTTGACTGATTCCCATTTTGCGAGGAAATTGATAAATTTGGATTTCTAATAATAATATTTTTTACCGGCAAATTGACACCTTGCAGAAGCGTTGTGGTGCATACAATATTTTTGATCTGCTGTTTTCTGATGCCATCTTCTATTGCATTACGTACGTGATGTGGAAGTTTACCATTATGGTAGGCGATGCCACTCAAGACAGTGTTGCTCAGCGCAAAATCCTGATGAACTGTTGCGCCTAAGTATGTAGACAATTCGTTTAAATAGGTATTATCAATATTATCCGAACCCTCTCTCAGCTCTTCCGCCATCTTACGTGAAGCACTTGCTGTAGGGGAAAATATGATATTACTTTCATCAGGGTTGAAACAAGACATAAACGCATTAAAGAAACCCATGTATTTCTTCGTATACTGTTTTTGGCCATAGCCTTGTAAAATCTGATCATTTTCAATTTTTATAGACAGTGGTTCGCCATTGAGATCACAATACTGTTTAAATCGAAATTCCTTATTGGTTATTCTTTTCAAAGAATAGGTCAGGTTGACCACCGGTGAATTTTTAGTAGAGGCTTTATAGCCATCTATTCCAAAAATATCTTTTCCTAAGATGTCAATATTTGTAACACGCGGACCCGAAATAATGATCTTGTCTATTATTATCGCGTTCTTGATATCTATCATTAAATCGAATAATATTTTAGACCGCTGATCCTCGCCATCACTCACCCGCTCTACGTTTTGAATTTCATCTACTACCAGTAAGCGAAGGTGGTGAAAAGGTTTTTCGGCCTGACTAAAAGCAGCTATCGCCTTTTCTTGGGTTAGCACATAAATGATATTATCTGTAAATCGTTGGGGATTATAGGATGTCTCTACATCAATATTAACTTGAAAGAGTTTTAACTGTTGTTTAATATCGGTGGCGACCTGAGCAACTAAACTCAAGGTCGGAACGATGTAAAAGATGGTGCCAAGTTTTTCCAACAACAGCTCCATCATTTTTATTAAAATAATATACGATTTTCCCGCGGAGGTTGGCGCGGATATGCCAACCATTTGCTGAGAAGATATTGCATCCCAAACTTCTTTTTGAAAGCTGGTGATCAAAAATGTTCTTTCAGCAACGCGGATTTGAAATTTAATTTGCCCAATCGAAACAGCAAATTGGTTCATTAAAGTGCTCCGACCTGCAAAAGCGTTCCCTGAACCAAAGTTTTCATCCAACATCGTTGCTGTGGGGGCAAATCCACGTCTCGTTAAGAACAAAACGAGATATTGCTCAATACCGGGCCACTTCTTTTTGCTATACGTCCAAAGCAAAGCAGATATTACCACTAAGTGTCTGTCAGCTTCCTCCGTCTGTTGCTGCGAAAGGTCATCTAATACAAATATCACCTCACCGACAAAGTCTTCTGTGATCTCAAAGCTAAAAGATGGAATAAACTTAAATTTTGCGGCGTTAAACCGCAAGTCGATTCTCAATAGCTCATCGAGTACGACTTTTGTTCGTTGCATATCCATCATTTCCCTATTAGTTTCTGGAACGATTTAAGCAACTCTGCCATTTCCCATAAGGGGAAAAATATATAATTGAACCTTGGTAATAATTCGGGGGGCACATTATCAAAAATAGTTTTGTCGACTTTTTGGGTCCGATCTTCGACGATTGATAATATACTTTTCTTTTTCTCCAACTCACTCGCCCCGGTTACTTTATTCGTCTCGTTATAAAGTACTATAGACACCAAATGAATCTCTACGGGATTTAACTGACCATTTTTGTAAGCTTTGGCAATTGGAACAAGTTCATCATCCAAAAAATCGTCATATATATACAATTTCAGCTCTTTACGATGATTGGTGAAGTTTTCATGGATGCTTTCAACCGCAATTTTAAAAGCGCTATTAAATTGATATTTACTCGAATATGCTTTGGCTTCACCGAGATAAATTAAGTGTTTGCCATCAGAAAAATTGTAATGAATAGCATCTGCACCATATCGTTCCATGTTTGCCGATGTGGTCAAAGGCATTTTTCTTAATAATGGAACTGCATCAAAAAATACTTGGAGTAGATTAAATAAAACCAATTCGCCGAACTGCCCTTGAAGAAAAATCTCTTCCGTTTCGGAGTTTTTAAATTTTTGAAAGGTTACTTGACGAAGCGCGGACTGGGCGTTTCTATCGGACCGCCCCTCTTCGGTTATCATCTTATCAATAATGTCTTTTGCCTTTTTATTACTATAAATCCATTCAGGGATCGTATTTACTAACTCTTCACAAAACTCATTCCGAAACTCCTGCAGATCCACCCAGTTTATACAGGTTGCTAAGTGGTCTTTCTTAGGAACAATATCAAATTCTTGACGAACCCAATAAACATGGTTCATCATGGCATCTGTATAAGATCTTAGTAGTTTTAATTTTTCAGGAGAAAGTTCCAACGGATAAAGTTTAAGTTAGGTGTAATGGACACATTCTCAAATTTATATGCTCATTGCAAAGCGCAATGTACAAAGACTTTCAAGAACATCAAAAGCGTGTATGTGATTAATTTAATGGCAATAATTCAGCATGGATAGTGCAGAAAATGATATAATCTTTAATTAAAAGCAACGTAGTTGACAATTACGATATTGCCATTCTCTCCTGCAATTTACCGATTTGTTCCAAAAATCCCACGAATGCATCCATCGCACCTTGTTTGGAGGTTGTGAGGACTTCGTAGATCCCAGAATCAGATGTTATGGTGTACTCAGAGTAAGCGCAAACCGGAATCTGGCGGTTGTTATTAAACCTACGGTCCGGCCCTCCATGTTTGTTGACGTAGCGCCAGGTTTGATCAACAATTTTGGCATCGCGTGGCACGTTTTCATCTTCTATAAAACGGGTCGTAAAACCATCAATACGCAGGTTTTTATAAAACACAGCTGCGAACGTTTTGTCACGTTTCACCAACAAGCGTTCAGGAAGGAAGTAAAACTCCAGGTTACTTAGTTTTAAGCACGGTATCGCTACGTTAGTGGAGAAATAGGCAAGGGGAGTCTGATTTGCGGAAATACTCCTTACTGCAACTCTGTTGATCAGTTTACCAGCACCTCCCGTACGTTTATAATCATTGGTCTGTCTCGCGTCGACGTATTGCCAGATCCTGGCTGAACCTGCAAAGTTTAAGAAATGCGCGCTGAATTGTTCGTATACCTGCTTGAACTGGTCGTCCATTTCGTAATGCAATGACATCTCAAACCGGCTTTTGTCCAACTTTTTGAGCCATCGTATGAGTATTATGAAGAAAAGAATACCACCTGCCAGCTCATAAGGCGCATAAGGATTAGATAGGTAAAGTTCTTCGCTATCGATTTGTTCTTGATGGACATGGTTCATCGTGGCGAACCGACGGGCAATAAACCCGATAGAATCTTTAAAGCCAACCTTTAACCATTTGCTGTTTGTAGAATCAAGCAATGGTAGCTTTTCATCCATGACGGCGGCTTTCAGAATCGGCGATTTCGCACTTGCCGCCTTTCGAATGTTAACGCCCGGGTAAAAAGTAATCTGTGCGAAGATACTATCGGTAGCAGGCTGGAGAAGCACTTTACGCGTGCTGAAGGTTGTAAATCCCATAATCAGCAGAAATACGATCAGTGGCAATACACCAAACCAGCCCACATAAGAAGCTTTACCCGCTTTCTCCGTCAATTCGTTTACGAATGCCTTAGAATCCGTATCCGTTAGCTGCGCAATGTCAGCTGAAGCAATATTATGCACTTGTTCGTAGGAGACAGCGGGCAACATTTGCGGTTCAGCCGGGCGCTGTGAGGATGGTCCACCGGAGATCTTTTGACGATAACTTATTCCGTGGGAACTTAAGTTAACATAGGTGCCCCGTGGGCCGAAATTAACCCTTGCGCCTTTTACCCCAACCGAGTAGCTGATGCCACCTTTGGATAGATTGATTCGGAACGGCCCGGAGCCGAATGATTTACGATATGACCAGCCCATAATTGTGATAAGGTTTGGTGAAAATATTACTGCTCTGTCTTTTTTTCGACATTCAGGAAATCAAGGATAATCTTTTCGGCCTCATTTTTAGAATTCGCCATTGGCCTTAGTTCAAATCGTCGAACTTTGGATTCTTTTAGCCAATTTGACCAGAAGAGTTTGATAATCTCCAGGTCTGTAGGATGCACCGTAGCTGCGCCAACTTTTGACCTCGAGCGGTCGTACAGTTCAAGCACGAGGATTTCAAGATTTTTGAGGTTGTCATTCTGAACCGGTTTTATTCGATATTGCTTATTTTTCTTAAAAAAGTTGGCCATCTCGGCTTCACCAGAGGCAAGATAGGCATCTCTAAAACGGTCTACGGTCTTTTTACTTAGATCAAAGCCCTTATCGTAAATGCCCGCTTCGATGTAACCGTCCGTAGTCAATATTAGGACATTTCGGTAACTGTTCGTATAAGTGTTATTCTCATCAGCGATCGATTTCTCATCAGGCAGAACGGCCGCATTGTCCATTCCTTCATTTAAGTAAGTCCAAATATCAGCGCCAAAGTTTTGGTGTTCGGCGGCTTTGTTTACCCTTTGAAATTCCGACACAAGACTCGTAAGATCTTTTCGCAACGTTTGCTTAACATTATTCCTCTCTTTAATGTAATCGATTCTCGCATTTTGATTCGGGAATCGGCCAAAATCAATAGTTAGTTTATCTGTGTTAACTTTGTACTGGTTAATCAAACCCTTGTTTATAAAATCGATGCGTAATTTGTCTTTTTGATTTTCGCTACGATGGCTTCGCAAGATTGATGGATATAGGTTTGATGTCAATAAGCCAAGTATTTGAGCGTCATCCAATGGACGTCGATATAAGCTCGCATTTACCCTATTCGACAGGTCGGCTGCAAACGTAATATTGTAATGTGTTATGACGTATTTTTTTGAGCTAAAAGGCAGCAGGACTAGTAGCCCCGCGATCAATAATTTATTCACCGGTATTAAATTTTACGCGTTTGTCGACCCTGTCAGTATACAGTTTTTCTTTTTGCCAGGCTATAGCTATTTCGGTGGCCTGCGCTGTTTTTGAATTCGCTTTTGGAATAGCGTATTCTTGATAAAGAAAGTCATTCCAGCCTTCCAGGAAGACGTTAATTCGGTCTTTCAAAGCATCAACAGAAATAGGCAGATTGTCTGACTGAATATGCATTACATAAATTGAGGCGATTTTGTCGATCGTTTCCAGATCAGTGATCAGTTTGCTTTGTTTCCTTTGCAGCTCATCAGCCAATCTTAGCGGTAGATTAGCCAATTCCTGAATAAGTAGCTTGATATCCGACTTTAGACGAATCACCTGTTTGTCCACCATGCTTATTTCCTCTTTAAGCGTCATAATCTTTGCAAGATTTACTTCTAAATCAGCCCTTAATTGCTTAACGAGCATTTGATTCTTCTGAGTTAGGATGTCAGGATCCCGGTCTTCAAAAAGCTGCATCAGTTTTTTTAACGCAAACTTGAACATGAGTAAGCCCAATGCACCAAAAACAAAGACGAGGTAAAAGTTCGTGTCAGAAAATGCGATGTTCCAGATCCAAGGCGTATTGACATTACCACGAGCATAATTCACTTCGTAAATCGATTGAGTGACCTTATAAGCCACCGCACCATCCAGAAAAATTATCCCAGTCCAAAAAATCAGGTGATTTACCCATTTTGTTTTAATGAATCTGTCCGCCATTGCAAAAGAAAGAGGTATAAAAACGAACAAGCAAATGAATACAAAAGCCACCCAACCCTTTTCTACTGCTTTACTTATTGCATGCGCATTAAATATTTGCGGAACAGCTATAGGAATGTTCTGCGCTTCAGCTTCTTTTGCATCGCCTACGCTAAAAAGTAAAATGTAAGCGGCCGAAGAATAGAAGACGAACAGATAACTAAGAAGTGCGACGTTAAAAATGGCCGTAGGGATGAGTTCATACCATTTTATCTTCGGTGTAAAGAACTCTAATTCTGATTTTTTAATTTCGGTGTTCAGTTCCTCATTCTGCCGTTCAATAAATGGGATTTTATCTTTCTGGATCTGTTCGATATTTCGTTCCAAAACCGCGACCTCCGATTCTGCACCACTTTTTTCATTTTCTAAGTTTGTTTTATTTATAGCGTTGTTTTTCGAACAATGATCAATTTCGAGTTCGCATGTTTTGGTCAAGGCATCACGCGTTTTTATGCGGTGCTCATCGATTTTCGTTTGAAGACGCTTTTTTTTATCGTCAATCACATCGATATCATTGATGAAAACCGAATATACGGTATCGAAAGCCTTACTAAGGACCTGGTGATCTCCGCTGTTTAGTTTCGATCGCTCAAAGCCCTGTTCCCGTAATAGCTTCCGATCAAAGCTTCCGATCTCAGCTGCAATCATCGAGTCCAAGACTTTTTCAAATTCCTCACCTGCCTTTAGCGGCAATGTTATCGGGATTGGCGTCGGCCTTTCTGGTGAGTTCCGACCAACCTCACTGTGTTCTATGCCACTTTGAATGTCGACAATTCGCTGTTTTATAGTGTTAAAGTTGTTAATTAGTGATTGGACCGTCTGCTCGTGATTGGTTTTGATAATACTTTCGTGATTATTCTTTTTGGCATTGACCGTCCAATTGTAGGAACCGTGTAAAGCAAGACGTTTATCAATCACACAAAATTTTTGGTTCATGATGCCATAACCAATGTTTTTAATTTTATTGACGATAGCGCCTTTTGCTACTAAAAGGTTGAAATCCAGTTTTTCGTTTTCCTGGTTGTCCGCAACGATTATCTCGACATGGACACCTTCGGCAATTTTATCGAGGACCACCGCGAATAATTCATCGTCGGTAAACCAAGCTGTAGCGATAAGTATTTCAAATTCTGCATGCTGTAGTGCCGCAAGTATAGTCGCAAAAATCTCTTTATTGTCGTCGATTACCTGTTGGTCGATTGTATCTATCATGTGATAAGGTTTAGGCCAATATTAAAGTTCAAGAATTATCGTCCGCTCCAACTGAAACCGACTGCCAGTTGTGCACAAAAAATGCGGTCAAGGCCACCATTGTGTTTGTTGATTATACTGACAACTTGGTCCATTACTGATTCGGTGCCAACCGCATTATATTTTAATAAGGTTGTGTTCGGTAATTGTTGAACGGCTGCTGTCGTCGTGCCGCGGCTGACACCGGTAATGGTGTCTTTATAGCCAAGAGTTTTCAATTCAGTTTTGATCTCTGTATGATTCCGCTTGATGTCGTAAGTGATGATGATATCCATTGTTGCTTTGCAATAAGTTAATAGTCCAAATCTACCTGCGTGAAAGCACCTTTTTTTACGGGAAACCGTAATTGAATGGAAATTTTATGACCGGAAAATTGTTGAAATAAATGAGACAACTAGGAAAGGTAGAATGGGGTGTCAATTAGGGGCAAGCTTATCTTTTGAGTTCAAGATGCGCTACCGCTAAAAAATTTACCGGGTGTGACAGCTCGGTGAACAGATGGCGCAACCATCTGCAGATGAATCCGTTTTCTTGGCTTCTTTTACCGCATCCCGGCAACTGGAAAAATCACCTAACGATTTCCGGTTGTTTTCAAGCGGCAAATAGTTGCAGGTTTCTTTGTGGACTTCATGATCGCCGTTACTTTGGGCGTTTTTGTTAGCGTAGTACTTCATATTTTAAGTTTTTGTTAAACAATAAAACAAAAGTATGTGTAGCGGAAAGACTTATTTTACGGGAAGCCGTAAGCGCATTGACTCAGGAGAATTATATGATCTTGAGATCTTTGCAATACGCTATCAGCTGCTCGTTTTTCTTAAACCCCAATTCGTCTTTGATTTGAGCGAGCCTTTTTTCGATACTGCTAAGGCTGGTTGGCTTCATATTTTGCTGTTTGAGATAGTCTGGGATCTTGTTTTGATTTGCGCCTCCCGCAATTTGTTCGATGATAGCAACGTCATAATTGCTAAATTTGAAAGCGTTCTTTTGTCGTATGCTAACCCGGAAGGCTTCGGGTATGAACTTTTTACCTTTGTAAATAGCCGCTAATGCAGCTTTCAAGTCAATAGTGTCTGTTCTGCCTTTATGAACATAACCATCAATGGCCAGTTTATCGAAAAGCATATTAACGACGGTTGGGTTAGGCTCGGAAGAAAATACCAGCACCTTGATCGTCGGTTGGTGCTGCCTGACAACTTTAATAAGATCAGCTCCGTTGCTAATCGATTGCGTCCTTCCATCATCAACAAAGGAGAGATCAGTGATCAGCAGATCGAATGGCGCGCCATCTTTTAAACTATTTTTTATTCTTGTTAAAGCATCATCACAATAACAGGCATAATGGGCATCAGTAATTTCAAGTTCTTTCAGCGTTTGCAGCATCCAAAAATTCATGCTTTGTTGGTCTTCCGCAATAAGTACTCTTTCAAACATATTTTTTGCTTTAAGCGACAGGGATTTCAATTTGTATTTCCAGGCCTGAGCCCGGTGTACTGGCAAAGGTAATTTCGCTATTTATCGTTTTTATACGGTTTCCCGTATTTTGCAATCCATTATTAGGGGAATGGTCTGGCGGAAACCCAACGCCGTCGTCAATATAATTAATCAGGTGATGTTCGGGTGTAACTTTAAACTTTACGACTACATTCAATGCCTTGCTATGCTTTTGCATGTTGACCATAAGTTCCTGTAGCACGTATTTAAGTTCGGATTTGAAGGTAACCGGTAACTTTTGCCAAAACTCTTTTTCATTGCCGATTAAAATAATCTTTACATCATCCGTTTCAAATCCCATGATGAGATCATCAATTTTTTCCGCATAAAACTCGTCCGGATCGGTGAGGATCTCGTAGGAAAGATCCCGGGCGCGTTGATAAACCTCATCAATATTATCTTCTAACCAGCTACGATCTAAGACCGGTTCTTGCTGAACTCGTTTCATTATTCGGTAGATATCATTAGCCAGCGTATCATGAACCTTTTTGGAAGCTTTTTGATTTGTTTCGGCTATTGCGTTTTGCTTGTCCACTTCCTGTTGTTTTCTTCTTTTGCGATACCAGAATAATGCAAAGGCGCTAATAATTATAAAGGCTAAAACAGAACCGTAAAAAAGGATGCTTTGACGGATAAGTTGGTATTTCTTTTCTGCGTTGTCTTTTTGCAGTCTAAGATTTTCTACCTTGGCTTTGTCTACATTATACCTTATTAAAGCAAATTGATTTTTTGCAGCGTTACGTGCTGTTTGCAAGCTATCATTTAATTTGTAATACCTTTCAAAATATTTTTTTGCATTTTCACCAGGATTCAACAAAATTAGCCTCCTTAATGCGCTTGCCTGATCATCCGGACTATTTAACTTTAGGGCGGTACGGTACATTGCCGTTGCGAAAAATAAAGAGGAATCGGGCCGTGCCGTTTCGTAATAATCTGCCAGGTGCCCATAACTTGCATTACTGCCCCAATCATCTTTTAACGCCAGCCGTAAATTCAACGCCTTTCGCAGCTCAGGCGCGGCATTATATGTGCGATTCGCTAACCATTTGGTATAAGCCATGTTAGACAGAATACGTGGAAATTCTTTTTTACTTTTCGACGTCGTTGGAAGAATCTGCCCGTAGAGGTGAAGCGCTTCGGCGTAGGCGCCTTTCCGCCGATATACGTTTGCTTTATTGTTGATAACGGTCAAACTGTAATCTTTATCGTCGCAGAACTTTAGCGCGGAGTCAAGGTAACTTACCGCATTATCATAGTTTTCCAGCCTTGAGCTTGTCATGCCCAGTTCATTGTAATCAGACGCCAGGCAGTAGCGATTTTTTATTTCTCGATCGTTAAGGTAGGCTAGAGAGGTTGTTAAGCTCTCTTGCGCACCGAAATGGTCGCCAGCATCGGTTTGAATTGAAGCCATGTAATTGTAAGACATAGCAATTTCCAAACTATCCTTTGAGCTGATAGCAGCTTTGTCAAAATAATAGAACGCCGAGTCATTTTTTTGTTGGCTAAAAAATGCTTCAGCTTTTCTAAAGTCGGCTGTTGGCCTCGTTGTTGGAACGTGGTGCGGCTTTTCACAGGCAGAGAGACAAATTATTAATCCAAACAGGGCTTTTCTTTTCAATACTGATTTTTAGCTAAGATAGTAAATCAGCGGAACGATGAAGACATAAAAAAGGAGGCAAGTCCTTGCTCTTGCCTCCTTGTCATAAAAGTTCTTATGGCTTTGGTGGTTTTGGCGGAATGTGCCCGTCTTCACCGCCGGTGTCAGATGTAGGTAAGTCTTGAGTGGTTACCGTACCATTGTGTTGACAATTGTTGCTATGATTATGCGCAGGGCATGACAGTGCCATGAAGATGGCGAAAAAAATTTGAAACATCTTTCTAAAAATTAATGGTTAAATGATCCTGCTGTTCATGCGGGACTATCCCGCGGAGCGCAGATTAATTTTTGGGAAGTGAGCGTCTGAAAACGGAAGCTTTTATCTGCCTCCCAAGCCGGATATTGCTCCCGCTTTCTTCGCGCTGTTTTAATCAATTTCGTGCACTGTCCCGACCGGCCGACCGGGGGTTGTTTTGATTATGATACAAATGTAGAGTGGTTAAAATCCGTGGTATGAGTGTTTCCGAAGATTCCTTTAATTCCCGCCTTGTTCCAAAAGTTCCTGAAAGTTTCCGGAAATAGTTTATTTTTAGGGTGATGTATTCCGAGAGATTCAAAATTTATAAAGAAGAAGTGGTCGCAGCTTTTCTTAAAAAGAGTGAACAAGCTAACGAATCGTGGCTTGTTGATTTGAATAGAAGAAAAATTAGAGAACATTGCATCGAACGCATAGAAAGCGGAGTTGAACCAAATGATCGGCGCGCCCTTAGCGATTTTCTAAAGATGAAGGCCGATGATCACGATTATTTAACTGCTATTAATGCCACGGATGCGGATTATTTTCAAGGTCTACTTCAATTTTTGAAAAAACCGTCCAGGGACCCAGCATCAACCACTGTGGAGTTACTAAGCTGGCTAATTCATTTTCCTGCCAGACCTTACTCCACTTACCTTGAATATGGAGGCAATCAGCCAATTACTGTAGAGGAGGAACTTATACTGTATAATGAGCAAAAAGATCAAAGGGATATTTCAGATTCAGACGTTGAGCAGCCTGAAATACCCGCTCCGCAAATTGTGATAGGCGAGGCTGAGAAAGATCCTCCAGTCCAGCCTATTAGTAAAGACACAGATCCAAACGGTACAGGCAGTAAGATAATAGGCAAACCTTGGTTGATTGGAGTAAGTGTTATTTTAATAGGAGTATTGATATGGCGGTTCACGGCGAAGGATAATGAGTGTATGTATTGGAATGATGACCATTATGTGGCGACGTCATGTAGTGTGCCGAGATTGGATACGCCGTTGATCAAGTTTGATGAAAAGAAATTGCGGGGCTTTCGGCGTATCAAGAAAGTGGATACCTTAACTGCTTATTCGGTCAATAAATTATGGTGGGTTAGAGTAGGTGACAGCATAGAGTTATATACTGCGGGCGGCAAGCATCCCTTGTATGGAGATAAAAAGCTCAAACTAGTTACCGATTATGTCGTGAATGTTTGCCGTAATCGTGGGAATAGGTATAAATAAAGTGAGATTACGGGAAACCGTAAGGATTCATGTGTCCGTTGTTTATTTTTGTCATGAACTTGCTGATTTTCAGAAAGATTATGATATTTAACGGAACTATTGATTTTAACCTTACATGAAAACCTTCTTGCTTTTGTTTGTGCTTTTGATGCACAAACACCCTCCAACCAAAACTGTTGTGTATGTATGTGACAGCACCAACCCTAAAAAGTACCACCTTAAAAACGATTGTCGGGGCCTTAGCCGGTGTACGCACCACATCATCGAAATTACTTTGGACGTTGCTAAAAAAAGGAAGTTGGAGCTTTGCAAAATTGAGCAATAGCTACAAATCCTTTCCACAATGTGGGCAACATTGATTGGCCGCTGCTTCTTTCCGCTTAAATTCTTCTGAGAAGCCGGAGGCCAGTATTCCCGCTGGTAAAGCAAACATGCCAATACCCAGAATAGAAATACAAGCCGTTAAGGTCTTTCCTATGCCGGTGATGGGATAGACGTCACCGTAACCGACGGTTGTCAGCGTAGCCACGCTCCACCACATGGTTTCGGGAATGCTGGAGAATTTATCAGGTTGCGCATCGTGTTCTACAAAATACATTACACTTGCCGCGACCAGTATCAGCGTAAAAACCAATAGCATACTGATCATAAGTTCTTCTTTTTTGGAGCTAAATACCCGCCGGATAACCCGTGAAGCGTTTAAGAAACGACCGAGCTTAAAGAAGCGCGTAAAGCGAATCATCCTTAAAGAACGAAGTGAGCGAAGGTCCAAGCCTGATAACGGCAAATAAAATGGCAATATCGCTGCCAGATCGACCAATGCGCCGGGTGAAGTGATATATCTCAACCGTCCCTTAATCGGATGGCGATATTTTTTGATACTGGTACAAGACCAAACTCTTAAGAGATATTCAATAGTAAAAATTATGATCGAGAATAGCTCGAAATTGTTGAACCAGGATCGGTAAACATGGTACAAGCTTTCCACGGTTTCCAGGCAAACCGCTATTAAATTCAAGAGTATTAAGGAAACGATAATGCCGTTCACCACCCGATCCCAAAAGGTGCCGCCATCGGTAGGGTCCAGTAATAAATGAACTTTTCTTTTCAACGACTTGTAGGCGTGTTTTAGGTTTTCTTGATTTAGCGAAACGGTATTTGAAAGCATGATGAAAGGATTTTTAAGTATAAATCGGGGTCGTACTCGGAAACTTAATTAAAAATAAGCTTGGGGTCAAAACCGAGATTAGCTACCAGGTCATTGTAACGAACAATCCGTTTTGAAAGCATGTTTCTTTTCTCGCCAGGCTCATTGGGCATCCAGTAACAAAGGATGATATCGCCGCCAACGTTATGGTCTCGATATTGGATAATTTTATAGTAATAAGCCGGTACTATAGCGGTGATTGAGTTTAGTGTATAGGTTTGTTTTGCTCCAAAAGTTCCGCACCAAATTTTGACGCTATCGGTACTGGCTTCGCTACGGTAACCGGTTAACTTTCGGCAAAATTCTTCGGTCGCTAGTTCTGTACCGATATTTTGTCCTTGATATTCCATTCCAGCATTAAAGGTATACGTATCCGACAGGATAGCCGCATCCGCACACCAAGCCATCAGTATCCAAGCCTGGCAATGGCCCTTGGCAATCATATCAATCGAATTTTTATTCGCGTACTGGTAAAGTTTTGTTTCGTCCGGCTGTCCGTTTGCCGCGTGCCATGATGCATAGATACCTTTTCTTGGTAGGTCCAAAGCCTCTTGCTCCAGGCGGTGGGCTTTGGTATATACGTAATAGGTGAGCAGCGGCGTATGTTTCGCCGTGTCTGCAATTGATTTATAGTAGGGATTAACCCACAATTTGCAGCTGGCACAGAAATCTGATTTTTGGGTTGGATACCTTTTGTACAGTGACTTGACATACGCCGCATTGATTTCCTGTGCAGTGGTGTTTTTTGTAGAAGTGCAAAGGATAAATAATATAAAAATTAAGAATTTAGGCATAGTCAAATATAATTATCGGCGCGCAAAGAAGTCTTACGGTTTCCCGTAAATGAATGCGATACTTTATTTTTTCCTTTATGAAAATTCTTAAGCATTATGACAAATATGATTGAAGCCATCAAACCCGGGCCGAAACGGGAAAATGAAAACGGAACGCCGGATCGAAGGCAACGCGTGGATCCACCTACTGCGCCAAAGCACCCTGCGTTAAAACCGCATGTGCATAAACCTGGTGAGAAAAAACGCTAATTTAAGCGGCATAGGTCAAAATACCTATGCCGTTTAATCAAAAACTACTTCTACAACTCTACCAGTAACCGAAGTTAGACGTCATAATTAAACTCTGGATGCTCCTTTAGGCTAATGTATCGCAAAAGCAATGATTCCATAGTTTGATAATGAAGAATGTGCGCATGCCCGCCCTAACAAAAATAAAGATCTAATCAACTGTAATCACTTAAGATCTGTTTTGATTCTACTTCTGTTTTCAGAAATAAGGAATTGATGGCATCCTGCAGTTTTATATGAATATTCAAATTGGGCACCGGGCAGAATTTCAGTAGAGGATAACTGAACATTATCTAACTTATAAGAGCTAGGCAAACATAATAGTGGGCTATCTAACTCATTCAAGCAAGCTATATTTCGTAGTACAAAAACTAATTTTCTTACATCAAGCCATCATCCCGTTTAAGGCTTATAATAAACGCTACCAACATTTTTAAATTGTTAATCAAATAACCCAAACAAATTCACCTTTGCGCCATAAAAATCAATGTCATGGCATTCCAAATCACCATCCGCAGAATTACATTTCTTCTCCGGAGAACTGATGCGTTAAGCACCAGTTCCCACCGAATTAGTTCCCATCAATTACTTAATAGAACTCCTTTACATTTATAAAGTTTCCAAAAGCATTTTAATGCGAAATTTAAGTTATACCTTAAAATCGCAGTATTTTAAGGTAATCAACATCATCCGACATTATTTTAATGCCACAAAATCAATTGACATTAAAATATTAAATTTTTAAGGTCAATGATGTATATTTGTTTATGCCTTACAGAGTAAACCCTGACCGGAACGTTCCCTGGAATACCTTGCCGGAACTACCAATTGACAAACACCTCTATGAAGATGTGGAAATTTACAGTCAATTGGGTAATTCCAAAGCCGCGCTTGGCCGCTTACAGGGCAGAAGTATCGTCATTCCAAACCAGGGGCTGCTCATTAATTCCATTAGTTTACAGGAAGCGAAAGCATCCAGCGCAATAGAAAATATTTTCACAACTGATGATGAATTGTACCAGGCCTACAGTGAAGAACAAATTCAACAATTAAACGGGCCGTCCAAAGAAGTGTTGTATTATCGTGAGGCCTTATGGGAAGGTTATACGTATTTGAAGGAAGAGCAGGTTTTTGACGAAAATTACTTCGTTAAAATGTACCGGATCGTCAGCCAGTTTAATGATGGCATCAGAACACCCATCGCCCAGATCGTCATCAAAGAGGGCGGCACCGGGCCAAATGCTGGCAAAGTATCCTATACGCCGCCAAGAGGCAAAGGAATAGTCGAAGCTAAACTTCACAATCTGATCGAATTTTTGAACGACGACAAAACTTATCCGATGGACGCATTGCTTAAAATGGCCATTGGTCATTTTCAATTTGAGGCGATACATCCTTTCCGCGACGGCAACGGACGCACCGGCAGAATATTCAATATACACTACCTGACCAAAAAAGGCCTGCTTGATTATCCCATCCTCTTTTTAAGCCGTTATATCATGGACCATAAAGAAGACTACTATGCGGGACTTGCAGGGGTAACCCAAAGAGGAAGTTGGAAGAACTGGTTGTTGTATATGCTGAAAGCCGTCGAGGCGACTTCGAACATCACCTATGACAAGATCAACGATATCGTTAGTGCAAAAGATGCCATTTTAAAAGCCATCATCGAAGATACCGACATCGCACGCCCCGAATCGCTGGTCAACGCAATATTCACCCAACCTTACACACGGGTAAAGCACCTTGTTGGCGGCAATATTTATGCTGAAAATACCGCCAGAAAATACCTTGACCAGTTAACGGACATGGGTGTTTTGGAAAAGAGAGTAATCGGTAAAGGCAATTATTACCTAAATCTGGAACTGTACAGGATACTATCTGAATAACCTGAGCTAACCATTATTTTCTTCGCAGCTTGCGCTTAAGGTTCAGGGTTTCCGCTTTTTCCTGTATTTCCTGGTGTGTAAGCTTTTGATGGGATAACAACCAGTTCATTAACATCTTTTTTGAAAACCGGATACCCCCGCCGGGTAAACCTATATAAGGCAATTCTCCGGCAGATTTTAACTGGTAAAGCGTTTGGCGGGAATAACCGGTTATGGTTTCGGCGATCTCATATCCGCCGATTTCGTCTTCGTTATTTAAGGTTTCATCAACCGGCATGAACCTGGTCATGCATTCTTTTACAATGACCATTAAATCCGCGACGGTCAGGTCAATCAAACGTGTGTTTTTATCTATATTCATAGGTGTACATTTACTATCACCAATCTACAGTGCCACTGTCCCTATTACCGTCTCTATTACCATCTCTATTACTTGTCAGTTACGGAGGCTTTTGGTAATCAAGCCAGATGGCGCTTGTAAAATTCTTCGAGTCGGTCTTTATCTATGGCAAACACTATTTTAAAAAGTGCTTTAAAAACTGTGAGCGGTCCTAGCTTACCGGGTTCCGATGTCCAGAGTGTCCCTTGAAAATCAAGAAGGTCACGCGGTTTAAAGTATTTCATGCTCATAAGCAGGTGATCAAAAAAAAGTTTTCGATAAATATTGAAAAGGAATAAACAGGGCCTGTTTATATAATTCGTGGTAATTCTATCCCAATTTCGACCTCGTCGAGGCGATAAGAGATTTTGATATTTTAGTCTTTTATGTGCCATATTCTTGTATAGTCAACGATTTTCCCTCTTAAGGGGCATATTCTAACTAGTTAGTTGAACAATTGAAATTGATTAATGAATTGAGGTGTGATTGATTGGTCAGTTCGATTTCTCGTGAGGATGGCAGAACTACTTTTTAAGGTCGCGTTTCGCCTATAGGGGAAGAACCTTGAACCTTTTCAATAGCGATTTGAGGCGTTTGGCGGGACAATAAATTCTTATTAACACACATTGTGTTTTTGCATTTTAGTAACTGGTAACCTATAGATTTAACAAGACGGGTATTAATTAACTCTGTATGTTGCTAATCAAGCAAGAGCCTCATTATGGTTATAAACTAATTCTGAGATACTAAAAAGCAACCAGCATTATTAATTGAAGATATATGCATTAGTTAAATATATTTGTAAATTAGTAAATATCATTCATTATATGAATCAAGACTTGTTAGTCAGGCTTTTCCGCTCAATAGACGGCGATCCTAACGATGATATCGTAAAGGTTGCTGAAACAATTATCGATGATGAGCGCAAAAAGGGGCATTCTAAACTGGCTGACAGATTAAAAACGATCCTTTCCAAGAACGTTCAAACCAGTCAACATTTTCGAGGTGAATTAAAAAACATCTTCGGCAGTACTGTCTCTATTCCTACAGACCGGAGAAACAATATACCATTAGCAACGGAGATTTTTCGGGATCAACTCCGTCATGAAATGATCTTAAATGACGAGATAGAAAAAAAAATCAAGCGGATTGAACAAGAATATGTAGCTAGGGAACGGCTGGCTCAATTCGGTTTAAAACCAAGACATAGAATCTTATTTCATGGCGCGCCCGGATGTGGTAAAAGCATGAGCGCGGAAAGAATTGCCTGGAACATCGGACTACCCTTCTTGAAGGTAAGATTTGAGGCAATAATTTCATCTTATTTAGGCGAATCAGCATCCAACCTTAAAAAGTTGTTTGAGGTGATCGTGACCTATCCTTGTGTACTATTATTAGATGAGTTTGATTTCATTGCGCAGTCGCGGGATAACAAACAAGACGTTGGGGAGATGCATCGTATTGTCAATATTCTTCTCAATGTGTTGGAGGACTATGACGGTCCGGGAATTATTGTTGCTACCACGAATCTTGAAGGGTCTATTGATAAAGCACTTTTCAGAAGATTTGACGATATCATTGAAGTTCCCAAACCAGGTCAAGCTGAAATTCAACGCATATTGAAGACAACATTGTCCAGCATAAAAACGGATAAAGACGTAGATTGGAACTCTTTATCGAAACAAATGATTGGATTCTCTGCGGCCTTAATTGTTAAAATTGCAAATGACGCTGCTAAGAATTCTGTTATTCATGGAAATGGTGTTGTATCGAAAGCACATTTTGTTATATCTTTAACTGAAAATCAATTATATAACAAAACCTAATCCTAATTTAACATGGCTGACTTCCCTCATTTGAGGTTGACCCGCAAATTATTTGGAGCTTATAATTTCCCAAGCGGAGGAAACAATAAAAAAGGGGATGAAACGATTGCAAATCTTGCTAATAGATCCTCACACGGCAATGCACTTAAGTCCCAGATTAATAATCTCAGAGATTCCTGGGTACAACACCTGGAAGAAAGGAAACGAAATGGCCTTCCCGACATATTTTCTAAAGACATTAAGCCAATTTACTTACAAGTTGACCTTGATTCGTTTACGCTAGAATCGTTAAGGCATTGGGGTATAGAAATACTTTCGGAGGAGGACAACGGATTTATTATTGGGGTATCTGTAGATGATTTTAATTCTTTAGCTGATAAAATAGAGCAATTCCTTAATAACACAGGCACCTATAAAAATACAGCTGCTAAACTCTGGCAAATTAATGATGGCGTAATTTGGAGGCTAGAGCACATACTTACCCCTGAACTGAGCCAAAAATGGGATCAAATCATTGATGATGAAGAGTACAATGTTTATGCAGGAATTGCCTGCTACAGTTTTGTAAAGGACTATCCAGAGAAAAAGACGCTATCAGACGAGGCCTATCAGGTGAAAATTGCGGCCTGGGAAGCTGAAAGAAATAACACATTAGAGGCCAGGGACGAGGAATCCTTTAATAGGCAAGACGAATTTGACCGCTTAATTGATTTGTACAGCGGTGAAAAAATAAGTGGGTATATCGATTTTAACGATAGTTTTTACGTTTCTTTTCGCATTGTTGGCAAGGGCTTAAAAGACATTGCTTTATCCTATCAATATCTATACGAGTTAGGTGAAATCAATTCATATAAACTTCCAACAGCCACGAGTGACACTTACATAGAAATTAATCCTGATCTTATTCCTCCGGAAGCTACAGATCCCAAAATTTGTATAATTGACAGCGGCATACAGGAAAGACATAGATTATTAGAGGGTGCTATTGATTTTGGAAGTTCAACATCGTTCATTGCTCATGATTCGGATGTTAATGATAAAGTTGTCGGCGGTGGGCATGGAACCAAAGTTGCCGGGGCGGTGTTATATTACAATTCAATTCCAAGAACTGGACAACATACTCTGCCATTCTGGATTCAAAATGCCCGTGTTCTAGATGAACACAATAAGCTACCTGTTGGTACCGATCCGGCAAAACTTATGATTGATGTTACAAACAGGTTCGCGGAAAGTCGAATTTTCAACCTGTCAATTGCAGAAGAAAGAGCTTTTAGTGGGACACATATGCCAGCATGGGCAGCTACTATTGATAAAATTAGCGTTGAACAGGATAAGTTGTTTATTGTTTCAACGGGAAATATATCGTTATCATCAAGCATTGCAGGTCATCCCGGATTAAGGGAGATTTTAGCTAGCGGCCCTCCATATCCTGATTTCTTGTATGACATCCTCGCAAATAGTATATCGAGCCCAGGTATTTCTGCTTTTAGCTTAGCAGTTGGCTCCGTTTGTATTGGTGAATTTGATAACCCTGATAAAAAATCATTTGGACACAGGGATGAACCTTCATCGTTCACGAGGACCGGACTAGGATTATGGGATATGATTAAACCAGATGTAGTTGAATACGGAGGGGATTTTGTATATGAAAAGCTTGGCAACCAGTTGATAAGTAACGAAGAGTCAATCAGCCCTGAATTGGTATGTTCTACAAGGGGTGGCCATTCCGCAGTTTCAAAGCATTCTGTGGGTACATCATTTGCTACCCCGAAAGTAACCCATATCGCAGGCTGGCTAAATAAAAACTTCCCTCAACTAACAACATCTTCTTATAAAGCCTTGATCGTGCAATCAGCCAGATTACCTGAAAACAAATGGAGAAATCCATCTTTGACCGATCTGAAATGTATGGGGTATGGTATACCATCATTAGAAAGAGCAACCCAAAACACGGCAAATCGAATTACTTTTCTGTCAGAAGGTGAAGTAAATCCTAAGTCTGCCGATGTTTTTATGGTAAAGGTTCCAACTGCGATTAACCGGCCAGGTTTAGATAATGAGATTCTAATTGAAATTACTCTTGATTTTAAGACACCGGTTAGAAGAACACGAAAATATACCAAATCCTACTTAGCTTCATGGCTCTCCTGGGAGATATCAACTCCAGATGAGGGCTATAATGAATTTTGCGATAGGGTAATAAAATCAATTGACAACCCCTTAATTAATGGCGGGGGAAGAGGTGCGATGCAGTGGACAATTTTCAACAGGGGGAATAATGGCATTGTACGGGACGTTAAACGCCAGGATAGCACAACCCAAAAAGATTGGGCAATTATAAGTTCAAATAAACTCCCTGAAGAGTTTTCACTTGCCGTAGTCGGTCATCACGGTTGGGAAAAAGACATTAAGAAGAAAATACCTTATTCAATTGTAATAAGCTTTGAGGCATTAGATACCACCATTCCTATCTATGAACTTTTTGAAATAGAAAACCGCGTTACTGTTGAACAAGAAGTAACCATTCAATCATAAGATGGCAGTCAGTACAAATTCGATTATACATTTTACCAGCGAACTGGATAATTTATTAGGTATATTGACTGAAGGGTTTAAAGTGAAATATTGCTTGGAACGATTAGAAAGCCATAGAAGATTCCTGCACATGGCCGTTCCGATGATATCCTTCTGCGATATCCCTTTTTCTACATTTCAGAATCATATCAGTGCTTATGGAAGTTATGGAATTGGCTTGTCCAAGGACTGGGCTGGATACCATGGCATCAATCCTGTTCTATATCTATCCAAAGGATCGGACATTAATAAATTAATATTTGAGTTTATTGAAACGGGGCTAAAAAAAAAGACCAAAGCAGATTTAAACAGCATGGCTTTTATAAAAAAAAATGATTGCTTATGCGAAAAACTATAAGGCAGATTTAACGCGGGGGGATTTTTCTTTTAAAGATTATCGCTTCTACAACGAGAGAGAATGGCGGTATGTGCCTACTAAAAACAACCGTAAAGATATAGAAGCAAGGTTTAATCCCGTAGATTATGATCACACCAAAGTTGAATTAAATGACACTATAGCTGATATAAGGGTAGAATTTGAGCCAACAGACATTACCTATATCATTGTGAAAACTATCGATGAAATTGAAGTCACCATCAATTCATTGCGAATGCATTACAATGATAAATGCACGAGTAAACAGCTTGATATCCTACTAACCAAAATTATATCGGTTGAGCAGATTAATAACGATTTCTAACCTATTTATAAATTCATTTGACGATCCTTCGCTTTGTAAGCAGGTCGGCTTTAAAATCAAGATTTTTCAAACATTCTGATTGATTAAAAAATAGTACGCAAGCGTTTTTACCAGAGTTTTTAGAACTGGGATAAATTATCCCGTCCAACGCAATATCTGTCAGGTCGTTAAAAGTATATCTAAAATACTCAGTTATAATCTGTGTCGGCACATAATCAATGTGCTCCCTGCCGTCTTTATAAATTGGTGCACTTAAATCTTCTACGAATGAATGAAGAAAAATTATTGTGTCTAAATATTTGCCTAACTTCTCATCAAACAAACTTGGAACTTTTGGAAGGTCGGCTAAGTTAAGCAAGTAAAGTTTTTCCTTGTTTAAAAATATTGCCGTACTCATCCTATTTTTTAGCGGAGACGTTTTATCAAATGTTTCTAAAAAGGCGGTGCCCTTGTCAAACGCAGCATAAAACATAGGAATGCCAGCAGGGCTCATTCGGTTAGGATAGATTGCCCGATCTTCGGGGGGAGCCGTAAAATCTTTCGATTTTGTGGGTATAGCCTTTACGGTATGTTGTCTACACCTGTAAAATTTGGTGCCAGGTTCAATCCACTTGAATAAATTCAACTGATCTGTTCTTCTGCCAATTTCATGAAGTATTTCTTCTACCGAGGTTCCGTTGATCCCTGTTTGAAATTGCTTAGAACCCATAAAAACATATCGCGAACGATGTTTAACAACATGTTTAAACTCCTTCCAATCATATTTCAATATATCCCTTTCTCTGTCCCCATAGGGGTCTTTCTCACACCATAAAGCGTCGCCGAAGGACTGGACCAAATCGTCGATTAAGTATTGACTATTCACTATTAACCCAGCTTCATCAAAAAGCATTTCATCTGTTTGGTAGGTTGATGCCCCCCAATATTCCTGTTCCTCATCGTCGTAATGAACGCCTTCATCCTCGACCTCGCCAAAAAAATGATGAATGCCTCGACTTATAAAAGGAAGTATATCTTTGTATAATGCAACTGTTCTTCTTTTACCGCAATAATTGCAGATTCCTTTGTAACCCCATTTAATGATATTCTCGCGAATAGCATAATCATTAATGTGTTCAGTACATAGCGTTTTATCGTTTATACTTATCCCACTTTTGGGTGTGAATGCTGATTTACTTACGAACTTCATAATTAAGTTACGAATCTAATTTTAAGCAATAGCTGTTGGAAGTCAAGAACATGTAAAAGATTTTGTAATTTATAAATATTATATTTGATCTTAGTCTTTATCATAATTTTAGTAACTAATGGAACTACTTGTCTGTAATAATTGTGAATCCTCTGTTTTAAATAGCTCCAACTTTTGCAATCAATGCGGTGGTCGACTAAAATGTAAGGAATGTAAATCTGCGTTGGAAAAAGGCGCTAAATTTTGCGGAGAATGCGGCACAGAAATTAATGCTGTTGTTGCTTCAAACGGCCAACCAAATACATTCCATTATTACAAAAAAGGCGACGAAATTCGCTGTGATGTTGGTTTAAGCAACGAAGTTGGAAAAGAGGGGCTTAAATCTTTAATTGAAAATATAACTCAAAACAGCTATCCTCATACTTTCGATGTAAGTCCAATAAACAATGGGGCGAACCAAATTGAACATCAACTGCCAATTGAAGAAGCAAAGAATTTAGAATCTAAAAATGAAGTTAGTGAGGAAAAATCCTTTGTCAATTTGAATTCAGTTAATCAAGATAAAAAGTTGATAAAATATCTCCATATAGATGACCTACTACATAAAAGAAAGCTTAGTGAAATGGAATGGATACTCATTTTTGCATTTTACGAAGGAGGGTATGGAGCAAAAACTTTTACGTATGATCAGGTAAGGAGCGCCTATCTGAATAAACGAAAAAATGATTCTAGAAATAGAAACTTCAGCGGCAATTGGACCGGATTACGCAAGACGTTTTTTGATACAGCAAGTGAGGGAGTGTTCAGGATTGAATTTGATAAAGTAGATATTGTTTCAGATTTTGTGCTTGGAACTGCCAGCGGAATAATAAAAGGCGCCTACGAGAATAGTAAATCACCTACGTCTAAAAAAGTAACGAAAGAAAAACCAGCAACAGCAACAGTCGTCAAAGCATCTAAATCATCAAAACAGATTGTACTTGAGGATTTTGATGTGGTTAAAAGTGAAAAAAAACCTTCCTTGCAGGAGGTTTTTGATAAATTTAAGCCAAGTAGCAATAAAGATGTTTTCGGGCTTATAGCCTATTATATCTGTGAGTTGAGCAAAACCGAAACATTCACAGCTGGAAATATTGACTATGCCTACCGAATATTAAAGCTAACGAGAAAGAACTCTCTAGTCCAATTAATCAACAATGTAAAGAACGAGACTCAGTGGTTTGAAGGGATTGAAAGCGGTAAATGGAAACTTAGCAGACTTGGATCAGTGGCTCTTGAAGAAATGTTTCGTCTATAGTTTCTGAACAATGGAGCATCTAAAAAATTTCATAAAAAGTGTCCCGGACTTTTCTGCATTATCTGCGGGAAAACAAATCAAATATTTTGTTTTCTTCCTTCAGCACATGAAGAATGACGAAAAGATTGCAGCGAAAAACATAAAGCAATGTTTTGATGAATTGCATTTAAACAGCTATTCCAATATCGCGCAATATTTGACACGTTATTCTAAAAGGGGAATAGACCAAGAATTCCTTCGTACAAAGAACGGGTACATCCTTTTTGCCAAGATTACACAACAGATCGAAACCGAGATAGGTACCCCGACAGAACGTCCACCCTCTAATTCGTTGTATCCATTAGCCATTTTTGAAAAAGCACCGAGTTATTTAACTGCCTTCGCTAGTGAAGCAAGCAGTTGTTATGATCTGAGATTATACAACTCCTGTCTTTTTATGCTCAGAAAGATTTGCGAAATCCTGATTATAGAATTGTTTGAAAGTAAAGGGATAGAATCAAAAATTAAGACACCTAAAGGCGACTATTTGCAGCTTGCAGATTTAATTAAGGCATCTATTGCTGAAAACTCGTGGAAACTGTCAAAGATAGTTAAAGAGAATTTGCCCAAAATAAAATTGTTGGCTGATTCGAGTGTTCATAGCAAGCGTTTTAGGGCAAGAAAGTCCGACATAGAACCGATAAAAACGGACGTAAGGATAATTTTTGAAGAGTTAGTGACATTGATAGATTATCCTATTAAAAAAACTTGATTACCAATCAACAGTAGTAAAAATGGAAGTGAAAAGGCAGGGCGCTATTTTCCTAGTAATTCTCCAGCACTTTTAGGCGTGATCAAACTGGCGTAACTGCCTGCTAAGCAAATAAACTTTTAAAACATCAATATCAGAATGGAGATTCAATCCTATAAAAGCAAAGCTTTAAAGATATTGTCACCAATCCAGCCTGCAATTAAGGCAGTCGAAATACCAGACATCTTTTTCCGTGTGGACTGCAGAAGCAAAGCCGGGTACCAGCTGCCGGTCTACTACCTTGTCTATTTTCTGTTTGCCGATCTGTTGGAATTTCCTAACCTAGGTAAATTCGAAAAGATTGCCTGGTCATTTCCGATAGACTACAAAGGTAAAACGTTTTTGGTGGAGTACCGCAAAATGGGGCTCGGCATATTCGTGCAGAACCTGGCTACAGACGAGACTGCTGCTGAAGAAATTGTACGAAAAATCAACGGGGCTGTTAAATCAGCGAGGCCCTTTTATGACTACATAGCGGCTGAAGCCATTAAGAAATCGAATCTAAATGTCAATAATAATAACCGGAAGCTGTTTGCTCGCTTCAATTTCCTGTTGGAACAATACAAAACAGAGTCTGGCCTGGCAGCTTTCAGCCGGAATAAATACGAAACTAAAACAGAAGTAACCAAATTTAGTAAAGTGGCCAACTCGCTGTCTCTGAGTTACAAGCACGATGAAAAAGCTAACTGGTACGCTATTTCCTGTGTCGAAGCTTTCTTCAGTTGGACGGAGCATTTGTTTATCCATTTGGCCATCATTGCTGAGGGCTTAGCAGACGGTGAAATGATCACCCGCTTAATCGAAGCGGAATGGAAGGATAAGTTTAGGGCAGCTATCACAGACACTTCAAAAACCGCAGTCAAATTCTTGGACGAACTACTGCTCGTTAGGCAGCAATTACGAAACTTTGTAGCTCACGGCGCGTTTGGCAAGGAAGGAAACGCGTTTAGTTTTCACTCTAAAACTGGTGCGGTACCGGTGATCGTGAACTATAAGCGGCAACGTAATCGATTTTCCTTACAAGGCGGGCTGGTGTTCAATGATGGTGAGACCATTGCTTTGATCGGGGGATTTATCATGTACCTTCAAACGGGTAGCTTAAAGCCAGCTATGTTTTATACCCAGGAAAGCGATTTGCCTACAATTGTACCTTATGCAGCAAACGGATTCTATCAGGCTTTGTGTGACGATATGGAAACTATGGAAAGATATTGCTACGAACTTCAGCAACAGCTTGATGATGCGGCTAATATGGATTGGTAAAAAGAAACTAAAACCATATTAGCAAACCCAGTTCGGGACGCTTTTTAAATAATCTCTGATCCATGTCGTCGGTTGTCTGTTGTCATTTTTGAATCCAAAAATGAATAGGAAAAGGGTACTGATATTCATCATCAACACGGGACTTATTATTTGCAGCATATATTGCATCAATCGCTATTAATGCTTATCTTTATATAAGTCATTAGGAATTAAACTGTTGCAAATTATTTGTGGAGAATTCGGGAATCACCACGTTTGCAAGCTTGTAATATATTGAAAATTAGGATATTATGCGATTGGGTTCGAGTCCCGTCCATTCCGCAGGAAAACAAAGCCCTTTAGATGAAAGTCTGAAGGGCTTTTGTTTTGTATGCACATTTTCTAAGGCTTTCACGGATTAGGGATATGGCGGGTCAAGCAGAATTTTTGTGGATCAGGATGCTAAGTTGAGGGTTAATAAAGTCGGGCATCTATTTAGCAAGTCTGAATAAGACGAAAGCATATAGAACCTTTAAATAGGATCATTAAATGCTTCAATTGTTCAACAATAACACTCGTCTTCTGGTTTCTGGGTATGCGAAAGTTATAGAGGCTGAAGTAAAAGAGGTGGTTAGCTGTGCCGTATCTTCGTAATTTGTAAATAAAAGCGGGGAATGTCAAAACTTATCATACCTTTGCAGCCCCAACAAAATAGTGCGGGATGGAGCAGTTGGTAGCTCGTCGGGCTCATAACCCGAAGGTCGTAGGTTCGAGTCCTGCTCCCGCTACGAAAATTGAAAGCCTCAAGTCGAAAGATTTGAGGCTTTTTGTTTTGATTATTTTTCAGCTGATCCTGTATGATCAGAGATGAGGGTCGTTACTAGCGATAATCAATAATTATTGATTGCGTTTCTGGGCAAAAAGCCAGTCCCATAAACCAGGTGTAATACTAACCTGATACCAAATGTTATGTCCTTCATTTGAAAACTCGGTGTATTTGGGATTTCCGCCTGCTTTTTTAATCGCGTTGATCATATTACGTGAACCGCTAACAGGAACGTTTTTGTCTTTAGCACCGTGAAATGCCCATACAGGGATATTAACAATTCTGGAGGCAAGTTTAGGGTCTTCACCCCCACTAACAGGTATCGCGGCGGCAAACATATCCGGCCGGGTACAGATAAAATGCCAGGCCCCATAACCACCTCTTGATAATCCTGTAACATAGCGTCTTTTTACATCTATTCCGGGTTCTTTATCCAGTGAACTAATGGCCTCATAAACCAACGAATCTACCGATGGATAATTAGGAATACCTCCCCAACCAGATCCCGGCGGGCAATTTGGTATAAAAAGAAATGCAGGATAATTTAATCTATTAATATCAGTTGATAATTCCTCAGCTGCTACAGCACCCTCCATCTGCCTGATCTTATCAGTCGCTGGTTGGCCACCGTATGGGAGACTTACAACCAAAGGATACTTCTTTCGTGGATCGAAATTTAATGGCTTTAGTAAATGGTAAAACAGGGTATCGCCTTTACTGTTCACAAAGCTCCGGGATTCAAATAATTGAGCCATTCTTTTGGTCTTTTCAAAATTCACATCGTCCCAATATTTTGATGAATTACCTTCGGAAGTTAGCATTACTCCGGGAATTAATACGGCGATCAAAGCCAATGTTTGTATAATACCCAATGTGTTTTTTAAAGATTGCTTAACGGGACTGGTGTTTTCTGGGTTTGAGAGCTTGATTTCACTTAGAAAATGCATAATAAACGGCACGGAAGCCAAGCCGCCGGCCATTGAGGTCCATTGGATAATTTTTGCTAATATGCCATTAAGTTGAACATCTTTGGATAGCAGGGACCAGCCAATAGATAGTACTAAAACCAGGCCTATTACTAACATGTAGGCGCCGGCTATTCTTAACCAAATTTTTTTTCGGGTACTGGAAAAAATAAGAATCAGCGTATACAAAATGGTGATAAATAAAGAAATAAGAACTACGGGTACATAATAGTTGCTTGATGATCTTGACAGCAACATTTTCAAAAAAATAGCATTATAACAAAGGCTTGCTATGGTGGCAATCATCCCTGTATAGAAAGCGGCCCAATACTTCTGATAGTGATAGTACTTCAACACGATTATCACTCCTGTTATTGCAACAATATGCATCATTAAAAACCAGGGAACAAATGAATTTTGCATAAAAAGCTGAACTCCAAACAGAAATTGAAATATTCCCAGAGCCAAGCCGCAAGCGGCAGTTAATCCTAAAAAAAAGATCCCAAAATGATAAAGACTTTTATTCATAGTTATTCTGTTTTGCTGGTTTAATTGTATCTGCAACATGTAAGGATCGGGCATCCAAAACAAACTGCATTGTGTTGCATTCGATAAAACTTGTTCACTAATTTAAATCAAATATTTAGTAAAAGGTTGAACCCATTAATAAATGGTTTCAGAATTGTCTTGTTGGGGCTACCCAAGCGCTTTACTTAAAAATAAAGGCGCTTTTGCGCAAAACACAAAATATCACTCATGCCAGTATCCAATACACCCCCAAATATGCTATCTTTCAAAATGCAGCACCAAGAATTTGAACCTCCTGAAGAGCTACGGGATACCATAAAGTGCTTTTGGTACAACAGCAGAGACTCCGGAGAACTACAATCGGGCTTTGAGGTACTACCCGACGGCTACGCTGAAATTATTTTTCATTTCGGAAGCGGCTGTAGTATTTCTTACAATGGGGGCTTGCAGCCATTGCCATCGCCGTTTATGATGGGGCTGCTCAATCAGCCTGTTGTTTTTTACACACAAAACCGTTTAGAAATCATTGGTATCAGGTGCTTTCCCTGGACCGTGTTCGATTTGCTCGGACTGCCGTCTGGTAAAGATGGAGTGCGCATATTTGAGCATCCTATAGCCCAGCTTCAATTCTCGTTGGCTAAGTGGATTGATGCAGGCAGGATAGATGAAGCGCTGGTTGAGGTAAAACAGTATTTCCTGAATGCGCGGTCGCGGGTTGCTGCCAACAGTATGCTATTTAAAGCAGGAGTTGCTATGAGAGAAGCAAACGGTACTATGCCGGTAAGCCAGGTAGCTGCGGCGGCTCATGCTACGGTTCGTACATTGGAAAGAAACTTTAAGCAATCTTCTGGCTATAGCGTTAAAGATGTGTCGGGCCTGATGCGCTTTGAGCAGGTACGAAACCAATTATGGCTTTATCCAAATTCCAATATTGCCGGCTTAGCTCATGAGCTGGGGTATGCGGATCAATCTCACCTGAGCCGGGAATTTAAACGCTATAGCGGCACTACTCCGGCGGCATTCGCGCGAAAAGCAAAGGCAGAGAAACCGGTTGCAAGCAACGATTTTGTCGCGTTTATACAAGCCTAAGACAGCAGCATTCGGGAACTTTGTGCTTCAATAATTTTATATGAAAGATACTCTTGAAAGCAATATATCAGCACAAGGCCCTCCTTTTTACGATGTGATCATTTCTGGTGCAGGGCCTGTAGGTCTATTCCTCGCCTGTGAACTGGCTCTGGCCAAATGTTCGGTACTGATACTGGAAAAGGCAGAGAGCCCGCACTCGCCGTTGAAGAAACTTCCTTTCGGAATACGGGGACTTAATGCCCTTTCTGTTGAAGCGCTATACCGCCGTGATTTATTAAAAGAACTGGAACTCCATAAACGCCTTAAAAACCCTCACCAAAATACCCAGCAAGGCCCCAAACGTCAGGGCGGGCACTTCGCGGGGATTCCATTTCTTGACGGCAATATCGACACCTCACAGTGGAAATATCGGTTACCAAGTTCTACCGAAACCGGTTTAATTTCTGAAATAGAGGAGATTGAAACGGTGCTGGCCCGCCGCGCAGAAGCCCTGGGGGTAGAGATCCGGCGCGGACTTGCTATTACCGGCTTTCATCAAACTGCAGATGGGGTAACTATCCAGTCTGATGATCAATATTTTCACAGTAAATGGCTTGTGGGTTGCGATGGAAGCCGAAGTGTTGTTCGCAAGGTAGGTGGTTTTGAATTTGCCGGTACCGAGCCGGAATTTACCGGCTACTCTACACTGGTTGACATTACCGACCCGGAGAAACTTAGCCCGGGCCGAAACGTGACACCAGCAGGCATGTACATGCAATCGCAGCCGGGTTACGTACTCATACAGGATTTTGATGCCGGGGCATTTCATCATTCAAAAAAGCCGATCACGCTGCAACATGTACAAGAAATGCTGCGCCGCATCTCGAACACCAATGTTACCATCAGTGCTTTGCATGTTGCCACCACGTGGACTGACCGGGCACGGCAGGCCACAACTTACCGCAACGGACGGGTACTTTTAGCCGGCGATGCTGCGCATATTCACTCGCCGCTGGGAGGTCAGGGGCTTAACCTTGGGCTGGGCGATGCGATGAATCTGGGCTGGAAGCTAGCCGCAACCATTCAGAAGAAGGCACCGGAAGGCTTATTGGATAGTTATTATACCGAGCGACACCCAATTGGCGTACAGGTGCTGGATTGGTCGCGCGCGCAGGTTGCAATTATGAAACTAAGCCCACAGGCCCGCGCACTGAACGCAATTTTTCGCGATATTATGGACACACGTGATGGTGCCACTTATTTTGCAGGGCGTGTGTGGGGTGTTTTCACGCACTACGATCTCGGCGGCAATCACCCGCTGATTGGCTATAGCGTTCCCAATTTTGAGTTGGAAGATGGTTCAACCATTGGCGGGCTAATGCACGACGGCCGGGGAATACTGCTTGATTTTGAGGAAAATACTGCACTTAAAACTTTGGTGGGTAATTATAGTGATCGAATGAAGTATGTTTCAGGCCATGCCAAAGACAGGTTAGCTGTAAGCGCCGTACTGATACGCCCCGACGGGATTGTTGCCTGGGCTTCTGCTGGAGACCAGGATTATGGCGAACTCCAAAAGGCTGCTGACCGCTGGTTTGTTTGTAATTAAGGGGGGCAAAAAAAGCGAAAGGTCTGTGGAGGTCTACTGAAATAAGTAACAGTAAAAAATGAACAGGATCAAATTACAAACCTATTTTGGCACCATCAAAAAGAAAAATTTAAATACCGATAATGTCAAGGGATAACTGGTCTGGATTCCTTTTTTAGATCACCTGCTCAATTACTTGCATAAATAATTTTACAAAAAAATGATAGGCAAATATTTTTTGCCTATCATTACAAAATGCAGAATCATGTTGGTTGCAAGGTCCTAATCCTTGTTTTCTTATCATTTTACATGTCGGCCATGGTATTGGCGACACCTAAAAGGCATAAATCAACAAAAGTTACCCATAAACACAGGCGATACAATACCTACACCAAAAGAGTGCAGGATACCGCTATCGCAACAGGCTGCACAAGCCCCGAAGAGTTGATCTCTTTTGCAAAATCGTTAGAGGGAATAAGGTACCAATACGGCTCTACTAACCCCGAAAGAGGTTTCGATTGCTCGGGTTTTGTTAATTACGTTTTTAATCATTTCGGAATAAAGATTCCCCGGAGTTCGGCAGATTTTGCGTCCTTCCCCAACCTGGTTGACCTTAAAGATGCCAAATTTGGAGATCTGATACTTTTTACCGGTACCAAAAAACATACCCGGCGGGCGGGCCATATCGGCATTGTAGTATCAATGCCCGGCGACCCGCTAATGTTTATCCACTCCACATCGGGCGAAGCCAACGGTGTTACACAAACAGCTATGAACGATTACTACATGGGCCGTTACATGAAAATAATTCGAATACTGCCACAAACAGATGACGATACGGATGATAGTCAGTATCAGGAAACGGCCGCGCGATAGTGCTGGTTTATTCTGCTGTAAAAATTTATTTTCCCCGTCTTATTAGTTTTGTTACACAAAAAGTTTAGTTTATCAGCTTCCTAAACTAAATGTTTTAACTATCATTGTGTCGCAAAAACACAGGGGGTTAGGCCCTCAATTGTAAACCAATTGCAAATTTATTTTCTTGTATTTTAAGTAAATTAAAGCATATTTATAATTGCAATGCCCAAGCATGTACAAACCATATCAACAACCCAAATAACCTTTAAACAAAATTACTGCAACACCTAATGACTAAACAACCTGCGTATCTCGAATCAAAAAGCCATTACCAAATTCTGGACGGATTGCGTGGCGTGGCCGCAATTATAGTAGTTTCCTTTCACGTACTCGAAGCTAATGCCGGCGGTAACCGTTTCGCCCAGATCATTAATCACGGTTATCTGGCGGTCGATTTCTTTTTTTTACTATCGGGCTTTGTAGTGGCCTATGCTTATGATGATCGCTGGGGGAAAATGACGCAATGGGACTTTTACAAACGCAGGCTTATACGCTTGCAGCCTATGGTTATTATGGGCACGCTGATTGGAGCAGCGCTTTTTTACACGCAGGCGGGCGGCACATTTCCTCCCATTGCCTCAACACCTGTTTGGAAAATGCTGTTGGTAATGCTGGTTGGCTTTACCATGATCCCGATTCTTCCATCAATGGACATTCGCGGATGGCAGGAGATGCACCCGCTTAATGGTCCGGCATGGTCGTTATTTTTCGAGTATATAGCTAATATTTTATACGCGCTGTTTGTGCGCAAGTTTTCTAATACGCTGCTTGCCATATTGGTATTCATATTTGCCGGGTTACTGGTTAATTATTTGGTAACCGGCCCACAAGGGGATGTTATTGGCGGATGGAGTGTTGATAAAACTCAGCTTAATATTGGTTTTCTCCGCCTGCTTTATCCTTTTTTCGGCGGTGTATTGCTCTCGCGGTTAGGTAAACTTATCCATATTAAAGGAGCCTTTGCGGTATGCAGCCTGCTTATTGTTTTGGTGTTGTTTATCCCACGTATTGGCGGCCCTCAAACTCTATGGATGAATGGTTTGTATGAGGCTTTTGTTATTATCATTATGTTTCCGCTTATTGTTGCCATTGGTGCCGGTGGTAACATTACCGGTAAATTTGCTACAAAGGTTTGCAAGTTTTTGGGCGATATATCATACCCCATTTACATTACACACTACCCGTTAATATACTTTTATACTGCCTGGGTAGTAGATAATAAGGTGCCTATGAGCTATAGCCTTCGCTTTGGCCTGCTGGTGCTTATTGTGAGTATTGCCATTGCGTATGCCTCCCTTAAATTGTATGATGAGCCGGTGCGTGAATGGCTCAGAAAGCGTTTTTTAGTGAAAAAGGCCGCGTAGCTTATAAACAGAAGGCCGCTAAGGAACGGTCTAAAAACGAAAACCATTCATTGCCGTTGACTTTAGTCAACAGTAGCGGAAGGCATTATTGCGGCTTTAGCCCAATTATCCAGGCGACATTTGGGCTAAAGCCCCTCGTTTTTCAGTCATTATTCCGTTGACTAAAGTCAACGGCAATGATTTTACATGATACATAAATAATCTAAATCAAATTTAGAAAGCCTCTAAGTGAACTTTAGAGGCTTTCTGTTGTTGTATCCTTTTTTAAAAAGCCTCATTTAAGCCTAAAAAGAATCCTTTAGAGCCGTATTTACCCCATGCATAATCAAGGCATAAGTTGGTACGGGTTGCCTTGTTAAACAGCACACGCAAGCCACCACCGCCACCGGGCTGAAATTTTTGGAAAAGTTTCGTGCCGGTTTCGTCATTGGCGGTTTGTTCGTTAAAGAAAGCTACACCGCTAATAAACTTATTGCTGAGTATCGGAAAGCGGTATTCAATTTCTGAGTAGTTGTACTTGGTTCCTTTAAAATAGCCCGTGGTGTATCCACGGCCACTTCGGAAACTACCATCTTTGGCTGTGCCGGGCAATTCAAGGTAAGGGATATCGCCGCTGAGCAGGTACGAGCCCCAGTTCCAGATCGCGATCACATGCCCGGGGTTTTCTGATGATAGGCTAAAGTACTTTCTGAAATCGGTGGTAAATTGTACGGCGCTTTTGGTACTCCCCATCCAGGTTTGATTAACCCTGAACCCGGCATCGGCATATATGCCCTTATAGGCCCTGTTTTGATTATCGCGGGTAGTGTATTGTATGTTAAAAAGCAAGCCATCGGCCCTGTAGCCATCGCGTTTAAAGCCATGCTCGTCGCTATAAATATTGTAAGGGGTTAACTGGTTGGTGGTATCGGCCTTGTCTACTATTTTGGTACGGATATCAAACGATACACCTGCACCAACAAAAAGATTTTTTTCAACTTCCTTATATACCTTTTCTCTCAGGTTAAAATATATAGAGTGATAAGCCCTTGGTTTGCGGTTGGCATTAACCAATGCCTGGTCTTCTGCACTGCCGTTTGGATCTGGCATGCCTATCCCCAGGCCGTAATCGGGCGTAACGCTTTTAGCTACAACAATACTACCCTGAAAGTTCCATTTATTACCAGGGGCATAAATATTATGGTTAACATAAAAGTAAAGAATGCCCTTAGTAGTGTATGATACTGATGTTGCCGCTACAGATAGTAATGTATTAGGGTCGGTGCCTAACTTTCTGCCGGCTACCGCCTTAATGCCCAACTGAAAGCCAATACTTGGGTTGGATGCTATATTGGGGATTATAGTAATGCCCGATGGTTTTTTAAATACAGAGTCGGGTGCTTTGTGTGGATGAAGAATGTCTTTTACCAGGTTGGCCACATCATACTGTTTGGATATATTATTGGCCTTTGCCTGAAACTTAACAGAATCTACATGGTGTTTCACCGAATCAGTTTTTAACAAATTTGTAGTTTTTTTTTCCTGGCTGTAAGCATAGCTTTGTATGCCTACAGCCAGAAACAACAACAAAACCTTTAAAATAGAATAAAACCGGGTACTTCTGTTCCTTTGCTGCACTTTGCGTATGGGTAAATATTAAAATTTCAATTATTTATAGTTGATCCGGCATCAAGTCCTGATCAGTGTTTAAACCTCAAACAGGATAAAATGTTTTAGCCTTAAATGGAGCGTGCTTTTTGGGAGGGGCGTGCAACGCCAACCCGGTATAAGGGAGAATAGCATCCTTTATACCGCTTTAAATTAGCAATGGCGATTGATTTTTTGCAGGGGTTAAGCCTTCGTTAAATTAGTATAAAACTTAACCAGGTCTTGTGTAACTTTATTTACTTCGTGTTGTTGTTCAATCAATTTTCGGGCGTTAAGGCCAATGCTTTTGCAAAATTCTTCGTCGGCTATACAACGTTCAATGGCATCGTAAAACTCTTCCTGGTTATTGGCAATCATAATGTTGAGGCCATTGGTATAGTTAATGCCCTCGGCCCCTAATGAGGTTGATATAATGCACTTCTGCATGGCCATCCCCTCAACTATTTTTACCCGCATGCCACCGCTTGATAACAGCGGTACTATCATAATGGCCTTGCTGTTCACAAATTCAAAAGCGTCATCAACTTCGCCCTGGATAAAAATTTTGCCCATTACCTCATAATCGTCAAAACGCTCGGGAATGTTATGGCCCGCTACATAAAATTTAACACGCAGATCGCCTTCGGTAAGATCTTTATGAAAGTTATCAATAAACCACTCGATGCCTTCCCGGTTGGGTAGCCAATCTAACGATCCCAGGAAAAACAGGCTTGGAAACTCCGTTTTGCTAAAATCGGGCTTGTACCTTGCTAAATCGATACCAACAGGAAAAATCTCTACAGGGATAGTGGTGCCGTAAGATAGCATGGCGCTTTCATCCTGGTGTGTAAATACGGCAATGGCATCAAATTTATTAAGTTGTTCCAGTTCGTAATCCTTAATGCGCTTGGCAACCAGGCGCAGGTACCACTTTTTAAACAGATCGCTTTTTTGCTGTGCCAGCCGTTGATATATCTGGTGCTCTATATTATGCGAGCGATAAACCAGCTTTGCTTTAGATGCCTTGCGTATAGATGCCAGATAAGGGGTTACAAACAGGCCCTCAAACTGTATAATATCATACGCGTTTTGCTTTAGCTCGCGTACCAGCAGTTTTTCAAACTCGGCATTGTAATACCTGTCAACATTGTTTGATTTTTTACGAAACAGGTTAACCATAGCATCAATCATAGATACGTTGATGTTTACCTTATAGGAGGTGTAATTGATCTTATTCTGCAGCTCATCCTGCTCATGCGAGCCGCCGCTGTATTTTTGCGCATCTAACGATACCAGCGATACATCATGCCCAAGAGCAATCAACCCCTTTATGGTGTTACATACCACTATGGCATATCCGCCATTTTGTGGAAATGGGACACGGTGCGTTAAAATAAGGATCTTCAAAATGATTGACGGGTTTCTACAAAAATACCATCCGCAAAGGGGTTATCAAAGTAACTTTAAAAAATACTTAGCTGTGGATCGGTAACTCTGAAAGTTTTACGATGATATGGCGTAAAACCTATCTTCATTACCGTTTTACGGTGTTTTATAGTAGGATATCCCTTGTTGCTGTGCCAATCGTACTCGGGATGTTCGTTAGCAATTTGCAGCATGTAATCGTCGCGGTAGGTTTTTGCCAAAATAGATGCCGCCGCGATACTAAAATATTTACCATCGCCCTTAATAATGCACTCGTGGGGTATGTTGGGATATTTTTTAAAGCGGTTACCATCAATTATCAAAAATTGCGGCGCTATGTGTAGTTTTTCGATAGCCCTATGCATAGCCAGAAACGAGGCGTTGAGTATATTGATCTCGTCTATCTCGTGGTTATCAACAGATGCCACGGCAAAGGCTATGGCTTTTTCTTCTATCTCGGTACGCAGGCGATACCGGTTTTCTTCAGATACCTGTTTAGAATCGTTAAGTAAAGCATGATCAAAATCATGCGGCAATATAACCGCGGCAGCAAAAACCGGCCCCGCAAGGCAACCGCGCCCGGCTTCGTCGCACCCTGCTTCTATCAAATCGTACTGGTACCTTGCTGCTAACATTTGGTAAAGATAATGTTTTGTAATAGTTGATGTAAGGTGTTCAAATAGGCTAAATCAGTTTTTTGCTAATGGTCTTATATGGTGTATCGTTATAAAAACGATATGAAAGGCTGTCTGGCACTGCAAAAAAGAAGTATATAAACAGGCTACTTATTGCTAATGAAGCCAAGCCGACCGCCCAATGAGTTCTTAGTTTTAGGCCTGATTTTTCAAGTGATTTAAGGATGATAGCTATCACCACAAAATAGATCAGCAAATCAATGGTCATTGGAGCGATATAAACTTCATAACAGCCTGTACAGCCAAGGTTGCCGGTTTTATAGGAAAACGGAAAGCCATATAACCTATCGGAGCCTCCGTCGAACGGGATAACCGATTTTTCCATGGTGAAAAAGCTAAACAGGATGAGTGTTAGCGGTAAATGATACAGAAGAAACTTGTTTGATAATACTTTCTTCATTTAAAATGATCGAAGACTAAAATGAATATGCTGGCCTTAAGGTGTTATAATTCGTGGAATTAGCCCCAATTCGCTCAATTTGTGCCTATTTACAGTATTCTTAAAGTAAGCAGCGTAATATCATCTATCGGTTTGCTTTTGTGTACGTGGGTTAGATGATCTAACAGGGTATCATTAAAATTATCGGGCGATAAGTGGCCGTTGGCCTTTACAAAATCGAGCAGCTTTTCCTCGTTCCAAACCCTGGAGGTCGACGATTCAAAATCCATCAGTCCATCGGTATAGTTTACTATCAGGCTGCCGGGTTCCATGTCAATTTCGCCTTCGTTTAAAAAAGGCAATTCGTCAAAAACCCCTATCATGGTAGTGCCCAGCTTTAGGGGGATAGCCTCGCCATCAGCATACAGAATAGTTGGGTTGTGGCCGGCATTGATATAATTGAGCTTGCGTTTTTTTTCGTTATAACGGGCCAAAAACAGGGTTATAAAGCGTTCGCCTTTGGTATTGTTAAGTACTATTTTATTAAGGCGATCGATAATATTGGTAAGGTCGTCTTCTACCGCGGCCCAGGCTCGCAGGCTGGCCTGGAAATTGGCCATCAGCAATGCGGCCGAAATTCCCTTGCCCGATACATCAGCGATACACCATAAAAACTCATTTTCGTTTAGGCGGATAAAATCAAAGTAATCGCCACCGATGTTTTGATGCGGCAGATATTTAGCGCCTACCTCTACCCCGGCATCCTTATGCACCTTTAGCGGGATCAGCATATTCTGTACCTCAACAGCCAGCTCCATTTCGCGCTGAAAACGTTCGGATTGTAAACGTTCTTTAAATAGTTTTTTATTCTCCAGCGCTACCACAATCACGTTCATCAGGGTTTGAATGAAGTTAAGATCGTTGTTTAGCATCTCGCCAGAGGTATTAAAATCGCCTATGAGCGCGTAAGCGAGAGCTTTGCTTTTATGGTATATGGGGATAAAATAATTGTATTTGCGCAGTAATATATCTTCATGATCTGCTATAGCGATGGGCGATTTTACTTTGTTAAGCTTGCCACATGCTTTGCTCAGCATCATGGCCGATTCCATATCGCCGCCGTATTTGGAGATACAAACAAACTTATTTTCTTTTTCGATAAGAAAGCGCAACTTGCCTACCTGCAGATAATTTTGCAGAATAACCTCAAGCATTTGAACCAATATTGGGGTGGCGGTATTTTTATTAATGGCCCTTGTAATCTCCAATAAGGAGTTTAGCTCGGATTGCCGTTTTAGCAACAGCCTGATTAATTCATCTTCGCCAGAACTATCGTCGTTGTATTGCATTTGTTATAAGTACGCCTGACTAAAGTAAAAAAAATATTTTCAAATGCGTGTACTTTGTGATTTTATATCGAAGGCATCCCGTAAACCAACCGTAACAAGGTTAAAAGCATACACCAACAGCATAATAGCCAGCCCCGGAATGATGGCGAGAAAGGCCGAATCCATTACAATATAACCATAATGTTCTTTGATCATGCCTCCCCAGGTAGGCATTGGTGGCTGTGCGCCAAACCCCAGAAAGCTAAGCCCGGCCTCTAACAATATAGCCGAAGCAAAATTTGACGAGGCCAGCACCAGTATCGGGCCCGTTATATTAGGCAAGATATGCCTGGTAATGATGCGTGTATTGTTAAAACCCAATGCGCGGGCAGCTTCAATATACTCTACCTGTTTAAGGCTCATTACCTGGCCGCGTACAAGGCGGGCTACCTCAACCCACATAGATAGCCCCACTGCTATAAATATTTGCCACAATCCCTTGCCAAGAGCAAAGGAGATGGCAATTACCAGCAGCAATGCCGGCAACGACCATAATATATTCATCACCCAACTAAGCGTAGCGTCAATCCAGCCGCCAAAATACCCGGCTATAGCGCCAATGGTTACACCCAGCAGCATGCTGATGATAACAGACATTAAGCCAACAGCCAACGAAATACGGGTACCTAAAAGCAAGCGACTAAGCATATCGCGGCCATAAACATCGGTGCCAAGCCAAAAGGTTTTATGAATTATTTGTTCGGCTTTAATTTTATCGGTAAAGTTTTTGTAGATCTCGGCTGTTTTCTCGCAGGTAAGCGTAGGGTTTATCAACACTTTGTTGAAATGGTAGCGGGGTTTAATCCCGGTTACTACTTCAAAAATATTATAGGCTTTTACATCGGGTTTATCCTCATCGCCAATGTATTCGTTTACGTGGATAGAATCCTGCTTAAAATAATAGCCTGTTATAGGTATCTCCCTGTAAAACGATGGCTGCCCGAAAAGCATTCGGCTAAAAAAGCCAACCGTATCAACCTGTTCGCTTTTACGGATGCGCAGCATCATAAATTTTGCGCCGGGCTTTTTAATGCTCAGCTGTATGGTCATATTATTGGCATGGGGGCTTTGGTCTGGCAATATCAGGTAGCCCAAAATGGCTACCAACAAGGTAATAGCAATAAAAACAAGACCTGCCATGGCAATTTTATTACGCTTGAAGGCGTTCCACGTTCTTTTTGAGGGGGTAAGCTGGGCCAATAGTTAATTGCTTAATGGCTAAATATCGTTTAAATAGGCACAATAAGCAATTGGGTGCTGTACAAATTACATTGTTATTAAAAAGCCAGCTACGTTATGTAACCTCGCGGCCTTTCCATTGATATTTTTTATTGCTGCCAATAAGGCCCATATAGGTAAGGTAAACTACATGTGCCGGTATGGTAATTACCAATAAAGCTACCAGGTAACCACGTTTAAAAAAGGAGGTGATAGGTATAAGATAAATGGCTTCGAAAAGAAATTTTAGTAAAAACTGTACCGCGAAAAGCTTGAAAATATCTGGAAAGAAAAGTCCGAGGAAAAAATTCAATAGTATAGATATGTTAAAGAGCCAGAAAATAAGTCCAATAACCACTATTTTCTTATCCTTATACACGGTAAATTTTGATGCCCATCGTTTACGCTGCTGCATAAACTCCTTTAAATTGGGTTTGGCGTGGGTATAAACCACGGCATCCGTTTTTTTAATAAAGCCTATCCTGCCGGGATAGCGCACCGCTACTTTTTGCAATAGCAATTCATCATCGCCGGATGCCAGTTCATCAATGCCTTTAAAACCGCCTACTTCGTTAAATACATCTTTACGGTAGGCCATATTGGCGCCGTTACAGGTGGATGCCCTGCCATTGCCGATAAACGATGCTCCGATGCCTATTAAAAACGAAAATTCGAGTGTTTGCATTAACTCAAATGTGGATTTTTCTTGAAAAAATGTAACCGGCGACGAGATTAATACCGGGTTTTCGGTTTCGTAATAGGTTACAATGGTAGAGATCCATTTGGTATTCATCCGGCAATCAGCATCTGTTGCCACCATCAGCTCGCCCGTTGATAATTGGATAGCTTCGGTTATCGCTTTCTTTTTGTAGGAGTTTAACGATTGTTTTTCATTGAGCTTTAGCAAGGTAATACCCTGATCTGCAAAGCCGGCTATTATTGCAGCGGTGTCATCAGTAGAGTGATCGTCAACAATAATAACTTCAAGCAGATGTTTGGGATAATCCTGTGCCAAAATATCTCCTATGGTTAAATGAATGCTCTCGGCTTCGTTGCGGGCTGCTATAAGTATAGTAACCCTGGTATTAAATGACGATTTATTTACACCAGATGTGGTTTTTATATTGAACCATCCGTTTATGAGGTAAACTACAAACAGCAGGTAAAAAGCTGTAAACAATAGCGATATTATACTAAGCGTTGCGATCAAAGAATTTGAGTTTAAAAACAAATAAAGAGCCTAAAATAGCAGGAATAAATAAATTTATGAGCCATATAGATGATACACCGGCTATAATAGCAAATTTTTGATCGGTTATATAAATAAACAGGTGTGATGCTGTAAACCCCCGTACCCCAATATCAAAAAGATCAAGCGAAGGCACTATGGATGAAATGAGGAAAAACAACATCAGCATCATAAACATAGAGAAAACCGGTATCTGCGGTATCAGCATTTCAAACACCAGGAAATATTGCAGCGAGAATGTAGCATAGCGGGCCACGCTAAAGCTCATGGTTTTAAGCAGTTCGTGCGTTTTGTACTGCCCCATAATGGCAAAAAAGCGGTGATACTTTTTAATAAACGGAACGCTATCAAACAAGCTAACCACCCAGCTAATATGGAAGTAAATAATTAACTGCCCCGCCGCCAAAATAACCCCGAGTATCATGATGCCGGTAGGCACCCAGCTGCTGGTATGTATATAGTTGGTTACAAACCAAATGATTGATAGGGCCCCCAATACATTGGTTACGGTACCCTGGCTAAACGAGCCCACGCTCATGGCAAAAATACCGGGAATACGTTTGCGGTTGGGTAAAAACATTACACGGCCACCATATTCGCCAACACGGTTGGGGGTTGTTACAGCCCAGGTGAGGCCGCAAAAAACGGCTTCAACAGCCTCCCATAAAGTAATATCGATAAGTGTTTTGGTAACGTATCGCCATTTGAGGGCTTCCAGAAACCAGTTTACAAACATGAGTAATACTACCAAAGCCATGGTGGCTACTACCTTGGTAACACTTAGGTGGGAGGCTAAATGCTCAAATTCTTTAAGATCGTTATTTTTTTTGGAGAACTGCCTGTATATAAACCATGCAGCTACAATTAATATACCGGCTTTTAGTAAGTAAGAAACAATTTTTTTAGCAGCTGAGGTCAAGTACGTAAAGTTTATGCAATGGTACGAAAAAATGGGGCAAGGATTAGCTTGCCCCATATAACGTAACACGCATCCTTTTTGTTTATTTTAATCGTGCTTTAAAAAAGGATATGGTATTGGCATAAGCGTTTTTGGTTGCATCGCTGTTATAGGCCGGGTTGCTTGGGTTAGCAAAGCCATGGTCGGCATCATACTGGTGCAGGTATAGTTTTTTGCCGGCTCCTTTCATATCGGTAGTAAATTTGCCTACCACTTTAGGGTTTATCCATTGGTCTTTATTGGCAAAATTGCCCAGCACATCGCCGTTTAAGGTTTTTAAGCGGGCAACATCCTGCTCTGGCATACCATAGTACATTACGGTACCAACCAGTTTTTTACCGGCAAGTAAACCGGTTTGCAGGCTCCAGCCGCCGCCAAAGCACCAGCCTATGGTGGCAATGTGGGCACCTGTGCCTGTGTAGGCAATAGCTCCGTTGATAATGGCTTTGGCCCTGTCGTCATTTACACCTTGCATCAGTTTACCGGCATCTTTAGGATCGGTAGCTACTTTACCATCGTACAGGTCAAGGTCGATGATGTTTACGTTGCCCAGGTCGTTATAGATCTTTTCCGATTCGCGTTTTACAAAATCATTCAACCCCCACCATTCGTGAATTACCAGGATATAGTTGTTGGTAGGCGTTTTGGCTTTCAATAAATAAGCTGTCGACTCCTTGCCATCTGGGGTTTTGTAGGTAATATTTGTGCCAATGCTGCTTTGGAAGCGGATAGGTAGCGGCTTTAAATGCGCCATGCGGAATGTTGGGTTTGATGCCAGCATGGCAAACCGTTGTGTTGCCGATGGGTTGCTGCAGCAAACCACTTTGTGCTGTGCAAAAGCTAAGGTGCCCATGCCAATTAATAAAGTAAGTAAGATCAATTTTTTCATGACTGGATTGTTTTGTTGTTATAGTTTAATAACAATTACGTTTGGTAGATGATTTGCGTTGCGGGCAGATAAAAATATTTGCCTGCTGGTTTTAAATCAAATCTAATAAAACTCTTGCATGCATTGGGCATAAGTAGCTCCAATGGGGATGCCCCTAATTTAGTGTGATATTTACACGTATGAGAAACTCTTAAAGTAATGTTAATTTTCAGTTGATTTTCGGCACTTTTAATATGGGGTCTGTTTTTTATATCTTTCTAATAATCAGCTATAAGGCTATTTTATTTAATGATTCTGCTAATTGGGTATTCGGTTTCAATTTGCCAATAAGTTAATACCGGGTTTATTTGTTGCTAACATCATATGCGTTTTTTTGCGGCTAAAATCATTGCTGTTAAATTGCTTATGGCAGCAATAGTGTTACAGACAATGGATGCTAAAACAATTTAATTGAAACTTATGAAAAGAAATTACAAATGTGTTTTACGGTTTTTCGGGCTCCGGGAAAGCGGCTGTCGGGCAGGTATTTAGTCGGTTCGAATTGTTCACCTTGTTCATATATAAAAACACCATTCATTTTATTCATTATCACCTTGGCGAAACTTAAACGTTTTTTTTGACAGAGAAAATATTTCTTTAACTCAGAGGCACAAAAAAAATAACAAATCGGCCCTTTTTTGACACAATTTTGAGCCAATATCTGCCAAAGTATTCAACCTGTGGTGAATAAAACTCAACAGGCTGGTGAGGAGGGCTGTGCATGATTGGGTGCCGCTTAATATTTTTCTATCATTGCCATCACTTTCTATAAACCCCAATATTTCACTTTTTAATTGTTTCTAAAACTTATGAAAAAAAATTACAAATGTTTTTTAAGGCTGTTTTTTGATGCAAGGCAAACGGCCACATTGCTGTTATTTATGCTGATTGCATCGGCAAGCGCATTTGCGCAACAAGGTAGTGTAATACGGGGTACCGTTACCGACGAGAACAACGCCCCTCTTCCCGGTGTTGTGATAACAGTAAAAAGTTCGGGCAAGTCAACATCAACAAACAGTGGCGGTGTTTACCAGGTAACCGTAAACGGTACCAATGATGTTTTAAAATTTACATTTTTAGGCTCGGTACCCAAAGAAGTAACCGTTGGGAGCAAAACCATTGTTAACGTTACGCTGGTAACCGATACCAAGCAATTAAAAGATGTAGTGGTTATTGGTTACGGCACATCAAGCCGCAAAGATGTAACGGGAGCTATCACTTCGATAAAGGCTGAAGATTTTAATCAGGGCGTATTAACAAGCCCGGCCGAGCTTTTGCAAGGTAAAGTGGCGGGCTTAAATATTACCAAAAGTGGCGACCCCAACAAACCGGCGGCAACCATTTTAAGGGGGCCATCAACCCTGCGCGAGGGCGCCGCACAGGAGCCTTTTTACGTAATTGACGGTGTGCCTGGAGCATCTATTGATTTGCTGGCACCTGCCGATATTGAAAGCATCGATGTGTTGAAAGATGCATCATCTACAGCTATTTATGGCTCACGCGCTGCCAATGGGGTAATTATTGTTACCACCAGGCGGTCGAAAGCAGGCCAAAACAGGTTAACTTATAGTGCTTACGGTGCTATGGAAAAAGTATCAAAAACCATTGCGATGCTTACCGGCGATGAGTTGCGCAAATACCTGGCCGATAATGGTGTAGCCCCATTAAAACAGCCAGTGGATGACGATGGTTCAAATACCAACTGGCAGCAGCTGGCCGAAAGAACAGGTTATTCGCAAAACCACAACCTGTCATACAGTGGTGCGGGTACCAATGCCGATTACGGTGCAAGCGTAAATTATTTAAAAAACAATGGTATACTAAAAAATACCAGCATGCAGCGCACTATTTATAAAGGCTATATTAACCAGCGTTTTTTTGACGATAGGCTTAAATTGGGATTAACACTAACCAACAGTGCTACCAAAAACAACGATATTGTTCAGTCGCAGGTATTACCTGCCATTTTGTTTTACCTGCCTACGGTAAGCCCGTTTAATCCCGATGGTAGCTACAAAGAAAATTACCAGCGTACAGGCAGCGGTACTTTAAACCCATTGTCGCTCATCAACAATAACTTTATCAATACCGATAACAACAAAACGCTTATAAATGGTATGGCACAGGTTGATATTGTGAAAGGTTTGAAGTTTACGCTTTCCGGATCGACCCAAAAGGAGCAAAACAACGTAAATACTTATTACAATAGCCAATCGGGCCTGGCCGTAGGGGCCAATGGCGTGGCTAACCGTAGTGCTTATGCCAACACCAGCAATGTAGTTGAAGCTTATTTTAACTACGACAGGGTTTTTGGTGAGCACACACTTAAATTACTGGGCGGTTACTCCTATCAGCAAGACAGGACCAATGATGGTTTTGGTGTGCAAACACAAGGCTTTAGTAATGATAATTTAACTTACAATAACCTGTCTTTTTCAAACCCTTCAAACCTGTCTCAAATAATATTCAATCCTAACTACATTTCAACGTTAAGGTTAATATCTTATTACGGACGCGTGCAATACCAGTTTTCTAACAAGTATATGCTGCAGGCTTCATTAAGGGAAGATGGTTCATCGGCATTTGGTTTAAACGTGCGCCATGGCTACTTTCCGGCTGCTTCTGCCGGCTGGAAGATCATCAGCGAGGATTTTATGAAAGCGATACCGGTTATTAGCGATCTGAAGCTAAGGGCTGGTTATGGTGTATCTGGTAACAGCTTAGGTTTTGATGCTTTTACCGCGCAACTAATTTACGGTACCCCTCCGGGCGGTGGTAAGTTTTTAAGCAATGGTAGTATTGTTAACCCTATTGGGCCTGTACGTAATGATAACCCCGATTTGAAATGGGAAAGTACAGCTACAACTAACATTGGTTTAGATTTTGGCTTGCTTAATAACCGCATTACCGGTTCGGTAGATTATTACATCAAAAAAACCTCCGATCTGATTTATACCTACCCGGTATCAGCCACAGAATATTTTTATCCGTTTTATACGGCCAATGTAGGGTCAATGAAAAATAGCGGTATCGAGGTGGTATTAAACTTTATTCCGGTAAAAACAAGCAGCTTTACCTGGCGTTCGTCATTCAACGTATCACATAACAAAAACGTGGTTGAAAGCTTATCAAACAATAAGTTTTCTTTACCTTATATACAAACTGCACAGTTGGGCGGTAAAGGCCAATCTGGCAATTACAGCCAAATTATTCAGCAGGGTTATGCCGTTGGCACCTATTACCTATGGCATTATTTAGGCAAAAATGCCGATGGTGTAAGTACCTACCAAAAAGCCGATGGCTCAACAACAGCAGCACAGCCACTTACTACCGATGAACGTATTACGGGCAACGCACAGCCCAAGTTAATTTACGGCTGGACCAACAGTTTCTTTTACAAAAATTTCGATTTTAATTTCCTGATACGTGGTGTTTATGGCAACCAGATTTTGAATGCTACCCTGGCCGGTTTAAATAACCCTACCGATTCAAAACTGCAAAACATTCCAAGATTTACCCTTGGCGAATCGTTTAAAGATGTGAATGCTTATTTGATATCAGATCGTTTTCTGGAAAGCGGATCGTACCTGCGTTTGGATAATGCTACTTTGGGTTACACTATTAAGCCACATACTCAGGCTATCAAAAGCTTACGTTTTTATGCGTCGGGCAACAACCTTTTTATCATAACCAAATACAAGGGTGTTGATCCGGAGATTAATATGGGCGGTTTAACCCCAGGTATTGATAACAATAACTTTTACCCTAAAACACGCACACTTAGTTTCGGTGTAACCGCATCATTTTAAAACATTAAGTTAAAAAGATTCAGATGAAAAAGATATTAGTAATATGTGTGGCGGCAATTGCCATTATGAGTACATATTCATGTACAAAATTAAGCGTACCTGTCGAGTCGCAGTACGTAAAATCAAACTTCCCGGTTACCGATGCCGATTATAACGCTTTGTTGGGAACCATTTATTCAAACCTTTCGTCGCAGTTTGCTGTACCTTACTGGCGCATGCAGGAGTTGTCGACAGATGAGGCTATTATCCCTGCCCGCGATGGTAACTTTGATGATGGTGGCCAGTATAGGCAATTGCATTACCACTCCTGGACGTTTGACCATACCAACGTAATTGGTATTTGGCAATGGGGCTTTGGCGGTGTAAATACCTGTAATCGTATCCTTAGTGTTATTAACGCGTCTACATCATCGGCTGCAAAAAAGGCATCCTCGATGGCCGAAGTAAGAGCCATGCGCGCGCTGTACTACTATTTTATGATGGATTTGTACGGCAACGTACCCATTATTACCGATTTTCCGGTTACAGCCTTGCCTGCAACACAGTCCCGCACCAAAGTGTACCAGTTTATTGAAAGCGAGCTTTTAAGCGTTCAGCAGCAATTACCAATCAAAAGCAGCACCAATTCTACTTTATATTATGGCCGTCCTACCAAAGCAATGGTTTTTGCATTGTTGGAGAAGATGTACCTTAATGCCCAGGTTTATACTGGTACGGCTAATTATACAGGTGCGGTAGCCATGGCCGATAGTGTTTTAAAGAATACCAACTACAGCCTCGATGCCCGGTACCGCGATATATTTTTACCAAACAATGGCCCCCAAATTAACGAAACTATATTTGCTATCCCTTATGATCAGCAAATTCCGGGCAACCAGTTTACCCGGTTTGGTTTCTTTTTTTACTTGTCGTCGGCCTATGGTTTGAACGTAAATTTAAGTATTGCCATGAGTACCACACCCGATTTTTATAACAGGTTTAACCTGCCAAATGATGTGCGTTCAAATACATGGCTGGCCGGGGCACAGTTTTTACCAGATGGCAATGGCGGTTTTACCTCAACCCCGGCATACTACCCTGGTACAACTACCCAAATTTATCTTGAGCCTAAGTTAACCCTGGTGCCAGGTAAACCTATGGATTTGGGTAATACGCTTGCCAGTCAGTCCGAAGGCGTACGCTCGATAAAATACTATCCAGATCCTACCATTATACAGGCTACCCGTTTAAACGGCAACGATGTACCCGTTTTACGTTTGGCCGATGTGATACTGATGAAAGCCGAAGCAATTTTACGTGGCGCCCCTGCCACAACTGTAAACGGCGAACTGCAAACGCCCGATGTGCTGATAAACAAGATCCGTACACGTGCCGGTGCACCTACCGGATCGGGCTTTTCGCTGGACAATTTATTGGATGAGCGCGCCCGCGAATTTTCATGGGAAGCATGGCGCCGTAACGATTTGATCCGTTATGGTAAATTTGAGGTAGAATACCCGCTGCCAAATGATGTGCTGAGCATGAATAAGGATATTACCCGCAGGCTTTACCCTATCCCATCAACAGAAATTAAACTGAACCCTAACCTGGTACAAAACCCTGGTTATTAATAATTGTTAATATATAATAAGGGCAAAAGGTACATCTTTTGCCCTTATTGCGTTTAAATTACACAGCTAAATAAATAATTATGAAACTTATTAGTGGACTACTGGTAAGCCTTTTATTCCCGCTGTTGGTTTTTAAAACCGACACAGGTGATGTTACCATCAACAAGATCCAGGTTATAGGGTCTCATAACAGTTATAAAGAAGCGATCAACCCCAAACTATTCAAGTTATTGCAAGCCAGAGATTCTGTAGGGATGAGTAAAATTGATTATGAACATATCAGTCTTACAGACCAATTGAACCTTGGCCTTTTAAACCTCGAAATAGATGTTTATTCTGATGAGAAAGGGGGTAAATACGCCCACCCAAAAGCTTTACAATGGGTTAAGGACCAACCTCCGTTTGATCCGAAGGGCGAGATGATGGAGCCGGGTTTTAAAGTGTTTCATGTTATTGATCTGGATTTTAGAAGTCATTGTTTGACGCTTAAAGATGGATTGCAGCAATTAAAAGCATGGTCGGATGCCCATCCTGATCATAACCCTGTGTTTATTACTATCGAACCCAAAGACGAAAAACCGAAGAACCCAATGTTTTCTATACCTGAGGTTTTTACCGAAAAAACCTTTGAAGAATTGGATAAAGCATTTCTTGATTACCTGGGGGCCGACAAAATTATTACGCCCGATGAGGTAAGGGGTAAATATGCTACGCTGGAAAAGGCGGTACTGCATAATAATTGGCCAACATTAAAAGCTGCAAGAGGTAAATTCTTGTTTATTCTGGATGCGAAAGAGCGTAAAAAGGATCTATATATTGCAGGTCATCCGTCATTGAAAGGCAGAGTTTTGTTTGCTAATGCTGAAGCCGGTACACCTGAAGCCGCAGCTATGATCCTCAATAATCCAAAAGACCCGCAAATAAAAGAACTGGTAAAGAAGGGGTATATCATCCGCACAAGGGCCGATAGTGATACCAAAGAAGCCCGGGAAAACGACAATAGTAGTTTTGAAGCAGCAAAAGAATCGGGAGCGCAAATTATCACCACAGACTATTATCAAAAAAGCACACACTTTAAATCTGATTATGTGGTGAGTTTTGATGGAGCCAGCAAATATTTCCGTTTAAATCCGGTGTTTGCCGGTAAGGGAACCAAATAACGGTATACCTCCTTAAAGAAAGAGAGATTGTTATGTGCTTTAGGCATGGCAATCTCTCTTTCTGTTTAATAAACCCCGTATGCCCAACAGCATGTGGTGATGCGCTAGGTCAGTAATGGAAATAATCACCTGCTTCCCGCTCAATTATAACTTCCCTCCATAAAATAAAAATACTGCCCACTGCAACGGATAGGCTCCACCCGGTGTCTTATTTACATAAAACTAAACAAAAACATCATGAAAACGTATATTTTATCAGTCTTATTAGCCTGCCAAACTATTGCGGCAATGGCTCAAGACAATGACGGCAAAACACCATATCTAACCAAATCATTAGCAAGCGACGCCATTAACAGTGTTGTTGTAAATACATCGGCAGGTGGTATTGAGGTAAGCGGCCGCGCCGGTGAGGCACCAAGGGTTGAGGTTTACATAAGGGGAAATAACGGTCACGAGCTATCAAAAGAAGAGATCAAAAAACGCCTTACCGAAGATTACGACCTGAGCGTTACCGTTACGGATCACGAGGTACGCGCCATAGCCAAAAACAAGCACGAAAACGGGAACTTTAACTGGAAAAAATCTATCAGTATTTCGTTTAAAATATTTGTGCCGCAACAGGTAGCTACAAATCTTTCTACCAGCGGTGGCGGCATCAGTTTAGATAACTTAAAAGGCAGCGAAACCTTTACCACCAGCGGCGGCGGCTTACGGGTTGATAAACTTTACGGAACCATTAAAGGGACTACCAGTGGTGGTGGTATTGAGGTTACCAACTCTGGCGATAACATTAACCTTACAACCAGTGGCGGTGGCATTATTGCCAAAAACTGTACCGGTAAAATTAAGTTAGCAACCAGTGGCGGCGGTTTACGCCTCGAAACCCTGAAAGGAACCATTAACGCGCAAACCAGTGGTGGCGGTGTTGAGGGCAGCAATATAGAGGGCGAGCTGGTTACCAGTACCTCTGGCGGCGGCATCGATCTTAAACAGATGAATTGTAGTTTAAGCGCATCAACAAGTGCAGGCAGCTTGCGCGCCCAAATGATAAAAGTGGGCAAATACTTAAAATTGGACGTAAGCTCTGGTAATATAGATTTGGAATTGCCTTTAAAACAAGGGCTTACTTTAGATTTAAAGGGCGATGGTATTAACCAGCATCCATCAAAAATAAGCGGGTTTAGTGGTGAGTGGGATAATAATCATATAAAAGGTAGTGTAAATGGCGGCGGTGCACCGGTTACGGCTGATGCATCAAGCGGAAACATTAGTTTAAGATTTAATTAAGCAAGCCAATTAACAATAACCGAAGCCTCAGATCGAACGATCCGGGGCTTTTTTGGTTTAGTGTAACAAGGTAATAAAGCGTGAATAATATGCTTAAATAGTTGAATCCATTTAGCCCGATAGTTACGATTTTTACCTGCTGGGTGTGTACCGCCCGGTTTACTTTAGTTGTTATAAATGAAAAAACTGATAACCATCCCCCCAACCTTTAAACAATTTGGCGACGATCATTTTGGCGGAGAGGATTATTACTTCAATTCAGATCCTAAAGAAGGTAAAGTAGGCTCGGGCGGTGGAACCGTTAATTTATTATATGAGGCAAGTAAACACGAAAGCGCGACCGGCTCGATAAGCAACTGGCTGGCGAAAGAAAAACGGCTGATCATTCACGCGGGCGGCCAAAGCAGGCGTTTGCCGGCCTACGCCGCTGTTGGTAAGGTGTTTACCCCAATGCCTATCTTCCGATGGAAGCGGGGCCAGCGGGTTAACCAAACGCTGATCGATCAGCAGATACCCCTATACGAAGAGATCTTAAACAAAGCTCCGCAAAATCTTAATCATTTGGTAGCCAGCGGCGATGTGCTCATTCGCACCGAAGGCGCGTTACCCGAGATCCCGGACGCGGATATTGTTTGTTTTGGTTTATGGGAGCAGCCAGAAAAGGCATCTAACTTTGGTGTTTTCTTTTCGGCCAAAAACTCGCCAAAAGAGATGGCCTTCGCGCTGCAAAAACCATCGGCACAAAAACTGCAGGAGTTGCAACCCAATTACTTATTTTTTATAGATATTGGTATCTGGCTGTTTAGTACTAAGGCTATGGAGCTGATGTTTGAACGCAGCGGCTGGGATAAAGAAAGCAATTCGTTTATCAACGGTGTACCATCGTTTTATGATATGTATACCGAATTTGGGCAGGCCCTCGGGAAAAACCCAACCTTGAAGGATGATGCCATTAATAAGCTAACAGTTGCCATTGTGCCACTTTCTAAAGGCGAGTTTTACCACTTTGGTACCAGTGCCGAATTAATAGAATCGACCAATAAACTGCAAAACCTGGTGAAAAACCAGGAGGAGATTTGGCATAACAAAATAAAGCCCAGCGCCGATCTGTTCACCCAGAATGCAATAACCAAATATGATTTTACCAGCCGGAACAGCGCCATTTGGGTAGAGAATAGCCACATTGCCGCTACCTGGAAACTGCGTAGTAAACACATAATAACCGGTGCCCCGGTCAATAACTGGCAGCTCGACCTGCCCGAAGAAACCTGTCTCGATTTTATACCCGTTGGCAATGGCGATGAGTGGGCGGTAAGGGTTTATGGTTTTTATGATCCGCAATTACCTAAACGAGGTATCGATGCCGGTAGGCCATATGCCGCTGCCGACTGGTTTCACGAACCGGTTTACCCGGTTTTTAACCAGGCAGATTTAACCGGTGAAATTATACAAAACCTGATTGATAATCCATACAGTTATACCACCCAGGGCAAACGGTTAATTGCAGCGGCTGATGTTGCCGATGAGGTGAATCTTTATCGCCAATACGCGCAGCGCGAAAGCTTTTTAGAAAGTAACCTGCAAAGCATGGCCACCAACTGGAAACAATCAGTTTTTTATCAGTTAGATTTAAAAAACGCGGCGCAGATATACCAGAAAGCGGGGTTAAACCTACCCCCGGCCTTACCCCAGGATGCCCCTTTATTAACCCGCCTTCACGATCAGATGTTTAGGAGCGAGGTATTGGGTTCAAAGAACCCCGAGGCGGCCGGATATGAGGCCCGGGCTTTTAGCCTGCTGGCAGAAACTATTGTTGAAACTGCCAAAACCGACCTGGCAGAGCCAAGGCTGGATGTAATGTCTGATCAGATTGTTTGGGGGCGCAGCCCTATCCGGCTCGATCTGGCCGGCGGCTGGACAGACACCCCGCCCAATTGCCTTATCAATGGTGGTAAAGTTTTAAACCTGGCTATTGAGCTTAACGGGCAGCCACCTTTACAGGTGTTTATAAAACCATCTGCCGAATATAGCATCACCCTGCGCTCTATCGATCTGGGCGTTAAGGAAGATATAACTACCTATAAACAATTGAACGATTATAATAACTCGGTTGGTTCGGCATTTTGTATCCCTAAGGCGGCGCTTTGCCTTGCAGGGTTTAGCCCGGAGTTTTCGGCGGTACAATATGGATCGTTGCAAGAGCAGTTAAAGGAGTTCGGGATGGGTATAGAGATAACGTTGTTGGCGGCAATCCCCAAAGGCTCGGGCCTGGGAACAAGCTCTATATTGGCAAGTACGGTATTGGGTACCCTAAGCGATTTCTGCGACCTGAAATGGGATAAGTATACCATTTGCTCGCGTACCCTGGTGTTGGAGCAAATGCTCACCACAGGCGGCGGCTGGCAAGATCAGTACGGCGGGGTTTTTGGCGGTATTAAGTTACTGGAAAGCAACCCGGGTATTTTTCAGAAACCTACCGTACGTTGGGCACCCGAGTTTATTTTTACCGATGCATCGGCGGCATCTGTACTGTTATACTATACCGGAATTACCCGGGTAGCCAAAAATATACTGGCCGAAATTGTGAAAGGCATGTTTTTAAATGGCAGTAACTATTTAAGCATCCTGGAAGAAATGAACCACCATGCCCTTAAAACGTACGAGGCATTTCAATACGGAGATCTGCAACAGGTAGCACAGGCCACCGGCATTAGCTGGGAGCTTAACCAGCGCTTAGACGGAGGTACCAATACCCCCGAAACACAGGCTATCATCAACCGCATCAGCGATTATATTATCAGTTGCAAATTGCTGGGCGCAGGTGGTGGCGGTTATATGCTGATATTTGCAAAAGATGTAGCTGCGGCATCCCTGGTACGAAATGCCCTTAATACCAATCCGCTCAACAACCGCGCAAGGTTTGTAAACTGGAGTATTTCAAGAGATGGCTTTAAGGTTTCGCGGAGCTAATATTAAAGTGCTTAATAGACTATTGTAGCAGCGTAATGCGCGGTGCTGCAATAGCAAAATGCTATCTTGCAGTATTTATTAATCTTATGCAGCTGCAACCGTCGCCCATACTGTCAACCGTTGTTAAGCACTATTTAGTGATAGAGTGCCAGGCGGATGTGTATGCAAACTATCGCATTTTTTCTGACGGTAATCCCGGAATGGTTTTTCATTTTAAAAGACCATTGTTGCAATATAACACCGGTGATATAACGCCGAAACTACAACCCGAATGCTTTGTTTACGGGCAAATAACCAATTATAATAACCTTTGTTCGGCAGAAGAAATAGGGATGTTGGTGGTGGTTTTGCAACCTTATGCACTTTTCTCCCTGTTTAAAATGGCGGCCCACGAAGTATTAAACGCAACTATAAATCTGGTCGATCTTTTAGGCAGTGAAGCCAGGGAGTTAGAAGAGAAGGTTATGGAAGCACTTAGTATGACGGATGCCATTGCCATAGTTGAACGTTTTTTAATAAGGCGAGTAACCAGGTGGGATGATGGGGATAGTAATGTGTTTTTGGCGCTGAACCACATTTACACTCAAAAAGGGATGGTTAATATCTCAAACTTGTTGAAGGTAGTTCCTGTAACTGAGCGGCAGCTGGAGCGAAAGTTTAAGGAATGGATAGGTATATCGCCTAAAAAAATGGCCGATGTAGTGAGGCTTCAAAACTTTTTAAAGAGCCTGCAAAAACATCCTTTTTATGATAACATTGCCTTGTTAAGCTACAGTTACGGGTATTATGACCAGGCTCATTTCAATAACTATTTTAAAAAACATACTGGTATAACCCCATTGCAGTATAAAGCAAATAACCGTTTGCTAACTTTAAACCTAATGGCAGTGAACAAATAATATATTGTCGGTTTTTTACAATTTTCCCGGTTTTTATGATGGTAGTTTTGGGCTGATGAAAATTGGTACAAACAATGGAAAACATAAAAATAGCCACGGCACAGTTTGAAAATAAAAGCGGCGACAAGGCCTATAATCTATCTGTAATAAAACAATTAACAGCCCAGGCAGCCAAAGCCGGGGCAAATGCTATCGCGTTTCATGAATGTTCTGTAACGGGCTATACCTTTGCCCGGGGCCTCTCAAAAATACAGATGCTGGAATTAGCCGAGCTTATACCCAATGGGCCAAGTATAGCAAGGTTAACCGAATATGCCGCCCAATACAATATAGCCATATTAGCAGGCCTCTTTGAAAAGGATGAGGATGATAATTTGTATAAAGCTTATGTATGTGTTGACAAAACAGGCCTGGTTGCCAAACACCGGAAGCTACATCCCTTCATTAATCCACACCTAAAGGCAGGGAATGCTTATACTGTTTTTGACCTGTATGGTTGGAAATGTGGGATACTTATTTGTTACGATAACAATATAATTGAAAATGTACGGGCAACTACGCTGCTTGGCGCCCAGGTTATTTTTATGCCGCATGTAACCATGTGTACACCATCAACCCGGCCAGGTGCCGGTTTTGTTGACCCGCAATTATGGAAAGATAAAGAAGCAAACCAAGCCCTTTTGCGTAAAGAATTTGATGGGCTAAAGGGAAGAGCCTGGCTGATGAAATGGCTGCCCGCCCGGGCTTATGATAATGCCGTTTACGTGGTGTTTGCCAATCCGATAGGAATGGATGACGATCAGCTAAAAAATGGATGTTCGATGATAATAGACCCTTATGGTGATATTATGGACGAATGCAGATTGTTGGAAAATTCGATAGTAACCGCCCAACTTACGCCCGATAAACTGATTAAAGCGGGGGGCTACAGATACATTAAAGCTCGCAAGCCGGGTTTGTACAAGGATATTATAGGCGGCGATCACGAAAGTGAGCAAAAAGTGGTTTGGCTTTAAAATACTAAGTTGATGTTTGTGTTTCTGTATAAAGTATTGGTAATTAGATTGTAAAGGGGGCTTTTTTCGAAAGCGCGGGAATGTTCCCTTTATTCTGATTTTAACCGCCTCACCAGCCAAGGCAGGCTTAAGCCCTGGCCAATAAGTGTAAATAGCACCACTACCACAGAGATAAAAATAATGGCGTTTCGCTCTGGGAAAGGTTGCCCATTGGCCAGTGTTACCGGCAATCCAATAGCGATGGCCAGCGATACAATACCCCGCATACCCGCCCAGCTAATGATTAAACTGTTCTTGAAATCCAACAATGCATCTTCGGTTATTTTATGCTTGCCCTTTTTAAATGCCTGCTGCAAATTTATTTTTTGCAAAAACACCCGCGCTATACGCAATACCAGGGCAATAAGGGTGATTATAAATGCATAGCCCGTGTATAGCAGAACTTTATCGGGATTGATGCTTTTAATAACATACGGAAACTGAAGCCCTATCAAAATAAAGATGAGTCCGTTTAATAAAAATATAATGATATCCCAGATAGACTTCGACTGTTGTTTTAAACTATCCGGAAACACCTTATTGCTGTATCGGGCAATACTTAAGCCCAGTAACACCACGGCAATTACTCCCGATACATGCAGGTCTTCGGCAACCAGGTAGGTAACAAAAGGCATCAGTAGCATAAAGCTGATGATAGCTAAACGGTTTGGCGCTATCCGCTTAATGATGAAAGCCAGTATTTTGCCCATTATTATGCCTACAACTACACCGCCCGCCATCAGGATAAGAAACTGTAACGATGCTTTCCATAATACAAATGCCGTACCGGTTACGGCTGCAACGGCAAAACGGTAAGCCACCAATGCCGATGCATCATTCACCAGGCTTTCGCCTTCTAATATAGTGTTGGTGCTGTGCGAGAGGCCGAGCCCTTTTGTGATGCTCATGGCAGCCACGGCATCTGTTGCCGATAGTATGGCGCCTAATACAAAGGAGAGCGGCCAGGTCATCCCATCAATAAGGTAATGTGCCGCCACCGCTATACCCGATGCGGTTATAAAAACCAGTGTAATAGCCAGTGTGCCAATGGTGTTAATGTTGGTTTTAAATGTTTTAAACGAAATATTGAAAGCTGCATCATACAAAAGTGGCGGCAGAAAAATAAGGAATACAATGTCGGGGTTTAACTCAATATTAGGTAAAGCAGGAATAAAACCTACCGCTATACCTGCTACGATAAGCAGCACGGGGTAAGGCAGTTTTATTTTATCGGCAATGGCCGATAGCCCTATCATAATGGCCAGTATAAGTATTACAATGCTGTAGTTTTCCATGTTGGTATTGCCTGTGGGTTTGCCGCTGAAGAATATCTATGGCTCCGAAAAGTAATCATAAATAGATTTGTGCAAGCCGTTTATCCGGCAAGTAAATATATTATTTGTATTTCAATCAGAGGAGGGTGTTAAAAAAAAGGCTTTATTCGGTACAAGAGTGTATATTTAAGTTGTAGACAATTATTTATGAGCAAGATCCCCTTCCTGTTACTCTTATTGTTCTCGAGCACACCCATAGCGAAGCATAAAACCATAGTGCCGTTACCGAGCACTGAAGCATTAAACAAAAAGAACGATACCGTATTTCTTTTGAGAGAAAAGGATTCTGTGCATTATCACGCTGTTTTTGTCGAAAAAGACCGACAGTCTCAAGTATATAAAAATGTGCTGAATTTTAAGATGGATAATTATGATGCCGAAGCATATTTGCGAAATTACCACGCAGTGAAGAGGCGCTCAGCAAAGCCATTTCGAAAATATAATTTAGCAGGTTTACCTACGGAGTGGCTGCCTCTTTATAGCTATAGGGGTAGCTTTTATATCTATCAGCCCAGTGAGCCGGGCAATACGGCGCGCATAACCATTACCGATAGTACAATGGTGCATTGGTATATGGATGGCCCTACTCCCCAGCTATTACAAGAAGTAATTAAGCTTAATAACCATACCTGGCAATTAAAATTCCGGGGATATCTACAGCGCGCCCCCGATGTAAAAATCATTATCCATATAATAGATCCTATAAATAAGATAGCAGTTTGGGAGGATGTAAACGCCCCGATCAGGTATCGATATAGTTTATACGTGCCAAGAGAAAACGCGGCGAAATTCGATCTCGTTGTTAATTATTGCCTGGAAAATAAAGTAGCTGAGTTTAATTTTGACAGCATAGATTACGTGGCGCTGCTAAAGGGTCACTAAGTCGGTCTGTTAATTAAATAAACGTTCATCTGTTAAACTTTAACAAAGCAGTTTAATACCAGCCCATCCTTAGCTATTGTTATTGATCAGCTTACGGCCTTTAACCATTATTTTTAACCGTTGCCTTTTTAGTGATATGGATAGTGCTGTTTTGTCGGCTTCATTATTGTGCAAGCCGTATGCTGCTATAATTTCTTTGTAAGACAGGCTGCCAATAATTTTGTTGTCTGCCGAGGTAACTGGTACCAGTTCGGCATCGTGACTGGCCATTAATTCGGCAGCTATGCGTAATGATGTGGTGCTGTTTATTGTTAATGCCGATGGGTGTACTATATCTGCAAGAGTTAGCTTGTTGGCCAGGTTGTTATTATAAAGGTCGGTTAGTTTAACTGTACCTATATAGTCGCCTTTTTTATCTATCACAACAAAATCATGGGCATCTGAGGTGCTGGTCTGTAATAAAGCTTTTACTTCATCAACAGCGGTTTCGGCATTTAATATAATGCTATTTTTATTCACAACATCAAGCACAGATAGTTTGCCCAGTACATCTGGTTCAAATGATACTGGAGTAGCTACCCCTCTGCGGGCAATTTTTTCGGTCATGATGGTGTTTTCCATCAAAAAGAACGATACAAGGTACGATGCTGTGCAGGCACCAAGCAATGGCAATAAAGCGTTTGATTGCATGGTAGATTCGAGCGCAAAGGTAATACTGGTTAAATAAGCCCTTGAAGCCCCGGCAAACATAGACGACATGCCCAACAGAGCCGCCATGGGGATGGTTATACCCGCGTTTGGAAAAAACATTAAGATAACCGAGCCGGTGATTGCGCCCGCCGCGCCGCCAATGGTTAACAAAGGGGCTAGTGTACCGCCTGATGTACCGCTGCCCAATGCAATAGCCCACGATAGGAACTTAAAAAAGCATAAGCGCAGAATAAGCAGCAAGGGTATAGTGCCCGATAAAATGCTGATGATATTATCATAGCCCACGCCTAAGGTATGCGGTGCAAAATAGCCAATTAAGCCTACCGCAAGGCCGCCCAGGGCTGGCCACCACATCCAGTGGATAGGGAGTTCGTCAAACCAGTCTTCAATTACGTAAACAATTTTGGTTATTCCTAATGATAGAAAACCAATAAACAGACCTATGCCGCTATAAATAGCCAAAGCTCCGTTGGTAGGTGCCGCTAAATTAGGCATAGGGAAAACCGGGCCCGATTCAAACAGCAGATGATGACCCGCCGCGCCCGTAATACAGGCCAACGCAACCGGCAAAATAGATTTTGGCGAAAACTCAAATAAAAGTAACTCTACGGCCAATAACACTGCTGCTATGGGCGTACCAAATATAGCCGCCATACCCGCTGTGGCACCTGCAGCCAGGATTATCTTGCGCTCGTTGGCGGTAATTTTTAATAGTTGCCCCAGTGTTGAGCCCAGCGCTCCACCAGTTGCAATTATTGGTCCCTCGGCGCCAAATGGGCCACCTGTGCCAATGGCAATTGCCGATGATATTGGCTTTAAAAAAGTAATAGATGGCTTTATTTTACTTTGATTGGTTAGTATCTGCTCCATGGCTTCGGGGATGCCATGGCCCCTGATTGCTTTTGAACCATACACCGCCATTAGGCCAACAATTACCCCGCCAATGGCGGGTACAACAATAACCCATAAGCCTAAGTGATTGGCCGCAGGGCTATGGAAATGCATATCCAGTATGCCATAAAACGATATGTTGGTTACAATATTAATTAAAAATATAAGGCCTTTAGCTATAATGCTAATGGCTATTGCCACCGTAACAGATAGTACTGAAACATATAATAGCCTGTTTTTTACAGCACGGCTTAAGGTTACATTATCCTGTTGGTTATTAATTGCGTTTAAGGAAGGCGAGATGGGGATGCCTGTTTTTTTTTGTTTCATGATGAATATCTGAAAATAACGGCCTGTTTTAACAATGTACGCCATTTTGTTGCAAAGGTAATATAAAATTCAATTTTTTATAAATTAAAATGTAATTTATATTGCATATGCAATGTTTTATCGTGATTTTTGCAATGCCGCTCATTAGAAACATTACCCCCGGCTGTATTTGGAGGATTGATAATTACCGTATCGCGGGTTATTTTTAATAGGGCAATCCGGTAATGGTCAAAAAAGGCCGGTACTTTTAATAATTTAGCAAAGGCAATTGTTGCCGCAAAACGCGCATCTATACATGGCAAAAAGTAAAAATACCTGTGATTTAAAAAGCTGCTTTTTGTGCACGCATTGTTTAAAAGATTGGATACCTGTTATTGAGGCACACCGACGAAATTACGTTGTAAAAAAAGGCGAGGCTATATTTAAGGAGGGCGACCCGGTTACCGGTATTTACTTTGTTTACGAGGGTAAAATAAAGGTGCACAAAAAGTGGGATGCCGAAAAGGAACTGATATTGCGTTTTGCCAGAAAAGGCGACATTGTTGGTCATCTCGGGCTTGGCGATACAGGTTACTACCCGGTATCGGCAACAGCTATTGAAGCGGGAGTGATTTGTTACATCGGGATGGATTTCCTGGAATCGACCTTGAGTGTTAATAATAATTTTGTGATAAAGCTCATGCGCTTTTTTGCTAATGAGTTACAGGAATCTGAAAAGCGGATGCGCAATCTGGCACACATGCCGGTTAAAGGGCGGGTTGCGCAGGCACTCATTTCTCTAAAGAGTAAGTTTGGGGTAAATGCCGGCGGGTTTATCGATATCGACCTGAGCCGTCAGGATCTGGCTGCGTTTACAGGCGCGGCATACGAATCGCTGTTTCGTACTATTAACGACCTGGTTGAAGAAAAGATCATAGAAATAGCCGGGAAAAGTATCCTTATAAAAAACGAGAGCTTATTGCTTAAACTAACAGAAGAGGCCGGTGGATAACCGGCTGTTTAGCGCTGGTACCGGCGCCATACCATATACCACTTTTTATTGTTGGGATACCTGCGGTGGCTGCTAATGTTGTTAACAAATACGGCTACCAGTAGCAGTACCGTTGCGCCGGATAATACCGGACTTAATACATACAGATAGCCCAAAGCCTGTATTTTGGCCGAGCCTATATTGGCAATCAGGGCGGTAGCCCCGCCCGGCGGATGCAATGTTTTGGTAATCTGCATCAGTACGATAGAAATTGACACAGCCAGGGCCGATGAAAGCCAAACCTCATGCGGGATTAGCTTATGCATAGTTACGCCAACAATGGCACATATCACATGCCCGCCAATTAAATTTCGCGGTTGTGCCAGCGGGCTGTTCACAATACCGTAAATTAATACCGATGACGCGCCGAAGGAACCAATAAGGAATAAATTATCTGAAGGGCTAAAATAACGGCTGCTAAAAAAACCAATAACACCTATCCCCAGAAACGAGCCAATAAACGTCCACAAATGTTCTTTATAATCAACCAGTGTTTCTTTATAAACAATATAACGGGCGGTGCGTACGTGGCGATGTATCCTTCTGATCATAATTTATAAACGTGTGCAAAAGTAGGCACTTTAATTATAATCGGTGGCCGATGATTTAAAATCAATTCAGGAGGGATACTGCCGGGAAAAAACAGCAGCTTTACCTCAAATAGCGTAATTTTTTTCTCTTCATAAACGGGGGTATTGTTTTTGTCTATGGTTTGTGGATTTTAATATAGATTTTATAGATATCGATTTCGGCCAGGCTCAACTGTTTGTAAATTTGGTTCAGCTTTACTTTTCGGCAATAACAATCCCGAATTTATTGTGATAAAGTGCTTGCCCATTAGCCCCCCAATGTAAACTATAAAAACAGCGAAACTATATTTAATTCACTTTTTCAAACCGTGCCGCCCAGCCTCCGCCGGATGCCAGTTTTACAGGTAGTTTATCTTTGGCGCTAACATTTATTACTGTTCGTTTATAATCGGTTGCATCGCTGTTTGCATTTATGCCATCTTCAAATACAATGGCCTTGTAATTGCCATCGCCTAAAAAAGAAAGATCGATGCTCAATGCTCTTGCATCCCAATTACTCATGGCACCGGCATACCAGGTAGTGCCTTTGCGGCGGGCTATGGCCACAAACTCGCCAACTTTGCCATCAAGCGCTACGGTTTCGTTAAAGGTGGTGGGTACGGCGGCTATAAAATCGGTACTCTCCTGTTCTTTGGTATAAATGGTTGGGTTATCGGCCATCATTTGCAGCGGGGCTTCAAATATGGTGTACATAGCCAATTGATGGCAGCGGGTGCCCTGGCTCATGGGGTTACCGTTTATTGGCCGGTAATTGGCCTTGTTGGCATTACGCATAGCCCCCGGAGTGTAATCCATAGGGCCAGATAGCATGCGGATAAAAGGTATGCTTACATCATAACCGGGATGGTTTGCTACGCCCCATTTTACATTTTCCAACCCTTTTACACCTTCAAAATTCACAATGTTAGGAAAAGTGCGCTGGATACCGCTGGGTTTATACATGCCATGGTAATCAACAATGAGGTGATGATCTGCAGCTTTTTGGGCTATATCGTAAAGGGATGAAACCATCTTCTGGTCGTCCCGGTCTATAAAATCTATCTTGAAACCTTTTACACCCATTTCCGAAAATTTAGCAAAGGCTGCATCCGTTTGGCGGGTAAGGGCATACCAGCTGGTCCACAAAATAAGGCCTACGTTTTTCTGTTTGGCATAGTCAACAAGCTCGGGCAAATTAATATCCGGCGAGATCTGGTTCAGATCAATAATGCTCGACCAGCCCTCATCCAGCACCACATACTCTACTTTGTTAGCCGCTGCAAAATCGATATAGTATTTATAGGTTGGGTTGTTGATCCCCGCCTTAAAATCAACATGGCTGATGTTCCAGTCGTTCCACCAATCCCAGGCTACTTTGCCCGGTTTAATCCACGATAGATCGGCCACCCGGGATGGCTCGGCTAATTTTTGTACCATATCGCTATTGGCCAGTTGCTTATCTTCGGTGCTAATGATCACCACCCGCCACGGAAAACTGCGGGTACCCTGTGTTTTGGCAATGTAATCGGCACGGCCGTTCACTATATAATTCATGTTTTCATAGCCGCCGGTATGTTCAACGGTTGGGTATTTGGCAAACGCGCCTTTAAGGTTTTTGCTGTTTTTGCCATCGCTGGTTAAATACATGCCGGGGTAGTTATTCAGGTCGGCCTCTAAAATGGCTGCTTTGTTGGGGTCGCCCACATCAACCAAAACAGGTAAAAATGCAAGCGTATCTTTTTTTACTGCAGATATGTTTATATTATCGTATAAAGCCTCAAAAGAGGTGGTCCATTTATCTTTGTTCCTAAAATCGTTTACAAAGGGCAGGTAGGCTTTATCATCATCTTTAAAATTAAAGTTAGCCTCCTCATCTACCACGGTGATATCTCCCTTTATTTGGGTAATAAAGCGGTAGGCAACACCATCGTTATAAGCCCGAAACACTACGCTGTAGTCGCCCTTAAAACCAATAGTTACCTGGTTGTATTGGTCATGTACCTTGTCTTTTTTATAAATGGGCGTGTTAAAATATTGATCGGCAGATGATGTTTTTGCCGATTTTACAACCGCGTTTTTACCCAATACCTCGCCATTTGCCAGCGTCATGGATATGGCCGATGGCGTAATAATTTCCGTATCCTGGTGCTTTACCTGCCAGCTGATGGCTGAGCCTGTGGTTACACCCAGGTCGATTTTACCATCGGGCGATTTTACGTGGTAACTTTTGCTCGATTGGGCAAGCGATATAATTACTGGAAAACACAGGGAAAGTGCGAGCAATAGTTTAATCTTCATAGGTAAAGGGGATTACGGTTTAAAACGGGTGGTTTATCCAATCCGAAACTAAGCATAAATCCAAGTATGGAATAATGCATTCCTAACAAATTATAATGAGAAAAAAACAGGGATAGAACGGTGGTTACCAACCTAAACTCAATCCACCGGATACTTCAAAGCCGTTCCTTACCACCTCGTTCAGTTGGGTTTTATCAACCTGGCCACTGTTAAGGTAAAGCTGATCGGTACCGTTGCCTGTTTGCCAGGTAAAATACCCGCCGCCAATTTGTATGGCTATATGGTTAGCAATAGCGTAGCTTAGTTTCCCTCCTGCTGCAATGCCATAACCATTGGCGTTATGGTGGTAGCTGATGGGATGCTGAAAGCTGGTGATCAGATTCCAGTTGCCATTACTGTTATAGCTTACCTGGTGATAAGTTACATCGGCATTAAATTTTAGTTTTTTAATGAGCTGTAGTGATGATGTTAGTTTTGCAAAACCACCCTTCCACTGTGGGGCGTATGAACTGTTCAGGTTGGGAAACATGCCATCGCGATTGAGCAGGCGAAGTGTTTCTTTGCTTTCGCCATAGCCAATATAAGGCGTTAAGCTGAAGTGATGGTTGTTAAAGATGATGAATCCGGCCCCCAGGTTCCATAAGCTGGTGCTGCCTTTGTTGGCATTAAAGGTTTGGTTATAGGTGTTGTTGCCCCTATTATCGGCACCATAGTCGCTATCGTTTACGGTGCCTGTGGTTATAAACTGCCTGCTGTAATCGCCATAAATAACAAAGCGTTTGTAAAAATTGTAGCTAACCGATGCGGCTACATTTTGGCCGCCTGCCTTCATCCATTTTAACTCCGATAATACGTTGGGGTTTTGCCCGCCAATATTGCCGGCTATAGACCAATGGAAGTTTTCCTGCTGATAACCTGTACTTACATCAGCCTGCAACTTTTTTTCAATTAGCTGGGCATGCAGCAGCATAATGCCAGGCGCAAATACAAAGCAAAATGCAATAAATTTCTTCATCAGGTAAAAATTTAGCCTGCCCTTATGGCTAAAGGCAGGCTAAATATAACAGATAACTATTGATTTATGCCAAACGCTTCCCAGCCCGATGCTGTGGCGCGGGTACAGGTCATGGGTTGTGTGCCGTTTTCGCTGGAGATAAATTTGCCATTGTTGCCGCGTAGGGTTACTTTGCCATCGCTGGTGGGCACCCAGTCGAATTTTTCCCAGTCGCTAACGGTAGTGCGGTTACAGGTAATGGCCTGGGTACCGTTTTCGCTGCTTACATATTTACCCATGCTTTGCAGCGCTACTTTGCCTGCGCCGGCATCAACAACAGTAAAAGTTTCCCATGCCGAGGCGGTAGGGCGGTTACAGTTCATGGCTTGCGTGCCGTTTTCGCCACTTACATATTGGTTGTTAATACCTTTAAGGGTGATGTTGGTGCCAATAGGCGGCGATGTGGTACTACCCGAAAGATCATATACCCGCACATAATCAACCTGCATATTGCAGGGTAAAGCGCCATCGTTAATGGTATTGCCCGGTAAATCGCCACCAATAGCCAGGTTAAGGATAATGAAGAATGGGTTGTGGAACGCCCCGGTATTGTTAATATTGCCGGCAATATTACCGGTTACATATAAGGTATTATCAACATACCACCTAATAGAATTGGTATCCCACTCCACAGCGTAGGTATGGAAGCCTGTTGGCGTAGTGGTAGTGCTGCCGCCATATTGCGTATGGCCGTTTACATACCAGTGCATGGTGCCCAATATGGTATTGGATGTATTTACCTGTTCCATAATATCAATTTCGCCGCATTGTGGCCAGCCTACTGTGCCAATATTGGCCCCCAGCATCCAGAACGCCGGCCAGGTACCTTGCACGGCAGGTAGCTTAATGCTGGCTTCTATACGGCCATAAGTGGGCTGAAATTTGCCGGCAGTAGTGAGTTTGGCCGATGTATACGGCTGCCCGCCCACAGTTTCCTTACGGGCTGTGATGGTTAAATAGCCACCAGATACAGTTGCATTGGCAGATTGATAGTACTCCTTCTCGTTATTAACACCAGGGTTGCCGTTATCAATGTTCCAGTTGGCGGTGTTTACACTGGTGCCGTTAAACTCATCGCTCCAGATAAGGGTTGCTGCCCGTGGCGTGGTGGTTTGGTTTGTTGCTGCGGCAACCGCAGTTGCCGGTGTTTGTCTGTTAGCATCTTTTTTGCAGGAAACGGCCATTACGGCCAGCGCCATTAGGGCCAGCGCGCCTTTTTTTAAGTTTAGAATTGTTTTCATAATGTTTGGTATTAGGTATTACAATTAGTTGATTGTGCTTTATCTGCTTTTATGTAGGGAGGCTAAATGTTGCGTTTTCGCATTTTTCTTTTACTTATTCACTCCAAAAGCTTCCCAGCCCGATATGCTGGTTCGGTTACAGGTCATGGCCTGGGTGCCGTTTTCTGATGATACATATTTGCCGTTGTTGCCGCGCAGGGATATGGTACCATCGGCGTTAATCAGCCAGTCAAATTTTTCCCAATCGCCGTAGGTGGTGCGGTTACAGGTGATGGCCTGGGTGCCATTTTCTGACGATACATATTTACCCATGCCTTGTAGCGCCACTTTACCTGCCCCTGCATCAACCACGGTAAACTGCTCCCATGCCGATGCGGTTGGGCGGTTACAATTCATGGCTTGAGTTCCGTTTTCGCTGCTTACATATTGGCTATTGATGCCCTTGAGCGTAATAACCGAGCCAATTGGCGCGCCTGAGGATGATCCGCTTGATTGTGTGCCACTCCATTTAAAGGTTGCCACCGCGCCGGCGGCCAAGGAATAGGTGAAAGATTCGGCGCCCCATTTTACTTTAAAGCTTACAGCCGCGCTGCCGGTATTAAGTGCTACCAGCACCTTGCTGCCATCGGCGTTTTTGAACGCCACGTTCTGGATATCGCCCGAGAGGTTAGAGGAGATGCGCACCGCCCCAGGCCTTACAAAACGGGCTGCATGGCCAATAATGTAATACCCAACATTGCGGGTTATAGATGTACCGCTTACTGTGATAGCGCCTAAACAGGTACTGCAGCCACCTGCCGTATGCGGGTTGTAATTAACATCGGCTGCCAGGTTCCATTCTAAAACGTTGCGGCTCCAGTTACGGGTTGCACCAATAACCAGGTTGTTTACGTGCCATGACAGGTCGCCGCCAAAATTGCTTGGCGCGCCAACCCACTGCTCGGTGAAGTATACATTTTTAGCCGGATAGGCATTATGCACATCGCTTAATGAAGCGATGGCTCCCGCGTATAAGTGAAAAGCCGAACCATCTACATAGGGGTTTGCACCGGCATCGGCCAATACGGCTTCGGGATAGTCAATCCTATCGGTGTTATGGTCATAAGCGATAATCTTGGTAGCAAAGCCAGCCGCCCTTATTTGCGGGCCCAGGTTATTTTTGATGAAGTTGGCTTCTTCGCTGGCCTGCATCACCATACTTGGATTGTTGTAGGGGTTAAGCGGTTCGTTTTGGGGCGTAATTGCATCAATGGTAATGCCCTGCGCCTGCATGGCTTGCAGATATTTTACAAAATAGAGGGCGTAAGCGCCATAATATGCCGTATTTAAACTACCGCCGGTATAGCCGTTATTGCCCGTAGTGTTTAGCTTCATCCAGGTTGGGGCCGTCCACGGTGTTGCTATAATTTTAATGGAGGGATTAATGGCGATGATCTTTTTCAATATCGGCAACAGATCCAGGTTCTCCTGGCTGATGCTGAAATTGTTCATGTTTACATCGCCCGCTACCTGGTTATAAGTAAAATCGCTGGAGCTTAGGTCTGATGCACCTATGCTGATGCGCAGGTAGCTGATGCCTATTTGCCCGTTGGTTGTGCCAAAAAGTTCGTTTAAAACGGCGGCCTGGTTGCCGCCTAATCCGTTTAATAAACTGGCGCTGCCGCCGGTTAGGGTAAAGCCAAAACCATCAATGCCCTGGTATGTGGTGTTTTCGTCAACAGTTACGGTTGTGGCATTGGTGCCGGCATCTGCAGCAAAATTAAAACTGGTTTGGGCAGCCAAAAGGTTGGATTGGTCTGATGTGGTAAGCCAGGTGTTTACCACATCATTAGCGGCGCGCGCCACCGTTCCGCTGGTTTCCTGTGCTTTTGCCGCCCCGGTATTGGCGTCCTTTTTACAGGAAAACAATAAGGCCGCGGGTAGCAGGGTGAGGACTGCTAATCGCTTTAAATTGTAGTTGATGTTCATAAAATTATTATTTGGTTTAATTGATTGCACACTAAATTCCATGGCAAAAGGCTGGCTACGGCATTGCTAAATCGCTTTAACAGATTTAACCAATGCTTAAAACACAATAGTTTAACCGATGGTGAAAGCACATCGCTCAAAACAATTTTTCGGGAAGACAGGCTTATGTATGGTTTATAATTGTAAAACAAATTTATGCTATTTTAAATGTAATAAACAAGTAAAATATTCATAAATAACTGATTAATAGTTAATTATATGTGTTTTGATACGCTTTAAACGCATGCGTAAAATATTAAAAACGAGGGTTTGAACGCTTATTCGGCGGTTTTTTATAGCTTGATAATTAATTATGATACGCTTCTATCACAATTAATTTTAACGAAAGTTAATACTGGAATATAATGGACAAAGATGTGACGTTTAAGGAATTACTTTACCAAAAACATTACCTTTGATGTAATATATGAGAAAGGTACACGATTTTATAAGGCGGACAATTTTTTACATCATCGACCTGTTTTATAAACCGTTTAAAAAATGGATGCCTCTGCATACTTTTCGTTACGCGGCCTGCGGCGGTGGTAATGTGGTATTTGATATTACGCTGTTTTCTATATGCTATAACTTCATCTTTAAAAAGCAGGACCTCCATATCGGGGTGTACACGCTAAGTCCGCATATTGCATCATTGATTCTTTCGTTCAGTGTATCATTTTGTACCGGGTTTTACTTAAACCGGTATATCATCTTTAAAGAGTCGGGCCTAAGTAAAAGGGGGCAGCTTTCGCGGTTTATTATGGTGAATGCAATCTGTATCCTTCTTAACGTCGTCTTCCTTAAAATACTGGTAGATTATATGGGGCTTTATCCAACGCCATCAAAAATTATCGCTACGGTATTTATCGCTTGTTTTAGCTATTTCAGCCAAACGCATTTTTTCTTTAAGGCGAAGAAAGAAACTGTTTAGTTAGTCTTTTTATTTTTGACTTAGAACTTAAGACTTTGTACTAAAGCCTACCCTATAAATCAATCTGCCGAATTATCTATCACCAGCTTACTCCAGCCTTTAGATCCCGCGTTTTTGATCTCTTTTTTTTGAGCGTCCATGGCTTTTTTAATACGGGAACTGTAAGCCCAGCAGGTACTTTGGCGGATGGACAGTATCTCGGATAGTTTATGTGACGATATTTTGCCTTTGGTGGAGTACATTAAAAATATCATGTAAAAGGCTTTGTTAATAGGGATGCGCGTGTTTTGCAAAATGGTATAGGCAATTACCGATTCTTCGTATCCGCATTTGGAGCAGCGGCGACTGTAAGGCAAATGCCCCCCACCATAATGCGTGCCACCACATTTACGGCAGGCGTAACCGGTTTCCCACTTCAGATCGCTTAAAAATTTAAAGGAGGTTTCCCTGTCGGGATAGATCTTGCTAAACTCTTCAAAATCAACCTCGGCCGACATTACCCTGTCGTGTGTTACCTTCTCAATATCATTATGTAAAATAATATTGTCTTTTTCCAGTAGCACATTCATTCGCGAAATTTCCTCTGCCTGTTGTTGTAGCAACTCGTTCACCGAGCGGAGTTCTTCGTTCTGATCGGCAATCATTGATGATTTTTCAACCAGTTCTTTGGTGCGTTCCTGTACCTGCTCTTCCAACCGCTTATTGAGGTTGTCTTTTAATTCCTCGTTTTGCTTCATCTGTTTGATGATTGCCTGCTGGGCTTCGTCTTTCTCGTTTTTTAGTATCCGCACCTTATCGCCAATAGCGAAGGAAATAAACAGCATTTCGGTAATAAAACAAACACTCAGGCTGTAGTAATCCAACTCGGTAACGGGCAGCCACCACATATTTAGGGCGATGCAGCTTTTAATAACAAAGCCGATGAGCAAAAATGAGTAGCCGATAACAAAAAAGCGGGCCGGTTTATAACCCTTTGCCCAGGTGTAACAGCCCGAGTAAAATGCCAGCAGTAAGGGTATAAACTCGATGATCTTATAATTAAACCAGCTGTTATTTATGGCGATGCAGGCAATAAAAAATAACGTGCGTAAAGCGATAACCAACCGGGTAACCTTATATAAGCCAGGAGCATTTGCTTTTAAATTGAGCAGACTTTGAGTAAACAGCACCGCGAAAATGCTGGCAGCAAACAGCGCTATGCCGTAGGCGTACTGATTCCAGCCGGGATTGTTGGGCCATATATATTGATAGGCTATACCATCGGCACACATTTCGTACAGGCCGATGCTGATATTGTAGGCAATGTAATACAGGTATTGTACCTTACGCATGGCCACAAACATCATGAGGTTATACAGGCCGAAAACCAATATCATACCATAAAAAACGCCGAAAAAGAAATACTCATCCAGCGCGTAACTAATAAACCAGCTTACCGTGCGCAACACCATAATAACGTTTACAGAGTGGTGCGACCGGATGCGGATGTAATAAACAGCTTCGCCAGTATTGGGGTTGTTTAAGTTAAGACTAAAATTTTTATGATGATAAAACCTGGCCGAAAACAGGCGGCTGCTGCCCAGTAATATGGGCGTGTATTTATTTTGTGCATTGGGCGAATAAACAGTGATGCTATCAATTGTTTGGTCGAAAAACTCCAATAGCCAATTGTTTTTGGTGTTGGTATTGCGGCCAATTTTTATGCGGTACCAATAAGCCGAGTTTACATTTTTGGTAACCGGTGTAGGCTCCTTATTCTCTGTGAAACGGTTATCGAAGCTGGTAGTATTTGCAGGATTAAATTTTACCTGCCCGGTGGTATCCTCAAAACAATAAACCTGTTTGTATTCAAAAATATGTTGCTTAACGTTGTCATTTAAAGGCACAACCGTTTGCGCGGAAAGTTGGTTGACAAAGCAGAATATTAACAGTAAAACCGGGAAAAAGCATCTCGATAAAAGTTTATACATACGCAAATATCGGGGGAATTTGTTTCGTACCCGCAGCTTGGTTCTGCAGGTACGAAAGCTGGGTTAGTTTGGTTAGCGTCAGGCCGGATACAATGATAGGATATTTCTTTTTATAATCCTATTAAAGGTATATTATACAGTTATTTAATGTCGCTTTTAATTCATTTGTAAGTGCTTTTTATGTCAACTTTTAAATATCTTTTATAAAGTTAATAAACTTACCAAATATATGTTGCAACGGCACCCGCATCAAGCGTACTTGTTGCTGTTTTGCCATCAATTTTAAAGCTGAAACTTTGTTGCGAAGTGCCGGAGTTTAAAACGATAAGCACCTTTGAGCCATCGGTATTTTTAAAGGCAACATTGGGTAGGTTAGATAGGTAGTCTGAGGCTATCCTAACCGCGCCGGGCCTTACAAATTTTGATGCATGGGCAATAATATAATACGATACATTGCGGGTAACGGTTGACGATGAAATGGTTAAAGCTCCCTTACATCCGCTACATCCGCCATCGGTATGGGGGCCATAATTGGGGTCGGTTGCCAGGTTCCATTCCAGCACATTGCGGCACCAGTTGCGTGTGGCACCAACAATTAAATTGGTAACATGCCAGTTAAGGTCGCCGCCAAAGCCGCCGGTTGCCGGGGTGTATTGCTCAGTAAAATAAATATTTTTAGCAGGGTACATATCGTGCAGGGGCGATAACGCGTTGATGCTGCCCGCATATAAATGGAAAGCCGAGCCATCAATATAGGCGCTGGCCGCTGTATCCTGAAAAATAGTTGTTGGGTAATCAACATGGTCGGCATTATGGTCGTAGGCAATAATTTTGGTAGTTATGCCGGCGGCTTTAAATTGTGGGCCAAGGTTGTTTTTTATAAAGGTGGCCTGCTCATTTGCCTGCATGGTCATTGCCGGGTTGTTGTTGGCATTCAGCGGTTCGTTTTGCGGGGTAATGGCATCAATGGTAATGCCCTGTGCTTTCATGGCTTGTATGTATTTTACAAAGTAATTGGCATAGGCGCTGTAATACGCTGTATTTAGGCTGCCGCCCATAAAGCCATTGGCGCCAATGGGCGAACTCTTCATCCAGGTTGGGGCCGTCCATGGGCTGGCCAGTATTTTGATGTTGGGGTTTATGGCCAGTATTTTTTTGAGGATGGGGATCAGGTCGGTTTTTTCCTGGTCTATAGAGAAGTTTTTCAAGTCTGGGTCGGTTTGGCCGGGGGTAACTTCGTCATAAGTATAGTCAAAGCCGCTCATGTCTGATGCGCCGATACTGATCCTGAGGTAACTAACCCCGATGTGGGTGCCATCGGTGGCAAACAAGTCGGTTAGCAGGGCGTTCTTCTCGGTGTCGTTCATCAGGTTTATAACCTGTGCGCTGCCGCCGGTAAGGCAATAACCAAAGCCATCAATAGTTTGGTAGGTGGTTGCTGCATTAATATTTATAACCGGGCCAGAAACCGCCCCGCTGCCAAAGTTAATGGCCACGTTTTGTTTAGTGAACGCTTGCGATTGATCTGCGGTGGTAAGCCACATAGCAACATCGCTGGTTAAAGGGGTGGTTGGTGTTGTTGGCGTAGTTGGCTTGTCCGGCGTTGCCGGTGTGGCCGTTGATTTTTTGCCGCAAGCCGGCATAGAGCATACGCTTAATGTAATAAAAGATGCAAGAAGAACGTTGGTAAAACTCTTTTTCATAAGTTAGGGGATGATTTTACAGAAGCCTGTAAAATGCTGTTAAAATGAGATGATCTGGTTAAAATTGGTTGCTTAACTTTACTAATATATACATCAATTAACGGGTTAACAAGTATATATTTGTGGGGTTATGGTATAAAAACAGATGTTTTTAAATTTCTGATACGCTTTAATACCAACAGAAACCCATAGCTGCCAAATAAATAAAACAAAACACAATGCCATATCAACAATACAATAGCAAGCCATTAAAAAGCATATTTTTTTTAATTGTTTTTTGCGTTACCGCGCATTTGCCGGTGTTTGCCCAAAATGTGAGGGTTGCGGCGGCGGCCAACCTGCAATCGGTAATAGAGGTGCTGCAAAAAGATTTTAAGCAAAAAACAGGTATTACTATCGATCCGGTTATCGGCTCATCGGGTAAGCTGGTAGCGCAGATCAGTAACGGGGCGCCGTTTGATGTGTTCTTATCTGCCGATATGAGTTTTCCCGATGCTTTGTATAAAGGCGGTTTTGCTACTAAAGAGCCGGTGGTGTATGCTAAAGGCAGCCTTATTATTTGCAGCAGCCAGGATATTGGCTTTAATAACTGGGAGCGGCTTTTATTAACCGCCCGGATAAGCAAAGTTGCTATTGCCAATCCGGCTATTGCCCCCTATGGCAAGGCGGCCGAAGAGGTTTTAAAGCGCAAAGGCATAGCCGATGAAGTAAAATCGAAAGCTGTTTATGGCGAAAGCATATCGCAGGTAAATACCTACATTATCACCGGGGTGGCCGATGTGGGCTTTACCACACAATCGTTAATTAAGGAAAATAAAGCCCGGCTATACTACAAAATTATAGATACTAAGGATTATACCCCCATTTTACAGGGCATGGTGCTGTTAAAGCATGGCGCTGCCAATCCCGGTGCCGAAAAATTTTATCAGTATATTTTAAGTCCGGCGGCTAAAAGTATTTTGGCTGGCTATGGTTACCGTGTACAATAACCCCTATTTTTGTTGATGGACCTTTCACCAATATGGCTCACTTTAAAGCTGGCAGGTATTACTACAGGTATGCTGTTTGTGGTTGGTGTGCCTTTTGCCTGGTGGCTATCAACGGGGCGATCCTTCTTTAAGATCATTATAGAGGCTATTATAACCATGCCCCTGGTGTTGCCGCCATCGGTATTGGGTTTTTATTTACTGTTGGCTTTTAGTCCGCAGCATGGCGTGGGTAAATGGTTGCATAATACATTTGATGTTCAGTTTGTATTCTCTTTTCAGGGCCTGGTACTGGCCTCGGTAATTTACAGCATGCCTTTTATGGTGGGCCCGGTAAAATCGGCATTGCAGCAGCTCCCTGCATCGCTGGCCGAAGCATCTTATACCTTAGGCAAATCGCCATGGCAAACGTTTAAAAGTGTTTTGCTGCCCAATATTAAGCCATCGTTGTTAACCGCAGTTGTGCTCACCTTTGCCCATACGCTGGGCGAGTTTGGGGTAGTGCTGATGATAGGCGGCAATATTCCCGGCGTTACCCGGGTGGCATCCATCGCCGTTTATGACGCTGTAGAGAAAATGGATTATGCATCGGCCAATAACTATTCGCTCATTTTGTTCTCCATAACGTTTGTATTGGTGATAGCTGTTTTTGTGTTTAATAAGTACCAAGCCAAAAGCCCTTTAGGATGATTACTATCAATATCGAAAAAAAGCTAAAGGCCTACCATGGGCAGCAGGTATTGCGGGTTAACAGGCAATTTGCCCCCGGCAGTATTACCAAAGTATATGGCCCCTCTGGATCTGGCAAAACCACGTTTTTAAAAGTGATATCCGGATTAACTAACCCCGAGAGGGGAACGATTAAGGCCGATGGTGTCACTTGGTTTGATAGTACGGCGAAGATTAACCTATCAACCCAAAAAAGAAATATTGGCTTTGTGTTTCAGCAATACGCGCTGTTTCCTAACATGACCGTAAGGCAACACCTGGAATATGCTACTGCTGATGTGGCATGGATAAAGCGGCTGCTTTTATTAGGCAGCTTAGATACCCTTGAAACCCATAAACCCGAATATCTATCCGGCGGGCAGCAACAACGATTAGCCATACTGAGGGCATTGGCAACCAGGCCGAAGCTGCTGTTAATGGATGAGCCCTTTTCTGCCCTCGACCCCAAAACGAAAACGGGGTTAATAAGCGAATTAAAAACAATACTGAAAGAACTTGGCATCACAACCATTATTGTAAGCCACAACCCGCAGGAGCTGAGTGGCTGGGTCGATGATGAATTGGTGTTTGAATAAAGTACCGGGGAAATCGCTTTTAAAAATTTGTTGTAGAAAGACAGGTAGCCCCTACGGGGCAAAAGAAACATTTAAACTTTTGTTCTACAAATTGGTAGCCTCTACGAGGCATAATGCCATACTAATAAAGATGCTTGCCTCGTAGAGGCTACCAAATTGTAGAAATATTTATCTAAGACTCCTTTTTGCCCCGTAGGGGTTACCTGTCTCAGCATTAAAAACTGTAAAAAAGTTTAAAAGCGATTTCCTTGGTAAAGTACCAGGGAAATCGCTTTTAAAAAGAAGGCACCTACGGAGCCAAAAAACGATGTGTTTTTTCACTATAAACACGTAACTCCGCTGGAGTTGAAAATTGTTGGTGTAACATTTACCCCGTAGGAGTGTCGTGTTTATAGCAATAAGCAAACCCAAAATCCAGGCTCCGTAGGTGCCTCCTGTCCTTTTTAATTTTAAAAGCGATTTCCCTTAATTCTTTGCGCTTTCGGGATATAGTTAAGCCGGAAGATTAAAAGTTTAATACAACTTTCCCAACCGTTCTGCCGGTTTCCAATAACAAATGCGCGTTGCCCATTTGTTCAAAAGGGAATACTTTGGATACATGCGATCTAACAATTCCTTTTTCTAAAAGCCCGGCTATGGTTTTCATATCATCGCCACTGGTGTAAACCATAATGTTGTGGGCATTAACGCCCAGCTCTTGAGCCTTTTGGAGTAAAGCATCGTTAAACGCGTGTACAATGCAAATCACGGTGCCGCCCTTTTTAGCAATATGGAGCGATTGCGTGGTAGTATCGCCACCAAGGGGATCTAATATAAAATCGACATTGCTTACCACATCTTTAACCTGCTGGGTTTTGTAATCGATGTGTTCATCGGCCCCTAGGCCCAGTACAAAATCTCTATTTGCTGCAGATGATGTGCCGATAACATAGGCACCCAAATGTTTGGCTATTTGTACGGCGTAATGCCCCACCCCGCCCGATGCAGCATGAATAAGCACTTTGTCGCCTTTTTTTATGTTTCCCTTAGTGGTTAATGCTTGCCAAGCGGTAAGCGCGGCAAGGGTAGCTGCAGCTGCCTCATCATGAGTAATGTTGGCTGGTTTTATGGCCAGTTCATTTGGTTGGGCAACAACATACTCGGCGTAAGCATTGGCCAGTTTGGGGAAGCCTATCATAGAAAACACCTCGTCGCCGGGTTTAAAATCATGTACATCTGTACCAACCTGGGTTATTACGCCGCTAATATCCCAACCCAGTATGGCCGGAAGCTGGTCTTTAATCCTGCTGCCTATGCCCTTGCCTTCACGGGTTTTAAAATCAACCGGGTTTATGCTGATGGAGCTTAGCTTTACTAAAACTTCGCCGGCACCAATTGCCGGTACAGGTATTTCTATGGGTTGTAGCTGATCGATGCCTCCAAACGCTTTTAAAATTATTGCTTTCATTTTTTTCTTTTAATTTGACTGGTCAAAATTATACCGTAAAATTTTAATAAATTGGTATATATTTTCTATAATTTGGTACATTTGCATTATCATGATCAAAGAAAATCTGTACCAGCCCTTTTCTGTTGTTTACTTAACGTTAGATAAATGCCCCAAGTTTGAGCATCAGCACAGCTTTTTTGAGCTCATCTATATTATCTCGGGCACGGGCATGCAGTGTATCAACAAAAACAATTTTAAGTATCACGCCGGGCACATGTTTTTGATAACGCCAGAAGATTGCCATTCTTTTGATATTGAAACCACTACTGAGTTTTTCTTTTTAAAATTTAATGATATCTACCTTAAAAACAACGAGATATTAACCGAAAATATTCGGCGGCTGGAATATATTTTACACAATGCCAACCATAAACCTGGCTGCATTCTCAGAAACCTGCCCGATAAGAAACTGGCCGGCCCAATAGTAGATGCCATTATCCGCGAGTACGAGAATAAGAATATCTACAACAAAGAACTGGTGCAACAGCTGGTAAATACCCTCATTATAGTAGTGGCCCGCAACATTGCCCGTTACCTGCCCGAACAGGTAGATATGGGTGCCGAAGAAAAGGCGTTGGATATTTTGCAATATGTACAAAGCAATATTTACTATCCCGGGAAGTTGAAGGCCGAAGTGATAAGCGATAATTTTAGTATCTCTGAAGCCTATATGGGGCGCTACTTTAAAAAGCATGCGGGCGAAACATTGCAGCAGTATATTACTAATTACAAAACTAAACTGATAGAGCATCGCCTGCAGTTTAGCGACAAGCGCCTTAACGAAATTGCCGGCGAGTTTGGCTTTACAGACGAAAGTCACTTCAATAAGTTTTTCAGGAAGCAAAAGGGAAGCAGCCCCCGGGAATACCGTAAACTGGTAAGGCCGGTTCTTGTGTAGTCTTAATAACTCTTATTGAAGTAAATTAAAGAAATGCAAATTGAAGAAAAGCGGTATCATCTCATTAAATAAAATATTATTTTTGTAACATAGCACCGTGTCATTGCATCTAAATAATACAAAAGCAAATACAAGCAAGCCGGTCGGCATAAACTATAATCAATAAAAGCTGCAATAGCCGGCAAATCATCAAGAAAACATCATGAAAAAAATACTTATAGCGCTTACAGGTTTAGCATTGTTGGTTTCGGCGTGCAATCAAAACCCGCCGCAACAAAATAATGTAACCATTGAAAACAATACCACGGCTGGTTTTGATGTAAATAAACTCGCCCAATTTGTTAAAAACAGTACCGATCCGCAAACGCTGGAGAAGGCCATCAACAATCCGGCTAACCAGATCAATAACCTCGATCTCAATAAAGATGGAAACATCGATTATCTGAAAGTGCAGGAAGGTGATAATAACAAACTGAAGGTAGTTGACGATGTGAGTAATTCGGAGTCGGTTACGGTGGCAACTATCAACGTTTCGCCTACAGGCAATAATAATGCTGCCGACTTGAATATACAGGGCAATCCAGACTACGCGGGGTATAACAACTATTACCACTCGTCGTTCTCGTTAACCGATATGCTGATTATGAGTTACTTTTTGCGTCCGCATAGCTATTATGTGCCTATGTATCATTACGGGTACTATCCAAGCTATTACACCCGCACGCGTACTTATACCACGTTCAGGCCAACTACGTCGTCGGCCATGTCGTCAAGAACCAGCAGCCGCAGCAGTTTAAGCCAGCCGGTTAGGTCGCAAAGATCTTTTGGCTCACGCAGTAACTCTGGTACGGTCAGAAGCGGAGGCTTTGGCAGAAGTTCTGGTAGCAGCTCTGGCAGCAGATCGGGCTTTGGTCATAGTCGTGGTGGCTTTGGTCGCAGGCGATAATTAAACACCTGCAAATTAAATTAACAGGTTAATATCAAGATTTCAACAATTTTTAAAGTCGGGAATTTTTTCAGCATCCGTTCCAAATAATAGTTATGGCTATCCAATTAAGAAAAAACACTGTTTTATCAAACGATAATAAAAAAACGTTTAAAGCTATAGTTGTTTTAAACGAAATGATAAACAGCAGTCACCAGTTTAGCAGCAATGCTTATGGCGACGACAGCGTGCTGCAGCCCCTGTTTGCAGACCTGGTTGCAAACGGCTATATCATTACATCGGGCTCAACCTACAAGGTAAGCGCTAAGGGCCGGGGTGTATTTGATACCTTTATGAAACGCTATACCGAATACCTGAAGGTTTACGATGTTTTTTCGTTTGTTGACCTGGAGAAAGGTGAGTTTGCCTTCGATCGTTATTTTGATTTTGATACAGATGATGCCTGGTTTGATTATACCAACGACGAGCGCTTTGATGATTTACGCATAGCCGTGGCCCTGTTTAAAAAAACAGACCCGGCCGAGATCGTATTTATGTCGTTTGTAAACGAAAACCGGTTTGATACTACCGTAGCCGGCTGGCAAAATAGCCTGATGGGTGAAGATGCCTGGGCCGAAATAGAAGAAATTTGCAATACCGCCATAAAGCCCGATGAGGTTGGCGAAGATGCCATGGTAGATATGATAAACCAGGGATCGGAGCTGATGATAAGGCTGATGGAGGATGAGCAAAAGCAAAACAATAATAACAACAATTACGGCGGTGGCGGTACAACAACCACTACTACCATTGTTGAAGAAGAAACGATAGAATACTATCAGCCCTATTACGATCCGTATTACATATCGCCGATATGGCTGGTGCCATTGTTTATTTGGTAGATGCCAAATTAATTTATAGCGCACAAGCCCGGCAGTAATGCTGGGCTTTCTGTTTTTATATGGTGAATAAGCTGCAAAATAAATCTTGCTATCTTTTGCTAAAGTTTTCTACCAATGGATTAGGGTAGTTGTCGCTTTGGTCCTCCGCTACGTTATCCAGGCATTTAAAATCTTTTTCAATAAGCAGTTGTAGTTGGCTGTTGTTGTTCTGGTATCCAACACGGTCGGTGCTTGTCCATTCAATGGCCATGGCGGCGGGCATGTACATGGTAATGGTATTATCTGTAAAATCGGCGGTTAAAATTTCGCTCATGGTGCGTTGCAGGGCGTATTTAAACTGCTGCGTGCCAAAGGTGCTTGTTTCTTCCAGGTAGCCATCGCGGTCAAAATGTTCTACATCGGTTTTGGTGAGGCGGTAGCGCAGCGAGTTTCCTTTTATTCTTATCTTCATAACAAAAAGCTTAATTATTAACGTTAACAACATCGCCAATAATAATAATGGCCGGGTAGGTAAGCTGGTTATCGGCAGCCATAGATACCAGGTCTTTAACCTTCCCCTTTGCCGATTTTTGATTAGGCAGCGATGCGTGCTGTATAATAGCTGCCGGGGTATCGCCCCTGCCGGCTGTAATATAGGTTAGTGCAATTTCTGCCAGTTTTTTCATACCCATGTATATAACTACCGTGGCGTTGCTTTGCATGGCGCAGGCCAGATCTGCCGATAGGCGGCCATCTTTTTTGGTGCCGGTAACCATCCAAACACTTTCGCTTACCAGGCGGTGGGTTAAAGGGATATCATTAAGGCCCGATGCCTGCATGCTGGTAACGCCGGGTATATAATGCGTGGTAATGCCATGCTGGCGGGCGTAAATGATCTCTTCAAAACCACGGCCAAATATAAAAGGGTCGCCGCCTTTTAAGCGTACTACTTTGCCTTTGGTAAAGGCATGGTGTTTTATTAGCTCATGAATGGTTTCCTGTGGGGTATAATCGCCATAGGGTTGTTTGCCTACATATACTTTTTCGCAATCATCGCGGCATATATCTAAAAGCTCTTTATTAGCAAGGTTGTCATATAATACCACATTTGCCTGTTGTAATACCTTGTATCCTCTCATTGTTATCAATTCTGGGTCTCCGGGACCAGCGCCGAGTACAAAAAGTTCAGGATTTTGTATTTGTTTTTGCATATTTTTAAATTTTGCATCAAAAAATCTATTATTAGTCTGTTTTATTTATGTGATTTTGCTAAAATGTTAAAACTTTAAATTAAAATTACACTAAATAATGATATAAATTATATTAATAACTCTAAATTATGAATTTAAACGTCAATAAACATGATTTATTTAATAAAAAACTAAAATTAAATTTTTATTTGATGTTTTTTTGAGTTATAATTGTGATATAAATGAATCCAGGGTCGCATTTGGTTCATTTAGGGTTTAAAATTGCTTTAACATTTAAAAAATTTCGATATGTCAAAACCAACCATCATTGTTGTTGGTAACGGTATGGTAGGCTATAAGTTTTGCGAAAAACTTTTAGCCAGATCTGCACAGTTCCAAATAATTGTTTTTGGCGAAGAGCCCCGTCATGCTTATGACAGGGTGCATCTAAGCGAGTATTTTAATGGCAAAACTGCCGACGACTTATCGCTCTCCACGCTATCGTGGTATACAGATAATGGTATCGCGCTACATCTGGACGATCCTATCCAGGAAATTAACCGTACCCAAAAAACTATCCATTCCTTAAAAGGGGTTGTGCTAAAATACGATTACCTGGTTTTGGCAACCGGCTCATCGGCCTTTGTGCCCGATATTCCGGGTATCGAAAAGGAGGGAGTGTTTGTTTACCGTACCATCGAAGACCTGGAGCTGATAAAGGCCTGTGCCGCCAATGCAAAATCGGGCGCGGTAATGGGCGGCGGCTTGCTGGGGCTTGAAGCAGCCAAGGCTTTGATAGATTTGGGCATTACCGAAACCCATGTTATAGAATTTGCGCCAAGGCTGATGCCCAGACAAATAGATTCGGCAGGGAGCAGTATGCTGCAAATGAAGCTGAGCCAGCTGGGGTTGCATATCCACTTAAATAAAAGCACCGCTGCCATTGTTGGCGATAAAAAGATTCACGCGTTAAAGTTTAATGATGATAGTCAGCTTGCGGTAGATATGCTGGTGATATCGGCCGGTATCCGCCCGCGCGATGAGTTGGCAAAACTGGCCGGGCTGCATGTGGGTACCCGGGGCGGCATTGTAGTGAACGAAAAAATGCAAACCAGCGATGAACACATTTATGCCATTGGCGAGTGTGCTGTATACGAGGGAATGATATATGGTTTGATAGCGCCCGGTTATGAGATGGCCGATATTGTGGCCGCTCATTTAACCGCGGCCGATAAATCTTTTTACGGGTACGATATGAGCACCAAGCTAAAATTAATTGGTGTTGACGTTGCCAGCTTTGGCGACGCCTTTATTACCGAACCCGATTGCCGCACCATTTTGTTTGAGGATACGCATAAAGGTATTTACAAGCGCATTAACATTACCAACGATGGTAAAAACCTGTTGGGCGGTATTTTAATAGGCGATGCAGAGGCTTACAACATGCTGCTGCAAACGGTAAACAATAAAATTGTACTGCCGCCAGATCCCGAAGATTTGATACTGGGTGCCAGAGGAGGCGCGGCAAGTGATGGTGCGGGTATTATGAGCTTACCTGATGATGCACTCATCTGCAGTTGCGAGGCGGTAACCAAGGCAGCCATCTGCTCGGCTGTAAATGATGGCGGCGTTACCAGTATAGATGGGATGAAAAAATGCACCAAGGCAGGTACAGGCTGCGGTGGCTGTGTGCCACTGGTGAAAGACCTTATTGCCGGCACCATGAAAGCGAACGGGCAATACATTAAAAATGTGATCTGCGAGCATTTCGACTATTCGCGACAAGAGCTTTTCGACCTGGTGAAAATAAATCAGCTTAAAAATTACGACCTGGTGCTTGATCATTATGGCAAAGGCGATGGCTGCGAAGTTTGTAAGCCTGTTGTAGCCAGTATCCTATCGAGCTTGTGGAATGATGTGATTGTAAAGCAGGAAGTAATACAGGATAGTAACGACCGCTTTTTGGCCAATATTCAAAAAGGAGGCACGTATTCTGTGGTACCCCGTATTCCGGGTGGCGAGATAACCCCTGATAAATTGATTGTAATTGGGCAGGTAGCCAAGCGGTATGGCCTTTACACTAAAATAACCGGTGGCCAGCGTATTGATATGTTTGGTGCTCACCTTAGCGATTTGCCATTGATTTGGGAAGAGCTGATAGATGCCGGTTTCGAGAGCGGGCATGCCTATGGTAAAGCGCTGCGTACGGTAAAAAGTTGCGTAGGCAGCACCTGGTGCCGGTTTGGCCTGCACGATAGCGTTACGTTTGCCATTGAGATAGAAGATCGGTACAAAGGCATTCGCGCCCCGCATAAAATAAAAGGTGGTGTAAGCGGCTGCGTGCGTGAATGTGCCGAAGCGCAGTCAAAAGATTTTGGGATAATAGCTACCGAAAAGGGCTGGAATTTATATGTATGCGGCAACGGCGGCTCTAAACCGCAGCATGCACAGCTGCTGGCTACCGATATTGATAACCAAACCTGCATTAAGTACCTCGATAGGTTTCTGATGTTTTACATTAAAACGGCCGATCAGCTAACCCGTACCGCAACCTGGCTTAACAAACTGGATGGTGGGATGAGTTACCTCAAAAACGTAATAGTTAATGATAGCCTGGGCCTTGGCGCACAACTGGAAGAAGAAATGCAGCTGTTGGTAAATACCTACCACTGCGAGTGGAAGGAGGTGATTGAAAGCCCGGCAATGCGCAAACGCTTTGCCCACTTTATAAACGCACCCGAAGAAAAAGACCCCACAGCGCAGTTTGAGCCTATGCGCGAACAGGTGAAGGCTAAGGGGTGGTAGGGATTTTTTAAGTCAAAAGTTAAAATTCAAAAATGGATGGTGGGCATGTAGTATAGCTGCATGCGGGCCGGATAAAAAAAAATATGGTATGGAAACAGTAGTTACAACCCAATGGATAATGGCTTGCTATGTTGATGATGTACCCGAAAACGGTGGATCGTGCATTAAGCATGGCGATGAGCAGATAGCGATATTTAACTTTACACGCCGCAATGAATGGTATGCTACCCAAAATCTTTGTCCGCATAAACAGCAAATGGCTATTTCGCGCGGAATGATCGGTAGCGCCGGTGAAAGCTGTGAGCCTAAAGTGGCCTGCCCGTTTCACAAAAAAGCATTCTCCCTGCTTACCGGCGAATGCATTGGCGAAGAAGAACTGGTTATAAAAACCTACCCGGTAAAAATAACCGATGGGAAGGTTTTTGTGGGGATAGCGTAAGAAAGCAACGCGGCGAAGGCTCATCCCGGCGAGGTTGCGCCCGACAGCCATCCCAAACATCGTTGGAAAAGGGGCTTGAATATTTCCGCCCGCGATCTGTGTCCTCACAGATCGCTAGTCCGAATGTTGCTCGGGGTAAACCGACGTTATGTTAGGGAAGATGTCTGTGAGGACACAGGCATCGGGTAAAAGTTACCCGCTTCGTTTACCCCGCTCTATCCATCAACCTGCCCAATCTACTTCTTAATCCTATACTTTTCCAGCTTCTTTCGCACATAACCCTGCCTCCTGCTACCTGCTTCGCCCAATGTTGCCGCATCAGAAAAACGACTGCCTATTTTGGGTACCCCAATGCGTTGCGCGTTGTAAATACCCGAGTGGCCGCTAAAAAAGTAAGCTGTAAAACAAGCCACCGCAAAAAACAAGGCGTATTGACCGCCAAAAAGTTCAATCCCCATAAATGTACAGGCCAGTGGCGTATTGGTAGCCCCTGCAAATACGGCAATAAACCCCAATGCGGCGAAAAGGCTAACCGGCGCATCCATTAAGGTAGATAAGGTGTTGCCTAAGGTAGCGCCGATATAAAACAGCGGTGTAACCTCGCCTCCTTTAAAGCCGGTGGCCAGGGTAACGGTGGTATAAATGGTTTTCCAAAGCCAGCTCCAGGTATCGGCCCCGCCGGTGTTAAAAGCCGATGGGATGGTTATGGCGCCTGCATGTTCGGGGTCTATACCCAGGCTCAGGTAATCGGGCTTGCCCAAAAGCGTAGTTAGGCCAATGATTATGAGGCCGCCAAATACGGGGATAAGCCATGGTTTTGGGATGTGCTTTACAAAAAACAATTTGATACCATGCACCATATAAGCAAACAGGTAACTGGCCAGGCCAAAGGCTGCCGATGCGATGATGATTTTAGCCAACAGTAAAAAATCGAAAGAAGTATAAGTGGCGTACCAACGTGGCACCGTGGCGAAAACATCAATATGATAAGCTGTATGGTGAATGCCCCAGGCGGCTACGGTAACATCGCCAATAATACTGGCCATTAAGCAGGGCAGCAGGGCATTGTACTGGATGCGTCCTATGGTTAAAACCTCCATGGCAAATATGGCCCCGGTAATAGGTGTGCCAAACACAGCGCCAAAGCCAGCCGCTATGCCGGCAATAAGTACTATGCGGGTATCGGCAGGGTTTAGTTTAAACCAATTGCCAAAGGCTTGCGCTATACTGCCGCCAATTTGTACCGCGGTGCCCTCGCGCCCGGCCGAACCGCCAAAAAGATGGGTAACAATGGTGGTAAGTAACACAATTGGCGCCATGCGTTTGGGAACGCCGCCGCCAGGTTGATGGATCTCGTCGATAATAAGGTTATTTCCTTTCTCGGCCGAACCGCCTGCAAGCTTGTATATAAAGTGGATGGCCACCCCTGCCAGTGGCAACAGGTATAGCAGCCACGGGTTTTTAAAACGGAAATGAATGGCAGCGCTAAGCAGCCATAAAAACAAGGCTACCATGCTGCCAATGGCGATGGCAACGGGAATGATGATGAGTGTCCACCGCAGCAGGTTTTTCACTATCGAAAAATGTTCGGATGTAGAAGTTTTATCGTTCATTTTATGGCGATGCTAATTTAACTTTAAAATTGATGGATTGTGATTACAACAGATAACCTCCAACATAAAAATAGAACTGTTGGTAACAATCTGGCTGGTAAACGTAATGAGATTAGAGAAAGCGCGGTGTGCTACACGGCGGGATGTATTTGAATGGGTTTTGATCTGAAATTTTTTCACCTACAAAAAATTAGCGTGGCATATTATTCCACGGGTTAATTAATGTAGGCGCCATCAGCTTTTTAGGGCGGTTAAGTAGGAAGACACCATTTCCTTGGAAACAAATATAGTTAAAGGAAGATAAATTTCCAAAAAGGAGGTTTTCCGAAAATCTAAACACTGCTTACCCATGGGTTTAAAGGCAGCACCTGCGGCGCATATGATATTTTACGCTCATGTTCTAAATAACCTTAAATTCACCCCTGTTATGAAAACCGAACCACAACTGCGCAAAAAAGTAAGAAACTGGGTTATTGTATTTATTATCGGTTTGGTATTAAGCGGAGTAACCGCTTTTCCGCTCGAAACCGAGCTGGCCTTTATGGCGGCCCACGCCAATATCTTCCCATCGTTTATGCACAATTGGATCACAAACGTTTACCTGGCCATAAAAACAACCAACCAAAATTATCCCTATTTAAGTTATGGTACAGATTGGCTTGCCTTTGGCCACCTGGTTATAGCCACTGTTTTTATCGGCCCTCTGCGTAATCCGGTTAAAAATATCTGGGTAATTCAGTTTGGGATGATTGCCTGTGCAATGGTTTTTCCGCTGGCTTTTATTGCCGGGCCCATCCGCGGTATTCCAATTTACTGGCGCTGTATCGATTGTTGTTTTGGCATCTTTGGGTTTATCCCGCTGTATATCTGCTACCGCGATATTAAAAAGATTGAAGCGTTTGGTACTTTAGGTAAACAATAGCAACTATTACCGGCACAGCTTAATTAAAATAGCTTCATTTTTTAATCAAATATTAAAAAGCAGTAGTTTATAATAAAACAAAATGGTAAATTACATTGTTTCCGTTAAAACCCCCTTAATGTAACCTAAACATGGAAAAATTTGACATACACTACGCGGTTAGCGATAGGCAGATAGATCTAAACATTCGCGCCAAAAATGATGCGATATTAAAATGCGTTTATTACTCGCTTTACAAACAAGGTATCTGGCTGGCCAATATTTATAAAACAGGGCAACAGAAGTACAAAGCTCTCTCCTATACCGGTGGATTTCACCAAAACGAACTGGATGTGATTGGCCAGCAGATTGATCTGCTGAATTAAGCGCATAAATCTCCCTACTGTTGCAGTTTTTAGTTTACGACAGGTAATAATGTATTGATTGTTAGATATTGTTTTTGACCGTTTCGCTGTTGCGCAACAGTTTTGAATCAATATTGAAATCTAAAAGATACTTACTTACGTGCGATAGCCTTCTGTGTGTTATTCCAGTAGATCTGGTCTTCGCTGCTTGGTGCGTTCTAAGGCCTGCTCAAAGCGCCATTTTTCAATTTCGGGGGTGTTGCCGCTTAACAGGATATCGGGCACCTTGTGGCCGTTCCAGTCGGCAGGGCGGGTATATACAGGTGCATCCAGCATGTCGTCCTGGAACGAGTCGCTAAGTGCCGAGGTTTCGTCGCTAAGCACACCAGGTATCAGCCGCACAATGGCATCAACCAAAACAGCTGCCGGGAGCTCACCGCCAGAAAGCACATAATCGCCAATACTAATCTCGCGGGTAACATAAATATCGCGGATGCGCTGGTCGATCCCTTTATAATGGCCGCACAAAATAATGATATTGCCCTTAATAGATAACTGGTTGGCAATAGCCTGGTTAAGCCGCTCGCCATCGGGCGACATAAATATTATTTCATCATATTCCCGCTCGGCTTTTAACTTTTCAATACAGGCGGCAAACGGAGGGATGGTCATTACCATGCCGCTGCCTCCACCGTAAGGATAATCGTCAACACTTTTTTGCTTGCTGGTAGAGTAATTGCGCAGGTTATGCACATGAATTTCGGCAATGCCCTTTTTTTGGGCACGCTGTAAAATAGAATGTGCAAAAGGGCTTTCCAATAAGCCGGGCAAAACAGATATGATGTCAAAACGCATAATGCAAATATGCGGATTTTAGATTGATGTGCAGATTTCAGATTTCAAATGTGCAGATGGAGGGGCAGGGAATACTTAATCCTTGTTTCTTCATCCAGAAAATGTCCTATCTCCTTAACTATGGTTCCTAAGAGCCATCGGCTCGCCCCATATTGTAGCAACGGGTTTCAACCCGTTTTTTATAAATATAGAACAACAAGTGCCATCGGCACGCTCCATATATTTTTTATAAGGGTATGTGCTCATTTAATGGCATGTCGTTACACCTGGCTATCGGATTATATGAACCGAACCTATGGTTCTTTTTTCTATTTTTGTGCCTTTTTCAACGGGTTAAAACCCGTTGCTTCAATATGTGCCGGGGCTACGCCCCTGGAAAAATATGATAGAATGATCAAGAAAGTTACCAATGGCTGTACTACCAAAAAACTTGTTTCTTTATCCCTTCATCCTTATTCTATTATCTTTCCCTCAAATAGCTTTCTGTATCTGCCATCTGTGCCCAAAGGGGTCGTCAATCTCGCCCTGGCGGTAGCCATAATCATAATCCTGAACTGGCGATTTAACAACCGCGCCGGCGGCAACGGCCTGCGCTATCACCGCGTGTACATCATCAACAAACAGGCCAATGGTTACTGATGGTTTGCTTTTTTTGGGGCTTAACATACCCGAATGTGCCGTTTCTTCGTGCAGGTGAAACATGGTGCCGTTGATAGATAGCTCGGATACGTGAATGCTGCCATCGTCGTTGCCAAAGCGGCGGAGCTCTACGGCATCAAAAGCGTTGAAATAAAAACTAATGTCCGTTACTCCATTCGGGATGGTTAGCATGGGGGCAAAAGTTGGTTTGTCGTTCATAATTATATGGTTTAATTAATCTTCGTCGTCCAATGTAAAAATCTCTTCAACCGGTTTGCCAAATACGCGGGCAATTTTTAGGGCCAGCACGGTGGATGGCACATACCGGTTACTTTCGATGGTATTGATAGTTTGGCGCGATACACCGATAGCCAAAGCCAAATCGGCCTGGGTTATGTTTTTGATGGCGCGCTCTACCCTTATGTTGTTTTTCATATTTCTGCTTATTCCTTTATTAAACGGTTATTCTGGAAAATTTTCCACCTGAAGCGGATAATAAAGAATACAAGGGGCACCAGTAAATTTAAAAATAAAATATGCTCAGTATCGGTAGAAAAAATAAGACTTACTATTAGAAAGAAGTAATTGACATACACGGCCCACTGCAAGGAATCGAGCCGGAGCTGCACTATTTGCTCATCTTCAATTTTCTCTTTAGAGAAGGCCGCGATAAATAATCCAATGGCCACCAATAAGGTTGTGGACATAAAAAACAGGTGTTGGCCGTTAAAAACACCTTCATCTACTGCATGAAGACCGATCAACTGTTTTTTGTAAAGCACAATTGGAATATGCACAAGCACCAGGAAGTAACCTAAATACCGGCCCCAATACGGAAATAAGAATAGTGGTTTCATGGCTTGTAAAGTTTGATTTACTAAATGTAAAATAAACTTTACACATGTCAAAATATATTGACATTTTTTGAATAAGGATTTGTGGCTATTGGACTAGCGGGCAAAAGATTTTCAGACAAGTAAATTAAATATCTATAAATGCAAAAGAGCAAGAATTTGTAATTCTTGCTCTTTCTTCGGCTTCTAAAATAGCCTCAAACCTTAAACGAAGCTATCCTTTGTCCGATAGTCCTTTGTCCGAAAATCCTTGCTCCGTAAAACTTATCCTTCCAAATAAACATCCAGCAAGCCTTCCGGTAATGCAATGTAAATTTCGCTGGCCTCAATGTCAATTCCTTTAATGATCTCGATATTAAGCGGGAAAAGCACTTCCTTGCCTTTAAATATCACTGTTGCTATCAGTTGCTGTGGATACTCCTGTACCTGGGTTATTTCGCCCAGCTCGCCATGGGTTTCGTCTATGGCGACGAAGCCTTCCACATCGTTAAGCGTAAACTCGGCCTTTTTCTTCTTTGGTTTTAGCTTGTTGGGTAGGTAAATATCCCGCTTTACCATTAGCGATGCTTTCTCTATGGTGTCTACATCTTCCAAAAATAAATAGGCATTGCTTTTTTGCAGGTATTTGATGGATTGCACAAAATAAGGGATCATTTTGCCGGCCATATCAATAAACATGGCGTCGAATTTAATAGCATCCAGGCCATCATAATCCACATATATCTGCATTTCGCCCTTAAGGCCTTTGGTTTTCAGTATACTGCCAACCCTGAAACAATCTTCAGTCTTCATAAAAATCGGTATTAAACAATAATGGCGAAGAACCATTGTAAGGTTGCTTCGCCATTATGTAAATCTTAATCAAAAAATTATTCTGCGTCTTCAGCAGCCGGAGCTTCTTCTTCAGCAGGGGCTTCAACTTCTTCGGCAACAGGAGCATTTTTAGCAGCAATTGCAGCAGCTTTTTCTTCCTTCTTTTTAGCCTCAGCAGCCAAAGCTAATTTACGAGCTTCGTCTTTTGCAGATGTTAAGCTGGTTTTTTTGCCAGTGATTTTGCCGTCTTTTAAGTCAGTCCATGCAGCAAATTTCTCCGCAGCTTGTTCTTCGGTTAAAGCACCTTTTTTAACACCACCTTCTAAGTGTTTTTTGTAAAGCACACCTTTGTAAGAAAGGATAGCACGACAAGTATCTGTAGGCTGGGCACCTGTGTTAACCCACTCTAAAGTTTTGTCGAAATTAATGTCGATAGTTGCAGGATTGGTGTTTGGGTTGTATGAACCTAAACGCTCAATAAAACGACCGTCGCGTGGAGCGCGGGCATCTGCTACTACGATGTAGTAAAAAGGTTTTCCTTTTTTACCGTGTCTTTGCAGTCTGATCTTAGTTGCCATTTCTTGTATTTTATGTATTCAACATGTCCCCGGAGTACTTTCTGCGGGGATGCAAAGGTATAAATTATTCTTTACAATTTAAAAGCCTTGTAATTAATTATTTATTGAGTGCCCCGCGCTGAATAGAGATTGGTTTATGGGGTGAGCGGTTTAAAAAATGAAGCTAATAGCAACCTGGTATTTTATTGATAGCCAGTGCATTTGCTGCTATTGCGATATTCTGCTTTTAATTGACTCAAAAAAATTGCAATTTACCATCATGAGCATCAACAGAAAACCGCGCATTGCTATTGATATGGACGAGGTATTGGCCGATACCATTGATAAGTTTATCGAACTGTATAAAGAGCGCCATCAGCACGAGGTATTATTGGCCGATATGCCGGGGCTGGAAATTGGGCAAACGCTGCCACCGCACCTCAGCAGTACGGTAAGGCAGTATGTTAACGAGCGGGGCTTTTTTCGCGATATTAAAGTAATGCCCGGTAGCCAGGAGGTAGTAAAAGCTCTGATGAAAGATTACGATGTATATATTGCATCGGCAGCTATGGAGTTTAAATACTCGCTGGAGGATAAGCAGGCCTGGTTAGAGGAGCATTTCCCGTTTATCTCCTGGACTAACATCATCTTTTGTGGCCACAAGATATTAGATGTTGATATAATGATAGACGATCGGATAAAAAACTTTGCAACTTTTAATGGGCGTAAGCTACTGTTTTCGTCGCCGCATAATTTATTGGTAGATGGCTTTGAACGCGTAAATAACTGGCAGGATGTGGCCGATAAATTATTAAATTTGTAGTATAATTGCTTTAATATAAACGCTTTAACTTTATACGCTAAGCCTGGATTTTAAAGTATGCCCAACCTTACATACGCCACCACCAACGAATGTATAACTATACTGGATACCCACGAGCAGAAATTTTTGTTCATAAGCCCTGCTATTGCTGATATTTTAGGGATAACCGCCAACCAACTGAGCGAGAATAACTGGCTTTGGCTGGAGCTTATTGACGAAAACGTACGCGAAACCGTTGATGAACAGGTTAAAAGCCTGCTGGTAAATGAGTCTGTTGAGTTAAGCTATACTATAAGTATCTCTGGCAACAAGGTTAAGTATATTAAGGATAAAAAAAGCCTGGTGATAGATGGGTTTTCGGGGCATAAAATTTTAACAAGTATTATTAAGGAATGTACCCCATTGGAGGCATTGACCACTGCGGAAGACAGTGTTTTTAAAGATCTGTTTTATAAAAACGCTAACCCGGCCTGGATAGTAGATATGGAAACTTTGCGAATTGTAAAGGTAAACAATACTGCCGTAGCCAATTATGGCTATACCGAAGAAGAGTTTCTATTGATGACCATAAACGATTTTAGACTACCCGAAGAAGCCGGGAAGGTAAAGGTGTACTTTCGGGAAAATGAAAAATTTCAACCTGGCAACACTGCTGTTAATAGCACCGGTATATGGAAACATAAAAGTAAAAGCGGCGAGATCATTTATGCCGATATAAATTGGTTTGATGTAACATACAATAACCGTGCTTGTGCTATAGCTGTTGCTGCCGACGTAACCCAAAAGCTACAATACCAGGAGGATGCCAAGCGGCGTGAGCAGTTTTTAAGTTCGCTGATTGATTCGCAAACCAGTTTTTTGATCCGGATAGATATTAAAGGCTGTTATAGCTTTGTTAACAAACAGTTTTTAAAAACCTTTGGCTACAACCATGACCAACTAATTGGGCAGTATTTTTCGATAACTGCCATTCCACAAGAATTGCACTTATGCCAGGAAGCCTTTGCTAAATGTATTGCTAACCCCGGTAAAATTATAAAACTGGTTCACAAAAAGCCCGATGTAAACGGGAAGCTGTACGATACCGATTGGGAGTTTATATCTGTAACTGATGATACCGGCCAGGTTTGTGAAATACAGGGTATTGGGTACGATATTACCAACAAACTAAAAATTGAAGCTGAGATAAAAAACGCTGCCGAAAAACTGGATGCCTTTATTGAAAGTATAACCGACTCATTTTTTATTATTGATAACGACTGGAAGTTTGTAAAAGTAAATTCGGCATTTGAAAAAATAACCGGTACGCCAAGGGGCGAGATGCTGGGTAAGGTGATCTGGGATGTTTTTCCGAAAATTACAGAGTCGGGCTTCGGCAAGGCTTATTATGGGATGATAGAGAAGCGCGAGAGCGTTAAGTTTACAGAATATTTTGAGCCGATACACAAATGGTTCAGCACCTCTGTTTATCCATCGGCCGAAGGGCTTACCGTTTATGTGAAGGATATAACCCATGAGCGGCGTGCCCGGGAGGAAGCTGTATGGGCAAAAAACAGCCTCGAAGCCTTAATTAACAATACTCATGATCACATTTGGTCTGTTGATACAGAAACCCGGTATGTATACATGAACGAAGCTTATATAAGGCAGATATTTTATATAACCGGTGTTGAACCCGCAAAAGGAGATTACTCTTATAAGCATACCGGCTATAACCAGCAAATACTTAACGACTGGAAAATATATTACGCCCGCGCTTTAAACGGTGAAATGTATACCATTATAAGCGAAAGTGTTGATCAGCTTACCAATGTGCCCTTGTTTTACGAAGTAAGCTTTAACCCTATTTATGCGCAGGAAGGTAATATTATTGGTGTAGGCTGTTTTGCCCGCGATATTACCTTAAGGCTTAGGATTGAAAAGGAACTGCTTGACCAGAATGAGCGGCTGCGTAATATAGCCTCGCTAAGTTCGCATGAGATAAGGCGGCCCGTTGCCAGTATGATGGGCCTGATAAGTATTATGGATCGTGATAATTTTTTTAACCCCGATAATGAACAGATCATAGGGCATCTGCTCACCGTAAGTTCGGAAATTGACGATGTGATACGGCTAATTGTAGATAATACTTTTACAGGATAGGTGTAGATTTTGGAGCAAGGACCTTTGGATTAAAGATTATTGCAACCAAAAAAATGATGCCATTGCTCTCGTGTTAGATTGGTTGGAGCAATGACATCATTCGTCGATTTTATTTCTTCACTAACGCCGGGCTTTCAAAGCCAAGTTTGTTTAACCCTCCCTGCACCTGGGGGCTACTCATAAATAACTTCCACAACAGGCCGGTACGATAGTTTTCTATCATTACCACAATTGGGCCCTGGTCAATAGCCAGGTACGATTTTGCGTACCAGTTATGCTGTTCGCTAAAGGCATCGGTAAAGCCGTATTCGCCCCAGATCTTGTCACCAAGATCATAGTAAAAATGGCGCAGCGCTTTCATCGATTGCTCGGGCGTGTAAGGGAATGCCGATAATGCTGCTGTTGGCGTTATCACCCCCAAATCATTAGTTGGCGAGTGCGCGTTGTAGCCTTCAAAATTATCGCTGGCGGTTAGTCCCCAACAATCGGTACCGTAGCCTTTAAATTTCTTCGGATTATCTACGCAGTAAGCATAATTGATAAGGGTATGATTTTTATTTTGCTCCCAATAGTCGGCGTACTGATCTTTTAAGCCTTTAGGGTTTAAGCCCAAAAAGGAGTATTGTGAAAAGAAAAGCGGGCCACCATAATCAAAGCCCAGGGGCAGTTTGTAACCGTAAAAAGTTTTGCCGTTTTTAAAAAAGTCGCTTTGCGCCCAGCCTCTGTTGTACACACTTGCGCTTACGGGGTATCTTTCTGCCGATGCGGCCAGTACGTAGGTTATAAGGCATTCATTAAAGCCGTGGATAGGGAAGTTCATGGCCCAGCCGTTGTTGGGGCTCCAGTGCCAGTAAAGGGCATCGCGGCCATCGCGGGTGTACCAGTCCCATTCCATTTCGTCCCACATCCAGCTTATAACATCGCGAATGCGCTGCTCTTTTGGGGTATTGGCGGTAAAGTATTGTTTAGCGCATATTAATCCCTGGAACAGGAAAGCCGATTCTACAATATCGCCCCCATCATCCTTGCGGCCAAAAGGGATGATCTTGCCGGTTTCTCCGTTCATCCAATGTGGGAAAGCGCCGTGGTAGGAGTTGGCTTTAAATAAAAAGTTCACCATTTTTACCATCCGGTCAACCGCCTGCTCGTGGGTTATCCACTTGCGGCTATCGGCCACAATTAAAGCCATTACACCAAAGCCCGAGCCGCCGGTGGTAACAACCTCGTTGCCATAATCAAAAGAGGTATTGCTGCGCTCACGGGCCAGCCCGCTTACCGGGTGCCCAAAATCCCAGAAGTAGCGGAACGTTTGGCGCTGCACCACATCAAGTAAGGCACTGTCGCTAAGGTTTTTTATAATGCCTACCGGTTTAATGCCTTCGCCCGTGTTAGCTTTTTCTTTTTTTTGCGCAAAGCCACTTAACGCCAGCATCAGTAAAAAAGGAGTTATTATGTATTTTTTCATTTAAGTATCTATTTCGGAATGAAATAACATTTTTAAACTGTTCATGCGCTACAATTCTTTAATTGCTTTAAGGATGCGCATTTATTAAGCTGAAAAAAATGGGTTGTTGGGTTTACCCCAAACAACCCAAATCAATCAATCGTGTTTCTTTAGGCTTGCACGGTTAAGCCTATTTATTAATAGCCCGGGTTTTGCGTTAAAGCACCACCGCTTAAATCAATTTCGTTTTGTGGAACAGGCCAAATCTCATTTTTACCCGCTGTAAAGCCCCGTACTCCAAAAACTTCGGTGCCCCGGCCCTGGCGTATCACATCAAAATAACGTTCAAACTCCATGGCAAACTCTACCCTGCGTTCCTGATAAATGGCGGCGCGCAGCGCAACCTGGTTGGTAGTGGTAACTGCGGGTAGTATACTGTTGTTACCTGCTCTTGCACGTGCACGAACCTGCTCTAACGGACCTAAAGCCGCGGCAGAGTTACCAAGTTCGTTGTTAGCCTCGGCGTTCATCAGCAACACATCGGCGTAGCGTAACACAATTTTATCTTGCTGGCATCCCTCGTTAAAGCCAGATACAAAAAGGCTAAACGGAACGTATGATTTTTGGTTGTACATAGGGTTATCGCCGGTAGCGGGGATTTTATCGCCCTCTGGTGTAGTTTCGCCCCTGAAGATGATGGTTGCATCGCGGCGTGGATCGCCCGTTTCAAAAGCAGCAGCCAGGCTCGCGCTCGGAACATTAAAGCCCCAACCACCACCTGTAGAACCACGTACGCCCTGTACCTGTGAATACTGTGAGTTTGATGCATCCGGATTGTTAGGTATAAGCTCGCATTGGATCTCAAATATCGACTCCTGGTTGTTTTTATGCGTTGTACGAAACATTTGCTCAAAATCAGGGAATAAAGAATAGCCGAAACCAATTACCTGGTTGGTGTAGGTTAATACATCTGCCCATTTTTTTAAGTACATGGCAACTTTGGCATGTAAGGTTAATGCAGCGCCTTTACTGGCATGGCCAATATCGGTTGAACTGTAAGTTTGTGGCAACACAGCGGCGGCATCAGTTAAATCTGTTTCAATTGCTGCCCATACCAATGCTTTAGAGGTGCGGGGCAGGTTATATTCTGATGCATCTTTAGGTAATGTTAACCGTAATGGTACATCACCAAAGGCTCTTACTAATCTGAAGTAAGAGTATGCCCGTATAAATTTGGCTTCGGCCAGGTATCTCGCCTTCAATACCGCGTCCATAGTAATGTTGGGCACATTGGTTAATATCTGGTTAGCAAAGTTTATATTTTGATATTGCGATTTCCAGAAGCCACCTAACTGGGCATCACCAGCGGTAACAGTAAAATTATGGTAATCGTTAAAAAAGGTGGCATCACTTGCACTGCTGCCTTTTTCTACATCATCGGCTCCCATGCTTTCTACCGCTATAGGCGGGAAAGCAATATTGTTGTATTCTCTAAGATTAGCATACATAGCGCTAACAGCCTTAGTAGCATCATCCTGAGTTTTAAAGAATAAGGTTGCTGCCGTATTTTGGGCAGGGTTAACATTTAAAAAGCTCTTTTTACAGCTTTGAAATGATATAATGGAGGCAATAAGACCTAAAATTAAGGCCTTTTGCATAAAAAGTTTTTTACTGTTCTTCATCTTTATATTGATTAAAAAGTAACGTTAACACCAAAGTTATAGGTAGCATATAATGGATATACGCTTGCATCAATACCCCTGCTGCCTACAGCGCCGCCAATTTCGGGCGAGAAGCCTTTGTAGCCAAATATGTTAATGGCATTTTGTGCGTTGGCATAAAAACGCACTTTAGAGATTCCCAGTTTATTAGATAATACACCCGGAAGTGTGTAGCCAAATTGGGCGTTTCTCATTCTGAAATAAGCGCCGCTTTCAACATAAAACGAATTTGGAGCCGCGTTGGATGTTTTACCAACGTTTACAGAAGGGTAGGTATTTGATGTACCTGCCCCGTGCCAGCGGTTTGCATAAAAATCCTGGGTGAAGTTCTCGTTACCAAAACGGTAAGCGATATTGGCATTATAAACACTTACATCTGCTACGCCCTGGAAATCTAAGGCCAGATCGAAGTTTTTATAGGTAAAGGAGGTGTTTATACCATAGTTGTATTTTGGCAGCGGGCTGCCTAAGGCTACACGATCCCTGCTATCCAATATGCCATCATTGTTGGTATCCTGGTAAATGAAATCGCCGGGACTTGCACCTTTTTGTTTTGATGCAGCAACCTGTGCGGCAGTTTGAAAAATGCCTTCTACTTTATACCCGTAAAACTGACCAATAGGCTGGCCAACTACAGTGCGGGTTGCCAAAGCGCCATTGGCAATACCATCACCACCATCGTAAATAGGGTTGTCGCCGGTTATTACTTTAAGTACTTTGTTATTATTTACACCGATGTTTGCTCCTATGCTGTAAGAGAAGTCTTTAGATGTCCGGTCTTTCCAGCTTAATGAAAACTCAAAACCGCGGTTCTGGATACTGGCTTGGTTACCAATTAGCGAACCATTGTTGGTGCCCAACGAGCCAGCCACAGGGATGGCAAAAATAGCATCCTGGGTTTCCCTGTTATAATAATCGGCCTCAAATGATAGCTTGTTTTCAAGGAATCCTCCCTCTAAACCCAGGTCAGACGAAACCGTTTTTTCCCAAACAATAGAAGGCGGTACAATCGAGTTGATACTTGCACCTGGATATAATGTTTGTGGATTTCCAAAAATACCCGTTAAATATGGGTCAGTAGCTATAACTTGTACCGTTGGGTTAATTGGTACGCCTGAGTTACCTACTTTACCCCAGCTTCCGCGAAGTTTCAGATTGCTGAATACTTTCTGATCTTTCATGAAATCTTCGTTGGTAATTACCCAGCCAGCACCCACCGAAGGGAAATAGCCATAGGTGTGATCGCCGTAAAACTGTGACGCGCCATCCTTACGAACAGAGGCATTCAACATGTATTTATCTTTAAATGAATAGTTAACGCGGCCAAATTGTGATAATGCACGGGTATGTATCTGGCTGCCTGGTGTAGCAAAGTAATTTACATTAGTTGTATCCGGGAAAGACTTACGAATGCTGCCATTGGCAACATAAGGTACGTAATCTGCCTTACCGTCTATTTGCCTGGTTGTATTGTCTTGCGCGCTGTAGCCTGCTAAAACAGTTAACCTGTGATCTTTTATTTTAACATCATAAGTTAATGTATTTTCCCATATCCAGTTGCGCACATCGGTATGGTTTACATCAAGGTTGGTTTTATTGCTAAACTGTTTTACTGTAGCTTCATAGATAGGAGTAAAAGCCCTTACTTCGTTCTGGCTAATATCTCCACCATAGCTCGATCTGAATTTAAAGTTTTTCAGAAATGAAAGCTCGGCGTATGCATTATAGGTAAAACGTTTGTTTTTTGTTTTCTGATTAAAAAAATCAAGTGTTGCCTGTGGGTTATAGTTATTACCATCGCCAGTGCCGTAATTGTTAGGATCGCCATAACCGCCGTTAGCTGTACGTACGGGTAAAGTGGGCGCCGCGCCAAATAACTGGTGGAAAAGATCGCCGTTAACATCTTTAGATTTATCAGACAATGCGCTTGCCGTATAACCAAACTTTAAAGCTTTTGTAAGTTTAAAATCGTTAGAAAGGTGAATTGTATAACGTTGGTAGTTGTTTGTTTTAGCTAAGCCTCCCTGATCAAGATAACCGAACGAATAATTGTACGTGTACTTATCGGTACCGCCACTTATAGATGCTTCGTGATTGGTAACAAATGCTTTGTGTAATATTTGTTTGTACCAATCTGTTCCTGTACCGTAACTGGCCGGGTTACTGAATATAGGGGAGCCGCCGTTTAATGCCGATAACTCGTTTACCGCGGTAGCATACTCGGTACCATTGGCCATTTTTACCTGGTTGGTAACTGCCTGAAAACCGGCATAGCCATTGTAATTAATAACGGGTTTGCCCTTAACACCTCTTTTGGTGCCAATTAATACTACACCGTTAGCTGCACGAATACCATAGATAGCCGTACTCGACGCATCTTTTAAAATACTGAAACTTTCAATATCCTGCGGGTTAAGAAAACTGATATCGCTATACCAAACGCCATCTACAACAAAAAGCGGTTTGGTATTACCATAAATGGTACCTAAACCACGAATGGTGATATCTGGTGCTGCGCCTGGCGAGCCGGAGTTGGTTATTTGAACACCGGCTACTTTACCCTGTAGGCCACCCAAGGCGGTTGTTGATGCCTGCTTGGCTACATCGCTGCCTTTAACTGTAGCAATAGAGCCGGTAACATCAAGCTTGCGCTGGGTACCATAACCTATAACTACCACCTGTTGCAGCTCATTAGCTTTTGCCTGCAGGCGTACATCTACCGTTGTTTGGTTGTTTACGGCAACTTCTTGCGTAGCATAACCAATATAAGCGAAGGTTAAAGTTGCTGTACCTGGAACGCTAAGGGCATAACCGCCGTTAGCATCTGTTTGGGCGCCTGTACTTGTTCCTTTTACTAAAACAGATACACCTATAAGGGCTTCGCCCGAGGTGGCATCTATTACTTTACCTTTTACTGTAACGTTTTGTGCAAACGCAGCGTCTACGGTAAGTAAGAACAATAACATCAACCCTGAAATAGTAAATATTCTTTTCATAGTGGTTAATAAATAAAACGGATTAGAAATAATTGGTTTATTAATTTACAAAGCTGTACAGATAATGCAGCTTAATCAAAAAAATTAACTCAACATTAATACATCAACCTTAACATACTTTCTCAGGTTTTGTGTGCTGTTGTTTTATTTTATTGATAATCAGTGTTTTGATTGCGCTTCGAGTGCGGGTGATATACTACATCAGGCATACATGGTAAATCGGTTTTGTAAACAGCCATGAGAGGCAATGATGTAGTGTTATAACTCGATGAGAAACTCGGTAAGGTTTTTATCGTGCTCCAAATTGAGCTTTTTACGTAGGCGATAACGCCGTATTTCGACACCACGCAGGGAGATATTGAGCAAAGAGGCCATTTCTTTACTGCTCATGTTCATGCGCAGGTAGGCGCATAATTTAAGGTCGTTTGGTACCAGGTCGGGGTGATCTGCTTTGAGTTTTTTGAAGAAATTTTCGTGTGCTTCATTAAAGCTTTTCTCAAAAATGTTCCAGTCGCGCTCGTCATTCATCCCCTCGTCTATTACTTTTTGAATGCGGCGTAGCTGCTCGTCTGATAGTTTTTTGCCGGTGCTGTCTTTTAAATGCGCAATCTCTTCGCTTATTTTTTGCAGTAATTCATTTTTGTAAACCAAATTCATGGCAGAGTTGGCCAGCTCGCGGCTTTTACCTGCAAGGTCGGCTTGTAACTGTTCGTTTTTTATGTTGATGATATGCTGTTCGTTAGCAACGGCCTCCTGTTTTAAAAACTCTTCCTTTTCGTGCTGTAGCTTTTCTTGAATACGGTGTTGGTGGCGTTTTAATTTACGGCGATAATAATATCGGATAAGGTAATAGCATAGTATAAGTAATAGCGTGTAAAATAACATAGCGGGCTTGCCTGCATACCACGGCGGCAGTATAACAAAGCTTAACGTGGTAATTGCCGATAGATTTTGATCGTTAATTTTGGCGCGTACTTTAAAATGATAGGTACCCTGATCCAGGTTTGTAAATTCTTTTTGGGTTTGTGGTGTCCAATCGCTCCACTGCGCCGAGTATCCTTCCAGGTAGTACTGAAATTTAATTTTAGCCTGTTTATAGTAAGGCAGCGAATAAGAGATGCGGATATTGTTTTGCGGGTAAGGGATCTCTATATCGTTAATCCCGTTGTTGCTTTCACTTACAGTATAAACTTTATCGGTAATGTTTTCAACCTCCCGGATAAGTACCTGCGGAATATTGATGCGATTAGGTGTAAGCGCGTCTTCATCGTTCAGAATTACAAAGCCATCATCAACGCTTATAAGGTAGGTGGCATTATTGATGCGGTTAATGGTTTCGTAATGTTGCACCATCTGGCCGTTAAGAATGCTGAAGCGGTTGCTATCGATGTTGAGTTTGCCTGGTACCGAAAAATCGGCCAGGGCCACACGCCCCTGGTTAATGAACCAAAATTTTTTGCCTATTGCTTGTATAATTTTACCCGATGAGGCAAATGTGCCCAGCTTTTTGTTAAGCTGCGTGTATTTAAAAAAGCGGTCGGTAATATCATCGTAAACATAAAAACCAGAGTCGGACGAGAAAACCACCCGGTTATCCAAATTAAACACGTTCACATTGTAACTTCCGGGCAGGCCGTATTTGCTATCGTAATAAACCTTTGATGTCACTTTTTTAAGATCGGCGCTGAGGGTAATTTTGTATATGCCTTTATAAGCGTGGCTTACCCATATCTGTCCCTTGTTATCCTGCTCTATATAGCGGGATGGCTCGCCAAAACCAGCCACTTTATGATCGAGCATCCAATTGCCGGCGGCATCTTTTTTGAGGATGGCCAGGCCGGTATAGGTTCCCTGGATCAGTTTATCCGCATTTAGTTTTTTGGTGGTCCACGCACCGGTTATGGTAGATATTTTGGTGATACTATTGCCGTTTACCTGGTAGGTGCCATCGTTATGACCGCAAAGCAGGCGGCCATCTTGCAAGGTGAGGTCCCAAACCTGGCCCTGCGAGCCGGGTATTAATTTAAAATCGAACGACTGAACGAGTTTGTTGCTTGTTTCCGGTATCCAATCGCTGTAAAATAAGCCTTGATTAGTACCCAGGTAAATTTTATTGTCGGATATAATGCTTGAATAAACGGTGCCGAATTTACCTGTTTTATCGAAGTAAAAATACAGGGGCGAATTGATCTCTATGCGATCTATCCCATTATCCAATCCGGCCCAAAGATTTTGCTCGTTATCGGTATATAAACTTAAAACGGTATTGTTTTGTAACCCGCTTGATTTGTTGATGTGCTGTACCGCATTGCCGGCCGTATCAACCACTACAATACCATTTAAAATAGTGCCATAGGCAAAATATTTGCCGGATACCATTACGCCATTATTAAGCTGATAAGTTTTTAAAAAATCATTGGCCTGGTTTGCCCAGGGCAATACGGTTTTACCATCGTAAACAAATAAGCCATTTTGGGCGGTGCCAATTATATACTTACTTTTTGGAAGCGAAATAATGGATAGCACACCGCTTGGGCCTAATATATTACTGCCTGGTATGTATACCAATTTGTTACCCTTAAGTTCAAATAAGCCTACTGATACCTGTTCTATAAAAAAGCGCCCGCCTGCTTTAAATAAAAACAAATAGGGACTGGTAGCTTTTATTACCTCAATTTTGCCGTTCGCATAAATATATACCGAGCCAAACGACTCAAAGATCACCCTATCGCCATCGATATAAATTTTCCAGATCTCTTCGTTAATAGGTTTGTATTTTGCCGGCACCAGGTTTACCAGCGAATTGTATTTTAAAAAGCCTTTCTTATCATTGGCCCAATAACCAAATTCGCCATAGGCCCCCGCGTATATTTTGCCCCTGCCATCGGCCGATACCGAGCGCACTATTAAACCGTTGGGCATATGGTGCTGTTGCCAGTATTTGCCATCAAAAGCCAGTAAGCCTTCGGCGTTACCAAAATACATAATACCATGCTCGTCGCGGGTTATGCTCCAGTTTTGGTTACCCCACTGGTACATGGCCTTGGTGTAATTTTGCACATAAGGTACCCCCACGCTTTTAATATCAACCACTTGTGCATCTACTGCACTAAAACAAAACAGGGATATAAAAAGGATGAGTGATTTACGCATGAGTTATAAAATGGCATCAGCTTATTAAAACAAACCAATTTTGCGAAATTAAGATTTGAGTTTGGATAAATAAAATAAGCTAAAAGCAGCCATCCATCCGGAACCACATCTCAATATGCAGGTAATAGTAAAGAGTTCTACTTTTATAGATATCATTTTATCTTTATTAACTTCCGGTTTTGAATCCCTGTTGAATGAAACGTAACGACGATATACTTTGGAAAGCGGCATTGGAAGATCTCTTTGATGACTTTTTGCGTTTTTTTTATGCCGATGCGGATAAGTTGTTTGATTTTGAAAAGGGGTTTCAATACCTGGATAAAGAGCTGGATCAGCTATTTCCTCCCGACGCGGGTAATTATGCCCCCAGGTACGTTGATAAATTGATTAAAGTATTTACAAAAGGCGGCGACGAAGAGTGGGTGCTTATTCATGTTGAAGTGCATGGATATACCGATCACGACTTTGCCAAACGGATGTTTCAATATTACTACCGGATATTGGATCAGTACGATAAGCCCATTACCGCATTTGCCATTTTTGCCGACACCGGCAAAAACTTCGGCCCGCAATTTTATGAAAGGGCGTTTTTAGGTACAAAAGTTTATTATAGCTATAACACCTTCAAAATTATAGACCAGGATGATGCCGAACTTGAAGCCAGCAATAATCCTTTTGCCATGGCGGTACTATCGGCTAAGCTTGCACTCTCCAGAAATTTAGTTAACGATCAACAGTTGTTTGATCTCGCTTATGATTTGGCTAAGCGCTTATTAAGCAAAAAGATGCCTAAAGATAAAATACGCAAAGTGATGAGCTTTTTACGCTATTACCTTCGTTTTGAAAACCCCGAAATGTTTACTAAATTTGAGCAAGAGGTAGCTATTTTAACAGAAAGAAGTATCACCATGGGCATAGAGGAGTTTTTATTAGACAGGGCCGAAAAGCAAGGTATAGAAAAAGGCATCGAAAGAGGTATAGAAAAAGGCATAGAAAAAGGGCGTGAAGAAGGCCGCGAGGAGGAACTGATTAAAGTAGTAACAAACCTTATTGTTCAGTTAGGTTTAGCTAATGAACAAATTGCGGCTATTGCCGAGGTGCCTGTAAGTTTTGTTAAAACAATAAGAGACGGATTAAACAAATAGTATAATACTGTAAACAGCAATAACAAAAAAGCTTACCCGGATGGTAAGCTTTTTTTGTTATTGGTCTGCCGGTTGCAGGTTATTCTTTTTAGCTGTATTTACCGGTTGAGGGATTTTTACATAATAGCCGGTGCCATCATAAACCCTTTTGCGCGGGTGGCTTTGGCAGGCATCGCTGCAGCAGCCTTCTAATTGGGTGCCGCATTCATCGCATTGGGTAAAATGCTCATTACACTCGGGATTGGCGCAGTTGATCATTTTGGGCGTGGTTTTACCGCAGTTGCGGCAGGTTGATATAACTACCGGATTCACGCTGTTTACATCAACAGAAAGGCGGTTGTCAAATACATAGCATTTGCCTTCAAAATCCTCGCCGCCGGCTTCTTTGCCGTATTTTATAATACCGCCATGTAGCTGGTATACTTCGGGGAAGCCTTCGTGCAAGAGCAGCGCCGATGCTTTTTCGCATTTGATGCCGCCGGTACAATAAGTTAATATCTTTTTATCCTTGTATTTGGCCAGCTCATTGATCATGGCCGGAAAATCTCTAAAGTTTTCGATATCAAGTGTTATCGCGTTTTTAAATTTGCCTAAAGAGTGCTCGTAGTTCGAGCGTACATCCAGCACAACCACATCGTCGCGGTCCTTCATCGCCATAAAATCTTTTGGCTCCAGGTGCTTACCGGTTTGTTGCTTTGGGTCTATCACGTTTGGATCGCGCAGGCCAGAGTATACAATCTCGGCCTTGTGGCGTACGTGCATTTTTACAAATGATGGCTCATCAACTTCATCAACCTTAAAATCAATACCCGCAAAACGCACATCGGCGTGCAAGGTATCCATATAGGTTTTACAAGCTTCGGAGGTACCAGATATGGTGCCGTTAAGTCCTTCTTCGGCCACAATAACGCGACCGGTTAAGCCTAAACTTTTACAAAATTTTAAATGATCGGCAGCAAATTGCTCCGCATCGGCTATTGTTGAATAACAATAGTACAGTAGTGTATTATATATTGCCATAAACATTGATACTGCTGCAAACAGTGTTAAATGAGGTGCAAAGATAGGTTTTTTGGTGAATAGTTGAAAAGGTGAAAGGTGAAAGGTGAAAGGTGAAAGGTGAAAGGTGAAAGGCTGGCGATATTCGCCAGCCTTTCACTGTAAAACTAAATGCGGCTACCTTTCGCCGTTACCCTTTCATTTCAAAAAACTATCTTATCCCGTAAAAGATCCTGAATCCCTGTATGTATTTTTGGTTGCCGGCGTAGGAGATACCATAATCAACCCTAAATATGAGGCGTTGTACACCTACGTAAAACTCACGGTAGTTTTTGTTGTTTTTGGTAGTAAGGTAGTTGGCCCCAATAACTTCTTCCAGTTTAGCTTTCCTTAATAATGGAATCTTATTAAATATAGACCCCGCAAAATTGTGCTGGTAGTGGGCCTCTAAAAACGCGCCGTTGGTACTATAGGTATAAAAAGGTAAAAAGTGAAAACTACCCACATAAGTAGGATCGAAGGTGGTACCCTGGTTACCTAAAAAGTGGTTATAATCCATGTAATACAAGGTTTTGTTGTTGAAAAAGCCACCGGCGGTAAATTTAAAGGATGAAAACCCTGTAAGGCCTACCCTGATATTGTATTGAGAGATATCAACCGATGCAAAATCATAATCAACGTCGGAGCCAAAAGCTCCTTTAATGCCCTTACGGTAATTTACGGTTAGCGTTGGATATTTTGACGGTAGGTTAAACTTACCCGTTGGCCGGGTAACATACTGCTGATCGAATGTAAATGATGCCGAAGAGGTAAAGGTTAATGCCTGGTTTTCCGGGAACAAAAACGAATGATCATCGGCAGGTGCTCCCGGCGGGGCCAATGGGTTATTGGATGTATAATCCCTGTCTTTTACATTTTTGATGTGGGCAAAGGAGGTATTGTACAACTGGCTTCTATCGGCATAAGAAATGTTGCCACTAAGCATCACTCCGTTGGTTACCTCGCGCTGATAGCCAAATAAGCCATAGTGGGTACGGTAATATTTAACATAGTTGTTTTCGCTTAGCAAAGTACTCAGGGTATTAAAATATAACGAACGGGTGCCAACGTTATTTAAATCGAGCACATCGCTGCCAAAGCCCACAAAAAATTTGGCATTATGGAAGGGATCGTTCTTGTATTCGGAATAAATATTAGCGCTAAGCTTTTTGTTGCCAAAACCATACCGCAAGGCCGGAGAGATATTGAAGGAATGAAAATCATCCAGCTTTTTGGTGTACCGCACTTTGGCGTTTATGCCAAAACCCTCTACAGTATTAAAGTAAAATGTTTGTATAAACGGATAGATGTACAGCGAATCTGTTGCGGCCCGGTTACTGGCATTGTAACCAAATATGAGGTAGCCCGGGTAATTGATATGGTTTTTGGTATGCTGCAATGTATCCAGATAGGCATCTGTTTTTTTGTAGGCGGCTATGCTATCCTTTTTTTCATAATCGCGCGCCTCGCGTTTGGTTAGCGGCACAGGGCGTACTGATGACCAGTAATCTTCTTTTTTGGTATTTGCTGTGGTGTCAATTTTTAAAACTTCGCCGGTGAAGTAATGCTGCGGAAAGGTTGGGTTAATTTTATAATTGTTGTAAATGGCCTCATAGTAGCCACCAAATTTAAAACCCAAAACAGCCCCTTTAAAGTTGTATTGTACGGCTGCCGGCATCCAAACGCTATCAGTTATTGCTACATATTGCTGGCTGATGTGCAGGGTATCAATAAGGTTAAGTGTATTTACGCCATTGGCCAGGTACAGATCGGCGCTGTATAAACGCCAGTCGCCCTCAACTATATAAATATTACCCTGGAAATATTGCCCATGCGCCCTGCGCGGTATTACCTGTATTTTATCAATAACCCGACCATTTTCGTTTGATACGCCCAGTAATTTATACCTGTAAAACAGTAAAGCATCTGATGCCAGTGGCGATACATAACCACGGGTACTTAAGCCGTTGATAGAGAAAACGTTATTGTAAAAATTAACCTGCAGGTCTGATGCTTTGTTGTAACTAAACGCGGTATTTATACCGGCCATTCTGTTGGCAATAGTTACCTCTTTTATCTTGTCGGGCTTCTGAAAGCTATAGTCAGACAGGGATTCCTGCTGGTAAAGAATGCCCCTGCCCGCCGAATCAAGATCGAGCGTATGGATAACTTCTCTTGACAGTAAAGCCTTTGGTGCGCTCAGTAATTTTTGTACACCTTTTATATATACAGCGCAAGAGTAGGAGTTTGCTTCATCCAGGTAATATTTACGTTTTTTAATCACCTGCTTCATAATGGTATCGGCTGCATCGCGGTTCTTTTTGTAAATGGCGGCTACCCTTTCGGTAGCAAAAACTTCGTCATCCAACTGAACGTTAATGGCTTCGTCATGATCTGCAATGGTAACTTTTACCACCTTTTCGGTATAGCCAACAAAACGGTAAGTTAAATTGTAAGTACCCGGCGACAGCTTAAACTGGTAAACACCATTTTCATTTGCAGTGGTACCGTAACTGGAATTACGGATATAAACCGAGGTAAAAGGGACTGCATTGTTTTTTTGATCGGTTACTTTGCCCGATAAAAGATACTGCTGTGCCGATGCAGTAAAAGCACATAAAGCAGTAAAAATCAATAGTAAGTATCTTTTCATATCCAAAATACACAATGCTTTTAACCATCAAAATGTTTTAACACGCTGTTGAATTAATATTTAAGGCATCATAAAGTGTATCAAATGTTTAATTTTGCTGCCTTAAAACAGCACATAATTATGTATAATACACTAAAGCCGGTTTTACAGCAAGAATTGGAAGCCATTGAAAATGCGGGATTATTTAAAAAGGAACGCATCATCACATCGCCGCAAGGGGCAGATATTACGGTACAGGGCGGTAAAGAAGTAATTAACTTTTGCGCCAATAACTACCTGGGCCTATCTGCCAATCCTAAAGTGATACAGGCAGCCAAAGATGCGATGGATACCCATGGCTATGGTTTATCATCTGTACGTTTTATTTGCGGTACACAGGATATACATAAACAACTGGAACAAAAGATAGCAGAGTTTTTAGGCACCGAAGATACCATTCTTTACGCCGCTGCCTTTGATGCCAACGGTGGTGTTTTTGAGCCGCTGTTTAACGAGCAGGATGCCATTATATCTGATGAATTAAACCACGCCTCTATTATAGATGGTGTGCGCCTTTGTAAGGCGCAGCGCCAGCGTTATAAGCACGATGATATGGCCGATCTGGAAGCGAAGCTGATAGCAACCGAAAGTTGTCGCCACCGTATTATTGTAACAGATGGTGCGTTTAGTATGGATGGTACAATTGCTCAACTGGATAAAATTTGTGCTTTGGCCGAGCAATACAACGCTTTGGTAATGATTGACGAAAGCCATTGCAGTGGTTTTATGGGCAAAACCGGCCGTGGCACACACGAGCATCATAACGTAATGGGTAAAATTGATATTATTACCGGCACGTTGGGTAAAGCCTTAGGTGGTGCCTCAGGCGGTTTTACATCAGGCCGTAAAGAGATTATTGATATGTTGCGCCAGCGTTCGCGTCCATATTTGTTTTCAAACACGCTTGCTCCATCCATCACTGGCGCATCTATTGCTGTTTTAGATATGCTGAGCGAAACCACCGAGCTGCGCGATAAACTGGAAACCAACACCCAATATTTCCGTGAGAAAATGACTGCGGCGGGTTTTGATATAAAACCAGGTGTACACCCAATAGTACCCGTAATGCTTTACGAAGCCAAGCTGGCCCAGGAGTTTGCCGCCAAAATGCTGGAAGAAGGTATTTATGTAATTGGCTTTTACTACCCCGTTGTTCCGCAAGGCAAGGCACGTATTCGCGTTCAGATCTCGGCCGCGCATGACATGCATCACTTAGATAAGGCTATCGCCGCGTTTACCAAGGTGGGTAAAGAACTGGGAGTGATTAAATAATTTTATATTTGTATCTTTTGCAAGCGGGTTAAAACCGCTTGCTCTATTATAATACATAGTCAATAGTAAATAATGCAAGCTCAGATAGATCAATATACTACCGAGATCAATGCCTTTTTGCCGGCCAATGCCGATGAACTGGAAACGTTCCGGATAAAATTTTTAGGTACCAAGGGAATTATCAAAGACCTGTTTGAGCAATTTAAAAATGTTGGTCCCGAAGAGAAGCGCACCTTTGGTAAAGTACTTAATCAATTTAAACAACTTGCCGAAGCAAAATATAATGAGTTAAAAGAAAGTTTGGATGCAGGCCCGCAAGCCAAAGCTTTGGATATAGATCTTACCTTGCCTGGCGATGGCTTTACGGTTGGCTCGCGCCATCCGCTATCATTAGTACGTAACGAGATCATTGATATATTTAAACGCCTGGGCTTTGTGGTTGCCGAAGGACCGGAGATTGAAGACGACTGGCATAACTTTTCGGCACTTAACTTCCCCGAAGAACATCCGGCCCGAGATATGCAGGATACCTTTTTTATTAAAAAGAACCATGGCAAGGATGATATTGCTTTGCGCACCCATACATCATCGGTACAGGTACGGATGATGGAGCATGGTAAACCACCGTTCAGGGCTATTATGCCGGGCCGGGTTTACCGTAACGAGGCTATTTCGGCCCGTGCGCATTGCTTTTTTCACCAGGTAGAAGGTTTGTATGTTGATGAGAACGTATCATTTGCCGATCTGAAACAAACGCTTTATCACTTTGTACAGGAGCTTTATGGCGAAGGTACAAAGGTAAGGTTCCGCCCATCGTATTTTCCGTTCACCGAGCCATCTGCCGAAATGGATATCTCCTGTACCATTTGTAAAGGTGCCGGTTGTAACATGTGCAAATACAGCGGCTGGGTAGAGATATTGGGTTGCGGTATGGTTGATCCAAACGTACTGGAAAATTGCGGTATAGATAGCAAGAAATTTACCGGTTTTGCGTTTGGAATGGGTATGGAACGTATAGCCAACCTAAAATATGTTATCCGCGATCTTCGTTTGTTCTCCGAAAACGATGTGCGCTTTTTAAAGCAGTTTACAACAGAAATGTTATGAGAAAGGTTATAGTTTTACTTGTAGTTTGTGTTAGTTTACTTTCCTGCGGTAAAGCAACAAGCCCAGTGCCAAGTGTACCCGTAAATTATACCGGCGAAATATTTTCGCCGCCATTAAATAAATTGAGCAACGGTGGCCCGCCAATTTTTATTAGCGGCTACGGTGTTGCCGGCCTGGTAATATATAAAACCTACCAGGGAAATTTTGTGGCCTATGACAGGTGCAGCAGCTATCAGCCCGAAAAAAAATGTGCTGTTACCCTGGATGATTCCGGTGTGGTACTTATTGACCCATGCAGCGGTTCTAAGTTTTCTTTGGAGGATGGCACCCCGGTTAAGGCACCGGCAACAAAGGCACTTCGGAGCTACCAGGTGATAACAAGCCAATACACACTTCAAGTAGTTAATTAGTAAATGGAAGCCGATAAAATTAAAGATAGTATAAAGCGGGCGGCGCAAGATTTATTCCGCAAATTCGGATACCATAAAACCAGCGTTAACGAGATTGCTAAAAAGGCTAAAATAGCCAAGGCCACTATCTACAAATATTTTGATAGCAAGGAGGCCGTACTGCATATTTTGCTGATGGATTATATTAAGGCCAGTGTTGATGACCTGGTGCAAAGTAATACGCCTGATATTGATGAAGAGGCTTATCTCAATAATCTCATCATGAAAACCTGCCGCCTTTCATACACCGTTTGTAATGAGTTTATAGGTTGGGATTTTATTCGCGAATCTACCAACTCTCAGGATTTTTTGAAAAACCTATCCAATGAGTTGGAAGAAATGCTGATGGCTTCGTTTATCCAGCTACCTGGCATCCGCAAGCACGAAACTTACCACCAGCGACTGCGCTTTTTGATCAAATGCAGTAAAAGTATTGTGTTCAGCTTCGCGTTTACATCGGTAAGCGATTCGGATGTACGCAAAAATTTTGTTTCTTTTCAAAAAGAGATCCTGCCATATTTGGTTAAGGCGGCTATCGCGGTTTAGTTTTATCCTATTTTAATACTTATTGGGCCGCTTTCTTCCACATCCCAAATGGTTGATGCTGTAATATTGATTGAATTTAGGTTCAAAAAGGTATCTGCCTGCTCCAAATAGTCGCCTTCAATATCGCCAAGGCGCGGAAGGGCTATTACGCGGTTATCAATATTAATTCTCCTTATCCTATCGGTAAGTAACGCTAATGTATGGGCAGAATAGGCGGTAACTATGTCTTTAGCTATCTCTCCGTTTTTATCAAACAGCAGGTAGTCGGTAATCAGTATCGAAAAAAACTGGTCGTCGCGCCTGTCGTAATAAAATATTTCCGAAAATTTTGTGGGCGATTGCTGTAGGCCGGCTATTAACCAATTGTTTATTTGCTCTTGCGTGGTCATTGTTAAAGATAGCAACTTTATGGGTAAACACCCTCCCGGGAAGTTTGGTAATAAATAATTAACAATTATATACCATATACCGTTTGGGTATATGGTATATAATTTATTATGTTTGCATAGTAAATTTAAATACAATGAGCCGTGAACTAACAGATTTTTCAAAACAGGTAGACGAGCAGTTTGAGATTGAGTTTAACCCATTAACAGATATTGTAAGCTATTTGCTGAGTTTTTTTGTTTAACGCGGGTATTTTAAATCTTGATCATTGACTCTAATATCTTGATTATCCTTTTTTAGCTACCTTTGCAGCCTGATGAATAAAGTTGCAAAACAGAAGTTTTTTGAAGACGTTCGGATAATTGATATTGCCGAAGAAGGTAAAGGCGTGGGTAAAACCGACGACTTTGTACTTTTTGTTGACAAAGCCATTCCCGGCGATGTGGTAGACGTACAGGTTTACAAAAGCAAAAAGAATTTTGGCGAAGGCAAAATCAACAAGCTAAAACAGGCGTCGGAGTATCGTACCGACCCTTTCTGCGAACATTTTGGTACTTGTGGCGGTTGTAAATGGCAGCACATGACCTATGAGGCGCAATTAAAATTCAAACAAAAATCTGTTGCCGATGCCCTGGGCCGGATAGCCAAAGTTGATGTGGATGGCATTATGGATATCGTTCCATCCCCTGCCGATCGCTACTATCGCAACAAACTGGAATATACCTTTAGCGATAAACGCTGGTTATACGATGGCGAAAGCAAGGAAGACGAAACGTTAAACATGAACGCGCTGGGCTTTCACATCCCCGGGCGTTTTGATAAAATATTAGATGTAAAGCACTGCTACCTGCAGGCCGAACCATCAAACGATCTGCGGAACAGTATCCGCGATTTTGTGATTGAACAAGGTTACTCTTTTTATAACCTGCGTAACCACGAGGGGGCTTTGCGTAACCTTATTGTACGTACATCGTCAACCGGTGAGGTTATGGTGATAGTTGTTTTTGCTTATGTGAGCGAAGAAGAAGTTGATAAGCTGATGAAGTTTATTAATGCCCGGTTCCCGCAGATCACCTCGTTGCTATACATCATCAATCAAAAAAAGAACGATACCATTTTTGACCAGGATGTGGTTGCCTTTAGAGGCCCCGAGTACATTCATGAAGAAATGAATGGCATCAAATTCCGCATCGGTCCCAAATCTTTTTACCAGACCAATAGTATCCAGGCGTTGCGGTTGTACGAGATAACCCGCGATTTTGCAGGTTTTACAGGTAATGAGTTGGTTTATGACTTGTACACGGGTGCCGGCACCATTGCCAATTTTATTGCCGGTAGTGTAAAAGAGGTGGTTGGGGTTGAGTATGTACCCACAGCTATTGAGGATGCTAAAGTAAACTCGGCCATTAACAATATTACCAACACCAAGTTTTACGCTGGTGATATGAAAGATGTACTGGTAGCCGATTTTGTGGCAGAGCACGGCAAGCCGGATGTGATCATTACCGATCCGCCGCGTGCAGGTATGCACCCCGATGTAGTTGCCCGCCTGATGGAAATTGAAGCCCCCAAAATTGTTTATGTAAGCTGCAATGCCGCAACTCAGGCCCGCGATTTGCTGGTACTGAAAGACAAATACGATACCGTGAGAATACAACCGGTAGATATGTTTCCGCATACACAACATGTGGAGAATGTAGTATTATTGGTTTTAAGGGACTAAGGGTGGAAGGATAAAGGAACAAGGATTTTTGGACAAAGGACTTTCGGACAGCGGATAAAAGCTTTTTGTTTTAGAATTTTTCCTTTTAGAATTTAGAATTTTCTTTTTAGAGTTTCCCTTTTAGAATTTAGAGTTTAGTTTTTTAGAATTTTAACAATATATGCAACCCGAAGATCTGTTAAACGAAGGTAATAAAGAAAGCCAGGAAGCGGCCAAAAACAGCCCGCTGCTGAGTTTGGAGCGCGACCTTAAGTTTTTTAAAGACTCTATCCATGAAGTAGCTGTGGAGATTATGGTAGAGGGCTTATCATCATACCCCATTTTTATTGCCCATCAGCACGAATTGAAATTGGGCGAATTGATACTGGACAGGAACGATCTTAATTCGGACTGGAGCATACACGCCTCTACGCTTGAAGAGTTTACAGAACGCGGCATAATTAAGCCCGAATTAAAAGATCGCTTTATTAACAGTTATAAAAATCCTAACGAGTACATGTGCGTGTTTGTAGTAGTACCCGAGGGAGCCAATTTTGTTTACGTGCCGTATAACAAGTAAATATTGGATGTTTGTTGGATAGTTAATTTTATATATTTACCCCAGTATTTCTAATATCCGTCCGCCATGTCCGAAAAAAAACTCTTGATATTAAACCAGCAGCAGATACAACAAAAGCTCGACCGTATTGCCTACCAGATACTGGAAGATAATTTTGACGAGGAAGAAATATTAATAGCCGGTATTTTACCACGGGGCAACCATATTGCAGGTCGCCTCAAAGCTATTTTAGATAATATTGCTCCATTTAGCAGCAAACTACTCACCATTGAACTTAATAAGCAAAGCAGTAGCCTGCAGGCCAAAATTAATTTTGATGTAAACGACTGTAGTAACAAAGTAGTGATATTGGTTGATGATGTATTAAACAGTGGCAAAACCCTGGCCTATGGGTTTGGGGTGTTTTTGGATGTGCCGCTAAAAAAGCTGCGTACCGCTGTACTGATAGATCGTAACCACAAGAGCTTTCCTATAACTACCGATTTTGCAGGCGTGGCCTTATCTACCGTAATAAAAGAACACGTAGATGTGGTGCTTGATGAAAAAGGTGAAAACGATGCTGTTTATTTGAGGTAAGCACAATGCGGGCAATTACTATTTGCTTTCTTTCTGGTATGCTGCTTTCATCCTGCCATGACGATGCCCGGGAAAAGATCACCGATGTTTTTAGGCCGGCATTAACCAACACAAGGCCGGTTACTACCAAAAGCTATAGTTTTGGCCATGGTTTTTGTGGACAGGATATTTATATAAACAGCGATTATACCTTTACCTGGAAACATGGCTGCGAAGGGCAGTCGTCTTCCTGCGTGGGTAAGTGGCAAATAGCGGGCGATAGCATTCTGTTAACACCATCGGCCCAAAAAAGCAATAACATTCCATTTCGGGTTTCATTCAGCAAATCAAACAACGATTCACAGGTGGTTATTGTAGTAACAGATAAATCGAATACCCCGATAGGCAACTTTGTTATTCTCCCTTTCAACAGCAAACCGGCATTTACATTTACCGATGAAGGAGTGATGATGGGGAATAAGGATTATAAGCAATCTTATTTTCAGGATAACCTGAGTACCGATAGTACTGGCACCATTAAACTATTAAAGGCCGAAAAGGATAGTCTTGATTTTTCGAAGCTTTACGTTTTAACGGGCAGAAAATTTAGGATAAGCACCAATAACTTACCCGATACCATCAGGCTAACAGTAGGTATAAACGCTGCTGCTTTTGCCGAATATCAAATAAAATACCTGGCAGAAAAGCCTGCGAAATTCAGTTACGTTGCCGGTAAATTAATCTTCAACAAATAATAGCGCTTAGTTTTCTGGAATGCCGGCGGTTAGCTGTCCCTCATCAGAAATGATTAAGCCACTATCGGGAAAATCTGTTTGGGTAAGTGTTTTTATCTTTATGGCAGCGCGATTAAGTGTATCCCGCTCCAGGCCCTTATCATGCGCCTGCCTGAAGGATAAGATTCGCCCACTTAAAAACTCTCCTTTTTTATTAACATATACCTTCAACAGTGGCGCCAAACCGCAAACCCCGGCAACACTTACACACCGGTAGGTACAAAAATTACCCAGGCTATAGGCTATCAAACGTTTATTGTATAATTCCATTGCCCGGCTTACGTGAGGGCCATTGCCAAAAATAAGGTCGGCACCGGCATCAATTGCATTGTGGGCAAATGCATATACATCGCCGCGTTTTTCGTTAATATAGCTTTCCATGGCACGTGGCACGTGCTCAAAATCAACTCCTTCGCCGCCACCATGAAAAGATACGATAACCACATCACAGCGTTGCTTTAATTGGCTGATGATAGCTGCTGCGCCTTTCAAATCGAGTATAGATACGGTATTGGCATTGGGTGCAAAGGAGCAAAAACCATACTTAATGCCGTTTACTTCAAAAACGGTTGAGGGTTTAATCAGTAGGCCAGCATAGTTTATACCAATGCTATCCAGCGTTTTGGTAGTACTGTTGCGACCCTTAATATCAAAATCGCTAATGTGGTTATTAGCCACGCTAAGCACGTTAAATCCTGCATCCTTTAAAACCAGGGCGTACTTTACAGGCATCCTGAACAGGAAGGCCTTACTTTTCTGATGTAGTTTATAATGAGCCGGATCGCCCCAATCGAGTAACGATCCTTCCAGGTTACCAAATATCACATCTGCACCCTGTAAACCGGGCTTTGCAGCATTAAAGCTGTTAACGGCGCTATCGGGCGGCAAGGTAGCATTATTGGGATACGATGTGCCCAGCATAATATCGCCAACGGCTGCTATACATAATGAATCGTTAGGGATAGGAGCCGGTTTTGGGGGCTCAGGTTTTGGGATGATCGCCTTTTTTTGCTTTACTATGGAATGTTTTTCAACAGGTGCCTGGCAGGCTGGTAATATAAATACCATGCAGACTATAAAAGACAGCAGGTAAGGTTTGGTATAAAAAAAAAGTCCCTTCATGTTTATGAGGAGACTAATTTAGGTATTTAATTGAATTTCTTTAGTTATTGTCGTCGTCGTTATTGTTTGTAGCTGCGCTGTTGGTTAACTCATCTTTAAATGATGCCAGCAGGCGGCCACCTTTATAAAAATAACGGCTGTAGTAATTATCATCAAGGCTGCTTATGGCTACACCACGTGATGACGCGTGTGCAAATTTGCCTCCACCCAGGTAAATGCCTACGTGAGAGATGCGGCGGCTGTGAATTTTAAAGAAAACCAGGTCGCCTTCTTTTAAATCATCTTTACCAACAGGGTTAACCATGCTAAAAATATCGCGTGAGCTTCTTTTAATATCCAGGTTAAAAACCTCGCTGTATAATTCTTTGGTAAATGCCGAGCAATCAATACCTTTTCTTGATTCGCCACCAAAGTGGTATGGGGTACCAATCCAATCGTAAACAAAGTGAAAAAGTTTCATGTTTGAGGTTGCCGATAATGCAACACCCATAATTTGGGATAAATATGTTTTTGCTAAACCGTCTTGCTCGTCGGTTTTGTCTTCAGTAGTATTTGGAACGCTTTTTGTTTGCGCTTGCGAAGCTAAAACAGTGAGCGTAAGGGCAATAGCCAGGGCAAATTTCTTCATTTAACGCGTTAAAATTGTTGTTAGGGCCAACAAGTTGTTTATTAAATTAGACACTTTGTCTTCAGTTGATTACAAAACTATCCATATTTTTTAAAATTGCAAATAAATGGCACTTTTTTTTCAAAAAATATAAAAATTCGGTACTTGCTAAAAATCTTATCAATAAAAAGGTGCTCTTGTTACTAATAGCGCTGTTTTTTTGTTTTTCATGCTGATGTGTAACACATCATTTACAGTGTTTTTTTAAAAAAAAAGGCCTCAAAAGCAGTACAATCGACCATATTTACTTGTTATAACACCTTAGCCGGGCTTAAATGCTTTTGCGAAAGGCCCAAACAGCCTTATAAAGTTTGGTTAATTAAACAAAATGCGCTTAATATTGCTTCTTAAGCGTTGTCAACAAAAAATAAAAATAAAACTGCATAACAAATTGCTCGCAGTTTCGATAATTTAAAGGATATAATTAGATTTGCGCTTTACTCCAAGAAATTGACTGTTTAGATACATGAGTTCAATCGAAATAACCAAGGACACTTACCTGATGTGGTACGAACAAATGCTGTTGATGCGTAAGTTCGAAGAAAAGACAGGACAACTATACGGGCAACAAAAAATCAGGGGCTTTTGCCACCTGTATATTGGGCAGGAGGCTGTACTGGCCGGCGCAATGTCTGTAATGAAACAGGAAGATAGCATGATAACCGCTTACCGCGATCACGCCCATGCTTTGGCTAAAGGTGTAGAGCCTAGAGCTATCATGGCCGAAATGTATGGTAAAGCTACCGGATGCTCAAAAGGCAAAGGGGGATCTATGCACATGTTTGATAAAAGCAAACATTTTTACGGTGGTCATGGTATAGTAGGCGGGCAGGTACCACTAGGTGCCGGTGTTGCTTTTGCCGAAAAATATAAAGGTACGGAGTTTGTAAACATTGCCTATATGGGTGATGGTGCTGTACGCCAGGGTGCACTTACCGAAACCTTTAACATGGCGGCGCTTTGGAAATTACCTGTAATTTTTATTTGCGAAAATAACGGTTACGCCATGGGTACTTCGGTTGAGCGTACTACTATCCAAACAGATATTTACAAGTTAGGCTTACCTTATGGTATCCCTTCATCGGCTGTTGATGGTATGGACCCTGCTGCGGTACACGTAGCAATGGACGAGGCCATTTCACGTGCCCGTGCCGGCGAAGGCCCAACCTTCCTGGAGATGCGTACCTATCGTTATAAAGGTCACTCGATGTCAGATCCGCAAAAGTATCGTACCAAAGAAGAATTGGAAAGCTACAAAGCAAAAGATCCTATTGAGATAACCCGTTTGGCTATAGTTGAAAAGAAATATGCCGATGAGGCCTGGTTTGAAGAAATTGATGCCAAAATAAAAGCTATTGTTGATGAGGCGGTTAAATTTGCCGAAGAATCGCCATGGCCGGATGCTTCTGAACTATATACCGACGTTTACGTTCAAAGCGATTATCCATACATTAGAGACTAAATACCAAGCCGAAAATCTAAAGGTAACATTCAATTTTTTTTGAATTTTTACTTTTGAATTTTGACTTATAAAACGTTGTACTAAATTATAACACATATAAAAAGTATATGGCCGAAGTAGTAAGAATGCCTAAAATGAGCGATACCATGACCGAAGGGGTATTGGCTAAATGGCATAAAAAAGTTGGCGATAAGGTAAAATCTGGCGATGTATTGGCCGAGGTTGAAACCGATAAAGCTACCATGGATTTTGAATCGTACCAGGACGGCACCTTGTTGTTTATAGGTGTTGAAGAGGGTAGCGCTGTACCTGTTGACGAAGTTATTGCCGTTATTGGTAAAGAGGGCGAAGATTACAAAACCGCGTTAACAGATACCGGCAGCAAACCAGCGGCCGAGGCTCCTGCTAAAGAAGCCGCGCCTGTTGCCGATAAAAAACCTGCCGCAACCGCTGCACCAAAGGTTGATCTATCTAGCATACCTGCTACAGTTATACGTATGCCCGCCCTTAGCGATACCATGACAGAGGGTGTTATTAACAAATGGAATTTTAAAGTTGGCGATAAAGTAAAATCCGACGATTCATTAGCTGATGTAGAAACCGATAAGGCTACTATGGAAGTTGTGGGTTACGAAGCCGGTACACTTTTATACATTGGCCCTAAAGAAGGCGAAGCTGCACCTGTTAATGGCATTATTGCCATTGTAGGTAAAGAAGGAACCGACATTACGCCATTATTACAGGATACAGGTAGTGCACCTGCCGCTGCTGCTGAAGAAGCTGCACCAGAAGCAAAAGCATCAATTGCCGATGCTGCCCCGGCTGCTTCGGTATCTGCCGACGACAGTCGTGTTAAAGCATCGCCGCTTGCCCGTAAAATTGCAAAAGATAAAGGTATCAACCTTAATGATGTAAAAGGCAGCGCAGAAGGCGGCCGTATCATTAAAAAAGATATTGAAGACTTTACACCGGCTGCCGCATCTGCGGCCGCTGCACCATCGGCACCTGCCGCTGCTACAAAAGCACCAATAGTATTGCCAACTTATACTGGCGAAGAGAAATTTACCGAAAGGGCAGTTACTCAAATGCGTAAAGCTATCAGCCGCCGCTTAAGCGAAAGCTTGTTTACCGCTCCGCACTTCTACGTAACCATGAGCATCGATATGGATCAGGCAATTGCTGCCCGTACCCGTATCAATGATGTTGCCCCGGTTAAAATATCGTTTAATGATTTTGTATTAAAAGCCTGTGCTGTTGCCTTAAAACAACACCCTGCTATTAACTCGGCTTTCATGGGCGATAAAATTCGCACTAACGAGCATATCCACATTGGTGTTGCCGTTGCTGTTGATGAAGGTTTGCTTGTACCGGTTATTAAATTTGCCGATGGTAAATCATTAAGCCATATCTCTGTTGAGGTAAAAGAGTTTGCCGGTAAAGCAAAAGCTAAAAAATTACAACCTGCCGAAATGGAAGGCTCTACATTCACCATATCAAACTTAGGTATGTTTGGTGTTGATGAGTTTACTGCTATTATTAATACACCAAATGCCTGTATCCTTGCTGTAAGCGGTATACAAGCTGTGCCGGTTGTTAAAAATGGTGCAGTAGTACCTGGCAACGTTATGAAAGTTACCCTGAGTGCAGATCACCGTGTGGTTGATGGTGCTACAGCAGCAGCTTTCCTGCAAACATTAAAATCGCTACTGGAAGAACCGGTAAGATTGTTGATATAATTTTGATTTTTGATTTCGGAATTTCGATTTCGGATTTAAATATGAAGAGCGATGGGTTTACTTATCGCTCTTTTTTTGCGTTAATAAATTAACTTAAGATAGTTGGTGGTGTAAGCTTTTCTTTTTAGGCTGTTACCTTCTTCGAGCCCCTTTTCTTCATCCATTTCTTAAATATCCAATAGGTAGCAAGGCCTGTTATTACCAGGGGCCATATGGTTATAATAGTAAAGAAGAGACCTTGCAATATATTCCAGCCTTCGGCTAATGCTGTTTTAAGCCGGTAGCTAAATTGTTCATCGGCTGCCTGGGCAGTTAATTTGTGGTAGAAGGTAATATCCAGCGAGCTATAGGTAACCTGGCTGGTTAAATAATTTAGTTCTCCCTGGGTCGATTCTATATCGGTACGGATCTCGGTAAGCTTATCCTCTATTTGCAGCAGGTTACTTGTCTTGGTCGATCTTTTTAACAAGTCGAGATACCGGCTTTCTAACAGTTGTTTGTTTTTAAGTCGGGTTTCGATATCTATAAACTCGGTAGTGACATCTCTTCTGCGGATGTTTTTGGTATCGATATAATCTGCGCTGGCAGATAATGATTCCAGAAACTTGTCGAAATTTGGGGAAGGCACCCTGATTTTGAGGTTGTATTCCTTTTGATGGCTATCGTTATTGGTAGTTTCATTTTCTTCGGCTACGTAACCTCCTAAGTCCTGGAGTTTGCTCCCTATTTGTTGGCGGGCAAGTTTTAAATTTTCAGCCTGGAAACGAATTTCGCCTTCCTTAATGATTTTTTTGCCGGTACTGGCAGTTTCTTTTTGTTTGTCCTGAGGTTTATTGAGCACTGCATCAACGGCAGCCTTTTCGTAACCTACTTTTGATTTGTCTGCAACAAGTGTCGGCATTGCATCCATCATCATCATTTTTTGATCCCTGTTTTTATTTCCGCATGCAGAAAGCGCCAGTAATAAGGTAAAGGAGATAAGATAATAAGTTTTCATATAATAAGGCAATTTAGTTTTAAGTGAAAACGAAAATAGCCTTATTAAATTGTATAAAAATCAACATAAACAGAATTAAATTCTGTTTATGTATTTAAATCGAAATATAATTTCAATTTTTATTATTTCAGCTTCTCGTTATTCTTATGCCGGTCGGCGTCACGGATGCTTTTCTTCTCCATGTTTTTCTCTAACGCATCCGTGAGGTCGATACCGGTTTGGTTAGCCAGGCATATCAGCACAAAAAGCACATCCGCCATTTCATCTGCCAGGTTAACTTCTGTATCCGATTTTTTAAATGATTGCTCGCCATACTGCCTCGCCATAATGCGGGCGACTTCGCCCACCTCCTCCATCAAAATGGCAGTATTGGTTAGTTCATTAAAATACCTGATACCCATGGTATTTATCCACTTATCTACCAGATGCTGCGCTTCTTTAATTTCCATAAAATAATTTTAATTATTCACGAATGTCACTAATTGAAGCGAATTTCACGAATGAAGGAGGAGTGAATATGATGAAACGAGGGTTTCACAGGGGGAAACTATCCCAATAAATTCTGGTGGGATTAGAAATTAAATGATCACTCGTTGATATTCTACCGAAGGCGCACCAAAATTGATGACAATGCCCAATCTTAAGCCGGAAGCCTTTAAGTAGTTAATGGTTTGTTTGATATAAGGGTCGCCAATATAATTCCCTGTTTTTATTTCGAGGATAATGGCATCATACAATACAAAATCTGCTACAAAAAAATGCTTGAGTTTTTGCTCTTTATAAATGATGCTATATGGCTTTTCTTTTTCAAATGGAAGTTTTAACCGTTTAAACTCAAGTTCAAGGGCATCTTTATAAACAGCCTCCTTAAATCCGTGTCCTAATATTTTATGAACCTCAAAACAGGCCCCAATTATTTTGTAAGATTCTTCTTTGAATAATATATCAGCCATAATATAAGACCACTAATTGGTTCTAATTTATGCGAATTTCACGAATTTGGAAGTAAATGATCTTGTATTAATGCGTGATAATTCGCTCCCATTCGTGAAATTCGTGTTTATTTAGTGATTCTCTTTGTCCCGGGTATCCATCACTATAGTTACCGGGCCATCGTTTAACAAACCGATTTTCATATCGGCACCAAAAATACCTGTTGCTATTTTTTTACCGGTGATAGTTTCCAGTATTTTTATCATTTGCTCATATAGGGGGATAGCCTTATCGGGCCTGGCGGCGCGGATAAATGATGGCCGGTTACCTTTTTTGGTTTGGGCAAATAACGTGAATTGAGATATCAGCAGTATATCGCCATCAATATCGGCAAGGGCTTTATTCATCAGGTTGTTTTCGTCGCCAAAAACACGCATGCCGGCAATTTTATTGGCAAGCCAATTCAGGTCGTCTTCGGTGTCGGCATCTTCAATTCCTAACAACACCAGGAATCCGGTGCCAATTTGCCCGGTAATTTCGCCATCTACTTTGCAGCTTGCTTCGGTAACTCGTTGTAGTACTGCCCTCATAATATTTAACACTAATTACACTAATTGAGGCGAATTTTACGAATTAAAATCCAATTCAATAAAACTCACACGTGGTTTTACCACATTCATGTAATTAGTCTCTCATCAAATTCGCGCCCATTCGAAATCATTAGTGAAATTCGTGTCTATTTTATTAAGTTCGCAACCGCTAGTATTTTTTTTACTAATAGGTTCAAAATGACAACTAAAAGAGGCTTTACAACTACCCTACTACATGCCGACCGCCTTGGCAAGCCCGAGCATGGTTCTTTACATAAACCCATCCACACTTCGGTTACCTATGGCCACGAGGATGTGCAGGATCTGGTAGATATTTTTCAGAATAAAAAGAAAGGTTACGCTTACTCGCGCCAGGGAAACCCTACGGTTACAGCGCTGGAGCATAAAGTAACCCAAATGGAAAAGGGCTTATCTTCTATCGCTTTTTCTACCGGAATGGCTGCCATTTCGTCTACCATAATGGCGCTTATTAAACATACAGACCATATTGTTGCCAGCTCATTTTTATTTGGTAACAGCCGCAGCATTTTTCAAACCTATATTGATTTAGGTTTGGATATTACCTTTGTTGACGCTACAGATGTTGAAAATGTACGTGCCGAAATTAAAGATAACACCAAACTGGTATTTGTTGAAACCATAGCCAACCCGGCCACCCAGATTGCCGATCTGGAAGGCATAGGTGAGCTTTGCAGCCAAAAAGGAATATTGTACGTGGTTGATAACACCATGACATCGCCATACCTGTTCAATCCTATTGATGTAAAAGCAAGTTTGGTAATTAACTCGTTAACCAAATATATTGGGGGCCATGGCGATGCCTTGGGCGGCAGTGTTACCGATACTGGCTTGTTTGATTGGAGCGTATATCCAAATATTTTCCCCAGCTTTAAAGCCCAGGTTAAACCCGAAGCGCTTGGAATGACCCAGGTGCGTAAAAAAGGACTACGTGATGCCGGTGGTACTTTAGCCCCGGAGGCAGCCCACACGCTATCTGTAGGTGCCGAAACTTTGGCCTTGCGTTTAGAGCGTGCCTGTAGCAATGCGCTTGCATTGGCTACCTACTTTGAAGGTCATCCAAAAATTAAAAAGGTATTTTACCCGGGTCTTGAAGAGCATCCGCAGCATGAACGCGCTGCCAGGCTATTCAGAAAGTTTGGGGGCTTAATGAGTATCGAATTAGATGAAAGTATTGATTGCCTTGCATTTTTAAACAAACTGCAATTGGTAGTAAAATCAAGCAACCTGGGCGATACCCGCACGTTGGCTATCCCGGTAGCGCAAACTATTTTCTTTGAGCTTGGTGCCGAGCGCCGTGCCGAAATGGGCATCCCGGAAACGATGATCCGCCTATCGGTAGGTATTGAAGACCTGGAAGATCTGGTTGAGGATTTTAAAGCAGCTCTTGCTTAGGTAAAAGATTTTGAGAACAAGAATCAAGGACAAAAGCCATTAAATGTTTTTGTCTTGGTTCCTGACTCTAACCTCTGGATTCTTCCCTACGCCCTTGTATCATTCCCATGATAAATGCTCAAATAGCTTTCATAGCGCGATAACTCAATCTCGCCCTCTTCTAAAGCCTCTAACACAGCGCAGCCGGGCTCGTTAATATGGCGGCAGTTGTTGAAGCGGCATTGGTTCATACGCGAACGCATTTCGGGGAAAAAGTGGCTTAGTTCGTTTTTTTCTATGTCGATAACGCCCAGTTCGCGAATGCCGGGGGTATCTATAATGAAACCGCCTTGTGGCAACTCAAACATTTCGGCAAAGGTGGTGGTGTGCATCCCCTTATCGCTCCATTCTGATACCATGTGGGTGCGTAGGTCGAGATTGGGCAGCAGGGCATTAATAAGGCTTGATTTGCCTACACCGGAGTGGCCGGAAAATAAAGTGACTTTATCTTTCAGCAAATCCTGCACGGTGCTGATGTTGGTACCCTCCAATGCTGATACTTCAAAGCAGGGGTAGCCAATTTTTTCGTAAACGGCTTTTAGGTCGGCCAGTATTTCCAGGCCTTCGTCGCTAAAAAGATCTACTTTGTTAAAAATGAGCCTTGCGGGTATATCATAGGCTTCGGCAGTAACCAAAAAGCGATCGATAAAACCTAATGATGTGCGTGGCGAAGCCAGTGTTACCACCAACAGTGCCTGATCCAGGTTAGCGGCTATGATCTGGGCTTGCTTGCTCAGGTTAATGGCTTTGCGGATAATATAGTTTTTGCGCGGTTGCAGTTTGGTAATTACACCGCTTTCCTGCTCGGGTTCCATTTCAAACTCCACTACGTCGCCTACGGCTACCGGGTTGGTGGTGGTGATGCCATGCATCCTGAATTTTCCTTTTATCCGGCAATCAATCCTTTGGCCATCGGGTGTTTGCACCTGGTACCAGCTTCCTGTCGATTTTATAAGTAGTCCCTGCATATTATCGGTGCAAAGGTAGTAATTAGCCCGCTTATTAATTAGCGATTGCTTGTTTTAGCGATGTGTGCAGGTAAGTATAGCAGTGTTCATACTGGAAAGGTAGTTTCTGATCATTCTTCTGTCAATGCTCATAGATGTTGCCAGGCCTATATGTTTTTGTTTGTATAAATTCGGGATCTGCTTGGTAGCCTATTGCGTTAACAACCCCATTTTTGGGTCTGAAACGGATATTATGCAGCCTATAGCTATAGGCTCCGTTACTGCAATTTATTTGCACGCTAACCACCAAATAAAACGGAATACTTATTAAACCCGGTGCTACATGATATTCAATTATCCCCTGTCTTAAAATATTTGCTTGTACACCTTTGCCCTTTATAGTATCGGCCTGCCAGTTTTTAAAATAACTATTGAACCAGGTTTTGGCTTTGCTATCCAATGCGGTGCTATCAGCCCCTTTAACCGCAATGGTATCTGTATACAACAGTTTACCATTAACTACAGGTAAATTGTACACAATGGTATCTTTACCCTTTTGTGCAAAGCCCGGCCTTATCAGCATCAAAAACAGTATAAACAGCAGTAACCTTTTCATAATGTGGGTAATTATATAAAAAATAAAAATAATCCTTGCTTATTAAAAAATAATCTATTTACTTTGTCGACATTATAAGTATGACAGCTAACAACACCATTATTACAACAATTATTACCACCGGCATAAACCCTGGAGGAAGATAATCGTATGGTGTAAAACATAAACAAAAGAAACCAAATGAAAGCCTTCCTCCACAAACGGGGAAGGCTTTTTTATTATTTATACTGCTAAAACCAAACAATGAAAGTTTTAAAATTCGGTGGCACATCCGTAGGTTCCGCCGCAAGCATCCAAACTCTTTTAAACATATTAAAAGACGAAGTAAAAAATGAAGACAAGCCGGTTGTTGTATTATCGGCGATGGGCGGGGTAACCAACCTGCTGGCCTCCATGGCCGAAGACGCCGCTAACTGTAAGGAGTTTACCGCCCAGCTGGCCGAACTGGAAAAACGCCATTTTGATGTAGTGAAAACACTGCTTGATGTGCAAAACCAAAACCCGGCTTTTACCCGCCTTAAAATTCACTTTAACCAGTTAGAAGAATTACTGCAAGGCATACTAACCCTGCGCGAGCTTACCCCCAAAACCCGCGACCAGGTGCTTAGCTTCGGCGAGCGTTGCTCTACCATTATGGTGAGCAAAATTGCCGCCCAGCATTTTAAAGAGGTGTTGTATGTTGATGCTGCCGACGTAATTAAAACCGATAGCGCTTTTGGCAATGCCAAAGTAAACACCGAGCTTACCGAGTTGCTTATCCGCACTTTACAGCAAGAAAATAAAGACAAGATATTATTTGTTACCGGCTTTATTGCAGGTAACGACGCAGGCCAAACCACCACCTTAGGCAGGGGCGGTTCTGATTATACGGCGGCCATCTTTGGCGCGGCGCTTAACGTTAAAGAGATCCAGATATGGACCGATGTAAACGGTATGATGACTGCCGACCCGCGCATGGTTAAAAAAGCATTCCCGCTAACCGAGCTTACTTATACCGAAGCTATGGAGTTATCTTACTTTGGCGCAAAGGTTATTTATCCGCCAACCATGATCCCGGCCTTTTTAAAGAAGATCCCTATCGTTATAAAAAACACCTTCGAGCCGGAGTTTGTGGGTACGGTTATCCGTCATGATTGTAAGGCATCAAACCTGCCTATTAAAGGTATCTCGTCTATCAACAACATCAGCATCCTCAATTTAGAGGGTAGCGGCATGGTTGGTAAATCGGGCTTCAGCGGCAGGTTGTTTTCTTTATTAGCCAGGGAGCAGATCAATATCATCCTCATCACGCAATCATCATCAGAGCATAGCATCACCTTCGCGGTACAGCCGCAGGATACCGAGCGGGCCAAACAGGTAATTGAGCAGGAGTTTGAACTGGAACTTTTGGCAAAAAAACTGGAGCACCTGGTTATAGAGAAAAACCTGGCCATATTGGCTGTAGTAGGCGAAAATATGAAACAAACGCCGGGCATGTCTGGTAAGTTGTTCCATTCGTTAGGTCGTAATGGTATCAATGTAAGGGCCATTGCGCAGGGTTCATCAGAGTACAATATCTCGGTGATCATTTCGGCGCAGGACCTTTCAAAAGCATTAAACGCTGTACACGATGCCTTTTTTGTACAGCTTACCAAAACCCTGCATGCGTTTTGCTTAGGTACGGGTAACATTGGTAAAACCTTGTTTAACCAGTTAAACGCCCATACCGAATACCTGAAAGAGCACAACGGCATCCAGGTAAAAATTGCAGGTATCAGTAATACCCGCAAAATGACTTTTAACAGCGATGGCGTTTCTTTAGATACCTGGCAGGCAGACATAGAGTCGTCGCCATACACTGCCGACCTGAAAGAATTTATTGCCAAAATGAAGGACATGAATTTGCCTAACTGCGTGTTTATTGATAACACTGCAAGCCCTGTGCCGGTAGGCTTTTATGAAGAGATTTTTAAAGCCAATATATCGGTAATTACCTGTAACAAAATAGGTAACTCGGCCAGCTACAAGCAGTACCGCACGTTTAAAGATACCGCCCGCCGTCATGGTGTCGATTTCTTTTACGAAACCAATGTGGGGGCTGGTCTGCCTATCATCAATACCTTAAAAAACCTGATGAACAGCGGCGATAGGGTGCAACGTATAGAAGCTATCCTATCGGGCACTATATCTTTCATCTTCAATAATTTTAAAGGCGATGCCAACTTTCACGATGTGGTAAAAGAAGCACAGGAAAAAGGCTATACCGAACCAGATCCGCGTGATGATTTGAGTGGAAAGGATTTTATGCGCAAAATGCTCATCCTTGCCCGCGATGCCGGTTATGCTATGGAAGAGGCCGATGTTGATATTGAAAGCGTATTGCCACAAGCAAGTTTAGAAGCAAAATCTGTAGATGATTTTTATGCAACCCTTAAAACCGAAGACGCCCACTTTGCCAGACTGAAAGACCAGGCCGAAAAAGACGGCAAAGTATTGCGTTACATAGGCAAACTGGAAAATGGTAAAGTAACCATCACCCTGCAAATGGTTGATGAAAACCATCCGTTCTACATGCTATCCGGCAGCGATAACATTATATCATTCACTACCGATAGGTATAAAGAACGCCCGCTGGTTGTAAAAGGCCCAGGCGCAGGTGCCGAGGTTACAGCCGCTGGCGTGTTTGCAGATCTGATAAATTTGGGAGTAGCCCCCTAAGCCAAGCCCCCTGAAGGGGGAACTATAGTTTGATAGCCCCGCCCCAAAAAGGAGGGGATAGTTTTGATAAATATTATATGGAAGACAATAAGATATTAGAAGTAAACAAACCCTCTTTGGCTCCCCCTTCAGGGGGCGGGGGGGGCTCCATTCACGTTTTTGCTCCGGCTACTGTTGCCAATGTTGTATGCGGTTTCGATGTATTGGGCTTTGCCGTAAACGCGCCGGGCGACGAGGTAATTATGCGCCTGACCAATAAGCCGGGCATTACGATAAGCAAAATTACCGGCGACGATGGCCGTTTACCAATGGACCCGGCTAAAAATACGGTGAGTGTGAGCGTTCAGCATTATTTGCAAAGCGTTGGGCGTACCGATATTGGGTTGGATATTGAGCTGCATAAAAAAATGCCTATCGGTAGTGGCCTGGGTTCAAGCTCGGCCAGTACGGTTGCGGGTTTGTTTGCTATAAAAACCTTGTTGGGCGATGATAGCGACGCAGCTAAGTTATTACCTTTTGCCATGAAAGGCGAGGAAATGGCTTGCGGACATGGGCATGCCGATAACGTGGCGCCTGCATTATTGGGTGGTTTTGTGCTCATCCGTAGTTACGAACCTTTGGATGTGGTGCGTTTGCCGCATCCGGAAAATTTATGGTGTGCCATAGTATTCCCAGATGTAGATGTGCCTACAAGAGAAGCCCGCCAGATCATCCGCAAAAACATCCAGATGAAGGATGCCGTAACCCAGTGGGGTAACATAGCAGGCCTGGTAAGCGGTTTGTTTATGAACGATATTGACCTGATAGGCCGCAGTATGAAAGATGTACTGGTAGAGCCGGTACGCTCTATGCTTATACCCGATTTTTACAAAATGCGCGAAATGGCCATGGAATTGGGCGCGGTAAGCTTTGGTATCTCCGGCTCTGGTCCGTCGGTTTTTGCCTTTACTAAAGATGAAGATACCGCGCACCGCATCACCCAAAAATTACAAAAGCATTTAACAGGTTTAAAAATTGGCTCTAATGGCTATGTATCAACCATAAATGATGCAGGGCCGAGGGTGTTATAAGCCTCACCCAACCCTCTCCAAAGGAGAGGGCTTTAAAAACAAAGTTCAAAAAACGACCTAATCCGTTCGTACCTCGCAATGACGAACGGAAAAATAAATAAATCCGAAATCGAAATTCCGAAATCCGAAATCAAAATGAAACTCTACAGTACCAATAACACCTTATCAGAAGTATCTTTTAAAGACGCGGTTTTTAACAGCATGCCGCAGGATAAAGGTTTATATATGCCTATCAGCATCCCGCGTTTAAGTGACGATTTTATCAGCAACCTGGATAAGTATACTTTGCCGGAGATTGCTTTCGAAGTGGCAAAAAACCTTTTGGGCGATGCCATGCCTGCCGACGATCTGAAGGCTTTAATAGATGATGCCATCAACTTTGATGCACCCGTTGTAAAGCTGGACGATAACGTGCATGTGCTGGAACTTTTCCACGGGCCATCCCTCGCGTTTAAAGATTTTGGCGCCCGCTTTATGAGCCGGGTAATGAGCTATTTTTTAGAGGACGGCGAAAAACAGCTGGATGTGTTGGTTGCTACCAGTGGAGATACCGGCGGAGCAGTAGCCCTGGGCTTCTTAGGTGTACCCAACACCCGTGTTACTATCTTATACCCTAAAGGCAAAGTAAGCGGCGTGCAGGAGCAGCAATTAACCACCAATGGCCAAAACATCCGTGCTTTGGAGGTTGAGGGTACTTTTGATGATTGCCAGGCCCTGGTTAAACAGGCTTTTACCGATGCTGAACTGAATGAAAAATTCCGTTTAACATCCGCCAACTCTATTAATATTGCCCGTTTGGTACCGCAAACATTCTACTACTTTAATGCTTATGCGCAATTATTAAGGCAGGGTGTTAAAAAGGTAATCTTCTCGGTACCCAGCGGTAACTTCGGTAACATTGGTGCAGGTTTGCTGGCCTGGAAAATGGGCTTGCCCGTAGAGAAATTTATAGCAGCTACCAATGCCAATGATACCGTGCCAGAGTTTTTAAAAACCGGCGTTTATCAGCCTAAGCCATCTGTAGCAACCCTGTCAAATGCGATGGACGTAGGCAACCCAAGCAACTGGGTACGTATTGCCGATCTGTTTAAAGCGGATATGGAAGCTCTTAAAAATCTGGTTATAGGTTTTAAATATGATGATGCCGAAACGGTGAAAGCCATTAACTGGGTGTTTGATACTTATGGCTATGTAGTTTGCCCGCATACAGCCATTGCCTGGCAGGCCCTAACAGATTATCAGCACGATCATGCGAGCGCAGATACCGCCGGTGTATTTTTATCAACCGCCCATCCCTGCAAGTTCCCTGATGTTTTTAGCGACGAAATAACCGCCAAAATTGATGTGCCTGCACAGGTAAAGGAATTGGAATCAAAAACTAAACTGGCTATAGCCATAAGCAAAGATTTTGAAGATTTTAAAGGCTATTTGCTGAACGCGAAATAGTAAACAGGTTGCTTGTGGGGAATTTACTTACCCTTTAAAAGCGGTATATCCCAGACTTACGAAGTTTTTAAAACTTCGTAAGTCTTTCGCCGGATTGTGATTCCTCCTCCAAAGCCTGCGCATTTTAACCCCGCGATGGCTATCTGTTTATTCATTCGTAAGTTTTGCCATCTATACTTATATTTGATGTGTGAAACTTATTTCCATGCGCAACAAAAGTAAAACCGTACTGTTTAGTTTAATTATACTGTTATTTGCGGCCTGTAACCGGCATTCAAAATTCAACAGGGATAATTGGGGCGATACCGATGGTTTAACATTTGCCTACCGTAATGGTATGGTTGATGATTTGCTGCAAAACTATAAGCTTAAAGGGTTAAAATACCAGCAGGTGATTCATTTACTACACCGCCCGCAGCAAAGCAATACAACCGAAATGATGTACGAAATTACGGAGACCACCACACCCGGCAAACCCAAATATGTAAAGCAATTGATACTTGCCTTGAAAGATTCTGTTGTAACAGATGCCAGGATCTACGAGCATACCGATAAAAAGTAACCAGCTCAGCTCATTAACTCCAGCACCATAAAAAATACAAACTGCATCAGCAGTAAAACAGGTGCAACTTTACTTTGGGGATCGAACTTAAATTTTTCGAAGGCATAAAGCATAGCGGCGCCCAGTAAAAACCAGCAGCCATAATTTTTTAGTGGGATAGTATTATCTGCCCAATGCCAGTAATTAAAACGGATAGCAACAGGCTCAATAAGCACATCTAATAAAACCAGTAACAATGCCCCTGCCAGTATACGGATGTAAATACTTTTAACACGGCTGCGCTGCTGCATAAGTACCCCGGTTGCATAGATGAGTAAAAACCAGTTTACGCCTATCATCAGCGGTACGCCAAATAGTTTAATGCCTAAGGTATCGCCATAACTGTAATTGCCAAACAGTAGCCCGGTGTGCACACCCATAAGTTCGGCTCCAAAGCAGGCCACAGAAATAAGCAGGGCAAATAGTAAAAATTTGGTGTTCACCTGATTGTGGCTGTAAATTATCACTACAGTCATGAGTAATAAATGCCAGGGTACCAGCTGCAAAAATAAGTGACTTAATGATGGGATGATAAAGCCGGCTAAGCCTACTATATGAAAAAGCACCACAATGATTATCCCAATGCGCCCGCTGTTTATATGATTATAGGATAATTGCTTTTTCAAATTTTGCGCCCTTTCCACACGGTGGTTTTGGTGAGGTGTTTTTGGATGGATAACATGGCGATGACCAGCAAATTAAACATTTGCAGCGGATGTAATACCACGTTGTGCAACGCGTTCTGTCCCGATGCCAGCGAGATCATGATGCGGGTAAGAATGATGAGCCCCGACATGAAAAGGATCAGCGGCAAATTCAGCGTCATGATAATTATCAGCGGCAAAACAATAACCAGCATTAAATAAATTAGAAGCCCGATAACGCTGTAATTAAAAGCAGCCAAAAAGTTTTTACTGAAACCATTAATGCCCTCAGCATAGCTCTTATACATGCGGCAGCTTATCATACCATTTGCCAACAGGGCTTCGCCATTATAGGCGCTGGCTTTTATCAGTCGCATAATTTCTACATCCTCAACCACCTTGCCTTTTACAGCCTTATGCCATTGGTGCTGATGATAAATGGCCGCGTTAAACAACATAAACTGCCCACTAGCCGCTGCTACCGAAGAATTTTTTACAATCGAGATAAGCCTTACCGGTAACAGGTTAAGTAGTATAAAATGCATCAATGGCACTACCAGTTTTTCGCCCGGGGTAACCATTTCCTGGTTGGCAAACAGGCTGAGCAAGCCCAGCTTATTCTGGTGCATCCGGTGGATAGCGCTGTTGATAAGGCCCGGTTGTACTTGCTCATCGGCATCTAAAAAAAGAAGGTATTCGCCGTCGGCCAATTTGGCAAGCTGGTGGCAGGCGTAGTTTTTGCCTATCCACCCGGCTGGTAACTGGCCGCCTTTTATCACTTTAAATTGGGGATGCGTTTGGGCAAATTTTGAGCAAATGGCGTAAGTATTGTCTGTTGAGCCATCATCCAGAATGGTAACCTCATAATGCGGATAATCCTGCTGATGGATAGATTGCAGCAGGGTTAAAATATTATCGGCCTCGTTACGTGCCGGGATAAGGATAGATACCTTATCGGTGTAATGCTTGCCTACCCGCCGCAATTTAGGGTCGGATATAAAGTTGAACAGCGTTACTGTAAAACGGAGGATAATAAAGAAGAGGGTGATTAATATAACTACGGTCACTTTATATATCAAATTGGGTTTGAAGTAGTTTCGAACTGCTGTAATGTTGCTGGTAAGCCTGCTTTAACTGGGCTATGTTTGTATAAGTTGTATCGTCGCTTTGTAAGTAAACGGTTGCGGTGCTCTTTTTATGTTTAAAATACTGAATAAATGTTGCCGCAAATATCAGCTGAAATTTCCCCTGTGCTTTTAGCATAATGCGAAATGCGCCTTTATCAAAATGGACATCATCCACATAATTGGAAAATAGTTTTCCCTGCGGAAATATCAGCACCAGGTTTTGCGGATCATCCAGCAGCCGGGCAGCATGATCAAGAGATTCGATAATATCCCTCGATTTTTTGGTGACCGAAAAAGCCCCCGCAAATTTGAGGTAGTGCAGCATGTGTACTGTTTTTTTTTCCACCATTACATGGTATCTTTTTTTCAACAGTTTTTCATTAACACAGTGCAGTATCAAGCCGTCCCAAAAACTAAAATGATTGGCTACCAATAAAACAGATCTGCTTTTATCAATCTCAATGGTGTTAAACAACAATTCATGAAACTGCCGTTTTACTATCCACTTTATATAGTAATGGATAATGCGGTTAATAAAAATGTTCTTTTTATTGTATATCATGCAGTGGAAAGTTAATCAATGTAACCAACAACATCAATTAATGCTTCATCACTTTTTGGCGCTCCAGTGCCTGTAAATGAAACTCGTTAACACGCTGTTTTAACTCGGCAAAGGTCATTTCGCCGGCTACGCCGCAATCAAACTGGTGTATGTAGGCCCGTGGTTTATGGCTCTCAAAATAATCTATCAATATGGCCTGGTAAACTATTTGGCAGGGGCCTTTAATATATTCCGTTAGCTTAAACATGCCCTTTTCTACATGGATATGCGTTTCATGGTTAGAGAAAAGCTCGCCCTGCGGAAAAACTACGATCATGTTTCGGGGATCATCCAGCAGCTTTGCCGAGTATTGCAGTGAGGCAATCATCTCTCTCGAGCCCTTTTTTATAGAATATGCACCTATAAATCTAAACACCCAGTGTTTTATAAATTGATCCTGCTGCATCATTACATGGTAGCGGCGTTTAAGGCTATCCACAGCGGTAAGGTTTGATAAAAAGCCATCCCACCAGCTAAAGTGATTGCATAGCAATAGTACCGAATGCCCTTCCTTAGGCTCAAAAGGCATGATGTTAACCTCCTTAAAGTTACGACCTATCCACCCGCGAATATAGCGGACGTAAAGGGCGCTTAAAAAGTCGGTTTTACGGGTAGGCATCATAAGTTTAGCGTGTTAAATATTCGTCCAAAGCTTTTATAACCAACCAATGGCCCAGTTTTAACTCATGCACTTCGGCATCATCCAGCATGCCGATAAAAGGCATGGCCGCCGATTTTGGGAACAGATGATCGTGCTTGCCAAATATCAGGGTGCATTTTATCTTGTACTCGTTTATAAGCGAGGCCACCTTTTCAACATCTGGCTTTAAAAGCTTAATCAAATTTACGGTATAATATGCATCCAGCCGTTTGGATTTTGTATCAAGTTCGCTATAGGCTATTTGGTAAAGGCTGTCATCAATAATCCCCACTTTTTTAGCGGCTTTTACTATAAATGGTGCCAGCCAGCTACTTTTTGTTGCAAGCGAAAAAATGGATTTTCCCAGAAAGTTAAACTGCAAAAAATGGAATATTTTATGAACCGAGAGGCCATCGGGGGCCATTAATATCACCTCATCAATTAAATGCGGGTACTCTTCAACCAATATGAGCGCCAGGTTGGCACCAATGGAGTAACCTAATATAGAGATGCGCTGCTCGCCATAAATATTAAACCATTCCTGCATATAACCGCGCACCATTTCACGGGGCATACCTGCTGTAATTTGCTTGTCCGTCCAGCCCTCCAGGCTGCTTTGGCCGTGAAAAAAATGATCGAAACCGTAAATGTGGTAATTAGGCAATATGGATTGTTCTAACACATGAAACTGCTTCCCCGTCATCCCATAGCCGTGAAAAGCCAGCATTGGTTTCGGCCCTGCACCGTATTCATGAAAATGTACTTTACCCAGGCCGGGCAGCTGTAAAAAACCCATTTGCGCAATAATAGCAATTATGAAGAATATTTGAGGGAGAGGCTTGGAAAAATCTAATTGTTAGGATGAGGCGTAGCTCATGCCTCATCAATGTAATTGGTCTAAAATGCTTTGGGCTACTAACTTGATTGAGGCGCGATCTTCTTTAATATAATTTCCGTTGCTCCAACGTGCTCCCTCACATAATCCTCTGCCTTTTTACCGGTTACGCTGTAAAAAGCCTCATCATTAACCAATGTATCAACAATGCCTTTAAGCTGATGGACATCGTTAATACTAAAGCCGGCTTTTAAGGTAATAAGTTCCCTGGCCTCATTAAATTTTTGATAGTTGGGCCCAAAAACAACTGGCAGGCCAAATGCTGCCGCCTCTAAGGTATTATGGATACCCACGCCAAAGCCTCCGCCTATATACGCGATGTTGCCATAGCCATATAAAGAAGATAGCATGCCGATGTTATCTATAATGATAGATTTGAGATTTGAGATCTGAGATTTGAGATTTTGATCGGAAGAATTTAGCTCAGAATACCTGATGGTTGTTGCTGCCGGCAAAAGGTTTATAAGGTTAGTTATTTTCTCTTCGTCAATTTCGTGCGGGGCAAAAATAAACTTCCAATCGGGGTATAATTGGGGTAGTGTAGCCAGTAATGCCTCGTCCTGCGGCCAGGTGCTGCCTGCTATAAATACTTTTTGCCCGTTTATAAATTGGGCGATGCCTGGTATTTGTTTGGGATGCTGCGCATTGGCCCATACCCTGTCGAAACGGGTATCGCCGCTTACGGTGGTATTGGTTACGTTAACAGACTCCAATAACTGCCTTGATGCCTGGTCCTGCAAAAAAAAATGGGTGACGAAGCTTAATATTTTGCGGTGTAAGCCGCCGTACCATTTAAAAAAGATTTGCTTTGGTCTAAAAATTCCCGAAACGATATACAGCGGAATTTGCCTTTTATGCGTTTCGTTAAAAAAATGGTACCAATACTCATACTTGGTAAAAACAGCCATTTCGGGCTGTATGGCATCTATAAATTGTAAGGCATTTTTTGCCGTATCTAAAGGTAAATAATACACAAAATCGGCAAGCGGGGTGTTTTTTCTGATCTCGTAACCCGATGGTGAAAAAAAACTAACAACTATCTTTTTATCCGGATGTAAAGTCCTCAGGGCCTCTAAAATAGGCCGACCTTGTTCAAATTCGCCTAATGATGCAAAATGGAACCAAATACTATTATTAATGTGTATAAGTTGTTGGCTCTTTCGGCCGTTTATCCATTGGCTTGCTTTTTGATTAAACAGCGCAGCTATGTAAATGGCCATAAAATATAACCGTAAAGCAATAGTATATAGTAATATCATTATAAATATGAATTGTATATTAGCCGGGGTTAAAATTAACAACAAAAACTAACACTGTAATAATTAATAACCCCTTGCTGATATAGCCGGTATGCATAATGATCTCAGTTGGTTATCAAAGCGTTAAATATTAAAAAAGAACAAAAAGTATGAAAATTGCTGTAATTGGTACTGGGTATGTTGGCCTGGTAACAGGTACTTGCCTAGCCGAAACAGGTAACGAAGTAGCCTGCGTAGATATAGTTGAAGAAAAAGTAAACAAGATGCGCGCCGGCGAAATGCCTATTTACGAGCCAGGATTGGATCTGTTGTTCCACAGAAACATAAAACAGGAAAGGTTAACCTTTACTACCAATCTTGCTGAAGCTATTGCCCCGGCCAAAGTTATATTTCTGGCCCTGCCAACCCCTCCGGGAGCCGATGGCGCTGCCGACCTGAGCTATGTGTTAGGCGCAGCCAAAGATATAGCCAAGCTGATAACAGAATATAAGGTCATCGTAACCAAATCAACCGTACCGGTAGGTACCGCAGATAAGGTAACCGCTATCATGAAAGCCAACACCGACATCCCTTTCGCGGTGGTATCAAACCCCGAGTTTTTACGCGAGGGTGTAGCTGTAGAAGATTTTATGAAACCCGATAGGGTGGTTATAGGCACTATGGACGAAAAAGCACGCCTGATTATGGGCGAGCTTTATGCCCCATATGTACGCCAGGGTAACCCCATCCTTTATATGGATGAACGCTCATCAGAATTGACCAAATACGCCGCCAACTCTTTCCTGGCCACCAAGATAACCTTCATGAACGAGATTGCCAATATGTGCGAGCTGGTAGGTGCCGATGTGGATATGGTACGTAAGGGAGTAGGTGCCGATGCCCGTATTGGCAAACGCTTCCTTTTTCCTGGTGTTGGTTATGGAGGCAGTTGTTTTCCGAAAGATGTGCAGGCACTTTCAAAAGCAGCCGAAGAAAACAAATACGAGTTCAAGATCCTCAACTCGGTAATGGAGGTTAACGAAACCCAAAAGAAACGCCTGGTAGTAAAGCTGCGCGATTATTATGGTGCCGACGGGCTGAAAGGCAAACACTTTGCCCTTTGGGGGCTGGCCTTTAAACCCGAGACCGATGATATTCGCGAAGCACCTGCTTTATACATTATTGATGAGCTGATAGCCGCCGGCGCAACAGTAACCGCGTATGATCCGGAAGGGATGCCAAACGTTAAAAAGCTGTTGGGCGATAAAATAGCATACGCTAAAGACCGCTACTCGGCACTTGAAAATGCTGATGCATTGTTGATAGTAACAGAGTGGCCGGTTTTCCGAACTCCTGATTTTGATTTTATGAAAGAAAAATTAAACGCGCCGGTTATATTTGACGGCCGTAACCTGTACGACCTGGACAGGATGAAAGATAATGGTTTTTATTACAATAGTATTGGACGTAAAGTAGTTAGGTAATGGCAGAACGTAAAAGAATATTAATAACCGGGGCAGCGGGCTTTTTAGGTTCGCACCTTTGCGATAGGTTTATCAAGGAAGATTACCATGTAATAGGCATGGATAACCTCATCACCGGCGACCTGCGCAATATTGAGCACTTGTTTAAACTGGAAAACTTCGAGTTTTATAACCACGATGTATCTACATTTGTGTTTGTACCGGGCGAGTTGAATTATATCCTTCACTTTGCCTCTCCGGCAAGCCCGATAGATTATTTAAAAATTCCGATCCAAACCTTAAAAGTGGGTTCGCTGGGTACGCATAACCTGTTGGGCTTGGCCCGGTCAAAAGGAGCACGGATGCTGATAGCCTCCACCTCCGAGGTTTATGGCGACCCTAACGTAAACCCACAACCGGAGGAATACTGGGGTAATGTAAACCCGGTTGGTCCGCGCGGCGTATATGACGAAGCAAAGCGTTTTCAGGAAGCCATCACTATGGCTTACCATACCTTCCACGGATTGGAAACCCGTATTATACGCATCTTTAACACCTACGGGCCACGGATGCGGCTAAATGACGGCCGCGTATTGCCGGCCTTTATAGGCCAGGCTTTAAGAGGCGAACCATTAACCATGTTTGGCGATGGCTCTCAAACGCGTTCGTTTTGTTATGTAGATGATTTGGTTGAAGGTATTTACCGCCTGTTGCACAGCGATTACGCGCAGCCGATGAACATAGGTAACCCTGATGAGATCACGATAAAACAATTTGGCGAAGAGATCATTAAATTAACAGGTACCGATCAGGAAATGATAAGCCTGCCATTACCAACAGACGATCCTAAACAACGCCGCCCGGATATTACAAAGGCCAAAGCTATACTGGGCTGGGAGCCAAAGGTTTCCAGGAGCGAAGGGTTAAAGATCACTTACGAGTACTTTAAATCGTTGCCCGAAACGGAAATAAATCATAAGGATTTTACTTACTATAATAAGTAGGCAACCTTCGCGATGTTGGTTCATTACCAGTATCGGCACTTCATATACCTTTGTTTATACCAAACAAAGAGGTGAAAAGCTTAAGCCACTCTATAATTAAATAGAGTGGCTTAATGAAATCAACAATTGAGTGAGCCAATTGGTCAATTTACTTATCTTTACCGCGCGATAAAAAACACTTAAACTCTCTACCTAAATGAAGATATTAGTAACAGGCGGCCTTGGTTTTATAGGGTCCCATACTGTTGTAGAACTTGTAAATGCGGGTTACGAACCTGTTATTGTTGACGACCTTTCAAATTCTGACCCCAAGATCTTAGATCAACTGGCTAAGATCATTGGCTACAAACCAGTTTTTCACAAGCTTGATTTGTGCGACGAGGCAGGCGTAAAAGCCCTGGCTATTGCCGAGCCTGATGTTGCGGGTATTATTCACTTCGCTGCTTTTAAAGCTGTGGGCGAATCTGTAGAAAAGCCATTAAAATACTATCGTAACAACTTTTATTCGCTAATTAATTTATTGGATGCTTATTACGGCAAGCCTTTAAATTTTGTGTTTTCATCAAGCTGTACTGTTTACGGTCAGCCAGAGGTATTGCCTGTTACAGAAGAGGCTCCCATACAACCGGCTCAATCGCCGTATGGTAATACCAAACAAATTGCCGAAGAGATTTTGAAAGATATGATAGCTTCTGGTACAAGTAGCTACAAAGTAGTATCATTAAGATATTTTAACCCGGTTGGCGCGCATGAAACCGGGCTTATTGGCGAGTTGCCTATTGGCGTGCCTCAAAACCTGGTGCCGTTTATTACGCAAACTGCCATAGGCAAGCGCGAAAAAATAACTGTTTTTGGTAACGACTATGATACCCCGGATGGCAGCTGCGTACGCGATTATATTCATGTGGTTGATTTGGCCAAGGCACACGTAGCTGCGCTTAAGCTGGCAGCAACAGATGAATATACCGGTTACGATGTGTTTAATATAGGCACAGGTAAAGGCAGTACCGTATTAGGTGTTATACATGCTTTTGAAAAAGCTACCGGTGTAAAAGTAAATTACCAGATTGGTGCGCGCCGCGCCGGCGATGTGGAAAAGGTTTGGGGAGATGTAACAAAGTCAACCAATAAACTGGGTTGGAAAACCCAGCTTGGTTTAGAAGAAATGATGTCATCTGCCTGGGAGTGGGAAAAATATATTTCTCAAAATCCGTTATAAACTATAAAATTCAGTAAATGCAAAAGATAATTATTACAGGCGGTGCAGGGTTTATTGGGTCGCATGTGGTGCGCCGCTTTGTAAAAACCTATCCAAATTATAACATTATTAATTTAGATAAGCTAACCTACGCCGGTAACCTCGAAAATTTAAGAGATATCGAGAATGAACCTAACTACAGGTTTATAAAAGGCGATATTGTTGATCTTGAATTTATAAATACTCTTTTTGATAGCGAGCAGCCCGATGCGGTTATTCACCTTGCGGCCGAGTCGCATGTAGATAGGTCTATTACCAATCCGCTGGAGTTTGTGATGACCAACGTGGTGGGTACCGTTAATTTGCTGAATGCTGCACGCGAAAACTGGAAAGGGAAGTACGATAAAACCCGTTTTTATCATGTATCAACCGATGAGGTTTATGGTACATTGGGCGAAGATGGCATGTTTACCGAGGAAACCGCTTATGATCCGCATTCGCCATACTCGGCATCAAAAGCCAGTTCAGACCACTTTGTACGTGCTTACCAGGATACTTATGGTTTAAACGCGGTAATATCCAACTGCTCTAATAACTACGGCTCGTTTCACTTTCCGGAGAAACTCATCCCGTTAGCTATCAATAATATTAAACAAAATAAGCCTGTGCCGGTATATGGTAAAGGCGAGAACATTCGCGATTGGCTTTGGGTGGAGGATCATGCAAGGGCAATTGATGTTATTTTCCATAATGCAAAAGCCGGTCAAACTTATAATATTGGCGGTCATAACGAGTGGAAAAACATTGATCTCATTAATTTGCTATGCACTATTTTAGATAAAAAACTGGGCAGGGAAGCCGGAGAATCGGCCAAATTGATCACTTATGTAACAGATAGAGCAGGTCACGATTTGCGTTATGCTATTGATGCAGGTAAATTGAAGAGCGAGCTTGGCTGGGTTCCGAGTATTACTTTTGAGGAGGGATTAGAAAAAACCGTAGATTGGTACCTTGCCAATGAAGAGTGGCTGGATAATGTAACATCCGGAAATTACCAGCAGTATTACAAGGGGCAGTACAATAACCGTTAATTATGTTTGGGCTTTTTAAAAGTAAAAAAGAGAAAAAAGAGATCAGCTTCAACTATGAGTCGATCATGGTTGATATGCATTCGCATGTTTTACCAGGGATTGATGATGGCGCGAAAACACCTGCCGATTCGGTTATCCTGATTCGTAAAATGATGGATCTGGGGATAAAAAAAATTATTGCCACCCCACACGTAATGATCGATTTTTACCGTAACACGCCCGAAACAATTGCTGCGTCGCTGGAGTTATTAAAAGCCGAGTTGATAAAAGAAAATATCGATATCCCCGTTGAAACAGCTGCCGAGCACTATTTTGATGAAACCTTTGAAACCCGCGTTAGGGAGGGAAATCTGATGACCATGGGCGATAATTATGTGTTGTTTGAATTTTCGTTCATCAACCAACCTCCCAATGTTATCCCCGTTTTGCAAAAAATGAATGACATGGGCTATAAGCCTATTTTGGCCCACCCCGAAAGATATCCATATATGGATCTGGAGCAATACAAAAATATACAGGGCTGGGGCTGTAGTTTACAACTAAATACCATCTCGCTTACCGGTTACTACGGGCGCGATGTAAAAAGGATGGCCGAGATGTTGGTTGATAACCAAATGATAGATTTTATATCAAGCGACATGCACCACGAGAAACACGCCATGGCCCTAAAAGATGCCCTGCGCACTACCTACATCGAAAAACTATTGTTCGATACCCCGTTGAAAAATAAGCTTCTTTTTTAGGATTTAGGGAGCAAAGGTTTTTAGATTAAAGACTATCAGGTTTTTTGAACCAAAGAGTATAAGATAAAAAGACACCCACAGCGGTGTCTTTTTTATTTTCCAGGTTTTTCAAGCCATCATCTATGTTTTCATCCTTTGTCCCCAAATTTTTGCTCCGTTGTCCAAAAATCCTTCATCCAAAAATCTTTCCTCTCCCCTTGCTATTTTCAAACATAATATATACTATTGTGTAATATTGACACAAAGCTATTATTTGCTGTTAATAAACCAGTTATAATCAATTATTACGCACATTCTTTTTTAACCCTTAATCATGGAAATAAGCTACAGATCTGGTGTTGCTATTGTAATTATGTGGGCTGCCGGCAGTTTTAACTCAACGGTACAGGCTCAAACCCAAAAACAGCCGCTACAATTGCGCGCAAACAATGTTAAGCAGATTGTTGCTGCCATGACATTGGAAGAAAAATCAAAACTGGTTGTTGGTATGGGCTTTAAAATGCCCGGTGTACCGCCGCCTGTTAAAGGTAAAAAGCCAGAGGCAATAGATATTGGTGGCTTTAAACTCCCCCCATCAGATCCGGATGCTTACAATATTCCGGAGAAAGTTCCGGGTGCTGCCGGGCGTACGCATGGTATTCCACGTTTAGGTATTCCATCTATGACGGTGTCTGATGGTCCGGCCGGCTTACGTATCGAGCCTACCCGTAATGGCGATAAATCTAAAACGTATTATGCCACTGCTTTCCCGGTAGCCACCTTGCTGGCCAGCAGCTGGGATACCGAACTGGTGAATAAAGTTGGCGTAGCCTTTGGTAACGAAGTGCGCGAATACGGCGTAGATATTTTACTAGCCCCCGGTATGAATATTCATCGTAACCCGCTTGGCGGCCGCAATTTTGAATATTATTCTGAAGACCCGCTGGTGGCCGGTAACATGACGGCGGCTATCGTTCGCGGTGTGCAATCAAACGGCGTAGGTACCTCTATCAAACACTACGCGGCCAATAACCAGGAAACCAACCGCAACTCCATCAACACCATTGTGAGCGAAAGGGCTATGCGCGAGCTGTACCTCCGTGGCTTTGAAATAGCCGTTAAAAAATCACAACCTTGGACAGTGATGTCATCATACAATAAAATAAATGGCACCTATACCTCCGAAAGGCACGATTTACTAACCACCGTTTTAAAAGACGAATGGGGCTTTAAAGGTTTTGTTATGACCGATTGGTTTGGTGGTAACGATGCCGTAGCGCAAATGAAAGCGGGAAATGACCTTATTATGCCAGGCAGCCCCAATAAATCCGAAGAAATTGTTGCTGCTGTAAAAAACGGAAAGCTGGATATTAAACAATTAAACGCCAATGTAGAGCGGATGCTGAACGTGATTGTTAAATCACCATCGTTCACCAAATATAAATATTCTGATGCTCCCGATCTGCAAGCGCATGCCAGGGTATCGCGCGAGGCTGCGGCGCAAGGTATGGTGTTGCTGAAAAACGACGACCATTCGTTACCATTTGCGTCTGCCAAAAGGGTTGCCGTATTTGGCAATACCAGTTATGATATTATTGCAGGTGGTACAGGTAGCGGCGATGTTAACAAAGCTTACACTATATCATTAATGCAGGGCTTAACCAATGCCGGCTTTAAAGTACAGGAAACCTTATCAAAAAATTACGCCGCCTACCTGGCAGATATGAAGTTGAAACAGCCGAAGCCTAAAAACTTTTTCGATCACCCTGCCCCTATTCCAGAAATGGATGTGAACAGCATTGTGGCCGATGAAGCCAACGGTGCCGATGAAGCGTTGATAACGATAGGGCGTAACGCCGGTGAAGGCGCAGATAGAAAGCTGGAAGGCGATTATTACTTAAATGATGCCGAAAAAGGTTTGATAAGGGGCGTTGCCGCTGCTTTCCATGCAAAAGGTAAAAAAGTAATTGTAGTATTAAATATTGGCGGCGTTATTGAAGTTGCCAGCTGGCGCCATGAAGTAGACGGTATTTTGTTGGCATGGCAGCCGGGCCTTGAGGCCGGTAACGCTATTGCCGATGTATTGAGCGGTATGGTTAACCCATCGGGCAAATTGGCTACTACTTTTCCTGTAGATTATAAAGATGTACCATCGGCCAACAATTTCCCAGGCACACCTATGCCTAAACCAGAATCTGTTACTTACGAAGAAGGTATTTATGTTGGCTACCGTTACTACGATGCTGCCAATATTAAACCGGCCTATGAGTTTGGCTATGGTTTATCATACACCAATTTCAAATTCAGCGATCTTAAGCTAAGTGCTCCAAGCTTTATGCATAGCATTACCGCTACCGTAACGGTTAAAAATACGGGCGATGTTGCTGGTAAAGAAGTAGTGCAGTTATACCTGAGTGCTCCTAAAAAAGACCTGGATAAGCCCGAGCAGGAGTTAAAAGCATTTGCCAAAACCCGTTTGCTGGCAGCAGGTGAATCGCAAACATTGAGCTTTACCATTAAGGCTGCAGATTTGGCCTCTTTTTATACCAACAGGCAGGCCTGGATTGCCGATGCCGGTAAATACGAAGTAAGGCTTGGTTCGTCATCAAGGCAGATAGAAGAAAAAGCTTCTTTTAAACTGGCCAAGGATATCACCGTTGAAAAAGTAAACAAGGTGTTAACACCTCAGGTTACTATCAATGAAATGAAATTGAAATAACGGGGCGATGAAGACTCACCCGACATTGCTGCGCTCGTCACCCTCTCTTCACCTGTGGTGGAAAGAGGGGTTTTGAACAGATAATATTGATGAAGGAGTTATAAAACACTTTCAAGCCCCTCTTTCCGGCGAAGCCGAAGAGAGGGTGGCTGGCGTAGCCTCGCCGGGTGAGTCTTCGCCAGCGTTCAAAGCCAACGCAGGTGTAAAACGAAAAACGTCATTGAAAAAGAATAACGATCTTAATACACATAATAACTATCTAAACTATGCCATTGCAACCTTGTGTTGCAATGGCTTTTATAGGTACAAGGCAATTATAAATACTAACCAACCAATACAATCTTCATGGCTAATCAATTAAAATTTATCGCGTTGCTATCGCTGCTGCCCGCAACTGCTGCTATGGCCCAAACCAAATGGACCGAAAAAAAATCGGGTGACGTTGTTTTTGTTACCAATACAGGTGGGCAGCAACTAGGCTATGCTACTGCATCAGGCGTTAAAATATTAACTGTGGATGGTCTGGCTTTTAAAGACCTTAATAAAAACGGCAAACTTGATAAATATGAAGACTGGCGACTGCCGGTTGATGTGCGGGCAAAAGACCTGGCATCTAAAATGAGCGTGGAGCAAATTGCAGGTTTAATGCTGTACAGCAAGCACCAGCCAATTCCCGCCGCGCCTGCCGGTCCGTTTAAAGGTACCTATGGTGGTAAGGTGTTTGCAGAAAGCGGCGCAAAACCTTATGATCTTACCGATCAACAAAAAGAGTTTTTAGCCAAAGATAACGTGCGGCACGTACTTATTACATCGGTACAAAGCCCCGAAATTGCGGCGCAGTGGAACAATAATGCACAGGCTTTTGTAGAAGGGCTGGGTTTAGGCATCCCCAATAATAACAGCTCCGACCCAAGGCATGGTACCCTGGCTACTGCCGAGTTTAATGCCGGCGCGGGTGGTGCCATATCTATGTGGCCCGGTTCGCTGGGTTTCGCAGCAACGTTTGATCCTGCTGTGGTAGAAAAATTTGGGCATATAGCAGCTTTAGAATATCGTGCTTTGGGCATTGCTACGGCATTATCGCCCCAGGTTGATATCGCTACCGACCCACGATGGTGGCGGGTAAGCGGTACTTTTGGCGAAGACCCACAACTATCGGCCGATATGGCGCGGGGGTATATAAATGGTTTTCAGACTTCGGTGGGCGATAAAGAGATTAATGGCGGCTGGGGTTTTGGCAGTGTAAATGCCATGGTAAAACACTGGCCCGGTGGTGGCGCCGGCGAGGGCGGCAGAGATGCGCATTATGGTTACGGTAAATATGCCGTTTACCCCGGTAATAACTTTAAGCAACATTTGATCCCGTTTACCGAGGGGGCATTTAAATTGAACGGCAAAACAGGCATGGCCGCTTCGGTAATGCCTTATTATACAATCTCGTTTAAGCAGGATACCAAAAACAAAGAGAACGTTGCCAATAACTATAACGCTTATATCATTAATGATCTGCTGCGCAAGAAATATAAGTTTGACGGCGTGGTTTGTACCGATTGGCTGGTTACTGCCGATGAAACCGCGGTCGACGTATTTCTTTCGGGCAAATCATGGGGTGTTGAAGGATTGTCGGTAGCACAACGTCATTATAAAATACTAATGGCAGGTGTAGATCAATTTGGAGGTAACAACGAAGTTGCTCCGGTGGTAGCTGCTTACCAGATGGGCGTAAAGGAGCACGGCGAAACATTTATGCGTGCAAGATTTGAGCAATCGGCAGTAAGGTTATTGCGTAATATTTTCAGAACAGGCTTGTTTGAGAATCCATATTTAGATGCCGGGGCCACCAAAACACTTGTAGGTAATCCCGAATTTATGAATGCCGGTTACGAAGCGCAGCTAAAATCAATAGTGATGTTGAAAAATAAGGGTAACGTTTTGCCGCTGCAAACGGGCAAAACTGTTTATGTACCTAAACAATTTACACCGGCTGGTCGTAATTTTCTGGGGATGGAAACTCCCGAGAAACTGGAATACCCTGTAAATATGGAAACGGTGAAGAAATATTTTAAGGTGACCGAAAACCCTGATGAGGCCGATTACGCTTTGGTATTTATAAACAGCCCCAACAGCGGCGGCGGTTACAACAGCCAGGATGTTAAAAGCGGCGGAACCGGTTATGTACCTATCAGTTTGCAATACGGGCAGTATACCGCTACCGATGCCCGTGCAACCAGTATTGCCGGTGGCGATCCGTTGGAGAAATTTACCAACCGCACTTACAAAGGCAAATCATCAATTGCTATAAATATTACCGACCTTGGAATGGTGAACGATACTTATGCCAAAATGAAGGGCAAGCCGGTTATTGTTTCGGTAAATATGGCTAACCCAATGGTATTTGCCGAGTTTGAAAAAAATGCAGATGCCATTGTAGTTGATTTTGGTGTACAAGGGCAGGCAACATTAGATATACTGACAGGTAAAAACGAACCATCGGCGTTACTGCCATTGCAAATGCCTATTGATATGAAAACAGTAGAGCAACAATTTGAAGATGTGCCCCACGATATGAAATGCTATACGGATGATCAGGGCCATGTATATGATTTTGGTTACGGCTTAAACTGGAAAGGCGTTATTAATGATGCCCGTACAGCTAAGTATAAAGTAAAACCGTAATTTCAATTTTTAAATGACGACGATCTTTCGAGATTGGTCATTCTGAGTTGTAAAACCCAGGGACTCTGAAAGTGGAATGACATCCCCTCAAAAGCTTGTCATGCTGAGGTACGAAGCATCTATTCGCAGACTGTACAGGGCGAATACGCATGGTGGAGAATAGATTCTTCACTACGTTCAGAATGACAAAAGGGTAGTTTTTTAACATGTTATGGGTAGGTACGAAGCATCTATTCGCAGACTTTACGGGGCGAAGAAGCATAGGAACGACAATCTGGCTCAGACTTACGAAGTAATTAAAATTATATGAAAATTAAAGTTTTATTGTTTTTATCGATATTGATAAAAAGCTCTGTAGTGTTTGCGCAGAACGGCAATTTAGCTGTAGTAGCAACCGCGGCAGGCAAGGTGTCCGGCAATGTAAGTGCCGATGGTACAGTTCATATATTTAAAGGTATCCCCTTTGCTGCACCACCTGTTGGCAACCTGCGCTGGAAAGCCCCCCAGCCAGTAACGCCATGGGAGGGAGTTAAAGCATGTACCACATTTTCGGCCAGCCCGGTGCAGGCAAAGCCCGATGAGTTTGGTGTTTATACGCGGGAGTTTTTGATTCCCTATCAGCCCATCAGCGAAGATTGTTTGTACCTTAACGTTTGGACAAATGCCACATCATCCGCAGAGAAAAAACCGGTGCTGGTTTATATTTATGGTGGCGGCTTTGGGTCTGGCGGTGCTGCCTGCCCTATTTATGATGGTGAGGCTACTGCCAAACAAGGCGTTGTATTTGTGGTTATCAACTATCGTGTTGGCATCTTCGGTTTTTTTGCCCACCCCGAATTGAGTAAAGAATCGGGCCATAACGCGTCTGGTAATTATGGTTTGATGGATCAGTTGGCCGCACTTAAATGGGTAAAACAAAATATCCAAAATTTTGGCGGCGATCCTGGCAACGTTACCATCGCCGGGCAATCGGCCGGTTCTATGAGTGTGAACTGCCTGGTGGCATCCCCATTAGGGAAAGGTCTGTTTCAAAAAGCTATTGCCGAGAGCGGGGCAAGTTTTATCAATGGAGAGTACGGCTATAAAACATTGGCAGAGGCCGAGCAGACCGGTGTAAAATTGGCAAAAGAGCTTAATGTAAATTCTATTGCCGCACTGCGTAATATTCCAGCTGCCGATCTGCTTAACAAATGGCAGCCACGGCCAATTATCGACGGCTACGTATTACCGGAAAGTATTGCTCAGATCTTCGCCGAAAACAAAGAAAACAATGTGCCGCTGCTAACCGGCTGGAACGAAGACGATGCATTTATAGGGAAACTCAAAAATGCTGAAGATTATAAAAAGCAGATAGCCGAACAATATGGCGATAAAGCAGCGGCGTTTTTACAGCATTATCCAGGTGGTACGGATTTGGAAGCGGCCAGGTCGCAGATCAATATCAGCAGAGACCAAACTTTTGGGATTCAAAATTATACCTGGGCAAATGTACAAAGCGCTAAGCAACGGGCAAAAGTTTACCTTTACCGCTTTGCCCGCCGGCTTCCGGCAACTGCCGATTTTGTAAAATACGGCGCGTTCCATACCGGCGAGGTGGCCTATGCCTATAATAATCTAAAATTTTTAAATCGCCCCTGGGAGCCGATCGACTGGAAATTAGCGAATACAATGTCGTCCTATTGGACAAACTTTGCCAAAACCGGCAATCCTAATGGGAAGGGATTACCAACATGGCCGGCCTATAACACTGGTATTAATAAAATAATGATGCTGGGCGAACAACCAGCTGCGAAATCGTTACCAGATAGAGCCGCGTTAGATTTTATGGTTGAGATAGCCGGTGGAAAGTAAGTCCTTAGATTGTGATCAACGATAGCTATTTCAATGAGTTGTAAAATACGAAGATTTTGAAGGGGGAATTACAAGCCGGAAGTCTGGGATCTACAACTACTTGTTATGGGTAGATAGTTTATAAATATTGTGCTTTATTCCTGCTCCGGTTTTTTGGGCAAGTTTCTCATGTTAAATTTCGGTTTGTAAGCGGGTTTAGCTGCCGGAGTTTCTTCAGTTGACTCGGCGGGCGGAACGGTTGTATCTTCCTTCTCTTCCTGTTTTTCAACAATAACTTCCGTGTTTTCAACCGGTTTGGGTTTCATCATTGCGGCATTAAACCTTGGCTTAAAAACAGGTTTGGCTACTGGTGCTTCCTCAATTGGTGTAACCGTATCTTCATCAGCGTCGGCTTTTGCCTCTGTGGGCTCCACTTCTTCAGTAGCTTTCGGTTTCATCATCGCCGCGTTAAAGCGAGGTTTAAATACCGACTTTGCAGCAGGTGCTTCTGTGGATGGGCTAACCGGCTCTTCTTTAATTTTAGCTGTTGGTTCCACTTCTTCAACAGCTTTGGGTTTCATCATTGCCGCGTTAAAACGAGGTTTAAAAGCAGGTTTGGTAGATGGCTCATCTGCAGATGGAGCAATTGCCTCGGTTTGTTCTTCTGTTTTTTCAACAGCAGTTTCCTGGTTGTCTGTAGGCTTTGGTTTTACCATAGCCGGGTTAAAACGTGGTTTAAAGGCAGGCTTGGTTACCGGCGCGGCAGTTTCCTCTGGTGTTGTTTCATGCTTTTCATTAACCAGATCAGTTGGTTCTGCCTGCTTTGGCTTTACCATTCCAGGATTAAACCTGGGTTTAAAAGCAGGTTTAGCAGCTGTACTTTCGGTATTAGCTATTGTTTCAGCGGCTTTTGTTTCTTCTGGTTTAACAACATCGGGCTGTGTTTCCTCTAATGGCTTTGGTGCGGCGGCCGCTCTAAATTTGGGTGTAAATCCAATTTTGGGTGATGGCGTTCCCGGCTCAATCAAACTTTCGGTGATAGTTTGCTCGGCTAATGGATTAGCAATATGTACACGCTCGGTTTTTACTTCTAACGGAATAGGAAACTGACGGCGTAGTTTATTGAACCAGTATTTTTTAGAATGATCGAAGCTCTTCTCGCCCATTTGCTCAAAGTGATCTTTAAATTCAGAAAATAACGTTCTCTCTGCCGCTTGTAAAGCAACCAAGTCAATCCTTTTCTTTTTAAAAAACTCTTCGAAAACCATAGGTATTAGATTTGAGATATGAGCCGTTAGATATGAGATGTGAGATAAAACCAATCCGGTCTCAAATCTCATATCTAACGGCTCATAAACTATAGCTGCACGTCTACATCCAGCTGATTAAAATGGATGCCTTTGTCTGTCTGTTTCCAGTCCTCGCGCTCCTCGTTGGTAGCGTCCATTATCTTAGGGAACCACTCCAGCGGGAAAGCTTGTTGCTTACCATCTGGCTTTTCAACAAAAAGCAACCCGTTTGCAAAGGTTACTTTTACTTTCTTTTCTTCCTTACGTGAACTGAATAGTGGCATGATGTGTTATCTCCTATTTTGTTATCCTGACGAACGAAGGATCTATTTGGAGCTTAATAGCCTATAGCAGATGCTTCGTTCCTCAGCATGACAATTGTTTAAATTCGAAATTCTCAATTCCGAAATCAAAATTATTCCGCCATGTTATGGTAAACTGCTTGTACGTCGTCGTCTTCCTCCAGGCGGTCAATTAGTTTCATTATATCTACAACTTGCTCTTCGGTAACCTCATGAAATGATTGAGGCACGCGCTCCAACTTGGCCGATTTCACATCTACGCCTATTTCTTCCAAAGCTTTCTGCATTTTGCCAAAATCTTCAAAGGCTGTATGTATTACACCTATATCTTTTCCTTCTTCATCTGCTTCAACAAACAAATCTTCGAGGCCGGCATCTATCAGTTCAAATTCAAGTTCTTCCAGGTCGCGTTCGCCTGGCTCAAAAGTGAAAACAGATTTGCGGGTGAAAATAAAATCCAATGATCCTGTTTTGCCCAGCGAGCCACCGTATTTGGTAAAGTAACTGCGTACATTGGCAACGGTACGGTTGGTATTATCTGTAGCGGTTTCTACCAAAACTGCAACGCCGTATGGCGCGTAGCCCTCATAAACCAGCTCTTCGTAATCTTTTTCATCACGACTGGTAGCGCGTTTTATCGCGGCTTCCACGCGGTCTTTAGGCATATTAACAGCCTTTGAGTTTTGTACGGCGGTACGTAAACGCGAGTTGGTGTTAATATCACCACCACCTGCTTTAACGGCCATTACTATTTCTTTCCCTAAACGGGTAAACTGCACGGCCATTTTGGCCCAGCGCTTAAACTTTCTTTCTTTGCGGAATTCAAATGCTCTTCCCATAACTATTGCTTCATTGTTGATGGTTCAATTATCATAGCTTTTGCCATAAAACAGAACCCCCTGTATATGTTGTTATACAGAGGGTTCAAATATAATATTGTTTTTTTAATGGTTGAATAAAAATCCAGAATTGAAGCTTCCTTTTCCTGTCGTTGCTCCATCAATCTTTACTCCTTTATCCCCCTCAAATTACTTTCTTCAAATTTTCCAACATATCTGCCGTCATTTTTGGTAAATCGTATTCCAACTTCCAGCCCCAGTCTTGCTGCGCGTGGCTATCGTCAATTGATTTTGGCCAGCTATCGGCAATGGCCTGGCGTGGGTCGGTATCTACATAACCCATCTCAAAAGCGGGTAAGTGTTTTTTAATTTCTTCGGCCAGTTGAGTTGGGGTAAAGCTGATACCCGCCAGGTTATATGACGACCTGATTTTTATCTGCCCGGCCGGAGCATTCATTAATGTAATGGTTGCCCTGATGGCATCTTCCATGTACATCATAGGTAACGCGGTATCTGCAGATAGGAAACTTTGATATTTGCCTTTTTTTAAAGCCTCGTGAAATATGTGCACAGCGTAATCGGTAGTACCCCCACCCGGTGATGCTTTCCAACCAATAAGGCCCGGATAGCGGATACTGCGTACGTCAACACCATATTTAGTATAATAGTACTCGCACCAGCGCTCGCCGGCCAGTTTGCTAAAGCCATAAACCGTGTTTGGGTCCATTACACAATACTGCGGTGTATTAAATTGCGGCGAATGCGGGCCGAATACGGCGATAGAACTTGGCCAGAAAACCTTGGCGGTTTTAAACTCCACCGCAAAATCAAGTACGTGGATAAGGCCGGTCATGTTTAGATCCCAGGCCATTTTGGGCTTTTGTTCGCCTACGGCCGATAATATGGCGGCAAGCAGGTAAACCTGGGTTGGGCGATGTTTATCAAAAATGTGGTGTAGATTGTGCTTATCGAGCACGTTTACAATTTCGTATGGCCCGCTGTTGCGGATAGCGTAGGTGGGGTCGTTAATATCGGATGCGATTACGTTTTCGGCTCCGTGAATGGCCCGTAAAGCCATAACCAACTCGGTACCAATTTGTCCATTGGCACCAATCACTAAAATTTTTTCAGTCATCAACTTTTAGTTTTAACAAAGGTAGGAATTTGGCCGAAATGTTAATGGCCGGTTAAGCCGTTTACGCAAACGATTAATCGTATAAATTTGGATACCTGGAGACTTGAAAATGGTGCTAACACGAATGAGTTATAATATACTATAGAGCTAATAGTAATAACACCCCAATTTACAGGTTTTGCGCTTTGATTTGTTTGCGTAAGCACATCTTATATACTATATGGTTTATGCTTATTGGAGATTCCTCCTTCTGGAAATGCGCCGCACTTACTATATAATAAGACACCTTACTTAATAGTAATGTAGAAGTAGGCCCCCATTTAGCGTGATTTTTGATTTGTAAATGATTTTTGAATGTTTTTTTTGATTGATTATTAGCGCCTTATCTTTAATGATTAATTAAATGTATAAAACGGCTTGCGTGAGAGGATAAAGAGGCTACCTTTGCATCCCGCAAATAAGGAAGCGGGGTTGTTCTTAGAAAGGTTAGTGAAGGGTTTTTGTTGAGGTAGGGAAAGCGAGCGAGATTAATATAAAACAGGAGCCAAAAAAACTTCAGATAAAATTTCGGAAAGCGAAAAAGTTTACTACTTTTGCACCCCGCTACGGAGGGAGAAAAGAGAGCTGGTAAGCGGTTCAAAACTTAGGATTTCGAAAGAAAAAATAAAAAAAATAAGTTTTGGAAATAAGGAAAAGGTTTCTACCTTTGCAGACCCAAACGGAAGGGTGTTAGCGATAACGAA
>NZ_JACHCR010000015.1 GCF_014205845.1 Mucilaginibacter cryoferens
TATAAACTAAACATCTATGATGCTACAGGGGCATTGGTGATGCAAAAGTCATCAAGCAATGTTAACTGGAGCGAAAACGTATCCCAATTTAAACCCGGTATATATATTGTTGAATTAAAAGGAAATGATGGCTTATCGTTGGGAAAAGCTAAATTTGTAAAACGATAGAGAATTGTAAATAATGAGAAGTAACAAACGAGTGTGTAACATTTTATACCGTTTATTTTTTGTTTTAGGGCTTGTTGTATTACCTTTTATAAGTAATGCGCAAGATCAGAACGATCCTTCCTGTGGTGATACTGATCCATTTCAGCAACCCTGCCCCCTTGATACCTGGGTAATAATATTGGTTGTTGTAGCCGGCATATTTACCGCCGTCCATTTACACCGCAAACAAAAATCCCTTCAAGCTTAAGGCTTAAAGGGATTTTTGTTTATTTTATTGCTTGCAGGAAAATAAAATAGGTTATGCTTTTTTAGTATCCAGTACTACCTGGGGGCGTACATAGTTAAGGTTAAGCTGCTCTAATATGCCGCTAACTACTTTTGGTAATTCTTTTAAGGTTGATTTTGGGTTGTGTAATTCGCCAACACCAAAGCCACGCCAAACCAGTGTGCGGGTGTTACGATCGATGATATCGATAATGAGCGTACCTTCTTTGTAAGGTACACGGGCGTAAGTACCGCCGCCAAAACCACCACCATAGTATGGGAAGCCCCAGCCACCGCCGAAACCGCCGTAAAATGAGCGGTAGCCCCAGCCAAAACCACCCCAGCCAAAGCCGCTGTAAAGGCCACCGTAATATGATGGATAAAACTCGGTTTTAACACCACGCCCTGTTAAGGTAGAATAGCTAACCAACAGATCCGGATCGTTACTCTGCAGCCTTAAGCCTTTGCTTTGTAATGCGGTGATGGTAGCGCTTCTTACAGCTTCATCACCAATTTCTTTTTTTACCGTTGCCCCAGCCTTATCGGTTTGCACATCCGGCGGCAGCCAGGCAAACGTACGGTAGGTTGACATGTTGGTTTTGTTACGCGCTGCGGTGTAATAGTTGTAACTGCTGCAAGCAGACAGGGCGGATACCAGCAACATTACCAGCCCTATGTGAATAGTTGTTTTCATGACGAATTTGCTCCCTTATATTTATTGTTAGACTACAGAGAAAAGAAAGGTTTAATTTAAATATTATTTATTTAAATTAATTAGCTGAGCGTACAACTTCTCGGTAGGCAGCCCTACCACGTTGGTATATGAACCATTTATTTTTTCGATACCGATTAGGCCAATGCGCTCCTGAATGCCGTATGAGCCGGCCTTATCAAGCGGATTGTATTGGGCAACATAACTGCTGATCTCATCCAAGCTTAGCTTGCGAAAAAACACTTCAGATACATCAAAAAAGCTGTTGTATTGCTGTTTGTAAAACAAACATACGCCGGTTACTACCAAATGCACTTTGCCCGACAGCATTTGAAGCATTTCAACAGCGTGCGCGGGAGTTTCGGGCTTACCTAATATCAGGCCATCAACACAAACAATGGTATCGGCAGTAAGTACTACTTCATCATTTATGGTTCCGTCAAAAGCCTCGGCCTTTTTGCGGGCTATATAAACCGCTACCTCCTGGGGTGTTAAGCCATCAGGGTACGATTCGTCCACATCCCTCAACACCACCTCAAACTCCATATCCATCAACCGCAACAGCTCTTGCCTGCGCGGCGATTTTGATGCAAGAATAATTTTAGGAATAAGTTGATTCATAAGCCCCCTCTAAATCTCCCCCGGTAGGGGAGACTTTTTATTTTAGTGTTTTTAAAGTCCTCCCTACCGGGGAGGATTTAGGTGGGGCTTACCAGCTATACGCCTCTTCGCTCATCCACCTATCCTGTACTTTAAGTACTTTTTCAATAATGTCGCGGGCGCAGCCTTTTCCACCACCGTATGGCGATACGTAGGCGCTTACCGCTTTTATTTCTTCAACCGCATCGGCCGGGCAAACGGGAAGGCCGGCCAGTTTCATTACCTCCAGATCGGGAATATCATCGCCCATGTACAATACGTTGGTGGCAATAATAGCTTTCTCTTCCAGGTAAATTTTAAATCGCTGCGTTTTGGTATGCGTACCCATATATACATCCTGAATACCCAAACTGTTTAAACGGTAAATAGCACTTTTAGAACGGCTCCCAGATATGGCGCAAACATTGTAGCCACACTTAACGGCCAGCTGTAAAGCATAACCATCTTTTATATTAAAGGCACGGCTTTGCTCGCCGCTTTCTGTCACAAAAACAGAACCATCGGTAAGCACACCATCCACATCAAAAATAAACGTGGTTATATCTTTTAATTTATTCAGAAACGATTCCATTATTTCACTTATGACTACCCCGATTGGGGTGATTGTTTTAATTTAAAATGATTTATCCTAAAAACGAATCAACCATTCACAATTCTCTACTCACCGCTCACCAACCTATTGGTTATCCCGCCACTCATAAACCCAAGCCGACTGGATCTGCTCCAGGTGACCTTCGGTAGATTGGGCCCTGGTACCGGCAAAATTGGGTAAACTTAGTATCCACTCCAATAACTCGGTAAAGCGGATGCGGTAAATTTTCGATTCGTCAAAATCATTACCAAACTTTTCGTAAAGCTCAATAGCAATATCCTCGTGGTCGTTCCAGTGAATTGGTAAGGCAAATTTATTGTTGCTCATCTTTTTTAATTATACGGTACGTTTTAGATTGTACGCCCTTTTATTTGGCGGTTATACGTAATACGTTTTACGTAATACGCCTTATTTTATATTTTACGTAAAACGTACAATGTTTCACGTAAAACCTATTAACTGCAAAAGCTTCCTTAGTGTCCCATAAACTGCGATTGATCTGGAATGGTAACTTCAATATCACCGTCAATAATCAAACACTGGCAACCCAGGCGGGATGTTATGCGCGGGTTTACAGCCCTGTCAATAAAATCCTCTTCCTTGTCAGATATTTCCTGGATGTTATCCATCCCTTTGTTTACGTAAACATGGCAGGTGCTGCATCCGCAAACGCCACCGCAATTATGCTGTAATTCAATGCCATTCTCCAGGCACACGTCTAATACAGATTCTCCCTCGGCAATTGGCAGTTCAATTGTTTCGTGCCCTTTTTCCTCGAAATTTATCTTTACTTTAAAAATGTTCATTTAGGCAAAAGTAACAAAATTACTTATCTCCCACTCTACCGTTGTTGTTTTTGATAATACCCTGACTTAATAAAGTATATATATTCTGCAATTGAGGTTCCCCCTCAAGCATTTGGAGGTGCGTACGCATGGTTACCTCATCGTTACGTACCGCAGGGCCGGTTTGTACGCTTACCGGCAATTGCTCCTGTACCTTTTGAGCAGTCTCCAAAATTAACGGGCGAAGCAAATTAAAGTCCATTTGATGGCTTGCCAGCAGGTTTTGCGCTACGCCGTATAAATAATTGGGGAAATTACAGGCAAACACCGCAGCCAGGTGCAATATTTTTCGCCCGGCAGAGTTAATGCTATAAATATTACTGCTAACTGTAGCTGCAAGCTGCTGTATATCAGTATAAACACTTTCATTAGCGGCTTCTATGCATAAAGGAACGGTTGCAAAATCTACCTCGCGGATTTTGCTAAAGGTTTGGAGGGGATAGAGTACACCGGCTTTATGGGTATAAGCTAATAGCACATCCAGATCTGTAGAGCCCGATGTGTGTACTATTATTTTTTGATGCACTGCCAATGCCCCTGCAACCTGTGCTATGGCATCATCTTTAACAGCTATAATAAATATATCGGTATCGGCACTAATGTGTGCCAGATCGTTTATGGCGGCGGCACCAACGTGATAAGCTAATAACGCAGCATTGTGCATAGTAGGGCTGTAAACCTGTACCAACCGGTGACCGGCGTTTTTAAAAGCCGCCGCCATATGGGTTGCTACATTGCCAGATCCTATGATTGTTAAGCGCATATAAAATTTGCAATTAATGTGTTAAAGTGATAATAACCGACTAAATATTTGTGTATTTTAGTAAACATCATCCTAATACCTCATGAAAATACTTAAAGTAAGCATAATAATTGTAATATTTTTGGTCGGTGCGGCCTCTTTAATTTTATATGGGTTTTATAAATATAATAATAAAGAGAAAAAAACACTAACCGATACCGAACGCAAAAAAGCTACAGGTAGTTTCATTAAATTAAGCCAGGGCATTACCCATTACCAGCTGGAAGGCCCTCCAAACGGAGAAACTATTATACTTGTTCATGGTTTTAGCGTGCCGTATTATATATGGGATGGCACTTATGAATACCTGGTTAATAAAGGCTACAAAGTATTACGGTACGATACCTATGGCCGCGGCTACTCAGACCGGCCCCACGTTGTTTACAATAAAGAACTATACAGCAATCAGTTACTCGAGCTTATTGGCCAGTTAAAGCTGCAAGGTAAAGTTAATTTGGCAGGTGTATCCTTCGGCGGAAAAATTGTTACCGACTTTACCTGCCAACATCCCGATATGGTGAACAAAGTTATACTTATTGATCCGGCATACGAACAACAGAAACCAAAAGTACCTAAATATTTAGCCTTGTATAATGAAGCGGTAAACTCCGACGAGCGCGCAAGCAACCAGGTTACCGATTTTAAATACCCCAAACAACACCCCGGGTGGAAAAAGCTTTACTTACCTCAAATGAGTTACAAGGGCTTCCGCAATGCACTCATCTCTACACTTTATGATTATGAACAGCATGGCCGCCAAAGCAATATCTGCCTCAACAGCGCCAATAAACCAGTATTGTTAATTTGGGGTAAAGATGATAAAACAGTTCCCTTCACTTTTAGCGACTCTATCCGCAGCGTATTAAAGGTAGATTTTTTCCCCGTTACCGATGCCGCACATTTGCCATTCATAGAAAAGCCCGATACGGTTAATGCTAAGATAGTTTCGTTTTTGAAACAGGGATAAATGATAAGTTATTGTAATAATCAACGCGTGATTGCTAGGAACCAAGCAATCTCTAAGAAGTACAGAGAAAATTCTCCGTGTTTCCAATGATCGCCCGCGTCATTGCGAGGTACGAAGCAATCTCTAAGCAGTACAGAGAAAATATAAACGTCAACATCCCGTACGTATCAATAACAGTTATTAACTTACATTATGGTTATGCAACGAGGTGGATGCGTTTATATAGTTACAAACAAACTAAACAAGGTTTTATATACGGGAGTTACATCAGATATTATTGGAAGAATCTGGGAACATAAAAATAAAGTTTATCCAAATAGTTTTACATCAAGATACAACTGTAATAAACTGGTTTACTACTTGTTCTATCAACATATAGAGGAGGCCATTGATGCAGAAAAGCTAATTAAAGGAGGCAGTCGGGAGTACAAAAAACAATTAATTAACTCATTAAATCCAGAATGGAAGGATCTATATGAGGATTTAATAAAGGAATAACCTAATATCATCAGAACAGTACCCATATATACAAATTCGATATCAGTCGGCTCTGTATAGCTTAGAGATTGCTTCGTTCCTCGCAATGACGCGTTGAGAGCCTGATATAATCCGATAATCTGTGGTTGGGAGATTGCTTCGTTCCTTGCTATAACGCGGTTAAATAACTGCCTTCTCTCCCCACCTCAATCCACCACCCAACTCCACATTGCTAAATTCAATATGTACAACCCTCCTCCTTTGGCCATTAGTGGTACGGTTTGATGCATGCAGCAACAGCGGCCTCATGATCATTACACCGCCTCCATTTACGTTGCAGGCAGCTTCCGTCTCCTTATCCCAGTTAATCGTTTCGGGGCGGTATACGCCTTTATTGTGCGAGCCGGGGATTACTTTTAGGGCGCCGTTATTGCCGTTGGTATCATCAAGATGGATGCGGATGGTAAAGTTGCTTTGCAGTATTGGCAAAGGAGGTTGTACACCAAACTGGTTTTGCTTAATCGTCCACGGACCATAACCGGCTATCTCCGCTTTTTTATCTACTACAATGGTCAAATCCTGGTGCCAGGCCACAAACCAGTTGCTTAGTTCGGGTTTATCAAAATAGATGGATTTTGTGACGAAATAGCTCCCGCCAAACAGTATGTTAATCAGCGCCTTTAGTTTGCTATTAAAAATTAAAGGAACTACCTGGGGTAATTCCTTTAAAAATTGTCTGATGGCAAACAGATCGTCAGTTTTGCGGAAGGCCGGGTTCGATTGATCGGCCGCCGCTATAGCATCCAGAATAGCCTTAACTTCATCCGCGTTGTAAACGTCATTAATAACGGTAAAACCATCATTCGAAATATTTTCCTTTTCTGCAACTAAGCTGCTATCCATCTAAGCAAGCCTAAACCAATTTCAATTCCTTTTTACGGCGCAGTATCGACATAAAGAAACCTATTACCATAATAATAGTACCTGCCCAAAAGAAGTTAATGAAAGGAAACTGAATAGCCTTCATCACCACAAATTTCTTTTTGCTCTCTGGTTGTTGCATAACAATGATTTGTACTTTCTTAGTTTCTGGTATTACCTTGCTGAAACGTAGTTTTAAACCGGCATCATCAACCTTGCGGGCAAAATCAAATACGTTTCCGTTTTTGATCATATAAACCGGGCGGGCGCTGTATTTGTTGCCGTGCGATACAATTTCCAGGTCGGCACCAATGGCTACGTCACTATCGGTAAGTGTAATATTTTCTACCTTGGCTTCTTTGTTAAGCGCTTTAAGTACTATATAACCATCGCGGTATTTAATGGTATCGCCAGGCGCTACATCATGCGCTATAGGCGCATCGTAGTTTTTATCGTCGTTATCGGCATCATGAGCAGCCTCGGCACTCTCCGAACCTGCTTCCGTAGCGGTGATAGCGTTGGTAAGGGTGATGTGCGTATAAATATCGCTAAACAAATAATGGCGGGTATCCGGCGAAGCCGACATGGTACCTTTGCTTATCAAAACCTTCGGCTTTAGTGTAAACTCTTCAATAAGCTTACCGTTGGCATCCATCTTCTTGTAGTTGATCTTAAACCAATGGTTTGGCGATGATATAGAGTCGCCGGTGTAAGTAACTGTATAGTCGCCCAGTTTAGTTGGCTGGTTGCGGTACACAATAACGTTTTCGCGCGGGTTTTCTTCTTTGGCAAACTCGGCGCTATAGCCTTCGCCTGTAGTGTTTATAGAGATAACTTTGCTGGTACCGGCCGAAATAAGTGCGCCAACCATCAGCAAGCCAAAACCAATATGCGCCACCGCCGAACCGGCCAGTTTAAACTTGCCCTTAAAGGCATCAACCAATACTTTACCATTTACAATAACCGAATATACCGATCCCCACATAGCCAGTACAAACACAAAATTAAGTTTGTAAACGCCCGAGGTATAGGCTATAAGCGCGGTTATTAAAGCCGCAAAAAGCAGGTAAATACCCGTTACAATAAAAAAGCGGTTAACCTCGGTCTTTTTATATTTTAAAAACTGGGTAATACCGGTAAGCAACACAATTACAAATACAAACGATGATTGAATAACGTTGTAATGTTTGATAATATTTGACGGCGGAGCGATCTTGGTTTTCAAGATCTCGTTCCAAACCGGTACCGATGTAACCACCAATAAGTGAAAACAAGAAAGACCCATAAATACCGCGCCCACAAACATCCAAAATTCGCGGCTGTAAGTTTCTTCGTCTTTTTTGGTGATAGGTAATTCTTTCCACCTCAGTACCAGTAACACAACAGATAATATCAGGAAAGCGAAAATACTGATTACAAGCTGCCAAAACATCCCCAGATCGGTAAAGGAGTGTACCGAGGTATCACCCAAAATACCACTGCGGTTAAGGAACGATGAATACCATACCAGCACATTACTCAAAAGCACCAAAAACGTAGCTGTAAAGTAAGAATGACCAGTATTTTTAAAAACAATAAGCACGTGAACAGCGGCAACCATGGTTATCCACGGGAAGATAGAAGCGTTCTCTACCGGGTCCCAGGCCCAAAAACCACCAAAGTTAAGCGACTCGTAGGCCCAGAACGAACCCATTACCACACCTGTACCCAATATCATACAGGCAAACAGGGCATAAGGGATTGCCGGCTGAACCCACTCTTTATATCTTTTTTGCCATAAACCGGCAACTGCAAACGCAAACGGAACAACCATTGCTGCAAAACCCAGGAACAGGGTTGGCGGATGGATGATCATCCAATAGTTTTGTAACGATGGCACCATCCCCTGCCCATCTTTAATAAAAGAAAGATAATCGGGATTAGAGAATATAGGTGCTTCCATAGATTGCCTTAACAGCAAAAATGGCGAGCTGCCAATACGCTGGCCAAACACTTCTACCCCCAAAACCATGGTGGCCAGTATTACCTGCGATGCGGCGATAACCGTCATCACCGGGCGCTCCCATGATTTGGATCTGAATATAAGTACTGTACCTAAAACCGCCTGCCAGAATAGCCACAGCAAAAAGCCCCCCTCCTGTCCGTTCCAAAAGGCCGATAGGATGTAGTATATAGGTAACGACCGGGATGTATATGCCCAGGAGTAATGATACTCAAAGTAGTGTTTGTAAATAAGGTAAAACAGGCAGCTGCCTATACCTATTATAGAAAGGCCGTTAATGAAAAAGCCTATCCGGCCCAATTTATGCCACAACCCGCTTGCCTTTGCATCAGCATCGGTAGTGGCAAAGTAGTAGCTTATACATGATAAAAGGGCGGCGCCGAACGAAAGAACGATAAAAAACTGACCTATCTGGCCTGGTAAAAGGTGTTCACCTTTAAAAACTGTATCCATCAAAAACCGGGGTTATATACTGGCCTGTTTGGCCTTAACTTCTGTAACTTCTAACTTATCCTGCGTATATTTGGAAGGGCATTTCATGAGTATTTTGGAGGCATGAAACTCGTTGCCAACCATAGTACCCGTAAGTACCAATTGCTCGCTACGCTCAAAATCCTCCGGCTTTGGAGCGGTCAAAACCACCTTGCGCTCTTCTCCTTTATTATCTTTCATATAAAACGAAAAGTAATTAACATCCTTGGTAGCATCGTAAAACAACTCTTTTGATTTATTGAGGTGACCAACTATATGCAACTCACTGGTAGTTTTCATGGCATCGCCAAAGGTACCGTATGTGCTTGTGTTGGAGTACACACTAATGATAACCGCTATAGCGATAGCTATAACAATAAGACCAAAAATTGAACTTTTTTTCATCTGTGGTTTATATAAACTTTAATAGAATTGCAAAAATACAAAACCTATAGCTAATAATGTTTATTACCAGGGATATGTGTTATTTAGAATTATTCTTGATAGTGTAGAATAAGGATGGACGAATAAAGGAACAAGGATTATCTCTTTTTCCGGTGACTGTGTCCTCACAGGCACCTTTCCCACCAGCCGTTGGCTTAACCTATTCCACATACGGGATAGCGATTTATGAGCACCCAGATAGCGAGTATTGCAGGCTGCGCAGGGTCCTTTTTCAAAGAGACCCTGAGGGGACATAGAAGGATGAAAGGAATAAGGAGCAAGGACAAAGGGCTATTTCTCTTTCCGGTGACTGTGTCCTTACAGGCACCCTTCCTACAAGTCGTCGGCATAACCTGTTCTACATATGGAATAGTGATTTATGAGCACCCAGAAAAGTCATTACGATCCTGATTTTGTGGCGATGGTTAAAACCGCTGAGAAATGAGCTTTCAGGATTTTGGTCGAGAAAGATCAATCAAAAAGACCGCCCGATACACAAAGTAGAAGAAGATGTTGTAACTGTGTTTGTGATCTCAGCAATGGGGCATTATGATAGCAAGTAAATTACAAGCCGGGCGTTGATTTACAATATGAGCAAGTTTGAAATTAATTTCAATTAGATGACAATCGTGTCGGTTCGGCTCCGGCGCTGAGTACAAACCCTCCTTACATTGCGTAGAGAGGGTTTTAGTTTTTAGTGAATATTTTAGGTGGCTTTATCGCTCGGAAAGCGTTGTTTTGGGCGGGAAGATTCTTCTTAAGAGCTAATTTCAAGCTTATATCCTTTGCCGCGAATAACAACGATGTTGATATTGGGATCAAATTCCAATTTTTTTCTAAGTTTTGAGATAAACATATCCAGACTGCGCCCCACAATAACACCTTCATCTTCCCATATCTCTTTTTGCAGCCGGCTTCGCTCTATGGTCTCATTGGGAAACAACGCGAAAATGCGCAGTACACGGGTTTCAGTTCCGGTCAGGTCTATTGTTTTTCCGTTTATTATCAGCTTCCGATTCTTCGCATCGAACAACACAGCGCCTAAAGTTAACATGTCAGTATACTTACCGTCAGGTAAAGCTCTTCGCGGCTTAACAGATCTCAAAAAAATAAAACCAACAAATGCTAAAAATGGCAGGCTGCCCAAAAGATATCTATTCTTTGCTGTAATTATGCCCGTCGGTTTAAATTTAATGTTGATCATGTAATATGCTTTCGGTTGCTTTCTTCCTATACATGCTACAATATCATCTTTTTTATTTTTGGATATAGCGTATCCATAGGCTACACTGGAGTTGCCACTGTTTATAACGTTAACAACATAATCACTTGCGAGCGGGTCATTGGCCAACAAACGCCGGGTAGTATTCACCAGGGAGTCCGTTTGAAAAGTAAATTCATTCTCAAACCTGATCTGGTACTCATTTTCGGCGATCTTTTTTACCGGAAGCACCCTTGATTTACTGTCGCCCGACTGTAAGAGCAGTTCATGTCCAATTTTGCGGAGTAAAACTTCCCTTCTGGAGATAGCAAAGTCGTCGCTGCCGGTCATACTGAAAACTGCGCAGATTACAGAGATAAACACGAGTAGTATCAATCCGAACAGGTATTTGCGTTTTCCGGAGAGGAGATTTCGACTAAGATACATAGTGTCAAGTTTTTATTTACAAAGTTTACATTTTTATTTACAATCCAAATTCTCTGGGCCGAAAAATATCAAAGTAGATTCGCTGAATCAATTAGATAAGATATGAAAAATAAAGGAAATGTTTTGTACAGCCTGATTATCATACTGGCAGGAGTAATCAATTTTCCCGTACAGGCCCAACAAAAAAATGGCGCTATTAAATCTGAAACCAAAGACATATCCACCTCCCACGGCCCTACCACATCCGTTCGTACCATCCGGCAAGACAGCAAAGGCAACATGTTGCTTGTTTCAATAGAAGGGATTATCCGTTACGACGGAAAATCTTTTACCAACCTCACAAGTAAAATGGGTTCGCACAAATTCTGGGATGTTCTGGAAGATCGACGCGGAAACTTTTGGTTCGCTTCTCTTGGTTCAGGAGTTTTTTATTACGATGGCAAATCCTTCCAAAATTTTACAACCAGGGATGGACTTGCCAGTAACCTTGTTTTTGAAATTTATGAAGATAAAGCCGGCATTATTTGGTTCGGAACTGGAGAAGGAGCAAGTCGTTATGATGGAAAATCCTTTCGAAATTTTAAAATGAAAGAAGGGCCACCCCCTGCTTATGCCGCTGCTGATTCTGTCCACGTATCAGATTACCACAAAGAGCTTCATCATCCAGAAGTTTATTGGATGATCAATGAGACCAATAATCGTATTCACACTATCATTGAAGACAAAACAGGGAAATTCTGGTTTGGCACATGGGGCGATGTCTGCATTTATGATGGAAAAACATATACCAGTCTTACGAATAAATACGGCAGAACTTTTAAAAATGTTCGTTCGATGGTCAAAGATAGAAAAGGCAATATTTGGCTCGGTGGAGGTGGTGGCCTTTGGCGCTATGACGGCACAGCATTTACCAATTTCACACGAAATTCTGTTGATTATGTCTACAATGACAGGAAAGGAAACATTTGGACCAGTTCACGAATTAATAATGGCCAAGATTGGGCGCTTTCACGTTATGATCAGAAATCTTTGTCTGATAAAAAGCCAACTGTAACCGAAATTAAGTCGGGAGGAGACGGTGTTTTTGGGATTTCAGAAGCTCGTGATGGAAGTATTTGGTTTGGCGCTACAGATGGAGTGTATCGTTATGATGGAAAGATCGTTAAAAGACTTTAAGGGTAAAGCGGTCAGCAATAATGTGTATTGCTCCACCTGCTAATTCCGCTAATTACTAATCAATATGTTTTACTTTAAATTTAAAAAAATGAAAAGATTATTTGTATTTGTTCCGGCTATCCTTCTGGTATTATTTCTACTAAATTCTTTTGTGTTAAAAGAAAAGGAAGCAAAAAAGAAACCAATAAAAGAAGGCAAATCATCGGCGATTGCCAACATCATTTTCAGATCTACTGATGGCGGACAAACCTGGCAGGACATTAGCAAAGGGCTGCCTGAAAATTTACAGAGAGAAGGTGTGTGGAGTCATGGTTTATTTGCAAATGACCGTGGGCTTTATTTACGTGCTGACAATGGGGTTTATCACAGTGAACCAAATTCCACAACTTTTTTTTGGACAAAAGAGATTTTCCCTGGTAACCAGCGTGAGATTGCCCCTGGCAAGAATGGGATATTTGCATATAATTTCAGGGGGCAATTTTTACAAAAAATAAACGGAAAGGGTGATTGGTCGCCCATGTACACAAATTTTCAAGAGCAAGCCGTACGCATTAACAGAACGATAGATTGGATGTACACGAATTATAAAGAGAAACAAGTATGCAGCGTTTTTGAAACTACGGGGGGCACAGTTTTCATCGGCTCCAACAACGCACTTTTTAAATCCACTAACAGTGGAAAAACCTGGAAATATGTGCATGTTGGAGGCTGGGTAATGAAAATAGTAGAGTCGAACGGTGTACTCCTGGCTGCCAGCACACAGGGAATATTAAGATCGACCGATGATGGTGAAAACTGGGATCGTGTGATTAGTGAAGGGGGTGCTGGTATCGCTGTGGAACGTATTGATGGAGGATTTGCTGCTATAGCCTACAACACCATAACCAAAACCAACACAATACACATTTCACTGGATAGTGGAAAAACCTGGAATAACATAGGAGAAGGACTTCAGCCTTCCTGGAATAGTTCATTAATCAAACTAATAGACGGACTTCAATCTTCATTGAATATTTCATCAATTAAACAAGTGGGTAAATATTTAATATGTGGTCGCTCAGATGGTATATTCCGGTCATCTGACATGGGCAAAACATGGAAACTGTTACTTCCTTCTATAGAAAATAAGGGCTTCAATTTATCTGTTTCAGGCAACGTGATTTATGCCATACCAAATAAAGGATGTTAAAAAAATCCAAACTCCACAAAAACTTTTGTTTTTTTTGAAGTTCTTAAAAATAAAATATCTTCCCGTCTATACTTTGTTCCTGATGCTTGTTTGTCAAACTTCTTGCGGACAAAAGCAAACTGAACCACATAAAGATAATATCAATTACAATATCAAAGACACCATAACTTCTTACGGGCCTCACACGATGGTTCGTAATATGAAAAGAGGCAGAAATGGCACCATTTTGATTGCTGCATCATGGGGTGGTATTTTTCGATACGATGGAAAACTGTTTACCAATCTCACAAGTAAAATTGGTTCGCGCAGATTCTGGGATGCTCTGGAAGATCGACGCGGAAACCTTTGGTTCGCTTCCACTGATTCCGGAGTTTATAATTACAATGGGGAAACCTTTAAGCATTTCACAACAAGGGAGGGACTTCTCAATAATTTGGTTATGTCTATTTATGAAGATAAAGCCGGCGTTATTTGGTTCGGCACCGGAGGTGGAAGTTTATATGTGCTTAATGGAGTGTATAAAAATATTCTTGTAAGAAATTTAAGCAGACCCTAAGTTATTTGTAAACTTTTTTCAAGACGACATATTAAAAAAATCGGAAAAATCCTTCAATCAAGTTAAATCATAATTCAGACAATTTGCCTTAGCGATAGTAACGGATACCGGCCCAGAGCTTAATGCCTTGTTCGCGTATGAGTGAATAGCGCGGGCCGGAGGCAATGCCATGATAAACAATTGCGTTGTACCTTGTAATAAGCGTATTAAAGAAAAAGAGGTAAGTTTAAAAAAAACTTACCTCTTTTTATAATTATGTTATTGCGTAGCCTGACTCAATAATCCCGTGCCTCTACAAAGCGGATAAGCTTAGCGACGAGATTGCTTCGTTCCTTATAATGACAAAGTTCAAGCAAGTTTTCTGCTTTCAACAATGACCAATGGTAACGAAGCGAAATGACCAATATTTACGGCCAGATACCCAAATTTTGATAAGATACCGCTATCTTATTAATAGCTCCCACCATGGCCGCGCTGCGCAATGTATCTATCGCAGGGTTGCTTAAATAAGTTTCCCTGATCTCGTGGTACGAGCGGATCATGGTATCTTCTAAACCGGAGTTTACCAATTCCAGTTCCGATGCGCCTTTAATAATGGTTGAGCGTTGCATGGCGGTTAATGATGTACCGGTAATGCCTTCAACCATGTTTACCAGGTTAAGGTTGGAGTTTTCTTCAAACCGGCGGTTCATGCGGCCAAAGGCTACGTGACTCAGGTTTTTTAACCACTCAAAGTACGATACGGTTACACCACCCGCGTTGGCATACATATCGGGGATGATGATACCTCCGTTGGCATAAAATATAGCTTCTGCTTCTGGCGAGGTTGGTCCGTTAGCACCTTCGGCAATAATTTTTGCCTGTATGTTACGGATGTTGTCTTCGGTTATCTGGTTTTCTAATGCTGCAGGCACCAGGATATCGCATGGCTGCTCCAGGCCTTCCATGGTGTTGGCAAAGTGCTTGGTAGCACCCGCGTAACCTAATATAGATCCGGTTGCTTTACGGTGCTGAAAAACAGCTTCAACGTCTAATCCGTCTTCGTTGTATATAGCGCCTTCAAACTCGCAAAGGCCAACAATGATAGCACCAAACTCGGCCAAAAATTTGGCGGAGTAGTAACCCACATTACCCAAACCTTGTACAATAACTCTTTTACCAGATAAACCTGGTAACAAGCCTATTTTCTGCATATCATCGCCAAAGCTTACACACTCGCGGATGGCGATAGCCACACCACGGCCTGTAGCCTCACGACGGCCGGCTATACCATGCAAAGCAATTGGTTTACCTGTTACAGCACCCATGGCATCCAGCTGACCGGGGTTCATGGTGGCATAGGTATCGGCTATCCAGCTCATTTCGCGTTCGCCGCTGCCGTAATCAGGTGCGGGTACGTCTATGCTGGGGCCAATAAAGTTTTTCTTGATCAACTCTACAGTATAGCGACGGGTGATATTTTCCAGTTCGCTTACCGTGTAGTTTTTAGGGTTTATTTTGATACCGCCTTTTGCACCACCAAAGGGTACGTTTACAATAGCGCATTTGTAGGTCATAAGGGCAGCAAGGGCCATCACCTCATCCTCGTTCACCATTTCGCTATAGCGAATACCGCCTTTGGTTGGCGACTGGTGGTGCGAGTGCTCTACACGCCAGGCATCAATTACCTCAAAACCATTACCCCTGCGGATAGGGAAACGGAAACGGTAAACACTGTTACATGATTTTATCTGGTCTAGCAAACCGGCATCATGCTTTGTAAACTGTGCTGCATAATCAAAGTTTTTACATACATCACCAAAAAAGTGTGTCTCTTCATCAGCAACTAAAATATTCGTAGCCATAATTGATTGTATAAATATTAAACTCTTAAAAAAGTGTGCAAATTTTGTACAAATTTTATCAATATTGCAAATATATTACAGTTAGTGTCTCGCATACACACTATGCATGCATAGTAAAAAACCATGTTTAAACAACATAGGTATTGTATTTAGGCCTGTTGATCTTTTTCGATTTTTTTTAATCTTCTGTCGATCGTAAACAAATAAATGGCCAAACCGGTAAAAATAATTACGATAGTACCCACTACAACGTATATTTTCCCCGAACTGCGCAAGGCATCGGCCATTTCAACAGGTTGGGCTTGCTGCGCAAATGCTGTAGCAAAGCTCAGTACCAGCATTAACAATAGTGTTAACTTCTTCATTAATTTATTTCGTTCTTTTTGTATTCAATTAAACGGATGCGGTAACGGATAGTTGCTATCCAAACCGCTAAAAAACTCCAGCCCAACATAGCCGGATAAAACACGGCACGCATTCTGCCATCCAGATCGTACTTACCAAAAGCCGGGTTACCACCACTACCGGGGTGTAACGAATCGGTCATTCGTGGCAAAACAAATATCAGCACAATCATTATCGGGAAGGCAAACAGGTTGTATATAGCGGCAATTTTGGCGCTCTTTTGTTCCTCATCTATAGAGTTACGCAGCACAATGTAGGCACAGTACAGTAAAAAGGCTATGGCCGCGCTGTTTTGTTTGGGGTCGCCGCTCCAAAATTCGCCCCAGGTATATTTGGCCCAAAGCATTCCGGTTAGTAGCCCCATTGCGTAAAAGAAAAGGCCGGTGTTTACGCATTCCACAGCCGCCAGATCGTCTTTTGGCTTACCATTGCGCAAATACTTAACACTGTAAAAAACCGACATTACAAATACCGACAGCATCCCCATCCACATAGGTACGTGGAAGTACAAATTGCGGATAGTTTCATTTAAGATGGCCTTATGGGGCACACCCAGTAAAAACCCGGCAATAAGGGTATAAAATATAAATATCACCACCAACACCTTCCACCACAACTTTGTCATTTGCCGTTGCAAAAACCTGTAAAAGGCAAGCCCGATAGCAAATATCCTGTCCCCGATTTTATTAATAAGTTCCATATGATTTATGCGGCCAAAGGTAGGAAATTTTGGTCATTAGTCATTAGTCATTAGTCATTAGTCATTAGTCATTAGTCATTAGTCATTAGTCATTAGTCATTAGTCATTAGTCATTAGTCATTAGTCATTAGTGGGGAATTGACCAGACCTTTTATTGTTTTATTTATTTGGGACTATTTTGACCAACAGCAAAAGCACCAATGACTAATGACAGCGAAGCAAAATGACTAATGACTAATGACCAATGACTAATCTCCCGGTTCGTAATCAACGGGTAGCATATCGGCTAGTTTGGCTTTAGACCACGTGCCTTCGTACAACGGTGCGGGGTTTGATATCACTATACCATTGGCATCAAACAGAATATAATTACCAAACAGGCTTACAATGCTGGTTTCAAAGTTTTCCATATCCAGCGGGCGGTAAACATCTTTAAATTCGGTAAGCTCGTGTTTTTTGGTGTATACCACAAACAGCGCGTGCGGAAAAGTAACGGCAAAAATACCCGCTTGCGGCGTTTTACGTAGTATCTCTACCGATTCGTAGGGTATTTTAACCACGTTCTCGTTATTCCATTTGGTAAGGTTGGCCACGTGGTACCATCTAATCAACGAATCGCGGTTGCTTTCTTTATAACGTTTAATTTTTTGCTGAATAACTTCTTCCGGTGGTCTTTCGCTGTTAAGGGTTCTGGTAAAATCGTGGGCCTCAAACCCATCCTCCTTTAACCTATCCTTCATCAACGACCTGAAAAAATGCTGCGGCGAACCATAGTAGGCCTGTTCGCGCTTTAACTTCCATATCTTCTTTTGCTCTGGCGTGCCCGGCAGATTTTCAAAAAGAGCCCTGCCTGCGTATTTTATGGTATGCTCTATACCGTCGCTTACATAATCTTTTAACAGGTATTTGGTACGGTAGCCCAATGCCCTGTTCTCTACCACTAAAAACTCATCGCCTTCGGCCTCTAACTGTTGTTTATTACGATGGTAGATAAGGTTAAGAATATGCGGATTAAGCACTCTGCACAGCTTCGAGTTTTCGGTAGTGCCAATAAACTCATTTCTAAATTGCTCGTAATTTTTCTTCCAGTCGGCATTACTGCTAATAACCACCTCGCGCAGCATCATCACCTTTTGGGTAAGTGATATATCCAGCTTTATGGCCCCCTGGCCTACCTGCACCGTTTGCGAATAATCTTCGTAGCCAACCACGGTAACAATCAATTCGTATTGCCCGGGCTTAATTCCCGATAGGGTAAATGAGCCATCCTCGGCGGTGGATGTACCGTAAGTTGCGTTGTTTAAAAACACACTGGCATTAGCCACCGGCGACTTACTTTCGCCATGCACCACTTTACCAGAAATGGATGCGCTTTGTGCCAAAACAAGCAATGGGCACCATAAAATAAACGCTACAAGTAATATCCGGAGTGGCCGCATCAATTAAAAATACTGAAATAATTTTTCAAGCTACTAAAAAACGCATTTTTTATGAACGCAACATGAATTGCTTAAGTATTTATTTGTTGATACAAGATTTTTACAATGGCGGTGCGGTTGCGGGGAGCGGGTTGTCAGGTTCGGGTTGTTGGGTGCGATGAGTAAAAAAGGATTGATTGCTTCATTTAAGCCATGCGGCATTTTTGACTTTTAACTTTTGACTTACCAATGGCGTTCCCTCCGGGCCGTGCTATACGTTCATACGCGCGCAAGGCATTAAGCTCGGGCCGGTATCCACTTCTATCACTAACGCGAAGAATTTGATTATTTACAATTGTTTTTTGGTCCTGTTCCCAAATTAGATAAATTGTATCTTTCGCTCCGTTTATCACTTATACCTTATGCAAGAAAAAGTAATCCATACCACGTTCAATCGTAAGTTTTTCACATCCAGCCAGAAAAACATATGGGCATTCGCCTTAAGAAATGTTATCCGACAGGATATATACTTTACCATTGCGGCAGTAATTCTTCTTACTATAGAGTTTGCTACCGAAAAAAGCAATGAGTTCTCTTTTGGAAAAACAATCGCTATTGGTTTTATTTTCTATACGGCGATAGCATGGATAGGCATAATTGAACGACGTATAAAACTTATTTCATCTATAAAAACACAGGGAGATCGTTTTGAAAAAGAGGGTTTGGAATCTACCTATACTTTTAATGATGCCGGAGTTACTTATGAAGACAAGGAAAAAATGCTAAAACTGAGCTGGCATCTTTTGAAACCATTTGAAGCTTATAAAGATGTGATTTATATTAAACTAAAAGGTAGCGACTCGATAGCAATTTCCCTGAGTCGCCAGGAACTTGGAGATCACGATTATACTGAGCTTTATGCCATTCTTGAAGAAAAAATAGGTTAACTAAATTTAGGCATTAAGCATAAAAAAGCACCAGTTTATAAACCGGTGCTTTTTTATTTATATCCTTTTAGCTATTTCTAACTTTTCTCCTCCCCCCTACAAACTACCCAAAAACTTCAACACCAAAGCCCTATCGGCTTTTGATAATTTTGCAAAATTATTTTTGGCTCCTTCAGCCTCGCCGCCATGCCACATAATGGCTTCAACAATTGACCGGGCACGACCGTCGTGCAGGTAGAAACCGGGGCTGTTTACTTTTTCGAACAGGCCAAGTCCCCAAAGCGGAGCTGTGCGCCATTCTTGTCCGCTGGCTAAAAAGTCGGGGCGGTTATCGGCAAGGCCGGGGCCCATATCGTGTACCAGCATATCGGTATAAGGATGTATCACCTGGTTTGATAGCGGCGCAAAAGCCACATTTACCCCCGTAGTAAGCGTTTGCCTGTGGCAAACCGCGCATTTAGCCTGTTTAAATAAGGCCTCTCCCCTTTTGCAATCCGGGTCGGTAACGTCCCGGCGGGCGGGTACAGCAAGGGTTTGGGCATAAAATTTAACCGCGTTTAAAGTACTATCCGGCAATTCGGGATCATCGTTTAAACCATCGTATTGTGTTTGTCCATAACTGCTTTCAACCGGTAATATCCTGCTGGTTATCCCAATATCCTGGTTATATGCCGATGCAACCTGTGTTAAGATAGATGCTGTATTAGCTTTCCAGCCAAACCTGCCCAACTGGCGCGATTGTGTGGCAACATCCCATACATAATTGGCTTTACCCTTTATCCCATCGCCATCAGCATCATTAGGATCGGCCATGGCAACAATTTCGCTTTCGGGAATTGCTTCCAGCAAACCTAAACCAATCATTGGAGGTGCCAGGCGGGGCGATAACAGGTAGTTGCCATTTATAGGCGCATACAGGTTGCTTAAGGTATAAGTAGGCGCTCTTAAACCGTATACTTCTCCATCAGCAAAGGTATAAGCGGTAATAACGTAGCTTATATTGATCTTAGCTTCGGGCACTTTACCGTACACTGCCTTATCCTGCAACTGTAAACCGTAACCCGGTACGGCCACCGGACCACCATGCGCATCGGCACCCGGCAAACTGATACGCAATAATAACGATGAATTTGATTCGCCGGCCGTAGGCAGACCAATACCATCGTTATGATGACATGATATGCAGGAGTTATTGTTAAAAATAGGCCCTAAACCGCTATTAATGGGTGCCGGTGCAGTAACAAATATTTTGCTGAAGGCCGCGTCGCCAAAAGCGTGTACCTGCTGATCATAAACAGCCATACCCGGAAACATATTACTGAATGAGTGCGATGTGATATCAAATACCGTAGCTATACCGCCCGATAAACGCTCATCATACCCACTATCCGGAAACTGCGCCGCCTTTTGGCATTGCGACAAAACCAGTACTAAAAGTGCTAATACGCCTACTACCGTTAACTTCTTCACCTGTATAATTAGTCTTTAATATTTGCTTCAACAAAAGCGTTTAAATCTACATCGAGCGTAACCTGCAATGCGGCAATGGCATCCTGGGTTGCCTTTACCTGTGCCCGCTGATCGTAAATGGCTTTTTCGAATGTATGGGTAATGGTGGCAAATGATGCAACTACCGCGTTGTACTGTGTTTTTATTTTGGCATCCAACGAGGCATTTTTTGCAGCTACCAGCGTGCTTAGGCTTGCGGTGCCGTTTACACCATTATAAGTACAGGTATACACATTTAAAATGCCTTTGATGTTGTTTGTAAAATCGGTAGTGGAATTATGTGAAAACGACGACTCATCCAGCGTACTGTCTTTAGCGGCATAAGGGTCCTGCATTTTACTGGTGCCAACTTCGTTACAAATATCAGACATCGAACCTACCATTGCTTTAAACAGGTCTTTACGCGTCTTATATACCGAACTTCCTTTGCCGGCAGTTGTAACCGTTGCAGAATAGTTGCCGCTTGCAGTAGCCCAGCTATCGCGCAGTTGCGTGGTGGTATTAACCAAACTTTGCGTTGCCGATGCCAGAAACAGTTTTTCGCGGGCAGTAATATCAGTTGCCTTTTTGGTACCACCAACACCAAATATAAAATATTCAATAGCGTGGAAACCTTTTGAGCTGCCATCAAGCACATCAATATTTGCAAGGGCTAATGGATCGCTGCCGGCCAAAATAGCGTCAACATCGGCCTTATTTAATGGCCAGCTATCCATTGTTGGGTCGTAATAATTATCTTCAACCGGGCCAAACAAAAAACCTTCGCATGACTCCCACGGCGCACGGGTTGCTTTCCACGCGTTTTGCGCGGCCAATAAATTGGCAGCATTTGGTGTTGCAATTAAAGCAGTTACCGCAGCTTGCAAAGCTACAGAAGTGGTTTGTATCTCTACATAGTTAGGGTTAGCAACAACATTAACAAAATTGGTTATCACCTGGCCTTCCACATCGTTAGTTGTAGTGGTAGCAGGTGAGTTACTTTTGCTGCAACTGCCAAAGCCAAGCGCGGCTACGCATGCTAATACAAGTAGGTTATTTTTCATAGGTAGATTAAGTTAGATGAATGATTATTTGATCTGATTGAACTTCCGTTCTGTACTTTTTTAGCGGGCGCTCGGCCGGCCCTATAGTTACCTTGCCCTCGCCATTAAAAGCGCTGCCATGCAAATCGCATTTATAACCGTTACCCGTTGGGGTAAGCTGGTTATCTGCATGGGTACATTTTAAAAGCAGCGCGGTATACGTACCATCGGCCTCCTTTTTCAGGCCGATATTATAATACTGGTTTTTAGGCTGAATGAGCTGAAAATTTGTGGTACCAAACAACGCAACCGGCACACTTACCGCGTTATTGGCAACAGCCGTTTTATATACCGGTAATGTTGCACAACCCGATAACGAGCCCACTACCAAACCCGCCCCAACAGCTACACACATGGTGCAAGACTGTTGTATAAACTTCCTTCTGTCCATATTAAAATGAATATCCTACACCAAGATTTACGAGGCTGTTGTTTGTTTGATATGGCAATGCTACCGGGCTTGGGTTAACAATTAACGCCTGGTTTTGAGCACCCGAATGCGCCAGCCTTACATCGGCCTTTACAGCTACGTTGCGCAGCGGCAGGTAGGTAAAACCGGCAACAACAAAGTTTTTATTTAAAGTTTGGTCGGTTATGCCGTTTGATGGAATGCCCGAGTTGAGATCGAGTTTTTCATCACGTACAAAAACAATCAATTGTGCCGGGTTTATTTTACCGTAATTTTTTCTAAAAAACAGGTCGTAACCAATTTCGGCATAAGCACCGTAAGCTTTTTCGGGGGTATTGCTGGCGTAAGCACGGTTTATTTTATCGGCATCGGGAATGGATAATATAGTCCCTAATATTTTAACAGAAAACCCCTGATTGGCGTATTGGACATCGGCCTCGCCCATGGCTACCGGGGTACCAAAAACACCCGAATTTAAGCCAAGACTATCAGCCTCTGTTTTTCTGATACCAACAGTACCGCCATAGTAACCAGAAACCTGCGCTTTAAAACCTCCCTGGTAGTATTGCACCGCGCCCGTTACGGCCAAATTGGTACCCGTAGCGTTACGGCCTTCAAAGCGGCCATCAACTATCCCGGTTCCGTGGGTGAAGCCGGCTGCGCTTAAGCCATTCATTAAACCTATAGAGTAGTTGATTGGCAAACTGTTTAAACGGCCATAAAAACCGATACCCAACTCGCGCCATGTTGCCGGGATCACCAGCGTTTCTACATAGTTACGCTCGTTACCATTAAAGGTAGTGGGCAGGTGGTTTTCGTTAAGGATACCTATGCGTGGCAAAAATAACCCCGCCACAATGTATTGATTGGGGTTAAGGTTAAATTTTAAATAAGCCTGTTCAACGGTGATCTCGCCGCCGGTTTGGCCGCCCGTTACTTTAGCATCTTCCAGCTCCAGTTCAGAAAAGAACGAGATCTTATCGCTAAACTTATGCCCCACAAATAACACAAAGCGTTCAAGATCAACCTTGGCCGTTTTTTGTTTGGAGTTATACTGATAAAAAGCATTACCATAACCACCTATTGAGGTGTTGGTGAGGATAGAGCTTTTAGCCGAATTGTTATTGAGAGAATCCTCGGCAGTTGAGTTATTTGGCTGCTGTGCCAATAATTTGCCCGAAATAAAAAAAGAAAGTATGATTAAAGTAATTGATTTACCATGCATCGCCATTTAGTTAAGTTGGCGACAAAAATATATCTTAATTAGACTTAATCCAAATAAAGTTTTTAATCAATCTAAATAGCAATGTAATTAACTAATTACCAGGGACTAATCTCTCCACAAATAAGGAAAAAGCAACAGCGAGGTAGCAATTACAATAGCGTTTATAGCAAACAACACACCTATATCGCCATAGCTAATGCTTCTGTCTATACCGTCCATCGCCCTTTTACTGAGGCGGATAAGTACCAATATAACAGGGATAATTACCGGGAAGCTTAAAATGGCCATCAGCGTGCCGTTGTTCCCCGCTTTTGAAGCAATGGCCGAGATCATGGTAAACACCGTTGAAAAACTAATACTCCCCAGCAAAACAGCCAGGAAGTAAAATAAAGGATCGCCGAGGGCTTTGGTAAAAAACAATTGATATACCAATAGCGCCAGGAAGCTGATGAGCGTCATCAGCAAAATATTGTAAATGGTTTTTGAAAGTATAATAGCATGCGGACTGGCAATAGAATAGTAATACAGCAAACGGCTCTTACTCTCCTGCATAAAACTTTTGGCAATGGCATTTACCGATGCAAACAGCATAATGATCCAGAAAAGCACATTCCATACCACTGCGTAGGCGCTGCTGCCATTTAACCCGGCCGTTTGATTAAAGGAAATATAGCACACAAATACGGTAGATACCACATACAGCAAAACGCCGTTAAAAGCATATTTTGACCGCCACTCCAGCAAAATTTCTTTTTTTAACAGATGGAGGGTTTCGTTAGCAAGCTTCATGCGGCAAAGGTAATAATTTGTGTTAAGGGATGGTTAGGGATTTGGTTGAATGATTTGATTGCTTTAATTTTGATCACAATTAACAAACCAATGCCCATAGCTTATTACCGTACACCGGTTGGTATAACCCGCATTACCCAGGATGGCGACTTTATTGCAGGCATCTCTATCCGTGACGAAGAATATGAGGTTAGCCCTCCCGACACCCCACTTCTGCAATTAGCTATTAACCAACTGGAAGAGTATTTTGCGGGCAAAAGAAAAGTATTCGACTTCCCCATCAAACAACCGGGAACTGATTTTCAGCAACAGGTATGGGAAAATTTGTTGCAGATAGATTATGGCGTTACTATGAGTTACGCGCAGCTATCTAACCAAATGAAAAACCCGTTAGCCATTAGGGCTATAGCGGCCGCCAATGGCAAAAATAACTTGTGGATTGTTGTACCCTGCCACCGGGTAATTGGCTCCGATGGCAGTTTAACCGGCTACGCGGGCGGCCTTTGGCGCAAACAATGGCTGCTGGAGCATGAGGCCAATGTTATGGGCGTAGGGCAAACCAGGCTAAACTTTTAAAGGTTCAGCATCCAGCTTCAACAATTTGCTCATTTTTTCGTGTAGCTGATATGGTTGAAATGGCTTCGATAATACATCGTTCATCCCGGCTGTTAGGGCTTCTTGCTGTTCGTGGCCAAACGAGGCAGCAGATAACGATATGATAGGAATACTTCTTTTCGGCTCCTCAAAATCTACCCTGATTTTTTGGGCTGCCTCGTAACCATTCATTTCGGGCATATGGGTATCCATCAATATAATATCGTAATGTTTGTCTCGCAGCTTATCAAGAGCCTTGCGGCCGTTATCAACCATATCGGCTTCTACCTGCCAGTCTTTCAATATTTTAGATAGCATAAACTGGTTTACCATATTATCTTCGGCCACCAGTACACTTATATTCAAAAACGGGGCAAGCACCTTATCAGGTTTTTCAGTAAATTTTTCAACTGGTTTGGCGGCAAGGGTATGCCAATTTATGAAGCTGAATGTACTGCCGTGCCCCACCTGGCTGCTTACCGTAAGCTCGCCGCCTTTAAGCTCTACCAGTTTTTTTACAATGGCAAGGCCTAAGCCGGTACCACCGTATTTACTTACGGTATCCTCTTCGGCCTGCTCAAATGATTCAAATACCCGGTTGATCCTATCGGCAGGGATGCCTATGCCCGTATCTTCTATACTATATTTTAGTTTCACCTTATCGGTATGCATTTGCAATACCGATACCTTTAGCTTTACATATCCTCTTTCGGTAAATTTAATGGCATTGCTGAGCAGGTTCATCAAAATCTGGTTCAAGCGCAACGAATCTACCATCAGGTTTTGAGGAACATCGGGGTCAATTTCTAACAGAAACTCAATATTACCTTCATCGGCCCTAAACTTCAACAAATCGAATACCGATCTGATGATATCGTAAACATTATTAGCCGTACGAATGATATTAAATTTGCCTGCCTCTATCTTTGAAATATCCAGCACATCATTTATAACCCCTAATAATGATTTAGATGAAGTTTCCAGGAGGTTGAGCATTCCCTTTTGCTGATCGTTCACCTCTGTTTTAAGCAGCATACCGGTAATGCCAATAATGCCGTTTACCGGCGTACGCAGCTCATGGCTCATATTGGCCAAAAATGTTTCTTTAACCTTCTTGGTATACTCTGCCTGTTCTTTTGATTTAATAAGTTGCTCCTGGTAACTTTTTTGGGGCGATATATCGCTGATGTTAATAAAGATAATCTTATTATGGTACGACGCACGGCACTCTACCCAGATCACCCTTTTATCAAAACGCTCAAAACGGCCTTCAAACACAGCAAACGGAAGGTTATCTTTGATGATCTCCCCAAGTTTTTTTCTGAACGCCGGCTGGTGCTCTTCTATAGCCAAACCAATGATACTTTTACCCAGCAATTCGGCAGGCTTAAAGCCCATAATACCTTCAACAGCGGGGTTAATATTTTCTATACGCAGGGTTTGCGCGTCGATAGAGCAAATAATATCGGCCGAGTTTTTTACAACTATCGAGTAGTTTTGCAATTCCTCATTCTTCAGTTTAATTTCGGCCTGCGTACGGGCCAGCTGCACAAATGAATCAACTTTGGCCGATGTTATATACGGATCGAGCGGCTTGTACAGGTAATCTACGGCGCCGGTGCCCAGGCCCTTAACCGCGTATTTGGTTTCTTTAGATATTGCGGTAACAAAAATTACCATAATATCTTTTGTGCGCGGGTTTGATTTTAGCATCTCCACCAGTTCGAAGCCGTCCATTTCCGGCATCTGCACATCAACCAACGCTATGGCTATATGGGTTTCCCAGGCTATTTTAAGTGCCTCGTTTGGAGATGTTGTAGAAAATATGCGAATATCATCGCGCTTTAACAATGCCTCAAGCGCTATGATGTTCTCTTCTCTATCATCAACAATAAGAATATTTACTGGGGTCATGCAATATTAATTATATGAATATTGAATCACGGTGTGTTCAATAAGTTAAAAATCTCTTCTGTATGTAATATATATTCGGCAGCACCTATATTAATTGCTGCGCGCGGCATTTCGTCCATTTCGGCATCCCCGGGATGCTGGGCTATGGTTGTTGCGCCACTATTTTTTAATTTAAGTAAACCTTCTGCCCCATCCTGGTTTGCCCCGGATAGCAGTATGGCTATGCAACGCTCTTTATAAACTTCGGCCGCGCTTTCAAAGGTTACATCTATTGATGGCTTTGAAAACCAAACCGCTTCAGAAACATCGAGCCCAAATGTACCTTCTTTTTCAATTAAAGTATGATAGTTTGCCGGTGCTATGTAAATAGTATTCCTGTTAAGAATATCCTTATCCTCAACTTCCCGCATTTGCATACGACTATTTTCGGCAAACAGTTTTTCAATCTCACTAAAAAAATTCTTTTTTCGGTGAATTACAATAATTACGGTTTTGTTTAGGTTATGAGGAAGTAATTTAACTATCTGGAACAATAGTTTAAATGACCCGGCAGAGCCGCCTAATAACAGTATTTCGGCAGCTCTCCAGCGTTCGACCAGTTTTTTATCAGGCGCCAACTTTTTGGTAAATATTTTCTTTAGAATTAATCACCTTAAATTTTTTCTTGAAGCTATCAGAGCGGATGGTTTCTTTGCTACCCAGGCACAAATAACCTAATGGGCATAAACTTTTGTAAAAAAGATCAAGAATACGCTCCTGTAGCTCTGTTTCAAAATAAATAAACACATTACGGCAGCTAATTAACTGAAACTCGTTAAATACCCCATCCGACACCAGGTTGTGTACGGAGAACAGCGTATTTTGTTTCAACTCATTATGGATAGATGCAGCATCATACAATATAGTAAAATGATCTGATATCGAACCTTTTAATCCCGTAAACTGATAGTTTTCGGCATAGCTTTTAATATTACGCAGGCTATATATACCTCTGCGGGCATCTTTTAACACCTCGGTATTGATATCGGTACCGTAAATAAACGATTTATTACTTAAGCCGGCTTCGCGCATCAGTATAGCCATAGAGTAAACCTCTTCGCCTGTTGAACAACCCGCAACCCAAATTTTAGAATGCTGATAGGTTGAAAGATACGGCACCACCTGGTTATTTACCGCTTTATAAAAAGAAGGATCGCGAAACATCTCGGTAACGTTCACCGTTATTTCTTCCAAAAAATCCTGGAAAAAATGAGGGTCGTTTACCAATATATGTTTCAAATCGTAGAAACCTAGCTTCTTAAGCTGCATTATCCTAATGATCCTGCGTTTTAAAGAAGCCTTGGTATACCCCGAAAAATCGAACCCATGAAACTGTTTTACCAGGTCTATCAGCTCGGTTATTTGCGGGGATGATATAATAACAGAAGTATCGGTCATAAATTAGCTTTCAAGCCACAATTGCATTAAACTAATTAACCTGTCCATATCAACCGGTTTGGTAATATAATCATTGGCCCCGGCGGCTATGCACTTTTCGCGGTCGTCTTTCATTGCTTTGGCGGTTAAAGCTATTACAGGCAATTTGGCCCATTTGTTTTGCTTGCGAATATACCTGGTAGCCTCGTACCCATCCATTTTAGGCATCATGATATCCATCAATACAATATCAATGTTTGGTATTTCTTCTAATTTGGCAATAGCCTCTTCGCCATCGTTGGCAATCTCTACCACCAGATCATAGCTTTGCAGGGCACTGCTAAGGGCGAAAATATTACGCATATCATCATCCACTATCAACACCTTTTTACCTTTAATGGCATCTTTACCCTTTGTTGGTAATTTAGGCTTAGCTATAGGCGTAGGCTGAGGGCTGCCTGTTGATTCGCTGATTTTATTGAGAAACAGGTTAACCTCATCAATTAGCCTATCGGCAGATTTGTTGGTTTTAACCACCATGGCATTAGCATACTGCATCAGGCGGTTAACCGATGCCTTATCCAGCTCCATAGCGGTATTTACTATCACCGGCAATGATAAAAAGCGGTCGACCTCTTTTATTTTATCCAACAGATCTAAGCCCGAAATATCTGGAAGGTTAAGATCCAGTATCACGCACTGGTACTCATTCTCGTGCAGCATCCTAAATGCCGATTCACCATCAAAGGCCTGATCTACCGTGATACCCTGACCCTGCATCATATCTTTTAACGCCTGGCTTTGGGCTTTATGATCTTCAACCAATAGTATTTGGGTAAATTTGGTGCCGCTGTGCAGCATAATATCTGCAAACAGCTTATCCAGCGTTTCGGTATTTATTGGCTTTTTAAGGAAGCTGATAGCACCTTCTTTACGCACCCGGTTGGCTGCCGCCTCCCCTGCCGACATCAGGTGAACGGGGATATGCATAATGCTTTCATCGGCCTTTAACTCCTTCAATATTTGCCAGCCATCTTTACCCGGCAGCATAATATCCAATATCACAGCGTCGGGCCGGGCTTCTTTAATAATTTCTACCGCGCGCGTACCTTCATAAACCATAATAGATTTATAACCATGGTCGCGGGCATAATCCTGCAATATGTTGGCAAAGTTTTTATCATCCTCCACAATTACCACCAAGGGCTCGCTGTTATCTTCCCTTACCAGTACCTTGGCAGGTTTAAGAAAATTGCTTTCAGTTTTAAATGTTTGGGCAGTAGGTAATATTTCTTGTTCTACAACCGCAACCATCTTGGCCTCAAACGGAATGGTTAACACAAACTCGCTGCCTATACCCTGCTCGCTGCTTAATGTTATGCTGCCGCCCAATAGTATAGCCAACTCGCGGCTTATGGATAGACCCAAACCTGTACCACCATATTTACGACTGGTTGAACCATCTGCCTGCTGAAAAGCCTCAAATATGATGCGCTGCTTTTCGGGAGGAATGCCGATGCCCGAATCTTTGATAGCAAAGCTGATGGTATTTTCTTTAGTACCCGGTATTACTTTAATAGATATAGAACCATGCTCTGGTGTAAATTTAAACGCGTTAGAAAGCAGGTTTTTGACCACCTGCTCAACCCTTACCTTATCGGTAAATACGGTTGCCGGTACATTTTCGTTTACGCCTGTGGTATAAGTTATCTTTTTATTTCTGGCTACTTCGGCAAACAGCATTTCCATGTCGCCCACAATTTCGGTTACCTTAATATGCTCATTTTGCATATCAAGCTTGCCAGATTCTATTTTAGACAGATCGAGAATATCGTTGATAAGTGTTAACAGATCGTTACCGGCGTTAAATATCACGCTGGCATATTTAATCTGATCTTCAGACAGGTTCAACGGTTTGTTATCTTTAAGAATGCGGGCCAATACCAGGATACTGTTCAATGGCGTACGCAACTCATGGCTCATATTAGCTAAAAACTCCGATTTGTATTTGCCGGTGGTTTCCAGTTCGTCAACTTTAATATTGATGGCGGCGCGGGCTTGTTCAATAGCCTGGTTCTTCTCTTCAAGCAAGCTGGCCTTTTCTTCCAGCTCGGCGTTAATGGTACGCAGCTCTTCCTGCTGTACGCGCAACTCTTCTTCTGATGCCTGCAACATTTCTGTTTTGTTCATCAGCTCTTCGTTAGTAACGCGCATCTCTTCCTGTTGGGCTTCCAGTTCTTCGGCCTGCTGCTGGGTTTCCTCAAACAGATCGTGCATAATGCTGCGCGCCTGGGCGGTATTAACCGCTATACCTATATCATTGGCTACTGCTAAAATGTAATTACTATCCTTAGCAGCAATCTCGTTGGCGAAGGCTATCTCTATTACCCCTTTCAATTTTTTATCGAAGAAGAAAGGAACAATAAAAGTTTCGGCCAATACCTCTTTTACTATAGATGATGAAAGCTCCAGCCTATCGTTCAGTTTACCTTTAACAACGGCAGCTTTCTTATCGTGAGCCACCTGGCCAAGCCATCCTTCAGACAGTTTAATCGTTTTCTTCAATAGCTCCGGATTATGAAAAGCATAAGAGGCATACAAATCAAGATGCCCCAGCTTATCATCGTACAAATAAAATGTGCCCGCGGCGGCTTTAGTATAGCTGCAAACTTCAGATAGAATATTTTTAGACAGTTCTTTTTCGCTTTGCTGCCCCTGCATTTTTTCGTTAAGCGTACCTGTGCCGGTAAGCAACCAGTTTTTCGCCTCGTTTTCGGCCAGTACTACACCCAACTCGGTATTAGCCACTTTAATTTCATCTTCAATTTTCTTTTGCTGATTGAAAGTGGACTGTATGTACCGGAATAAAAACAAAATAATAACAAGGAATATAAGCGTACCACACCCAATAACGATGATAGCCATATTGGAGGCCTTTTCAGAACTCTGCTTGCGCTCCTGTAAGAAGATATTTTCGCTAATTATAATATCAGCCACAATTCGCCTTATGGTATCCATGTTTTGCTTACCATTCAAAAACATGTTGCCCTTAATCATAAAGTCGAGCCCTTTACTCTCCCTGGTATCAATATTTAATTTTAATATGATACGCTGGGCGGCAACTAAAGATGTTAAGGAGTCTATCCTTCGTTGTTGTAAAAGTTTATCTGCAGTTAGGTCTCTCAATTCCTGTAAGTCGACACCTATGCGGGGCAAGGCCTCATTATACGGGTCGAGAAATGCTTTATTATCGGTAGCACCATAGCCGCGCATCCCGGTTTCGGCATCTATTAAATGCTGTAGCAGGTTGTTAGACGATTTGATAACCTTTTGGGTATGATCAACCAAAACGTTATCACTTTCAAACTGGCGAATACTGGTATAAGACAATACCCCTACCACAAAAACCAATATGATAGACACAACAAAACCTGCTAATACCTGCTGACGAAAGGAGAATTTCAACATTGATAGAACTTATTTATCTGAGATACAAATATGTTTAAAAAAAAACTGTTTACGTAAACGCAAACAGTAATAAACATTCGAAAGAATAATTTGAGATTAAACGGCTTCGGGCGGAGCAACAAAGCCCTTCGGTTTTCCGCTTAGCGCACCTGCCAGCGCCAATACCGGCCCCGCAAACAGCACCAACCATCCCCATTTAAATTTGATATGCCTGGTTAAAAACGAATCGAACTTTTTGAATGGGATGAAGCTAAAAGCGGTCTCCACTTTAAAAATAGCAGCTGCAAGCAATACAACTACCAGCAAAAGCGATGCCAAGGCTGCCACCCGCGTTAATTTACGCTGGTTAAGAAACGATGCCAATACACCAACTACTGCAACAAGCAAAATTACCAGGCCATAAGGCTGGTTAAGCTGATAAACATCCCAGTTAAACAAACCCAACGGGCGTAATAACGGGCAATAGGTTCCTGCAAAAAGCAATACGAAACCCACAAATGATAAGATTGAACTAAGACGCATAGAGAAGTATCAAGTAGTTAGTATCAAGTAGCAAGACTGCTACAGTTTTAGAAAGCAAAATTAGTATCATTTTTTTGTTAAAAGATCTCAACATTGTTAAAATCCCCCTCTAATCAAAAAATCTTGATACTTGATACTCGCGACTTGATACTAAAAGATTATTGTTTAATTTCCATTTTATCGGCAAAGTGGGCGCAGTAGTCGCGCAGGTCTTCAACGATGTTTGTTTCGCCGGTGGCACGTAAAAAGCTATCGCCCATGGTTTGCAGGGTTTCGTAAAAAAAACGTTTCATTTCGTCAACCGGCATATCTTTGGTCCACAGATCAATGCGCAGGGTATTTTTATAGCTCTGATCCCAAAGGGCCAGCATAAACGATTTTACAGGTAATGCCTCTTTTGATGCAGCATCTGTTGACTCCCACATGATGTTTTCTGGAACGTTATTATCGTCGAGCGTTACGGTGAGCTTTATTTCAGCAGTTTTCATTTTATCGTATTTATTGAAGTCGCAAAAGTATGCTATTTTAAGGCGACGGGATTATAATGAATTTGTAATTTTTATTTTGAGATGCATTGCTCCAGACAATTAAAAGCCCGGTAATAAATAAACCAACAAGATTTAGAACTCCGGCCGAGTTCAGTTTATTAAAGTATTATCTAACCATAAAAAACATCACCGCAATTAAAGCTATAACACACAGCTCTATTATCCACAGCTTTTTTAGTTCGGCAAAAAAATTGCGAAACATCAGGTCCATAAAAAACACTACCGCGGCAAAAAGCATAAATATCCAACCGATGGTACCGCTCCAGGTTTCTATAGGGCGGCCTGCTATAGCTGCACCATTTATCCAGATATAAACCGCCGCCACCATAAAAAATGTAGTAGCAAAATTTAACGGGGTAATACGCAATTTCATCTATGAAAATATTTTGAGCTGTTTTAAAATTGATTAACGTTTTTTACGGGATGATGACGAACGGGTTTTACCACCGGCAGCTTTATAAGCCTTGCCATATTTAACCTTGTTTTTGGCCTCATCAAACTTTTTATGCTGGTTAAGCGTTTTCTTTTCGTGAAAGGCTCCCTTAAAATCGGGGTCATCTTTCCGCTTTTGCATATCAATCTCTTTGGCTATTTCCTGGCGTTCCTCGTAACCTGTTTCTTCTATAAAAACATCATCAGGAATGGGCGATACCGGGATACTTTGCTTAATAAGTTTCTCTATTTTGCTCAGATAGTATTCTTCGGCAGGGCCACAAAAAGTAATGGCCTCACCAGATTGCAGCGCGCGGCCTGTACGGCCTATCCGGTGTACATAATCTTCAATAACCACCGGTACATCAAAATTAATAACATGGCTTACATCGCTCACATCAATACCGCGCGAAGCCACATCTGTGGCCACCAAAATTTTCACCTCATCGTTTTTAAACGAATTGATAGAATTGATACGCGTATTTTGCCCTTTATTGGCATGTAACACCTTAACGCCGCCTTCGCCAAACTTGCGCAGCAAAAACTTGTAAACATCATCGGCCACTACACGGGTTTTGCAAAACACCATCAACTTGGTAATATTGCCTTCGGCCTCCAGTAACTTTTTGAGCAGATGTATTTTGGTTTTAACGTTGGGCACCTTATATAAAAGCTGGTTAACCGTTTGTGCCGGCGTGGCTTGTGGTGTAACCTCTATAATGGTTGGATACTCCAAAAAGTTATTAGATAGCTCATGTATCTTCTCGCTCATGGTGGCAGAAAAAAGCAGATTTTGCCTTTTTACCGGTACCACTTCCAGCAAGCGGTTTATTTGGGGCATAAAGCCCATATCCATCATTTTATCGGCCTCATCCAATACCAGCACCTGTAAGGTTTTGGTAACAATATGCCCGGCCAGGTAAATATCCATAAAACGACCGGGGGTGGCTACAATAATATCAACCCCTTTATTAATGTTTTCTATTTGAGTTTTGGGACCAAGGCCTCCGTATAAAACCACAACCCGCAGATCTGTATTGGCAGCAAATATTTTAACGTTTTCTTCTATCTGCATGGCCAGCTCGCGCGTTGGCGAAATAATAAGCGCACGCGGCGCGTTGCCCTGTGCGTATTTCAGTTTCATGATAATAGGCAAAACATAGGCTGCCGTTTTACCGGTACCGGTTTGCGCTATACCCATTACATCCTGCCCATTCATAATAGGCGGAATTGCTTTTTGCTGTATTGGCGTAGCTTCGGTATAACCGGCATCGGCTATGGCATTCAAAATTTGCCGGTTAAAATTAAATTCTTCAAAAGTTACACCCATGCCGCAAAGATAGGTTTTTTGTTTTATCAGGCTATTTATAAGTTGTAGCACCTAACCTTAAACACAACTTTTACGTTTAAAAGGCCATAAAAAGAGGCAAACGGAGATAACCCCACTGCAAGATTTTACCTTATCTTTTTTATTTCTTGATGGTTACATCCTGTTTCTTTTATAAACGCTTATAAAATTCAGTAATGAAAAAACACTTATTTACGCTTTTATTTATCATCGCGGCATCTGCAGCTGCAAACGCACAAATTGGCAAAGGTTCCTATTATGTAGGTGGCAATTTTAACTACAACTACGATGGTTATGGTTACAAAACCACCACCGTATTTACCGAAGGCACAACCAACTACCAAAATCATGGCATTTATTCGTTTCAGCTAAATCCCGATTTTGGCTTTTTCCTATCTAATAGATGGTCTATAGGCATTCAGCCTGGCTATACCCGCAGCGGGGGTACCGAAACATCTGTTTACACCGCACTGCCAGGCAGTGGTACAACCAGCTATACCTACGATCATAAGTACCACACAGATGCATTGTCTTTAGGTGTCCATTTTCGTTATTACTATATGTTAAACGATAAAATAGGCGTGTTCCCCCAGTTTGGTGTAACCACCACACAGGATGCCAATAATTTTAAATCGGGTTCGCTAACAGTTGGCGGTAACCCTAACATCGTATTTTTTGCAACTAAAAAGCTGGCTGTTAACCTAGGTTTTGGCAACCTGCAATACATTCACGATTATCAAACCAAAGCCAATTCATTTAATGTGGGCTTAAATACCAACGTTAACTTTGGTATTAATTATTATTGGGGGAAGAAATAGTTTTTTTGGACAAAGGATTTTTGGACAAAGGATTTTTGGACAAAGGATTTTTGGACAAAGGATTTTTGGACAAAGGATTTTTGGACAAAGGATTTTTGGACAAAAAAGGGTTGAACCGGTGGTTCAACCCTTTTTTGTTTGTTATCTTCGTTGTGGGCTCGGCATTTATTGTTATTTGCCTGTAGTAGATAAACTCATGATAAAAAAACTAGTTTTTACCTTATGCCTTGCCCTGCTTGCGGGTGGTAGTTACGCGCAAACAATTGTGGGTACATGGTATGGTACTTTAACAGTGCAGACCAAAGCCATACACCTGGTGTTTCATATTACTAAAAACAACGACACTTATACCAGCACCATGGACAGCCCTGACCAGGGCGCGAATGGCTTGCCTGTAGATAAAACAACTTTTTCAGATAATCAGCTTATTATCGACGCCGCTAAACTGGGCATTAAATACACCGGTACCTTTTTGCCCGATAGCGATAAATTTAACGGAACATTTGCGCAAGGAGGCTTTAAATTCCCGCTTAATTTATTGACAAACAAGGCAGCAGACAATGCACCAAGGCCGCAGGACCCTAAAGATTTTCCGTACAAACAGGAAGACGTAAAATTCATCAATGCCAAAGGTGGCGATCAACTGGCTGGTACGCTTACGATGCCTGAGAATGGCAAGGCTACCAAAATAGTGGTACTTATAACAGGCTCGGGGCCGCAGAACAGGAATGAAGAGATCACGCAGTTTAACCATCGTCCGTTTTTAGTATGGAGCGATTGGCTTACCCGTAATGGCATTGCCGTGCTGCGGTACGATGATCGTGGCGTGGCCCAATCTACCGGCGATTTCAGGACCGCTACCAGTGCCGATTTTGCTGATGATGCCGAGGCGGCGGTTAATTTCATCAGATCGAGGTCCGATTTAAAAGCACTCCAGATAGGTTTGATAGGCCATAGTGAAGGTGGCATTATTGCCCCCTTGGTTGCCAGCCGCAACAAAGCTGTAAAATTTATAGTACTGCTGGCCGGCCCTGGTGTACCCATCAGCGATCTGATGGTAAAACAAACAGCAGATCTGTCGAGATTGAGCGGCCAGCCTGCCGAATTGGTTAAGTTAAGCATGGCAACCAATGTAAAACTTTATGCCGCAAGCAGGCAATACAGCCACTTACCCGATGCTGCTTTTAAAGCTAAATTAGATACCATTTTAACCAACGACCTTAAAAGCTATCCACCAAAAGCATTAGGCGGCGCCAAAATAGAAAACATTGTAAGCAGTACCGTTGACGAGATAGGCACGCCCTGGTTTCGCTACTTTATTACTTTAAACCCGGCCGATTACTTAACCAAAGTAAAATGCCCTGTACTGGCCCTTAACGGCACATTAGATATGCAGGTAAACAGCGAAGCTAACCTGGCCGCCATAAAAGCCGGTTTGCAAAAAGCCGGCAACAAAAACCACCAGGAAATTGCATTACCGGGCCTCAACCACCTTTTTCAGCAAGCCCAAACCGGCTCTATAGGCGAGTATGCCCAAAGTGCAGAAACGGTTAATCCGCTGGCATTGCAAAAGGTATCAGACTGGATCAAACAATTGAAATAACAGCAACTAAGCCGCCCAGGAGTACTGAGGCGGCTTAGTTGTTATAAGCAATTACGCATTGTACTTTTCTGCAAATTCCTTCGCAAAATCATGCAGTTTAACTTTACCAGATGTGGCTGGCCGGTGCAGGTCGTAATCTTCCCAGATCACTCCGCTGCGGATAGCCGTACCCATTTCTACAAAGTTTTTTGTCATCTCTGGCGGTAAGCCGGCCTGTAGCATACCATTAAGGGTCTGCTCATCGGTAAACTCAATCCATGGTAATTCGGGTTTCCCAATTGCGGTACCTAAGGCGGTTGCCAATTGGGTAGTTGTAGTTTGGTCGCTAACTATATAGCGTACACTTTTACCTGTAAAATCAGCTTCAATTTCTTCGGCGATGGCGGCGGCTATATCTGTGGGATGTACCATCACCAACCGGGCATCTGCCGGATAGTTGGCACCCAAAATTCCCTGGTGTTTTATCAATGGGATATCGTTAAATAAGTTTACATAAAAGAAAGGCGCGCGGATAAACCTGATAGCAACATTATCAATTCCGCTTAAAATGCCTTCCACATCATGAATCCCCTTTATTGGGCCCGTTCCATCATTTAAATGCGCACCGATACTGCTTAATGCCACTACCTTTTTTACGCCGGCTTTTTGTATCGCTTCGGCATAGCTTTTACCTGTATCGCCCATATATTGCCTTAAGTTACCGGCACCAAAATTTGGAGGCACCATAGCATACAGCGCGTCTGCCCCGGTAAATGTTGCGGTTAGAAAACCGGTATCGGCCAACGAACCGATGGCCGCTTTAGCTCCCAACGCCTCAATATCGGCTGTTTTATTTTTATCGCTGCTAATGATGGTTACCTGGTGGCCTGCGGCAATTAATTGTTTTGCTAATGGTTTGCTGATATTGCCCAATGAGCCTGTTACTATTACTTTCATGATTTTTTATATTTTGATTTTGTTGAAGGCAAAGCTATATTTGTACTTACTTTTATACAAGTACTTACCCTAAAGTATGTATCAAAAATGACCCAGATAAAAGAAGCATCAACCATACAAGAAAACAAACAAACAGCCTTTAAAGAATGCCCCGTAACGTATGTAATGGAACGCATAGGCGGCTATTGGAAACCAATCATCGTATTTCACCTGTTAACGGGCAGCAAACGCTACAGCGAGTTGAGGAAAACTATCCCTGCCATTACCGAAAAGGTATTGATACAGCACCTTAAACAGCTGGAAGCCGACGGCCTTATTACCAGGGAAGCCAAACCGGTGGTTCCTCCGTACGTTACCTATAGCCTGAGTCCATCGGGCCTGGCTTTACGACAGGTGATGCAGGCTATGGCCACCTGGGCCGTTGAAGACAGCGAAAAAAACGGAACCGCCATGTATAAAAACATGGGCGATTTTCCGGCCGAACCAAAACTTCAGGAAGCATAACGTTAGGAGCTTGTTATTTAAATTATAAATTTGCCCATCAATAAATCCGAAGTCGAACATCCGAAATCCAAAATCTATGGCTACCATCCTCATAAAATCAGCAACAATAGTTAACGAAAACAAGCAATACGTTGCCGATGTATTGGTAAAAGATGGTTTAATTGACCGGATAGATGCGCAGATTGATGTCCCGGCCGACGAAGTGATCGATGCCGAAGGTTTATACCTGATGCCCGGCTGTATTGACGACCAGGTGCATTTTCGCGAACCCGGACTTACTTATAAAGCCGATATTCATTCAGAATCGCGCGCGGCAGTTGCGGGAGGCATAACCTCTTTTATGGAGATGCCCAACACCGTACCCAATACCCTAACAAAACAGTTACTGGAAGATAAGTATGAGATAGCATCGCGTAATTCGCTGGCCAACTACTCGTTTTTTATGGGGGCATCAAATGATAACCTCGATGAAGTATTGCGTACCGATATAGCCAACGTTTGCGGCATTAAGGTATTTATGGGTTCATCAACCGGCAATATGCTGGTAGATAATCCACAAACGCTGGATAACCTGTTTGCTAACTCGCCCATGCTGATAGCCGTGCATTGCGAAGATGAGGCCACCATAAAAAGCAACCTTAACCATTACAAGCAACTCTTAGGCGAAAACCTGCCAATTACTTTACATCCTAAAATACGAAGTGCCGAGGCATGCTATTTATCATCGTCAATGGCGGTTGAGCTGGCTAAAAAACACAATACCCGTTTACACATTCTGCACATTTCAACCGCGTTGGAGACGCACCTTTTTGATAATAAAACCCCGCTAAAAGATAAACGTATTACCGCCGAAGCCTGCGTGCATCACCTGTGGTTTACCGATGCCGATTATGAGACCAAGGGCAACCTTATTAAGTGGAACCCCGCGGTAAAACAAGAGAGCGACCGGGATGCTATTTTGCAGGCCGTTTTAGATGGCAAAATTGATGTAATTGCTACCGACCATGCCCCGCATACCATCGAAGAAAAAGCGCAACCATATTTACAAGCTCCATCTGGCGGACCATTGGTACAACACGCCTTACCGGCCCTGCTGGAACTTTATCATCACGGTAAAATAAGTCTTGAACAAATTGCCGAAAAAACGGCGCACAATGTAGCCACCTGTTTCCAGATTGATAAGCGTGGCTTCATCCGCGAAGGCTATTGGGCCGACCTGGTGCTGGTTGACCTCAATAAACCATGGAACGTAAACAAAAACAACATCTTATATAAATGCGGCTGGAGTCCGTTTGAGGGTACTACCTTCCGTTCTAAAATTGCTTATACACTGGTATCGGGTAACGTAGCGTACGCTAACGGTAGTTTGATTGAAGGTAACACTGGTAAAAGACTGAATTTTAACAGATAATAGCGTTTATTTTTATCGTTACAGAAAATTCTGTAACGATAAAACATACTATTTTAAAATCACCCTTTTTGTCATTCTGAACGCAGTGAAGAATCTATTCTGCGCCATGCCTATTTGCCCTGTATAGTTCACGAATAGATGCTTCGTACCTCAGCATCACAAGCCTCCCTCCTTTTGTCATTCTGAACGCAGTGAAGAATCTATTCTGCACCATACCTATTTGCCCTGTAAAGTCCACGAATAGATGCTTCGTACCTCAGCATCACAAGCCCCCCTCCTTTTGTCATTCTGAACGCAGTGAAGAATCTATTCTGCGCCACGCCTATTTGCCCTGTAAAGTTCACGAATAGATGCTTCGTACCTCAGCATGACAAATTTTTCAGGTTGTCGTTCCACCTTCAGAATCCCTGGGGGTTACAAGAATGACAAAAAGCCTAATACTATCTAACGGCTTTAAAAGCGTTCAACAACGATCTTATTTTTTTACTTCACTCCTACATAAATCTCCACTTCCGCGTCCTCTGGATTTTGCGCTTTTGCTCCCCAACCATCAAAGTCGGCAATGTAGGCTCTGTCCAAATTACTATTCCATACCTCCTGCCATGTTTCGGCAACACAATCGGGCAGGCGACCTTTGGCAGTGTACTTTACGTAATTTGCAGCGGGTATGGTAAGACCAGTCAATCCATTAGGAATTTTATCCAGCGAACGTACTTTGCAGCCTAATACCGCCGTATATACGCCGGTGTAATCGCTTTCATATTCGGTGTATACGCAATAGATCTTATCGGTTATACGGTCTTCAATTTGTGGCAGCACATTATCCTCCATAAACCTGCCCCAAAGCCCGCCAATGTCTTTTGCCGATTGTCCGTTTTGATTGGTGGTGCGTACCGAAATCCCCTCCAAAAAGAAACCTTCTATGTGCACATTTTCTGTTATTGTTGCCATTACTATTTGTTATACTGATTTATAATTAACTTTTAATCAAAAAAATACACTATTTATTTAAAGTAAAAAAACAAGCCGTCATTGCGAGTGACAACCAGCTCGACTGGAAAAAACATTGATGACATCCTAAAAAAGATCGTCATTGCGAGGAGGTACGACGAAGCAATCCCCAAAATACAGGGCGGTTTTGCACAGCTACTCTGTAAGTAGGGGATTGCTTCGTGCCTCGCAATGACGGTGGCGAGGATGTTGTGTTAAAAAAAATCATGTTGATAATCAATATTTTAAAAGTATGTCATTATAAGGAACGAAGCAATCTCTATGCTATACAGATCAGTTTTGCAGGTTCGACCTGCCTCTGTAGAGATTGCTTCATTCGTTATAATGGCATGCTTGTAAAGTGTTGATTTTCAGTGTATTTTTTTAAGTTTCTAATGCCCGAGATACAATTAGGTGTCTTCATAATTTTGTTCCCCTCTCGAGAGGGGGCGGGATGGGAAGTGCGGTGGCAGGGGTGTGTTCTACTGCGTTCTTTCGCGTGCATAAACACACCCCTCCGCCCCTCTCGAGAGGGGAATCGCACATTCCCACCACCTTTTTAAAGAAGACCCCATTATTATTTAGTCCACAACCGCCCATTTGCAACCATGTCACTCCCGTTTTTTTCAGGTTAACTCTGATTGTTACTTATAATGACATACTTTCAAAGCATTGATTATCAGTATGTATTTTTTTAAACACAACACCATCGCCGCCGTCATTGCGAGGTACGAAGCAATCCCCGACTTACAGAGTAGCTATGCAAATCCGCCCTGTAATTTGGGGATTGCTTCGTCGTACCTCCTCGCAAGGACGGTTTTTTTTTTAAGATGTCATTACTGTTTTTTCTGGGTTACCCCCGGTTGTCACTCAATGACGGTCTTTTTTAAGGTGCCATTACTGTTTTTTCCAGTACTGCTGGTACCTCCTCAATGACGCGTGGGACGTATCAAAACACTATTCTATCATCTTCCTTAACTCTTCAAAAAGCCCTTTCCAATTTTGTTCGGAGTGCTCTTTGGCCTCCTGGCTTTTTACGTTATCCTGGGTAACGGTCAGGGTGGTTTCATTGCCGTTTTCGGCCAGGCTGTAAGTTATGTTGGCATAGTTTTCGGGCTTATCTTCGGTGCCGCTCATGCTGCTCCAATAACTGTATTTAACAAACTTGCCGGGTTCTATTTCCAGAATTATTCCCTTATCCTCGTACTTATGTCCATCCCATTCGCCACTGAATTTGATGGGCTCCCCTACCCTCCAGGTCGATTCTAAATTGGTGCCAAAAAAGTATTCTTTTACCATTGCAGGGTCGGTGAGGCCTTGCCATACTTTGGCAGCAGGGGCTTTAAATTTAATTTGGGTGTTTACTGTCAGCTTTTCCATAATGCGGTATTTTATTGGCTTAATTTATTGGTTAACGGGTATAGGCTCGTCTTTTATCATTTGCTTTTTTATCAGCTCAAAATCGTGCCCGGGCAATTCAAAAAAACCAAACCTAAAAGGGTATCCCCATGATTTTTTATTGGGCAAAAAGCTCAACTCATCCACCAGCGGCACAATGGGTGTTTCCTCGCATTTATAATACGTAACATCCCTGCGAAACGGAACAAAATCTTCGCTCATTTTATATTGATAGATCTCATCGCCGGCAACGCGCCCAATGGCGGTAAACGCTTTCAGCGGCTCGGCACCATTCATGGTTTGCCTGGGCGAATAAATAATTACCCAGTCGCCGGTTGCCATACGGGTAAGCGGCCCTTGTTTGCCATGGTTAGCCTGCATAAAACCACCGGCCACGCCACGGGTAATATGATCTTTTGATACTACGGTTATCCAGTATTTCATAATGTTAAGCTATTGATAGGGTAAGCAAAAATATAACTGATAAGTGCAAGCCCACGTATACGGGCGTCATTACATCACTTTTAGGATCATGAGATTTAATGTGGGTGTAAACCGCCCCGGCTAAAACTAGCGCAAACAACGCTATGCCGTAAACACGGGTTGGCTCGTAAAGCATCAGGCTGCTGCCAAACACCTCTATAAAACCCAATAAGCGCATAAACCAAACCGGGTAGCCCCAGGCTTTAAAACGCAGCGCTTTTTCTTTTCTACCAAACAATTTCTGGAAGCCAAAAATGTAGCTGGGCACCACATATACCAATAGCAGCACCCAAATTAGGATTGTTTTAATTTCCATGTGTTTTAGATTTTGATTACAGCACAAATAAAACACATGGTAATGACAGCAGTATGTCAGTAGGAATTTAACTCCTGCAAGTTTTTTTGGCTGATGGCCGTAATAATTTCGGCCACTCTATCTTTCAACGTATCGGGTTTAATGATCTCGGCATGGTCGCCAAACATCATATACCAACGGGCAAACCCTTCTATAAACATGGTTAAAAAGGTCATCTCTATTTTGTTGCCTACGGTTTTCTCCGATATAAAACCACTATAGTATTTCTGAGTTTCGAGGTAATTGTAAATCTCCTTATCCACCCTTATCACCACCATCACCAGGTCTTTCTCCTTAATAGTTTGGGCTATGTAGGCTTTTAAAGTTGGGTGTTTGCTGTTGTTATAACTGGCTTCGGTTACTACCAGCTTGCGAATACGGTCTATCCTGAAATCGCGGTAATCGTTACGTAAACGGCAATAGGCTATCAGGTGCCAAAAGCTATCGAGATAAACTACCCCAACCGGCTCCACATCACGTTTGGTATCTTCCTGACTGTGCGCGGCAAAATAATCGATACAGATCACCTTTTTATGAATGATGCAATCCAGTATGGGCTGAATATGATCGTTATTGTTAGCAGCCCGCTTTTGACTATGGCTCTTCATCACCTCAATGCTGCCATCCAGGTTTTCGAGCGCGTCTTTTTCTGATGTTTTTAATACTGCCCGCACCTTATACATGGCCGATTGGTATTGGGCATTGGTAGTGGCATCGGTAAGTTTTTCAACAAACTTTTCGGCAGTTAAAAAGGCGGTTGCCTCCTCACGGGTAAACATTACGGGCGGCAAACGGTAACCATCCATAATAGAATAGCCTACCCCGGCTTCGCCAATAAGCGGTATGCCCGCTTCTTCAAGCGTTTTAATATCGCGGTAAACCGTACGCAGACTGATATTGAAACGCTCGGCAATATCACCGGCTTTTACCACCCTGCGCGATTGTAACTGGATCAAAATAGCCGAAATACGGTCGATGCGGTTCATAGCCTCAAATTAAACAAAAAACAAGTTACCTTTGTATATATATTTCATTTACTACTATTATGGCTACCGAACAAGACGAAAAGATCATAACGTTTGAAAACTATTACGATGTTATGCTGGCACATATTGTACGTACCAAGCTGGAAGATAATGGAATACCCTGTTTTATTGCCGATGAGAATACACTTACAGCCAACCCGCTGTATAACCAGGCAGTAGGCGGTATTAAACTCAAAATTTTTGAACGCGACCTCGAAAAATGCCGCGCTATATTAGCCGCCGAAGGCGATATGCACAACCTTGACCATGTTGAACTTGATGAAGAAACCAATAACGCGGTGATTTGCCCATTTTGCGGATCGACCAACGTTCGCCATGGCGAGGCTACAGTTAAAAGAGTACATTGGCTTACTGCAATTATATCTTTCTTACTAATGGTGTTTCCGTTTTATGCCCGCAAAGCCTGGCATTGTTTTAACTGCCAGCAGGACTTTGAGTAAGAGCCTCACCTAAATCCTCTCCAAAGAAGAGGACTTAAAAAGTTTAAATCGTGCTCCTACAACTATCAAATACACAAATCGGCACCTCTTCCTATAGCTTGCTTTACAGGTATTCTTGCTTTTTATTCTTTGCACGCACGATAGCTACCCTGTTTAGCTGAGGCCCTTTATTTTTTGCATGTTTTAACTATATTAGCCATATGTACAATCGCCGCAAGTTCATCAAAATATCAGCTGCAGGTGCCTCACTGGCAGCACTTTCAAATTCTGCTTTAGCAAAAACAGTATCATTAAAACCTGATACTAATTTACCAATTGTGATATCAACCTGGGATTTTGGGATCTATGCCAATAAAGAGGCATGGAAAACACTCGAGAAAGGCGGTCGTGCGCTGGATGCTATTGAGGCAGGTGCCCGCGTACCCGAGGAGTTGGATATTACCAATGGCACAGTTGGACGTACCGGCACACCAGATCGTGACGGGCATGTTACCCTCGACTCATGTATTATGGATGAATTTGGCAATTGCGGATCTGTTGCGGCGATGGAAAACATAGCGCACCCTATATCGGTTGCCCGTATGGTGATGGAAAGAACGCCACACGTAATGCTGGTTGGCGAAGGCGCTACACAGTTTGCGGTTGAGCAAGGGATGAAAAAGGAAAAACTACTAACGCCCAAAGCAGAAAAAGCCTGGAAAGAATGGCTAAAAACGGCCAAATACAGCCCGGTAATGAATGTGGAGAATGGCAGTAACCGTCCCGGTGGTAAATACAATCATGATACCATTGGCATGCTGGCCATTGATGCCAAGGGTAATATATCTGGCGGCTGTACCACCAGCGGCATGGCATTTAAAATGCACGGCCGTGTAGGCGACAGTCCTATCATAGGGGCAGGCCTTTATGTAGATAACGAGGTTGGCGGAGCCACATCAACCGGTGTAGGCGAAGAAGTGATTCGTAATGTGGGGAGTTTTTTGGTGGTTGAACTGATGCGCCAGGGCATGTCGCCAGAGGATGCCTGTAAAGAGGCCGTTCACCGCATCATCAAAAAGAAACCCGAAACTGCCAAACAGATCCAGGTAGGATTTTTGGCTATCAACAAAAAAGGCGAGTACGGAGCTTACGCTATCCAATCGGGATTTTCGTTCGCCGTATGCGATGCTAAACAACAAGACCTGTTGATACCGGGTAAAAGTTACTATCCGGCGGGCAAATAAGGAGCGTGTTGCAGGGTTCGGGGGCGAGAATTAGCATTTTGGGCTATTTTCAAAGTGCATCACCATCCTCAAACTATAAAACAGGCGCAAGTTGCACCTTTAATGATTGTGGTAATCCACAAAATAAAAACCGTCTGTGAGCTCACAGAAATCAATTTTACTTAAACCAAACAGGGCAACGGGAACCAAAATAACAAACACGAACCCCGAACCAAACAACAGGAAACTCCAAAATGGCCGAAATTATAAAACCAGAACCCCAAACCACCAATCCGATCAATCGTGTTTCGCTTGAAGTTTGCGCTAATTCGGTTACATCGGCCGTTGCCGCCCAGGATGGTGGTGCAGTGCGTGTTGAGCTTTGCGAAAACTTAAAAGAAGGCGGTACCACGCCATCGTACGGCCAGATATTAATGGCCCGCAAACTATTACACATTAAACTATTTGTACTGATAAGGCCCCGCGCCGGCGACTTTTTATATACCGACCTGGAATATGAAATTATGCTGGCCGATATTCGCTACTGTATAGAGGCCGGCTGCGATGGCGTAGTTATAGGCATGCTTAACGCCGATGGTACCATAGATAAACCACGTTGCCTTGAAATGGTACGGCTAGCCAAACAATGGGGATTGAGTGTTACCTTTCACCGCGCGTTTGATATGTGCGCAGACCTGTACCAGGCCCTTGAAGACATTATTGAGATAGGTTGCGACCGTATACTTACCTCGGGTGGAAAAAGCTCGGCAATGGAAGGCGCAACCATTTTAAATCAACTGGTAAAAAAAGCAAACGGCCGTATAGCCATTATGCCCGGGGCCGGCGTAAACGAAGCCAACGTGGCCGACCTGGTGTATTTCACCAAGGTTACCGAAGTACACTCATCTGCACGTATAGCGCTGCACAGTAAAATGCAATATCATAACGACCATATTATTATGAGCGATACCCCCGGCGACGAGTATGCTATTGACGTAACCAGCGTTGACAGGGTGAGCAAATTGATTGAACTGGCTAATAAATAAGAGTCAAGATATAAGAATCAAGAGTTAAGACAAAGGCTGCTAAATTTATAATTGTCGGAACGCGAGTCCCCCACCCCAAATAATCTTGATTCCTGACTCTTAATTCTTGACTTTTGGCACTTAATTCCCGATTCTTCACACTTAATTTCTGATTCTTCGCACTTGCTCTCCTAAAAAAACGTTACCGGCAACACCAGCTCTACCCTGTTTCGGCCGGTAAATCCAAAAGTATCTTCATCGAGCAAACGACTGTATCTTATGCCAAAGGAGATACTGTTTTGGTTAAAAAACTTGGTATCGAAAAACAGCGTACCACCTGCCGAGCGGAAGTTTTGCTTAAAGCTGCTGCCATCAATATAATAATTTGTAGATGATGCACGGGTGTAATCAAAAAACAGGGCGCCGCGTAAGCGTAAAAGGTAAAAGATGTTGCCAAAACCGGCATCGGGATAAGCTATCGGGAAATGATAGGTAAATCCTACCTTGTTCATATCATCCAGGTTTTGCACAGTGTAGCCTTTGCTGAACGGAAAATCGTTAGAGAAGCTGATCACATTATCCTTACCCCTTTGCTGGTGCGCCAGGCTAATTACAAAACTGTGGTTAGTTACCAGCCCCGGAAAATAAAATGTACCCGTTGCCAAAAACTGTGTGGCGCTGATGCCAGAAATAGCTGTTTTATAATTTAGGCTGATATTTTGTGCAAAGCTTGGGTAAATATTCTTTTTAGCACTCTGGGTTTGATTGTTAAACGATAGATAATTATTGAGATAGGTGTATCCCCTATCGGCATACTGCGCCGAATATGGCTGCTGAAAATTGGTGCGGTTAAAATACAGATCGCTGCCTATGGTTAACCCGGTAATGTGTTTCCCCTGTGAAAAGGTGAGTGGTACTTCCAGTCCGCCATGCAGCTGGGTCTCGTTCCAGTATACATAGTTACCTTTTATAAATTGCCGGCGATCGAGGGTATAATCAACCCCGGCAGATAAGTAAGGGAACAATGCGCCGTACACTGCATCAAAGCTAAACTCCTTGTAACCTTCATTGGTATTGTAATTAAACGATACCTGCGACTGGAAGGTGTTCAACACATTTTCTCCGGTTATGGCAAACGAATAATTGGGATCGCTGATGTTGGGAATAAGGCTATGGAAGTTAAACAAACCATGCGCTTTGGAGTAATTGGTAACCTGCAAAGGTTTATCAACCACGCCAGACAGCATGTTGGCCGATGAATCGTTTCTAATAGCGTTGATGCCCAATAAAGGCAGTTTGGTATTGGCATATATATCGCCGACATCAATCCATTTCAGATCTTTTTTGTTGGCCTCGGTTATCTGGTAACCGGCGGCAGTAAACCCAACCCAGGCCATTTTATGATTGGCTATGGCCGGTTGGTAATTGCCAATAGCCGTGTTGCTTTCGGTTGGCAATAATTCATAAAGCCTATTGCTGTTTATCATTAAAGCAAATAACCTATCCTGCGTGTCAACAACGTTGGTAAAATATACCGTATCGCCTTTAATAGCTGTAAACCCTATCGGCTTAAATGTAAATGGCAATAAATATTTAGCATCTCCCGTATTTTTATTAATTATGGCCAAGGTCATCTCCCCCTGGTGATTTCTTACTGCGGCAATCAGCTCATCATCCTTATAAAACTTAGGATAAGTATAAAACAGCTTTTGCGGGTTAGGCACAACCGTTAGCAACTTACCATCAGTATTTAATACATGCAATTCGCTTTTGCCAGATGGACCAACCTTCACGGCTACAATACTTTTACCATCGGCACTAAAGGCGGGCGCAAAATATTTAGCTTTTTGGGTAATACGATGTTCCTGGCCGGTAGCAATATCCAATAACATCAGTTCGCTGTAATCGCGATAGGCCCAGCGCAGATCCGGGCGGTAAGATGGATAAATAACCTTACCATCATGGTAATCAAAATAATTATCTAAGGAGTAAGAGCGTGTGCTGATCTTGCTTTCGTGGTTGCCTGTTTTTACTACAAAGGCAGGAACATGATCGTAAGTGCTTCTCATGTAAATGAGCGTGCTATCATTCACAAATGCCGGGTATTCCCTATTGGCATCAAAATGTTTAGGTGATTTTATTTGGGGCGATTGCGTTTGCTCATCGGCGGCAAATTGTTCTTTAAAATGATCGAGCCCCTGGTTGGTAAACGCTTTAAAACTAGTGCCGGTATATTTTTTCACCGCCCGCTCAAAAGGGTAAAAGCCGGTGTAAAAGCCCGCGGCATCGTGAGTTATTTTCCTCCAGATGTCATCGCCGTACTTTTCGCGCCCGTAAGAAACCAGCATGTAGCCCAGCGGATAATGGTCGGGTGTAAAATCCCGGTACGATCCATTACGCAGCTTCATATAGCTATAATTTTTACCGGCGACCCATAACGCCCTGTAACCGTTAAAAAAATAAGGTAAGCGCCCCCTGCCCTGCTCACTTACATGGGTTTCGTTAAACACGGCATCGCCCTCAAAAAACCAGTTAGGTACCGATAGATCGTTACCCAGCGCCTGCCCTCCCTCGCCAAAAACTATGCGCAAAAAATGAGATAGCCCTACATTAAAGTTATTGTATTGCTGCACGTGCCTAAACTCGTGAATGGCCAGTTGCTGCTGCCATGGCAAACTGCCAATATCGAAACTATTTTGTTCGGGCGTTAAAAAAAACTCACTCCTAAACGGCGCCAGGCCTACGTAAGCATTTGATATGGTAGTTTGATTTTGTAAAACAATGCTTATCTGCCGTTGCTTGCTGCCAATGGTAGGCTTTACCAGCCCGTTCATCTGCTGTACAATATTGGCCACATTAACACCTGCCGAATCCATCCCCGCCGGAAAAATAACCTTAGCTGCCGGCGTATTTACCTGTTTCCATTTGATGGATGGCGGGTTACCCCCAAACTCCTGGGCACTTGCCGCGGTTACACCCAAAAGCAACACGGGCAACAATAATTTGGATAATGCTTTACCGGCAGACTGACGTTTGTTCATTAAGGGTTGAAAGTAAGTAGATTTTGGTATTTAGGCAACGTTCTCTCCTTTGTGTATGCCATTTTAACAAAATTTGTCATTTGCAAGGTAATATAAGCGCCAACTGATAGCGTTTGCTCCTGTATCGTTTGTAAATAGGGACTTTATTACAACTACCCACGGAGTGTTTAGAAACTCCCACTTTTTGTCATTCTGAACGTAGTGAAGAATCTATTCCCAGCCAGCCATCTTCGCCCTGTATAGTTTGCGAACAGATGCTTCGTACCTACCCATGACATATTGGATATTTATACAAACGCTGGCTAAGACTCACCCGGTCTACGCTTCGCTGGACCACCCTCTCTCCGGCTGCGCCGCAAAGAGGGTTTTAAAATTTTATTGCCCTCTTTGCAATGAAGTTGGAGAGAGGGCCGACGGGCGGAGCCTCGTCGGGGTGAGTCTTATGCGCCCTGTTTACGTCATGCTCCCCTTCAGAGTCCCCCGGATTTTTAAACTCAGCATGACAGTTTTTTAGTCCTTGCTCCTTTGTCCAAAAGTCCATTATCCCAAAACCCTTACTCTAAAAATCCTTACTCCAAAAAAAATCAAAAAAAAATAAAATGTTTTCAATTGTCAATCGTCTTTATCTTTAAAGGAGTAATAAATTGATAACCGCCGTAATGTCCGAAGACAAAAACAGTCATATTATACATACCATAAAAGCGTATGGCAAAAGCCTGTTGGGTTTTATCAGAAGAAGGGTAAACAATGATGCCGACGCTGAAGACATTCTGCAGGATGTTTGGTATCAGTTTAGTTCGGTCATCAATTCGGAACCAATTGAGCAAACAAGCGCCTGGCTCTATAAAGTGGCCCGCAACAAAATAACCGATAAGCATAAAAAGAAAACAGAAACCCTGTTGGATGATATGCTGGCTACTGATGACGACGAAGAGGATGGCGAAAATTTTAAAGCCATTTTGTATGCCGAAACCAGTACCCCCGAAACCGAATATCTGCGCAACCTGTTTTGGGACGAATTATTTTTAGCACTCGACGAGTTGCCCGAAGAACAGAAACAGGTGTTTATATGGCAGGAACTGGAAGATATGCCGTTTGACGAAATAGCCAAACTTACCGGTCAAAATATTAACACCCTGGTATCGCGCAAGCGGTATGCTGTGCTGCACCTGCGCAAAAGGCTTAAACAGTTATACCTTGAAATAACAGAATATTAAAAAATTTAAAACATTAAAAAATACAATGAAAAGATCATTTTATAAAGCGCGGTTTATACTGTTCCCCATCGGGGCAGCCGCCATTCTTTCGCTCATCAGTTTTGTGGTGATGCAGCTATGGAACATTTTACTACCTGCCATATTACATGTAGGTATTATAACCTTTTGGCAGGCTATGGGCATATTTATACTATGCAAAATACTCTTCGGCTTTGGTAAAGGCGGTAAACCGGGCTGGGCCCGCGGTAACTCGCCATGGATGCGCAAACGCATGGAAGAACGTTTTAAAAACATGAGCCCCGAAGATAAGGAAAGGTTTAAAGCCAAAATGAAAGACCGCATGTGCGGCTGGGGCGATCATCACCACGGTGGATTTAACCGCCGCCCATGGGACGATTTTGCTACCAATGAAGAGAAACAGGATTAGTGAATGGTTGCATAGTGAGTGGTGAGTAGTTAAATATATATTAACTACTCACTACTTCCACCAAAAAAAGTCTTGATACTAACTACTTGATACTAAAAAGAAACTATTATGGATGTATTGGTATTTTCAACAGGCGTTAAAGAAAAAAGGCAGGTAAGCAAGGTAACTACCCTGCTTACTAAAGTGCCGGCTATTGCGCAGTGGAATTTTGATCTGGAAGATTGCGACAATATACTGCGCATAGAATCCAGCGGTCTTTCTCCCCGTTATATCGAATGGTTGTTGATCCGTGCCGGTATCCATTGTCAGGAGCTGGAATATTAATACCGATTAACATGACCCCAGCTTTAGAACGCCGGCTGATCCGTTGGATGCTCTTAATTTTAAGCGTACCTGTACTTGGTTACATCTATGGCCCCATCGAAAACAGGCTATACGCCACGGAGGCTGTTAAATGGGTGTTTTTACCTGCAATTGTCATCTCCGGCCTTTGGCTTTGGAAAGGGCATTGGATAAAAAAGAAGCTTAAAACGCAGGGTAAAAAGCTTCTTTTTAGATAGTTTTTACTTTTTTGGCGCAGGGCTGTTGATCTCTATCCAATAACCGTCCGGATCTTGAAAATAGAGTTGCAGCACTCCATCTGCCCTTAGGGTTGGTTCTTTACTATCACCTTTCCAGTTACCGTATTTGATGTTTAATTTCTCCAGTGTTTTGGCAAACTCTTTAACAGAACCCACAGAAAAACACAAATGCTCTGCTATAGGGTGCACGCCGGTACAATCGCCCTGTATGGCATGTAGTTTAACGCCATTGCCCAGGCTGTACCATTGGTGCGTGGTATCTTTAAACGGGTTAGCAACTTTACGCAAGTGCATTACATCTGTATAAAAAGCTACGCTTGTTTTTAGGTTTTTTACACAGATAGCCATATGGTCAACTACCGGTACAGCATCGGTACCAGATTGCGCAAAGCAAAAACCGGGCAGTAAAAAAGCCGCGAGTAACAAGCCCAGCCTAAGCTTGCCGGGTTTACGGGTGTTTTTGGTAAGTAAAAAGCTCATTTTAAGTTTTTGGTTTAAAAACTTAAAGATATGTGTTTAACCAACACTAAGACTAAATCACAGAAATATTACTTAGCAGGACACCTGCTGACCAAAATCACGGTCGGCAATAAAATTGATGGTATTATTACGGTTCCAATCCTCAATATCAATTAAGCCCGACCGGGTTTGATAATGACCATCATCATTTGGGCACTTAACCACATATAGTCCATCGGTTGCAGGCCCAATAATTGGCCGTGCACCACATATTTTGCAAAACTTGCAATATATTGTTTTTGGTATGTTAACGTAAGCCATCATATTATTAATTTGTACGTGTGATATTAACATCGGGTTACTCTATTGTTAAGTTAGTACAAATAAAAAATATTTACCAAAAGCATTTCATTCATTTTAGCCGGTTCTTAAATTTAACTTATTAAACGCGGCTGCCCGTGTTAATATCTTTTATTACATTTATTGCCATGCAACCTAATATTGAGCAGCTAAAAGCAACCTATAAAAATTTACCCAGCGATAAGCTTATTAACCTGGCCATCAGCGAAGCTGCCAGCCTGCGGCCTGAAGCCTTTGAAATATTAAAGACCGAAATAAAAAGCCGCGGACTTGATAACGATATAACAAACGGCATAGACGCCCAATTTATTGATACCACCAGCTTAGCTTTTGATGATTATGTATTGCTGATACGCAGCCAGCCATGCCCGGTTTGCAATAGTGCAAAACAGCCGTTAAATGCAGTTGTAATTGGCACTGTAAAAAGCTTTATACTGCTAACACGATACAAAAGAAAGCTAATGATTGCCTGCCCAACCTGCTTACAACAGGCCAACCAAAAAGGAACATCAACCACAGCTTTATTAGGATGGTGGGGCTTACCATGGGGAATCATCCGTTCGGCCCAGGCATTAACGGGCAACATGAAAGCTAACAAAAAAATAAGGGCCAATGAGCCTTCTGATACCCTGATCGCTTTTATAAAAACCAACATTGGAGTTATTGAAGGTGTGCGTACAAACCAACAGTCGTTGCAGTTAATGTTAGATAGTGTAAATAAACGATAAGCAACCATAATTATGCAAAAACCAGGCAAAACAGGTACCATTTGCGCTATTGTATTAGCGCTTATAGTATGGTTCTCAATAATTCTTCAGTTTATTATATCAACAAACGCCTATTTGCAAGAGGGCCGCACTTTTGGCGGCGCTATAGTGCAGATCATCAGCTTTTTTACCATATTGAGCAATATACTGGTTGGCTGCTGTCTGCTTGCTATCGTATTAAAACCTGCATCGGCGTTTCAGAAATTCTTCGCCGCTAACAGTGTGGTTACTGCCACAGCGCTTTATATCACCATTGTTGGCCTGGTTTATAATACCGTACTGAGAAGTCTTTGGGTGCCCCCGGGCCTGTTCGCGCTCACTAACGAATTAACACACTTGTTTAATCCGATAGCTTTTATAGTTTTCTGGCTCATTTTTGTACCTAAAGAGAAGCTTAATTTATCACAAGCGCTATCCTGGCTTTGGTTCCCGCTTCTGTATCTTGTATATGCCCTCATTCGTGGTGCTTTATACCGCCTGTACCCATATCCGTTTTTAAATGTTGATAAGCTGGGATACCAAAGCGTACTCATCAATTCGTTTTTTGTGATGATCGCCTTTTTGATATTTGATGCGATATTCTTTTTATTGAATAATTGGTTGGCCGGGAAAAGGAAATAAAAAGCTGGTAACACATTTAATACCATGCAATAGGCTCCGAATGCTGGCTAAGACTCACCCGCCAGCCCCGACTTTGTAGGGACGGCGCCCTGTCTCCGGCTTCGCCGCATAGAGGGGTTTGAACGGGTTTTACTTTTTTCCATGTTATAAATCAAGCAATTCCCTCTTTCCGGCGCAGCCGAAGAGAGAGGGTGAACAAGCGTAGCGATGTTCGGGTGAGTATTAACCTTGGTTAGTTTACACAATATCCGATAGCAATCAACCAGCTTTCCCTCCCCCATTGTAACAATTTAACCGATACCATTCGCCGTGTCAAACCTTTACAGTTTATAGCTGTTAAACCCATATATCTATTAAAAACATAAAAACCAATTATTATGAAAGCTCAAATATCACGCTCCATAGCGCTGCTTATATTGGCAGCCATGGGCTTTACCAGTTGTTCGGCCGAATATCGTGAAAGAAGGCATCATCGCCATGATGAGCCGGTGCGCACACACGAGCGTGTTGTTATACAGAACTAAAATTTCAAAAAAAATGAAAACTATAAAAGTATTATTAATAGCCCTGGTTGCGTTGTTCACATTTGAAGGCGCAAAAGCACAGGTAGTAGTAAAGGCCAGAGTTGGCGCTCCTGTACATCGCCATTATCACCACCGCCCGGTTCGCAGAACTGTAGTTGTAAGACACAGGGTACGCCGACCTTATCATCACAGACCTGTTGTAGTACACCGCCGGGTGGTAAGGCATTACTAAAAAGCAGTGTTATAAAATACAAAAAGCCTGCCGGAGATCACCGGCAGGCTTTTTGCATTTTATGGTATTTATTAACAGGTTAATTTTCTTTTGTGATAGGCCTAATCGTTCCAGAGGTGATTAAACGGGAATGATGTGGTCAGCTTATTTTTAATAAAATGATCGTCTTCTTTTTGTAAGCAATCGTTAGTGTAAATGTCTTCATCGGCATTTATTTTTAAAATGCTGCCGGCAATTCGCTCAACAATGGTTGATAGCGTAATTACTTCGTTGTCGGGTATTTGGATTGTTAATATTGCCATAAGTGTTGATGTTTATAAATGATATTCAAAAATAGGTGTTAGCAAGTAGATGTATGTTTGTAAAAAGTAAAAATTAATCAAATGATTAACTTTTTAACGCTCATTATTTAAATCTAAAACGCAGGAATGTTAGGGCGTATTATTTAATAGCTGATGGGTTTAACAAAGTTTAACAACCTCCCCCGCATATCGGCATTTTGCCGTTGTAAATCCAGCAAAACTTACTTCCTGTTTTAACAGCCCCAAACCAGTTTAACTACTGTAAGTATTTTACAATACCAATTATGAGCATGCAAACACGTCTATGTGTTAATAAAATAACAACTTCACAGCACATTAGTGCATAATTGATATAAAATTAACATTATATTAACATTAACACTTCCGTACTTAACATTAAGGTAATATTAAGGAAATACATTTGTGCGGTTAAACCCAACAATTATGTTTAAAACCGTTAATAATACTTTACTATTGCTTTTTTTGTTAACAGCATCTTCACTTGCTGTTAAAGCACAGGATTCGAAACTGGGTACATGGGGTATAGCCACGGTGGTTTTACCGGGGGATAGCAGCCATAAATGGGGTGGATACTCGGAACTGCAAACCCGCATGAACGGTGTATTCACACAATTTCAATATTATGAGGCAAAAGCCGGTGTAAGCTACGATCTGGATAAAAACTTTACCGCTTTACTGGGTACAGGCACCTATCATACTTATGATTATACCGACCTCGGCAAAGGCCCCACAATTAACGAATACCGGATGTGGGAACAAATGACGGTTAACCAGTTTTTGTATCGCCTAAAATTTGAGCACCGCTACCGGGTTGAGCAGCGTTGGGTAAACGGCGACTACCGCAACCGTTTCAGATACAGGTTAAATATGTTTGTGCCCTTAAACAACACCAAAATTGTAGCCAAAACCTGGTTCATCTCTGTTTTTGATGAAGTGTTTTTTAATAACAAAGCACCAAATTTTGAGCGTAACCGCATATCCGCAGCGTTGGGTTACCAGGTAGATAAATCGTGGATTGTGCAGGCCGGCTGGATCAATCAGCATAATTACACGCCTACACTTAGTAGTGGTAAAAACAACGTTATGCTCATGTTAATGTATCGCATTAGCCGTAAAAACGCGGTAGAGAGAGAGCATGTGCCTACAACAACAGATTAATACCCATTGGCCTTAAATAAGCGCACAAAAGGGTAAAAACAATTTTAACCCCATGTTAAATTTGCGTTACCCTTTAGCATCATTAATCAATAATGATAACAAAAACCAAATTTCAATTGTGATTTCTTGTTTTTGCTGTTAACTTAGCCGCCGGTTTACAAATTACATATATCTGACAATAAAGAAATGAGCTTAATAATTGACGTACACGCCCGCCAAATTTTAGATTCGCGCGGTAACCCTACTATCGAAGTAGAAGTATTAACAGAAAACGGTGCCTTCGGTCGCGCTGCAGTACCTTCTGGTGCTTCAACCGGTATACACGAAGCCGTTGAACTTCGCGATGATGATAAAACAAAATACATGGGTAAAGGCGTGTTAAAGGCCGTTGCCAACGTAAATGATATTTTAGCTCCTGAGTTAAAAGGTATTGATGTTTTTGATCAAAACAGCATTGATGCCCTGATGATTGAAATTGACGGCACCGAAAACAAAGGTAAAATTGGCGCTAACGCTATTTTAGGCGTTTCTTTGGCAGTGGCTAAAGCAGCAGCACAAGAAAGCCGCCAGCCTTTATATCGCTACATTGGTGGTGTAAATGCAAACACTTTGCCTATCCCAATGATGAATATCATCAACGGTGGTTCGCACTCTGATGCTCCTATTGCTTTCCAGGAATTTATGATTATGCCGGTTGGCGCACCTTCATTCTCTGAAGCACTGCGTTGGGGTACCGAAGTATTCCATAACCTGAAAAAAATCCTTCACGACCGTGGTTTATCAACCGCAGTAGGTGACGAAGGTGGTTTTGCTCCAACTTTTGAAGGTACCGAAGATGGCGTTGAAACCATTTTAAAAGCTATTGAAAAAGCAGGTTACAAACCAGGCGAAGATATCTTCATCGCTTTTGATTGTGCTGCTTCTGAGTTTTACAAAGACGGTAAATACGATTACACCAAATTTGAAGGCGAAAAAGGTGCTATCCGCACCAGTGCCGAGCAGGTTGAATACCTTGCAGAGCTTGTTGCTAAATACCCTGTTATCTCTATCGAAGATGGTATGGCCGAGGATGATTGGGCTGGCTGGAAATTATTAACCGAAAAATTGGGCAAAACAGTACAGTTGGTAGGTGATGATTTATTTGTAACCAACACCAAACGTTTACAACGTGGTATTAACGAGGATACTGCAAACTCTATACTGGTAAAAGTAAACCAAATTGGTTCTTTAACAGAAACCATCAATGCGGTTACTTTGGCACAAACTAATGGTTACACATCTGTAATGAGTCACCGTTCTGGCGAAACTGAAGATGCTACCATTGCCGATTTAGCTGTAGCGTTAAACTGTGGTCAAATCAAAACCGGTTCGGCTTCACGTTCAGACAGGATCGCTAAATACAACCAATTACTTCGTATCGAAGAAGAATTAGGCGCTAATGCAAAATTCATTGGTAAAGATTTCAAATTCTTAAAAAAATAATTGAACCCATACAAAGAGCCATCTGTGTAAAAAACAGGTGGCTCTTTTTTGTTGACACCAACCTTATAAACAGGTTGATAATTAAGTAACACCTGTTACGTTATAAAAAAACACCAGTAGTATTTTAATGGATAAGAAACGGATTTTGCGCGGATTGGGTTTATTGTTGCTTTTGGCTGTAATTATAGGACTCGACAGGTGGACCAAGATATACGTACGTGAACATATACATTTCACCGATAATATTTTTGTGATAAAAAACTTTTTCACCATCACCCGGGTGGAAAATACCGGTGCATTTTTAAGCCTCGGCGACTCGCTCCACAACCCGTGGCGCTTTATATTGCTGGCGCTTTTACCATCGCTTGCATTGGCCTGGGGTTTATTGTATGTATTGCTTAAAAACAACCTTACGTTGCTTAATCAACTAGGCATTATTACCATACTGGCCGGCGGCATTGGCAACCTGTACGATAGAATAATGTATGGCAGCGTAACAGATTTTGCCCACCTTAACTTCCACATTTTCCAAACAGGCGTATTCAACGTAGCCGATGTAGCCATTATGATTGGCGTTGGTGTGCTATTGTTAAACGCCTACCTGCGCGAGCGCGATGAAAAGAAACGCGCTAAGGATGAAGAAGCGGTTACGGTTTAATTAAACTGTCAGATCTTTTAGGCAATACCGGCAAAGCAAGTATATAAGGCATTCAGTTTAATACCTCAAGCACTTTGAGTAATCTATCCTTATCGTCTTCTACAAAATCGCTTTTATAAATCATCTTCCCTGCTTTATCCATTAAAATTAACGTTGGGATAGCTTCAATTCCATAAAGGTTTACCAGGGCTTTATTGCGGTCATAAATGTGAAGCCAATTCATCTCTTGTTTTTTTACAAACACGCCTAATTTCGCCGAATCGTTATCCTGACTAATACCTATAATTACCAATTTTTCCGCGGGATAATTCTTCCGAATAGCCTTTATAAAAGGCATTTCGGCCAAACAAGGTGGGCACCAGGTTGCCCAAAAATCGAGCAGTACATATTTTCCTTTTAACTCGGTTAAACTAATTTTTTTACCATCAATAGTTGTAACGCTAAATGTCGGTATGGCCTCATTTAGTTTTAACACTGTAGGTTTTATTTTTGCTTCATATGCTCTAATTAATTCCAGCCCCTCTGTACTCCCGATAAACCTTGCCGGGAATACGGCCCGCAAATAAGTCAATTGTTCTTTTAAATAGGCCGTATCTTTACTTAAAATACTATTAGGTTGTGCCACCTGCTGAATAAAATACCAAAACGAAAAGTAATCATCGGGGTATTTTTTAAAAAACAGCATCATCCTATTTAAGCGCGCCTTGTAAAATGTATTAAAAATTTGCCTAAGCGAATCATTATTACCAAATCCTTTATTCTGAGTCAAAAATGAATCGAATGCTATATTTTCTTTGGCTACAGAGGTATCAGTCATAAAAGCAGTTAATTTCCCCCAGGTTTTATTAGCGGCAGTATCATAAATGGGCACGGCATTTTTGATGGAATTATATCCTAATTTATTGCTCCCGTTTGCTTTAAAATAGAAATCAATTATTGCGGGCTTGTCGCTTATAAAGAAATCGTTATCGTAGTTTATTTTTTCCAAACCGGCATAACTGATGTTAAATGATACTAAAGACGAGTAATATTTACCTTTTAATACAATCGTTCTATTATTACCAAAAGTATCTGGCAGTGATGTTATATTTTTTCCATCGTAATATTGATAGTGAACATTTTGCGGAATAATGCTACTATCTAATTTAATAGTAACATCAAAACTTTTTTGCGCACAGGCTGTACTAATAAAAAATACAGTAATGATGAATGTAAAAATGATCTTTAACATAATTTAATACTTTAAGGTAAATAGGCGATATAGAGCAAAGTGATAATTGATTTAGGTTGACGTTATTTACAGTTCTGGTTTATAAGCTTACAGCGAGAAAAGGATTAAGCCTCTTCCCTCTAAATGTATGCTGAATACGAGTAACCTGCCTGTTAAAAGATGTTAAATGAGGCACATGCCCATTAATGCTACTATCGTTAATACATCCACAACCTATCTGCACATCTGAAATCTGCATATTTGCACATCTAAAACAGCACATCTACACATCTGAGATTAAAACCGTATCTTTGCAGAAATTTATATACCACCTAATTAGGTATGTAAACAGTCTATAATATTAAAAGCACATCTGCACATCTTAAATTTGCACATCTGCACATTTACAAGAATCATGTCATTCGAAAATTTAAAATTAATTGAGCCCATCCTCAAGGCCTTAAAAACTGAGGGATATACAACCCCAACTCCTATCCAGGCGCAAGCTATTCCTATTGTACTAAACCACCGCGATCTTTTGGGTTGCGCGCAAACAGGTACCGGTAAAACCGCCGCCTTCGCTTTGCCTACGTTACAATTGCTGTTTCAGGATAGGATGGCTCATAAAGAGCAAAAAGCCATTAAAGCTTTAATACTTACACCAACCCGCGAACTGGCCATACAAATTGCCGAAAGCTTTACCGCTTATGGCAAACACACAGGTTTAAAAAACCTGGTAATATTTGGTGGCGTATCGCAAAACCCACAGGTTGATGCATTGCGTCGCGGTGTTGATATTTTAATAGCAACTCCGGGCCGTTTACTGGATTTAATGAACCAGCGTTTTGTACACCTGGACCAGGTTAGGATGCTGATACTGGACGAAGCCGACCGTATGCTGGATATGGGCTTTGTAAACGATGTCAAAAAAATAATAGCCAAAGTACCTTCAAAAAGGCAAACACTGTTTTTCTCGGCTACTATGCCTAACGAGATTCAGCACCTGGCAGATACCATTTTAACAAACCCCGAGCGGATTGAAGTTACCCCGGTATCATCAACGGCCGATACCATACAGCAATCATTATATTATGTAGAGAAGAATGACAAAAAATCATTGTTGATCCACATATTAAAAGATAAAGAAATTAAAACCGCCCTGGTATTTACCCGTACCAAACATGGTGCCGATAAGGTAGTAAAAGACCTTAACAAGGTTGGTATCACTGCCGAAGCCATCCACGGTAATAAATCGCAAAACGCCCGTCAACGCGCGTTAACCAACTTTAAAAACCGTACTACCCGTGTGCTTATAGCCACAGATATTGCCGCCCGCGGTATTGATATTGATGAGCTAACCCACGTTATTAACTACGAGTTACCTAACATTCCCGAAACTTATGTACACCGTATTGGGCGTACCGGTCGTGCAGGTGCAAATGGTATCGCGCTATCTTTCTGCGACGCCGAAGAGATATTATTCTTAAGAGACATTCATAAACTAATTGCCAAAGAAATTCCGGTTGACGAAAGTCACCCCTACCCAATGAGCCCCGTAGCTATGACTGCCACTTTAATGGCGGGCCAATCAAAAAAAGGATCTGGCAGCTTTAAACGCGATAGCGGCCGTGGCGGCAGCGGTCGTAAACCATCAGGTGGTGGTGGCAGATCAGGCGGCGGCGGTCGTTCTGGCGGCAACAAGTCGGCCGGCGGCGGTAGCGGCATGAGTGGCGCAAGAAAAAGTAGATAGTTGATTAAGTGAGTAGTTGATTGAGTTGAATTATAACTTAATTAACTACTCACCCAATCAACCACTCACCAATTTCCATGTTAATAAGTTAATAAGCATATTTGCGTCCTCCAAAAAAAATAAATAGCTTTAAATGAAATTTATAGAACCCATATCAATGAAACGCCTCATTAACCTATTTAAGAATAAATTCTTTTTGGTTACGCTGGCTTTTTTAGTGTGGATGATATTTTTTGACAAAAACGATTTGTTCTCGCAATACGAATACCGCACCCAGGTAAACAAGCTTAAAAAAGAACGTGATTTTTATAAAGCCCAAACAGACCAGGTTACCAAAGAGCTTAACGAGCTTACCTCAAACCCGCAGCAATTAGAGAAATTTGCCCGGGAAAAGTACCTTATGAAAAAGGATAATGAGGATGTGTACTTAGTGGTACCAGAAGGGAAGAAATAGAAACAAGAAGTTAATATCAAAATATAAGATATTTAATGGCGGTGGGTTTTACTCAGCGCCATTTTTTTTGCCAACAAATATTCGCCCCTCAATTACCTTTACTTTATTAAATTGCATACTTATCCATCATTTATGCACGGCAGTGGTATCATCAAAATATTTCTATTCATATCGGCAATCAGCTTATTGTTTGATTGGTATGTTTTCTCGGGCCTAAAAACATTAACCACCGGTTGGGTATCGCAGCGCAAACGTAATGTTGTTGTATGGGGATACCTTTTTATGGCAGTTGGTATTACCATACTGCTCATCATTGGCTTAGGTTCTTTTAGTACCGCCAATGGCATGCGCCCGTATCATGAGTGGGTACTCAGCCTGTTCCTTACCTTTTTAATAACCAAACTTATTTTCATTGTGGTTTTGTTTTTGGGCGATATAGGCCGTTTTTTTATTGGTCTGTTTAACCTGGTTAGGGGTAAAAATAAAAAGCAGGTATTCCCCGGCAGGCGAAAATTTGTTAGTCAGGTAGCGGTTTTGGTGGCAGCCGTGCCTTTTACGTCATTCTTTTACGCTATGCTAAAGGGCAAGTACGATTACAGGGTGCATAAAACCACGCTTTATTTTGATGATCTGCCGGAAGCTTTTAACGGGTTTACCATTACGCAGCTGTCAGACATTCACTCGGGTAGTTTTGATAGCACCGAAGGCATGCAAAAAGGAATAGACCTGGCCAAAGCTCAAAAAAGTGACCTGTTTGTTTTTACCGGCGATCTGGTGAACAATGCGGCCTTTGAAATTGAACCTTACCTGGAAAGATTTGCATCGATAAAAGCACCCTATGGACAGTTTTCCATACTGGGTAACCATGATTATGGCGATTATATACATTGGAATAGCCAACAGGAAAAGGAAGCCAACCTCGATACCCTAAAACAGCATCACAAAACATTAGGCTATCACTTGTTACTCGACGAAAACGTAACCATAGAAAAAGGCGGTCAAAAAATTTCGCTTATCGGCGTGCAAAACTGGGGGCGTGGTTTTATACAGGCAGGCGACCTCAACAAAGCCCTCATGGGTGTACCAAATGATGCCTTTAAAATACTGTTATCGCACGACCCTACCCATTGGGAAGATCACGTGCGTTACAACCCCGCCAATATCCATCTTACCCTATCGGGGCATACTCATGGGGCGCAGTTTGGTGTAGAAACCGCCGGATTTAGATGGAGCCCCGTTAAATACAAATACCTGGACTGGGCAGGCCTCGCCAACTATAAAGACCGCTACCTATATGTAAACCGGGGCTTTGGCTTTTTGGCATTTAGCGGCCGGCTAGGCATTTGGCCCGAGATTACCGTAATTGAGTTGAGGAAAAAAACAGCGGGTACAACAACTTAAGCCAATCGCCACGTGATGAAAAAAAATCTTTTCCCATTGACTTGTATCCTGTTGTTATTTGCAGCCTGCAAACAACATAAACCCCAGCCTTTTAACAAGGCGTATGTAAAATCTGACGAGGGCGAAATAACTACATTGGCCTTTAATTACGTGATGCCTTCAGACAGTGTATTTAAAATCACGTTACCTAAATACACTTTTCCAAGTACCGAAAACGAGAAGATCCAAACGCTAAAAAATGAACTGGACACTGCTAAACTGTATGTTTTTATAGCCGATAGCCTGGTAAGGTTACCAGCCGATTATTTAAAACAACAAACAAAAAACCACGCGACCGACCCCGTAAAGCAACTTGTTTTAGACAGTTGGGCGTCAGAAATAATCATTAGCGAAAAAGCCGGGTTATTCCAGCTTAAAAACCTGGCTTTTACTTATAACTACGTTTACACCCTTCGCGGCCGGCGAAGCCTTTTACCAAAAGATATTATTAGCGCGGGTTTATTCCGCATGTCTCCAGTATTCTTCAATTCTGATAAAACCAAAGCATTCGTCTATATCGAAAGACGAGGCGGCACCATTGTTGCGCAGGCATTTGATATGTTTTTAGAAAAGAAAAAAGATAAATGGTTTGTTGTATTGTGCAGCAGAAACTGGGCGTCATAAAACCTTGCCGCCCCATTTATGGCAAGGTTTTTATACCTGTTATCCTATATCTATAAAAACGCAAAACTATGGCATCGCAAAAAGCAAAACAAATAGGAAAAGGTAAAGCAGAAATGCAACCTGCACACAATGCCTGGGAAGTGATGAAACCGTTTGTTCACTTTGGTTTAAAAGCCACCGGACTACTTGCAAGCACCCTTATTACTATTGTTAAAAACATTCCGAAGCCCGATAAGGCCAAACAACCTGAACGTAAGAACACTAAGATCATTAAAATATAATTCAGGCTCAATTAGTATAAGAATTTACTTCACATTTCAAAGGCTAATTGTATCCTTTACACTAGGTGTTTTCACGGGGTGCAATACAGTGTTTTCACGGATTGACGCACACTTATAAATTCCGGACTTTTATAACGTTAAAACTGATGTAAATTAACGATGCCCTTACAAATAACCGGTGTTCATAAAACCAATGATGATTTTGATAATCCCTATTTGGCCATCAACTCATTAATGTGGATTGATGATAACACCCAAAATCATGGCATTACTACCAGGGATGTACTTTTCGACTGGATAAATGACAACGGTACGGCCTACGTTATTGATGATGAGGGTAACAAATTTAAACTACTCACAGCGGTAACCAAAAGTGGCTTTAAATATGTGCGAACCGTGTTTGATGAAACAAAATCCGACAGGCTGTTAAATCTTGTTGTACTAAAATAATTAATAAAAAACCTAAATCTTCGTTTAACCTAAACCTTCTGAAGCAACACCTGTCATGATTGTGATGGGTGTTTGTTTTTTTTAAGTCAATATGATTTGAGGATTAAGGAACAAAAACCTTTTGTACTATCCCAAATTTTACTTACTTCTATACAAAGCCCCTCATTTTTATAGTCAACTTTGGCCAGCGAGATGGCCCAGTGTTTAGTCAAATTTTAACTACAGCATTTGGCAATTGAGGATCAATGCTCCTTGTACTATCCCAAATCCCGTTTCTGCACAAAGCAATTATCCTGTAAATAGAAAACTGTTTACTCAGCAACAGTATAGTTCTCAATCCAATCCCCTCCTCCCTAAACAACAAGCACCAAAAACATACATTTGTCGAATTAAATTCACATTTGTAAATTTATTTTGAATTTAATTCTCAAAATAACTAATATTACTGTATGATTAACGAAACAGAAATAGTTTTAGATAAAACAGATCTGCACATTCTTCGCCTGATGCAGGATAATGCCCGCATCTCTAACGCCGATCTTGCGCGCGAGTTGGGGATGGCACCATCGGGCATATTAGAACGGGTAAAAAAGCTGGAACAAAAAAACGTTATACAGCAATATGTAACCCGCATTAATCCGGTAGCGCTGCAGCAAAAAATGCTGGCCTTTATATTTATGAGGTCTGCCGATGGCATGGGCTCCGAGCAAACCACCCGCGAACTGGCCAAAATACCCGAAGTACAGGAAGTACACAGCATAGCCGGTGATGATTGCTACCTGGTAAAGGTACGCACCTATGATTCGGCCTCGCTGATGCAACTGATACGCACCCACTTTAGTAAAATACCCAACATTTTAAGTACCCGCACCACCATAGTACTCGAGACTGTTAAAGAACAACAACAATTGGTTATACCCGAAAAATAAATATCGCCATGGCTCAATCCTCACAAAAAAACGCATCGTCATTACTGGTTATCATAGCTTTTGCTACGGTTTACGTGGTATGGGGCTCAACCTACTTTTTTATAAAAATGGCTGTAGATGGTATCCCTCCGTTTTTGCTGGGTGCCATCCGCTTTTTTACAGCAGGCGCGCTACTGCTCATCTGGTGTGCTATTAAAGGCGAAAAGATTTTTGTAAAGCGCAACATGATCCACGCAGCGGTGAGTGGCTTTTTATTGCTGGTAATTGGCAACGGCGTAGTAATATGGGTTGAACAAATATTACCAAGCGCTATGGTGGCCATTATGGTATCATCGCCACCTATTTGGTTTGTATTGCTGGATAAACCTAACTGGGGTACCAACTTTAAAAACAAAAGCACCATTATTGGCCTTATAATTGGCTTTGCAGGCGTAATATTGTTATTTAGCGAACAAATAGGAAGCATGATTGGGGCCACAACCGGACCATCAAAACTCCCCGGCATGCTTTTGTTAATTGTGGGCACACTGGGCTGGGCATCAGGTTCGCTTTATTCAAAACACTATAACACACAGGGGTCGGCAGCTGTAAACACTGCCTGGCAAATGCTCACCGCGGGTTTGGTATTTATTCCGTCGAGCTTTTTGCATAACGAGGTACAAACCCTTAACTGGCACGCCATCCCGGCTCATAGCTGGTACGCGTTGCTTTACCTGATAGTATTTGGCTCAATAGCTGCCTTTAGCGCTTATGTATGGCTGTTACAGGTACGCCCGGCCACACAGGTGGGCACTTATGCCTACGTTAACCCGGTAATAGCTGTAATATTAGGCGTACTGTTTGCCCACGAAAGTGTTACCCTGTTACAGGTAGGCGGCCTGGTAGTTATATTGGCAAGTGTATTATTGATCAATCTAAGTAAGTACAGGAAAGAAAAAGCCATTAAACAGGATGAGCTAGCTGTTAACTAAAGGCAGTAAAAAAGGCTACTAGAAAGTTGTAGAATGTGAGACTTACGAAGTTTTGAAAACTTCGTAAGTCTTTCGCCGAATGCCTGTCCGCTCATCCTTAACTAAGAATCAGCAAAAGGCACCATATTGAGTTTGTCTTGATTCTTGACGCTAACCTCTTAACTCTCCTAAATTATCCTTCCCATTTACCAAATTCAAAGTATTTGGTAATCTTAACGCTTACCTTGCTACCTACTTTATATTTACCTCTTTTATAATTCATTACACGTAGGGTAACATCATTATGGTCGATAATCAGTTCCTCAAAAAAGCCTTTAAACAGTATCATTTTAACCACCCACTTTTTACCCACCATCACAATTTTTACATGTTCGGCGTATATAACTACCACTCCCCGCCTGCTTTTTATGCCGCAGGTTTTAGCCTGTACAGATGTAAGCTGACTACTGCTGGCCAATATTTGAGAGGTATACAATAGTTTGGGCGAATGGTACAACTCATCCGGCGGACCGTTTTCCACTATCTCGCCCTCTTTTATTACAATAAGCTCATCGGCCATGGATAAAATCTCGGCGGGGTCATGAGATACCAGCACTACGGTTGTTTTCCACTCCCTTACAATCTGCCTTATATCGTGCTGTAAAGCCTCGCGGTAAAAGGCATCAACCTGGTTAAAAGGTTCATCAAGCAACAGCACTTCTGGTCTGCTAATAAGCGCTTTGGCTATAGTTACACGTTGCTTTTCGCCGCCGCTAAGCTTACCGAAGGGGTAATCCTTAAGCGGATAAATATTGAGCATGTTTAGCGCTTCGGTAACCCGCTTTATCTCGTGGCTCAGGTCTTCTACCGGCAAGCCATCACGTACGGTTTCCCAAACGGTAGATATGGGGTCCATATCTATACCATTTTGCGTAACCATACGCATTACCTGGTGTGCATGCTGTATGCCGTGCTCGCGACTTAATACCTGTTCTTCCTTAAAAAAAACGTCGCCATGATCTGGCTGTATGGTACCGAATAATAAATTAAGCAAAGTGGTTTTACCGCTGCCGCTTTCGCCCACTATTGCGGTTATCTTCCCTTTGGGAACAAATATGGTTATGTTGTTTACACCGGTAGATTTATCGCCAAAAAAATTTTTAGTAACGGATATAGTTTCCAGTATCAAATCATCTTGCATTCCTGTACGCTTTTTTTATTGAGTAAGCAGCTTTACGCATGTAATAACACCCGCTTTGTTGAGGTACCTAAGCTATAAAAAGTTTAGTACCCAAAAAAGTTAAACACCATATTTTATATACCAACAAACAATTTGGGCTTAAGCTTATTATCACTATGAACCATTTAAATTACCACCCATGAACAAAACCATTGGCATATTACTTATTGTTGTTGGCGCGGTAATGCTCCTCTGGACCGGCTTTACCTATACAAAAAAAGAGAAGATCATTGATGCGGGCCCCATTCATTTATCTGCCGACAGGCAAAAAACTATTAACTGGCCGCCCTACTTAGGTGGGGTATTGATACTCGGTGGCGTTGTAGTAGTTGCTTTATCCAAAAAATAAAACAACTACTTTTTATTGGGTAAGGGGAATACTTACGTTGGGGCATTCAACCTGCAATTAGGCTAAATCTTTAAATCGAAATTCCAAAAATCGTGTCCACTACTCTAACAACAGCGCATCTTCATCATCGGTTAAACTAAGTTGAATGCTATCGGCACCGGCAATTCCTTCAATACTGCCTTTAATATGGGCAGCGTTTAATAGTACCTTATCCAACTGCTTCTCGCGCGATTTCCACATTTTTTCCATAGCGTCCCGTTCTTTTTGGATAGACAGGCGCATGCTCATATAACCTTCGCGTATGGCCTTCCATTGCTCAGAAAACTCGCTGCTGGTTAGGTAATCGTACAGTAAATGCATTTTATCGCCCTTGTTATCCTGCGATTTTACCAGGTTTGAGAGTTTGATAACCCCATCGCGCAGGATATAGGAAACCGCCTTTACCTCGTCGAAACTGCAGATCCATACCCCGTCCTTTTCGCCAAAGCAATCCATCCCTTTAGGGTAGCATTGGGTAACAATAACAGCCACATCAACACCAACGCTGCGCATATCTTTTTTCAGCTTATCAATCCAATCGGCACCAAAGGTGGCGGTGCGCTTACTTTCGTAAATAATGCGGCCACACTCCTGCCCAAACTGGTTACGTACGGTTTGAATACAATCGGCCCCACGAACCCCCTTACCTACCTCGCTTATCAGATCGAACGGAAAATAATTGCGCAATAATTCTTCCAGTATCAGTTCCTGCACTTCGCCCTGTAATTGCATAGAGCCTTGTTCGGCTTTGCGCTTCATCTCTTCGGCCAGTTTTTTCTGGTCGTCGAGCTGTTTCTCCAGCTCTTTAACCTTTAACTGGTATTCGGTATCTTTTATGCTATGGCGCTCGGCCTCCTGCTTACGTATCTGCTCACCCAACTCATTACGCTGCTCCTGTAATTTGCGCTGAATGGAAAGTTCCATCTCTTCTTCCTTTAACTGTAGCTGCTTTTCGCGCTGTAAAAACTCCAGCTCTTTTTGGCGGGATAGCTTCAGCTTTTCCTCGCTCTCCTGTGCCGAATTTTTAAGCATCAGCACCTGGTTTTCAAAATCTTCGCCAATAGATTTACGAATATTTTCTTCGAGTGTTAATTGCAGTTCCTTTTTTTCGGTGTTTAGGCGTTGCTCAAATTCGGCCTTTTGCTGCCGTTCTTTGCTTAAAAACTCTTCGTCTTTTTTACGGTACTCCTCCTCCTTTTGGCGGGTATAATCCTGCATTTTATTCCGAAGCTCTTTTTTATACTCCTCGGCCATCACCTCTTCTATCGGAAAACCAAAACCACAACTTGGGCATTTAACTTCTGTAGCCATACTTTATTATCATGCGAAAAACATCTTCGCACATCAAATATATGAATTTATACAGCGTCAAAAATTACACAAAACGTAACACTTGCAGTTATCATTTATTATTTCTACATTACATCAATGCAAATTTTAGAAATTGGCAAGGTCATGTGGAGCTTCGATTACGAAATCGCGGCACTTACATTAATAGACGAAGCCGGAGCGCTATTTTCTCTAACTCCGCCCCCTCACCATCGTGAGGGTGAAATCATTTTGACCGCTGACAGCATTATAATTGATGGCCATAATTTTCTGAATATCCCTCTAAAAAAACTGGAGCAGGTATATTTAGGTTTTGATGACGTTTACAAAAGATCCCTGGTTAAAAACAATGGTATATTTTGCCAGCCTCTGCGCTTGCGTTATAAAGAAGGCGACGAGACCATGGTAGTTTATCTCATTGTTGATCATCGCTTCTTCGGCACCAAAAACCAGTTCTGGTTTGATACCTTAAAGCAATTGCTTGCCGATTAAGTACTATCCTTTTTTCTTCCCGTCTAATTGTTTAGCTGTTTACTATTTATAGCGCTCGTTATCCACCGAATTGTTAGTGAACTCAGGTTACCATGTAACATTAGTGCATGTAATTGCGGGCACCGCGCCGGTAACAGGTATTGACATTTGCCATTACCTTCAAAAGCAACAGGTTAAGATAAAGTATCAGCAAAAAAAACAAACGGCGTACCCATTTACATGAGCACGCCGCCGCGTTAATATATGTTAGCTAAAATTATTTAGCTTTAGCAAACTCGCCGTTAGCTTTAATAACTACTTCATCGCTTAAAGTAGACGAACCGAATTTAGTACCGAAGTTAAAATCAGAACGTTTGATGGTACCTGTTAACTGGAAACCTGCATCATCAGCTTTGGTCATCTGATTAAGAATAGTACCGCGGTACCATAAATCAAAAGTAACTGGTTTAGCAACACCAGCTAAAGTAAGGGTACCGGTTACAGCGTAATGTTTATCAGATGTTTTTTTAATGCCGGTGCTTACGAAAGTAAGCGTTGGATATTTTGCAACGTTAAAAAAATCTTCGCTCGAAAGGTGTTTATCGCGATAATCGTTATCTGTGCTTACAGTTGCAGTTTGTACAGTAAATGAAACTTTAGCATCGCTAAAATCTGGTTTAGCTGCAACAATGGTAGCATCAACACTTTTAAAAGTACCATCAACATCGTTAATTAATAAGTGTGTTACTGTAAATTTAACGTTAGAGTGGTTTTTGTCGGCATTCCAGGTAGTTTGTGCCGATGCGGCGGTGTACAAAAACGCTGAGGCCAACAGGATTAAAATCTTTTTCATTTTGTTTAATTTTTTTTAGATTGTTTTTTCTATACCCCAAAAATAGACAAAGAATTGATAGTTTTTAAATTAAGTGTTTAAACATCTTATTTATTGAAATACGATGACAAATCACGACTGATTTAGTGGGAATTATTTAATTTCAATCCCTTTAAACTAAGTTAACGGTACTGTTTTAAACAAATGAGGATTGTACTTTTCAAAAGGCTTTGGAAGAAAATAACCTTTAATGCTATCTGGATTACAGACGCATATCTGTACATGTAGTTTTGATGTTATTTTTGATCCCGGAAAAGCTTCTATCCCCTCTGGAAATGCACAACGAATAGTATCATAAGCCTTCCGGCCGATTTTTTTATTAGATTCGTGTATATACTTAATTACCGCACAGTCAAGAGCTCTATTATATTCACTATTAACAGGCATTGGTAATCCCAATGTATCATGAAGTTCTTTTAAACCATTATAAGACTCACCTAATATCTCTAACGATTCTGCTTCAACAAGGTTAAGGCAATTTCCAAGTTCAATAATAGCCCCTATTACAAAAGGTATTTTAATCGCCTCCTTGTTTTTTTGAATCCCAGTTGCATTCTCAATGGCATATTGTAACGCTCGTGATGGATCGCTTTCCCAAAAATAACTCCCAGGTCCAAGCCAATCCCAGGCATTATCACTTGGTCTGAGTTCTGACCGCCCCATCAACAAGCTTTTACCAAGCACTTCATCACAGCTATGAAAACCAATTACATTTAATGACTGATAATCCGACATTAATTACTTGGTCTTTGTTGTTGAAGCTAATTTGGCAGACCCGCCTTTTACCGCATCGATTGTAATTATACCCGCACTTTTTAAAAATGCCATAGCGGTTTCCTTTGACTCGTTCGCTTTAGAAGTAACGGCCTTAATAGCTGCAATCTGCTCCTCGATACTTTTTGTTGTCATATACAAATATAATTATTTCCCACATATAGTTAGCTATCCTATCGCCTCCCATTTGCCAGAGTCAAGGCTTCTATAAATGGCATCCACCACTAACATATCTTTAAGTCCCTCTTCGCCTGGTACCCGGCTTTGTACATTACGGTTTACACAGGTAGCAAAATCATCCATCTGGACAGCCTGCTGTACTATCTGCGGAAAATTCATGGGCTGGCCATTTACCAAACCATCTATACCGCCGTAGCCATAAGCCGGTTCTAATTGAAACTTACCTTTTTCTGCCTCTACTTTTAAATATCCCCAATTGTGGTTATAACTCGATTTGCCGTTAACCTTTTGACCGCCGGGGAATTTCAATTCCCAATAAACGGTTTCGTCAACCTCTTTAAAAAAATCGGGACGAGTTTTCTCCTGGGTCGCCTTTACAGCTAAAGGCTCCCGGCCTAATGTATAACGTGAGCCCTGGATAGCATAAATGCCCATATCCATCAATCCTCCCCCACCGGCCATGGCCTTCTTTAAACGCCAGGCATTTGGGTCGCCATTATAGGTAAAGCCATTGCCGGTATCAATGCTGGTAACTTTTCCAAACACCTGTTTTTGACCAAGGCGCATCAACTCCATAGTATGGGGCTCAAAATGCAGGCGATAACCGATAGATAACAGGCGATTGGCTTTTTTGCAGGCAGCTATCATCTCTTTACAGTCGTTAGCATTAAGTGCCATAGGCTTTTCGCAGATCACGTGTTTGCCCGCCTTTGCCGCCCGTATAGTGTATTCTTTATGCATAAATACAGGCAACACCACGTATACGATATCTATATCCGGATTTTTAGCTATCTCATCAAAATTCTGATAGTTGTAAATATTCTTTTGAGGGATGTTATACTTTTTAGCCCAATCAACCGCCTTTGAGGGCGTACCGGTTACTATGCCAGCCAAATAACAGTTTTGCGTTTTTTGCAGGGCGGGCGCCAACTGCCCGCTGCTGTAATATCCAAGGCCAACGAGGGCTATCCCCAACTTTTTTCCCGGTTTAGTGATGGCCAGTTGTGCCAACGCCGGACTAAAAGCCAACGCCCCCAAACCTAAGGATGCGTTACGGATAAAACTACGGCGGGATGTTTTTGATGATGCCATTACTTTAACTTGTTGAAATTAGGTTAATTGAGTTGATTAGGTTGTTACTCAATAAAAATACAAGTTAATCTGGAATATTGTTTGATGATTTTTAACAGTACGATATTTGGATCAAAGCAGATCGACAACCATTATTATCGATCTGCCTTAAAGGTGCAGACTTATTTATTTACCGAATACGTAAAACAAAGAAAGCCCCAGGTTATTACTTATAAAATTGGCATTAAAGCTATTGCTTGTAGCATGCCCTTGCGTGCCGCTATCTGCTTTTGAATGACTGTAACTAACGTTAGCTAAGGTAGCCGATAAACCAACATTTTTAGATGGATAGTACACAAGGCCCAGGTTTACCCCCCCATTATAATTATCTGTTTTAGTGCTGTTAATAACAGTAGCTACGTTAGGATAGTTATAAGTGTATTTAGAATTGTTCCTGTCATAACCAAGATACGGGCCGGCGCGCAAGCCCAGTTTACTACCAAACATAAAGTATTTACGCAAAAATAATTGCGCACTGTAATCATGCTGACGCTGGCTTGAAGGGGCACTTTGATAGCCATTATCATTGCTCGAACGGTTGTAACCCAAACTGGCACCAATATCCAGTTTATCTGCAATAAAATAGCTGTAGCTTGGGCCAACACCAAAACTGGTAAACTTAGTGGTTGAACTGGTGATGTTTCCAGACGAAGGATCTCCCGCTGTGCTGTTAGTTTTTTGGGTATTAAAGCTTACATTAACACCAAGTGTTTGCGAACCTTTTTCTGTTTGGGCTTTTGAGATTTGAAAAGCCAATAAAAATGCAGGGATTAAAAATAGGATTTTTTTCATGTGTGAATAATAGTTTATTGAGCAATGTTAACGGCAATTATTTTCCGTTATTTCATCAATTTAACTATTATTAAATAAATATTTATTTGAATAATATAAGGTTTAGCGTAGCGTTAAATCAGGTTTTATTTCGATGAAGGTATTTTACACAAAGAGAGCGTACCCTATCTGCCTTCCAGGCTATCCCTGTATTCCTTAAGAGATTTTAATATGGATGTGGCAATTTCAAACTGCCCGTCTTTTGAGTTTAAGTATGCTTCGTCGGTAGTATTGTTGATAAAGCCTGTCTCTACCAGCACCGCCGGCATACCGCTTTGCGCCAGTACCAATACACCTTGCTCTTTTACGCCAAAGGTATGGCGGCCATCCACCTTTTTAACCTGGTGAATTATCATATCGCCAAAATGAATACTTTGCTTACGGTATTTTTGCTGAAATGCATTTAATACAATGGTATTCACCACGTTATCATCGCCATAGCCATTATATTTATTCTTGTAATCTTTTTCAATAAAAATAGAAGAGTTTTCGCGTAAGGCCTCACGTTGCTCCTGGCTGCGGTGAAACCCATAAACCAATACCAAAGCCCCATGCTCTGCAGCTCTTTTTTGTGGCGACGAGTTGCAATGAATAGAAATAAACAGGTTACCATGATTACTGTTGGCAATTTCGGTACGCCGGTGCAGTTCAATAAAAACATCGGTGCTACGGGTCATTACCGTTTTAATGGCTGGCATCTCGTTATTGATCAAATCGCGCAACTTTTTGGCTATGCTAAGCGCTATATCCTTCTCTTTTGAGACAGCGCCATGCGCTCCCGGGTCTTTACCGCCATGCCCGGCATCAATAATTACTGTTTTAAATTTAAAATGATTGGTAACCGGCTTATCGCTATCGCCTTGTTGCGCATATGAGCTATTAATAACAAACAGGCAGATAAAAAAACAAAAAAAGCTGGCAATACACGTATTTTTTAAGCAGATGGCAGGCATGAACAATATATAAAAATGGGTATTAAAACATTTATGTATAAAGGCCACGATTACAATATTGTTTGGCCTATATAGTTTAAATATTTGTTTAATTAACTATCGCAAAGGTAGTATTAGTTAGCTTGTTAGCATTATTTGGTTTCAAAATTGATAAAACACCAAATTGAAACGATGTATCTGATGCTTTAATTTTATATTTATTGCTTAAACAAAACCCGTTAACCATAAGTTTTATGCATTTAAAAAAGCTGCTGTTTACCCTGCTTATACCTGTAATATTTATACAAACCGGCTGTAGCCAGGAAAAAGCGTTGCCTTACGGCGATAACCCGGCAGCCGGTAAATATTATAATGTGCGAGGCATAAAACTATACGCAGAAACCTATGGCAGCGGTAAACCATTGTTACTTATACATGGCAATGGCGGCAGCATCAACTCCTTCGCCAATAATATCCCCTATTTTGCCAGGAAGTATAAAGTTATTGCTGTTGATAGCCGCGCGCACGGTAAATCAACAGATACCCGCGATTCGTTAAGCTTCGAGCAGATGGCCGATGACTTTGCAGGCCTGCTGGATGTAATGCATATAGATTCGGCTTATGTTATAGGATGGAGCGATGGAGGTATTAACGCGTTGGAACTGGCCATGCGCCATCCCCAAAAAGTAATTAAACTGGCATCAACAGGCGCAAACCTGTGGCCCGATTCAACCGGCATTATACCCCAATACTGGAAGGATGAGCAGAAACAATTTGAAAAAGACAAGAATACCGTTTGGAAAACAGCCAAAGAAAAAAACGACTGGAAGATATTTATGCTCGATTGGCTACAACCCAACATCAAACTTACCGAACTGAAAAAAATTCAATGCCCCTCACTCATCATAGGCGGCGATCACGACTTGATCCCGATACCACACACTGTTCAAATTTACCAGGGCATCCCCAAAGCTTATTTATGGATAGTACCCAACTCGGGACACCCTACACTTATCGAACATAAAGACGAGTTTAATAAGCTGGTTGATAACTTTTTTGAACAGCCGTTTAATAAGCGGTAATCAATATAGTAAAGCCTTTAAAAGCCTGATTATTTTACAGGTACAAAACAAAATCGTTTTTAATTATATTGTATAATAGTTATATTTGTATTGATTTTAAATCGTACATCATGAAAAATTCAAGTGAAAAAGAAATACCTACTGGTATTCCTCCTTTCTTACGCAAAGTGATGGAGGATAAAAGGGCCATTAAAGATGCTATAAAAAATGGCAGATCGTTAACGGAACTGGCTAAAGAAAGAGATATTAAGTTTGTACAACCATTATAATACCAAAAGGTCGGATGACGGCTTAGTGTATACCTTTACCACAAGATTTAACGTAAAATATTTATTAGCACTAACATTGGTCCAAATTGGCGAAGTTGGTGCTTTTTCTATTTCATTATATCCTGAAGAAGAAAATAATATTTATGATTATTGGATCAAAAATACCGTTATAAAAACAATTGGAGATTTATTAAAAAAAGACTCCAACGTAATATTTTATGTTTGTGATAATGAAGACGATCGCGAAGATAAAAGACACCTCGTTTTTGAATACTGGTACCAACAATCAAAAACGAAGTATGGTTATATTGAAAAATATAACTATTCAGTAATGTCTGACAATGGCTACAAACTCAATTCATCGATCCTTTACAATAAGGAAAATTATCTCGTCGATTATCTTCTCGATCAGTTCACAAAACTGATGCAAAGCAGTTAAAAATAATCACTAACAAGGAAATTGCTTTTAAATTTCATTAACTGTTGTTTACAATATCCCATAAAAAAACAAATGGGGAAGTTTATTACGCAAGGCTCCAAATAGAAATAAATCAATTGTTTGCGACTTAGTGCCTTCGTACTTTCCCCGAATTTGTGGTATAGGTTACATCTGCTCCACTCTTCCTCTTCCCCTTCAAACTCATGACAGTGCATGACAGTTCCGGGTTAACTATTGCCTACATTAGCTTTACCAATTTAAACCAAATTAAAGTATGCAAGTAATTTTTGGAGTATTCTTCCATTTTATCGGCGGTTTTGCCTCGGGGAGCTTTTATATCCCCTACAAAAAAATTAAAGGATGGGCCTGGGAAAGCTACTGGATAGTGGGTGGCATTTTTTCATGGTTCATAGTTCCGCCGCTGGCCGCATGGTTAACTATACCCGGCTTTGCCGATATTATTAGCCATACCAGCGCATCCATTATCGGGTGGACGTATTTGATGGGCTTACTTTGGGGCATTGGCGGGCTTACTTACGGTTTGGGGGTACGGTATTTAGGCGTATCATTAGGCAGTACTATTATATTGGGATTATGCTCGGTTTTTGGAGCGGTGATTCCATCTGTATACTATGACTTTTTCCCTAAAACGGGTAAAGATACCTTTAGTATGATGCTGCATAACCAATGGGGGCAATTTGTATTAGTAGGTTTATTATTATGCGTAGCCGGCATCATTATATGCGGCCGGGCAGGTATGCTGAAGGAAAAAGAGCTATCAACCGACAAAACCATAGCACAGGAAAATAAAGACTACAAATTTGGCTTAGGCATCCTGGTGGCTGTAGTATCGGGTATATTAAGCGCTTGTTTCAACTTTGGTATCGAGGCTGGTAAATCAATGGCCGATACCGCCAACCATATCTGGCAGGCAGGGCATGTGGGGCAGGGTAACTTTTTATTTCAAAACAATGTTACCTATATTATTATACTCTGGGGCGGCTTAACTACCAATTTTATCTGGTGCATGGTGCTAAACGCCCGTAACAAAACGTTTGGTAACTATACCGATAAAAAAACACCGCTGCTTAAAAACTACCTGTTTGCAGCACTGGCAGGTACTACGTGGTTTTTACAGTTCTTTTTTTACGGCATGGGCGAAAGTAAAATGGGTAACGGAGCCAGCTCATGGATACTGCACATGGCCTTTATTATACTAATAGCTAACACCTGGGGCCTGGTATTAAAAGAATGGAAAGGTGTAAGCAAAAAAGCATTTGCCACGGTAATTACCGGTATAGCTGTTATTGTACTATCGGTGCTGGTTGTGGGCTATGGCAACTCTTTGAAATAATTATTGAATTATTGATTGACCGAATTATTGATTAAGCTTCAATATGGTTTTATCAATAATTGCATTCAGTAATTCAAAAACTAAATAAATAATTCACTAACTCAATAATTCAGTAATTCAATAATTAAATATGTCACAATTTAAGCACGTTAGCTATCTGTGGGATGATGCAAAAGCGGCCGAACTCGCGGGCGATGAAGTTGCATTATTAATATATAGATCAAATTTATTAGGTGCCGATTTGCGGTTAACCAACTACGGCGGCGGCAACACTTCCTGCAAAGTAGTATCTAAAGATCCGCTTACCGGCAGCGAGGTTGAAGTAATGTGGATCAAAGGATCGGGCGGTGATATTGGTACGCTGAAAAAAAGTGGCCTTGCAGCCCTATATGTTGATCGCCTGCGAAGCCTCAAAAACGTTTATCGTGGTGTAGAGCATGAGGATGAAATGGTAGAACTTTTTAACCATTGCATCTATGATCTTGCTTCTAAAGCGCCATCTATAGATACCCCACTACACGGCTTTTTACCATTTAAACACATAGATCACCTGCACCCCGATGCGGCTATTGCCATAGCGGCAGCAAAAGATGGTAAAAAAATAACCCAGGAATTATTTGGCGGCACCATTGGCTGGGTGGAGTGGAAAAAACCAGGCTTTGAGCTGGGCTTGCAGTTAAAACAATGTTTAGATGAAAATCCGGGCATTCGTGGTATTATGCTGGGTTCGCATGGGTTATTTACCTGGGGCGATACCGCTTATGAAAGCTATATCAATACTCTAGAGGTTATTGAAAAATGTGCCGAATACCTGGAAGAAAATTACGGCAAAAAAGCCCCGGTTTTTGGTGGGCAAAAAATTGAAAGCCTTGATGAGGCCGGTCGTAAAAAACAGGCTGCTGTTATTGCTCCTATCCTGCGGGGTTTTTGCTCCAGTCAAAAGCATATGATTGGTCACTTTACGGATGATGCCCGTGTGTTAGAATTTATAAACTCCAACGATCTTGACCGTTTAGCGCCATTAGGCACCAGTTGCCCTGATCACTTTTTGAGGACCAAAATTAGTCCACTGGTATTGGATCTTACACCAGGGGAAGACCTGAGCGACGTAAAGGCTTTACAGGAGCGCTTAACACCGGCATTTGAGGCTTACCGCCAGATGTATACCGCCTATTACAACACCTGCAAGCATGATAATAGCCCGGCAATACGGGATACCAACCCGGTTATCATCCTGTACCCCGGAGTTGGTTTATTCTCTTTCTCAAAAGATAAGCAAACCGCCCGTGTTGCTGCCGAGTTTTATACCAATGCCATCAACGTAATGAAAGGTGCCGAAGCGATATCAGAATATACCTCCCTGCCACGCCAGGAAGCGTTTGATATCGAATATTGGTTATTGGAAGAAGCCAAATTGCAGCGCATGCCTAAACCAAAAGCGCTATCGGGCAAAATAGCTTTAATTACAGGCAGTGCAGGCGGTATAGGCAAAGCCATAGCTAAAAAGTTTGTTGACGAAGGTGCCGTTGTAATATTAAACGACATGAATACCGAGCGGCTGGAAAGCGCAGGCGAAGAGTTTAAAAAATTATACGGCAAAGATTCATACACCACCGCCGTACTTGATGTTACCAACAGCGACCAGATCAATGCCGCTTTAGAAACCGCCGCTTTGGCTTTTGGTGGCGTTGATATTGTGATAAACAATGCAGGCCTATCCATATCTAAATCTATTGCCGACCATACCGATAAGGATTGGAACCTGCTTTACGATGTTTTGGTAAAAGGCCAGTTTTTTGTTACCCAGGCAGCCGTTGCCGTAATGAAAAAGCAGGCTATTGGTGGCGACATCATCAACATAGTAAGTAAAAACGCCTTGGTTAGCGGCCCAAACAACGCGGGCTACGGATCGGCAAAAGCTGCGCAATTACATTTGAGTCGATTAAATGCCGCCGAATTAGGTGCCGACAGCATCCGTGTAAACGTGGTAAACCCCGATGCGGTTATAAGCGATAGCAACATCTGGGCCGGTGGCTGGGCCGAGGGCCGCGCAAAAGCTTACGGTATAACCGTGGCCGAATTGCCGGCTTACTATGCCAAACGTACTTTATTGAACGAGATTATACTGCCGGCAGATATTGCCGATGCCTGCTTTGCCTTTACCGGCGGCTTGCTCAACAAATCAACCGGCAACGTGTTGAATGTTGATGGCGGGGTAGCGATGGCGTTTGTGAGGTAGAAGGAAGCCCCCTCTAAATCTCCCCCTGAAGGGGGAGACTTTAAAAAAAGAGCACTTAACAAAATAAACTTCCTCTGAAACGGGAGAATTAAACTGTCCTTTTTAAGCCCTCCCCTTCAGGGGAGGGCTTGGGTGGGGCTTAACCATTATAAACATGCAATTAGAGAAGAGCATCATCGAAGAATATAACCATCAGCATAAAACAGCGCACCAACGCAAGTTTGATTTTATTGCTGAGGATATAACAGGACTGGATATCATACTTAAAAAACTGGTTGATTTTAATATAGCTATCCCAAGCTGGGCGTTGGGCACCGGTGGCACCCGCTTCGGCAGGTTTTCTGGCGGTGGCGAACCACGCAGCCTGGAAGAGAAAATTGAAGATGTGGGCCTTATCCACGCCTTAAACAGAAGCAGTAACTCTATTTCGCTGCACATTCCATGGGATATTCCTAAAAATGCCGATGCCATTAAAGCGCACGCCGCACACTTAGGATTGCACTTTGATGCCGTAAACTCCAACACTTTTCAAGACCAGCCATCACAGGAATTGAGTTACAAGTTTGGCTCGTTACACCATGTAGATAAAGCTGTACGTAAGCAGGCTATTGCCCACAATATCGAAGTTATAAAGTACGGTGTAGAACTGGATTCTAAAGCGTTATCGGTTTGGCTATCTGATGGATCAAACTTCCCCGGTCAGCTTAATATGCGTGGCGCATTTGAGCGTACGCTGGAGAGCTTGCAGGAAATTTATGAGGCCCTGCCTGCCGATTGGAAGGTTTGGGTGGAGTATAAACCATACGAACCCAACTTTTACTCAACCACTATTGGCGATTGGGGGCAATCATACCTGCTTTCATCTAAATTGGGTAACAAGGCACAAACCCTGGTCGACCTGGGTCACCATTTACAGGGAGCCAACATAGAACAAATTGTATCATTGCTGCTGATGGAAGGCAAACTGGCCGGTTTCCATTTTAACGACTCTAAATATGGCGATGACGATTTAACGGTTGGCAGCATCAACCCATACCAGCTTTTTCTGATATTTAACGAACTGGTTGAAGGCATGGATGCCCGCGGCATGAATCATGCTACCGGTATTGGTTGGATGATTGATGCATCGCACAATATTAAAGACCCTATTGAAGACCTTATCCAGTCTGTAGAAGCTATTAAAATTGCTTACGCGCAGGCTTTATTGGTTGATGTAAGCGCTTTAAAACAGGCACAACAGGATAATGATGTGGTAAAAGCGCAAGAAGTTTTGCAACAAGCGTATCGTACAGATGTACGCCCCTTATTAGCCGAGGCTCGTTTACTTGCGGGTGGAGCGTTAAATCCCCTGGCTTTATACCGCGCGCAGGCAGTACGTAACCAACTGATTAAAGAACGCGGGGCAAAGGCAGTATCAACCGGATTATAATATGGCGCAAATACCTGTTATAGCTGTTTTTGATGTGGGTAAAACCAATAAGAAGCTCTTCCTTTTCGACGAGAACTACAAGATAGTTTTTGAACGGACGGCCCGCTTCCTGGAAACCCATGATGAAGACGATGATGCTTGCGAAAATATCGACAGCCTGCGCCTATCAGTATTTGATTCGCTGCGCGAAGTTTTTAAGCATAAGGAGTTTGATTTAAAGGCGGTAAACTTCTCTACCTATGGCGCAAGCTTTGTTTATGTAGACGAAGACGGCACGCCCTTAACACCACTATACAATTACCTTAAACCATACCCGCCAGAGTTGGGCAGGCAGTTTTATGATGCTTATGGCGATGAAGCCAAATTTGCCCGTGAAACCGCCTCGCCCGTATTGGGCAACCTCAATTCGGGCTTGCAATTGTACAGGTTAAAATATCAGCAGCCGCAGGTTTTTGAAAAACTGAAGTACGCCCTGCACCTGCCACAATACATGAGTTATTTATTGAGCGGACAGATGGTGAGCGATTTAACCAGCATAGGTTGCCATACAGCGCTTTGGGATTTCAATAGCAACAACTATCATCAATGGGTAAGCGATGAAGGCATACTGCCCAAATTAGCCCCGTTAAAAGCTGCCGATAGTGTAATGCCCTCGGTATTTCCGGGGAGTACTTTTTGCGTGGGTGCTGGCCTGCACGATAGTTCGGCGGCGCTTATCCCCTACCTGGTAAGCTTTAACATGCCTTTTGTGCTCGTTTCAACCGGTACATGGTCTATCAGCCTCAATCCATTTAATCAAACGCCACTAACGGCCGACGAGTTAAAAAACGACTGCCTTAACTACATGCAATACAAAGGCAATCCGGTTAAGGCTTCGCGCCTGTTTACCGGTTACGAGTATGAGCAACAGGTAAAACGTATTGCCGACCACTTTAATAAGGACGCCATCGTTTACCGTACCGTTAACTACGATCCGGCAATTGCCTCAAGGCTTAGTAGTAAAACGGCCCTACATAACCGAAAACTGGATGGAGAACTGCAAAAGTCTGTTTTTGAACAACGCGACTTAAATGATTTTGGCGATGATATTGAGGCATACCATCAGTTGATGATAGATATTGTTAATCAGCAATCCATCTCCACCAATTACGTACTACAAGGCTGCAAGGTGCAAAGGATTTTTGTAGATGGTGGCTTCAGCAAAAACAGCGTTTTTATGCATTTACTGGCTTTAGCCTATCCGCAATTGGAAGTATACGCGGCATCAATGGCACAGGCTACTGCGGTGGGTACAGCGTTGGCAATACATCAAGCCTGGAATAGCAAAGCGCTACCACATGACCTCATCGAGCTGAAATACTATTCGGGCGTACAGAATGAGAAACAGGTATTGTAAAGTAACCGATAACTAATCGCTTTGAAACTTACGAAGTTGTAAAAACCGTTGTCATGCATGACAAGTTGTAGATTTCCAAACTTGCGAAGTTTTAAAAACTTCGCAAGTTTTTTGCCGCTTTGTCATTCCCCTCTTTTAGCCTTTGTTATTTTTTGCAACTCGCAGTAAACTAATTATAAACTAATTTTCACCAGCCTTACAATATCCTCTACAACACTCGCATCTTTAATAATCCGCTCGTGCCCCAGATTGGCATACTCCGCTGTAATAATCCCGGGATTAACACCTAAAAACTCCTGAAGGTAACTATACGGCGAAATTTTATCTTCCCTATCAAAAGCCAGCCAATGCTTTTCGGCAGCATCGGCTATGTGCTTATCGTTAATATCAAAATAAGAAGCATCCATACCAAACAACATTCTAAAGCTTTCAAAAAATTGCTCTTGTGCCGATGCCGGTACTTCGGCCCCATTCATGGTGGCCTTAAAATTTTCTTTAAGTTTGATGAGCGGCGCGATGCTTATCTGCAAGGCGGGCTTAATACCCGTTTCATTTATGGCAATCACATTAGCCATCGCCCCTAACGAATGGCCTATCATCACCTCTGGCATACCATACTTATTAATAACAGCTTCGGCAGCTTTAGCAAACAGGATGAGGTTGGATAACTCCCCTTCGGAACTTGCATTACCGGGTGCATCAAAAGCGATGATCTGTATGTCATCAACAAGCTTCAGCGCTGTTATAACCTCATCAAAATCAATAGCCTTTGATCCCCAGCCATGGGTAATGAGTACTTTCCTGCTGCCATCGCCCCAAATAAAACCGTTAAATTTTAAAGAAGCTTTAGCAAAGTGCGAATCATCAACCTGTAGCGTAAACTTAGCAGCCTCATCCAACAGTTGCTGTTGCTGCAACCGGGGAGACATTTTTGGCGAGTAACAGATAAGCTGCCAGAGCATAGCTGTAAGATCAAGGTCTTGTTTATTTTCTAAAGCGAGAATATGCCGGTGCAGTAGTTTTAGTTTCTTCATAAAGCGGTAGCTTTTCAGGATACTAAGGTAGCAAAAGCACTATACCAATAAACGGTACCAGCCTAACTAAAAACAATTTTAAAACACCCTTCAGGAGGCCGAAGGCTCTATTTCCCTCTCCCCAGCCACAATAAACTATTAATCAGCAGTTGATTTTGTATTTCGTTATCAAAGGTATAAGATAAAGTTCTGTTGGTACCGCCATCATAGTCCATATCATTATGCCCCATATTAAAGTACACCATGCGGTACTTTTTATTTGCCCATACTACGGGATAGTATCCACTATGCCAGATCTCGTAGGGTTTAGGTCCGGTACCCAGCGGAAAACTTGTTGAATCGATAGATAGCAGGATGTCAATATCCGGATTTTTGCGCAGATCGTGCTCCCATCGGTACCATTCGTTCGGCTGGGCTTTAAAGGTAACCGGTAAACCCTTTGTAGCCGGATGCCTGGCATCTTCCACACGCAAAATAGCCGACGTTGGATGCCAGGTGTTACTCACATATTGCCCCGATCCGAGGAACTCATTATGATACCAATCCCAATTTTGAGGATAATCTGAAGGGGTAAGCGCAAAGGCCGAAAAGTGGAACCCTATCCAGCCGCCACCGTTTTTCATATATTGTTCAAACGCGGCTCGCTGCGCAGGCTCATCGGGCCGGGTATCTAAAAACAATACTACCTGGTACTTTGCCAAAAAAACAGGGTTCATGTTGCTCCAGTTGCTGGTAGAATCGTAGGTGAAATTATATTTCTTGCCCATCTGGGGGAAACGCTTATTGGCTTCGTGCATAAAACTGATGTGCGCTTTATCGTTACGGCCGGTATAAAAAGCTATCACCTTAAACGGTTTATTGCTTTGAGCATAAGCCGTATAAAAACTTAAGCAAAGCATAAAAATAACGCCTGTAACGGCTAACATTTTAGAGATACGGGTAAGCATAGGATTTATTAGATTAATAATTGCAGTATAAAACTAAAGCATTTTTACTGAATTGATAGCCGCATGCAGAGAGTGAGAGGTAATGTAGGGCATCAAACCCATCAAATTTAAAATAGGTTATAATGGGAGAATTATTTACCCACAAAAACAGCCGCCGCATTGCTGCAGGCGGCTGCTCCTAAGCTATTGTCCCTGATTTCATAACTTATGGTACAAAGATATGGGCCTGCAATTATAAAAATGGCAGCGGTATTACTCAATCCCCGTTCGGGATTTACGCTTTTAAATTGGGATATTTACGTTAACAGCGTTAGATAAAATCTAACCGGGTATAAAAAATGCCTGGCTCGAGGCAACCAGGCATACGGGCGGGGGTACTAAATATAGGTATATAAAATGGAGCAATGTAATTACGAATTTGTACTAAGCTTAAATAGCTGTACCTAAGCTCGTTTTTCGTTGCTTTTTGGCAGTACCTAATACCGGCATTACCTAAAACATGCTTAATAAACTAAAAAATTCAATATAAATACGATCAAAAGATCCCCCCTTGCCAAAACCCATAAGTAGCGAAGACCGATCTGGCAAAGGCAAGCCAAATAACAGAAAGCCGGCGAATATTCTAAAAATTGCCGACTCCTCCATCCATAACCATTTGACTAGCACAATTTACAACTAACAGGAATAAAAAACAAATAAATGTAAGTAAAACGAAAATGTATTTTTCAAATAAGTTAATTTACCAACTCTTCCTAAAAACAACAAGCCAAATGATCATCAATCGCCTTTCCTAATTCCTGTAAAGGTATTAGATGATTTCCAAAGCGATGCTCGATCACTTCCCAATAATCGGGGTTTGATTTACTGATGGTGTGAAATGACGAATAATTAAAAACACTGAATGTAATGTCCCCGCTTGTAGACCGGATGATCTTATAGGTTTTTTGATTAACTTCTAACTCAAATGATTCCATGGCGATTTTACACAAAACTATAGTACTATTAACCGATGTGCAAACTTTAGCTACCCGTATTTTAACCCATAACACTATAGGTGTTTTAACGGGGTTACAATTACAATATTCTTTACACACTATATTTTTAACCAGCATACTGGTAAGTTAGCGAGGTATGGCATATATGGCTTTATTATACATTGCCGATTAGTTTTAGTAACAATAGCTTTTAAAAAATCCTTATTTTGCACTTATGAACATACTGCGTTCCATAGCCATTTTTATACTTGCCGGTGCTTGCGAAATTGGTGGTGGTTACCTTATCTGGCTTTGGCTTAAAAACGATAAACCATTATGGTATGGCATTATTGGAGCTGTGATACTGGCGCTATATGGCGTAGTGGCAACCTGGCAATCAGCCGGTTTCGGACGGGTTTACGCAGCGTATGGCGGCATTTTTATATTAATGGCGTTAATATGGGCCTGGCGGGTAGATGGTTTTAAACCCGATAAGTATGATGTAATAGGTGCAATTATAGCCATGGCAGGTGCATGTATCATTATTTTTATGCCCCGTGGAAAATAATTTGTAGCCTACCTTTTATCCTTTTAACACTCCCGTAATTTACCTGGCAAAGGTTCTCCAATATTGGATAAAATTTTGCGCATCGAAAATATTTAAATAAAAGTAAATAAAAGCAAACAAAGCCAGCTTGTATTTGTACTACAGTTAACTTTTATATTTTATTTAAATTACAACGAAATTATATCTACCTTAGCATTATCATACTAAATGTTAATAATTATGGAAAAATTAATAATATTAAGAATGTTCTTCTGTTTCCCCCTTTTTGGGTTGTTACTGCCTGATGCCGGAGTTTTATTAACTAAAATCCCCGGTAAAATCCCGATGCCCCATCTTGTTATCGAAATTGGATTGATATTCTGCATTTTACTTTGTACCGCTGTTATCGGTTATGCCAAAAAGCGTAACCAGGATATACACGATAAGGCAAACGAAACATCATTTTCGTAAAGTTGCTGCATTAACTATCATTATAAAAACGGTAATGGTTTACACCTGGCAGGTAGCACGCTGAATTTATTTGGGGTTATTATGCCCCATAATTGCCTGCGTGCTTTCCGGCTACAAGTATTTCAACCTAATTTTCAATAGATTAACCTTCGGTATGGCCTTTGCTATACCGATATTTGGGGTTTTTATTGATATTTGATTAACCGTTATTTCGTAAATGAAAAAAATCTTATTCCTTCTACTTTTGCCTGTATCTGCGTTTGCCCAAACCGCTGGCACCTATATTCAAAACGGAAATGCAAAAGCAAGTGAAAAAGATTATAAAAGCGCAATTCAAGATTTCACACGCGCAATTGAATTAAACGACAAAAGCAGCGATGCTTACTTTTACCGTGCAAATGCCAATGGTAATTTAAAAGACTACAACGCGGCCGTTGCCGATTATGCCAAAACTATTGCGCTTAAACCCGATTTTACTACCGCCTACTATTACAAGGCAAATGCCGAAAGCAGCCTGCAAAATTACCAAGCGGCAATTGATGATTTTAACCATGCCATTGCAATAGGCCCCAAAACGGGCGAAATGTATCTTTATCGCGGTAACGCAAAATCAAACACCAATGATAATGCCGGCGCTATAGCCGATTTTACTGTGGCGCTCCAATTTTCGCCCAACAATGCCGAAATTTATGAATACCGTGGCCTTGCCAAAAACAACAGGGGTAGCTACGCTGCAGCTGTTGAAGATTACAATATAGCTATTAAACTAAATCCACAAAAATCGGCTGTTTATCAGTATCGCGCAGGCTCAAAAGCCAGCATGAGCGATCAGAACGGGGCGATAGCAGATTACACAACCGCCATCGGCATAAATCCCCAAAATGCTGAAGCCTATTTATATCGCGGTAACGCAAAAAGCAACCTGCAGGATTATAAGGGAGCTGTTGACGACTATAAAAAAGCAGCATCTTTAAACCCCGAATTGAAAAATGCATTTCTGTACCTCGCTAACGCCCAAAACAATATGGGAGATAGTAAAGGAGCGCTTGATTACTTTAACAAATCAATTGCCCAACATCCGCAACTTGGCGAAGCCTATCTTTACAGAGGCTTGATAGAGAGCAACATAAAAGACTACGATGCAGCCATGGCCGATTTTAATAAATCAATATCGCTTGGTAACAGAACATCAGAAGCCTACCAAAGCCGGGCATATGTAAAACTATCTACCAAAGATGCCCGCGGCGCTAAGCTGGATGCTGATACCGCTATATCTATTGATCCCCGGAGCTTAAATGCCTACATAAGCCGCAGTAAGGCAAAACTGGCCATGAAAGATACTACCGGTGTTATGGCCGATTTAGCTTTAGCTATTGCTATAAACAGCAAAAGCGACGAAGCTTACCTGGTAAGAGGCGATACCCACCGCGATTGGGGCGATATGACGGCTGCTATTAACGATTACACCAAAGCTATCCAGGCAAATCCCAATTATACTTACGCTTATTTAAACCGGGCCATCGAAAAAGATAAGATGAATGATAAGGCAGGCGCTGTAAAAGATTTTGAAAAGCTGATAGCCATAGCCCCAAAAAAGGAAGAAGCCTATACTCGCCTGGGCAAAGTGACAAATTTTTATAAGTATACTACCAATGGCGTGCAGCTATTTACCGCCGCCATTGCTTTAAATCCCGAAAACCCTACCTTTTACCTTCATCGTGGAGAAGCAAAAGCTGCCGCAGGCGATACCCCGGGCGCATTAACCGATTACAATACAGGCTTGATAAAAGCCCCTAAAAACACCTCGCTACTACTTAAGCGGGGCCTGGCTAAGGCCTCAAAAGAGGATTACACTGGTGCTTTGGATGATTTTAGTACGTCGATAAAACTAGATTCAACTTCTGATGCCTCTGCCCTCTCCTACCAAAACCGTGGTAATATAGAAGCCAAACAGGGCAACTATAAAGCTGCCATGAAAGATCTGGATAAAGCGGTATCGGTGTTTTCTAACGAAGAGACCTTTTTATTTAGGGGCGATGTAAAACTCGCTTTAAAAGATTACGCCGGCGCTGCCGACGATTACCACAACGCCACTTACCTTAACCCCACCTACGTCAGGGCATTGGCACACAGTGGCATTGCCAAAAGCTATTTGGGCGACATTAAAGGCGCCAACGATGATTTTACAGCAGCCCTAAAGGCCGACCCTAATAGTGCTGACACTTATGTTGACCGCGCAGCAGCCAAAGTAAACATGAAAGATGCCTCCGGTGCTGTTGCCGATTGCGACCAGGCCATAAAACTTGATATTAAAAACGCCAGGGCATATCTACAACGTGGCCTTGCCAAAATAGCATTAAACGATAAAACCGGTGCGTGCGCGGATATGAATAAATCTGCCGGGTACGGATCGAAAGATGCGCCGGCGGTGATTGCAAAGTATTGTAAATAGAGACGAAGGATTTTCGGACGAAGGATTACAACTTGCACCTAAAAGTTCTTATCTGAATATCTGAAAGTCCGAAAACGCAAAAACCTAACCAACTTTTCTATCTTCGGTATGTAATTGTCCGCGTAATTCTTTCAGTTCTATTTCGTAGGCACGCATACGAGCCTGTAAAATATCAACTTCGGTGCGCATCATTTGTATCTCTGTAATCAACTTAGCCGACTCTGGTTTATTGATTTTTTTTTCGCCGGTACCAAGAATAAGCCATTCTGGTGAGTATTTGAGCTGGAAACAAAGCTTGCGGATAAGATAGTAGCTAATATCCTGCTTTTTATTAATTACCTTACTTATAAACCCTTGATCGACACCAATAGCGCCCGCCAAACCCAGCTGACCGCCGTGCTCCTGCACTATTACTTTTAATCGTTTTATTATTGCTTCGTCAGACATATATGGCTGCAATAATAAACATTTTGTTTTATTATCATTAGTTGAAGATCTATTAGTTTGTACCTGTGTTTGAAACGATTATATATGGCGTATACCTGGTGTTAAGTCAACAGTACTAAGTGGTAAGTTAAAAGTTGATTTTTTTCTTTTTTGACTTAGAACTCAAGACTTTGGGCTAAAGACTATCCGTCAATTTATCGTTAACACGACACTAATATCAATCCAAATATGGCAAAAAAAAGAGTCCATAGCGTTAAATTATCAGCTTAATAACCAAACTATTACAACGTTGCTTATTTATTGATTACACCATTTTTTTGATAAACCGGCCTACTCATTACAATGTAAATTATAAGCTGCGTTTTTAAATTATGGTTTAAAAAGCTGTACTTTGTAAGCAATTAAATTGGGGGCCAACAAAATACCAGTTTAAAATGCTTTATAATATATGAAACCAGGAGATAAGGTAATTTGCATTAACGATAAAATAGATCCCGAAAAAAGCGAGGAGATAAGACGCGATTTTGAGATCTGGATTACCAGGGACAAAGAGTACACCATCCGCGAAATATTGGATAACAATGGTATAGTTACCGGCCTATTGTTGGACGAAGTGCACAATTTTCCTAAATTTTTTAAGCTGATAAACCGCTTCCAGGAACCGGCCTTTGCCCAATGGCGTTTCCGCAAGCTCAACTATGCCAGCCGGCCAGAAGAAGCCATAAGCGAAGTTGAAGAACTTGTAGAGCAACAGGAGCAGGAAAAGCAACAGGTAAAAGTTAAATAGCCTACTTTTTTAATATAGAAATGCGAAGCATAGCAGGTTATTCTCTTTCTTGCATACTTCGCATTTTTGCTGCTATAAATTAAAGCCTCTGTTAAAACAGGTTAAATATTTGCGCAAACAATTTCGGCATCAGATATTTATGCAAACATTAACTGTTTACTAACCTGATGCACCATGAAAAAACTACCTGCGTTATTAATCTTTGGTTTAACTTTTATAACAGGATTACTGGCTTGCAATAATCCTCTAAAAACGCCATCATCCGGCCCCATTAAAATACTGAACAACGGTGTTAATATTGCCTATACCGATAGCGGCAAAGGCGATACTAGCCTGCTTTTTGTGCACGGATGGTGTATTAATAAAAGCTATTTCTCTGATCAGGTTGCTGTATTCAGCAAAAAATACCGGGTAGTTACCATAGATCTTCCGGGCTTTGGCCAATCGGGGAAAAACCGAACCTCGTGGACAGTTAGCGACTTTGGCAAAGATGTTGCATCGGTTATTACCCAATTAAACTTAAAAAATGTAATCCTCATCGGTCACTCCATGTCGGGCGCTATTATTGTACAGGCCAAATTAGATGCTCCGGATAAAGTTATTGGCCTGGTAGGTATCGATAACTTTAAAGAATACAGCACAGCGCCAGAAACCGCTCAATCAAAAGCCGAATTTGCGACCGTTATAACAGCGCTTAAAAAGAACTTCAAGAAAGTAGTTACAGAATATTTTAATCAATACCTGTTTTATACAACAACCGATACCGCAATACGCAAACGCATATTGAATGACGTTACCCATACCGACAGCACAGTTGCCATTGCCTGCATGGAAGACAATAGTTTTAACACCAGCGCACAGCTAAAGGAAGCTAAAATGAAGATTCACCTTATTAACAGTGATAACACGCCTAACGACACTACGGGATTTGTAAAAAACAACATCCCTTACCAGCTGCTGATTGTTCATACCACAGGTCATTTCCCAATGATAGAGGAGCCTGCAAAATTCAACAGCCTTTTGCAAAAGGCTATTGACGACGTAAAATAAGACCTGATCAATTATCTTTAATCACCCTTGTTATGGCTATGTTCTCGATAATAACAAATATGATTAAAATGCCATTTAGCATAATTCATTCAGAGCAACCAGAAGCTTCGGTCTCTACAAGCTGGGTAAGTATAGCTTTCAATGTAGCTTCCCGTGCCCATTGCTGCTCCACTACCGATGCGTCTTCGAGATACCATTTTATAGGGGTATTTATTTCGATACGGGCTTTGTATACAAAAAATTTGATTGGGTGCATTTTGCTGCCTTCATAACTGTTAAAGTTTTCTGCTTTAATTATTTTGGCAAACTCACGTACCTTAATATCAAGTTGCAGGCATTCATCCAGCGAGTTTTTAAAATCCTGCTTATCTTCAAGCCAAAGGGTTAGGGTTTCATCCGTTAAATCGTGGTCGGCAATAGCTATGCGGCTATAATCATAATCTACGGAGATGATCATCCACCAAAGCTGGTCTTTTAATTTTTGCGCAATTTTCATGTTGGTTTTTAGTTTGTTTGTTAAGTTTAATAGTACTTACAGGCAAGGGAGCAAATGCCTGCTATCTGAAGGCTGGCATCCAGCCGGGCATATATTTTTGTATGTCTTCAATCTCTTTACTTAGTTTTTGACAGGCGGCCTGGTAAGCCTGGTAACGTATTACAGGTTCGGTTAAAGTGATATCGGCACCGGCAACTAAATTTTGCTGGTTTACCGTAACATGCTGAAGGGCTGAGTAAGCGATATGCATCATATTTAAATAGTTTTCAATTTCTTTATTACACAAAACACATCTCTGTATTAAATTTCTTTAAATTTTATGTAATTAAATTTGTTTTGGGATGTTTTTATATTACCTTAGTAAAAACAACAGGACAAACATAAAGATATTTCTTTATTTAAACAAAGAAATGTCTGTAAATAGTTTTCACCATGAATGACGCATTAAAACCCAATAAAATAAAAACCATTCGCCCCGAAACACTGGAGTTTATTATACTTTATAATCAGCTTAAGGGAAAAGCTTTTACAGGCAATGCACAACTTGCCGAAGCTCTGGGCTTCAACTCACCGAGTTCTATTACCGAAATAGTAAAAAGCAGACAGAACATCGATCCAGAAAAACTCAGAGTTTTTAAAGAAAAATATCAGGAATTTATTCATGGTAGAAAATCCATAATAAATCAAGAATCAAATACAGAAAATAAAGCAGAAGAAGGCATACCGATGTATGAAATTATTGCCACCGCGTCGGGTGTTGAGGTATATAATGATATCAATGATTCGCACCCGGTTGGGCGCATGAATTTTCCCGGTATTGAAGATTGCGACTTTGCGTTACCTGTTTGGGGGCACTCCATGTATCCTTACCTGGAAAACGGTTGCTGGGTTGCTTTAAAAATAATTCACGATAAAAAAATACTGCCCGGCGAAGTATACTATATTGAGTGGGGCGACTACCGCATGTACAAACGCCTGTTGGCCGGCGATAAACCAGATGAAGTAATAGCCCATTCGGATAATACTACCGAAATGATAGGCAATCGCCTTAAATACGCTCCCTTCCCTATTAATGTGATTGATATCAAGAAACTTTGCCTGGTTAAGGATATCCATAAAAAACACAATCATTAGTGATGTGCAGATTATCTTTTGATGTGCAGATTTCAGATGTGCAGATATGCAAATGATTTGTTTACATAGATTTGCTCATAATGTGCACATCTATAATCTGCACATCTGAAATCTATAATCTGCACATCCGAAACTTCAGCCAGCCAAAATAGTTTCTATCCTGAAGATCATACAGTCAAGATCAGTTTTCAGACTATCTATAACCTCCTGTAGTTCGGTTTTAGATAGGTCGTCCCTAAAATCATCACGCCTGGTATTACTAATATATTGCAGATAAGGAGTGATCAGGAGGTTATGCTTTCTATTTAGCCTATCGCCGTCATAAGCTATCATTTTAAATAATCTATCAAGATAAGTGTAGTAGTTTCTTGTTGTTAAATCCTCAATATCAAGAGATTCCATTTTTATTTGTTTCAAAAACTCTTCGATAATCATAATTTATTATTTATATTTAATGCCCGGCAATTTTATACCTAAGTAAATATAAAAACAATGGGAACAAACACGCGTGCATAGCCAACAATTTGTTTTAAGACGCATGCGTATATTATTAACAGCAGAAATAAAGTCAATTCGAAATATTCCTAAAAGTTGTAAAAACAGATTGTAAGTATTATTGTTATAAGGTTTCAATATCCACAACAGATATGGTTATTAAAGCTCTACATTTTATTACCCACCAACTAAGCGTAGGCAACTTATTGCAAAACGCTATGTTTTACACCATGCTGCTGTTTTTAGCTTTTTTAGTAATAGTACAGTTTCGCACAAAGCATAGCACCTCAAAACGGCGTCTATCTGCCAAATAAACCATTACAGCTTATTCACTTACTTTTCATTCTTCAGCTGGATTGATTTACAATGCTATAAAGCCCAATTACCTAATTATGCTAAAATTTAATACGAGCTCATTTTTTAACTTTCATTGGGATGATCCCCTCCAATGCTCAATTCTTTTCAGATGAGTTGAGAATAACAAACTTTGAAATACAGAGCCAGACAGACAAATTACCGGCATTATTGCCATTACAAGCAACCAGGAAACAGCATATGCACAAGCCGGCTGTAATACTACAGAAATTGCCCTTATAACCCACAGGCTTGCGGTAAGCCCCACCTATCGCAGCAACAACATTGCAGCGGCGCTACTAAAGCAACCCGAAGTTGAAGCAACACGCCGCAATATAAACGTACTACCGGTTAATACCAACACCATAGGTGTTCGGAAGAAATTTTAGCTCCCTCCCGTGGGAAGGGCGTGCTGGAAATGCGCGTAAATGCAGGGAGGGGTTTCTGCGAGCAACTGGCCATTATAGCTGTTCGAGCGCCTGAATTAACCCCTTCCTCACCCTTCCCCAAGGAATCGCACATACCCCCGCCTTTTTCGAATCTTCCGAACACCTGTGATACCAACACCAACAGCCTGACTACGCAGCAGCTATTCCCAAAATGAGTTATAAGTTTGCAAGCGAAATAAAACCCAGTTTCAAGCCAGGTTTAGGATTTTATTGTTATCAAAAACTCCTTGCATAACATCCCTTGTCTAAAAACACCAAAACTCACATTTAAATACTTAACACCATTATAAATACTGCATTTACTATCTATAAACGCACTATTACGCCATACTCACCTAATAGTTATTAACATTTTGCCATTTTATCAACAATACTATAAACTCTCATACATAATACTCATATATTTAGTTTAACCAAACGGCAGCAGCCATCCCCCGTAACTGCGCCAAACTGAATTATAAACGCTGAGAAAGAAAGAAAGAAAGAAGATGGACCCTGTAATGACGCTTGTAATTGCCGCTATTGTTGCCGCCATTATTTTAGTTATGCTTAACAAGCAACAAGTAAACAAGATAAATAATAACATGTACGCTGATGAAGTGCAGCAGCTTTACCTGCTTACAGCTGCCGAATATAAAATAAGGGCATTAGAAAATCAGCAACACAATAATTTAACAGGTGCCGAAACCAGCAATTTATCCTCGTCCGATATCGACCACGAACTTGCTCAACTTACAGCCGCTTTTAAAAGAGGAGATATTCGGCTAAATGAGCTTAATACAAAGCTCGATCAATTGCTAAACAAATTTAATGTGCATAGTTTCGAGCTTACCGAGGCTTATTAACCCTAAACGTAATATTTGCCATAATTAAAGCTCAACAGCAATAGAGTTTTCGTTTTGTACTAAACGTAACCAACTTAATATTTTATATCAAAAAACAAAGCACAAAAAAAGCCGGACTTGCCGGCTTATATTTTCAAAAAAAAGAATAAATTTTTTATTTGCTTAGTTACGTCTGAAACCACCTTTACCACCGCCGCTGTTGCCACCGCCGTTAAAGCCCGGACCTTTATCTTCGGCTATGTTAACCGTAATCCTGCGGCCATAATAACTTGCGCCATTCATACACCTTATCGCTTCTTTCGCCTCGTTATCGTTCACCATTTCCACAAACCCAAAACCCTTACTCTCTTTTGTTTCACGATCTTTAATGATCCTGAGGGACTTAACCGGCCCAAAATCACCGAAAACCGCTGTTAATTCGGCTTCATCTACTTCTAAAGGAAGCCCTGCAATAAATACTTTCATCAATGTCTTTAAAATTTGCATAAAGGTACAAAAAATAAGGGGCATTTTTGCAGCCAACCTATTAAATAGCCTTGTTGCAACGGCTTTTTTACCTTTAAATTACCTAATTATTTTTAGCCTGCAGAACAGATACATAGGTAATACAAGAGATAGTTTTTATTTAAGCTGAAGCTCGAAACTACCTTCAACCCTATAAAACGGAGAGCTTTCTTTATCATCCTTAGCCAAAAAGGTAAAGAAAGTACCTTTGGCAATAATATTTTGGTTATTATATTTTTCGAGCGTTATTTTGCCAGTGTCATCCTTACCTACAAACCTGGTTAAAGTGTACTGCAATAAAGGCTTTCTCTCACCCACGGTAAAAAGAAACTGCCCACCAGCAACCTTGCTGTTAGCATTGGCAACGGCAAAACCCTCTGAGCTTATACCAAAACTCATAGTATGCGCTTTATTAATAGCGGTAATACCAAAGTATTTATTATCGCCATTGTGTACATTTATAAAAGCGATAGAATCTGTGGCGGCATCAAAAGAATAGGTAGAATCTTCAATAGTTATCTTTAATATCCCTTTAGAAGCTAAAAAATTACCAGGAGTATTAATAATACCTAACGATGCACTATCTGCAGCGGCAACCTCTTTGGTATTATCCATAGCCTTTACACTATCATCTTTTTGGCAGGACGAAACCACCCCAGAGATAAGTAAAACGCATAAAATAAACCACTTAGTAAACCTGCTATTATTCATAGGTATAATGATGGTTAAAGCTAACAATAAAAACTCTTAAAACTTTATCAACACAATAAATTTAATAAATATTTAACGTTTTTTAACCACCTTATGATAAACACACCGGGAATATTATTGCCGGGTAATTATTTAAAAAATATAAGCTGCCATTTTAATAAAACTTAGTGAGGCCCAGCCTGATTAGCTGGTCCGAAAAGCTTGAGTTTTTACTTAGACTACTAAAGGCCTTAAATTTGATGGATAACAAAAATACAACCTGCAAAGGTGCCTTAAAATACCTCACCTACATTTATAAATAAGCCCTTTGAGCCCTGCCTGCCAAAGCCATAATCAATAGCTATATTGGTTTTTGATACTTTATTGAGTTTAATACGCAAACCGGGACCAAAACCTGGCTGTACCGCTTGCAAACCTGTACCAGGTGCAGCCGAAAATGATTCGCCGTTTACAAACAACACACCGCCCAATAAACCATTGCGGGTTAGCTTAAAGCGATATTCGCCTTCGAGGTACAACATTTGGGCGCCACGGAAACGCCCCTGTATATATCCGCGGCCGGTGGTAAAGGTAGGATCGTTACCGGTAGAGGGCAAATCGAGATAAGCGGGCCGCCCGTTAAGTGTAAGCCAGTTGTAAGACCATATAGCAAAAACGTTTTCCGAATCGCCGGGCAGGTGGTAATACTTGCGCACATCAATAATTAATGATCGCCATGGGCTGGTACTACCCAAAAACGTAAAGTTATCACGATAGTTTATAGCCGTATAAAAACCGTGGGTAGGATTTATAGAATTATCGCGACTATCAAACAAAGCATTAACAGTTATGCCCGTTGATATAGCACGCGTTACCGAGCCATAGCGTTCATAATCAGACACGCCGCCATTGAGCTGCCCTTTCTCGCGCATGTTCCACCTATCATCAAAAATATAACCTAGCCCAGCAAAAAAGTTGCCCCCTATATGCCTTAAAGCGGTTTCATTAAGTCTTACAAAAGAGAAGTCGAGCGGGTTTTCATTTTTAATATTCGAGTGACTGCCAAGGCCAAAAGTACTTTGCGGATATTTAAAATACCTCAAATCGCTTATAAAGGTGTATCGGTTATCTTTTGTCCAGATGTTTGCCGCAAGCGGGATGATGATTTGCTTTTTTTGAGTATAGGCCGGATTTACAGTAATGGTAGATACACGGGCATTAGGCGATGCACGAAAGGCGATATTACCCGACAGGGTAACCGCAAAATCGGTTTGTAAGGTATAACCAAAGGCCGGCAAAATAGATAGTACAGGTTTGGTGCCTATGGTATCAGTTTTAGCTTTTTTATCAACTTTAACAAAAACCTCTTTTATTACATCAAAAATATCTTTTTCATCGGCGGTGTCTACTGTAAGCGCAACAACGGTATCTTTTAATTTCGATCGCCCGATAGGAATATACCTTTTATCCTGCGCATACAATGTTGTACAGCCTAACAGCAACACTGTAAAAACAAAACTAAAACAAAGTATTTTTTTGCCCGGCATTATAAATCAGCAATTTCTAAAAAGGTTGGTAAAATTGCAAGTATAAATAATTATTAAGGCCCAATCTTAATCTCAATGTAAATACAACCTCTTATTGTGCTTTTAAGCGAGGGTCGAAAGCAAATTTTTTAACGCTGATTATTTTTATTTTATCATAATCGGAGTGGGTCGGGTTAAGCAGGTAGTTATATTCCAGCTCTATAATGGCCGATGGTACCTTTAAAACCGCGGTTTCCATTTTGCTTAGCCATGCATCGCCCAGTTGCTGGGTGATGGGATAATTGATAACCTTATACCAGTCATCAGCAATATTTGCAAGTTGCCTGGTGGTAATTTCGGCAATAGCCACCTTATCGGGAATCTCGATAATGATTACCGAAAAGTCGCCCGTATATAAGGATGTACCAACCGAATGGGCCAATTTCTCTAAACACGACAACGCCAGTGAGCCGCCGGTATAAATAACGTACTGCCCCAACGAGTTCCATCGCCCATCAATACCCGAACCTTTGCGGTCATGAGCGTACTTGGTTTGACTAATGCGATAGGTGAGCACTTTTTAATTATTGAATTATTGATTGACTGAATTATTGATTGACTGAAATATTGATTTGACTGAAATATTGAATTAGCTATTGAGGTTAATTAGTTTAAAATTGCTCCAGTCAATAATTCAATAATTCAGTCAATCAATAATTATTAAGCCAGTACCCCGTAGTCAATACGGATAAGCTGGGCTTTTATAATACTGATGCCGGTAAGTGTATCGAGCAAATCAAATGGAATGGCATCAATACCAGGATTATAATGTTTAAGCCAGCTTTTAAATTCGTCGAGGGAGCCAAAGGTATCAAGGCCTTTGTCAAAAAGTTCAAAAAGCTGAATAATATGCTCGCTAAGGCCCTGGTTTAAATCACGGGAGCCCTGTATATGTTTACGCAGCGTTGGCTCGGTAATATCAAGCCATTTGGCAATATCAACCTGTGTGGCGCCGGTAACCCTGATGAGATCTGTGATGGCAGCAGCGTGCAACCCTTGTTTTATAGCACCAAGCTTTGCCAATGGCGATTTAAAATAAGTTTCATACGGCACAAAAAGATCATGTAACATAAATGCAGATGCATCATGCACAGGTATTACATAAGGCCGCGAAACCGATTGCCCAGCCGCAGCCGTTGCAGCTTGCCTCTTTACTATCTTGCTCATACACAAATGTAAATATTTTCTTTTTAAAAAGAAAATATTTACATACTTTATCATCATTCGTCAACTGCGTACACTAAAAACAGCTTACTCAACCCAATTCGCCGCCAATATCACCACCATGTACCAATGAACTAATAAACCAGTGAACAAATGAACCCCAATATTTTACCAAAAAAATTAGCATATTCAAAAAATAATTCTTACATTTGATTCTACTTTATGCCAATCGGCATTTTAAACATAAACAATGAAAGCTTCTTTTAAATGTTCAACTGCATCGCAAATGATGCAAGCCATTAATAATTATTTTGAATTTATTAAAGGCGAATCGCAACCCGTTAATTCGGCGGCCTCATCTAAAACCGGCAAAGAATGGATACGTGCGCCGGAGATACCTACCTTACGCGGGTTGGCACTGTTCTTGGAGTTTAAAAGTGTAGCAGAGCTTGAGCGGTACGAACAGAAAAAAAATCACCGGAAAGCGCTCAGATACGCAAGGCTAAAAATAGAGGCCGCCTATGAGCAGCAACTATTTGAAACGGCGACCGGAGCTATATTCGCACTTAAAAATATGGGGTGGACCGATAAGCCCGAAAAAGCTAAATCATCAGCTTCCAGTAAAACACTCAGGGTTGAAATAACCAATACCGGCCCAATCCCTGCCACAAGCGAAAAAGAAGTGGCTCTTTAGTTGCTAAAGCCCACCCGATAGCATACCAACCGGTTTCGCTTTATATCATTTTCCTGAAATTGGTATCCTACCCAATGATTAATGACAGCGAAGCGAATGACCAACAACAGCGCAGCGAAATGACAAATGACCTAACCAACGACCCTAAATTTGAGGTATCCATCCTCTTCAACCAAAACTACCATACCGATGCACACATTACCGTAAACCAGGGAGGTACAAGCTCGGGCAAAACCTATGCTATTGAGCAAGTGCTCTTTTGTTTGGCCTGCCAAACAGATATGCAGGTAATAACCATAGTAGGCCAGGATATACCCAACCTTAAAGCCGGCGCCCTGCGCGATGCACTGAGCATTTACAATAGTTCGGCCATATTACAGGCGGCCGTTAAAAGCTACAATAAAAGCGACCGCGTGTTTGAATTTCATAACGGCTCTATTATGGAATTTAAAAGCTATACCGATCCGCAGGATGCAAAATCGGGCAAGCGCGATTACTTGTTTATTAACGAGGCCAACGGCATCAGCTACCAGGTTTATACCGAGCTGGCGTTGCGCACCCGAAAACGCATTTATATTGATTACAACCCAAACACCAGCTTTTGGGTACACGAACAGTTAATTGGCAGGCCCGATGTATTGCTTATTATATCAGATCATCGCCACAACCCCTTCCTTGACCAGGGAATACGCGATAAAATAGAATCGCTAAAAAAAACCGATATCGAACTTTGGAAAGTTTATGCACGTGGCCTTACCGGCAAAATTAGCGGCTTAATTTTCACCAACTGGTATGTTTGCGAACAGATACCCGCAACTGCCAAACTAATTGCCACAGGATTGGATTTTGGATTCACCAACGATGAAACCGCATGCCTGCAGGTATATAAGCAAAACGGCGAACTTTGGGTGCACGAGCTATTTTACCAAACCGGCTTAACCAATACCGATATTGCCCTTAAACTTAAACAGGAGCTTGTAAGCCGCCAAACCGAAATTATTGCCGATAGCGCCGAGCCAAAATCGATAGAAGAATTTAAACGCATGGGCTGGTATATTTCGGGCGCAAAAAAAGGAGCCGATAGCATTAAAAACTCTATAGATATACTTAAACGGTACAAAATAAACGTAACCCGTGCTAGTGTTAACCTGCGCAAAGAGCTAGACCGGTATAAATGGCGGGTAGATCGCTCCGGCAAAACCATCAACGAAGCCGTTGACTCCTATAATCACCTCATAGATGCCCTACGTTACGTGGCATTAAACAAGCTGAAAGTAAACAATGAGGCTAAGTTAAGATCTCGCATGCCTTATATCCCGGCGACTGCCAATCGCGGCATTTTTGATGAATTGATAAACCCGCAGGGTTTTGCATAAACTTATCTGCATTAATATCTAAAAAAAATAAGCCTGTGATTACGCGGTGATTTTATCAGATAGCCAGCACGTTACTAAAAAAGTCTTCAATATTATATTACTACTATCCCTGTTAAAGTATAACCATCAAAAACTCCCCCTTCAGGGGGCCGGGGGGCCAATTATGATAGAAAAAACACTAAAAACAACTCATGGAAAATTGCGGGTTGAAATACCCACACAGTTAAACGATATTACACTTGGGCAAATGATGGCCATGCAGGCCAAACCCAACCTAAATGATATAGAAGCCATCAGCATCTTATCAGGAGTAGCTGTAGACGACCTAAATTCGGTAAAAAACATTCAGGATTTTCAGGCATTTAGCGACACCGTACTTGCCTTATCGTACCAAATAAAATACCTGTATAACAGCGATGCAGTGCCTAAGCAGGTTAACTTTCTGTTGCCGCAAAGTGGCAGGCCAAAAACGGTAAAAATACTGCAAAACCTGTCTGTTGAGCCGGCAGGAGCGTTTATGGCGGCAAAAGAAATTATTGCCGACGAAGTGAACAAGCACATTGAACAATATGGAGAAGATGATTGGAAGGAAAACTTCAACCCATCGTTAAACGCCAGTTGCCAGGTATTGGCGCACTACTTTTTTTGCAGGGCTACCGGCAAAAAATACAATGAATATGAAGCCGAAGAATTTACAACTGAAATAAAAAAAATGCGGGTAACGGAGGCACTGCCCATCGCATAGTAGTATCTGTAATGACAACTTATTTCCAACTTAAAGGGGATATCAAGGATGTGCGCTCAATCCAGGAAACTCAAAACCGGGTTAATGAGATCAGGTTAAAGGTTCTGGAGGGCGAAGTAACTATTCTACAACAAGAAGTAAGAGAATTGAAAGACAATAAAAAATCGTAATATAAATACAAAGAAGTGCTTTAAAATGCATCTGATTTTATCGGCTAATTTCAGGTTATATGATCTTACTTTTAGAGCAACACACTTGTCTTATCAGATAAAACAAAACCCGGCAGCTTTATAAAAACTGCCGGGCTAATAAAATGATAAAAACTACTTAAACCATCTTTCCCATCAGCGGGTCGCTAAAACTATGCTTGCCACTTTCTACCCGGCCGGCATATCTTTTTTCAAAGGAATGGCTGCCGGTTACTTTTACGCTAAAATCGTACCAGCCATAGCTTTTTGAAAGATCGAGAAGCAGGGAGCTTTGTCCTTTTTTATTTAATAAAGATTTGTGGTTATTGGTTTTATATCCATGATCTGTAACTACTATACTGTAAGCTTTATCCTGGCTTAAATTAGCCAACTTTAAAGAGATATTACCCTGCTGATAATCACAAGCTACATCAACCAACGGATCGGCGGCAGTACCTTTGTATTCGCGATAGAAACCATTGGGGCCATAAACACGCAGGTGATATTCGCCACTTTCAAATTCATGTAAAGGCCATGCATCTGCAAGGTTGTCACCGGCTGTTAGCGCATAAGCCCAGGTACGCAAGGGTTCCATTTGCTGCGGGCTCTTGAAGCTGATATACTTGCCGGGCGCATATACATTAAATGGCGAGCCTAAAGCTTTATCACCAAACAATTGCTTACTTGCATTAAACTTTATCTCGAAAGACTTTTTATCAGCACTTAACTTACCATCGGCATATAGTTGGTATGGCAGTGCTGATGATGGTTTTATCCCTTTTTCCTGTTGAGGCATATAAGGCGACGCCTGTGAATCTTTGTTTATTAACGCAATTTCTTCTGCAGTTAACAGCTTATAATCCGAGGGCAGTTTTTTAAACTGAGCTTTGTGAATACTCTCTAAAAACACTTCCCTTGCCACAAATTCGGGGTTAGGGATTTTCTCGTCATTGTAAGGACGGAAAGTTGATGACAAATCTCCGCAAACTGTACGTCGCCAGTCACTAATATTAGGCTCAACAACTTTTTTACCTGTTTTATTACTCAAAAAGTTCTCTAAGAATTGTAAGGTAGATGTATGATCAAATACTTCAGAGTTTACCCATCCCCCCCTACTCCACGGCGAAGCGATAACCAAGGGTACCCGAAAACCAAGTCCAATGGCGCTTTCTCGATCATATATCTCCGGGTAATTGTTTCTTGCTTTTTCCTGTTCGTAAGTTACAAACTCAACACTGGTATCTATTCCTTTTGATACTTTGCCGGTGCCTTCTTTATGCGGATGTGGCGCTGTAAACGGTGGTACATGGTCAAAATAACCATCGTTTTCGTCATAAGCTAAAATGAAGATGGTCTTTTTCCAAACTTCAGGATTTTGTGTGAGGATATCCATTGTTTCGGATACGTACCAGGCGCCATACCAGGCAGAACTAGGGTGATCAGAAAAATGCTCTGGTGCCGATAGCCACGATACCGTTGGCAATTGACCGCTTTTTACATCCTCCCTAAACTGGTGTAGTACGTCTCCTTTAGGTACTAATACCTCGCGCTCGGTTCCATCATCGTTATATTTTAACGGACTGAGCGCACGGTAATGCGGATCGTTGGTATTAGTTACAAATCCCTTTTGATGCAGATTTTTCTCGCGCTGCGATAAGGTTGCAAATTTACCCGGATCAAGGCTGGCCATATCTTTTTTAACGCCCGCCAGATCATTTCGCTTCTGTTTAAGCTGCTTTTTTAAGTGATCTATATGTGCATCGCCTACTGGTAAAGCATCAATTTGTTTTTCAACAGCGACTATCTCATCGGGCAAAACAGTAGATTGTTTTTGCAGATGGGCGATGTGTTTATCGTATAGTTTAATATTGTATTGACCGAAAAACTCTAACGGATTATCCTGGAAATTTGATAACCATGGGTCTTCCTCGCCTACCAGACCGGTATCTATGGCAATTTCGTTCTGATAATGTTTCCAGGAAATATCATGATCTTCCAAACGTTCGGGAAAAGTAGCCCAATTTAGGGTACCATAGTCCATATCATCATTCCAAACGTGGGCTAAAGAATCTTCATGCTGTTCGGCGCGGATGGTTCCGCTCCAAAAATACAAGCGGTTTGGATTGGTGCCGGTTAAGGCCGAGCAAAAGTTTTGGTCGCAAACGGTAAAGGCATCAGCAAGCGCGTAATAAAAAGGAATATCATCACGGCTATGGAACCCCATAGTTAAAGGCATATCAGCATATTCTTTAATGCCGTTACGTTTAACATTTAGCCATTGGTCAAATTTACCATCGTTACGGGCGTTTACCTGATTGGCCCAGGAATGCGGCAACGAACTCATCCAGGTAGCCTTTGTGTTTTTGATATCAAGATGGAAAGGCGCATAAGTTTCGCCTTTATGATTTGATTGCAGCCAAACCTTGTTTTTGTTTGGTAAATCAATAGCCCGTGGATCGTTGTATCCGCGTACCCCTTTAAGCATACCAAAAGTATGGTCAAAAGAACGGTTCTCCTGCATCAGTATCACAATGTGCTCGGCATCCATATAGGTACTGCCCGGAGCAGGATTAATAGCCATCGCCTTTTGAATAGATTCGGGTAAAATACCGGCAAGGCCGGCTGCGCCTGTAAGCAATGCTGCTTTCTTAAGAAAATCTCTCCTGTTATCTAACATAAGTTTTTTGTATGGTCCATGGCTGGTAATATATAAACCATGGCATGTTTTATTTTATTATACCCTACTAAATATTTCAGTTTAAAACCAAGTATTATCGCATTAAACTAATCTTTTCTTTTGGCTATCACCTGCTCGCACAACCCTAATGAAAGTGTCATACCGTTGCCACCAAGGCCATTTATAACGGTTACACCCGGTTCAACATCTACCACCAGTTCGGTTGCTCCATTGGTCATTTTAGGGTAAATACCATGCCATGATTGTAGTAGACTCCAATCTTTAAAATTAGCAAAGGTGTGTAAGTACCCGGTTATTAAATTATTAATAAATGCCTTATCGAAAGGATCATGCACTAAGCCATATTCGTGCGAATCGCCTATGGTTAATTCACCGTTTCCGTTTTGTGATACCATTACATGTATGCCCCAGTTAAGGTGTGTAGCATATTGCTCCTCGTAACGTTTGCGTAAAGCGGGCAACGAAGCCGCTGCCTGAAAACCAGGGTAATGGATCATAGACAAACCACCACATAATGACGGCCCTATGCGCCATTCGTCAGGTTGGGTAACCAAACGCATCATTTGTAATTTACATTTGGTGATATCGGCCTGGGCAAACAATCCGGGATATAAAGTTTCAAAGTCGGCACCACTGCATACAAATATTTCATCGGCCTGCCAGCTTTGCGCACCAGACCATACAGCAGGATGTTGAATACTACTTATAGCCGTATTCCAATGAAACTCCACACCGTATTTATTGGCCAGGTATTTTGCAACCTGCCCAATTGCCTCGCGCGATTCGAGGATCATTTCCTCGCCGCTCCACAGGGCGCCTTTTAGCCCATCGGTATTAATTGCCGGCGATTTCGAAATAGCTTCCCCCGGCGTTAACAACGCGCAATCGCGGTATTGTTTATTAACTTCTACATATTCGCTTATTACCTGCAACTCATCATCGTGATAAGCGAGATGTAATGAACCAACCTCGTTATGCCAGATATTGGCCTCGGTACAAATAGTTTTCCATATACCACGCGAGAGCATAGCACGCTCATACATCGGCCCGGTGGCCTGCCCTATTGGCCACACCATTCCAAAATTCCGAATTGATGCACCAACCGCACGCTCGTTACGTTCAAAAACAGTCACTTTATAACCCCGTATAGCAAGGGCACGGGCTGTGGCCAGGCCAACTATACCGGCGCCTATTATTATGGCATTTTTATTCATCAGTTCAATAATTCTTTATTAAATTAAGCCATTGTTAAATAAGTTCTCTCCCCAAGCTAAGACTGTGAACTTATCATATTAAACCCCACCTGTTCATTATCTTCGGTCCGTATCTTTTTTTTATCACGGTTAGAGCTTTGCCAAAAATATATAAGCGATAACACGCTGCAAATACCTCCCACCACCGCCACTATCATTGCCCCCTCTTTAAAAAAGGCACCCCAGCTAATTGCAGGATGACCTAATTCTTTGATAAACAATATACTTACACTACCCAGATAACCCATCGAATCGGCTATATACATAATAAACCCTACGTTGCTACGGTAATTAAAAGTTGCTATCATCCTATCAAAAAAGATAGCGTTATAAGGTACATATCCCATATAAAGCCCCAGGCCGGCCATAGTCATCCAACTTACCGGGCTAATAATTTTTAGAGAAAACAGCATTGTTGATACGCCTACCAGTATACAACCACCTATAATAAACAGGTGAATAATGCTAAATGCCCTCAGATTTTTTTTAACAAGGATAAGCAGGCTCATGCCAACCAGTACAATAGCCGAAATAATAGAATCTATCCCTGTATAAATGCTGTTACTCTTTATACCCAAATCTGCCCAAATCTCTACTTCAAAATTATCGCGCACATCGCGCATAATGGTAAGCAGTACATATATAATGATGGTGAGGATAATGCCGGGTAAAAAGCGTACCAAAAAATTACGGCGTTCGGCGGCATTCATCGGGCTGCGTTCGGCACGTAACTGCCTGTCCCGAGTGGAGGGAGGGGGCATCAATTCCATAAAAAAAACAAATAACACCAAGGGTAAAACAAATATAGCGCCTGTTAAAAAGGGCATATAATATTCGTTAACATGAAGAACGGTAAGCAACGTACGCCCGATAGTTTTTACGAACCCCGAAGCAAATATGAGACTGATGGATAACACCGCCGCCATAAACTCTGTAGACCGCCTACCTTCAAGATAACCAAAAACAAGGCCCCAGATTAAGCCTAACGGAAAACCATTAATAAACAGGAAAACTATGTTCCATGGTGCGGGTACAAATGCAAAGGCAAGCAAAGCAAGCCATGCTATGCCAATAAGTGTTAAAATATAACGCCCCCGGTTTTTACTGTTCACTTCGGCAATAAAGCGGATACCGTAAAATTTACTGAAGGTGTAGCCAACTACCTGGGCTATTACCAACCAAACCTTATAATCAATATGAAGGTATTGCTGGCCGGTAAACGTACCTGCGGCAAAAGCTTTACGGAAAGCATACATAGATGTATACAAACCAAAGGCCGAAACTGCCGCCATTACAGATAATAGAGAATAAGGCCATTTAGCAACCTTAACCCGTAGCTGGTCCATCAGTTTCATGGGGTATTATTGATTTATAATGTCGATAACCTGTGCTATATTATCAATTATATGGGTTGGACTGTAGGTTTCCAGTTCGGCACGTGTAAAAATGCCTGTGGTTACCCCAACAACGTATTTGCAGCCGGCATTTTGGCCTTCGCGTACGTCAACCTCGGTATCACCAACCTTAACAACTTCCTGTGTATTGGTTATACCGCCTTCTGCCATCATTTTTTGGATCATGTACGGATGCGGCCTACCCAATTCAACTTCGTCAGATCCTACAACGTAATCTATCAGCCCCTTTTCGCGCCATTGCAAGCGATTAACAATGGTATCGGCAATATCGCGCGAAAAACCGGTGTTTATACCAACCAACACCCCTTGAACATGCAGGGCTGCAAATGTCTCTTCTACATTGGGCAATGGCTCAATACCTGGCTCAAACTGATAAAAATTAATCATCTGTTGCACAAATTCTTTATGAATACAACCTACCAATTCATCAGTTATAATTGTTGCATCCGGCTCATGTTCGGCCAGCATTTTGCGTATGGCAAGGGTCTTCTCATACCCCATTAATGGATCTATCTTTGCTATCTCAACATCGTAACCCGATTTTTTCATGGCCGCCTGAAAGGCTTTGCTCACTTCATGATCATCCTTAACCGTAGTACCGGCTATATCAAAAACAACTAATTTAATACTCATAATCAAATATAAAATGTTTAGCAATACTAAACTAAATTTATTATTACAAAACTAAATTTATGTTAAGCTTTGGTTAAGAGCAAGGCAATTTGAAATTTTTAAATGATCCATTACAAGCTTTTTAATCTTCAAATTAACTAATCTTCAATTTCAGTTCTTTTTCTCCTCAAAAAAATAAATCACCAACATACTTGCTGTTGTGCGGCCCAGGTTTTTGGGTGTATGGGATATCCGGCCGTCAAACAGCATCGAATCGCCCTGATTTAATATGATCCTATCATCATTAAACTGATATTCAACCTGGCCATTCAAAACGTACTTATACTCAAATGCTTCAGTCTCCACCATAGGCCGCGATGCATCAGGCTCAAGCTCCAGTATTACTATATCTACAGTTGATTGCGTTATAGACTGTGTAAAAATTCGCTGGTAATGAAAACCCTCGGCATGTTCTTTCTCGAAATGTTCGTACTCGCTTTTGCGCTTTACTAAAACCGGCACCGGGTTGTCTCTCGACCTGATATTTTTAAAAAACTCGTTCATATCTACCTCCAGTGCCTTAATAATATCTATTAACACAATAAGCGACGGTATGGTGCGGCTGTTCTCAATCTGCGATATTAAGCCTTTGCTTACATTAGCCCTTATTGCCAGCTCTTGAACTGTAATGTTTTTTTCCCTGCGGCGTTCCTTTATGCTATTACTGATCTGTATCAGTATATCCTCTTCCATTATGTTTAGTATTGGTACACTTTTGCAAAGTATGAAAAAATGACAAGTCTCCAAAGCTCATGAAAGGGACTTTAAATTGAATGAAGACTCACCTGGGTTTATTTTATTACGATACGTCGCGCTATTTTTAGCGATGGTCGCGTAAAAATACCGAAATAACGCAAATCAAAAAACTCGCTCTTCAGGCATCGGGAGACTTTTTTCACAAACATTTAATAATATCATAACCTGTATCTGTTTAATTTGCAATATTAAATCTATCAACTATGACATATTCCGCTTATAACCCGCAGGCTGTGGTGAAAGAAGTATTTTCACTTTACGAAAAATTTGGAGATGAAGACTATATAGGCGAGCCCGTTTCCCAAGTGGAGCACATGTCGCAGGCAGCCGCTTTGGCGCAAGCCGAAGGTTATGATGACGAGGTGGTACTGGCTGCTTTTTTTCATGATATTGGTCATTTATGTGCCGAAGCAGGTGAAGCCGAAAGTATGAATGGCATGGGTAATGTTGACCATGAACAAATAGGTGCCGACTTTTTGCTGGAACGTGGCTTTTCTGAACGTGTAGCTAACCTGGTACAGGGCCATGTAATAGCCAAAAGATACCTTACCTATAAATACCCGGAGTATTATAACCGCCTCTCTGATGCCAGCAAAGCCACCCTCAATTTCCAGGGCGGCGTAATGAGCGCAGCTGAGGCCGCTGATTTTGAGCTCAATCCGGATGCTGAGTTGATAGTGAGACTACGATACTGGGATGATATGGCAAAAGAGATCAATACCCCCGTAGACAATATTGGTTATTTAAAAAACATCGCCCTTAACCATCTGCTACAGGTTAACCCTTAAAACCACCTTGTTAAGTTTCTGTAACGGAGATGTGATATTTCCGTTACAAAAACCATCTGCTTAACACTGAGTGAACAAAAGCTTAAGTATTGCTTAATACTAAATTGGTTTACTAATAATAAACAAAGTTTAGTATTGCTACATGAAAAAAAGCAATTCTTCACCCTTAAATTTTAACAGATGAACAAGTTTTACCAGAGATTAAAAACCGTTATTACGGTTTTGTTATTTTGTATTGCGCCATCTATATTATTGGCACAAAGCAAAATAAGCGGTACAGTTACCGACGAAAACCACTTACCAATACCCGGGGTGAGTGTACGCATTAAAGATCAAAACAAAGGTACGGTTACCGATATTGAGGGCCGCTACTTTATTTCGGCAAGTGCCGGCCAAACGCTTTCATTTTCGTTTATTGGCTACACATCAAAATCTGTTGTAGTTGCAGATAAAGCCATCATAAACGTAAACTTAACCGGCGACAACAAAACATTAAATGAAGTAGTTGTTACCGCCCTTGGTGTTAAAAAAGAAACCAGGCGTATTGGTTATGCCATACAAACTGTACAAGGCGATGCCTTAACTACAGCCCGCGACCCCAACCCGATTACAGGTTTAATTGGTAAAGTTGCAGGTGTATCGGTAGGTCCATCTGCCGAACTTTTGGGTAATCCTAACGTATTGATAAGGGGTAACCAGGTATCATTATATGTAGTAGATGGTTTCCCTATCAATACAGATACCTATAACATCAGCCCCGACGATATTGAAAGCTATACAGTATTAAAAGGCCCCGCCGCTGCTGCACTTTATGGTAACCGAGCATCATATGGTGCAATTTTAATTACTACCAAAAAAGGCGAAAAAAATAAAAAAGGCCTAACGGTTGATATCAACAGCAGTACTGTATTAAATAAAGGCTTTTTAGCTTTCCCCCGCACCCAAAACTCTTACGGACCAGGTGAAAATACCTTTTATGAGTTTGTTAATGGTAAAGGTGGTGCACCGGGCGGCGTTGATGGTGATTACGACGTATGGGGACCATATTTTGCTGGCCAGTTAATACCACAATACGATAGCCCGGTTATTAATGGTGTGCGCCAGGGTACCCCTTGGGTAGCCAGAGGTAAAGACAACCTGAAAAACTTTTTACAAACAGGAGTTCAAACCAACAATAACATTGCTATTGGTTCGGTAGGTGATAATTATGTAACCCGTTTTTCCGTTTCGCAGCAACATCAAACCAGCTATATACCTTCACAATACCTGGATATAGCTAATGCAAACTTTTATGCTTCATTTACACCTACTCCTAAATTAACATTTGAAGGTAATATCGATTTCAACAGGCAATCAACAGATAATTTCCCGGATGTTCAGTATGGCCCCAATAGTATCATTTACAATATAGCAATCTGGACAGGTGCCGACTGGAACGTTAACGCACCCGATATTAAAGCTATCTGGCAGCCGGGTAAAGTAGGTGTTCAATCCCAATTTGAGGAATATCAACGTTACCATAATCCTTATTTGCTAACACAGAAATGGACCCGTGGCCATTACAAAAATGACACCTACGGTTATCTTTCTGGTACTTATAAGTTCAACAGTAACTTAAACCTGAGATTGCGTTCACAAATTGATACCTATAATATTTTACGTACGGAAGACCTGCCGTTTTCGGCCCACCCTTACGGCCGCGAAGGCAATGAAGGTGATTACCGCGAAGACCGTCGTAACCTGTTTGATAATAACACCGAGTTAATATTAAACTATAACTACACCATCAAAAACTTTTTAAACCTTTCTGGTTTGGTTGGTTCAAACCTGCGTAACTTCAGTTACAATTCAAGCTGGACCTCTACAGATTACTTAAACGTGCCAGAGGTTTACGCTTTCAGCAACTCTAAAAACCCTATTCAGTCTACAAGCTTTACTTCGGGAGAACGGGTATTTAGTTACTATGCATCATTAGATGCATCATTTGGCAAATATGCTACCTTATCGGGCACATTCAGAAATGATAAATCAAGTGCATTTCAAAACGTTACCTCATACAGCTATCCAAGTGTATCGGTTGCAACTGTAATTTCAGATTACATTAAGCTTCCGGAAGCTATCTCTTTCTTAAAAGCTCGCGGTTCATTTGCAAGTATCAAATTTGATGCATCAAGTTCAACCATCGGCCCTGCTCCTTTTAGTTCAATAACAGCTTTGGGAGGCTCACCAAACACCAGTAATCCACTATTTACCAATCCTTTGGGTTACGGTTCTACATACACATCACCATACAACGGACCAAATTACTCGCTTAATACCTCATATACTATAGGCAAGCCATATAACTCACAGGCAGCCGGTTATGCCTCCGATTATCTTTATCAACCAAATATCAAAACGCTTAAACGCTTAAATTACGAAGAAGGTTTTGACATTAAGTTTTTACAGAATCGCTTAGGCTTTAGTGCTACAGCTTTTCAATACATAGACGGTCCACAAATATTGGCTAACGCCATATCGCCGGCAACCGGATATACTACCGAATATCTAAACGCTTTAAAAACTAAAAAAACAGGTTATGAAGGGTCGTTAGAGGGTACACCTATTAAAAACCTTGGAGGCTTTACCTGGAATATATTAGTTAACGTATCAACGTTTAAAGAAATATATACCGAGTTACCTCAAGGCCAGGGCACCTACAACGTATTTTTCCACGCGGGAGACAGGGTTGATAAACTTTATGGAAGCGCATTTGTAAGAACACCTCAGGGACAAATAATTAACGATGCTGCCGGCAAACCATTGGCTTTACCAGTTGCCCAATACCTGGGTAACGAGAATGCTAAATACAACTGGAGCATTGCCAATAAAATACGTTACAAAAACCTGAGCATGGGCTTTCAGTTTGATGGCCAGGTTGGCGGTGTTATCATCGATTATATGCACAACAAAACCATGCGTGGTGGTTCTAACATCGAAACCGCTACAGGTGCACTTGGAGCCGCACGCTACCAGGATTGGAAAAACTTTGGCGTAGCAGGTTATAACGGCACATACGTTGGCCAGGGCGTAACTGTATCAAATGGCGCTGCTATCAACTACGATTCAAACACCGGTGCCGTATTAAACTACAGTGCATTACAATACTCACCTAATAAACAAACTGCGTTCGTTCAGGATTATGCGAGTAAATACTATGGTGTTGATGAATCAAACCTGATGAGCAAAACATTTAGCAAATTACGCGAAGTAACTTTCTCTTACGATTTCCCTAAAGACTGGTTGCAAAAAAGCTTTATTCAAAAGATCTCTGCGTCTCTTTACGGCCGTAACTTATTATATTTCTATAAAGACAAACGCTTTAAAGATGTGGATCTGGACCAATATAACGGCGCCCAGGCTTCAACTGTATTGCAATCGCCAACAGTACGCAGCTACGGCTTTAACTTGAATTTATCATTCTAATTAACAGATGAATATGAAAAAGATATTTAAACTTTACCTGCTTCCGGCATTTATGATACTGGCAGTAACCAGCTGTAAAAAAAGCTTCCAGGATTTAACGGTAAACACCAACGTACCAAACTCGGTTCCGGCTTCTCTGCTTTTTACAGGTTTATTAAGCAGCATGGTAGAAATGCCCGATAACTCAAAAGAGATCTATTGCCAGTATTATCTTTATAACTACGATTATTACGGCAATAACCGTTACGATTTTGGTAGCGGCGATAACTATTATACTAACCTTAAAAACGTTTTGGCGATGGAAGATCAGGCATTAAAAGCCGGGCAGCCAGCACTAAATCAATACAGCGCGATCGCTAAATTCTTCAAAGCCTATTTTTTTAGTAAAATGAGTATGGAAGAAGGCGATATCCCTATGACTCAAGCTTTGCAAGGTTTAAAAAACCTCACCCCTGCTTATGATACTCAAAAAGCGGTTATGATACAATCACTGGCCTGGTTAGAAAGCGCAAACAGCGATTTGACTACGCTTATAGCTGCACAAAGCGATCCGCTTAAAGGTGATATTTATTTTGGTGGTGATTTGTTGAAATGGCAACAAGTGGTAAATACCTTCAGGATAAGGTTATTAGTACAACTAAGCAAAAAAACTGCCGATATTGATGTTGTTGCACAGTTTGCGGCCATTGTTAATAACCCAACAAAATATCCGTTAATGGCTAGCGCCGCCGATAATTTACAATATGTGTTTATTTCGCCAAGCAACTACTATCCACAAACACCAGATAACTTTGGTCAAAGTGGTTCAAGGCAAAATACATCATCTACCTATATTGGCATGCTTACCAATTTAAAAGATCCACGTGTTTATGTAACTGCCGAGCCTGCACGCTATGCTGTTGATACCTTAAAACAAAGCCCAACTTCATTTTCATCATTCATAGGTGCCGATCCGGGTTTGGATTTAGGGGTAATGTATAACAATGCAGGGCTACAGAGATATTCATTCCTTAACCGTAAACGCTATTACTCTACCTATACCGGCGAACCAAGCATTCAGGTAGGCTATGCCGAATTGATGTTTAATATTGCCGAAGGTATTAACCGTGGTTGGGTAGCAGGCAATGCCGATTCTTATTATCAAAAAGGTATTCAGGCATCATTTGATTATTATGGCATCCCAACAACTACAGGTACATTTACGGCATACTTTTATCGCCCGGGCTCAAAAAGCACTGCAGATTTAAGTAACTATGATACTTACCCTATCACCGTTAACTTTGCTAACTATTATGCGCAACCCAGTGTTAAATACACGCCCGATGCAGCAGGTTTAAACAAAATTTTACAACAAAAATACCTGGCATTGTTCCGTCACTCTGGTTTAGAGTCGTATTTTACCTACCGTCGTACCGGTGTGCCAACCTTTACAACTGGCCCTGGTACAGGCAATAGCGGCCGTATAGCATCACGCTTCCAGTACCCGCAGGCAGAGCGCACTTCAAATACCGACAACTACAATAAAGCATTGGCCAGCCAGTTTGGTGGTAACGATGATATTAACGGTATCATGTACATTCTTAAATAACCAAACATAATTATAGCATCAATTAATAAAGGCTCCTAACCGGGGCCTTTATTTTTAACCCAAAAACCTATGAAAAAGCTCATTGTAATTTTATTGCTTGCTGCATCTTTTAGCAACCTGTTTGCCCAGCAGCACAAAACCCAAAACGTTATTATTGTAACCATTGATGGCCTGCGCTGGCAGGAAGTTTTCCGCGGTGCCGACTCAGCCCTTATCAACTCCAACGATACCCAGGATAAGGATGTCGTGCGTAAAAACTTCTGGACTGCCGATGTTACCGAGCGCCGTAAAAAACTAATGCCTTTTATATGGTCGGCAGTTGTTGAGCAGGGGCAGCTATATGGCAACCGCGATAAAGGCAGTAAGGACGAAGTAGCTAACCCGTACCATTTCTCGTACCCGGGCTATAATGAGATATTTACCGGCTTTGCCGCCCCCAAAATGAACACCAATGAGCCGGTTACTAACCCTAACATGAACTTGCTGGAGTTTTTAAATAAACAAAAAGGTTTCGAAAACAAGGTGGCCACATTTGCATCATGGGAAAGATTTACCCAGATATTAAATGCACCACGCTCTGGTATGCTCATAAACGCCGGCTTTATGCCTTTAAGTGTGCCGGGGATGAACGACCGTTTGCAACACCTTAATGAATTACAATTAGAGGCGCCACGTTACATCAGTGACTCTACAAGGATTGACTTTTTAACTTTTGAGTTTGCCAAAACATACCTCAAACAATTTAAGCCACGTGCTTTATATCTTTCTTTTGACGAGCCAGACGACCTTGCTCACGCAGGTAACTATAAATTTTATCTGGATCGTGTACACCAGGAAGATGCCTTTATAAGGCAACTGTGGAATTATATTCAAACCAACCCTACCTATAAAGATAAAACCACCCTAATACTCACCTGCGATCATGGCCGTGGCGATGTACCTTTAACTAAATGGCACGATCACGGAAGTGATGTAGCACATTCTGAACAAACCTGGTTTGCTGTTATTGGCCCCGATTCGCCTGCGGCCGGCGAAATGACACTACCCGTAACTACCTATCATAAACAGCTGGCACAAACTATTGCCAACCTGTTGGGCTTAGATTTTAAGGCCGCCGCAGGGCACCAGGTTGGTGACCCCATAAAAAGTGTTACCACAGGAAAATAATTTTTAATAATAAAATACACCGTAATTTAATGCGCATCTTCTTAGCACTCCCAATACTTGCCATGCTGTCTGTAACAGATGGCTGGCAACCTAATGCAGCCCCAAAATCAAAACATAAATTTATAGTAGCGTCTCATCGCGGCGACCACATCATCTACCCCGAAAACACGCTGGCGGCCTACCAGGAAGCCATTAAAAACGAGGCTGATTATGTGGAGATAGACCTACGCACTACCAAAGATGGCGAACTGGTAAGCATGCACGATGGCCTGGTAAACCGCATGACCAATGGCAAAGGCAACATCAAAGACCAAACACTTGCAGAATTGGAACAACTGATAATAAGAAGCAGGGATACCACCGATAAAACCGTATACCGTATCCCCACCTTTAAACAGATACTCGCGGCTTGTAAAAACAAGATCAACATTTACCTTGATTTTAAAGCTGCCGACCCGGAGCAGGCCTACCAAATGATAAAACAATATGGTATGGAAAAGCAGGTATTGGTTTATATTAACAGCCCTGATCAATTTACCGGCTGGCGCAAAGCAGCACCACAAATGCCCCTGATGCTCAGCATGCCCGATAGTGTTAAAAACACAACCGCCATGACCCGTTTTATAGAACAACATCACCCCGACATCCTCGACGGTTCTTACAGCCAGTACACTAACGAGATGGTTACCCTTGCAGCGCAATATCACATCCCTGTTTGGCCCGATATTCAAAGTGCCGGCGAAGGCCCCAACGATTGGAACAAAGCACAGGATAAAGGCCTGCGCGGCCTGCAAACAGACCACCCGGCTGCACTGGTGAAGTTTTTGAAAGAAAAGGGGTTGAGGTAAAAAAGCAGCAATTACCAACTATAGTGTGATTATAGCTTAATTGCAAACTTCCCCTAACAAAAACAGCCCTTCGCTAACCAGGCGAAGGGCATTGTTAACCAACTAAAAAACACTATTTAAAGCTTGTGGTACCATCGCCCTGGTAAGCAAAACGGAAGGTGTAAAATTTTGATGCCGGCCTGGTGGTCAGATCGGCAAAAGTAGCGGTGGTGGTATTGGGGTTACCTTTGTAGTAACTCAGTATCTCTACCTTGGCATAGCTACCGGTGCTGGTTTTAATAACCAATATTTTACCGGGCACTGTAAGTATAGCGTGCTGCGGTTCTGTTGTAGCAGTGTAGGTATACCAGCCGGTTATGGCGTTGGCACCTGTTGCATCAGCTTTGTAACCATCGGCAGGCGCAGTTAACAGCGTTTCAAAACTGCTGCTTACCACCTGGGCCTGGGTTGTACCCGTACCAGATGTACCGCTGTTTACAAATATGCTGGTGCTTTTAAATTTAATATCCCATTTGTTGGTGGCTGTATCGGCACCGGTTATTTGCGCGCCGGTGGCCAGGCTGTAATAAACGGTTCCGGCAGATCCGTCCAGATCTGCAACTGTTTTGGTTGTTAGTTTACTTGTAACAGGGGTTGGCGTGTTATTATTTTTACTGCATGATGCCAGTAAAATAATAGAGCTGCTAAATGCCAATGATAGAGTTGTTAATTTGTTCATGTGATTTTTTGTATTTGAATATTTAATAGTTTGTTATTTAAGTTCGTTTTTACCGCCCCAGTCTACTCTCAGGATCAGCGCATTAGTCTTAAGCTTTATGCCTTCTGTTTTTAGCTTTCTCCTTATTTTCCGCCAAAATTGTAAGCCACACCTGCGTAAATAAGCCGGCCGGGCAGGTTTAGTATCACCAGGCTATCTTTATAGTTGAGCAGGTTTTGGGCAGTAAGCTGCACCCTTATGGCATCGTTCATAAATAATTTAGAGAGCGACGCGTTTACCAGCACATAGCCTTTGGTGTACTCGTCGTCGCGGTTTACAATGCCATTGCCATCGGTATCTTTATAGCCATACCTGCCCCGGTAAATAGCACGAATAGATGCATTGATAGCAGTCTTTTCGTCAAGGTAGTTTACCCGCACGTTGTAGGTATATTTAGATCTGCCTAAAAGACCGCCATATTCGCTGCGTTTTAAAACCCGGGTTTGGTTGGTCTCCGGATCTTTGGTAAAAACCTGGCCGGCTTTTATCTGGTTAAGTACGTCCTGATCATAAGCTTCGAGGTATTGGATACCACCGGCAATTTGCAGGGGCTTAAAAAGCTGGTAGCTTAAGTCGGTTTCTATTCCCTGGGTAAATACCTTGTTAAGATTAAAATACGAGAAAACCGACTGCCCGTTTGTTTTTATGGCGATGGCCGCTGTCTCTATCAGGTTACTAATATTATTGCGGAACACGTTGGCCGTCCAATACAATTTATCGGCCGGTTTGTAGCGAAAACCGAAGTTAAATGAGGTAGAACTTTCGGCATTTAACCTTTTGAGGGTAGATGGATCTATCAGCACAGTTTCTATCTGCCCTGTCTGCTGCAGGCGCTTGATCCCGGCGTTGGCTTCCTCATACCCAAAAACACTGTAACCAACTTCGGCATTGGTAAAGTTTAAATAGAGCTGGCGAAAATCTGGCGCTTTGTAACCTTTACCCACCGAACCCAATATGGTGAGTTTAGGACTTAGCGCATAACTTGCCGCCAGCTTAGGGCTAAACTGCGATTTGTAAACGCTGTGGGCATCGTACCTGCCCCCCGCAATAATATCCAGCTGTTTTACGGGTATCCAATCGGCCTGAAAGTAGCCGTAGCCCGAGGTGAATGATTGCTGTTTGGTATAGCGGGTAGCCGCTACGGTTTCGTACTGCCCCCCCGCCCCGGCGGTTATCTTCAGGTTATCCAACAATGAATAATCGTTCTGAATTTCGGCCCGGTTAAAGGTTTGATTAAAATAAGTTTCATCGTAAACTTCGCCATTATCCTCGTACCGGATATCTGATTTGGTTTTATAGGTTGAGCGGTAAAGCTGCAATACCAATACATCTTTTTTGCTGAAGCGGTGCGTAATTACCGGGGCTATGTTAAAATCCTTTTCGGTGCCCTTACCGGCGCCGTAGCGGGTATCAACCAAAAAGCGACTATCCTGATCATTGGTGTAATACCTTACCGATAACTTAACGCTGGTATTATCATCAAACCTGTAAGCCGTTTTACCATTAAAAGTATAACCTTCAAACGGCGATACCGTTGGAATACCCGATGATGGCTGCAAGGTATAACCGCCGCTACTGTAACGGTTGGCAAAGCCCGAGATGTAAAACTTATCTGTTTTATAGGCCGAATTTAAGCTTACATCGACCGTTTTGTTGGTACCGTACCTGCCCGATAAACCGCCCGAAAAGCCTTTGGCCGGCTCGCTGGTAATAATGTTTACCACGCCGGCCATAGCTTCGGAACCATAAAGGGAAGATGTAGGGCCTTTAACAATTTCAACACGATGTATATTGTTTGTTGTGATGCGCGATAGCTCAAAAACACCCGTGGTACGGCCTATCAGCGGCAAGCCATCTATCAGTATCAAGGTATAAGCCGGATCGAAGCCCTGGATCTGGATACCCTGGCCGTGCGGATCGTCAAGGATGGTTATCCCGGTTTGCTCAGATAGCACCTCATTCAGCCGTACTAAGCCTTTTTTCTTTATCTCTTCTGCGGTAATGCGGGTAATGGGAATGGGCACCTGTTGCAGGCTCTTAAGGGTACGGGTGCCGGTAATAACCACCTCTTTCAACTGCTTTGTGCTGGTATCTTTTTTTAACGTATCACGCTTTTGTGCCTGTGACTGGATGGAAATAAAAACGGTTAGCAGGAAAAAAGAAATATAAATTCGCATTTATTTAGACTAATTAAAAATAATGATGCAAATTTGTGGTATTCCTGAGATGTTTAGTCAACGTTAAACGGATTGAAAACAACGCCAAACGGATTTTATGCGCATTACCTTTACATCACCATCACAAAAAAATGAAGCTTTAGCTATAGAATGCCCCGAAGACTACAGTAGCGAGCAACTGCCAGAACGCAGTTTTGAGCTGCCCCTTCTGTTTGGTGAACTACATCTTCGGCAAAACTTGTTAAACGGTGCAAGCATTATTTTAACGGAGTTGGATGTTAAAAAAACTTCAAAAGTTAAAATAGTCTGTGATGGCTTTTGTTGGATAATGAATTTTGTAATAGGTGGCGAGGCAGAGATAAATATACAGGGAAAAGAATTTAAGTTAACCGATGGCCGTTATCATACTTTTTATACGTCGTTATTTAACGCCGACATTTGTTGCAGGCATAAATGCCGCCTGCTCACAATTTGCCTTAGTCGAAATTTCATAAAAAAGATATTTGGAGGTGATGAGTTACCCCATAGGTCTATGGGTAATGTTGAGGGCCAAATTACATCTATAACCAAAGGCATTTACTTAAAAGGGCGGCTTGAACATTTACTGAATGATATTTTGAACGCCGGACAGCAGTCATATATTAAACGCATTTTTTTAGAGGCAAAAATATTGGAGCTACTCTCCTATCAACTGCAACAATTAGAAAACAGCCCCGCACCCGCAGAAAACCTCAATACCGATGATAAAGCCCGACTGCACGAAGCCCGGTTACTGGTAGAGCAAAACCTGAAAACGCCCTGTTCTTTAATAGAACTTTCCCGCAAAACCGGACTAAATGATTTTAAACTCAAAAAAGGGTTTAAAATATTGTTTGGCAATACGGTATTTGGTTACCTGGGCGAACTACGCATGACCACCGCCTACCAGCTGCTCCAAAACGGCCAACGCGTAAGCACAGTGGCCGAAACCGTAGGCTATAGAAATCCACACCACTTTACGGCCGCCTTTAAAAAGCGGTATAAGATATTGCCCAGCCAGGTAATGCAAATGGTATTTTTACTGATTAATTGGGGGTGGTGTGTATAGGCTATACTAAACAAACTTTTCTCATCTACGTTCATTTAAACTAATTTCATTTCAAGAATAAAATCAGCCTCACTTTTTATAAAGCTGTCAGATGTCCAAAGCATTCTTTTAAGTCTTTCTTTTTTTATCTTATCTGGAAATAGCTTATTATAATTATCCCGGTATTGATTTAAATATTCAAGCTCTTCAGCCTTGTTGACCAATCTGTCCACAATTATTTCAGTAGGTCCCAATTCAATACCAATCCATCGTCTTTTTTTAAGTTCGGCTACCAAATAAGTAGTTCCGGCCCCGCCAAATGGGTCAAATATTACATCTCCTTCATTTGAAGCCATTTCTATAATACGATCAAGGAGTTTTATCGACAATTCATTCGCATCTTTCCTTTTTTTATATTTGGCATGTCTGACGGGTGGAATATCATACCAAACATCTGCCATATTTATTCCCTTCGGATTCATTTTGTCTTTATAGCCCCCGTAATCGCGTAACTCTTTAAAACAATGGGGGCAAGTATCCATTTTAAGGCGATCTGGTTTAAAAACAGAAGGTTTTTCTTGTTTTACATAATACAACAAGGAATAATGAGACGGATATAACTTAGACGAAATTGGTAAAGAATATTTAATATCCACAGATATCCAATGACGGAAAGAGAGCCGGTGATTTAAAAATTCACTAAAATAGGTGTTCCATTTTGGTAGATTCCAAAGAAAAAGACTACCACCGGGTTTTAGTATGCGTATACATTCAGACAACCACTGCTCTGTCCATCCAATATATTCAACAGAAGAAACATTGTCATCCATATTTGATGGATATAATTTGGATAAATTAAAGGGAGGATCCGCAAAAACTAAATCAACTGAATTGCTTTGCATACCTGCCATTAAACTAAGGCAATCTCCCTCAAATAGTTCACCTAAAGTAGTCCGAAAAACGGCCTTATGATTTTCTAATTTAGGCGTTTCGGGTACAGTTATATCTTTTGCAATTTCGGATGCACGCTGACTTAGCAAGTCTTTCAATTCCTGACTATAAACCCCCATTCCAATCATAATTTGAAATTGATTTATACCAAAAAAAGCAGCTATTATAACTAACTCATTACTTGGTGGCAATATGCCATTATCATTGTAAAAAAGTAAAGATTTTGTGGAGATTCCAATTTTGTGAGCAATTTCCTGTAGGTTCTTTTTATCGTCCCTATTTATCCCTAAAACCTGGAAGAATCCGCTTTTTTCCTTCATAAAACTAATATACTTCAAATATACAACAAAGTAATGAAGACTATAGTCTGTTGTAGTGATAAACTAAAAAGTTCAACTTGCCGTCCATGTTGGAGATTGTATTAGGTAAAGTTTTAAAGAAAATTCGTGAAGAAGCATCTATTACTCAAGAAACCCTTGCGCTTAAAAGCGACCTTGACAGAACTTATATTTCTCTGTTAGAAAGAGGATTAAGAATGCCAACCATAGCGACCTTATTTAAAATGGCACCCGCGCTAAAAAAGACACCATCTGAGATCATTGCCATAATAGAACAAGAAATCGATGAAAATAGAGCATGAACTTTTTTTAATAAAAGATGGAGACTTCAGTAAATCTATTGAATTTGAAATCATCATGAAGGAAATAAATGAAGGTATAAAATGTGTTACCTGGCATGATCCCGTGAAATTTAAAATAAATCCCGTTAAAATGGGAAATGGAGTATTTCCAATTAAAAATGACTTTATTAAATATCTTAAAAACAGGAATTGGCTTCCCGAAAATAAAATGTCCCTTGCTATAGGCATGAACCCAGGGGCGATAGATGCAGTTAAGCTTACATCACATGGTCCATTTGCGGTAGAATGGGAAACAGGTAATATATCTTCCTCACACAGGGCATTGAATAAAATTGCATTAGGAATAATTCAGAAGCAAATTATTGGAGGGATTTTAATTTTGCCAACAAGAACTTTCAGTCGCTTTCTCACCGATCGTGTTGGAAACTATCAGGAAATCGCGCCTTATTTTCCGATGTATCAACACTTATCGATATCAGACGGCTTAATAGCCGTAATTGGAATAGAACATGATGAAACTGATATCAATGCCCCCTTAATTCCGAAAGGAAAAGATGGAAATGCAAAAAAATCTTTTTTTAGTGAAATTTAACGCCAGGCTAAAGTTGTAAGCAAGCAGCAAATTTATTTTATACTTTTAACTTTTTTACTATCCATTCGTTGTGATTATCATATGGCGATAATCACTTTACTTGGTTAAAAAACAAAGCTTTCGAGTTATAATTACTCATGATCATTCAATCATCAATAAATTAAATTTAAGTCCTAAAAAGAAACCAAAAGTTATCAACATATATTCCAAAAAATGCATCAACAATGAATGTGAAATGCTTTTTCACCACGTATATGTATATCCCTTGATAAATAGTCGAGCCTCCGTATAAATAACGTTTAAATAAATTATGGTTGCATTTCAATTTTGGTTTACTAAATTGCCTCTTGTAAACCTATGTAACCGCCCCCTGCGGTTTGTACCAACCAATTATTGAAACTTAATTTATCGCAATGGCAACCGATCGCAGAAAATTCATCAAGCACCTGGGTGCTTCCGTTTTACTTACCTCTGCTACGCTTAACAGCCTGGCCGCAAAAGAAGAAAACGAACTCCGTATCCTAAACACCGAAAAGCGCATTAGTCCGAACGATAAGATCCGTATTGCTACTATAGGGATGGGCATTATGGGTTTTAACGATACCCGGGCCGCTTTAACCGTGCCCGGCGTTGAACTGATTGGCTGCTGCGATTTGTATAAAGGCCGGCTTAACAGGGCTAAAGAAGTTTATGGTTCTACCTTATTTACTACCGGCGACCACCGCGAAATATTGGCCCGCAAAGATATTGATGCTGTTATAATAGCAACCAGCGATAACTGGCACAGCCAGATAGCTATTGATGCTATGCATAGTGGCAAAGCCGTTTACAGTGAAAAACCGATGATACACCAGATAAGCCAGGGCCTCGCCGAAATAAAGGCCCAACAGGAAACTAAAATGGTTTTACAGGTTGGCAGCCAGCGGGTAAGCAGCATTGCCTATAAAAAAGCTAAAGAATTATATGAGGAGGGCGCAATAGGTAAGATCAATTCTATCGAAGCATCGTTTAACAGGCAAAGCGCACTGGGGGCCTGGCAATATACCATCCCTTTGGATGCATCGCCACAAAGCGTAGATTGGGCGAGATATCAATCAAACGCCAAAATAAAATATGATTATGATAGCAAGCGCTTTTTCAGGTGGCGTAATTACCGCGAATATGGCACCGGCGTAGCCGGCGACCTGTTTGTTCACCTGCTAAGTGGCATCCACTTTATAACCGGCTCTAAAGGTCCCGAAAAAATTTACGCTATTGGCGATCTGGCTTATTGGAAAGACGGCCGCAACGTACCCGATGTAATGAGCGCGGTGATACACTATGGTGAAACCAAAGAGCACCCTGCTTTCCAGGTAACACTGCGGGTAAATTTTATAAGCGGCGAGGGAGACCATAGCACCACCAAAATTGTAGGTTCGGAAGGTGTGATGGACTTAATGGGCGACGATAGCTTTACCATTAGCAAAAGTAAAATGCCGGTTGCCACGGGCATCGGAGGCTGGGATTCGTTATTGACCTTTACCGAAGCCCAGCAAAAAGAGCTGATGGACGACTACAATAAACGTTTTTCGCAGGCAGACCAGCAGGTGCCTTCCACTCCCGGTGTTAATTACCGGGCACCAGAGGGCTACAGCGCATCAAACGATCATTTTGCCAACTTTTTTGATTCTGTGCGCACAGGTAAACCCGTTGTAGAAGATGCAGTATTTGGTTTCAGGGCAGCAGCCCCTTGCCTGGCTTGCAACGACAGTTATTTTGAAAATAAGGTAATTAAGTGGGATGCAGAGAATATGAAAATAGTGTAAGCCATCGTTATTATAAGAAGTGAAATTAAAGAAACGCTGAAGGGCGAATGACAAAGCGGCGAACCCTTGTCATGCTGAACGTAGTGAAGCATCTATTCGCATACGATACAGGGCAAATAGGCATGGCGCAGAATAGATTCTTCACTACCTTCCAGAATGACAAAAGGGGTAATTTAAAACTTACAAGGATGACAAGCTTTTTTTAACTCTATATGGATAGCTCCGATGAAAAAGCCAGCAACTAAAAAAGCGCCCCGAATCTCACAACGGGGACGCTTCATAGTATGAATATACTATTCAACTAAATCTCAGAAACTCCGAGAAATTTTAAATGCCTTAATGTTTCAGGTTAAAATAGCAGGACCACCCGTGATAAAGCAGCCTTGCTATTTTGTTGAATTGTACCTATTAGTTCACCCTCCTGAAATCGATATTAGTCATTTTAATACCCGTTGTACCCAGGCTGCCTCCTCCCGAACGGACAACCAAATAAACCGTACCCGCCGTAGGGAACGATACCACATTGCCGCTACCCGCACATGATAATGAGGACAATAGCGCGTTAAACGTGGTTTTACCACAGCCATTCCAGGTATTAAGCGATATACGGGTTCCACCATCACTATAATCCTGACCTGCAACAGGGGCCGCTTTACCAACATAAACCTCAAACCAGCAGTCGGTAGCGCCAGAACCGGCCACATTCATATCAATTTTGTATTGCTTATTGGCACGTACCGTAAATGTTTGCAAAACACCTTGCTGCCCCCAGTTACCACCGGTTGCCAGTATACTGCCATCTTCGTTTATGTTAAAAGTAACACCATCGCCGTATTTTACAACGCTCCATTTGGTTTTATCAACCATGTTTGTTTTAGGTGTTACGGCATCAATAAGCGCATCGGCATCAAAGTAGATGATCACTTTATTCATATCGGTATTAACCGGCTGTTTTGATGAATTGGCTATTTTAACACCCAAAGCCAAAACTTTTCCGCTATACTTATCCAGGTTGGCAATTTTTATTTTAGGCACTATGCTGCCTTTCATAATATTGTTATCCAACATAACCGTGTCTTTTACAGCCAAAGTATAATCGGTGGCGTCCAGAGGTATGGTATTGGCAGGCAAGGCACCCGAGGCAACCAAACCGGCAATGGCAGTATTATCTACACTTACATCAACTGTTAACGGATCGTAGCCCGATTCGCCGCCACGATAAACCGGGATGGCAAAGTTAGCCGTATGAGCAATGGTATCAACCGTAAGTTTAGAATTGTCCAGTGCAGATACTATGCCATTGGGCTTCTCGGCCTGTGGCAGATAAACCTTTACACTTGTTGCAGCAGTTTTAGGGCCTTGCAAATATTCCTGTTTGCAGGATAACACCACGGTAAGCAGCAAACATGCCGATAATTTTAGTACTGATGATGCATGAATTTTCATAAAATATTTTCTAATTAATATTAAATCATAGTAAACCATCGCACCTGCCGGCGCGATGGTATGTTTATAGTATTACCAGCCTGGGTTTTGCGTCCAATGTGTTTTAGCAATTTCGCTTTGCGGTATAGGGTACCAGTTCATTTTATCATAAAACACCCTGTCTTCTAATTTTTTAACCGCATAGGTATTGATAGTCCCGGTGTTAGTGATCTCCACCCTGCTTACAGATCCGTTAAAATAGGTTACCCCTTTTTTCCAGCGGCGTACATCCCACAAACGGTTATTTTCAAAGCTCAGCTCCACATTGCGCTCGTGCTCAATGCTTGCCTGGTTTAGCTGTGCCGCTGTTATTGCAGGCATATTTACGCGTTGCCTCACTTTATTTATGGCAGCTAAGGCAGTCATCCCATATCCTTCCGGATCGGCATCGGCACCGTAAGCGTTATACATAGCCTCTGCATAATTTAACAACACTTCGCCATACCTGAAATAGCTCCAGGCATGGTTTGCTGTAGTAGCATTCACCAGATCGACAGATTGGTTAACCCATTTTGAAAGGTAGTAGCCTGTTTTGGTTGCATTTTGCTTTGGCAAGCCACTATTACCACCAGTAAAGGTTTCTATATTGGTTGATTTAAATGATGTACCATTATAAACCACTGTAGCCGCAAAACGCGGGTCGCGGTTGGCATAAGGCGCCGCGGCATGGGCCGGATTATTCCAGTTGAACGGAACAGCTGTACCACTGCTTACTACTTCATAATCATCAACAAAATTCTCCGTTGGTGTAACACTGTTGCCATTACTATTTTGAAAAACAATAGGGAAATTGTTATACTCCACGTTATTGATAGCGCCATAACGACGGTAAAAAATAAACTCGCCTGATGAAGTATTGTTGGAGCCAAACAGGTTGGTATAGCTGCCATCTAACGAATATTTGCCTAAAGCAATAACATCGTGCGATGCCTTGGCTGCCTGCGCCCAGGTTGTTGTTGAGCCCGCATCTTTAAACAACGGGCTTGCGCCATACAATAAAGCCTTTGCTTTTAAGGCCCTGATAGCCCCCTGTGTAACCCGGCCGTCATCGTACCATGAATATGACGAAAGATCTGCCGGAATTATGGCACCTGCTTTATCGCACAAGCTTGCTATGTATTGAATAACCTCATCAACCGAGTTACGTTTGATGTTTTGCCAGGTGCTGGCGTTGCTGTAATCCAAAGGCTGCTCAATAATAGGTACACCACCGTAGCGTTTCACCAGTTCTAAGTAGAAAAATGCCTTCAAAAACAACACCTCGCCCTGCATAAACTTCACGTTATCGCGGGCGTTAAAATAAGTGGTTGAGTCGGTTGAGGTGATCTTGCCTTTAATATAAGAGATATCAACCTTATCCTTGTTTTGGAGATACTGGTTAGCCTGTCTTATCCCGTTAAAATTGGTTTCCCAAACATCATCGGGGTTGCTATACTGGTTCCATATACCATAGTTAAAAGCTTGTGATCCATCGCTCACGTTGGTACTCTCGGCATTATCCGTTGCCGATTCGAGGTTGAGGTTGGCAAAACCATCGGGCAAATAGCTGTAGGTGTTCCAAACTACACCCTGTACATAAGTATAATTGGCGTATAGTTTTTCTACAGATATATCGGCCTTTATGGTTTTCACATCCAGGTAATCCTTTTTACAGGAGTACAGTAGCGTGGTTAGCACCAATGCTGTTGTTATATAATAATGTCTTTTCATTTCTTTGTAATTACTAATAGTTTATTACTACAATTTCACTTTCACCCCAAAGCTCACTACCTTCATTAATGGATATCCCATAGAGAGCCTTTCCGCTTCCAGGTTGTCAATTTTATCCCATACAATAAGGTTGGTGCCGTTTACAAAAAACCTGATAGCATCAAGTTTCTTTAAAAAGCTTTTGCGCGGCAAGGTGTAGCCCAGCTCAACACTGCGCAGCTTAAAGAAATTACCATTACGGAACCAGAAATCAGATTCCTGATCGTTATTGGCATTGCTTAAAGTTGATAAACGCGGTGTAGTAGCCGTGTTTGCCGTTGCAGGCGTCCAGCTATTGGCAGAAAATGGTGTAATACTATTGCCCGATACAACAAACGGATGCGTATACAAATAGGCATCATCCAGCAAACTTACCGTACGATGTAAAACGCCTTCGCCGTAGGCATCAAAATCAAAACCTTTGTATTTAAAGCCTAAGTTGAAACCCAGCGTAATTTCGGGCAGTTTAGCATAACCCAATGGTACTTTATCATTATCATTGATGATACCATTACCATCCTGATCGGCAAATTTCAGGTCGCCCGGTTTAACATTGGCATATGACGAGGCGGGAACACCTGCTTTGAGCTTACCAGTAGCATCAAAATCTGACTGCTGATAAAAGCCTTTAAAAACCAGGCCTTTCATCTGTCCAAGCCTGTAACCCTGTGTATACAGGTAGCTGTAAGGCTGCGCGTTTTCAGACCGTTTGGTGATCTTATTGCGTGCAAACGCGGCCGAGAAACCTAAATTATACTGAAAAGTATTGATGTTATCGTTAAAATTCAATGCGGCTTCAAACCCTTTGTTCTTCACTTCGCCGGTGTTGGCGTATTGCAAATTAAACCCTGTATATTGTGGCACATTGGCCGAAGGTATCTCCAGAATGCCGGTACGTTTTTCGGTAAATACATCTACTGTTGCCGATAGTTTTTTCCATAATTTAAGGTCGATACCAACGTTAAGCGTTGTTTTTTGCTCCCATGAAGCGTTCATATTGGCAAATGCACCCTCAGTCATCCCGCCCTTAGCGGCGTTATTGGTACCTACTATCCAGCCATTGGCCCCAACTGCCCATTGCTCATTTAAAAAGCGGAAAGCTTCGTTAATATTACCGGTAGTACCGTAGGATGCACGCACTTTTAAAAAGTCGATAGCGGTTACATCTTTCAGAAATTTTTCTTTAGATGCTATCCAGCCTAAACCCACAGCAGGAAAAAAGCCATAACGGTGCCCCGGTGCAAAATCTGCCGAGCCGTTATAAGCGGCAGATAAGTTAACAATGTATTTTTGATCGTAATCATAAGTTACATTGCCCGATAGGCCTTGTGTACGTATCTGATAAACCAATCCATCGTGGCTATAGCCTTCTCTTTGGCCCAACAGCATACCGCTAAAAGTATTTTTGCCAAAGCTGCGGTTATAATCAAAGCCTATTTTAACCGCGTTACGGTTCCAGTGCTGGTTACCTCCATCGGCAATACTTTGGCTTACGGTACCTATGGTTTTGTATACTACATTGCCACTACCATCCCTTACAGGCTGGTCATTGGCATCTTTAGTGATCTCATAAGATGGTACCGTGAAAAGCTTCTGATAGGTGCCGATGTATTGATTACTAAACGATAACGAACCGTTAAATGCCAGGCCCGGGGTAATCACATCCAGCTTCTCTACAAAACCAAAATTGGTTTGCAGGTTACGGGTATGCGAGTTATACACACCATTTTGCTGTAAAAGCTCAACGGGGTTAAAGTTGTACACCGAACTGTTACCCCAGGTACCATTTGGATTTTTAACCGGGAAGGCGGCAGATGGGATACCTAACAAATTGTTAAACAAATTAGTAGCCGTAAAACCTGCGGGGGTATTTTTATCTTCTGTAATACCGGTAATGTTGGCCTCTACCGATAAACTTTTGCTTAGCTGCAACTCTATATTAGCCCTTAGGTTAATTTTGTTGTAGCGTGCATTGGTACCAAAATCCTTATCAATGGCGTTGGCGTTTTTGTACAAACCTTGAAAATCGGTGTAGTTCATCAACACAAAATACTTGGCCATATCGTTACCGCCTCTAAAAGAGAAGTTATAATCCTGTATAGTAGAGTTCTTTTTTAGCACTTCATCGTACCAGTTCACGTTTGGATGAAAAGGATCATTGCTTGCCTTATACAGCGCAGGGTTGGCATATTTGCTGGGTAAGCCATCATTTGCCAATGCCTGGTTATATAACCGGGTATAATCATAGGCATTCATGGTTGTTGGCAGCTGTACGGCACTCAATATACCATAACGGCCATTAACGGTGATCTGTGTTTTTGGTAAATTAGCTCCTTTTTTGGTGCGGATGCTCAATACTCCTGCCCCACCTTGTAAGCCATAAATAGCTGTAACCGCCGCATCTTTTAACAGCGTTACAGATTCTATCTCGTAAGCCGATAATGAGGCTATTGCACCCATATCAACCTGGAAACCATCGAGGTATATTATTACCTGGTTACCGGCAATATTCCAGCTGCTTTGGCCGCGTACGTATAAAGTTGGGTTATCATAGCCTGGCTCGCCAGACCCGGTTACTACGGTTAAACCGGGAATACGGCCCTGCAGGGTATTTAATAAGTTGCCGGCCATCATGTGGGTTAGTTCCTCGCCTTTAAGCGTAAAAACAGCACCCGTATTTCTCCATTCCTTTTCTGTTCTTAATCCGTAATCAACTGTTTTGGGTTTAATTTTATCCGTTTTTATGGTATCTGCCGTGGTAACATTTGTAGTTTGCGCGCTTACTGCCGAAAAACCACAGAGCGAAAAAATCCAGGCAAAAAGTTTTATATATTCTTTTTTCATTTTTTTCATTAATTAAAATGTGTAAAAGCCAATTACCATCCCGGATTTTGTCCATCCCAGCCCTTAGCGTTACCTAAATAGCGCTTGCTCACTTCATCATTAGGGAAAGGAACATAGTAATACTTGTCTGGAAACGACCTTGTAACAAATGCTGTAGTTGCCCAGGTGCGTTTTAGCGTACCACCCACATTGCGGGCCGTAGTAACAATACCGTGCAAGGTTCCGTTCAGTACAGTTTTAGCTTTTAACCAGCGATTAAGATCATTATACCGGTGACCCTCGTACGCAAACTCAATGGTGCGCTCGTTTTGTACCGCATCTCTAAAAGCGCCTGCATCAGCAGGGTGCTTATCTGGCATACCCGCCCTTTTCCTTATCAGGTTAAGGTAATTGGTTGCATCACCCGATGGACCAGCATACTCGTTCATCGCTTCGGCATAGTTGAGATAAAACTCTGCCAGGCGAAATATTGGCCATGCAAAATGATTATCGCTCATGTTATCAATGCGGGCAACAAATTTGTAGGTTTCCATAGCGTAACCATCTACACCGGCATCGCTGCTGGCCAGGTTACCATCTGTAGGGTAATCGCCTTTTTTGTAGTAAGCTAATGTTCCTCTTTGGCTGCTGTAGTACATACCATCATAAGCAATGGTTTGATAAAAGCGGGGGTCGAGGTTAAGCGCCTGAATGTCGGTTGGCAAATCTGTGCCGCTTGCCGGCAGTGTCCATTTGGTACCATCCTTCTTTTCGTACTGCTGCATAAACTCAATAGGTACGTTGTTTTTTACGCCCCATTGCGCCAAACGCAATTTCGACGACAGGTACTGGCCCCATGCAGATCCATCGCCCCAGGAATTGCCACTAGGTACCTGGTTTGATGTATTTACCAATATCAGCTCCTGGTTGGCAAACACATTCCATACCGATTCATAATCGCCAATGGTTGCATAGCTTTCGCCGGTAGTTAATGCTTTGCCGGTATTGTATAATGATACTGCCGAAGCGCCTGCGGCATCAATCACATCCTTTGCAGCTTTAGCCGCTTTGTTCCAGCGTTCGGGATCATAAGTTGCATAAGCCAGAACGGTATCGCGGCCATCGCCATAACGGGCACCTGCAATTGCCGATTTAAGGTTGGCAGGCGTATTATATAACGGACTTGCAGCATATAGCAAGATCCTCGATTTTAAGGCCAAAGCGGCCAGTTTGGTAATGCGGCCATAATCTGCCGATGCACGGGTTGCCGGTAACAAAGTAGCAGCCTCATCGCACCATTTAACCACACTATCAACAACAGATTGTACGCTGCTGCGCGGCACTGATATTTTGCCGGTACCATCCAGGGGTTTGTTTACAATGGGCACACCGCCGTAATACCTGAATAATTCATAATGCTGCATGGCACGGCAAAACAAGGCCTGGCCTTTTACATCCTGTTTCCAGGAGTTATCGGCATCAACAACCATGTTGATATTTTTTAATACCAGGTTGGCCTGGCGGATGCCTTTATAATGCCAGCCAAAACCCGGCCCATTATCAGAGCCAAAGCCATAATCACAGGTGGCATTGGCGCTCATGTTACCTGTTATATATGTACCGGTACCAATAGTGTTTGAGGCCCAGTCATACGCAGGGTGAATAATGTACAGCTGATCTGTAATAGCTTCGGGACGGCAGCCGTCATAAGTTTCGGGAAAATAGCCCCTGATACAAAGCATATACATTTGCGCTATAGCATATTGCGCCTGATTTTTAGTATGGAAAATAGTATCAACAGTTACCGCGCCACCCTTTGGTTTCTCAAGAAAACTTTTCTTACACCCTGGTGAAAGTATACCGCCTATTACGCATGCAAAAAGCAGTATAATTATATTTTGTCTTTTCATCGTCTCTCTCTTGATTAATTAAAAATTAACATTTAAGCCAATATTGTAGGTTTTGGTAAGAGGGTAACCAACGTAGCCCAGGTTTTCGGGATCGCCCCAGATTTTGTTAGGCGACCATGTGTACAGGTTAGCTCCGTTCACATATAAACGGGCCGACCGGATGCCTGCTTTCTTTAAAAAGGCTGGTTTAAATGTGTATCCTATCTCCATATTTTTCAACCTTGTATAGGAGGTATTTTTAAGGAAGAAAGTGTTGTAGCTGGCGGCCTGGTTGTATGCTGCTATAGGAAAATCAATGCGCTCGCCGGCATCATAACGCGCTTGTGTAAAGCGATTTTCATCAACCTCAAAAAGCGATTGCTGTTTGTTAAAATGGATGGTACTATTAGCATACTTAGCTACCCCGGCAACTCCCTGTAACAGGGCCGAAAAATCAAACCCTTTATAGCTAAAACCGAAAGAGAAACCATAGCTAAGCTCAGGAATATCTGTTTTACCGGTACGCACATAATCCTTCTCGTTAATTACGCCATCGCCATTAACATCCTCTAATTTTATCTCGCCGGGCTGTACGGCTGCGCCTGCATAACCAAGGTCTTTTTGGTAAACCGGTTTACCTGCCGCATTGTTGTAGGGCTTGCCCGCAGCATTAAGCGCCAGTACCGGGCTCGATAATATTGGGTTGCCGTTTGGATCTATCTTGTACAACTGGGCCCATGAGGTATACAGCCCATCGGCTTTCAGCATTAAAGGCTGGTTGATAGGGTTGCCCGTAGCTGCCTGATACTCCAAACCTGGTACGATAGCCTCATCCTGGAAAATAATTTTGTTTTTATTGGTTGAGGCATTGCCTTTTACCCACCAGGTAAACTTACCGGGGGTACTGTTATAGGTTATCTCCAGCTCGTTACCCCAGTTTTTAACTTCGCCCAGGTTGTAAGGCGGTAAAGTTGCCTGTACAATTGCAGGTACTGTGCCTTTATAGGACAGTATGTTGATACGATGCTCGTTATAATGGTCAAATACCAAAGTAACCCTGTCATTAAACAAATGGGCCTCAACCCCTATGTTTGATTTAGTAGCGGTTTCCCAGGTTACATTAGGGTTACCAATTACGTTTTCATAGGCACCCTTGATGGTATTTTGATTACTAAGGGTACCAAAAGTGTAACCGCCACCATTATTATACCCCTGCCCATACTGCCAGGTATCTGGTAAATACAAATAACGTGCACTTACATTATTACTGCCTGGTATCACTATGTTATCGTTACCTACTTTACCCAAACTACCACGTACTTTAAAATAGGTTACATAGTCGTTTTTAGGGAAGAACGATTCGTTGCTGGCAACCCATCCCAATGAATAAGCCGGCAAAAAGCCAAAACGTTTACCTTCGGGGAAATTTTCGGAGCCGTTATAACCCATGTTATATTCGGCAAAATACCTGTTATCATAGGCATAAGTAACTCTGCCTGCCACGCCCAAGTAGGCATGCGGAAGATCGTAAGCTAAATTAGGATCGTATTTTTTCTCGGCGTTGTACAGGATCAAACCGGTAACGGTATGTTTCTTATCAAACGTACGGTTATAGTTAATGGAAAACTCGCCGTAAACTTTACGCCATTTACCGTTGTTCCAGTCAGACCAGCGCTGCGGCGGGGTATCGTCATTTAACTGTACCAGGATAGGATCGAGCTTGTTACCATTTGGATTGGCCCTTACACCATACAGTAATGGCTTATAACCACCACCGGTACGGCTGCTAAAATAGCTATCATAAGCCCCCTTAGCATTTACAGATAACCCTTCAGTAATAAAATCGAGCTTATGGCTTAACCTGATGGCCGAGTTTAGGGTACTGTTATTGGTGATGTTGTAGTTATTGCTGCTGGCAATAGCGTATAATGGATTCAGCTGATCGTTCTGATTACTGAAGGGCACCACAAACTTACCGTTAATGATACCCGGTGAGCCCAGTGGCGACGACCACAGGATACGTTTTTGCCAGGTATAACCATCGTTATCCATACCGGTGATGGTTACAAACTGCGTACTTATATCAACCGATACCCTGAAATTTTTATTTACGTCAAAGTCTAAGTTTCCGCGCAGGTTATAGCGTTTCTTTTTAAACTCCATCTCGTCAGAAAAAGGCATGTAGCTTGTATTAAACAAACCGCCCTGTGTAAGGTAACCTAATGATACAAAGTATTTTACAGATTCGGTACCGCCACTAATGTTAGCATTGTACTGGGTTTGCGGTGCAAATCTTTTAAATATCTGCTTTTTCCAATCCTGATCCGGGTGCTCGTAAGGGTCATAATATGGATTGGTTTGCCCATTGGCCAATGTAGGCGTATGTGCGTTCTGATAATATTTCAGATCCTCGGGCGAGTAGTAAATAGTTGCCTCCTTTACCCAGTTTGCATCCCTTTTTTGGGCAAAATCACTCCATGTTGTGATATCGGCATCCTTAGAATGCTGAATCCAGTAATTCTCATAACTCTGCTCATTTAATAACGACGCATATTGATAAGAGTTAACAAAATTTGGCAACCTGGCAAACTCCGATATAGCAGTTTGCGCTGTGGCACTTACCTTAGGTGCTCCCTCTTTACCACGTTTTGTGGTTATCAGGATAACACCATTGGCACCGCGTACACCATATACAGCCGTGGCAGATGCATCTTTCAATACACTAATACTCTCCACCTCATTAGCATCAATATCAGCATAGCTATCTCTTACTATACCATCAACCATAATTAAGGGAGCGGTTTGGCCGGTATATGTACCAACCCCACGGATGTAAAGGGTTGAGTTATCATCACCCGGTTTGCCCGAAGTTTGAATAGCAGTTAAACCCGATAACCTACCTGCCAAAGCGTTGCTTAAGTTAGCAACCGGCGATTGTGTAAGCTCGTTAGTATGGATGGTAGAAATGGCGCCGGTTACAGATTCTTTCTTTTGAATACCGTAACCTACAACTACAACCTCATTAAGGCCTTGTTGTGTATCTTCTAATACTACGTTTAGTTCCGACCGGCCGTTAAGCGCTACCTCTTTGGTGGTAAAGCCAATAAACGAGAAGGTTAAAACAGCGTTGGGGTCAGATACATTAATGGCATAGGTACCATCGGTACTGGTTACGGCTATTGTTTTTCCACCTTTTTCCTTAACGGTTACACCCGGTACCGGCAAACCTAGTTTATCGGTTATTTTACCGGTTACTCTTTTAGGAGGAGCATTGTTGTTTTGATTAGCTAATTTTTTTTGGATGAGTATGGTTTTATCTTCAATAGAGTAAGTTAAAGCCTGTTTACCCATACACGCGTCCATGACCTGGCTTATGGTAGCATTGCTCAGATCAACCGTAACCGGCCTGGCTAACTTAATATCGTCTGAGTTGTATAAGAAATCGTAACTGGTTTGATTTCTTATCTCTTCAAAAACTTCTTTTAAAGTAGCTTGTTTAACTTTTAAGGTAACCCGCTGCGCATACGTAGCAGCCGTAACCTGTAAAAAAGTTGCAGTAAGCAAAATAAGAGTTAGCTTCATAATAAGCACAGGTTTATATAGGCGCCCACGTTGTTTGCCGCAAGTAAATGCAGTAAAATTTTTATACATTTGAATGTCAGTTTATTAATAAAGTGGTTGTATTCGCTGCAATTAGTTTCATTATCTGGCACAGCCGCACGCGGCTGAAGCCAGGGGCGGTCTGAAACGCTCCTGGTTTTCTTTTTTTATACAGATAATTACTGGTATTGAATAAGAAGGGATGTAAAACTATTCCATAACAGTAACCCTCCTTCCATTGATCTTAAAGTGAACTTTCCCAATTTTTTCCAGATTTTTGAGCAACTCGTTTATGCCCTTGGTGCGGTAAAATGTACCTCCGAAGTTTTGGCTAGCTATGGTTCCTTTTTGCTCCACATCCACATCGTACCAACGCGATACCTTTTTCATGATGGTGGTGATGTTATCATCATTAAATATAAAGTAGCCGTTTTTCCAGGCCATTACTTCGTTAGTATTAGCCTGCGAAACCCTGATCATATCGGTACCATTGTTTATTTGGGCCTGCTGACCCGGCTTTAGTAAACTTTGGCTGTTATTTTTACTTACCTGCACCGATCCTTCCAGCAAAGTAGCCGTAACTTCATCATCATCGGCATAAGCCGAAATATTGAAATGCGTGCCGAGTACCTTCACCTGCGCATTGTTACTGGTAACATAAAAAGGCTTGTCTTTATTTTTAGCCACTTCAAAGTAAGCCTCACCGGTAAGCTTTACACGCCTGTCGTTAGCGGCAAACTCAACAGGATAACTTAAAGATGAGGCAGAGTTTAGCCATACATGAGTACCATCTGGCAATACTACCTGGTACTCGCCGCCACGCGGCGTTGATAGGGTATTGTATACTAAAGTATTATCTATCACTTTAACTTTGGTATTATCGGGCAGGGCATCGTAAACCAATTTGCCATTGGCAACCTTGTTTACCTGTACTTTGCCCGCTTGTGCAAGTGTACCATTGGCTTTATTATCTAACACAATGGTATTGCCATTGGCCAAGGTTAAAACCGCCTTGTTGCTGCCCGGTAAAATTTGCGACGATTTGATAACAGCTACTTCATTTGTATTATTAACATCCTTGCGCTTATTTATGAAGTAAAAACCAACGGCGCCAAACAACATAATAATAGCCGCAACTTTAGCCAATTTTCTAAACAGGTTTATAATGCGTGGTTTACCTGTTGCAACAGAGCCGTTAAACCTCGAATCGGCTTTTATATTAGCCAACACTTTACGGGCCTGGGTTTGGTTAAAATCCGGATCTTCATCCAGCTTTAACAGATCTTCATCAACAACATCAGCCACGGCGCCGGGATTATTTTTCAGATAAGTAAGCAGTTCTGTACAATCAGCCCTGCTAATGGTATCATCAAAATACTGCTGAAGCAAATACTTTAGCCTGTTGTTGTTCATATAATTGGTTTATAAAGGATGCCCGGAAGGGCTTAATTATGTAGAGAACACGCAGAAAGAGCGATAGGACTAGTAAGCAACAAACTTTCTTTTGAGTATGTGTAGATTTTAAAATAGCATTGAGCTGCAATATGCCTATCAGCCGGCATGATAGCAAGAAACAAAGGGTTTAGTTAACGCACTTTTGAAAAGTGGCTACATAACCATGCTACAAGAAAACACGCCGGGATTATATACCTGCCCTTGTTTTACATACAGTCATAAAATTAACTATAGCAGCCCTACAAACTGCTAACCCCAAAAAACAAAGCCAGAAAATAGATCAGATCTGAATACTGAAGTTGTGATTTTAGGGTTTTGAGGGCCTCAACCATGTGGTTTTTTACGGTATTGGGTGAAATATGCAGCTGATCGGCAATTTCTTTATGGGTAAGGTGCTCTACCCTGCTTAGCCTGAAAATAAGTTGCTGTTGTTTAGGGAGCTTATTGATGATCTGCTCGGCAAATTGCTCCAGATCATGCATTAATACATCTTCTTCGGTATTGTTATGTGCAGTTGTAATGTGATTGATGAGCTGTTCGGTAAGTTGCCGCGACTGGCAAATTTGCCTTAGGGCATTTAACGAAAGCCTTTTGGCAATTACATATAAGTATAGCCAGATATTACCCTCGGGATTTAGTTTTTGGCGGCTCAGCCATAGGTTCAAAAAACATTCCTGAACAATTTCTTCGCTTTGTTCAGCATCTTTTAAAAACCTGAATGCCAACCTGTAAACTTTACTACAATATGTTTCATAGATCATATCAAACGCAGACTCATCGCCTGCAATCAATTGCTGAATGTAATTGCTGTTAATTTCCTTATGCACTTTTAGGGGTTATAATTGGTGCCTAAATATAAAGAGTAAAATTTCGAAAATCATAACATAAAATTAAAGTAGTGGTATTGTAGTGGTACCAACAACTATAATTTACGCGCTATGCAGAACAAAACACATATACGTAACAAACTAATTTACAGACACTTTATCAAAAGCACCTAGAAATTTTATTTATATTTTCACTACCATAAAACAAATCGAAAAAAAATTCGTTTGTCGGCCGATTTGAGGAACATAGGCTATTGGCCAATAAGGAACTTACTAAATTAAAAGGCTGTATTCTGCTGCGGAGGCGCATTGTAATATAATGATAACAGCAGGCGGCAACCGGTAATATTGCCGCCGCTGATATCATCGCTTAATAAGTTACCATACTTATGTTAACCGGCCCGGTAAGCCCCGATGGTTGCGGGTTACTTGTTTCGGTATACGGGTTTACATTTGTCCAGGTTTTTCGCTCACTGGCAGGTAGCTTACTATCGCCAATGAGGCGGTTTACCCAGGTGTTTACCACCGTAACATCAATGGTGTTTATGCCGGGTTTCACAGCACTGGTAACATCCAGCTGGTAAGGCGCTGTCCACACCCCGCCAACATCTACCCCATTTATTTTCACTTTTGCCATGGCTTTAACGGCACCAAGGTTAAGCAATAGATGCTGACCTTTAACAGGTTTAATACCATTAAATGTGCTGTGGTAAACCGCGTGGCCCGAAAAATATTTAATGCTATCCTCTGGCCTTTGTGTCCAATCGGTAAGCTTATCAAATACTACCGGCTGTGCCGGGCCCCATCTTTTACTATCGAAAGTAACTGTCCAGGGCTTGTTTAGTTTAGCTATATTTTTCCCTTCGGGGAAGTTTACATCAACATCGGGTTTGGTGCTTACCTGGCTATCTTTTCTGAAGATGATGAAACCGCTCTGATAAGCCGCTAATTTAAGCGGCACCTCTGTAACATCGCTGCTTTGCCGGTACGCTGGCAGGTTGCGGGCAGCACCTGTTACCGCATCCCATAATTCGGGCATTTTTCCGTGAACCCTGAAGGCTGCATTAATCTCAATTGTTTTATCGGTTTGGTTGGATACAAAATAAATATCGCCACCATCTATTTTACGGTGAATAAACAAGGCTTCGTCATCCTTATCAAATTTACAATCGGGTATTACTTTTAACAGATCAAGCGCCTGTTGCATATTCATCCCGTTAATTACCAGTCCCTTGCCAAAATGATGTGTTTTAATGTTTGAACCATCAATATCGCCCCAAAGCTCTGCAGCCAGTTTTTGTACTTCGCTATCGGCGACTCCATAATTTTGTAAACCTGGCGACCGTTTTGGCGCAGGCCCCAATATGGTTAACCCCTGCGCTACCAATTGCTTTATTTTTTGCAGTAATTGCGGCCGCATGGTTTCCAGTTTGGGTAGTACCAGTATTTTATAGGCCATACCGCCTGGCAATACTAGTTTACCATCTGCCACGGTAGCACGCTCATTTAATATTTCGGCGTTGATATAATCGAAAGAATAACCTTTAGGCAACTCGGGGTCGCGCACACCCGTCATTTTAGGTGCATCTTCGCCTATAAAGTAGGCCGCATCGGCAACGTACTTACCCTGGCGCAGCATATAATTACATCGCTTTAAATATTGCGTAAACATATCCATATCGTAAAACCAGGTATTTAGCCGGTTAAACTCGTTAGAGAAACCGGCGTTAACACCGGGCACTTTATCCTCATACGGCTGCTCAATATATACGTGTAAAAGGGTATTGTTTATCCCCTCAGTAAAAAAACGGTCGCCCCGTTGTTTCATCATGGCCGGGTAGCGCGAGTAAGCCCCTCCCCCACAGGTAAAAGACTCGGCCGATACCTTGTTTTTACCATAGATATGTGCGCATGACGATGCCGCCCGGTTTTCGATATTACCCAGGTCGCCCTCGCTCCAAAACTCCCCGCCTACCTCGTCAGACTGCCCCCCGTATTGCAAAAACTCTCCCGGAAAACCCCAGTGACCATAATTTTCGAGCCAGGTGGTTAAGCCGTTTTTATGACTCACCTCTCTTAAGCCTGCAACATATTGGTAAGCAACTTCATCGGCAATAAAGCGGCGCATATCCCATAAAAAACGATCGGAGATATCTTCGCTACCCACCACATTACCACTCATTACCGGGATGTATGGTGTGGGATCGTACCCAAATGCCGTTTTAAACTTTTTCGAAAGTTCGTCGGTCCAGTTTTGGCCTCCGGTTTCGTAGCTGTCTTCTACCGTAACTTTAAAACACTTGCGGTCGGCCACCGGGATGCGGCGAAGTATCTCACCCAAAAAAGCATTAAAATGCTCGGCAATATGCTTTTTGCTCATTTTATCGGTCTCCAGCCCACGCCCCTCTGGTGATGCCGGGCCATTCATTACCTGCGTAGGCGTCATTCCACTACGCATAATTACCCAATTGCCCGCAGGTACATTCCATTTTAAAGTACCATCGGCGGCCAGGTATTTTGAAATATCGATAACCTTTTGCGGATCTATCACATAACGCTCATCATCAACCGCAGGCTGCACGGGCCACTGGTACTCTTTCCAATACGGAAAAGGTGTTTGAAACATTTTAGCCAGTGTTTTTTCGATGTAATTTTCTACCACCGGCCGGGCAGATAATTTTAATTCGGCAATAGCGCTATGTTCGCTCCCGTTACTAAAAACTATCCGGAAGCCTTTAGCGGTGGTGGCAGGGATAGATACCGTGGCTGGTCCGTATGGATTGAAACCAACATTTAACTCGCTGTTACTTCTGTCAACCACAAAGTGCTTAATGGTTTTATAGCTACCATCAATATCGGCCTGAATATCTCCCTCAAACCGCATAGCTGTTTTAGCAGGATATATGGTTAAACCACGTGCAGTAAATGAAGCACTTGCTTTAATATCTACAGTGAAAATTTTATTAACCGGCAGTTGCAATACCGTGCTTTCTTTTCCATCCATAATGCTGGTTACATTATCAACCTCCGGCGAAGAAGTGATAGCTGGCTTAAGATCGCCAATGGTAGCGTTATTACCTTCGGGAGCCGGGTAGGCAATTACATTAACATCCTGAAACTGGGCGGCCGGTTTTTCGAGTTTTTGATTAAAAAGGTATGGGCCCTTAACTTCCTCAACCGATGAGGCAAGGTAGCGCATTGCCTGCTCTGGCTTTACCCAGGGGCCGCCAGATTGACTCCAACCCGGGCCATTAAATATGCCTATATCAATACCTAGCTTCGTGGCTGTTTTAAGCGCCGTATGCAAAATATCCCACCATTCGGCAGAAAACAATTTAACCTTACCGTAGGCGGTTTCGGGAATGCCGATATTACCTATAAACGCACGGTTGATGCCAACCTTCTTCATCGATTCCAAATCTTTTATAACCCCTGCCTTAGAAATATTATCAGACATCCAATACCAGTACACACTGGTTTGAATAGAATCTGGCGGGGTTTTAAACCCCGAATACAAACTACCTGTTTTTTGTGCCGGTTTTACCTGAGCCACAGTATTTGGGCTAACAGCCAGCAAAGCGCCAACGGTTAATAATAAGTTGAATACGTTTTTATAGATATACTGCATTGCAATGCGGGTAAGGTGTTTATAATAATTTTATGTTTACTTATTTTGACTTAAACGCAACAGGCTGCATAAAAAGCGTAGCACAAAATAGTGCTACGTTTAAGCATGAAACTATTAGCGGTTTATAATTAGGCTATTTTAGGTCATTAAAGCAGGTTTGGCAACCTGCTCTGTCTGCTTGTTTTCAACTATGCTAAATGGGGTTATTGTGAGGAGTATTCAAACCCGCTGTGATTAAACCAGAATAGCGCAATCAATTGCACAGTACATAGTAAATCGATTAATCTTTCAGGCGCATATTACTATAACCTTAAAACAGGGATTTTATTATCATGAGGCATATTATTACCCAATAAGTCATTTTATTATTGTATAGTTTATGCATGCCGTTATTCATCGCCTGATATTTATTAATATTTTTTTGCGCAATCGATTGTATTTCAATAAACACTTAGTTACATTTGATATAACTAATTATAAATAAATTTTTTATGAAAAAAATCAACTTCCTACCGGGAGTAGCCAGGAAGGTTACTTTCGGGGCGGCGATCATTGCCTTCGCTGCAAGTTCATCAATGCTAACAAGCTGTAAAAAAGAAAGTGCGACGGTTCAAAAAGCCAGTTCATCGGAGCCGGTGCCGGTCGGCGAACGATCGAGCGGCTTTGTTAAAGACAACCTGCAGCCAAATTCTACCGGCACCAATAACGGCTTCTTTTGGTCGTTATATCAAGCGGGCGGCACAGCAAGTTTAACCAATGGGTCGGCAGGCAATTTCTCTATCAGCTACAGCAATGTTTCTGATGTGGTTGGCGGCAAAGGCTGGAATCCCGGATCGGCCAGAAACATTGGCTACAATGTGGGCAGCCTTAGCGGCAGCTACAATTTTGTAGGCGTATACGGGTGGACAACCAGCCCACTTATAGAGTATTACGTTTGCGAACTGGGCTCTGTTGCGGCCGGCTCACAGGTAAATACCGTAAGCAGCGACGGCCATACCTACACTTTTTACAAACACCAGCAAGTAAGCCAGCCCTCTATTACAGGCACTGCAACTTTTTGGCAGTACTTAGATAACTGGGGAGGCTCATCAACAGGCTCAAACCATTCCATCAACATGGCCAACCACGTTAACAATTGGGCAAGCAATGGCGGCCAGGGCTTTGGCAGCTACAATTACCAGATACTTGCTTTAGAAGCATATAGCGGCAAAAGCGGCTATGTAAACGCAACAGTGTGGTAAACAACTAAATTATTTCACTTTATTAAGGCCGGTCGGTCTCGCAGCCGCCGGCTCTACTACATTTTTTCTACCAGTTTAACACACATATATATGCGAAAGCTGTTCCCTTTATTTTCATTGGCAATAATGGCTACTGTAAGCTCGTGCCTGCAAAAAATGCCCAATAACCACAAAACACCCCACAACTTTGTATTAGTAAAAGGTGGTGCTTTTATAAATACAAAATCTAAATACTACGGGCAAGCCGGCTCTATACCTGATTTTTATGTTGGCAAATATGAGGTAACTCAAAAAGAGTGGGTAGCGGTAATGGGCAGCAATCCCTCAAAGTTTAAAGGCGATAATTTACCGGTAGAAACCGTAAGCTGGTACAATTGCGTGGAGTACTGCAATAAAAAAAGTGTAAAAGAGGCGCTAAAACCTTTTTACAATATAAACAAGAACAAAAAAGATCCGAATAACACCAATAACATTGATGATATAAAATGGACAATAACCATCAATGAGGAAGCTAATGGCTACCGTATACCCACCCAGGCCGAATGGGAATATGCTGCCTGCGGAGGGCAATTAAGCAATAATTACACCTATAGCGGAAGCAATAATATTGATGAAGTGGCCTGGTATTGGAAAAATGCAGGCGATAAATATTTAACAGGAACCTGGAATTGGCCCGCGCTGGTAAGTAACCATAATAAAACAAAAGCAGTTGGCAGCAAGAAGCCTAACGAACTGGGGCTTTACGATATGGCGGGGAACGTAAGAGAATGGTGCTGGGATTGGCATAAGAGCAACGGCGCCGACGACCTCCCCGGGCGGATATGGAAGGGTGGCGGCTGGATAGGCGCCGAGTTTTGCTGTGAATCATCTTTCCGGGCCAGCCACGAAGCAAATGGCAAGGGCCCAGATCAGGGCTTTCGATTGTGGCGTAGCCTGTAAATTATTCCGCCGGCAACCAAAAATGGCTGCTACTATCGGTGACCGGGGCAAGCCCTGCCTCAACATCATTGGATAAATAAAAGCCCTCCATACGTAATGCAAGGAGGGCGTAGTAATTTATGGGCGTGGTGGCGTTGGTAAATGCAACGGATTTGGCGGTGCCGGCGGACGAGGCGGCAACTTAATATGCAAGCCCCTGCGATGGCGACTACGGTAGCGCCTGTGATGCCTTCTGAACGGATTTGGCGGCAGTGGTGGTCGTGGTGGCGGCGGTGGTAGCCTGATCTGTAAAACAGATGCTTCGGCAACAACTGGCAGTACTTCGGCACTAGCATCAAAAGCCTCCAGGCTAAATAAAGCTAATGTTGCAATGGTGATGATCCTGGTTATTTTCATGATAAGCAATGAGTTAATACTAAGCAATTTTCAATACAACAACTCTAAAATACAATAATTGTTTACTGCGGCTGCTTAAATAATAGGTTGTAGTAAAAGTCGGCGGCAAATTGCGCGGCCTGCAGCCATCTTTTTTGAGTGGATTTGCCGGCGGCAAAAAATGGGTTAAAATGCCTTTGCAACTCGTGGCCAAAGCCGTCAAAAACTTTTACGCTGTTGGGGATATGCAGGTCATCGGCTTTTTGGTGAATGGTAATGCTGCCATACATGCCGGTATCAATTTTAACCGGGTTTAAAATACCATCGTGCGATCCATAAGCACTTACAATAGGTACCCGCGCATTTTTTAACCAGCGAATGTCCAGTATTCCGCCCCAAAAGTTAATGATACCAGCAATTTGGGCCCTGTCGTTGGGTTTTAACAACGCCGTTGAGTCAACCACCCCGGTTCGCCTGGAAAGTTCTGCATTGCTACTGTAGACGGCCTGCAAAGCAACAATACCCCCGGCGGAGTTGCCAGCCAATATGATCTTGCCAGTGTCTATATTATATTCGGCATGATGTCGCTTAAAATAGGCTACGGCCGTTTTTACATCCTGCACAGCGTAGTAGCAGCTTTTTTGCAGTTCATCAAAGTGGAAAACAGGATTATTTTTACTTAAACGGTAATTGATAGCTGCGCAAACATATCCCCGCTGCGCAAAGTCCCGGCTCCAGATCTTAATACCATTTGCTGTTTTCGACCCGTATTTAAAACCACCGCCATGCATCCAGATTATTAAAGGGCGGGCAACAGCATTATCGCCTTTGGGTTGATACAGATCAAAAAGGTACGATTTTTTGTTGGCAGGTAAAGCGTTTGGCAGATAAGAGAGATCCGCTTTAACATCTACATCAGCAAAAACACGATCTTTATATTGGTGCACTGGCGGGCTCTGCGCCTTTACTGCAAATGCTATAAATAGGATAAGAAAAACTAATAACAACCGTTTGTACATGAGGTAGCGTTTATGTTATATACGTTACAACTGATATAAACAGATGTTTTGCATCCGCGCCGAATAGAGCCGGCAAAGGTAAGGAGTTTTTTTGAAAATTTGCGATTTGTACCCAGGATGAGATTCGAACTCACACATCCATTCGGATGCCACCCCCTCAAGATGGTGCGTCTACCAATTTCGCCACCTGGGCATTACTTTAGATATGAGAAGTTAGACATAAGATATGAGACCGAAAAACAATCGCACATCTAATTTAATTCTGATACCTTGCTACCCAGATGTTGGATTTGAGACCTGAGACGTGAAATTTTCTCAAATCTCACATCTCAATTCTCATATCTTAAAAAAGGCGTGCCCGAAGAGAGACTCGAACTCTCAAGAGACAATTCTCAACGGCTTCTGAGACCGCAACGTTTACCAATTTCGCCATCCGGGCCTGTTGCTTTTACTAACAAGCGTGCAAATATAAACGTTTCCTCCAAAAAGCATATTAATAATTAAAAAAAGTAGATATAGGTTGTTACTTGCCTGGGTATGGATTAATTTAGGCAACATGAAACGTTTTTATTACCTTATAATCATCATTTTACTAATTACGCCAATAATTTCACAGGCACAAACCATCACCATTTTACAGCAGGATAAACCCACCAGCATACGTGGTTTATCGGTAGTGAACGATAAAACTGCCTGGATAAGCGGCAGCAAAGGGCATATTGCCATTACCAACGATGGCGGCACAACCTGGGCCTGGCAGCAAATTAAAGGGTATGAGAAAGCCGATTTTAGAGACATAGAAGCATTTAACGATAAAGAAGCCGTGATCATGAGCTCTGGTACACCTGCCATTGTTTTAAAAACCTTAGATGGCGGCAAAACGTGGCAGGAAAAATGCCGAAAAACCGACAGCGTATACTTTTTTGATGCCATGGACTTTGCCGATGCCAAGCACGGCTACATTTTAGGCGACCCGATAAAAAATAAATTTCTGCTGATGGAAACCACCGATGGCGGCGAAACCTGGAACGAAATGAAAAACAAACCCGATGCATTACCCGGCGAAGCCGCGTTTGCAGCAAGCGGCACCTGCCTAAGGGTAGATAAGGGAGTACTTTATATCGTGTCGGGAGGAAAAAGTAGCAGACTGATCTCTTTGAAGCCAAAAGAGCAGGAATGGAAATACGCTAATTTGCCGATAACTCAGGGCAAGCAAAGTGAAGGAGCATTTTCTATAGCATTAGGAAAAAAAGAAGGGATCATAGTTGGCGGCGATTACGCAAATGGTAAAAAATTGGATTCGGTTGCTACTATTCACAAGGTCCACCCTCTCCTGCAATTTGTTGCCCCACAAACAGCACCGGCCGGATTTCAATCGGGAGTTGAATACATTAATAGTGGCATTTTCTTATCTACAGGTACAACAGGAAGTAACCTTACAACAGATGGCGGAGCCAATTGGACGCAATTTGACGTCACCAGTTTTAACGTTTGTAGGAAAGCGAAGCATGGAAAATTGGTTTTATTGGCCGGCGACAAGGGCAAAATAGCTATTTTTAAAATGTAGTTTATTGGCAATTAATAGCTTAACAAATACTTTACAATTAATTACAATTAGCACTTGCACCGTATTATTAATCGCCCTATATTTGCACCACTTTAAACGGAAACGGTAACACTACCGAAAAAGTTAAAAGTTTGATTCCGTAGCTCAGCTGGTAGAGCATAACACTTTTAATGTTGGGGTCCTGGGTTCGAATCCCAGCGGGATCACGAAAGGCCTTTGAAAAAAGGCTTTTCTTTTTAAAATTTACAATTGAATCTCTTTAAACAGAAGCGGTAACAAAACCGAAGAAGTTAAAAAGTATGATTCCGTAGCTCAGCTGGTAGAGCATAACACTTTTAATGTTGGGGTCCTGGGTTCGAATCCCAGCGGGATCACTTGTAAGAATTAAGCCTTGAATCGAAAGATTTGAGGCTTTTTTGTTTTCAGGTTTGGTGATAAATTTCCAGGCTACAATCTTTGGATTGAGGTTACAAAGAAAAAGCACTATATTATTAGGGCGGTGGATTTGCGATAAAATATCGTTAATTTCACTTCAATTATGAATACCGAAACCTTATCCGCAATCCAAATCGACTTAACATTGGCACCCGTAATCAATTTTGCTATGCAGCAAAATCATGTTCCGGTGGTAAAACAGCTGATCTTGACCAATACTGGTGAATTAGATTATGAAGACCTGACAGTGGAGATCAGTTCGGAGCCCGAATTTTGCATCATTTGGAAAGCGAGTCTTAATCGTTTGAAGGTGGGTGAAAGTTATACTTTTGGGGCGGTACCGCTCCGTATATCCGCGGCTTATTTGGCTGGTTTAACCGAGCGGCTCAGCGGTTGCTTAAATTTAAAAATCATGGCTGCCGAACAGGTGGTCAGTTCGGCTATTTATGATATCGACTTACTGGCTTATGACCAGTGGAACGGCGCTGGTTCAGTGCCGGAATTGATCGCTGCTTTTGTTACACCAAATCACCCTGAGATTCCAGCGATTATTCGCAATGCCTCAGTTCTATTGCAACAATGGACAGGTGACCCTTCCTTTAATGCTTATCAGACCCGAAATCCGGATCGGGTAAAAAAACAGATGGCGGCAATCTATGAGGCCATCGCCGGTTTAAATTTGATCTATTGCGCCGTTCCAGCCAGCTTTGAAGAGACCGGGCAGCGGGTAAGGCTGAGCGACGCCATTCTTTCTCAGCGACTGGCGAATTGTTTAGACCTTTCACTTCTATATGCAGCCTGTTTAGAGGCGGTGAGTATCAACGCTTTGATAGTGATGATCAAGGGACATGCTTTTGCGGGGGCCTGGTTGGTAGACGAATCTTTCCCAGACGCGGTTAACGATGATCCATCACTGATTACCAAGCGAACCGCGGCAGGCATCAATGATATCGTAGTGGTCGAATCAACATGTATGAACACAGGCAATCATCCACCTTTTGACGAAGCGGTGCGTTCGGCCGACGCCAGAATGCTTGAAACGCATAACTTCCAGCTATTCGTGGATATCAAACGGGCGCGTTTTGGTGGCATTCGCCCACTGCCACTCCGAATACCCGGTAATCAGGGATGGGAGATTAAATATGGCGAAAAACCACTAACCTCGGGTTATACGCCGGAAGAGGTGTTACTGGATCACAAACCTTTGCAAGTTGATAAAATCGGTATTTCCAAACAACAGATATGGGAGCGTAAGCTACTGGATCTTACGCTGCGAAATACTTTATTGAATACCCGAATGACTAAGAGCGTAATCCAGTTCATCAGCATTAACTCTGGCAAACTGGAAGATGCGTTGGCGGCGGGTAAAGAGTTCCAAATATTGGCTAAGCCTTCAGACTGGAGTAATTCTCCCCGGGATGCAGGCATTTATCAAGCCATCAATACTTCTGATCCGATCTCGGATCTGGTTAATCACGAACTTTCTCATCAGCGATTGCGGACCTATCTGACCGAAACCGAATTGAACCTGAATTTAACTCATCTGTTCCGTTCCTCGCGGTTATCATTGGAAGAGAATGGCGCCAATACCCTGTTCGTTGGCATTGGCCTGCTCAAATGGTACGAAACGCCGGCAAGTGAACGCCCCCGGTTCGCACCCATTTTGTTGATCCCTGTAGAGATCATCCGCAAGTCTGCTCAAAAAGGCTTTGCGATCCGCTCGCGGGAAGAAGAAACGATCCTGAATATTACTTTGCTGGAAATGATGCGCCAGGATTTCGGTATTGGCATCGGAGGCCTCGAAACCTTACCCAAGGATGAAAGCGGCGTGGATGTTCGTGGCATTCTGAATATAGTACGGCAGGCGATCATGTCCCAGTCGCGCTGGGATGTGGAAGATCAGGCTTTACTGGGCATTTTTTCTTTTAACAAGTTCATTCTGTGGAATGATATCCATAACAATTCGGCGCAGTTAGCAAAAAATAAAGTGGTGGCAAGCCTTATATCAGGCAAGTTGCAATTTGATAGTTTACCGGTTGCAACTGATCTGGATATCCATCCCGGTGAACTTGCCTTACCAATCAGCACCGATTCTTCACAATTACAGGCCATTATCAGTTCGGGTAAGGGCGAAAGCTTTGTTTTGCATGGCCCACCAGGTACGGGTAAATCCCAAACGATCACGAACATCATCGCTAACGCGCTTTACTACGGCAAAAAGGTATTGTTCGTTTCGGCAAAAAAAGCAGCGCTGGAAGTTGTTCAGAGACGACTAGAAGCGATCGGCATCGGTAATTTCTGTCTGGAACTACATTCCAATAAATCAAAAAAATCTGATGTTTTGGCGCAACTGAAAAAGTCGACTGAGGTCATCAAAAAAGATAGTCCCGAAAATTTCCTCAACACCGCTGAACGGCTTTTAGGCGTGCGCAATGAGCTCAATGTTTACGTACATGCCTTGCACCGTAAACGTCCGGGCGGTTATACACTTTTTGAACTTTTCTGCAAGTATGCGGAGTTAGCCCAGACTCCTTTTACAGTATTTTTCCCGGGCAGCGAGGTTACGCGGTTATCTGCGGCAGACTTAACCGCTTGGGATGATCTGGCAACTGAATTGGAAACCGTGGCAACCATTATTCCCGCACCGGCCCAACATCCTTTAAAAGAGTTGCAGTTATCAAGTTATAGCCAGCAATTAAAGACAGATATACAGCAGACGCTGGAAGAAATACTTGAACTTGCTGCGCAACTGGATCTGGCTCGCGCAAGTGTTACCGAAGTTTTGGGCTTTGGCGGCCATCCGGCTGATCAGACCGAAGTGCTAGGCGAAATGATTGGGATTTTACTTCAATTACCTGATTCACCGGCATCGTTTTTAACAAATGAATCGTTGGAACAGACACTGGCCCAAGTTATTGGTATCGCTGGTCATGGTCAGCAGCGCGATGCCTTACGAACCGACTTGCTTCAAATTTTCAACAAAAGCATTTTGGAATTTCCTGCCGAACAAGTATTGGCAAACTGGGAGATCGCCGCTCAAAAGTGGTTCTTACCAAAATGGCTCAAGCAGCGAGCCATTGTAAAATCGCTTAAATCTAAATCACCTTCCGGCAATTTTATCAATGAGGAGATCCCTGGTCTTTTAAATAAAATCATCGCCTATCAAACGGAACAGTCCTTAATTTCCGGTGCTGTTTATTTACCGGGCTTAACAGGCTTTTTGTGGAATAACGGCAACCCCGATTGGGCGGTCATCATCCAGGTGAGTCAGGCCTATATCGCGCTAAACCGGGCCGCCTCTAAAGGCACCGGCCTGGATGGTTTGAAAAGCTGGCGCGAGCGTTTTGCTGCCAAACTCAGTGAAGGCAGCGGCGCCTACCTGCGTACACATGAAGCGGATTTCCGGAATTTTATAGCATTGGCCGGGCGTTTAAAGACCTCCCGTGAAAAAATCCAACTGTTAACAGCTTCCCCAATTACTAATCTTCAGGTTCAAGCAGAAGAGTGGCTTCGCAATCTCGACGACTTAAAAGACTGGTTTACTTACACAACCACCAAAAACCGGCTCATCGTCGGCGGCTTAACAGCCTTGGTTGATGCATTCGAAGATCAGGCTATACCGTATGATCAACTATTAAATAGCTATAAAAAAGGGCTTTATAAAAGCATTGCCGATCAATTGATTGAAAACAACCCGGTACTTTCTGGTTTTCACGGGCAGTTGTTCGAAGGGAAGATCCGTAAGTTTCGCGAACTGAGCGACCAGTTCGAAAAACTCACTCGTGAAGAACTCTACGCACGGTTGGCGGCCAGGACGCCTTCATTTACTCAGGAAGCTGCTCAAAGCTCAGAAATTGGGCTTCTGCAGCGAACATTGCGCAATAATGGGCGGGCTATGCCACTAAGAAAACTATTCGATTTGATTCCAAATGTATTGCCACGGCTTACTCCTTGCATGCTCATGAGTCCGATCTCGGTCGCCCAGTATTTTGATGCCAGCAGCGCTAAATTCGATTTGGTTGTTTTTGATGAAGCTTCCCAAATGCCAACCTGCGAAGCTGTAGGCGCCATTGCCCGCGGTACCAGTGTTATTGTGGTGGGTGACCCTAAACAGATGCCGCCTACCAGTTTCTTTTCGACGAATACTTTTGACGAGGATAATGTCGAACAGGAAGACCTGGAAAGCATTCTTGATGATTGTCTTGCGCTATCCATGCCATCTTATCATCTTTTATGGCATTACCGCAGCAAGCATGAAAGCTTGATCGCTTTTAGTAATGCGACGTACTATGACAACAACTTACTGACGTTCCCTTCGACCGATGATCTGGCAACAAAAGTTAAACTGATCAAAGTTAAAGGATTTTATGATCGCGGAAAAACTAAGCAGAACCGGGCGGAAGCTAAGGCTATTGTTGACTATATTATTTACCGCTTATCAACGCCGGCCATAAGCAAGAGATCTATGGGAGTAGTGACTTTCAGTTCAGTCCAGCAGTCGCTGATCGAAGACTTATTAACCGAAACCTTTTTGTTGCGACCGGACTTGGAACGTCTGGCCTATGAAGCAGAGGAGCCCTTATTCGTCAAAAATCTTGAGAATGTCCAGGGTGATGAGCGCGACATAATTTTATTTTCAATAGGTTACGGGCCTGATGAGACTGGTAAGGTCGGCCTTGATTTTGGGCCGATCAACCGCGAAGGTGGTTGGCGGCGCTTAAATGTTGCTGTTTCGCGGGCACGTTATGAAATGCAAGTTTTTTCCACCTTAAGATCTGATCATATAGACTTGAACCGTACTAATTCTGAAGGGGTAGCGGGTTTAAAAGCTTTTCTGGCTTATGCCGAAAAGGGCAAGCAAGGCCTGCCGACTAATCAGATGAGTGCTAACAAGCATGATCCGGGGCTGGAAGAAATTATAGCCACAGAAATCCGAAAGCATGGCTACCAGGTTAATACCGGGATCGGTTGTTCTGCCTATAAGATCGATATTGGCATAGTGCACCCTGATCATGCTAATCAATATATCTTGGCCATCCTTTGCGACGGGCGCACTTACCAGGCGGCCAAGACACCGGGTGATCGCGAGATCGTCCAGCCGGGTGTACTGAAAAGCCTGGGCTGGAATATGATAAAGGTTTGGTCGGCAGAATGGTGGGAAAAACCGGACAAAGTATTACAGGAAATATTATCCGCGATTCATCGTGCTCAGCAAGGCATCAGGATAGAACCGGAAGCTATACCCGAGCCGGCCGCAGAGGAAACGATCCCCTATAATTTTCGGGCGACGAAAGCCACGGCAATACAGACATCTTATTACGAAGCTGCCAATGTTGAGGTGATCCGCAGTATCAATTCTGAAGATTTTTTTCAATATGGCTACCGAAATACCATTAAGTCACAGATCCATGAGGTATTAGCCGTAGAAGCGCCGGTCAGTAAAAATCTTCTATGCAAACGCGTCCTTTTAGGCTGGGGCATTGCCAGAATGGGTTCCCGAATCTCGGCGCATTTCGAAATCATCTTCAAGGAACTTGGCCTGCAGCAAACCAGTGATAATGGTAATGTCATCTTCTGGCGGGCCGATCACCAGCCGGAAACTTATCATCTTTACCGCCTGCCCCCCAACGAAATACTGAAGCGCGACGCCGATGACCTGCCCTCGCATGAAATAGCTAACGGTATTAAAGCAGTTCTGCAAAATCAGATCAGTCTTACCAAGGACGACCTGGTCCGGGAAACCGCCAAGCTATTCGGTTACGCTCGCCTTGGGACGAACGTGGACATTGCCATGCAACTCGGTATACGTGTAGCGCTAGCCAAAGACATCGCAAAAACTGAAGGTCAACGGATTGTATTGAATGAATAGTTAAAATAATTCGTCATTGTGGTAGTGAGAAACACCATGAAGATTAAGCACATTAGCAAAACGTTTTAATAGTGTCTTTCATTTTTAATCATTTTGATAATACAACCTTTGTGATTGTAATCATAAGATTATCTTTGAAATGGAGTAACCGACGTTAAGAGGGGATTTTGTGCTTTGAAGTGGGCGTTTTTTTTTGTGGCTGAGCGGATTTTGCGCTGAGTAGCTATCAAGCGTTTAACGAAAAACTAAAACGTGCTCAATTCTGAACCTGTTAAGCTTCCATTTCTTGACGAATGGATTTTAGTTCAGCCTTTTTAAGCCCATTTGATTTGTAGGATCTGGCGCTGCATAGATGGCATGAACAGGGTTTGCCAGTAGTACGGAAGCAATTTATATTCCCAGGTGTTGACAGGCTTATACCGCGATCCATTAGTCTCTTTTTAAATTTCAGCATCTTTAACTCATGCCGGCGTGCCTTATTCATATAACAATTGTTTTCTTTATAAATTTCAACAAGCGTGCTCAAGCTGGCGTGCAATTGTCAAATCGTATGCCGATTGAAGGCCAAGCCAATATTCAGCACTTACATCAAGGGCCTTCTCAAGCCTGATAGCCAGGATGGCACTTATATGGCGCTTGCCTTTAAATAAGGCACTCAAATTACCAGGTTGCAATCCTAAGGTTTTTGCAAATTCTGTTTTCTTTAATCCCCTTTCTTCAACTTCTTCTAAAAGGAACTCTCCGGGGTGGAAGGCTACCGGTGTTCTTAACTGGTTTCCTTCTTTATCAAATACATTTCCCATCACATTTATTATTTTGAATAATGATTACTAAGTTCTTCTATAGCAATTATTTCAATTCGCTTGTTGTTTCCGTCATTTTCAACTCTAAATATCAGTCTGAATCCATCTATAACCCTAATTGATACTTTCCCTTTAAGATCACCTTTAAGTTGCTCAAAAAGTAGAGATTTGATTTGCCTTAATGTATTAGTATCTAAAGCCTGCTCTATTTGAATCACCCTTCTAATAAAAGCACTTTCTACTATCGGACCGAATTTTGGCTTACCTCTACTCTCACCATATTGGTATAATTTTGCTAAATAATCATCCTCTATGACAACTCGCATCGACAATCCTTTTATCAAAAATAGATAAAAAAAATTATTATCAAAAATAGATAAAAATTTAAAAAGCAAGCCACCGCTGCTTACATACACCTAACTTTTCTTGGTCTTCGTCATTAAATTCCGCCCCAATATCTCAGCAAACCAGCTAAGAGGCTTAAAAGGATAAGATAGATCACGTTCAACTTCAATTTTGTCAACAGGAAAAGAGAAATAATAATCCAACCTAATGAAACGAAGTTGATATGCTGTAAAGAAACATTATCCCGAAAAATGACGCCCTTTCCTAAAAAAAGAGTGAGGTTGAGAATAACGCCAACTACAGCAGCAGTCACAAGTTTCAGTATACCGCTGATCGCCTCACTACCGTGCGATTTTTCAATTAATGGGCCGCCAACAAAAATATATAGAAAACAAGGCAAAAAGGTATAATAAACAGTAACAATTAGCGCGATACTCCCCATTGCAACAGAGGCATGAAAATGGTTGAAACTTGCCATAAACCCCACAAAGCCAACCACGATAATAAGTGGGCCGGGTGTGGTTTCGGCCAACGCGAACCCATCTACCATTTGTAGTTTGGAAAGCCAGTTGAGCTTTCCAACCGCGAACTGGGCAACGTAAGGCAAAACAGTATAAGACCCCCCAATGGTAAAAAAAGCGGTTTGGGTAAAAAACAAAATAAGCCTTTGCCAGAACGAAAAATCATGGGCAATAAAATAAAAACAGCTAAAAGGAACAAGCCAGAAAAACAGGAATACCAAGAGTTGGCGGATTACATGTTTAGCCGTAATACCGCTTTCTGTAGGCGCAGAATAACTGTTTATAAAATAAGCCCGTTCGTTTGCCGATTGACTTGCTTCGCTTTCCTTATCTCCATGTAGTAATGTGGGTTTTACAATCCGGATTAGCAGCGCCAGCAAAATTGTGCCAATAATAATTATCAGGAGCGGAATATTGAAAAAGAAAATACACACAAAAGCCATTGCCGCTACCAGGTAACTCGCTGTACCGGTCAATGATTTCTGCCCTACCTTGAATAAGGCGATAATGATAATAGCTATAACGGCAGGCTTTAAGCCGTTGAACATGGCATAAATCCAGGGCAGATTACCTAATGATACATACAGGATACTCAGTGCCAGCAATATGAACATAGAAGGCAACACAAAAAGAATACCCGCCGCTAAGCCTCCTTTTTTTCCATGAAGTTGCTGGCCAATATAAATGGCCAGTTGCTGAGCTTCGGGACCTGGCAATAGCATGCAAATACTCAATGCATGAAAGAAACGGCTGTTGCTTATCCATTGTTTTTTATCTACCAAAAAATCGTGCATCAGGGCAATGTGACCGGCTGTTCCGCCAAAACTGATCCAGCCTAATTTAAACCAGAATTTTAGTGCATCTTTAAAAGCGGGTCTTTGTTGTAAAGGAGGATCGACCATGAGTAGGTTGTTTTGCATCATCGGTTAAAAGGTGCAAACATCTGCTATTTACCTATGATCAAAACGTTATTTTCAATTGTTGTTATTCTTAAAGGTACGCAATTTGGCGTACATAAACAAGCTCAATCCGCCAGGTAACAGTGTATGTTACATTAAAGATTACCACACGTATTTGGCAATAAATTTTAATTATTAACTACTGATATTAAAATAGTTAAGCCCTTATCAATACGCTATATTTCCAGCACTGGTTGACTTTTGAAAAAACTTTAATAACTTGCATTAGTTATTGAAAACCAATAGCTAAGACAAACCAAACAGCGGGAAGCTGATCGACAGATAACCAATTACAAGCCGGCTAAACTACTATTGCTTTATATATTTAACAGCAAGGTTTACGTTTGTGTATTATTTTTATATAAATTTAGCATTAAATTTAAAAAATTGTGAATACTTTAAAAGTTGACGAAAACGAGCTTACCTCTCTGTTAAAGAATGGTGACGCGGCTGCTTTTACAGAAATTTACAACCAATACTGGGATAAACTTTACTACGTAGCCTACAAACTCCTGAAAGACACTAATACAGCCGAAGAAATTGTACAGGATGTATTTTTAAGTCTTTGGAAAAATAAAGAAGGACTTACCATTCAATCATTGGCTGGCTACCTGGCCGCCATGACCCGCTATAGCGTTTACCATCATCTATCCAAAGAAAAAAAGAGCCGGGAAAAAGAAGAACAATTAGGCTTCATCAATGAAGGCGCGGTTACCGAATTTAACGTAGACCATAAAATACTGCTACAGATAGTTACCGAGCTATCTAACAAGCTACCCGAAAAATGCCGCCTGGTTTTTCAATACAATAAGCTGCATGATCAGCCATTGGCCGAAGTTGCCCGCGATTTAAACATATCGCAAAAAACCGCCGAAGGCCACCTTACCAAAGCCCTCCGTATCATCCGTGCAAACTTAGGGAGCGCCCCAAGCGAATTTTTGCTGATAACCATAGCTATACTGCTTTCAAAAAAGTAGCATGTACTTAATTTTTTGATATAATTCCAGCCTTTTCACCCAACTCTCCACAGTACATTATTCTGCCAAAAATAAATTTTACAATTTATTTCAAATACGGGCAAGGGTAAATACTCCTAAGTATACTCTATGTTGGTATATACACGAAATTATATCCACATGGATAAGGATAAACTTGAGTTATTAGCTAAAAAATATTTTGATGGCACTGCAACCACCGAAGAAAAAGCACTATTGAGCCAATGGTATGATACCATCCATCAAAACGAAGGTGAAGAAATTTATGTTAATAGCACCGAAACTGCAGACCAGATAAAGCAACGCATTTTTAACAGTATACAACAAAACCTACAGCCCCAGCAGGATACGGTTATTAAACCGAAGTATTTTGTACTTAAACGTTTAATACAAGCTGCGTCTGTTGCTGCTGTACTTGCTATTGGCTTTTTTGTAATAAGGCCTGCCGATAAACCGGCGGCCCCTAAAGTTGCCCAAAACCAGGTAGTGAACGTGCCCACAAACAGGGTGCTACATATTACACTGCCCGATGGATCGCGGGTGTGGTTAAAGGCTGGTTCTGTTTTCAGGTATCCGCAAAACTTTACGGGCAAAACCCGCCAGGTTGAACTGGTTGAGGGCCGTGCTTTTTTTGATATTAAACACGTGGTGGGGCAACCCTTTATTGTAAAAACAAAAAACCTTGATGTTAATGTACTGGGCACTTCTTTTGATGTGCGCAGCTACAAAAAAGAAGGCGAAACCCGGGTAAGCGTAATTACCGGCAAAGTGGGTATAACCCAACCCAACAGCAAAAACAAAAAAGCAATATTCCTTTTACCACGAGAAGAAATTGTGCTTAGCTACGCAAGCAGCCTGCCCATTAAAGATGCGGTAAAAGGTGCTGCAATAAACGCCTGGTGTAAAAACAATACCGTGTTTGAGCAAGAGACGCTGGAGAACGTATTTAAAGCCCTGGAGAAGGAATACAATACCACCATTACCATTGAGAACAAAAAATTGTTGGATGAGCGAATATCGATAGTATTAGGCAGCCAGCATTTAGATTCGATTATACAAGTACTAAGTTATACCAAACACTTTAAATACCAGATAGCCAATGACAGTACAGTAGTTATCAAATAACCGCATTTTTTTTACCTGGCAGCCAGGTAAAGAAAAAACCCGGGAGCACTGTGAATGCCCCCGGAATTTTGTCAGCCGCTGCATATATGCTTGAGACCCATATACAGATGGCTTTAGTTTAACTCATTAAACCATATACAAATATGATAAATTTTTACGGCAAACCATTGCCTATACTTAGAAAATGCATGCGCATTTCAACAATAATAATTGGCATCCAAATCTGCTGCTCCTCTATCCTCATGGCCACCACGGGCACAAGAGCACAGGAGATGAACCTAAACCTTGTAAACGCCAGCGTTAAACAGGTATTTAAACGTATTGAACAACAGGCCAAAGTGTCTTTTGTTTATGACGATCAAATACTTAACAACTTACCGGCCTTAACACTCAACGTAAAAAATCAGCAACTATCCCTTGTTTTAAAACAACTACAGGATAAAACCCAGTTACAGTTTAAAATTGTTGGCAACTACATTGGTGTAGCCCAAAAATTATCTGATATCCCCCAGTTAGCCCCTTCGGCTACCCCGGCTGATAAAAACAACAGCATAAAAATTAAGGGTACCGTACGCGATGCAACCGGCCAGCCCGTAATTGGTGTTACCATTACCTTAAAGGGCAGTAAACAAGGCACACAAAGTAATGTTAACGGCCAGTTTACCATTGATGCCAACATTGGCGATGTATTGGTATTTAATTACATAGGCTATATTAAAAAAGAAGTAACCATCAATTCGCCAGAGACCTTATCTATTGTTTTGAGTGAAGACTCGCAACAGCTTGGCGAAGTTGTGGTAACAGCCCTGGGTATTAAAAAAGAGCGTAAAGCCTTAGGGTACTCTGTTACCGAAGTTAAAGGCGACGAACTAACCCAGGCCCGCGAGCCAAACGTAATGAACTCGCTTGAAGGCAAGGTGGCCGGCTTAAACGTAAGCCCTACTGCCGGTGGTCCGGGTTCATCGTCAAACGTAATTATCCGTGGTGTTTCCAGCTTATCGCAAACCAGCCAGCCGCTATATGTGGTAAATGGTGTACCGATGGAAAATACGCCAAATTCTGCAATGGGTAATCAATATGATAACCAGCCAGATCTTGGCGATGCGGTGGGCAACATCAACCCCGATGATATTGAAAGCATATCTGTACTAAAAGGTGCTGCGGCATCTGCACTATACGGTTACCGGGGTAAAGCGGGTGTTATACTAATAACAACCAAAAGCGGTAAAGATAGCGGCATCGAGTTTAACTCCAACTTTGTTACCGAAAGCGTTACCAACCCTACCAACTGGCAACATGTATATGGTAGTGGCGCAAACGGCGTTAAACCGGCTACCCAAAATGATGCATTTCAATCGGGCCAGTCAAGCTGGGGTGCAAGGTTAGATGGATCGAGCGTTATACAGTTTGATGGCGTATCCCGCCCTTATGTTGAGCATGCCGATAACCTTAAAAACTTCTATCGCGATGGCAATACCGCTACCAATACCATCGCTTTCAACAAAAGCTTTACAGGTGGTTCTATCCGTTTTTCGGCCAGCGACCTGCATAATAACGCCATCACCCCAAATTCGGGTTTAAACAGGCAAACATTTAACTTAACGGGCAACTACGATATTACCAAACACCTAAGCCTTGATGTACGCAACAACTACATATTGGAGCAGGCACACAACAGGCCATTCCTAAGCGACGGCCCGGGTAACTCTAACTACAATGTTACTTTTTTGCCTACCAGTGTTGATGTGTTAACGCTTAAAAAAGCTACCAATCCCGATGGCACCGAGTACGCTTACTCTGCAAATGCTTATGCTACCAATCCTTATTTCGCGGCAAATAACTTTATAAACAACACTACCCGCGAGCGCTTAATATCATCGGCAAGCTTGCGCTACAATTTTGATAGTGGTTACTTTATACAGGCCCGTGCAGGCCGCGATGCTTATAACGACAGGTATACATCTGTTGTACCAACCGGAACAGCATACCGCCCGCTGGGTTCAATAGCCGAAAACACTACCAACTTTTACGATATCAACACCGACGTTTTATTAGGCAAAACCTTTAAAATAAAAGATTTCACTATAGCCCCCAATATCGGCGGTAGCTACAGACGTACAAAATCAGAATTTTTTGGTCTTAACGGCAGCAATTTCGCGGTACCTTATGTGTATGTGATCACTAATGCCAGTCAGCAATCAACACCAACTTATACTCCGTCAGATCAAAAAGTTAATTCGGTTTACGGTACATTAGAGGTTGATTACAAAAACTTCCTGTATGTTACCGGATCTTTACGTAACGATTGGTTCTCTACCCTTGCTACACCAGGCATCAATAACCCATTAAATAAGGTATATCCATCTGTAACAGGTTCATTTGTATTCTCTGAACTTTGGCAACCAAGCTGGTTAAGCTTTGGTAAACTGCGCGCCGGCTATGCAAGAGTAGGGCAAGCAACCTCGCCTTACCAAACACAACTGGCTTACGGCTTTAACAGCGCTTCGCTTAATGGTAACCAATTGGGTATTATCTCTAACTTAAATATCCCGAATAGCAGCCTGATTGCGTCTATAGCATCTGAGCTTGAAATTGGTACCGAAATGCGCTTGTTTAAAGACAGGTTAAGTTTAGATGTAACCTGGTATAACAAAAACTCAAAAGACGAGATCGTATTTGCTCCTGCTTCGGTAACCTCTGGTTACGGCGGCGCGGTATTAAACTTTGGTCAGCTGCGTAACCGCGGTGTGGAGGCCCTGGTTTCTGGCTACCCTGTTAAAACAAGAGATTTTAGCTGGAACGCGGCGTTTAACGGATCTATAAACAACAATACTGTAGTATCCCTTGCTGCTGGTCAAACTTCATCGCCGGGTGCAACTTCACGTAGCGGTAATGGCTTTACCCAGGATATTGTGGGTAAACCAATTGACCAGATCATGGCTTTTGATTACAAACGCGATGCAAGCGGAGCTATATTAAAAGATGCTGCAGGCGTACCGCTACAGGGCGATCTGAAATCATACGGTTCGGCTTATGGAAAATGGACAGCCGGTTTTACCAACACATTCAATTACAAAAGACTTAACTTCTCGTTCCTGATAGATGGTAAATTTGGAGGCAAAATTTTCTCGGCAACAGATTATTATGGCTATGTATTAGGCTTACACCAGGCAACTTTGGTTAACCGCGATGCATTGGGTACCCAGGCATCAAGCTACTATACTACTTTGGCCAATAACGTATCGAGCCTGTTTGTACAGGATGCCAGCTTTATCAAATTTCGCCAGGCAACTCTCGGTTACAGTTTCCCGGGTAAATTATTTAACAACGTAATTAAAGGTGCCACACTTAGTTTAGTTGGCCGCAACCTGTTTTACATTCATAAGAAAACAGACAACATCGACCCTGAATCGATATACAGCTACAATGCTGCCGGTTTAGAGTTAGGTGGTGTGCCGCCAACCCGCACCTTTGGTTTAAATCTGAGTGTTAAATTATAATCAACTACAACTAATCTTATTAAAGATGAAAAAAATATTAAACTACTCCGCGATAATGCTTGCGGGAATCCTGATATGCTCGGGATGCAGAAAGGATTTTGAAAAAACCAATACCAACCCGGCTACTTATAACCAAAACTCATTTAACCCTAATTATGTATTAACCAGCGCGCAATTGGGCTACACAGGCAGCACCGATTTTAGCTACGATACATGGAGAGGTAATTTAATCTACTGCTCAACCATGATGCAGGGCTTTAGTACGGTTATTGGCTACTGGGCCGGCGATAAATACTTTCTAAACGCGGGTTATACTGCGGCATACTGGGGCTTTTCGGCAAGTACGCCAACCGGCGGCGATGGCGCTTACCCGGAACAAGTGCGGCCCATTGTTGATGTTGTACAATCAACTACGGGCAAACCGGCTTACGCCAACCTGCACCAGATTGCCCGCATTATGCGCGCCCTTATATTTGAGCGCATTACAGACTTGTATGGCGATGTACCTTACTCACAGGCCGGTTTGGGGTACTACGATAAAACCTATTTCCCTAAATACGATTCGCAGCAATCTATTTATACCGATATGCTGAAAGAGGTTACCGAAGCGGTTGCTGCTTTAAATCCATCGGGCGATATTCCATCGGGCGATGTTATTTACAAAGGCGACATTGGCAAATGGCAGCGTTTTGGTAATACCTTAATATTACGCATGGCTATGCGCCTGAGTAACATTGACCCTGCGACAGCCAAAACCTATGTTACGCAGGTAATTGGTAAAACAATGACCAGTAATGACGATAACGCGTTTGTTTTAGGCGATGCAACCGGCGGCCGCGCAACTATTAACCGCAACAGCCAGATATTACTGGGCGATGGCGGACAGGAAAACTATTATGTACGCTGGTCTAAAACATTTATAGATCAGTTAAAAAGCACTAACGACCCACGCCTTGGCGCGGTTGCGGTAACTGCCTTATACCTTAACGATGGTACAAAAGTCCAAAACCCGGCTGCAAATGCAAACCCTGCTGTACAAAAAGGTATGCCTAATGGTAAAGATCTGAGTGCATCGCCAACATTGGCTATTTATTCAGACCCAAGCTTTACCGGCTTTAACGATTACTCATCGGCAGCCCCTGGTCTAATAAAAAGAAACGGACCAACCTTCATTTTAACCTATGCCGAATCTGAATTATTATTAGCCGATGCCGCAGCGCGTTTAAGCGTAGGCGGTAATGCTGCTACACACTACCATGATGGTGTTAAGGCAGCAATTACTTACCTAAGCCAGTACGATGCTGCCGCTACCGTAAGCGATGCCACAGCCGAAGCTTACGTAACAGCACATCCTTATAATTCGGCTAATGGTTTAAACATGATAAACACCCAATACTGGTTGTTATGTAACACTATGCTCGACTTTTATGAGTCGTGGTCTAACTGGCGCCGTTCGGGTTTCCCTGTGCTTACCCCGGTTAACTACCCTGGCAACAACACAGGCGGCACCATACCACGCCGTTTCCCCTACCCTGTTATTGAGGCCGGTACCAACACCGCCAATTACAATACAGCCCACAACGCTGTACCTGGCGGAGACCTGTTAACCTCACGCGTTTGGTGGGATAAAAACTAATTTATCAGCATTACTAAATAACAAAAGCTGCCTCCGAAAGGGGCAGCTTTTTTGCGTTATAAAGTGATTAAGAATTTACATAACACCCTCGCCACCGTCATTGCGAGTAACAACCGGGGGTAACCCAGAAAAAACAGTAATGACATCTTAAAAAAAGACCGTCCTTGCGAGGAGGTACGACGAAGCAATCCCCTACTTACAGGG
>NZ_JACHCR010000016.1 GCF_014205845.1 Mucilaginibacter cryoferens
CTCCAGTTATCAGACCATGTGGAGTTTGTACTGGACGAAGCTGCTGCATCTGAGCTTACCCGTTTTGATACCCCATGGCTGGTAAAAGATTGCTCATGGGATGATAATATACTGAAGAAAAAAGCGGTGATCTGGCTGGCTGATACCATTGGTAAACCGGTACTGAAACTAACCGAAGAAGATTACAACAACCATGGTATGGCTCAATTGGCTGTAGAGCAAGGCCCGGTTTACAACATCAATATTGATATTTTTAACCAGATACAGCATACCATTACCGGCTGGCCCGGTGGCAAGCCCGATGCGGATGATTCACAACGCCCCGAACGTGCTTTGCCTGCCAAAAAACGGTCTGTCATCTTTTCTCCGCATCCTGATGATGATGTGATCTCGATGGGCGGTACTTTTATCCGATTGGTAGACCAGGGACATGATGTGCATGTAGCCTACCAAACATCGGGCAATACCGCGGTTTGGGATGATGATGTATTACGCTACATGGAATTTGCCATTGATTTTACCAACAGCATTGGCGAGGATAGCGGTCACCTGAACAAATTGTACGAAGAGATGCGCGCTTTTTTCCCGCAGAAACAGCCTAACCAGATTGATACCCGCGAGATCCGCAATGTAAAAGGGTTTATCCGTAAAACAGAGGCTATCTCGGGTGCACGGTATGCCGGGTTGCAGGATGATCACATCCACTTTATGGCTTTACCTTTTTACGAAACAGGTAAAACCAAAAAGAACACCGTTGGCGAGGAAGATATCCAGCTGACGATCGACCTGCTTCAAAAAATAAAACCACAGCAGATCTTCGCAGCAGGTGATTTTGCCGATCCTAACGGAACCCACCTGGTTTGTTTCAACATTATTTTAGCTGCCCTCGAGCGCTTGAAAAATACCGAAGAATGGGTTAAAGATTGCTGGCTGTGGATGTACCGCGGTGCATGGCACGAGTTCCCTACACACGAGATTGAAATGGCGGTACCGCTATCTCCACAAGAAGTTATCCGCAAACGTGATGCTATCTTTAAACATCAATCTCAAAAAGACCGCCCGGTGTTCCCTGGTGATGATGCAAGGGAGTTTTGGGTACGGGCTGAAGACAGGACTCGCGATACAGCTCAACGTTATGACCGTTTAGGACTTGCCGAATATGAGGCCATAGAAGCCTTTGTGAGATACAAGTTTTAATATTATACTAATGACAAACATTAATGGGCGATGGGTTAAAACTCATCGCCTTTTTTGGCTAAGCAAAAGTTGGTATTTAACCAACTTTTGCTTAGGTTTGTTATTAATTCACTATGCTAATAATTTATGTCCGCAAGCTGGACCAGTTTGCAAAAAAACACGCTGATTCTGGTAAAAGCTTAAGGGTTTGGAAAACCGTGGTTGAGGTTGCAAGATGGAAAAGGAGCATTGAAGTTTTGCAAGATTTCCCCACTGCCAAAATTATTAAAGGCGATAGAGCGCGCTTTAAAATAGTTGGTAATAAGTATAGGTTGATAGTAGAAGTAGATTACGAAGACGAGATTGTGGAAGTACGATTTATAGGTACTCACGCTGAGTATGATGAAATTAACGCAGAAACTATCTAATAAAATTGATAAATAGTATGACAAAATCACAATGGTTTGTAATAGAAACTGAAGAAGTATACAATCAGGCCCTTGAGCGTTATGAGAAAGTTAAACGTTCAAAAAAAGGCTCTGACGAACATAAAGAAAAAAAATTACTTGTCCTTCTTATTTCCGAATACGAAAAAAAGCACAGCGATTTACCTGAAGTTGATCCTATTGAACTAATTAAAATACGGATGGAAGATTTCGGGTATAAATCTTCAGACCTGGCAAAAGAATATGGTGATAAGGGCACCGTTAGTAAAGTGTTAAATTACAAACAGGCCCTGTCTTTAACGATGATCAGGAAATTTAGTGAATTACTCCATATTCCTGCTTCGGCATTGATCAAAGAATACCAGTTGGCAGAATAGTTGTTCTACAACCCTATCTTTCCATTTACCATTTCAATAATTTTGGCTTCCAAAGCAATTGCTTTGCGCTCTATCTCGTTACCCCGGTAAACAATATCCAAAACATAATTTTTATCCTTATAACCCGAAGCGTTGATCTTTACATTCATAAACGCGCCTAATACGGCGGTACGGACACAAAGGGCAGCCACACCTGCATCGGTTACCGAGTTGGGATTACCTATCTCTACCATCGCCTTAATTACTTCCATACTATTTAAAGCAGTCTCCATTACTTTAAAAGGAATTTCAATGGCATATTTGGTGGCATCCTGAATTGCCTGATCACGTGCCGCTTTTTCTTCGTCTGTGGATTTAGGCAGGCCGAACGATTCCATGATCTTGTTAAAAGCCGTTGTATCCAGATCCACCAGGGCAAGCAACTCATTTTTGTATTGCTGCGCCTTCCCGGCCCAGTTGCTAAACTCCAGCCAGCGGCTATCCCATCCTTTTTTGTGAGAACTCAGGTTGGCTACCATCCCGGCAAGCGAAGCGCCTAATGAGCCAACATAAGCCGAGATGGAGCCACCACCCGGTGCAGGGCTTTCGCTGGCCGTTTCATCGGCAAAATCGGTTAAACTCATACCGATGAGTTTACTATCAGCTTTATCTTTCAATAAATATTCTATAATGCGCTCCTCAGGAATAAACGGACCAAGCTCATCTAATCCCATTGATTTAATGGCTATTTTGATCAGTTCCTTTTCGCTTACCCCAACTGAGCGTTGTTGCTTAAGCAAAAAATACCTACCAGCATCCAACATTGCTTTTAAGGGAATCAAGCCTACCAACTCACTGCCTGTTACCCTAATGCCCCGTTCGTTGGCTTTGGTACAAACCTCGTCAAATGCTTTATGAACCGGGGTTACTTCAATATTGGTCAGGTTCATCGAGATCTGCGCCACGCCATATTCTTCAATATACCAGCCAATTGCTTTTACAGCTTTCAGCGAACCAGGCACCGATTTGGGCTTCCCAGTTTCATCGGTTATAATTTTACCGGTTACCGGGTCGCCATCGCGCAATACACGACCGGCTTCGCGCACATCAAATGCAATGGCATTTGCCCTGCGGGTTGATGTAGTGTTAAGGTTTACATTATAAGCCACCAGAAAATCCCTTGCGCCTATTACTGTGGCCCCACGTTTGGCATCATTCTCTGCCGGACCAAAATCGGGCGTCCACTCCGGCAATTTTATCTTCTTAAAAAAGCCTTCATATTCTCCGGCACGAATAACCGAAAGATTACTTCGTTTCTTATTGGGCTGTGCATTTTCGTATAAATAAGCCGGGATCTGTAATTCTTCGCCAACACGCTTAGCCAGTTGCCGGGCGTAAGCCGCGGTTTCTTCCATAGTAATATTACTGATGGGTATCAGCGGGCAAACATCTGTAGCACCCATCCTTGGATGCTCCCCCTTTTGCTTGCTCATATCAATCAGTTCCCCGGCTTTTTTTATGGCGAGGAATGCCGCCTCAATCACTTTGGATGGTTCGCCAACAAAAGTTACCACAGTACGGTTGGTAGCCTTACCAGGATCTACGTTCAATAACCTCACCCCCTCAACAGATTCTACCTCATTGGTGATCTGTTTAATAATATCAAGGTTTACGCCTTCGCTAAAATTGGGTACGCATTCAATTAGTTTCGTCATCGGTCATTGGTCATTAGTCATTGGTCTTATCACTTTGTAAGATCAACGAAATCATAAAAATCAAAATAAATCAGCAGTCCATACCATCTCTGGCTTCAATTTCCCTTGCTGGTATAATATTTCACAGTAATCATCGCATGGGTATGCTTGCATATCGGCAAGCTTTCCTTTACTTAAACTACCGCGGTCGTCTAATTTTAAAGCCTGGGCGGCGCGACTGGTTAACCCCGCAAACACCTCAGCGGCGCTTAGTTTTTCAGCGGCAGCCATTACAGCGGCTTGCATCAACAGATCGCCCATTGGTGCCGAGCCGGGATTCCAATCGCTGGCTATGGCCAGGCAGGCACCGGCATTAAGCAGTTTACGTGCGGGTGCATATGGCATCCCTAATCCCAACGATGCACCGGGTAAAGTTACTGCTACAGTATCAGAATTAGCCAATAATTTTATTTCATAATCGCCGCTTGCCTCCAAATGATCTGCCGATGCGGCACGGGCTTTAATAGCCACCTCGCTGCCACCGGTAGTAAACTGATCGGCATGTACGGCCACCTCAAAACCCAGTTGTTTGGCTTTAGCCAGGTAGTTAAGCGCATCGCTTGTATTAAAGGCACTTTGTTCAATAAAAACATCAACCCGGTTACTTAAGCCCTTTTGTTTGATAACCGGCAACAGGTTTTGTAATAGATAATTGAGGTACTCCTGATGATTGCCATCAAAATCTTTAGGTAATATATGGGCGGCCAGGCAGGTTGATATTAAACTGGCATTGGTTTTATCCCCCGCCGATTTGATTGCTTGTAACTGCCTTAATTCGGCATCGACACTTAAACCATAGCCACTTTTAATTTCGATGGTAGTAACCCCTTCTGCCACGTGGCGTTGAACACGTTTTATTAGTAAGTTGGTTAATGTGACCTCATCAGCTGTGCGGGTTTGGGTTACCGAATCCCAGATACCGCCGCCCGACTGAGCTATTTCCAGGTAAGTTTTGCCACTGTTGCGCATGGCATAATCTTTTGCTCTGCTACCGGCAAAACAAATATGGGTATGGCAATCAATAAAGCCTGGCAGCAGTACATGATCGCCGGTAATTTCTTCTATTTGTACCAATGGGTAATTTGACCGAAGTTTATCAAAATCATCAACAGCAAGTATCAGCCCATCCTCAATCAACACCCCTCCGTTCGGGAGGATGTGTAATTGCTCATCGGCCAAAGCACCTTTAAGGGGAAGCCCAGTGAGGGGGAGTATTTGCTTAAATGGACCTATTAGTTTTTTCATAATAACAACAGCCCCCTCTAAATCTCCCCCTGAAGGGGGAGACTTTTAAAAGCCTAAATTTTATTCAATGTTCTTTTAAAGCCCTCCCCTAAAGGGGAGGGTTTGGGTGGGGCTTACCACACCTTTAACCCAAACTTATCTGCCCATTCCGCTGCCTTATCATAACCGGCATCGGTATGGCGGAAGATGCCCATCGCCGGGTCGTTGTATAAAACACGACTAAGGCAGGTTGCTGCACGATCTGTACCGTCGGCCAGTACCACCATACCCGCATGTTGGGAGTAGCCCATACCTACCCCACCTCCGTGGTGGAACGAGATCCAGGTAGCACCTCCCGAGGCATTAGCCATCAGGTTAAGCAACGGCCAATCTGATACCGCATCCGAGCCATCTTTCATTGATTCGGTTTCGCGGTTGGGCGATGCCACCGAGCCGCAATCTAAATGATCGCGACCGATCACGATCGGGCCTTTTACTTTGCCACTTGCTACCAGCTGGTTAAATAATAAACCAGCTTTCTCTCTATCGCCCATACCTAACCAGCAAATACGCGCCGGCAGGCCCTGAAACGAGATCTTTTCTCTCGCATTAGTAAGCCATTTAGCCAACGGTTTATCCTCCGGAAATAATTCCATTAAAGCCTTATCCGTAGTATAAATATCTTCCGGATCGCCGGATAGCGCTACCCACCTGAACGGTCCTTTTCCTTCGCAAAATAGTGGACGGATATAAGCCGGCGTAAAGCCCGGAAAATTAAAAGCATCTGGCTCGCCGCCTTGTTTAGCAAACTCGCGCAGGTTGTTACCATAATCAAAAGTTATAGCGCCGCGTTTTTGCAGTTCCAACATCAGGCTTACGTGCCGGGCCATGCTTTTTAACGATAGCCTTTTATATTCTACAGCATCGCTTTTGCGTAAAGCGGCAGCTTCTGCTAACGGCAAATTATTCGGGATATACCCGTTTAGCGGATCATGTGCCGAGGTTTGATCGGTTAAAATATCGGGGATGATGTTATCATTCAATAACTTTTCTAACAGATCTCCGGCATCGCTTACCAGACCTACGGATAGGGTTTCTTTTTTGGCGATAGCTTCTTTTACCCAGGCGATAGCATCCTCATAAGAATAGGTCATGCGGTCGATATATTGCGAATCGAGCCTTTTTTGGATGCGGCTTGCATCTACATCGGCACCTAAAAATACACCGCCAGCCATGGTTGCGGCCAGGGGCTGCGCACCACCCATGCCACCTATGCCGGCGCTTACAATGAGTTTACCAGCTAAATTGCCATTAAAATGTTGGTTACCGCATTCTACAAAAGTTTCGTAGGTGCCTTGTAAAATACCTTGTGTACCTATATATATCCAGCTACCTGCGGTCATCTGCCCATACATCATCAGTCCCTTGGCCCGCAAATCGTTAAAATGCTCCCAGTTGGCCCATGCGGGTACCAGGTTGCTGTTGGCTATTAAAACCCGTGGTGCTTCGGGGTGACTGCGGATAATGCCTACCGGTTTACCCGATTGTACCAATAAAGAATGATGCTCATCCAGCTCTAACAACAGCTCTATGATCTTTCTTAACGATTCGGGATTGCGGGCCGCCTGGCCAATGCCACCGTAAACCACCAGTTCGTCGGGATTTTCGGCCACCTGTCCGTCAAGATTATTGAGCAGCATCCGTAAAGGAGCTTCCGTTTGCCAGCTTTTGGCATGCAGTTGCATTCCACGCGGGGCCTTGTACACCGGATGATTAGCGTAGGTTTTAATAAATTCCGAACTCGTCATGACTGAGGTTTATATGGTGATCAGTGGCCGCTTTATTGGCAGTTGCCAAAAACGAACCATTGGTAATTATTTGATGTAGCTGATTAATATCATCGGCAAATACGCGATCGTTGTTTATAAACGGTACGTATTGGCGTACGTATTCATGCAACGCCTCAATAACCGGGGTCGACCGCATTGGTCTGCGAAAATCCATAGCCTGTGCCGCGTAAAGCAATTCGATGGCCTGTATGTATTCGATATTATCTATAACCAGGTGTAGTTTACGCCCACTGATAGAGCCCATGGATACGTGATCTTCCTGCCCTAACGACGTAGGTACACTATCGGCACTTGCCGGAAAGCAGAGGGTTTTATTTTCGGTAACCAGGGCCGCCGTTGTGTATTGCGGTATCATCAGGCCCGAGTTTAATCCGGCATCGTGGGTGAGCAGTTTGGGTAATCCATAACGGCCTTCGCTCATGAGGTAGCAGCGCCTATCGGCTATATTGCCTAATTCGGCAACGGCAACGGTGGCATAATCCAACGGCAATGCCAATGGTTGCCCGTGAAAGTTGCCCCCGCTGATGGTATCATCGGCACTAAAAATAACAGGGTTATCGGTAACCGAGTTCAACTCAATTTCGGTAAGCTCCTTGAGGTGAAGCCAGGCATTGCGTGATGCCCCGTGTACCTGCGGCATACACCTTAACGAATATGGATCTTGCACCCTATCGCAGTTAACGTGCGACGAATTAATCTCCGATCCGGTCAACAATGTAAACAGGCGGTCGGCCACCATTTTGGTGCCTTTAAACGGGCGCAGTGCATGAATGCGTGCATCAAATGGCCTCGCCGAACCCATTAATCCCTCTAAAGACATGGCGCCAATCAGGTCGGCACGGTTTAAGGCATCATCCAAACGCTCAACAGCTTTTATTGCGAAGGCTAATATAAATTGCGTGCCGTTAATTAAGGCAAGGCCTTCTTTGGGGCCTAATACCAACGGCTGCTGGTTATGCTTTTGTAATACCTGCCCAGTGGGCTTACGCTCACCATCTTCATAAACCTCGCCTAAACCAATTAATGGTAAAAATAAATGCGATAATGGTGCCAGATCTCCCGATGCCCCTACCGACCCTTTTTCGGGAACCATAGGGATAATGTTATGATCTATATGCCAGATGATGCGCTGCAAAGTACCTGGCGCAACGCCCGAAAACCCTTGTGCCAAAGCATGCACTTTGGTAATGAGCATCAATTTGGCTATTTCGGGCGGAATAGGTTTACCCACGCCTACGCTATGACTTTTAAGAATATTACTTTGCAGCAAACTGGTATCGGCTTCCGAAATATGGGTATCACAAAGCGGACCAAAACCTGTGTTAATGCCATAAACAGGTATCTGCGCGTGCACTATTTTCTCCACCTCGCCCCATGAAGCCCGGATGGCTTTATCGGCATCCACATTAATGACTCCTTTGGTTTTACCCGCGGCAATATCCAGGCAAATACCAATGGTTAAATGATTGGTGCCGTAATTAAAGGTTTCACTCATGGCTTGCTATTTTTAGCTTGATTATTAATATTTCTGCCAATACGGTTAGAGAGCGGGTACGATTGTAAGGCACTCTCCAGCGCGGTTATAGCGGGCAACAATTCTTTGCAGCCAAGTTCACTATCCATCATTTCGTTCATCGATTTTTCAACCGCGGCCCAAACAGGTTTAATTTGTTCAAGCAATCCCCTCCCCTTTGGCGAAAACGTTACCTGCTGCCTGCGGGCATCTACAACACTTGTGGTACTTACTAACAGCCCCCTGTTTTTCAGATTGGTGATCAACTGGCTGGCTGCCGGATGACTTACCTCAGTTTGATCGCTCAATTCTTTGATAGATAAGGTATCATGTTGGGATAGCAGATAAAAAACAGGGAACCAGCTGGCCTCAAACTCTATGCCTTCCTGCTGGTAAGCACGATTAATTTCGGAAAGGAAAGATTCGCTGATACGCCTTAATCTGCTGCCCAAAACAAGATAACCTAAACGCTGGTATAAATTCATAGTGCAATTTATATAAGTACTTATATAACTGCAAATATTTTATGACTTTTTTTATGATAATAATTACCCGCTTTAAACCGAAGGGGGGGGGGGACCTAATGTCATAATGCATATTACAGAAACAAGGATAAAACAAACAGACCTTTAGTGGTAGTACCCCCAAATTACCCAGATGCTATTAAAAGTGAATAAAAGATTAAGAACACCTATTTTTGCACCAAATAGTGCTTTATTAAAAATATGATTTTAGAGGTAGAAGAAGAATTTATTGTGGGCGAGGATACATTTTTGGATAGCGTAAGCCCCGATTCATCACATGGAGTTGTTTTTGAAGATAATCTTACAACCGGATATTTTTATGCAATAGGTAAATTGCCCAAACAAGAAATTTTGGACGCAGTGCATATTTACGACGATGAAAACGTAACTGACAAGGGAAAACGAAGCAATATCAAAATTGTGTGGACCGACGACTGGCAGCAGGCTTCCTTATTGATCAATAATTACTGCCACGCCATATTCGATTTTAAAAACAAAATAGGCTATTCGCGCAATGCTTTCCCTCCATGCAACGGTAAATGGAAAACTGAAAAAGACAGAATAGAACTCAGTGATGCTTTAATAGATGAGTTGCTGACAGGAAAATAAATTCAAATCTCCGAGGTTGACAACTTAGTATCGCTATTCCAAAGATCCTTTCTCATTTTTTTGCGCCGTTGCAATATAATTATCTCTATTACTTTCAGTAAGAAAAACTTTAAAGGTTCGCATTACATCATCTGATGCATATAATAAAGATTGATAGTAATACTCATTTAATTTTGATAACGAGTAAGCCATAATGTCCGAATCCTTTTTTAGTTCATACAGAACATTGTCATTAAGAATAAAATGATCTTTATTGGTAGGATTTATAACTATGCTCATGTATATTAAGATAGTCCTGTACTTTTCTTCATTTATCGTTTTCAATTTAATTCTTAACTCTGCATTTCTGTCAAGAACACTTTTAACCACGATCCCTAAAATACTACCAATACCTAAAGCTGTTAATAAAGAAACTATTTGTGTAACTGTAATCATTGGGTTTAAGTTAAATTCAAATATAGTTAATAGGTATGCTTTATAATGAGATCCTCACCTTATAATTATTAATTCCTCATCACTCCCTTGCCTTTTTCAACTCCCTTAACATCATCCCGTAATCCATCCGCCTCACCATGGCATTTATAGTTGCGGCTATCCGGTTGGCACGGGTTGCATCCGTTTTGGCGCTATCAATCCATTTTATAAAATAGCCGCGATGACTTTCGGCAAGGCTGTTAAAAAATGTTTCGCCCTCGGGTTCGTATTCAAAGCATTCCAATAGATCGGCAGGAATGGTAAATTTAAAGTCGTCGTCAGGTTCTAATTGCACTTTAAGCATGGCGCCCCGGCCTTTGTGCAGTGCCTTGCAAACATCTTTTTTTAAAGCCATTATAAAATTGCCTTCGCCCATGGGCATTAAGGCCATGCCACGTACTTCCAGGTTATCTAATTTGCCCCTTACCCTGAAAGATTTTTTATTTCCAGGTTTCATTTCCTGGGCAATAGCAGCCGGAACCTCGATATAGGTCCATCCGTTTTTTTCGCCCTGTTCAGCAAATTGCAAAATAATGGTATTTAAATAAGCCATGGTGATATTATATTATCCTAACGTTGCTAAATACTTAATAAAAAATACCATTTGTTAAATGTTTGTTAAATCGTACAAATTACTTGATTTAACTGTAACGAATGGAATACTGCTGCTGTCTTATAGATATAAATTAAAAAACAAATCACCTCAACAACAACAATATGAAAACCTTAAAATCAATAATCGCAGCATTAGCCTTAATAATAGTTTGTGGCGTAGCCAAAGCCAACGTAAAAGTAGAAGGCGACAACTTAACCCGCAACTTCGCAATAAATACCTACATAGATGCCATGACCCGTGGCAAAGTTCAAGGCCTTGGCGACGTAGTTGACCAATCGGCAAAATTCAATTTATTACGTGGCAAAAACGTACTAAGCTTTACCAAAAGCGAAATGATTGAATCTGTAAAAGCCAACAAAAATACAGAACAAAATTGCACTACCAGCACCACAGTTATGGAAAGCAACGCCGACATGGCCGTAGTAAAAGTTGATATGCAGTTTGATGGCTTTGTACGTACCAACTACGTAACAGTTGCCAACACCGGCAAAGGCTGGAAAATTACTAACGTGTATAGCGTTTTTAAATAAAAGAGAGTTTTAGTTTAGTGTTAAATATGTAAGTAAGTGAAGGTCCCGCCAGGCGGGACCTTTTTTATTATTGAAAAACACGAATGACATTAATTGATTCGTGTTGATAAAATTCGTGACATTCGAACCAATCCGTGAAATCCGTGTTTATTTATTTCACCAATGGTTTCAACACCGTTTCCCATTTATCATAGCCCTTGGGGTTCAGATGCAGGTAATCGGCTTTAAACAAGCTGCTATCTGGCTGGGCGGTACCGGGTTTGTAAATAGCTGTTACCAGGTCTACATAATGGCTTTTAGGCTTATCTTTCAGGTAATTTTTTATCAAATTGTTAGCCTGGTAAACTACTTCGTAATTTTTGGCGCGCACCGGGCTCGGCTTTATCGACATAAAGTAGATCTCTGTTTTAGGCAGTTTAGTATGGATCATGTCCCAGAGCTTTGCAAACTCATCAGCCACAAACTGTGCCGGTTTACCTCCTGCTATATCATTCTCGCCGGCGTAAATAAATATTTTACGGGGCTGATAGGGGAACAAAATGTAAGGAGTATAATAATCAACCAGCTGCCAAAGCTCGCTGCCACCAACGCCGCGTTTGATGATGGGCTTATCGGCAAAGCGCTGCTCCAGATCGCCCCATAAACGGATGGAAGAACTGCCAATAAACAAAATACCGTCCTTTTTGGGAAAGCTGATACTATCCTGGTGTTTAAAGGCGCGAATCTCATTATCAAACGGAAAACCCTGCTGGGCAAATGAATTGACTGTAAAAGCACAGCCAATTAACAATAAAAGCAATTTCAATTTCATGGTTTATGTGGTTAGTCTTTCTTCAAAAAACAAAAATGGCAGCTGATTTTCGATGCCTTTAATTACCCACACCGGCCCTTCCTGTGCATATAATATAATTTTGATGGGCTTATTTTGTTTCTTTTCAACCTCGGCCAATACCTGCAGGCACGAGCCGCATGATGTTATCGGTTTAGTAAGCTTAAACTCGTCTGTTTGGGCAGTTATAGCCATACTCACAACAGCATCATCGGGATGGTTGGCTCCCCAGTAAAACAAGGCAACCCGCTCGGCACACAAGCCCGATGGATAGGCCACGTTTTCCTGGTTGCTGCCGTAAATAATTTTACCACTTTTGAGGCGTAACGCAGCCCCTACCCTAAATTTTGAATATGGTGAATGTGAATTTTTTAATGCCTTAGCCGCCTCAAGGCATAGCTCGTAGTCGGGTTCATTTAGCTGCTCTATAGAATCGTATTCGTCAAAAGCTATTTTTATTTCGTGGTTAGTCATCAGCGCTTCCCCTTAAAAAGTGGGGGAAACAATATAAGAACTTTTTATGAAATAAGTTTTGTTTGAGTGTAAATGATGCAAAAAACGTGATTGCGATCTATAAAATTGGGGCATTTAGAATGATTGATCTTGTATAAAAACAAAAGCGTCATTGTGGGGATATCTCACAATGACGCTTAACTTATATTTGTTTATGATGATCAGACTGCAACTGGCAGCGCTATTCCATCAACGTCCTCGGCTATCAACGGATTAATGCTTTCGTCGTCTTTTTCAACACGCAGGTTGTTTACAATGTGCATTTGGCGCGCTGGTGTATTTTTACCCATAAAATATTCCAGCAAGCCTTTGATATTAGCATCTTTCAGAATCACCGGATCGAGGCGAATATCCTTACCAATAAACAAACCAAACTCATCTGGCGAGATCTCTCCCAACCCTTTAAACCGGGTAATTTCGGGCTTGTTGCCCAATTTGGCTATGGCATTACGGCGCTCTTCGTCGCTGTAACAATAAATGGTTTCTTTTTTATTACGAACCCTGAACAATGGTGTCTGCAGAATAAAAACGTGCCCGGCCTTCACCAGGTCTGGAAAAAACTGCAAAAAGAAGGTCATCAGCAACAGGCGAATGTGCATACCATCCACATCAGCATCGGTGGCTACTACAATATTGTTGTAACGCAGCGCATCCAAACCATCCTCAATATTAAGGGCGTGCTGCAACAGGTTAAACTCCTCGTTTTCGTAAACTACTTTTTTGGTTAGTCCATAGCAATTTAATGGCTTACCTTTTAAACTGAATACGGCCTGGGTCATTACATCGCGCGATTTGGTGATAGATCCACTGGCCGAGTCTCCCTCGGTAATAAATAAAGTGGTATCCTGGCGGCGTTCGTGAGTATCTTCAAAATGCAGCTTGCAATCGCGCAGCTTACGGTTATGAAGCGATGCTTTTTTAGCACGCTCATTGGCCAGTTTTTTTATGCCGGCAATATCCTTACGTTCCCGTTCTGATTGCAGGATGCGCTTAAGCAAAGCATCGGCTGCAGCAGGGGTTTTATGCAGATAATTGTCTAATTCTTTCTTAAGAAAATCGTTAATAAAACCACGTACAGACGGCCCTTCCGGAGCAATATTTTGCGAGCCCAATTTAGTTTTGGTTTGCGATTCAAACACCGGCTCCTGTACTTTAATAGCTATAGCAGCTACTATAGATGCGCGAATATCCGAGGCATCAAATTCTTTTTTATAAAACTCGCGAATGGTTTTTACCACCGCCTCGCGGAAAGCAGCCTGGTGGGTACCACCCTGTGTAGTGTTTTGGCCGTTTACAAAAGAGTAATACTCTTCGCCGTATTGCTGGCCGTGGGTCATGGCTATTTCAATATCTTCACCTTTAAGGTGAATGATAGGATAGCGCAGGGTTTCCACATCGGTATTGCGGGTAAGCAGATCATAAAGCCCACGCTCTGAGAAATATTTTTGCCCGTTAAAGTTAAGGGTAAGGCCCGAGTTTAGGAACACATAGTTCCAGATCATACTCTCTACAAACTCTGGTATAAACCGGTAATGCCTAAAAATGGTATCATCGGGTATAAAGTTAATAGCAGTACCATTGCGCTGGGTAGTTTCTTTTTCGGCCTCATCACGAATCAGTTCGCCTTTGGCAAATTCGGCCAGTTTGGTGCGCCCATCGCGGTACGATTGTACAATGAAGTTGTTTGATAGTGCGTTTACCGCCTTAGTACCCACCCCATTTAAACCTACCGATTTTTGGAACGCCTTGCTATCATATTTACCACCTGTATTAATTTTAGATACGCAATCTATCACCTTACCCAACGGAATACCACGGCCATAATCACGTACGGAAACTTTATGATCGCTCATATTTACCTCAATGGTACGGCCGCTGCCCATCACAAACTCATCTATAGAGTTATCGATGATCTCTTTAAGCAATACGTATACCCCATCATCATAAGCCGAGCCATCGCCCAGTTTACCAATGTACATACCGGGGCGTAAACGGATGTGCTCCTTCCAATCGAGCGAGCGGATACTATCTTCACTATAATTAACTGGTTCTGCCATTTATAAAGTAGAATTTAAAAAACAGGTGCGGTAACGCACCTAATTGCAAAAATAAAGTTTCGGGAATAAATTAAGCGCTCAAAACTGCCAACTTATTAACATTATGTTAATGGGGCTTAAACTTAAGGCAATTACTTGCCTTATCTATATTTTTGAAAAACTCGGGATCTTTTTCGTTGGTAAAACAAACTGCCATAATAGTACCGGTATGGTTACGCTGCAAAGTAATAAGCAAGGCATATTTGTAATGTTTCGTTTCGGGCAGATCGAGCAGGTTAAGCAGGTACGATTTACCGGCATCGGCTTTATAGCGGGCCAATACATTTGCCGGAATGGCGCGTACAAAATTACTTTGCTCGCCTGTAAAGGCCGATGCCTGTGCCTGCCCCATTTTCAGGTACGATGAATCGGGATTTTCCTGTTCGTGGTTACGCTCGTAGCTCAGCCAGTTCTCCCTCAACGATTTTACCTGAAACCAAATCTCAAATTCCTGACCAGGTATTTCCAGTGCATAATCAAAAGAAAAATCCTCATTGTTTATAGCCGGTATCTCTCTGAAACCTATGGGTGGGGTAAAAGCAACATTGGCACTTGCCAATAATTGCGAAAACGCTTTAAACTGCTCGGTTCCTTTTATAGATTTTACAGGCTGCGCAGCGGCTGGCTTTCTTTTAAGTTTAGCAATATACTGCGGATGCTTTACCTGGGCAAAAACGCCGGTAAAGCATAAAAACAGCATAAACTGAAGTAAAATGTATTTAATTTGCTTCACAATAGTTTTTATTAACGGCGAAACCAGGGACGTTTCTACATGTAAGTCTAAAAAAATAGAACCACAAATCAAAATTAATTAAAATTAAAAAACATAAACAAGTAAGTTAATATCAGGCATTTGTACCACTACAATAATTTAACAAAGCCCTTTTTTAACACTTTCATTTAACCAATGTAAAGGTAGCCAAACGGCTTTATAAATTGTTGTTACTTTAGTTTCGATATAATTATTGATGATAGGTTTAGTTGCCAGTGTAAATTTAATAAACCCGCTGCCATCTATTACCTTCCATCAGCTCCACAAAATAGTTACTTTTTATTAATAATATATGAAATACCCAAATATACCACTTATTAATAACGAAACAGCGCACCATTTTGAACTCTCTATTGATGATATGCTTGCTTTTATTGATTATAAGCTAAAGGGAGATAAAATATATCTCATACACACTGAGGTACCCGAGGCTATGGAAGGTATGGGTGTAGCCGCTGCCCTTGTTGAAAAAACGTTTAACTATATTGAGGAACATCAACTAAAAATAATACCACTTTGTACTTACATTGTAGCCTTTTTAAAGCGACACCCGGAGTGGACCAGACTAATGGCTATCCACGAGTAAGCAACATACCCTAAATTTTATTTTACGTACCAATTGCCCGGCGCCAATGTATTACTTTAGCGTAAAAAACACAATATATGCTTTCAAAGCTTTTTCGTAAGCTGGTTGATATTTCTCCAAAGCTGAGCCTGCGGCTATGGAAGTTATTTTATGAATTTACAGCCAGGCCTTTCAAAAAACTTACCAACTGGAAGTTTATGAACTACGGTTTTGCCTACCCCGATGGCGAACTTGTAGAAGATCATGACACCCTTTGCGCCAACCTTTATCGCCACTTATTTGCCAAGGCTGCATTAAAAGATAAGGATGTACTTGAAGTAGGCTGCGGTCGTGGTGGTGGCTGCCACCTGGTGCTTCAATACCAACCTAAAACAGTAACCGGGCTCGACTATTCTGAAAATGGTATCAAATTTTGCAAACAGACATATAAGCAAGACAATTTAAATTTTGTGGCCGGCAATGCCGAGAGTTTGCCTTTTGAGGACAACAGTTTTGATATTATAGTAAACTTAGAATCATCGCACTGTTATGGCAACCGCGAAAACTTTTTTAAAGAAGTAGCCCGCGCCCTTAAACCGGGTGGCTATTTTTTGTATGCCGATTTTATGGGTCGCGTACACTACCCCAAGCGCCCGGCCCAGCTTACCAACTGCCAGCTTAAAGTTATTACCGAACAGGATATAACTGCCAACGTTTTATTATCTATGGATCTTAACGCGCCCTACCGCGAAGCGATGATAAAAAAACTGGCACCTAAGATAATCAGAAAACCGTTGGGCGATTTTGTAGGCTTGCCGGGGTCTGATATTTACAATCGCTTTAATAGCGGAGAGACTATTTACTTCTCGATGTTATGTGAGAAGGTTTAGTGAACAGTTGATTGGGAGAACGGTTGATTAGGTTTAAAAATGAACATTTATTTCAACTGCACCCCCACGAACCCCGATTCCCGCAACCCGCACCAAATTAAAGGTTACACCAGTAAGTCCATTTCACTACCAGCTGGCGGTTTTTAACCGTGTAGGGAGAAGGGATGGAGTTATCGCCATAAACAATAAAAAAGTCGGAGGCAGGTTTGTAGCGCCATTGCAGGCGTACATTGGTATTTATATTTTTAACCTGCCCGTTATACTGCACATACGTAGTAAAATAAAGGGTATTGCTAAAGGTAACATCTGCCCGGGGGCCTACCAGCCAAAAACCTGTATCGCCATAGGGCTGCGGTAACCTAAGATCATTGTATGATGTATTTACCGATAGGTTTACATAGGGCTGAAAGCGATATCCCAATTGCCCTATTAAACTGGTACGATTACCATTGAGGTAATAGCCGCCATGCAACCCTTCTACCAGGTAAGTAAACAGCGCCTGTGGTCTTGATGCAAACTGCACATCAAGCGTATTCCAGTGATATTGGGAGCCAATTGGCAGTGGCACTTTACCTGTATTGGTAGGATCAAAAGGAACCAGCAATTTAATATAGGTATCGATGCCAGATACCGTTAAAACATCACGGTTACGAAAGGTAGCTATATAAGCCAAAGTGCTCTCGTTATCGGTACGTTTAAAACGTTCATCAAAATAATAGTTGCTGGTTAGCTGTATTCCGTGAATGAGCACATCACCACCCTTGGGAAAAAAGTTATGTAATATAAGCGGGCTTATTTTGTTATACCCTACCCTTGGCACATAGCCAACGCCAGCGGTATAGTTTTTGCCAACATATTCGTCCTGTAAATAAATTGTCCAGTACTTGCTTAAATATTGCAGGTGACCTGCACCTACTATATCGTGCCCCTTTAACCCCGGTGTAAATGATTTTAGGCCAAGCAGCTTGCCTGTCCACAGGTTACTTGATGATGCCAGGTTGTACTCCATACCAAAATTGCGGTTGTAAGCATTCCCCGGGGTGGATGTACCCGTTGCATCCTTATTGATAAACATAAAGCCGATATTTGAGCGACCGAAAACCCGGCGTTGCAATGTGAGCACACCGTAATTTTGTGCAGGTGTTACAGCATCATCGGCAGCGCCTGTTTGTATATCCATGAGCCCCACCCGCCAATCTTTATCTAATTTGCCCGTAAGCCGGGTACCAAACCTGATGGGGGCGTTGAGCCCTATTCTGCGCGAAAAAAACGGACGAATATCTGCATAACCAAAATTGGCAAACAAATCTCCGTTCTCTAAAAAAAACTGACGTTTCTCGGGGAAAAAGAGTTCGTAACGATTAAGGTTCACCACTTGCTGATCTACATCTACCTGCGAAAAATCGGGATTTACCGTAAGGTCGAGATTTAGCGATGATGTAAGGCCTATTTTGGCATCGCCGCCTATTTCCTTTTTCCAGTCGGTTTTGGTGCCGGCAGTATAATCTTTAGAAAGCCAGGTAAGCGCATACGGAATAATAGAGATGTTGGTACCGGCATCCGGGGGTAACTCGTCCCAGATTAATGATCCGGTATAGGCCAGTGATGCTGTAGGAAATTGCCTGGGCACAGGTGCCCAGCTGGATTTTTCGGTTGTTTTTAAATCATTACGGCTAAAATTTATTCCCCAAAGGCCAACACCTTTTTTGTAACGGATACTTTTAAATGGAATAGCGGCCTCAAAAATCCACTTACCCGGATAGTTTTTTACGGCCGAGATCCATTTATTATCCCAGCTAAGGTCAACCTTGCCACCCTCGTACATGGTGCCATCCCATTGCGCCCCGGCTGCGTTGGCCCCAAAGCTAAAGCCATCTGTACGGGCATCAAATGGGTCTAAAAAAAAGATAAAATTATCGTTCTTCTGAAAATTAAAATCGCGCTTTAGCGATTCTACCATATAATCGTTTGTGCCAGAAGTGTAGCAAACAGCAATAATATACAGGTTGTTATTATCATAGGTCATTCTTACTTCGGTACGCACTTTGGCCTGACTTGTATCCATAGGCGTAACCATGTAAAAACTACTTGTCGAATCTGCCTTAAGCCAGGCATCATCCATAACCCCATCAATAGTTATAGGCGATGCTGCCTTGCGTATGTGATACAGAAAGCCGGCATTCTTTTTTTGTGCCGAAGCAGAAAAACTAAACGGGAGTATACCCAGCAGCAATACTGCTACCTTATACACAATAGCCGGTTTTAGTTTGTTCAAGTTTAATGATGATGAAAAGGTTTAAACACAACTCAGCCCGCGTGTTACTGCAGGCTGAGATATTTTTCTGAAAGATAATAATTAGATGATATAATCAAAAACCGAATCAATACAATGAATCAAATGATCAGGCAAAAACCTTTGCTCTTTGCTCCAAACGTACTTACTCCAATTACAAATTAACTACTAAAGCTTTACCCGCATATTTAACTACCTTATCGGCTTTGGCGGTTATCTCCACATCAGAACCATGCGCGCCTTTAACCATCACGATGCTAAAGATGCGGCTTTTTAACATACCCGGGAAATGACCTTTAGTATCTGAGATAGTAAGCTTTCGGGTTTTATCGTTCCAATTAAAGTTAATGGTAGCAAAAGCTCCTTTCTCATAATTGTAGTTATCGTTTTCATCTTCGTACAATTTAAATGTACCATCGGCACCCGGATATATCCTTAGTTCGATATTGCTGGCCGGCTTCTCGGTAGCATACTCCACATGCGGCCCCATAGGGATAATAGAACCCGCTTTTACATAAAGTGGTAATATTTCTATAGGCGCTGCGGCGCTAACTGTCTGGCCACCGTCAAGCACTTCACCGGTCCAGAAATTGTACCATTTTGTTGCAGCAGGCAGGTAAACCTGGCGCGCTTTGGCTTTTTTATCGGCATTGGCCGATGTATACAGTTGCTCGGTAACAGGGTTTACCATAAATGCCGGACCAAACATATACTGATCTGGTATACCATAAACTTTGTCGTCGTTTCTGAAATCAAATGTAAGCGCGCGCATTATGGTGTAGTTTTCGGTAGTTACACGGCCGGCCAGCGAGTATATGTATGGCAACAGGCGATAACGCAACTTATCAAAGTTTAGCAAAATGGCTTTGGTATTATCATCCCAGTTTTTGCTGAACAGGGCACGTTCGCCTTTACCATGAATACGGAAGATGGGGCAGAATGTACCAAACTGAAACCAACGGGTAAACAATTCCCGCTTATCTGGCTGCGACCAATCGGCAGCGGCCCAGTGGTAATGGTAACCACCAATATCTGATGTCCAATAGGGGATGCCAGATGCGCAGGCATTAATACCCTGTGGTACCTGATTTTTATAATTGGCAAATGTACACTCAATATCGCTGGACCATAAGGTGGCCGCGTTACGCTGCTCGCCGGCAAAAGACTGCCTTACCAAAAAGAAAGCCCGCTTACCAGGGATATCCCTGCGCCAGCCCTCGTAAACGCCTTTGGTATGTTGTAACGAGTAGGTGTTAAAATAATCTATCCCTTTACCAATACTAAAGTTACTTTGGCGGCGGGCATCCAAAAGCGCGCCGTTATCAGGCTCGCATTGGTCAATCCACCAGGCATCAAAGCCGTAGCGTTTTACCAGGCTATCGCGGGCCTGCTGCCAGTAAAGCTCGCGGGCTTTAGGGTTGTGGGCATCATAATAAGTATCAAAAGTGTGGGTAACAACATTGTCCCAGGTAATATCGGTAAGGCCGCCCATTTTTTCAAGGGCATCGTAGTTAGGTGTTCCTTTACCAAACACCGGCCAAATAGAGATCATGGCATGAATGTTTGCTTTATGCAATTCATCAACCATTTGCTTTGGATGTGGGTAACGCTCTGGCTTCATTACGTGCGAGCCTATTGGCAATGGGTCCCAGTAATACCAATCCTGTACAATAACATCAACCGGAATATGGTTGTTACGGTAATTATCTTTTACGCCAATAATCTCCTGCTCGCTCATGTACCTGTCTTGTGATTGGAAGAGGCCGTAAGCCCATTTGCCAAACATAGGCGCACGCCCGGTTGCAATACGGTACGAGTCTATAATATGATCAAAAGATGGTCCGTAGAAAAAGAAATAATCTACCTGTTTACCGCTTTCAGATACGTATTTAAATTTTGTGTTATCAGCCTCGGCACCATAAAAATTAGATGCCGAATAGTTATCCCAAAGCAAGCCATAACCTTTTGTTGATAGCAATACCGGTATAGCACCTGTAAGGTATTTAATTAATAGCTCCTGGTTGCGGCCTTTATAATTGATAGACAAAGAATCCAAAGGGTGGCAACCCAAACCATAAAGTGCCTCATTTACCGGCGATACAAATTGGGTACTTACGTTATTGGTATTAATACCGGCAATGGTTACCGGCGTAATGGTTTTATTTTCGCTGTCTTCGGCAGTAATTACATTGCCTTTTAAATCGGTATAGGTAATGGCGTTGGTGGCCTTATTTACTTTAACCTTTAGTTTTGCAGTGGTAATTATCACCTCTGTTGAGGTTGCTGTAACCTGGTATGGCGTTGGTGTTTTCCATGTATTATTAACAACCAATGATGGTTTGGTTTCAAATGCATCAAAAATGGTGTACTTTACTTCAATCATATCGGCACTGCGCACAAGCACCTTCATCAAGCCTTTATCTAAAGAAAAAGTAACGCCATCTGCCCCTTTTTTAAAGGATTTAACGGCGGCGTTTGCAGGAATAATGGCCATAGCTCCTGCCAGCAAAAGAAACAACGCAATCGATTGTTTTATTTTTGCATTTAAGGTGAGTAACTTTTTAAACATATTGAACAGCAGTAAATTGGTTTATAATAAGTGTAAGAATTACACCTGTTTTGAAAATGTGAATATAGGTACTTTTTTTAATTGAAGAAAAAATAATTGTGAGTAGATGATTTGAGTTGGGAGGTATTTAAATGCATAGTATCATCTTAATACTATGCTGGCGGTAAAGGAAAGGCAGTTTTTAAGGCGTAAACAAAACTCTTATTATCTTTACTCCTGACTATTTTCGGGGGTGTTGCCTTTGGCCGGGCTATACGCTCATACACACACAAGCCCTTAGGCACAGGCGGGTATCCGCTGCTATCCCTAACGCTCAAGTTTCGATGCTCTAAAAATTTCTTTTATCGCTAATGGCTTATCAGGGTAACAACCAGAGGTAAGTCAATCAGTATACTAAACGGTTTAAAAAGCTATACTTACAATTTTTGCAAACACCAGGTGGTCATACACCTTAAGTTTTGCACATTGGTAGTTTTTATAGGCTCGTAAAGCAATCCGTTTAACTCGGTGCCATATCGTAAAAGCATCCCCTCGTTTACCAAAAAACGTTCGGAGCCATCGGGTAAAAAATAGCGCCCGTTACCCAAAGGCTCTACCAAAGTTTCAATCCCTATATCTGATGCCAAACGGGCAAAAAAGTAGCCACCCGGCTTAAGTACACGCCATAAGGAGCGTAACATTTTATCAAAATGTTGTTCATGATATGCAAAGTGCAACACCGCGCTGCAGATCACCAGGTCGAAATGATTATCGGCAAAAGGCAAGCGCTCTACCACTGCCGCTCTAAAATTATCGGGAGAATTTTGGGGCGATAGCTTGGCCGATAATTGCTTTACAGCATCAACCGCCGCCTCATTTTGATCAACCCCGTAAACATCGAACCCATTTTTTAAAAAGTAAACCAGGTTACGGCCACCGCCGCAACCTGCATCAAGCACCGTTTTACAGTCATCAAACCGCCCCTTCAATAACTGATCGAACAGGTAGATATCAATATTGCCAAATATTTGTTGTAAGTTATTTTGCATCAGTTGCGTAAAAAGTACCCGGCTAAAGTACTGATATGATCTATATCTTTTTACTAACTTTAATTATGGCAACAGATATGTCAATATTTATGCAATTTCTGCGCAGCGTTGTATTGCCATTGCCTGGTGTTGTCGAAAAAATACATTTTGAAGATCCCGCGTTTTATGTAAACAACAAGATATTCACCAATGTAAAATTAGGGAAAGAACTACTTGCCATTTATACCATCGAACGTGAGCAATGGATGGAGCGCGATCCGCATACCTTTTTTATTACCAACCATTACCTTCATTATAAATACATGCTGGTACGCCTCAAAACCGTGTCGCCCGAAGACCTTAAAAACCTGCTCATTACCGCCTATCTGGCCCGGGCCACCAAAAAACTGGTAAAGGAATATGAGGAAATTATATCGGCCAGGTAATTAGCCCATCACACCTATAATGTTACTAATCTAAAGGATTGATTTAAAAGTTAAAACACCTATTTTTGTTTACCCACACCACTATATGATAAAACTGTACCTGAGCTGCTTTCTCATTCTCGTTACCACTATAAGCGCCAATGCCCAAGGCAAAAAAACAACGGCAAAAGACACCACCCATCTTAAAACAGTTACAGTAAAAGGTTATTTAAGCGATCAACCTATACTAAGCGTACCAGCTTCGGTAAGTGTACTGGGTGCCGCACAGTTAAAATTACAGCCAGATAACTCTTTTGTTACGGCATTAAATACCGTACCAGGCATCAGGGCTGAGGAACGTTCGCCGGGGAGCTACAGATTATCTATAAGGGGGAGCTTATTGCGATCACCATTTGGGGTACGGGATGTAAAGATCTATTTTGATGAGATCCCCCTTACTGATGCAGGAGGCAATACTTATTTAAACGCCATAGATATAGGCAGCATCGGCGGCATCGAAATATTGAAAGGACCAGATGGCAGCTTGTTTGGTGCCAACTCTGGCGGAGTAGTAAGGCTAAGCCCCATCAACCGTTATAATGATAGCAGTTACTTATCGGCAGGCATCAATACCGGCAGCTATGGCTTGTTTCACGAAAAAATAGCTTTACAGCAAAGCAAGGGCGGCAACCTGCTGAATATTAACCAAAGTTTTCAAACATACCATGGGTACCGCCAAAACAGCGATACCCATCGCAATTACATACAACTTGCCGACAAATGGAACTATAGCGGCAAAAACGAATTACGCTTCCTGGGTTTATACTCTAACCTGGCCTATCAAACTCCGGGCGGGTTAAATCTGGCACAATTTACCGCAAATCCAAGCGAAGCCCGGCAGCCAACACCTACCATACCGGGTGCCATACAACAGCATATTGGTATTACCACAAAAATGTATTTGGGCGGCCTGGTTAACGAATACCATTTTAGCAACAGGATAAGAAACGTGCTATCTATTTTTGGCGATCACGTTGATTTCGCCAATCCCTTTATCACCAACTACGAGCAACGAAGCGAAAACACATATGGATTCCGCACTTATTTTGAATTGGCCGGCACCCCTAAAGAAAACCTGAACTGGAAAGTAAATCTTGGGGTAGAATGGCAGCAAACCAACTCGCAAATAAGTAATTACGGCAACAACAAAGGCGTAAAGGATACCACCCAAAGCAGCGATAACATCCATACCAACCAACATTTTATATTCGGCCGGTACTCGGCAGATATTTTTAAACGCCTGCATGCCGAAGCCGCGCTGAGCTTAAACTGGTATGGGTACGATTTTAAGAACATTTACCCGCTTAACCAAAGCAATTTTACCAACCGTAATTTTACGCCCCAACTAATGCCAAGGCTGGCACTAAGCTATCAGCTTACCAACAACTTTATTTGGCGGGCATCGGTAAGCCGTGGGTACTCTACCCCTACTACTGCCGAAGTACGCCCTACAGATAATATTATAAACACAAGTTTACAAGCCCAAACCGGTTGGAACTATGAAACAGGCTTTCGCCTGCGCAACCAGGACGAAACCCTACTGCTGGATGCATCGGTATTTTATTACCGCATCAACAACGCCATAGTTCGCCGTTTAAACCCCGATGAAACCGATCATTACATTAATGCGGGGGGCACCAACCAACCCGGTTTTGAATTGTCGTTTACAGACTGGCTTATCCGCCAAAACAGCACTCATTTTATCAGGGGATTACAGTTTAATGAAGCTTACACTTATAGCGGCTTTACTTTCAGAGACTATACCGTTGCTACCGGCAATTACTCGGGCAACAGGCTAACAGGTGTACCAAGGCACGTTTTTGTATCCAGCTTACAACTAAAATTTCCGGCAAATTTCAGTTTGTTTGTGCAGCATAATTACACATCAAAAATTTCGCTTAATGATGCTGCTACAGTTTATGCCGCTCATTATAATTTGTTGCAAGCCAGGGCAAGCTGGCAACCCCTCATTGGCCGTAAAACAAGGTTAGAGATATTTGCCGCTGCCGATAATATCCTCAATGAAAAATACAGCCTCGGCAATGATTTGAACGCAGTAGGCAACCGGTATTATAATGCCTCGCCGCTAAGGAATTATAATGTGGGAATGACTGTGCGGTTATAATTATCTGAATCGTGATTTTATCGATATTAAAGATTTTGTCAGAATCAGGATTTTCAGAATATTTTCTCTTTGTTACCTGTATTCCCGCAAGCAATTATATATATATTTTCCGAACCAGAATTGCGTACCTTGTCATCCATCATAACGAAATCTGAAATCTGAAATCAAATAACGCCCATCCGGTTGGAGTCGAACTTGATCAGCACAAACAGTAATATGGTAAAGCTTAACAGCGACGAACCTCCGTAGCTGATGAACGGTAAAGGGATGCCGATAACGGGCACAATACCAATCGTCATACCGATGTTGATCACTACGTGGAAGAAGAGCACAGATGCCACCCCATAACCGTATATGCGCGAAAATGGCGATCGCTGCCGTTCGGCAAGGAAGATGACCCTAAGGATAAGAAAAAGATAAAGGCCGAGTAATACTATCGATCCTGCAAAACCCCACTCTTCCCCTATGGTACAGAAAATAAAATCGGTGCTTTGTTCTGGCACAAATGAATATTTGGTTTGCGTACCATGCAGATAACCTTTGCCCCACATTTTGCCAGAACCAATAGCAATTTTAGATTGGTTTACATTATAACCCTTACCCCTTAAATCGGTGGTAATTCCCAAAATGATATTGATACGATCTGTTTGATGTGGTTTTAAAACGTGGGTATAAATAAATTTTACGCTAAAAATAAATGTAACACAAATGGCCAGCCCTATCAGCATGGTGGTAATAAGCTGTCGGTTACGTTTAAACAAAAAGATAACCAACGCTGTAAATGCTACCAGCGCAATAATAATATGCAGGGGATTAAATAGCAGCGCCACCACAAAAAGAGTTATCAGCAAACCCGATATTACCAGAAAATAAGGCGACAAGCCCTCACGATACAACACAAAAATAAGCGAGCAGAAAACCAGGGTCGACCCCGTATCGGGCTGTAACATAATAAGCATCATTGGAAAACCAATGATGGCCGCAGCCGACATAAACGCTTTTGGATCTGTTACCCGAATATTGGCACCGCTGAGATACCGGGCTAATAACAAACAGGTAGAAAACTTAGCAAACTCCGAGGGCTGAAGCCTGAAACCGCCACCCATATTTATCCAGGCCTGGTTACCCCCAACATTTTTGCCTACAATTAGTACAATAATGAGTAACAGTACCGTTATGGCATAAAACGCCGGCGACAAGGCAGTAAAAAATCTACTCTCCAGCAATAAAATAACCATGCCCACAACCACCGCTACCATTATGTATATAAACTGCTTGCCATAATTGGTGGCTCCATCAATAATGCTGGGGTGCCTTTCATCAAATACAGCTGCATGAATATTAAACCAGCCAATAGTGCAAAGTATAAGGTATAGGAATACCGTTACCCAATCCACATTAAAAAAGAAGCTGCGCTGGTTATTATTGTTGTTCATATTATTTACCGCTCCTCCTGGCTGCTAAAAAACTTCCCCATCCGGCCGGTTTATTATTGGCCGTCGCTTTTAAACGTGCAGCTTTCTTTATAGAATCGGCTTTAAACTTCTTTATCGAGTCTTGCCTTGCACTCCGGGTACTATCGCGCATTCGCTCTTTTTTAAGATCCATTGCGTAAAGACTAAGATCTGGCAGGCGGTTGGCATTTGCAAAATAATCAACCGTAATTCCTGATGCGCGCGGGGTAACCTTTCCTTTTAAATATTTTTCGACTATAAAACTGGCTATTGGAGCTGCCCAGTGTGCACCCTCGCCAGAGTTTTCTACTATCACCGCTATGGCAATCTTAGGGTTATCCCGGGGGGCGAAAGCCACAAATACGGAGTTATCCTCTCCTCGCGGATTTTGTGCTGTACCGGTTTTACCGCACATAATGATGTCTGGTATTTTTGAGCGGATACCGGTTCCATTTTCCACCACAGCCTGCATCCCGTTAATAACAGGCTCAAAATATTGCGGATCTATGCCTACATAATTTCTTTTGGTATACTCCGCTTTAATTACATTCTCGGTTCCAATAGCTTTAATTAAATGCGGCTTGTAAAAAAAACCATGATTGGCTATAATACATTCCAGGTTGGCCAGCTGTAAAGGTGTTGCTAAAAGCTCGCCCTGCCCAATTGCCAAAGAAATAATAGTGCTTGCACGCCATCCGCCTTTTTTATAAATATTATCATAATGCAAAGGGGTTGGTACGTTACCCCGGCTCTCGGCAGGCATGTCCAGATCCAACCTCGAACCTAATCCAAATTTATTTACGTTAGCCCGCCAGGCAGTAAAAGCAGCCTCTGTATATTTTGCGCCGCTCCGTTCAAGTATTCGTTGAAAAACCATCGAAAAATATCCGTTGCACGATTTTGCAACCGCACTACTCATATTAACACTACCATGTGCTTCGCCATGATTACACGGTACCAGGCGATTGCCGGCTCTATAATGCCCTGTACAATAATACGTTTCCGAGGGTGAAATGATACCCTCCTGCAGGGCTATTAATGCGCTCAAAGGTTTAAAAGATGAGCCCGGCGGATATTGAGCCTGTATTGGCCGTATAAAAAATGGCTTGTATGGGTTGTTATACATTTTAGCGGCGTTGTTACCACGCTCGCGCCCTACCATCAAGTTTGGATCGTAAGTTGGGCTGCTTACATATGCCAATATCTCGCCGGTTGATGGCTCAATGGCTACTATACTGCCCAGCTTATTCTTCATCAGTTTTTCGCCCAGTTTTTGCAGGTCGATATCTAATGACGAGGTAAGTCGCTCGCCGGTGCGGGCAACGGTATCAAAAGCCCCATTGGCAAATGAACCTTTTTGAACCCCGCGCGAATCCACCATCATATTTTTAACACCACGCTGGCCGCGTAACACATTCTCATACGCTTTTTCTACACCGGTAACCCCAATGTAATCGCCCAGCCGGTAATAGCCTTTTGAACGCAAAATGTCTCTGTCCTGCGCTTCACCAATATATCCTAAAAATTGGGCGGCTACAGAATCGGGGTATGTACGTACAGTACGAGGCAATGCATAAAAGCCGGTAAAGTCATTTATCTTCTCTTGTATAGAGGCAAACCGTTCGGCCGATACCTGTTTTTCAAATGGAGAGTCTTTAACAGGCGAATATTTGATGGCTTTTGTCCAGCGCTTATCGAAACCTTCCCTATCGATGCCAATCAAATTGCAAAACGCAACGGTATCAAATGGTTTAACATCTTTTGGCACCACCATGATATCATAAGTTGGTTCGTTTTGAACCAATATTTTACCGTTTCTATCTAAAATAGGACCACGGGCCGGATAAACAATAAAGCTGCGAATAACGTTTTTGGTAGCGTAAATAGCATAACGGTTATCAACCATCTGGATATAGTAAAGCCTTGCCAGTAAGGTAAAAATAATAGCAATAAAAATACCGGTTACAACATAGCGACGCTCAAAAAACTTATTCATTATTTACGTTCTTTCCTTTTGAAAAATAGCAGGCCCGAAACAAGTATCAAAAATACGGTAAATACAGAACTCAAAACAACACGGCTTAGTGTGTATTCTATCTCCGAAAAACGAAAGACTTCGAGGTTTAACAAGAAAAAATGATGAGCTAAGGTGAGTATTGCAGCGTACGTAAAAAACCACCTGAAACCCATAATGCTCAGGGTTGGTTCGGGCTCGTTATCAAAGCCCTCTTTTTGTACGGTGATATTGATGAAAAGGATACGTACCAGGGCCAGTACCACGCAAGCGGCAGCATGCAGGCCGGGGGTATCGTAAAAAGCATCTACAGTAAGCCCTAATATAAATGACAATACAAACAGCAACAGGTTAGGTATCTCAAACGGCAAAAGCAGTATAAACAGTATATAAAAGTAGGTGGTAGACAGGTTGTAAAAAACAATGTTTTTTAGCAGGAATACCTGCATAAAAACCAAAACCAGAAAACGGATGGCATTGATGATGATAGTACGGCCCATTATTTAACTTCTACGGCCTCCAATCCCGCTTGTTCCTGTGCGTATTTGTTAACTACTACGTATATATATTGCAGCTTTGTAAAATCAACGGCCAGCCCAACTTCTACATTGAGTAGCAGGCCACCTTCTTTGGCATGCAAACTGGTTATTTTACCAAACGGTATCCCCGTAGGGAAAAGTGAATAGCCCGATGTGATCACCGTTTCGCCCATTGTGGGTTTGGCATCATTTTGCAGGCTTAGCAAACCCTGGCGCGGGTTAAGATCTGTTCCCCATGTAAACGAGCCCACCGATTTATCTTTTGACAGCATTGCGCTAAACTGGCTTTTTGAATGCAGTAAAGATTTGATGATGGCATAATGATCTGAAACAGCAGCTACCATCCCCACAACACCGGTTCCACAAATTACACCCATATCTTTAGCTATCCCATCCCTGCTGCCCCGGTTTATAGTGATGTAGTTGTTAGATTGATTGGTAGAGTTGTTAATAACCCGGGCAACTACATAGGTATATTGTTGCTTGTAAACGGTATCAACCACTTTATGCTTTTCGGCAGTATCAACATAAAACGATGTTTTAAGCATTCCGCGCAATTTGGCGTTTTCATGTGCAAGACTATCGTTTTGCTCTTTCAGCGATAAATACCCTTTAAACTGGCTTACCTGCGCATATAAACTACCGGTAACCTGGTTTTGCGAATTGATGAAAGTTGCTTTTTGGAAAGAGTTGTACTTGATGTAGATAAGCAAAGCGCTTACCTCAAAAATAAGGAATAAAAAAAACGCGTTATACTTAGTGATAAATATCAAGAGGTTACGCATCAGGGAGATAGATTTGAGATATGAGATTTTAGATATGAGATAAAAACACCGAATCCAATGTCTCATATCTAATAGCTCACATCTAATTTATTGCATTAAAAATTTAAAATTACCTATGTTTTTAAGGGCAGTGCCGGTACCACGTACAACGGCGCGTAGTGGATCTTCGGCTACGTGTACAGGCAGCTTTGTTTTGGCTGCTACACGTTTATCCAATCCGCGTAATAACGCACCGCCACCTGTTAAATAAATACCGGTTTGGTAAATATCGGCAGATAACTCTGGCGGGGTAATTTCCAATGCTTTTAATATTGCTTCTTCTATTTTAGAGATAGATTTATCAAGGCAATGCGCAATTTCGGTATACGATACCATGATCTGTTTTGGCACACCGGTCATCAGATCTCGACCTTGTACTGCAAAATCAGCAGGTGGATCTGCCAGCTCCGGCAAAGCCGCTCCAACTTCAATTTTAATTTTCTCGGCAGTACGGTCACCAATCATGATGTTGTGCTGACGGCGGATATACTGAACGATATCTGAGTCGAAGTTATCTCCCGCTACGCGGATAGACTGATCGCACACGATACCCGATAAAGCGATAACCGCGATCTCGGTAGTACCACCACCAATATCGATGATCATGTTACCCATAGGCTCTTCCACATCAATACCAATACCTACCGCAGCAGCCATTGGTTCATGTATTAAGTAAACCTCTTTGGCTCCGGCAATCTCGGCCGAGTCGCGCACGGCACGTTTCTCTACCTCGGTAATACCCGATGGGATACAGATAACCATACGTAACGATGGGAAAAACCATCCTTTACCCTGATTTATCATTTTTATCATACCGCGTATCATGTGCTCTGCTGCGTTAAAGTCGGCAATTACACCATCTTTAAGCGGGCGAACGGTACGGATATTATCGTGCGTTTTACCTTCCATTTGCATGGCCTGCCTGCCAATGGCGATAACTTTATTGGTAGTTCTGTCAAAAGCCACTATAGATGGCTCATCAACAACTACTTTATCATTATGTATAATGAGGGTATTGGCAGTACCCAGATCGATAGCAATTTCTTGTGTAAAAAAGTTAAATAAACCCATCTAATGTTTCCTTGAAATAATCTGCAAAGTTAAATAATAAACTACACGAATTTCACGAATGATTGTCCTGTCGGTAAATTTTCACGAATTTGAGTAGGGTTGGTATATTAACTCCAATTTTCCCGTTATCGTATTTTTACCGCCCTGATTATTGCTTTTTAGCTAAGCAATCCGTTCAAATTTGCTTTTGTGAAAATACGTTTTAATTAATGTAATTCGTTCTATTTTATTCGTGTAATTCGCTTTAATTAGTGCGATTAGTGTCTATAAAATTAATGCTTAAAGTGACGCACTCCTGTAGTTACCATCGATATGTTTTTTTCATCGCACATGGCTACAGATAGTTTATCGTTTATTGATCCACCGGGTTGTAACACCGCGGTAACACCCGCTTCGGCAGCAAGCTCCACACAATCCGGGAAAGGGAAAAACGCATCAGATGCCATTACCGCGCCGTTCAGATCAAAGCCAAAGCTGTTGGCTTTAATAACCGCCTGCTTCAGTGAATCAACCCTGGAGGTTTGCCCAACACCGCTCGACATCAGCTGGCTGTTTTTAGCAAATATGATGGTGTTTGATTTGGTATGCTTAACCACTTTATTGGCAAAGTGCAGATCTTTCAATTCCTGCTCGGTTGGTTTACGGTTGGTAACCGGGGTCATTTGGGCCGGGCCTTCCATCACCGCGTCTTTATCCTGCTCAATAACACCGTTCAGCAAAGTTTTAAATTGCTTGGTTGGTAATTCAACAGGTTGACGAACCAAAATAATACGGTTCTTTTTAGCTTTTAATATTTCAACCGCTTCATCTGTATAAGCAGGCGCTATAAGCACTTCGTAAAATATTTTATCAATTTCGGTAGCTGTAGCAGCGTCTATCTCGTCGTTAGCGATAATTACGCCACCAAAGGCAGAAACCGGGTCGCAGGCTAACGAGTCAATCCATGCCTGGTGAATCGTAGAGCGCGAAGCTATGCCACAAGCATTGGTATGTTTTAAAATGGCGATGGTTGGCTCATTGGCAAACTCATCAATTAAAGCTACAGCGGCGTCAACATCAACCAGGTTATTGTATGAAAGCTCTTTACCGTTCAGTTTATTGAACATAGCATCCAGGTTACCATAAAAAGTGCCTTGCTGATGCGGGTTTTCGCCATAACGCAAAGTTTGGCTGGTTTGGATGCTTTGTTTAAATACAGGCAGCGGTTCTTCCTGGTTAAAGTATTGGAAAATGTGAGTATCGTAGTTTGATGTAATGTTGAATGCTTTTTGGGCAAATGATTTACGCTGATCTATTGTGGTAGCGCCATTCTGTGTTTTTAGAATGTTTTCCAGGATGCCGTAGTCGTCTTTTGATGCAACGATGGTTACATCTTTAAAATTTTTGGCACCTGCACGGATCAGGGAAATACCACCGATGTCGATTTTTTCAATCACATCTTCGGCACCTGCGCCCGACTGTACAGTTTCTTCAAACGGGTACAGATCAACAATAACCAGGTCAAGTTCAGGAATTTCGTATTCGGCCAGTTGCTTCTCGTCGCTATCAAAGCTTCTGCGGGCCAAAATACCACCAAACACCTTAGGGTGCAGGGTTTTAACACGACCACCTAAAATAGATGGGTACGAAGTAAGGTCTTCAACAGGTATTACATTTACCCCTAAATTGCGGATAAAAGTTTCGGTACCACCGGTAGAATATATATTAACACCAAGACGATTTAACTCGTGAATTATAGGCTCTAAATTGTCTTTATAGTAAACAGAAATTAAAGCATTTTTTATTTGAACAGACTGGCTCATTTACAGTGATTTTTTGAGCCGCAAAGGTAGTGAATTAGTATCAAGTAGTTAGTATCAAGTATCAAGACAAATTAAAAAAAGATTGAGTCCGTAATTGCCTTTAGGCTAAGGAAATAAATAGACTATTAGAAATACAAAATAGTATCGATACTTGATACTAACTACTTGATACTCTAAATTAGCTATTTGATACTTGATACTAAAACAGCTAACTTCACCGCCCGAAATAGTACATAAATGAAATTATTAGAAGGAAAAACCGCACTTATCACCGGTGCATCAAAAGGAATAGGCCGTAAAATAGCCGAAAAATTTGCCGAGCACGGCGCTAACGTAGCTTTTACCTATTTATCATCTGTAGAAAAAGGCCAGGCCCTGGAGCAGGAACTGCAAAGCTTTGGTACAAAAATTAAAGGATACCGGTCTGATGCCTCTAAATTTGACGAAGCCGAGAAACTGATTGCCGATATCGTGGCCGATTTTGGAACCCTTCATATAGTTGTCAATAATGCAGGTATCACCAAAGATGGTTTACTAATGCGTATGAGCGAAGAAGCATGGGACGAAGTGTTAACTGTGAACCTAAAATCTATCTTCAACGTAACCAAAGCGGCATCAAAAATTATGATGAAAAACCGTAATGGGGTGTTCATCAACATGAGCTCGGTAGTAGGTGTGCAGGGCAATGCAGGACAGGGTAACTATGCAGCATCAAAAGCAGGCATTATCGGTTTTTCTAAATCAATGGCCAAAGAATTGGGTTCACGTAACATCCGTACCAACGTTGTTGCGCCCGGCTTTATCAGAACAGAAATGACCGAAGTTTTAGACCCTAAAGTAGTTGAAGGCTGGGCAGCTGCTATCCCGCTTAAACGCGCCGGCGAAACCGAGGATGTAGCCAACGCCTGCGTATTCCTGGCATCAGATATGGCAACTTACATTACCGGGCAGGTTATTCCTGTTGATGGTGGAATGCTTTAGGTTAAGTCAAAATTCAAAAGTAAAAATTCAAAAAACTTGCGCGGTTGTTATCGTGCAACAATAATACTTATTCAAGGCAGGCTTTTAGCTTGCCTTGTTTGGTTAAAAGCCTGCCTTAAACTTAATTCCCTGCATCTCACAATAATTTTGCATTTTGCAAGTCAACGTACAGTATAATATTTATTGATGTTTTCACTTACATGGGGTTCGGTTTCGGGATGGTGGGTGCCCGCCTGCTTGCTGTTGGGTATCATATACGCCTGGCTGTTGTACCGGCAGCCGGTTAACCTTGGTAAATACTTCAGGTACGGACTATCAGTTGTACGTGCGCTGGTGGTGTTTTTTATAGCCATGCTGCTGGTGTCGCCGTTGGTAAAATCTACCAGGTATGATCAGCAGAAACCATTGGTGTTAATAGCACAGGATAATTCGTCATCTATCAACACGTTTAAAGCTCCCGGTTTTAATGCTGATAAATTAGTTGCCGATCTGGCTAAACTTAAAGACGAACTGGGCGATAAATACGATGTGCAGGAATTTAATTTTGATAAAGATCTGAATAATAACCTATCTAACAAATTTAATGGCAGGCAAACTGATATTGCCAATGCCCTGTATCAGCTTAACAATAAATTTGTAAATCAAAATATAGGTGCGTTGGTTTTGGCTACTGATGGCTTGTACAACCAGGGGAACGACCCTCAGTACGAGGCCAAAAACATCAAAACCAGCATTTATACCATAGCACTGGGAGATACCGTTGCCAAACGCGACTTCCTTATAGGCAATGTAAACTACAATAAAACCGCCTTTTTAGGTAACGATTTTGAGGTGGAGGTTTTAACAGCCGCCTACCAAAGCAAAGGCGAAAACATTCGTTTAACCATTGCCGAAGATGGCCGCCAGGTTTTTGCGCAAACCATACCGGTAACAGCTAATGATTTTAAAAAGCTTGTACCTGTTAAGTTAACTGCGGATAAAAAAGGTTTGCGCAAATTTACCATCAACATAGCCCCGGTTAAAAACGAACTATCAACCCAAAACAATACCGAAATTATTTATGTAGATGTGTTGGATGCCCGCCAAAAGGTATTGGTACTGTACCAAAGCGCCCACCCGGATATTACGGTTATTAAGCAAGCTATAGAAACAAACAAAAACTTTGAAGTAAAAACCGCGCTTACGGCCGATATGGCAGGCATTAAACTATCCGACTATAGCCTGGTTGTACTTTACCAGGTTAACGCGGCTGGTTTAGCACCGGTAAAAAGCTTTATCGCCCAAAGCAAAACACCGGTTTGGTATATATTGGGTTCGCAAAGCGATTTGCAGGGTTTTAATGCCGAACAAAGCGTAGTAAAAATAAGCGCGGGCCGCAGCGAAACGCAGGAAGTTTACGCCCTGCCCGAAACTGGTTTCGCCGCCTTTACTTTGTCCGATTCGTCGCGTAAAAAGATCAGTAATTTGCCGCCATTAATGGCACCCTTTGGAAGCTATGGCACAGCTGCGGGTACCACTATACTATTAAAACAAAAGATAGGTGCCATAGGCACTACTTATCCTTTATTAGCTTTTGGCGATGAAGGCGGTAGGCGCACTGCTGTGCTTACCGGCGAGGGCATCTGGCGCTGGCAGTTATCTGAGTTTCAAAATTTTGGCAACCGCAACGCTACCGACGAATTGCTGAGTCAAACGGTACAATATTTAACCGCTAATGCCAACCGCCAGCGTTTTCGTGTTTACCCGGCCCGTAATGTTTTTGACGAAGGCGAGAACGTGATCCTTAACGCCGAACTTTATAACGATGCCCTCGAACTCATCAACACGCCCGATGTTAAGATAGATGTAAAAAGCAGTGCAGGTAAAAACTACAGCTTTTTGTTTAGCCGCAGCGGGGCAAGCTACCAGTTAGATGCCGGCGCATTACCGGCTGGCGAATATGCGTACACCGCATTAACCCAAAACGGCAAAAGCCAGTTTAAAGCAGTGGGGCAGCTTACCGTTAAAGCCCTTAACCTCGAAACCCGCCAAAGCGCGGCCAATCATCAGCTGCTAAACACTATAGCCAAACAAAGCGGTGGCCAAATGCTGCAACCCAACCAGGTGAGTGAACTGGCGGAGCTGATTCGTAAGAATGATAATATTAAAACCGTGGTTTATGAAGACAAGCATTACAGCGATATCATTGATGTAAAGTGGCTGTTTGTATTAATACTACTATTACTTAGCGCCGAGTGGTTTTTAAGGAAACGCGAAGGAGAGATATAGAATCAAGAGATAAGAGTCAGGAATAAAGAGAGAAAAGTTGGGAATATATAAAGAAAAATAAAGAATAAACTACAACAGTGTCATCTGCCGAAACAAACCCGCTAAATATTTCTGATAAACACAAGCTTTTAGGATTAGATCATCTGCGGGCTTTTGCCATCACCTACGTTTTACTTTTCCATTACCAGATTTTTGCCCACCCGGCCTGGGTAAGCAAAGTTGGAAGTTTCGGGTGGACCGGGGTAGACCTGTTTTTTGTATTGAGCGGATTTTTGATAGCCGGACAACTCTTTAACACCATAGCAAAAGGAAACGCTATTTCCATGAGGGAGTTTTTTGCCAAGCGCTTTTTCAGGATAATTCCGCCGTACCTGGTTATGCTTGGATTATATACCGCCTTCCCTTTTTTACGCGAACGGGAACAGATGGGGCCATTATGGAAATACCTCACTTTTACGTTCAACTTTGGGCTCGACTACAGGCAAACAGGCACATTTACCCACTCGTGGTCGTTATGTGTGGAGGAGCAGTTTTATTTAGTATTGCCCATTACCTTTCTATTGTTCAATTATTTTAAAGCTGGTAAAAAAGCGGTGTACCTGCTGCTGGTTCTATTTATAGGCGGTTTTGCAATAAGGTATATTGGCTGGCATAATTGGGTAGCGCCGCAATTAACATCGGATAGTTTTGGGGCCACCTTTAACCGGTTTATTTATTACCCTACTTATAACCGGTTGGATGGCCTGCTCATCGGCGTTGGCATAGCGGGCTTATACACCTTTTATCCACATATGAAAGAGCGCATAAACAAGTACAGCAATATAGTAATGGTGGCTGGCTTGGCAATTTTAATTGCCGCCTACTTTGTGGGCACTCCGCAGGCAAGTTTCAGAAACACCATCTGGGGCTTCCCTCTTATTGCTGTTGGGTATGGGCTGATAGTGGCCGCGGTTGTATGCCCTGGCAATATCCTATATAATGCAAAATCGAAGGTTACTTCGCAAATTGCCACACTATCTTATGGTATTTACCTTATCCATAAGTTGATGATTCACGTTACACAGATTGTGCTCGAAAAAGCGGGGATCGACAAAAACAGTAACCTGATGATGCTTTGCTGTTTACTGAGTACAATTGCCGGCGCATTGGTGTTAAGATACGCCATCGAAAAACCATCGTTAAAACTCAGAAACGCAGTGCTCAAAAAAATCGGAAAATAAGTAACTAAAGCACAAGGCAAAAAAGTATTGATACCTGATACTAACTACTTGCTACTAATAAACCTATTCCCACTTAAAGGTTTTTATGGCTACGGCATATACAATTACAAACCATATTAATAGTATCAACAGCTGATGGGTAACATCGGCCAAACCGGCACCTTCAAAGGCAACTTTACGCATGGCATTGTTGAGGTGTGTTAACGGCAGTACGTTACTGATAGCCTGCAACCATTTTGGAAAAGCGGTAACCGAAAAGAAAGTGCCCGACAGCAAAAACTGCGGCATGGTGATAATATTGGATAAGGGCGGTACCGTGCTCTCGTTTTTAGCTATCCCCGATATAATAAAACCAAAGCCCATAAATATAATGAGCCCCAGCGTGGAGAGCACCAGCATATTAAGCACCGTAACTACCCCGTGTATAAGTGTAAAGCCAAACAGGTAATGCCCTACCAAAATAATAAATAGCGCACCCAATAAAGAGAAAGCGATACGGGCCAAAGCCTCGCCTAAAACAATGCTCGATCTTCTGACAGGGGTGGCAAAAAAGCGTTTGATCACCAGCGTTAATCGCAGACTAAGGAAAACGAACGCCGTGCCAAAAACTCCGCTGCTAAGTATAGAAAAACCCAACTGCCCGGGTAAAATAAAATCGATGTATTTGTATTCGCGACCGGATACGGTGGTTTCTTTTATTTCGGCAACCGGCGGCGTACCGCCAAGCGTTCTGTTATTAATATTGTAATAAATATTGCTCAATACCGAGCGCAGGATATTTCCCTTTTCAACCGAAGCTTTGGTATATTGTACATTGATGGTGTACGCCGGCAGTGCATTGTTTTTATGGATATCAATCACCGCGTCGATAATACCTTTTGAAAGGTTGCCCTTCATATCTTCGGTAGTTTGATCCTGTATCAGGTGCACAACTTTTACGCTTTTGAGCGCCTGGTAAATTGGGCTCAATGTATCGGTTGTTTTGGCTACCCCTACATCAACAGTAACACCGCCGCCGCCAATATTGGCAAAAACAACAATAAATATTAAAGGAAAAGCCAGTGTAAATACCACCGCCGAGGGGCTGCGCAGTATGGCCCTGAAACTTGCCTTGGCAATGGCCAGGGTTGCTTTTGTATTACTATATTTTTGGGGGTTCATTGGTTCAGTGGTTCATTAGTTTATTGGTGATCTGCTACCGTATTATTTGTTTGCGATGCTATTTGTTGCTGCCTGCAAACCGAAAACTTACTCCCCCTTCAGGGGGCCGGGGGGCTTAGCCTTCCCGCCACTCTTTGCCGGTGAGGTTAATAAATACATCTTCCAGGTTGGCCAGTTTTACCTGTTTTTTACGTTCGAAACCCGATGCTACCAGTTCGTCGATAAAATGATCGGGGGTATTTATGCCGATGATGTGGCCGGCATCTACAAAAGCAACGCGGTCGCAAAGCACCTCGGCTTCATCCATATAGTGGGTAGTAATTACAACGGTGGTTCCCTGGTCGCGTATCTCGCGGATGAGGTCCCAAAGATTACGACGGGCCTGCGGATCGAGGCCGGTTGTTGGCTCATCTAAAAAAACTATCCTTGGGTTGTTGATCAACGTAGTGGCGATAGAAAAACGCTGTTTTTGGCCGCCCGAAAGATCTTTGTACTTTGCCTTGGCCTTATCGGTTAGTGCTACTTTCCCCAGCATTTCCATAGGTGTTTTATCAACACCATACAGACCTGCAAACAGTTCTATTAATTCGGATAGGTTAAGATTGGGATAATAGCCTGCCGCTTGTAACTGTACACCGATGCGTTGCTTAATACTATCCTTATCGGTATCAATATTAAAACCATCAACTGTGATATCGCCTGATGTTTTTTCGCGCAGGGTTTCTATAATTTCGAGGGTGGTGGTTTTACCTGCACCGTTGGGGCCAAGCAAGCCAAAAATCTCGCCCTCATAAACTTCAAAACTTATACCCTTAACGGCGGCAAAATCGCCATAGTTTTTTACCAGGTTGTTTACAGTGATAATGGGTTGTTTTGCCATAGCGTAAAAATGCACCAGAATAATGAAATATCAATGAATTATTTTAAGCCTCACCCCACCCTCTACTTTGGAGAGGATAGGCTGAGGCTATCTTTTATGGTTTTGGTTACGGGCTCATCGTGCGTTTTACCAATTTGGTCTTCGGCTTCCGATTTTTCCAGTTCCAGCTTACATTATCTCCCTTTTTCATTGTGTCGATATTTATTTATACTAACAGGAGATAGTATATATTGATTTGATAAACTCCCTATTTAAAAGGCCGGGCGAGCCTTATTTAATTAAGTGGCCAATAGAGTGAACAATAGCTTCGGCGTGTTCTGCAGCTTTAACTATCAGGTGGATGATTTGTATAGCAAGTAAAGTTTTCATGATGGTTGCGATTTGTTGATTCAAAAATGCAAACAGAATGGGTTTTTAGCTACAGGTATTAGGCGAAGCCAACCAAACTTCCGGTAAACGGCGGAAAATTACCGATGAATGAGCGGTGAAAAAGGATTAATGCCGGTAAAACTTATAGGAGCATTGCGTATTAATAACTTTAGGATTTATATAATAAAACTATATTTAAGGCCCTAAACAAATATAGAAATGAAAAAAACCTTATTCCTGCTGCTATCTGTATTAACGTTCAACATTGCTAATGCTCAATTTAAACCTATTGCAGAAGGCCCCGTATTTAAAGAACCCGAAGAGGGCTTTGCCAAAATTTTACAAATGAAGAACGGCACTACTATGTTTCTTCATATCAGCAATAAAGAAGGTATTGATGTGCGTGTTTATAACGCTACCCACCAGGAAATCGTTACAACAACTGTTCAACCATCATATGGCAAGCTAAGCCATGCCAGTATTGAGGCCGCTTTTGAAATTAACGGCGATGCTGTTTTGATGATCAGCGAGATTGACTCCCGGACCCCGGTTTTATACAGGGTGATTATTGATGCTAAAACAGGCGCTATAAAAGATGATAAAAAGATTGGCGAACTAAGCCACGTAAGCTTTTTCCAAGGTTATGCGCTGGCTTTTGGTAATGTACCGATGCCCGATTTTTTTGTACGTAAAGATCCAAATAGCGATAACTATGCTGTGGTGATGTTTAATAGTTTTGAATCGGAAAGAAGCAAACGAATTGAAATTATTAGCTATGGTGCCGATAATAAGGAGACCGGCAGAGCATTTTATGCCTCGCCCGAAGAAAAATACAAGTATTTGCGTTACATTGATATGGCCGTGATTGGCAGCGATAAGGTATGCGTTTTGGCTTATGGCTACAATACAAAAAACAGTGGAGGTAAAGAAAGCGAACTTATTTTGGCTAATCTTGATAAAGGCGCTAAGGCTGTGAGTTTTACCGAACTTGGCTTTTCAAAAGATCTTACAGTTTACTGGGGTATTATCCGGTATAGCCCAATAACCAAATCATTAATATTTGTGTCTCTTGTTAAACAAGATACCGGCGATAAGGGCTACACTCCAATCCTTTCTTTTGTAAACCCTTATGAGAAAAAAATAAATCGTACTAATACCATAGCGCCCTCAGAGAGGCTTAATGCTTTTTCAAAAGATGGTTTTACGGGTTTGCCGCAAAATCTTTTCATTAATGATGATGGCACCTTTACTATTGTATCCGAAGAAATAACGATAAACACTTACCGCGGAACGATGGGTACTAGTGTAGCTTCCATTTTAGGGGATATGGCTGTAGTTAATTACAGTAAAACCGGCGAATTTGTAAATGATTACATTATCCGTAAAGCACACTCCGTAAGTGGAAGCTCGTTGAGGCCATTTTATCATTCGTACAGGCAAGGTTCTGCGCAGGTATTGGCCGGCGGTAATCAGTTTAAATCATTTGCTTATTTAGATGGAAAAACAAAAAGCTATATTTTATTTAATGATACCGAGCGTAATAACGATAAGCAGGAAGAAGGCAAACTGGTTACCGTATCGGGCGTGGGCGAATCGGATGGCTTTTATTATCCACTTACCGGAGCGAATGCCGTACCTAAAAGAGACTACGTATTTGGCAACCCGGCCAGCAAACACGATCATAACCTTGGCTTATTCTCTATCTCAGATTACGACAGAAAGAATAACATTTATGTAACCCTCGAACTATCAAAAGAAAGCGGTAAAAAAGGTGTGAAGGTTGTTTGGCTGCAGCCATAAGCAACAGTAAGTAAAGCGGCGAAACTTAATTTCACCGCTTTACTTTTATACAATAGGGCTATTTCACATTTGTGTTATGTTAATAGTGTGATAACAGATAGCATTTAGTTGAAAGTATTAACACCCAGGGGAAGAAAAAAACAGATGTAACTTTTAACTTGGGGCTATTAACTTAACGCTATTTTAAATCTTTTACTCATTCCCCTCCATCAGCGCGTACACTTCCTGCATGTAAATAGCCTCGTCCATAGCGGCATGGAAATCTTCCCATTCGTCGGTGTTAAAGGTAAACTGTATATCATTTACCGGGGTGCGCATCACCACACGTTCCTGCCCATCAGGGAAAGGAAATGAGTGGTCGCCAAACTCCAGTTCGCTGGTAAAATCTCTGAATAGCTTAAACTGCTCGGCAGAAAAGCTTAGAATGAGGTTATTGTTCCATATAAAAACACAACGACATTCTGAGCAGCGGCTGATCACTGATGTACCAACCTGACTTAATACTTTTGCATCGCACATAGATAGGTGTATTTTAATTGGTGCCTGCCCTGTGATAAAGCCATTAAGGCGTTTATTGCAGAGCAGGACTTTATATTTTAAACTGTTTTTTCAACATAGCCGGCAATTACATTACGGGCAGCAGCTTTGCTTTTTTCGGTATTCCATTTTTCTTTAGCAGCTTCATCGGCAAGCTCAAATAACCTTTCATAAAGCAGTTTGCCATCTACCTTCCCTTTTAGCTTCAGCGCATCGGGCTGGTTGTAAACCTCATCCCATACCTGTCTAACGGCCGTCCAGTACGGTTGTTGATTTTTCCACCATTTTTGGGCAAAGGCAAATTTAGCTTCATCGGCTTTGGTAAACTCTTCATAGCCTTTTTCGCGTACCAGCAGTTTATCGCCATCGGCACTTCTAACTAATTTTTGGTTATCCTGCTCAAACATCCAGCCTTTATCGGTTACATAAATGCGGTTACCCCGGCGCAATACATTATAATCGCTGCGCTTGGTAAACTCCCGGCGTGGCAAAGGCGAATCGCAGGTTGATTGCCATTCGTGGCGGCCATCTACATGTACCCAGGTGCCAATGCTTTCGTAACGGGGGCTATCATCAACCTGGAAAACTTTTTGCACCCAGCGGCCTTTGGTTTCGGCAGGGGTAAGTTTTGTTTTTGTCCAGGTGCTGCTTTTATCAAAGTTCAATAAATTAGGCTCTTCATAAACCCAATCCTCGCGCCAGTGCTTAATTACCGAAGTATCGCCGGTTACCAGTATATGTTGTATAACTATTTTTTTTGGCGACTCCTGTTCAACAACGGCCCACTCATAGCCGGAGGCATGATATTGCGGATGATTTTTATAGGCAGTATCGGGCGAAAACGTTTCGCCATAATCAAACGTAACTTTATAAAAACCACCTAAAGCCAATATAGCTTTCCGGTCTTGTTCCAGTTTAGATTGAGCGCTTGTTAAAGTAATTTGAAATGTAATGAGCAGGGCTGCGAGATAGAAAAATTTAGTCATGAGTACAAGAATATTAAAAAAATGAAGTGTGATATGTTATGAACAGGAGCAAAGTAAATCCTTATTTAGAATAAATCCAAATAAAAATAAGAAAAAAAAGAATCAATAGATTAGAGCCTGTTTAAATTTCTTTCAGAAATAATGATATACACCCGTTAAGCACATATAGAGCCGTCATTGCGAGTGACAACCAGAGTTAACCTGGAAAAAACGGGAATGACGTAATTGCAAATGGGCGGTTGTGGACTAAATAATAATGGGGTCTTCTTTAAAAAGGTGGTGGGAATGTGCGATTCCCTTCTCGAGAGGGGCGGAGGGGTGTGTTTATGCACGCGAAAGAACGCTGTAGAACACACCCCTATCCCGCCCCTCTCGAGAGAACAAAATGATGAAGACACCTAATTGTATCTCGGGCGTTAGAAACTTAAAAAAATACACTGAAAATCAATACTTTACAATCATGTCATTATAAGGAGGTATGACGAAGCAATCCCCTACTTACAGGGCGGATTTGCACAGCTACTCTGTAAGTCGGGGATTGCTTCGTGCCTCGCAATGACGGTGGCGAGGGGTTTGTATTTAAAAGATAGATACTGAAAATCAACACTCTACAACCATGTCATTATAAGGAGGTACGGCGAAGCAATCCCCTACTTACAGAGCGGATTTGAACAGTAACTCTGTAAGTCTGGGATTGCTTCGTACCTCGCAATGACGGCGGTGAGGGGTTTGTGTTTAAAAAATACATACTGAAAATCAATACTTTACAAACATGTCATTATAAGGAGGTACGACGAAGCAATCCCCTACTTACAGGGCGGATTTGAACAACTACTCTGTAAGTCGGGGATTGCTTCGTGCCTCGCAATGACGGTGGCGAGGGGTTTGTATTTAAAAGATAGATGCTAAAAATAAACACTTTACAACCATGTCATTATAAGGAGGTACGGCGAAGCAATCCCCAAATACAGGGCGGATTTGCATAGCGACTCTGTATAGCATAGAGATTGCTTCGTCACTTATAATGACATGATTATAAAGCATTGATTATCAGTATAATTTTTTAAAGCTCCTAATGCCCAAGATACAATGAGGTGCCTTCATTATTTTTTCCCCTCTAGAGAGCAGGGGCGCGCCGGACTGAGCGTTGGCAGGGGTGTGTTCTACAGCGTTCTTTCGCGTGCATAAACACACCCCTCCGCCCCTCTCGAGAGGGGAATCGCACAATCCCACCACTTTTTTAAATAAGACCTCCTTATTATTTAGTCCACAACCGCCCATTTGCAACCATGTCATAACTATTTTTTCCAGTTAACCCTGGTTGTACCTCGCAATGACGATTTGTTTGTTTATTTTTAAACAGGCTATCAAGACAGAAAACTCGACTTTTGTTAAACAATATCCAGGTGACGCGTCCGGAGCTGATTCTGAAAATATGTTAACTCCGTTCGATGGCAGTGGAGAACGTAAACAAACTAAAAAACAAACATCATCAATCAGGCTATAGCTTCCTGGTATTGTTTCATCTTTTTGTATTGAGGCTGGTTATACCATGGGGTGGTTGGCCTATCGGCCGGAAAGCCGAATTGCGCGCGGTAAGCCTTGCGCTCGGCCGTAAAATGCCACCAGCGTTTACTATCGTCGCGGTGCGTAATATAGTGTGTTAATAAACGGTAGCAATCTTCAACACAGGGGTCGGCCCATACGCCGCAATGCTTTTCAAAAGCGTTGTATAGCTCAACAGCATCCTTGCCTTCCAATTGCTTTAATGAGTAATAGCCCTGGGCTATCAGTTCGGTGGCAAAGTTAATACCTAACGATGGGATGCTTTGAAATTCTATCAATGCCGCAATTTCCAGGGTACGCTGTGGTGATGCTTTTAATATGCCCGCTACCTCATCGGCCGCATAATTGTTAAGTGCATTGATCTTTATTTTTTGCTCCCGAAGCGTGGCTTTTTCCCCGGCAGATAATTGTATATTGATTTGTTTTTTCATGGCCGGATAAATAGCTAATTTATGCAAAAACGATTAAAAATATGGGTAAATTTAAATCCATCTAAATAAATTAATAATTAAAAATAAACCAAACTAAATAGGTTATACCTTTCGTATAAAGTATGTTAACTATTAACTGATCTTGAAGTTTAAAAAATATATCGTTACAGGTAATAACCGCGTATTGAAATTTTTTTCTATACTATTTCCTTTGTTTATATATCTACCCGGCTTCGCGTCATCGCATCCCGAAGTGGATAGTATTAAAAATTCTTTAGCTCCCGGGGCCGTAAACCAAACGAAACCCGATACCGCAACCATCAACACGCTCAATAAACTTGCGGCAAACTACTTTAAATCAAACCCGGATAGCGCTTACTATTACGGAAAAAAAAGCATTGAGCTATCCCGTAAAATTAAATATAAGGTGGGCATAGCTAACGGCTTGCTCCAAACCGGCCATGTTAACTATTTTAAAGGTAACTCGTTACAAGCCAGGCAAGATTTTGATGAGGCTATAAAAATATTTAAACTCATACATGATGATAAGGGCCTTAGCAACTGCTATATTCTTTATGGGCGGCTGTATAACCTGGTAGCAGAGTATAATTTGGCCTTAGCATCCCTAAACAAAGCGCTTAAAATTGCTACGCTTTATAACGATGAGGAAACGCTAACTGAGGCCTATAAAAGTATTGGCATAGTTTACTTTAGTAAGGGACAACTATCCAACGCGCTCGATTTTTACTATAAAGCGCTCTTTATTTCCTTAAAAAACAATTATAAAACATCGGCGGCCGAGGTGTATAATGATATTGGCGTAGTACTGCAAAACATGGAAGTATATCCAAACGCACTGGATTACTTTAAAAAAGCCATACAGGTTTTTGAAGCTACCAATAATACCCAGGCCGTAGGTACCGCCAACGAAAATATTGGTGAGGTACTAACCGCCCAAACTAAGTACGATGAGGCAATAGTTTACCTCTATAAATCGCTAAAAACAGCAAAAAAGCAGGATGATAAAGATGGGCTGAGTTCGGTGTATACTGATCTGGGGATTTGCTTCGCCAACAAAAATCAAATAGTATTGGCCAAGGCCTATCTGGATACTTCGTTGCAAATAGCAACTAAATTTAAAATACTTTACAACCAGGCCTATGCATTAAACGGTTATGCCACGGTATATAATCTTTTAAAAGATTATAAAAACGCCTACAAATATGCCATAAAAGGCAAAGAGTATGCCATAAAGCTGGGTAATATATCGGTAAGATCAAACTCGGCATTACAATTAAATAAAGCAATGGCTGGCCTGGGCAAATTTGAAGATGCCAACCGTTTGCTAAACGAGTACATCAGCCTAAAAAATAAAATTAACGATAACGAGAGTATCCAAAAGTTTACATCGTACAATTTTGAGATGAGCTTTGCCGAAAAAAAACGCCTGTTGGCGCAACAGCAGCGTGAGCGCGATTTAATATACCAGCAAAAAATAAATAGTCAGCGTTTTATAAATACCATATTTCTGATATTTATTGTGGCCATGATAGTTACAGCAACTATTTATTACAGGCAAAAACGTAAGCAGCAAAAAATTAACGCCCTGCTAGCAGATAGAAACCACGAAATACTAAAACAAAAAACAAATATTGACGACCAGGCCGAAAAATTGAACGACCTTAATATTTTAAAAGATAGGCTGATATCTATTTTAGCGCACGATTTGCGCGCACCCTTGAGCACACTCCGCGGTTTGTTTGATCTGTTGCAGGATAATAGCATCAGCCACGATGAGTTGCTGGAGATGATACCTAATGTATTGAAAAAGCTGGAGTATACTTCCGACTTTTTGGACACGCTATTGTTTTGGATAAACAGCCAGATGGATAATTTTGAAGCCTCGGTAAAAAACTTTTCGATAAAAGAATTAGTGAGTTTAGAAATTGAAAGCTATAATGAGCAGGCCATATTAAAAGGCATTAACCTGGTAGATAATATTCCTGATAATTTATCGGCCTGGGCCGATGCAAACTCTATCCGGATAGTTATTCGCAACCTTATTACCAATGCGCTAAAGTTTTGCCGGGAGAATGATACTATCGAGATTGCCGCCTGGGAAGAAGATGATAAAAGAATTATTGTGCAGGTTAAAGACACTGGCATAGGCATGCCTCCCGAGCAACGCGACAGGCTATTTAAAGGCAAGGTAAACAGCAAAGTTGGCACCAAAAACGAATCGGGGACAGGCATGGGGATGTTATTTTGTAAAGATCTGGTCGAAAAATGCCACGGAAAAATATGGGTAATCAGTCAGCCTGGCGTAGGTACCCAATTTAGCTTTACCCTACCTGCTGTGGCAGTTGGCACACCGGTGGAAGTGTAAAAAAGACATACGCCGCATGCAGTATCAAATTTGTAAGTTTGATACTATGTAAATCTGCCCATGAATAAATTAAGCCTTTTTTTATCTGTTTGCTGCCTGTTGTTAGTTACCAATATACAAGCGCAGGGTATTTTAAAATCTCAAATATTAGCTGGGGGCAAATCATATACCTATTTTGAAATGAAACCGGCCACACCGGTAAAAGGCATCTTGATACTGCTGCCCGCTGCGGGCGAAAAACCGAAAAGTATTTTCATAAAAACCAGCCTGCCCAAAGAAATGGCCGCCTATGGTTTTACTACGCTTACCCTGGATGTACCCGCGCAAATGTTTGCTGATAACCAATGCATCGGCGAACTTGATGAACTGATAAAAATTAAATTAACCCAATATCAGTTAACCCATCACAATGTTGTTATTGGAGGATTATCTGACGGTGGGGCTATCGCACTTTCGTACACAGAGTATCTGAACAGCCAGGCCACGCCCATTAAACTTAAAGCCGTTTTTGGTATTGATCCACCTACAGACCTTACCCGGATATATGCATCGGCAGATAAAGAGATAAGTTACAACTGCCCGCTAATTGCCAGCGAAGGCAAATCGGTTAAGGCTTACCTGGCGCATACGCTGGGTGGTTCGCCGGCCACCAACCCTAAAGCTTACGAGCAATTAGCTATTTATTCGGCCAGTGCGCCAGATGGTGGCAACGCTCGTTTTTTGAAAGATATTCCGGTTAGATTATACAGCGAGCCCGATCTGGAATATGTACAAAAAACCTATTGTGCCCAATTACAGTTCTCAAACCTCAACGCTTTCGATCTCGAAAAATTGGCCTTCAATTTAAAACAGGCAGGCAATCAACAGTCGGCATATATTACAACCCAAGGAAAAGGTTTCCATAGCTGGAATATTCTGGATGCCGGGGATTTTGCAAAGTGGATAACGGGGCTTTAGAGATCCAACAAAAAAGCCTTCTAAGCTTAAAACTTAAAAGGCTTTTATATTTCGGATATCGGATGTTCGATTTTTAACCGTTAATTATTTTTGAATGGCGTTAAAGAAGGCTTCGCCGTTTCGGATTTGTTTATTTTGACTCTATACCGAATGATTTGATCTATTCATTTTCAAATCATCTGCACATCCCAAATTACTGCATCAGTTTTATAAAATCATCAAACAGGTACCTTGAATCGTGCGGACCAGGAGACGATTCCGGGTGGTATTGTACCGAGAATGCTTTTTTATCTTTTACACGGATACCTTCTATCGATTGATCGTTAAGGTTTACGTGGGTAATTTCTACTTTGTCAGATGCGCGTACAGCCTCGGGCACTACTCCAAAACCGTGATTTTGTGAGGTTACTTCGCAGTGATTGATAATAATATTTTTTACCGGGTGATTTAACCCGCGGTGACCGTTAAACATTTTTTTGGTTGGGATATCATTAGCCAAAGCCAATAATTGGTGACCTAAGCAAATGCCAAACATTGGTTTATCGGCAGCAAGAATCTCTTTAACCGTCTCTATAGCGTAAGGCATCGCAGATGGATCGCCGGGGCCGTTGGAGATAAAGTAACCGGTTGGTTCAAAATCCTGCTCCATTTCGGCAAAAGTTGTTTTTGCCGGAAATACTTTGGCGTATACATCGCGATCGTCAAAATTGCGCAAGATGTTCTTTTTAACACCCAAATCAAGCACAGCAACACGGTAAGCCGCATCTTCGTTACCAAAGGTATAAGTTTCTGTAGTTGATACCTGCGACGATAGCTCCAGCCCGTCCATTGATGGTACTTCGGCAAGTTTTGCTTTCAGTTCTTCAATATCCAGTATCTCCGAAGAGATAATTGCATTCATCGCGCCTTTATCGCGGATGTGGCGAACGATCTGGCGGGTATCTACATCGCTGATACCTACAATGTTTTGCGATTGAAAATAATCCTGGATAGATTCGTTGGCTTGTTTGCGGCTGTACGCAATGTTATAGTTTTTACAAACCAGCCCGGAAATTTGAATATTGCCCGATTCAACTTCGATATCGGCAATGCCATAGTTACCTATATGTGCATTGGTGGCAACCATAATTTGCCCAAAATACGATGGGTCGGTAAAAATTTCCTGATAGCCGGTCATACCTGTATTAAAACAGATCTCGCCGGTTGTAGTACCTATCTTTCCGGCAGCTTTACCGTAAAACACGGTTCCATCGGCTAATAATAATACAGCAGGTAATTTGGTGAAGTGAGTCATTTATCAAAAAAATTGAATGGATTATTAGATCGGATTTTCTGGCTTGAAGCTCCGTGAAAAAACACCGGTTGGTGGAAGTAAGATACCCCTTTATTCACGGTGCAAAAGTAGATAATTATTTCCAAATTCGGAATTGGGATTTCGGATTTTTTTATTTTGAAATTTTGTTTTTAGGATTATGCCTTGTTTAATCGCCTAAATCAGAAATCCAACACCCAAAATCCGAAATTAATAATAACCTTTGCATTGTCGAAAACACATTTAACCATGTCTGTAAACAAAGAAGTTAAAAGGATCACCACGCATATATTGCAGGAGATGAAGAACCGTGGCGAAAAAATTGCCATGCTTACTGCCTATGATTACTCTATGGCCGCCATTGTGGATGATGCCGGGATGGATATTATTTTGGTAGGCGATTCGGCCTCTAACGTAATGGCCGGGCACGAAACTACGCTGCCTATAACGCTCGATCAGATGATATACCATGCATCATCCGTTGTTCGCGCTGCTAAACGAGCCTTGGTTGTAGTAGATCTGCCATTTGGATCGTACCAGGGTAATTCTAAAGAGGCCCTTAATTCTGCTATACGCATCATGAAGGAGTCTGGCGCACATGGGGTAAAAATGGAAGGTGGTGTAGAAATTGCCGAATCTGTTAGCCGCATACTTACTGCGGGTATCCCGGTTATGGGCCACCTGGGTTTAACGCCACAATCCATCTACAAATTTGGTACATATACTGTACGTGCCAAGGAAGAAATTGAAGCACAGAAGCTACGTGATGACGCACTGAAACTACAGGAGCTTGGCTGTTTTGCCATTGTACTTGAAAAAATACCAGCCAAACTAGCTACGGAAGTAAGCAAAAGTGTGCAGATCCCTATAATTGGTATAGGTGCCGGCCAATGCGACGGACAAGTTTTGGTGATACACGATATGCTGGGTATTAATAATGATTTTAAACCACGTTTTTTACGCCAGTATGCCAATTTATATGAGCAAATGAACGGTGCCTTTAAAAATTACATCACCGATGTAAAATCAAAAAGCTTCCCCAACGATAAGGAACAGTATTAGATAGATGTGCAGATTTCAAATGTGCAGATATGCAGATGCACATTTGAAATTTATCTGATCGCAAATCAAAAACAAATAAATCCCAAATCGAAATTCCCAAATCCGAAATAATAAATGGCCCGCCCAGAGTTTAACTATACCAGTCATGATGTTACCGATAAGGATGTTCTTTATGAAGACAATCACCTTATTGCCGTAAACAAACGTGCCGGCGATATTGTACAGGTTGATGACACCGGCGATGAATCGCTGGATGATAAGGTAAAGAAGTACATTGCCCAAAAGTATAGTAAACCAAACGGCGCTTTTTTAGGCGTGGTACACCGGTTAGATAGGCCCGTAAGCGGCGTTATTCTGTTTGCCAAAACCAGCAAAGCACTTGAGCGCATTAACAAAATGTTTAAGGACCGCGAAATGCACAAAACTTACTTTGCTGTGGTACGCAAAAAACCTTACCCGGAAGCGGGCACACTGGTGCATTGGCTGGTAAAAAACCCTCAGAAAAACGTAACTAAAGCCCACGACAAAGAAGTGCAGGGAAGCCTGCGTGCCGAATTACATTATAAGCTGGTTGGCGAACTTAACGGCTACTACTTAATTGAGGTTGACCCCATAACGGGCAGGCCGCACCAGATAAGGGTACAGCTATCAACCATGGGTACACCTATTGTTGGCGATAATAAATATGGCTATCCGCGGGGTAGCCTGCGCAAAAGCATTTGCCTGCACGCACGCCGGTTAACGTTTATCCATCCGGTAAAAAACGAACCTGTTGAAATTATAGCACCGGTACCAAGGGATGGTTTCTGGGAAAAGTTTGAAGAGATGATGGGTTAGTAAGCTTGTATTAATACCTCTGTAGGTATCTTGAGTTGATCGTGCAATAACCTGATCATTTCTAAAGATAGTTTTCTTTTTCTATTCAAGATCTCGCTTGCACGACTTTTAAGCCCTATTACTTTAGCGAGATCATTTTGATTGTAGCCCATTTGATCCATCCTAAACTTTATGGCTTCAATGGGATCTGGAAAATCAATAGGAAAATGCTTATCCTCATATTTCTCTATTAAAATACCTAAAACTTCGAGTTCATCACCCTCTTCCGAACCTTTTTGAGTATCAAAGATAAGTTCAAGTCTTTCTAAAGCTTGCTTATAGTCGTTTTCGTTTTTAATAGGTTTTATAATCATGGTTATTAAATTTTTGCAGCATCAATTTTATCATACTCGGCATGGGTCCCAATAAACCTAACCCATACCATTTGATAGCTATAACTGATTTTTACAATTAAACGATAGGTATTTCCCTTAATGTTAAATACAACCCGGTTATTCTGCAAAATACTTGCACTGGGATACTCTTTTTTAATTATTATCTATCATCACAATCCTCTCACTATATTCCAGATACGCTCATCAACCAAAACTCCTTCTGCCAAATTTTTTACGCGGGTTTTGAGGGTGTTCTCTCCCGGGTAGTATATAGATCCTCCCTCGTACTCGGGTGTGCTGGTTTTAGTGTAGGATATAATTTCTTCTATTATTGCATCGGTTTGCTGGCCACCGTTAGGTTTTATGCAGATAAACACCTGCGATAAACCAGCTTCGACACCGCTTTGGGCAACATGCGCGGTAGTATTACCCCCACTTAAAACAGAGGCCAGCAGATCAAGCACCAAGGCCAGCCCCGATCCTTTCCAGAAACCGATAGGCAATAATCGTTTTGATTGCAATATGGCCGCCGGATCGGTGGTCAGCTTACCGTCGCTGTTGTATCCTCCAGGTAATGGCAAAGCCTCATTATTTGATTTGTATTGCGTTAATTTACCTACCGAATATTGCGATATAGCCATATCCAGCACCACATGCCCGCCCTTGCGTGGTACAGCTATCACCAGGGGATTATTCCCCAAACGAGGGTCGAGGCCACCCCAGGGTGGCAGGTTGGCTATAGTATTGGTAAAGCAAATGCTAATATAGCCAGCCTCGGCTGCTTGCCAGCCATAGGTTCCACCACGCATCCAATGGTTGGTATTTTTAATAGCCACGCAGCCTATCCCATTGCTATTTGCCAAAGCAATGGCTCTATCCATGCAAAAACCGGCATTAATTATACCAAGGCCGTAATTACCGTTCCATTGTTCTATCGCTCCAAAACCACCCTCTTGCGTTGGTTCCACATCTGCCTTAACCCAACCACTTTTAACATGCTGCACAAAAGTAGGGAAACGATTTAAGCCATGGGTATATACACCATCCCTGCTATTTTGGGCAAAAATGGTAGCGCATTGTTCAGCTTTATGCTCAACAAAGCCCAGCCCAGATAAAACCCGTTTAAATTCTGCTTTAAGCAGATCAAATGGAATGCGCATGTTTTTTTAGATTTAGAATTTCTTTTTAAACTTCCTTGTACCCATCACTGCGAAGATGCAGGTAACCATTATCCCTCCAACAAAATAAATAAGTATAAAGTTTAACGTAGTGGGGAAACAGGCCATTAAAATACCCGTAGAAAAGGCTATCGCGGCGTTGATGAGCATCAACCCACCTACCCAGTTACACAGCCCGTTAACATCGGTAACAAGGTCTTCATTAAAGCCCGAGATAAGGCTGGCTTTCTTTTTATACTTTATCTGGTAACCCAGCAAAAGCATCACCAGGGCAATTACCCCAAATACAATCAGATTAAACATTTTCTTATACTTTTTTCAGATCACATCAATTCCCCATCCTTATGCTCGTGATAGGTTTTATAGGCTAAAAAATATAAAAACAAAGCGGGCAACGCGTTTAGCAGTATTCCTTTAGCGCTTACATCCGGATAGGTAATGATAATCTGTATAATTAGCAGTAACAAAGCAACAGATCCACCTATAATAAACAGGTTACGAAATTTGGGATTCATAGGCAGGTAAATCTATAATTAAATATTAACCATTTCCTTAAACGTAAAAGTTTAGGAAATGGTTAATATACTTATAGATATTTTATAATATTATCGTTTTAACTCATATTTGGCCGGAGCATCTGGCACTCTTTTAAATACGGTAGCAGCCAAAGGAGGAATAGTTATGCTGATAGAATTATCCTTACCATGCCATTTTTCGGTGTTGGTATTTACCGCATCGTAATTGATGATGCCGCTGCCCCAGAATTTCTTCTCGTCTGAGTTAAACACCTCCTGCCATTTACCGGCTGATGGTACGCCTATACGATAGTTATAACGCGGTACAGGTGTCATATTCAGAATGATAACCAGATCGTCCTTACTGCTATGGCCCATGCGGCTGTAAACCAAAATAGAATCGTTGGCATTACCACCGTCTATCCATTCAAAACCGGTAAAATCAAACGCCTTTTCATATAAAGCCGGCTCATCTTTGTACAAATGATTGAGCGCTTTTACTGTTTCAGATATCCCCTGATGGTTGGCATACCCCAGTAAATGCCATTGTAACGACTGGCTGAAATCCCATTCATCACCCTGGCCAAATTCGGCACCCTGAAATAATAATTTTGTGCCCGGGTGGGTAAACATATAAGCATACATCAGGCGCAGGTTAGCAAATTGCTGCCATTCATCGCCCGGCATTTTACGCAGCATACTCCCTTTGCCATAAACTACCTCATCGTGCGAGAAAGGCAGCATAAAGTTTTCGGTAAAGGCGTATATGGTACTAAACGTGATCTCGTTGTGATGATATTTACGGTGTATAGGATCTTCGTGAAAGTAATCAATAGTATCGTGCATCCAACCCATCATCCATTTCATTCCAAAACCTAGTCCGCCTAAATAAACCGGGCGACTAACGCCTGTAAACGAGGTCGATTCCTCGGCAATGGTTTGGGTTGATGGGAAGTGACTGTAAACCGCTTCGTTAAATTCTTTAAGGAATGATATGGCTTCCAGGTTCTCATTACCACCGTATATGTTAGGTTCCCACTCGCCATGTTTGCGGGAGTAATCCAGGTACAGCATCGAGGCTACCGCATCTACACGTAAACCATCGGCATGATACCTTTCCATCCAAAACAACGCGTTGCTGATTAAAAAGGCCCTTACCTCGTTGCGGCCGTAGTTAAATATGTACGATTTCCAATCGGGATGGAAACCTTTGCGCATATCTTCATGTTCGTAAAGGTGTGTACCATCAAATTTATACAACGCGTGAATATCGCCCGGAAAATGCGAAGGCACCCAATCCAGTATCACACCGATACCGGCTTTGTGAAATTCCTCTATCAGGTACATCAATTCCTGCGGAGAGCCATAGCGGGAGGCCGCGGCAAAATAGCCCGAGATCTGGTAACCCCAGCTTGGATAGTAAGGGTGCTCCATTATTGGCATAAACTCTACATGTGTAAAGCCCATTTCCTTAACATAGGGCACCATCTTATGCGCCAGTTGGGTATAGGTTAAAAACTCATCAGGGCTTTCTACATTGCGCGCCCAGGAGCCTAAATGTACTTCGTAAACACTGTATGGCTTATCAAGGGCGTTATGTTGGTAGCGGTTGGCCATCCAGTCGCCATCGCTCCATTCATAATAGGTATCGGCAACTATAGATGCTGTGCTTGGCGGTACTTCCCAACGCAGGGCAAACGGATCGGCCTTTTCCAGGTCTTCGCCGGTTGATGACTTTATGTAATATTTATATGTTTCACCAACGCCTATATTGGGGATAAAACCTTCCCAAATACCAGACGAATCCCAACGGGCGTTTAAGCTGTGCGAACCCCGGTTCCAGCCGTTAAAATTTGCTATAACGGCAACATATTGTGCATTTGGAGCCCAAACTGCAAAATAGGTGCCCACCACACCGTTAAACTCAACCACATGCGATCCAAACTTTTCGTAAAGCTTAAAGTGCTTGCCCGATTTAAATAAACTGATATCAAAATCGGTAAAACGGCTATAAGGCTCAACCGCTTTAAATGTTACAGGCGTTGGAGTATTTACAACTTCGGCCACCTTTGCTTTAACAGATTTTGTTTTTAGAACCGGCGCTTCTTCTGTTGAAACAGCTTTTGCTTTAACCGTTTTTTTTACTGTAGCAGCCTCGGGTTCGGTTTTAACCACCTTTGCCTTAGCAACTTTTTCTGGTGCAGTAGCCGCAACTGGTTTGGCTTTTGCCACTTTCTTCTCTTTTACAGGCTTTGCTTCCGGTAGCGGGGATTCGGTTTCTTTTTTTTGTTTGGCCATGATATAGATAACCTGTAAGGGTTTGTAAGAATAACCCAAATTACAGGATTGAGTTTTGGTTTATATTATCAAATATAACAGGATTATGAGATTATGCAGGATTTATTTTGGACGAGAATCAAGAAGTTAGCATCTAAAATTAACACATTAACCGGGCATCAAAAAGGTATTGTGTTGCGCAACAAGCGAAACAGTAAAAAACAACATCTAATTAACAATCAACAAGTTAACAATTTCCATATTTTACAAAGCGCAACAAAACTGCAACAGTCCGGCTTTTTTATACATCTATGGCGCATAAAAAAAGCCGCCCTTTAGCGGGCGGCTCTCATTTTGTTATTTTGTGATCTCTATCTGCTTAAACTTCTTGCTGTATTTAAACTCCATCGTACCATCGGCATTAACTATAAAATCGTTTACTGTTTTACCATCAACCGTTATTTTAGTTGGTTTAAATGGCAAGCCAATAATGTTAAAGTGATAGCCTTCGTAACGCGGGGTGTACAAACCTTCCATGCTTTGGCCAATGGTGAGATTTTTTGAATTTCCGTTTACTACAAATTTTTTCTCGAGATAAATATCCTGTTCGTAAGCAAAGGTTTCGCCGTAATCTTCAAACAAGAACGAGTTTACTTCATAATCGGTATAGTAAACATTTAGTTTTACTTCTTCTATTTCCTTTTCTCCAACATACTGCATTACCGGGTATTCTGGTATTACCGAACCTGCCTTTACAAACAGCGGCATGGTTTCCAACGGGGTATCTACAGTTACTTCTTTACCACCTTCAGACACTTCAAACGTCCAGTAATTGAACCATTTGCCTTTTGGCAAGTACACATTACGTTTAGTTTGGCCGGCTTCCATTACCGGGCAAACCAAAATTTTATCTCCATAGGTAAATTCGTCCTGGCGGAAGTGATTTAACAACACATCCTGTTCGTGCATTACTATCGGCCTTAAAATGGGGAAACCGTAACGGTGATGCTCCCAAAAAGTGGAGTACAAATAAGGGATAAGCCTGTAACGCAATTCAATAAATTTACGATTGATCTCGGTAAAAGGTGCGCCAAAGCTCCATGGCTCCCGCTCCTTGGTATCACCGGCAGAGTGCGCGCGCATAAATGGCGAGAAAGTGCCCAGCTGAATCCAGCGGGTAAACAGTTCGCCATCGGGCTCGCCGCTAAAGCCGCCAATATCGGTACCACAAAAAGGTATGCCCGATACCGATAACCGCTGACATTGGATATTACCTAATTTAAGGTGCTCCCATGATGCCACGTTATCACCCGTCCACACAGATGAATAACGCTGCACGCCCGAGTAACCCGCCCTGGTAATGGTAAAAGGACGTTTATTTTTCATGATCTTACGCAAACCTTCGTAGGTTGAGCGTACCATTTGCATACCATAAACGTTATGCGCTTTACGGTGCGATCCGCGATGCCCGTCGTATTGGTGACGCACATCATCGGGGAAAGTACCTGCCCCAAAAACGGCAGGCTCGTTCATATCGTTCCAAACACCGGCCACGCCCATCTCTACCAGTTCGTCAAACAAACCGCCCCACCATTCACGTACTTCGGGGTTGGTAAAATCCGGAAACTGGCAACGGCCGGGCCATACGTGGCCTTCCATAAAGTAGTCGTCGCTGCGGCGGCAAAAATATCTTTTCTCCTTACCTTCTTTAAATACCCAGTAATTATCATCAACACGAATACCCGGATCAATAATTACCACCGTTTTAAAACCATCGGCAGCCAACTCGCTTATCATCTTCTTAGGGTCGGGAAAATACTTCCTGTTCCAGGTAAAGCAGCGGTAGCCATCCATGTAATCGATATCTAAATAGATACCATCGCACGGAATTTTGTTTTCGCGAAAGCCTTTGGCAATTTTGCGCACCTTAGCCTCGGGGTAATAACTCCAGCGGCATTGGTGATAACCCAGCGCCCATAGCGGCGGCATAGGATGCGTACCTGTTAAAATGTGGTAATTTTTTACCACATCCATCATGTGCGGGCCATGGATATAATAGTACTGCAGTTCGCCGCCATCGGCCCAAAAACTGGTTTTGGTTTTGTCTTCGGCACCAAAATCAAACTGCGCTTTAAATGTATTATCAAAAAATATACCGTGCGCTATACCTTCATTTACACTGATGTAAAAAGGGATGCTACGGTAAAGCGGGTCTTGGTTCCAGGCAAAAGAGTAGGCATCGGTGTTCCAGTTTTTAAGTCGTTTACCGCGCAGGTTAAGCTCGGTTGGCTTATCGCCCAGGCCGAAAAAGCTTTCGTCGGGTGCGCAGGTTTTGGTGCAAAATACGTAGTAACCGCCAAACTGTACATTCTCTTCCCAGTGCATCGGCACGGCATCAGAACTGGTTAGGTGATTATTGGCATCAGAAAATGATATAAAGAAATCCTGTTTACGGATATGGCAATTTATCGATTTAGTTGCAACACGAAACTCGCTGGCATCCTCATATAAAGTAAATGCGGCGGCCTTTTGCTCCAGCTTGGGCACGGCGTATGAGAACTCTTCCAAAAATACACTATGCGGCGCAAGCCTTACACGAATGATGTCGTCGGTAACAACTACAACTTCAACTTTGGCATCGCCATCGGTAAAATAAAACTTATTTCCTATCTGATCGGCGTGGTTTGGTACGCCAAGGTATTTTTTGATGATGGGCTTTATGCCATCGGCAGGATTATTAAGGTGATGAAACTCCTCTTCCTCTTCCAGCAAATTTTCTACTTCAACTACCTTACTGGTTAGTTCCTTTGGATTGGGCTTGTTACTTTCCATTCAAATTTTTTAATGGGGTTTCTACAAATATGTATAATGTGTACTTACTACGCAATATACAACATTCGATTTGAGGAAAAATCATTAACTATGGCCGTTTTTAACGTTTTCTTCAATTAGATACCTCTATTATTTGAATTTTTTTACCATCCTGCACAAAAAACACCGTTATAGCTGCAATAAACATAAATATGCCGCCCATGATAAGGCCGTAAACCGACTCACTATTAAACAAATGTTTAATAATATAGCTGCTAAACAAACTGCTCACTATTTGTGGAAATGTAATGAAGAAGTTAAAAAGCCCCATATAAATCCCGATTTTTTTAGCCGGTATTGAGCTTGATAATATAGCATAAGGCATTGCCAATATACTACCCCAAGCCAAACCTATACCCACCATTGGCAACAGTAACAGGTAGTGATTTTGGATAAAGAATATAGATACTAAACCCAGCCCGCCCATAGCCAACGAAAAAGCGTGTGTTGTTTTACGGCTCAGTTTTTTTACGATAAATGGCAGCGACAAAGCGTACAATGCCGAAACACCGTTGTAAACACCAAACATAATGCCCACCCAGCTACTGGCATCATTAAAAGCCTTTGATGTAGTGTCTTTATCAGACAGGTGATATACATGCGTGGCAATTGCAGGGGTTGTCCATACCCACATAGAAAACAGCGCGAACCACGAGAAAAACTGTACCAGGCCCAATTGTTTCATGGTTTTTGGCATGTTTACCAGGTCGTTTATAAACTCCATGATGCCGCTTCTTTTAACTGTTTCTACATCGGGCTCGTGAAATTTGGCATATTCTTCGGGAGGATATTCGGTTGTTTTTACAACCGTCCACACAATACAGGCTATCAGAATAATACCACCTGCATAAAACGAGTATAATAAATTGTTGGGCACTATACCCGGAGCAGCTACCGAGTTAACACCAAACCAGTTGGTTAAAACCGACGGTAGAACCGACCCAATAATAGCGCCCACACCTATTAAACACGTTTGCATAGAGAAACCAGCAGTGTGCTGACTATCGGGCAAATTATCGGCAACCAACGCGCGGAAAGGTTCCATCGCCACGTTAAAGGATGCATCCATCAGCATCAGCATACCCGCGCCAACAATTATAGGCGGAATTAAAAAAGCAAGCCCCGATGAATTGGGCAAAAAGCAAAGCGCCAAACCAGACAGTAACGCCCCCGTTAAAAAATAAGGGCGACGACGCCCTAAACGATTCCAGGTACGATCGCTGTAATGCCCAATTATGGGTTGAATGATCATCCCGGTTAATGGCGCAGCCAGCCAAAACAGCGATAAGTTGCCTACATCGGCGCCAAAGGTTTGCAGTATGCGGCTTGCGTACCCGGTTTGCAACGCGAAGCCAAACTGGATACCCAAAAAGCCAAAGCTCATGTTCCAGATCTGCCAGAAACTTAATCGTGGCTTTTGTAATACTTTATTCATTGTTGGTTTATTGGTTCACTGGTTCATTAGTGCAAAATGTTATTGCAATTACCTCAATGGCATCTAATAATGCCCCTCTCCCATCGTCATTGCGAGGTACGAAGCAATCCCCGACTTACAGAGTAGCTGTGCAAATCCGCCCTGTAAGTCGGGGATTGCTTCGTCGTACCTCCTTATAATGACATGCTTTTAAAGCATTGATTATCAGTATAGTTTTTTAAAGCTCCTAATGCCCAAGATACAATGAGGTGCCTTCATCATTTTTTCCCCTCTAGAGAGGGGGCGCGCCGGACTGAGCGTTGGCAGGGGTGTGTTCTACAGCGTTCTTTCGCGTGCATAAACACACCCCTCCGCCCCTCTCGAGAGGGGAATCGCACAATCCCACCACTTTTTTAAATAAGACCTCATTATTATTTAGTCCTCAACCGCTCATTTGCAACCATGTCATAACTATTTTTTCCAGTCGAGCTGGTTGTTACTCGCAATGACGGCCTTTTTTTAAGTCTTCCCGCTAAAACTGGTTCTAACTCGCAATAACATAGCGAAAAATCAAAACTCCAGCATCAACCCACTACTTGCCCCTACAGTAACTTCCACACCGTTTTTAATATCATCGGTGTTAAATTTACTGCCGCTAAGCAGATCGGCAAATTGCTTTTTGCCGTTTAAGTTTAATTTCTGTAACAGGTCATCCGGAAGTTTTACGCTTGTTTTACGGGCATCCCGGTTAAAATTGGTTATTACTAATATACGCTGATTATTGGTATAACGCAGGTATATGTACATCTTAGTATCAAAACCGGGCTGGTGCTCGTTAGCCATCATTAGCTCATAAAACGCGCCTGATTTTAACGCTTCGCTGTTGTGTACCGCGTTTAGTAATGTGCTATAAAAACCGCGTAGTTTCTTTTGATCATCAGATAATTTGCCACCATCATAAGCCCCCCCGTTTATCCATTTTTGATGCTCTGGTACACCCCAATAATCAAATATAGAGCTGCGGCCATCGTTACCGCTAAAACCTTCGCTGCCGGCTCCCGGTTCGCCAACTTCCTGCCCAAAATATATCATTACCGGACCGGTATTTAAGGTAGCGGTTACTATCATACCTGGTACAGCCAGCCACGGATTACCTGCAAAATCGGGCGATGCTATGCGCTGCTCATCGTGGTTTTCCATAAAGCGCAGCATGTGCTCGTCTATACCTTTGCTATCGTGGTTCCAAACCGCGTTAATGCCCCAGGTATTGGTATGGTAATCGTTGCGGGTTAAGTTTCTTATGGTATCGTACAGGCCAACTTTATCGTACAGGTAATCAAAATGGCCTTTAAAAATATAATCGCTGTATTTGCCTTTGTCATACGCCTCGCCTATAAAAACGATGCCCGAGTGCTCTGCCTTCATTTTTGGGATCACCCAGCCCCAAAATTCAATGGGCACCATCTCCACCATATCGCAGCGAAAACCGTCGACACCTTTGGCAGTCCAGTATTTTAAAATATCGTAAATCTTGTTCCAAAGCGGTGGAATAGCATCAAAATGCCCGCGGCGGTTATCCATGTAATCAACGCCGTAGTTCAGTTTCATGGTCTCGAACCAATCATTAATAGATGGCGACGCGCTAAATACATCATTGCCGGTTGCTTTGGCCGGGTTTTCATCAAACTTACCATCCTTCAAGGGGCTTTTAAATTCGTCGCCACCGGGGTTATATCCACCCGGAACAACAAATGGCTGGCCCGGCATATAGTAAAAATCGTTTTGCGCACTAAAGCCTTTACTTTTATCATCGTCCTGCCCAAAATCTCGTACCCCGGCAGGTTTTACATCCGATGCATAGGTACGGGCAACGTGGTTGGGTACCAGGTCCATCAGTACCTTTAAGCCATTGGCGTGGGTGCGCTTAATTAATTCCTCATATTCGCCAATGCGGTTTTTCACATCAACAGCCAAATCGGGATCTATATCGTAATAATCTTTAATGGCATATGGCGAACCTGCCCTACCCTTCACAATATCCGGATCATCTACCTTTATACCATAGGCCGAATAATCTGTCATGGTAGCATGCTCAATTACGCCGGTATACCAAACATAGGTAAAGCCCATTTTTTTAATTTCGCTCAGGGCTTTATCATTAATATCGTTCAGTTTACCAACGCCGTTCTCTTCAATAGAGCCATTGGTTTTGTTGAGCGTTTTGGTGTTGCCAAACAGGCGGGGCAATAGTTGGTATATGATCAGCTTATGATCGGCTGTAGTTTGTTCCATTTTTCTTTTTTTGGGGTGATGCTGGGCAAAGCTATTTTGAAATGCCAGCGTTGTCAATAAAATAAATATTGCATTTTTCATTATCCCTGGCGGGCCTCCGACCGTTCCTTGATCACTTTTAATATATTTTGCTGAATATCCTTCATTATCCACGTAGCCCAGAGGCCTGCATAAAAGTTAAAGGTGGTGTTTAGTTTAAAATTACTGTATAAGCGGAGTTTACAATGACCGGGATCAATTTGCTCCAACTCGTAAGTTCCATTCAGCACATCAAAAAATTGGCCACCCACAACAATGTGTTTATCCATAGTAGTAGAAGGAATATCATACGGGTTGGCATGGATAGTAAACGTCATAGATCTGAGGTCAGTGTATTGAGTTACAGTTTCATCAAACACCAGCCCTTTATCAAATATGGCTTTACGTTTGCCGCCGACAGCTTCGGTATCCAACTCTGCACTTATTGGCCGTGGAAAACCCAGTGACCTGGTGAAAATAGCGCTATCTTGTTTCTTATCCATAGCTCTAACACGAGTTACATTACGCCAAATGGAAGTATTTCCAGCATTGATATCAATTTCGGTGTAAGCCTTATAATTGCCAGGGATTGCGCCAATGGCTTTTTCTATAGGAGCCATAAAAAACGGCAGTAATAAAACTATATATACAAAGTTTTTGGTTTTATCGCGCTTTTTAAGTTTAAAATACCGTGCAGTAATACCACCTAAACCCGCCACTATTAAAAATATCGGCATGATCATTATCCAGCATGCAATTCCCTCCAGATTAAAAAATAGTGTGATTAAAAAAAATATGAACATCGGCACAAAGGGTATAAAAAATGCCTTTACCGAACTTTCTATAGTTTCCGTTTTACATAAATAAACTGTTAAATACCCAACAGCATAGGGCAAACCAATTAAAAATGTTACTGACATTACTGCAAAAAGACCACCAAGCCCATCACCCGTAAATATGTGATGAATTATCAGCGAAACAAAAACGGCAACCGCTATTGCTACAATATATTGTTGGTTACGGCCTAAATTCATTACGCTTCAACCAATAATTCGTCATGGGCTTTTACCAATTGATCTTTCCCATAAACGGATACCGTGGTTTCCACATCCGATAGATTTTTGATCTGCACACCATCTTTACTTACTTTAATATTCAGCAATGATCCGCGGAAACCAATGTGGAACGAGAACGATGCCCATTTCTCTGGGATAAATGGCTGAAACAGCAGCTTGCCATCCCTCACCCGCATACCGCCAAAGCCTTCTACAACGGCCATCCAGGTGCCGGCCATGGAGGTAATGTGGCAACCGTCTTCGGTATCGTTGTTATAATCGTCAAGATCCAAACGGGCAGTGCGTAAATAAAACTCGTAGGCACGGGCCTCATCGCCCAGTTTAGCTGCTAAAATAGCATGCACACATGGTGATAACGACGACTCATGCACGGTACGCGGCTCGTAAAAATCAAAGTTTCTACGGATGGTATCGGTATCAAAATCATCTTCAAAAAAGTAAATGCCTTGCAATACGTCGGCCTGTTTAATGTAGCAGGAGCGCAGTATCCTGTCCCAGCTCCATTTCTGATTAAGCGGGCGGTCTGTTGCGGGCAGGTCTTTAACCAGTATCTGTTCTTTATCCAGGTAGCCGTCTTGTTGTAAAAATATGCCTTGCTTTTCGTCGTGCCCCAGGTACATATTTTCCACAATATGACCAAAGCGGCTAAACTCGGTAGCTTCGTCAAGGTTTATCTTTGCTGCAAGTGCATCGTATTTGCCTTTATCTGCAGCTTTAACTTTCCCGGCAACTTCCATAGTATATTTTATACACCAAACGGCCAGCATACTGGTATACCAATTGTTGTTTACGTTGTTCTCGTACTCGTTTGGCCCGGTTACACCCAGCATCACGTATTGCTGTTTATCCTGCGACCAGGTAACCCTTTGCGACCAGAACCTGGCTATCGCTATCAAAACCTCGAAACCATAGTCGGCCAGGTAGGCTTCGTCGGCAGTATAGCGTACGTAGTTAAAAATGGCATAGGCAATGGCCCCATTACGGTGAATCTCCTCAAAAGTGATTTCCCATTCGTTATGGCATTCGGTACCATCCATGGTTACCATGGGGTATAATGCGGCTCCGTTTTTAAAGCCTAATGAGGCTGCATTTTCAATAGCCTTACCCAATTGTTTGTAACGGTAAAGCAACAGGTTACGGGTAACTTTCTCTGGCGCTGTTGACAGGTAAAAGGGTACGCAATAAGCTTCGGTATCCCAATAGGTAGAGCCTCCGTATTTTTCGCCGGTAAAACCTTTGGGGCCGATGTTAAGGCGATCATCCTCGCCGGTATAAGTTTGGTTAAGCTGGAAAATATTGAAACGGATGGCCTGCTGTGCCGATTCATCGCCTTCGATAATAATATCGTTATGTTTCCATTTTTCGGCCCAGGCGGCAGCTTGTTCGGCCAGCATGGTATCAAAGCCTTTGGCAACAATACGGGCCAAAGTTGAAGCCAGTTGCGCAACTAACTCTTCGGGTTTATGATTTTGCGACGACAGGTTAGCTACATATTTAATAATGCTGATGCTTTGGCCCTGTTGCGCCTGTAATTCAATTTTTGAGGCTACGTATTTTTCTTTCGATATGGTTTCTGTTTTTGGTTGGATAACTGCACCGTTTTGTACAATGCTAAACTTCATGCCGGTTGCTACTTCAAAGCCGGTTTTTTTGGTGCGCATTACAATATAGCCGCCATCGGACTGGTTGGCTTTGCTTAGCTCGTCCCAAAATTTTTCATCGTAGTTAGAGTCCTTGTTCATTACATCACCGTCAATAGCCGGGGTAATGGTAATGCCTCCGCTAAAGTTTAAGGGAGTGATGCTGTAGCGTATAGCGGCTGTTTCATCATCAACCATACTGCAAAAGCGGCAGGCCTCAACAGCTACCTCTTTACCCGCCGCGGTTTTGGCGGTGAAAGTGCGTTTCAGGTAACCTTCCTTCATGTTCAGCTCACGGCGAAAGTTGCTTACCTCACATTTGGCCAGATCGAGCTGTTCGCCATCTAATACAACATCAATAATTGTCCAGTTGGCGGCATTCAATACTTTGGCAAAATATTCGGGATAGCCGTTTTTCCACCATCCTACGCGGGTTTTATCGGGATAATAAACCCCGGCAACGTAGTTACCCAACAGCGTTTCGCCGCTGTAGGCTTCCTCAAAGTTGGCGCGCTGCCCCATCCTGCCGTTACCCAAACTAAATATACTCTCAGATATCTGGTGATGATGCGGATCGAAGCCTTCTTCAATTATCTTCCACTCATCAACTTTAATATAATCCTTCATTATCTTCTTATTTAACCGTCATTGCGAGGCACGAAGCAATCCCCGATTTGCAAATCCGCTCTGTATGTTGGGGATTGCTTCGTGCCTCGCAATGACGCTTTTTTATACTTTATAATTTTACTAATTTATCTAACGTCATTTTATCCAAACCGCTTATCACCAGGTCGGCATCCAGTACGCCGGGCCGGCCTATGCCAACTACCTTCATCCCACCGGCTTTGGCTGCCTCAACCCCGGCAATGGCATCTTCAAATACCACGCATTCTTCGGGTTCAACGCTCAGCGCTTTTGCGCCTTCTAAAAACACTTCAGGATCGGGTTTGGCTTTGCTTACTTTATTGCCATCAATAACGGCATCAAACAGGTTGGTGATACCAATTTTGTTGAGTATGGTCATGGAGTTTTTACTGGCCGAGCCTAATGCTATTTTGATACCTGCTTTACGGCAGATCTCTACAAACTCTTTTGCACCGGGCAATATCTCATCGGGTTTCATCTGGTTTACCATTTCCATATACCAGGTATTTTTTTGGGTAGCCAATGCTTCCTGCTCCTGCTCTGTTTTGGTTACGCCCCCCCAGCCTAAAATAAGCTGCAGCGACCGTACACGACTTACGCCTTTTAACTGCTCGTTCTGGTGTTCGGTAAAATCGAAACCTAAAGAGTTGGCCAGCCTTTTCCAGGCTTTATAGTGGTAAACAGCTGTATCAACAATTACACCATCCAAATCGAAAATACAGGCTTTAATGTTATTCATTTTTATTGTGTTATATAGGGCGGCACATAGCCACTAAGTTATCATTTTTAATGAGTTACACCGGGTAAAATTTCAAATACAAGGGCTGTTTTGCCCGGTATAGTTAGCTGGTTTAAATCAACCGGTTCGTCTGTTATTACATTGCGCGCCTTTTTGGCATCACCAATACGTTCAAAGTAACGATTGGTAGTGGTAGTTTGCTCTTTGTCACTGCTGTTAAAGATGATCATTACCGTTTTAGCGGCATCGTACCTAAAGTATACGTAAATACCGTTCTCGGGCACAAACTGCATCAATTTGCCGGTTTGCAGCGCGGTTGTGCCTTTACGGTAATTGGCCAGCTTACTTACGTAGTTAAACGCCTCGTTTTCTACTTTGCTGCGGCCGCCGGCAGTAAACTTATTGTCTTTATCGCCTTTCCAACCGCCCGGGAAATCCTCACGTACCAAACCATCCGGGTCGGAGTAGTTTTTCATCAGTATCTCGTCGCCATAATACAGCTGCGGCACACCGCGCATGGTAAGCAACATAGCCATAGCCGATTTGTATTTTGTAAAATCTTCTTTAACCACAGATAACAGGCGGCTCATATCATGGTTATCCATAAATATGGTATTGCGGGTAGCATCCTGGTATAAAAAATCCTGGGCTATAACAGAATATAAACGGCCAACGCCATCTGTCCAGCCATCGTTACCATTAATAGCCTCGTAAATGGCATCTTTTAAAACGCCATCGGTTACACCCGGCAAATGGGTATCCATACCGCGGTTAACGGTATTACCCTGTGTAAAAAATGCCTGGTTAGCTGCCGACCATACCAAAGTTTCGCCAAAAATAGAAAGTTTAGGAAACTCGGCCTTAACATCCTGCGCCCATTTGGCCATGTAAGCCGGGTCGTTATACGGGTAGGTATCTAAACGGAAACCATCAATGCCCGCATACTCCACCCACCAGATGTGGTTTTGGGTAAGGTAATTTTGTACGTAGGGGTTATTCTGGTTTAAATCTGCCATCCTGTGGTCAAACCAACCATCAGACATCAGCTTACGATCCATCGGCGAAGCATGGGGGTCCATAACAGCAGCATCCCTGAAATTTGATTTGGTGTAGGTTGGCCATTGGTGTACCCAGTTTTTCATGGGCATATCCATAATGGTGTAGCCTTCGGTGCCGGCGTGGTTATGCACCAGGTCTTTAATAACCTTTAAGCCCATGGCGTGGCATTTTTCTACAAACTTTTTATACAGCTCGTTGGTGCCATAGCGCGGGTCTATTTTATAATAGTCGGTTACGGCATAGCCGTGATATGAGGCATGGGGTTCGTCGTTCTCAATTTCGGGAGTCATCCAGATAGCGGTTACACCTAAAGCCTTCAAGTAGTCAAGGTGATCCATCACGCCCTGAATATCGCCCCCGTGACGACTGAACATTGAATCTCGTTGAATGCCTTTTTCGCGCAGGTTGTCAAATGAGTCGTTGCTTTCGTCGCCGTTGCTGAAGCGATCTGGCATAAGCAAATAGATAAGATCCTTATTGGTTACGCCCTGAATGCGGCCGGCAGATCTATCGCGTTTATTTAAAGTATATTGGTAAACCAGGTCCTTTTCGCCTGCCCTTGTAAATTTTATCGGGAACGTTCCCGGAGATGCGGATGAAAAAATTTGCAGATCGAGGAATAAATAATTTGAATTTTCTACTTTGTGCACTCCTTTAAGCTTCACACCGGGGTAATTCATCACCACATTACGGCCTGCAATGTTGTTACCGTGCACAATAAGCTGCAGGTTGGGGTTAGCCATCCCTACCCACCAAGACATGGGCTCAACACGCTCTAAAGCAGGAATTTGTGCCGACGCACCTAACGCAAGCACAAGGCTGCATAAGGCAAAAAGTAAAGTTTTTTTCATATATGAAACAGGTCAAAAAAATACAATTGGTTGCGGAACGGCAAAGCCATTATCCGCGTTTCAAATTTATAATAAAAATGATTTGTTGTATGAAATTTTAAATAATTCTTGATGTGGATAAATCAGCAATTAAAATAAGTCTAATCTTATTTGGATTAATTATAAATAAATACAATCTTTGTGCTGTTATATGATTACTACGCTCACCCAAACAAACCAGTGGACCGATGTTTTTAAAACATCAAAAGGTGCTATTTATCAATGCGATGAAGAACGCTGCTGGTATGTTGATTTTGCCGGTAAAGTTGCCAAATTTGATTACCGTTGTTTGCTAAAACTCCGTAAATCTGTTTATCATATAAATATTGAGCAGGCTTTATTAAATACTACTAAAGATCCTGACGTGGAGATCATCTTTATCTGCGCCTGCGACCATTGCTACGTTTTAACCCTGGTACAGATCATTGCCCTTAAAGAGTTGCTGGAAGGCACCTTTGTAATGCTGGAGCTGAACCACATTTTGCACGATAAGTTAGTTATTGGTCAGTAGCCATTGGTGGCCAGTGTAGAGTCTTGCTACTTGATACCCCCCCCCCTTATTTATTTAGATTAAATTCATATTGCGTTTATATTGAGATAATTGTATTTATAGCATTATTATTGTATTATAGTTTTGCAGTAAACTCATTTACAATATTCAATTTATCCGATCATGAAAGATTTACTCCGCATAAAAAGCCTGATCTCTACCGAGATAGAATCACTTTTAAATCAACAAGTAAAAAAAGAAGCTTATTCTTCTTCTGTATATTTATCAATGGCATCGTGGTGTAACCGCAATGGCTATGACTTCTCATCCGACTACTTTTTTAAACAAGCCGAAGAAGAAAGACTACACCAGCTAAAATTTTATAAATATATTTTAGACATGGGTGGCAATTCTATCTCTCCGGAAATTACAGGCATTAAACAGGAGTACAATTCATTCCGTGAAGTATTTGAAGAAGCTTTGGACCAGGAGATAAGCGTTACCAACGCTATCAAAAACATTTACGCCCGTTGCCTGAAAGAGCAGGATTTTGTTACCGTGGAGTTTTTAAACTGGTTTCTGAAAGAGCAACGCGAAGAAGAATACAAAGCCCGCCGTGCGTTGGAACTGTTTGAAGTTATTGGCGAAGAAGGTACCGGCCGCTGGCAGATTGACAAACACGTTGGTGAGATAAAATATAATGGTTAGGAGCCCCCTCTAAATCTCCCCCGGTAGGGGAGACTTAAAAAAAAGTCCTTTTGCGATTAGCAAAAGGACTTTTTCATTTAATAATATTTATTTAAAGTCTCCCCCTTCGGGGGAGATTTAGAGGGGGCTCACTCTATCAAATCCATCAGCTTCAAAACATCCTTAGCTTTATATTCGCTTAACCAGGTATTACCGGGCTGAATACTGCAAACAGGCGCAAACTTGCACCTATCAGTACATTCAGTTTCTACTACTTCCATCTCTTCTTTGCCGTGGTGATGCTTGATGTATGATTTTGCCAGCTTGTACATATCCTTACCGCCCCTTTTGCCGCATTTGCTGCCGGTGCACACATACAGTACTTTATCGGGAATGGTGAACTTACTCATGGCGATAGTTGTTAAGACTTGTTGATAACAACAAAGTTATAACAATAATGTTCCATTTGGGTGGTGGCTATTTAAAGGTCATTAGCTGAGCGCTAATCAGAGAAGCGTGGCGCTATTATAATATCCCAACCATTACAGACATCCCCAGGTAAATTTTCTCCAATAAGAAAATGGCCATATAGCTTGCTGCTAAACGCATGGTTAGCATTGAGCCGATGATTACTTGCTGACATGAATGTATAAATATACTTATCATACTAACTATAATTAAAATGGCCTGACTATTAGGGGAAAATGCTCTTTGTTTAGCCGGTTTCTGCCCATTTAATGGAATTACGAAAAAGGATGAGACAGGGATTAAAAAAAGATAAAAAATGTTTGGGTAATTGATAAGTTCCGCATAAACCTGAGTTCCAATCTATAGAATTAAAGAATGAGAAAATTCTGATTCAGACAAATTCAGTTCAATTAAACTGCTTTATATAATCTGCCAGCGGGCCAAGATCCATTTGTTTGCGCAGCTTATCAACCAATTTGGGATACTTGAGCGGGAATGGCGCCGATTTTCCCGTTTTAAGATCCCGCTTTACCTGGGTACCGTAAATCTGTTTTTGATGTTTACCAACCAGTATCCTATCGGTAAGCAACGCGTAGTTTTCTTTACTGGCGTTGTTCTTAGCTATTTCCTTTTTCAATAACGCCAACACCCTTTCCTGAAAAGGGATATCATCATCGCAATGTTGTACAATGGCCCAAAAATCATTACTGTACTCTCCCACCTGATCGTAACCCGGGTAACCGTATTTGCTAATGATGGCTTTGGCTTTTATTTCATTAATACTATCTGCCTGTGCCCATTTACGCTGAATGGTTTCCTCATCATAGTCTGATTTTTTGTTTTGTTGTAATTTCCCCTCTTCCCTACGCCAAAATTGGTCGTCCTTAAACATCGAATCGATTTTTTGGATCAATGCGGGATTAAGTTTTTTTGTTTGAGCTTGCGCCGGCAAAACAAAGTAACAGCACAGCAAAATCAACGATATAAAATTCCTTACAATCATAACTAAAGATATAGTTATTTAAATTTGTCCGCAATACCCCGCCGAAAATATTTGCACAATCAGCGCATCCGAAACTGCGAAGTCCTCTTTAAATACCGTTATTAAACAGCAAACAGAGATTAAAAATTTGCACATTTGAGCAATATGCAAGAAAAAGTATACCCTGCTCCTTATCTTTCTATTTACTATTTGGGGCTGTAACCGCAAGCCAGACAACCTTTATAAAGTTGTAAAAATTAAAGATGGCGATACCATTGGCCTCCTCAGCGGCGATAACCAGGAAATGACCGTTAGGCTGGCAGAAATTGATTGCCCCGAAAAAACACAGGCATTTGGGCAGGCGGCCAAAAAATTCACTTCGGATATTTGCTTTGGTAAATATGTAAAGCTGATAGGCAATGTGCGCGATCGTTACGGCCGCACCGTGGCATTGGTTATTTTAGAGGATGGCACCAACGTAAATTACTCGCTGGTAAAAAGTGGTTTTGCCTGGCAATACAAGCAATACTCTAAAAGTGCCGAACTGGCCGGATACGAGCAACAGGCCCGCCAAAACAGGCTTGGCCTATGGGCAGATGCCACCCCTACCCCGCCATGGGAGTACCGGCGCGAAAAGAAAGCTGGTACTTATGCCGCTAAACCCGATAGTTTGCAAAATAAATCTAAAAAACATTACCGGAAGCGTAAACCAAAGCTTGAAGAAGCATATTAAAACGCTAACTTTATAGTCTATATCATCTCATTTACTGATGAAGTTTACAAAAGCGTTATTTTCTATAGTTTTTACACTCATCCTTATCTGGATGCTGCAAACCAAATTTGGGCCCGTACCCCCGTTGGGTAAGTTTTTAAGTCCGGCTGATGGCTTTTGGCAAAATGCCGAGAGCAAGCATATTCTTACTGCACGTACGCTAAACCTGCCCGGCCTTACCGATGAGGTTACCATTAAGTACGATGAAAATCGAATCCCGCACATATTTGCCAAAAATGAGCATGATCTTTACTATGCGCAGGGCTATGTAACGGCTACAGACCGCCTTTGGCAAATGGATATCCAAACCCGTAGTGCGGCCGGGAGGCTGGCCGAAGTTGCCGGTCCACAAGCCCTGGAGATTGACCGCTACCACCGCCGCATGGGCATGGTATACGGCGCCGAAAACACTTTAAAAGCCATGATGCGCGATAAAGAGATACGCGAAATGGTACTGGCTTATACCGATGGCATTAATGCTTATGTTCACCAACTTGGCCCGCGCGAGTACCCGCTAGAATTTAAACTGCTGGATTATGCGCCCGAAGACTGGAAGCCTATCAATTGCGCTTTTTTGCTAAAGCTGATGTCTGAAACCCTGGCAGGAGGATCTAACGAGTTTGCCATGAGCAACATTTTGAAAAAATTTGGTGCAGCCACCACTAACGATCTGTTCCCCGATTATCCTATGCGCGAAGATCCTATTATCCCGGTTGGTACAAAATGGGATTTTAAACCGCTGCCAATCCCAAAACCATCGGCAAGCTTTCTGGCATCTATGAGCGATAGCGCCAAACGCGTAGAAAAAGAAGAAGGTATAGGTAGTAATAACTGGGCTGTAGCAGGCAGTAAAACAGCCAACGGCTACCCTATTTTAGCTAATGATCCGCATTTAAATCTTACTTATCCTTCCATTTGGTTCCAGGTGCAACTTTCTGCCCCGGGCATTAATGTTTATGGTGTAAGCCTGCCGGGCGCTCCATGTGTTATATTGGGCTTCAACAACAACATTAGCTGGGGAATTACCAATGTGGATGCCGATGTATTAGATTGGTACCAGATTAAATTTAAAAACAATAAAAAAACCGAGTATTGGTACAACAATAAATGGAACAAAACCGGCCGCCGGGTAGAGGTTATCAATATACGTGGCGAAAAACCGTTAGTTGATACCGTGATCTATACCCACCACGGACCGGTAGTTTATGAGAGTAAAAGCAAAACGACAAAAAACACCCCACGTTTTGTTCCTGTTGGCGATGCCCTTAGATGGATAGCACACGATGAATCTAACGAGTTCAGAACCTTTTATATCCTCAACAGGGGTAAGGGTTATGATGATTACAGGAAGGCACTCACTTACTTTAGCGCCCCGGCATCAAACTTTGTATTTGCCAGCAGGGATAAAGATATTGCGATAACACCTAACGGTAAATTCCCGCTGAAGTTTAAAGATCAGGGTAAATTTATTTTAGATGGCAGCGACCCGGCAAACGACTGGCATGGCTGGATTCCGTTCGATCAAAATCCTACCGTTAAAAATCCATCGAGAGGATTTGTGAGTTCGGCCAATCAATCATCAACAGATCAAACCTATCCATATTATATCAACTGGCAATTTGCACCCTACCAACGTGGTAAACGTATTAACGACAGGCTGAGCGTTATGCAAAAAGCCACGGTTGACAGCATGCGTTTATTACAAACCGATGTTTACAGCATCCGCGCGCAGGATATTATGCCCGTAATGTTAAAATATCTTGATGCCTCCAAGTTGGATCAAAATCAGCTTGAGGCCCTCCATATTGTAAAAACATGGGATAAAAACTTCTCGGTAAATGCTATAGGTGCAACCATATTTAGCGCGTGGTGGCTTAAGGTTTATGATATGATATGGGCCGATGATTTCGACAATAAAAAGCTACAGCACAATTATCCTTCGATGGATAGAACCGAGAAACTGATACTACAGGAGCCAAATTCTAAATGGTTTGATGATAGCCGCAGCCAGGTTAAGGAAACCTGTGCAGAGATCATTAACAGCGCCTTTATTAACGTTGTTGACGACCTGACACATAAATACGGGCAGCCCGGCAAAAGCTGGCAATGGGGCTCGGTTAAAAAAATGGAGATTGCCCACCTCACCAACCAGGAGGCATTAAGCTCTGGCAACTTTGAATCGCCCGGAACGGGTTCAACTATTGACGCGCTCACCGGCGGTCATGGCCCGTCATGGCGTATGGTGGTGCAAATGGGGCCAACGGTAAAAGGTTATGGTATTTTCCCCGGTGGCGAAAGCGGTAACCCGGGCAGCTTTTTTTATGACGACATGCTAAAAACCTGGCAAAACGGCCAACTTAAAGAGTTGTTGTTTATGCAATCGCCAACCGAAACATCCAACCGAATTAAAACAACTGTAACCATCAGCAATAAAAAATAAACACTTATGCTATTTCTCATTATACTGATATTATCCTTCGCAAGTGGTTTCTTTTTACCCTGGTGGGTTGTGGCCATAGCCGCATTTTTAGCTGCATTGTTTATCGGCAAAACATCCCGGCAGGCATTTATTTCGGGCTTTGGCGCGGTGTTTATAGTATGGATAGTGCTGGCCTTGTTTAAAAGCATCCCCAATGATCATATACTGGCCAACAGAATAGCCCAACTTTTCCACCTCCCGTCATGGCAATATATTTTGGTAATAACAGGCATAGTTGGGGGTTTAGTTGGCGGGTTTTCGGCTTTATCGGGGCTATTATTGAAAAAGGCTTTTGAGAAAGAAGAGGGGCAATCTTAATTCAATCGTCACTCAAACGCGTAGTCTTTCCCTCTTATAAAATAATTTACCGGGAGATGAGTTTTTTCAAACTTTTCATAACCCGGTTTCATTGTCTTCCAAAAAGTCAAATAAGGTTGATGGCTGTAAAACTCCATGTGAGCATCATCCATGCGAAAAGGGAAAATATCCAGGTTTATCTTTTGCTGCCCGGCTTCAAATGCCTTATAAACCAGGGTATAAATTTCCTCGATGCGCGGATCTGTCATAGCGTAACAACCAACAGAGGCGCAATGGCCGTGAACCATAATGGCATCGCCGGTATAGCCTTTTAGTTGCTCCAGCTTATTGGGGTAGCCTACATTAATGGCCAGGTAGTAGTTACTTACCGGGTTTAGCTGTTTAGGTTCTATAGTGTAAAAACCTTCGGGGCTTTTATTATCACCAAGTTTGGTTTTAGTACCCAAATTACCCGAGTAATAGCAGATCTCATAAGTTTTAAACAACTTATATTTGCCGCCGGCTTTTTTCCAAACCTCCAGCGCATCCTGATCTTTAAAAATGCGCATGTAAACCGGGGCATTTTCATCGAGCCCTTTATCTCTTAATTCTTTCTGCAACCGTGGCCATACTAAAGCACGAACACCACTCGCCCGCTTACTATCAGGTAATTCGGCCTTCGGATGGCCTACCATCAACAATGAAAACAGCAGTATCTGGAAAAACTGAGGCATAGGATAAGGTACTTATCAGCCAATAACGAAAAACTTAGTTATTGTAGTATCTTTTCTTAAAAATATCGAAATGAAGCTTGGTTTAACCTATAAAGTTTTATCCCGTATCATTTGCTCTGCCACTTTAAAACCACTGGTTAGCGCGGCCTCAACCGTGCCCATGGCGGTGCCACTATACAGGTATTCGCCGGCAAAAAAGATAGCATCCTGTATCGGCTTACACAGCACCAGGCGAGCTTCATTGGCATCTATGGTATCGTAAGCATAAGAGCCACGGGTAAATTCGTCGGCCGTCCAGTTTATTACGTGCCAGCTAACAAGCTTTTGCTTAAGTTCTTGTACATCGCGGTTAAAAATATTAGCTAACGATTGCAGGCTTTCCCTTAATATTTCAGTATCAGATGTTGCGGCCTTTTCGGCAGCCTCGGGGCCACCTATCCAACCGGTAAGTAAATGGGTATGTTGGGGGGCCTGTGTCCACCAGGTAGGGATTTCCTCATCACTAAACAGGTAGCCCATATTACAGATGGCTTTGCCCGCCAGCTTTTGCATTTGCTCATCCTCCCAAAAAGCTTCCGTAAACTGTAACAGTATTTTAATAACCGCCCCAAAACCCGAAATATTTATGGCATTGGCATGTTCTGCAATTGGTGGCTGAAAGTTTATTGCACCCGAATCGCCTGCATTTACCTTTAAAACACCAAGCGGCAATGCTACCACCAGTTGCTTACCTGTATAGGTACATCCCGCGTTGGTTATAATTTTTACCTGGTTTTGCTGCCATAAAATTTGCTTTGCCACAGCGTTTAAACAGATCTTACAACCGGCAGCCACAAGTTCATCGGCCAAAAACTTTACTAAACCAATATAGCCACCCTCAATACGGTATTGGGCACCCTCGTTTTCAGGCTGCCATTCCCTGCGGAGCGAGAAAGCGCTTGCCTTTTTAGGATCGGCATTATCATAACCGGCTACATATTTACGTACAAAATCCCGCAGGCGCAGGTATTTTTCGCCCTTAAACTCTTTAAGCAAAAAGCTATTGATGCTCATATCCTGCTCAAGCTCATCCAGCTTTTGCAAAAAGTAGTCCCAGTGCTCAACAAAAGTTTCATTCTCTTTAAATACCCCATCCTCGTACCGCCACATGGATGCACCCGCATGGTGATAGGCTATACCTGCCTCATCCAGCAAAGATTTGGTAAGCGGTAAATCGCCATGAATAAACTCGGCACCAAGCTCCAGTGGCTGCTGGGGCATACCATATCCGATGGTATGAATACGGCCACCTATTCGGTCGCGAGCCTCTAGTACGGCCACCTTTTTGCCGGCTTTAGCCAGTGTACGGGCAGCCATTAGTCCGGCCGCACCTGCGCCTATGATGAGTATATCGGTATTTTCCATGTTGATATTAGCAGGAGCCAATGTAATTATTGTAATAATACAGGAGAGCATTTGTTTGTCAAAATTTTCGGTAAAATAAGCACCTGCATTCACCGATAAAATCCTCCTGCTTACCGGGTTATTGATCCGGGTTCGCCAATAATTGCTTGTGCTGCCTGTAATAGCGGGGTACCTTTAGGGTATAATTTAATACTTACGACGATGAACAACGATATAAACACCATTACTACCCCTAATAATAGCAAAGCTGCTGCCGGGGTAATTTTATTGGTAATTGGAGCCATTTTACTCATAGATCAACTTCAACTGCTTTTTATACCCGATTGGTTGTTTAGCTGGCCAATGTGGATGATAGCCTGGGGCGCTTACATGTGTGCCAAATACAATTTTCAGAAACCCGCGTGGATAATTGTGATACTGGTTGGTGTTGCCTGCCTTATTGACAATAACGTACCCGATGCCGACCGCATAGTATGGCCGGTAGCCATTATGGCTTTTGGTACCTGGCTGGTATTAAGACCACGCAAACATAAAGAGGAGTATATTTTTGATAAACCAAAAGAACCTTTCCATTTTGACAAGACCGCCGGGCCGGAATTATAATTTTTTGATTTAATAGTTTTGATTTAAGGGAGCACCGGATTGCGGTTCTCCCTTTTTTTGTGGGGTGTTCGGTTTTTTGAGCGAATACGTGTTAGTGTTCGGGGGCGAACGCTTAATTTACTGACAGATAAATACTTAAGTGTTCGGATAAAACTTAGCATGAAACCCAATATATTGCTAACGTATTGATATAAAGCAATTTAAAACAACCACTGCCGTTCGGGCATGGATATGCATCTGCTGCACGCTGCGGCAATTCTCCGCGCTACCTATTGCGACAAGTAAAACCACGGAATGTGCAACAACCCGGGCTGGGCATTTACATTGATAGTTTTACCGGGAGATGCCTGCTGATAAAATGATTCGCCTACAGTAACTTCGGTAGGCTGTAGCAGCGGACCACATTTATCGATGGTTACATAATGGGTGGCTCCCTTGCCAGTGGTGTACCGCCTGTCTGTTACTGTTGTTTTGTAAACCTGCGGCGCGGCATTGTCAAATTCGCAATTGATGATGATGGTGGCAGCGCAGCTATACACAAAAATGAAAAAGCCAATATGAACCCTTGTAAATTCGTTACTACGGGTTTTGATATTGGCATCATTTAGTATAAAGGCAAACAAAGAAAACAAAACTGTGCCTATGACCAATGCGGGCCAAATAACAGCGATATAGCTTAACAGATCCCAACTGAACATTGCCTTTAATGCCAATGCGCAGGCTGGTGCTATAAGCCCATAGGTTAGGTTGGGATAAACATGCCCCTCACCACTAATGGTACTGTTAAAGGTGAGGATATGGCGTTTAGCGTAAAACAAGCCAATAACCAGCAAAGGGTAAATTAACCCGGTTAAAATAGCGCACCTGTAAGGGAACGGATAAACAACAACCCATATGGCTATCGCTATACCTGTATAATTAACATAGTTACATAACCTTTTTGCTACCGCTACATTTTGCTTACGCTCTTTGGGCGTGCTGCCAATAGCCTCGTCGTGCAGCATCGTATCAAGTTCGTTTTGGTACTGTTTAGCGTAAATATCTTTAAACTTACGTGCAAACTCCAACAATCCGCCATAATTATCCAGCGTGTGGCAGCTGCTGATGTATAGCCGCTTAGCCGGCGGTTTAGCCTCGAAAATGAGGTTCTGCTTTTCTATTTTATAACCTTCTATATCAGATTTAAGCAGTTGGCTACGGGTAAATGTACCCTGGTTAATGATATGGGTTGAGGTAATGATCACCTTTTTTCTGATACTAAAACGCAGCGAGTAAGCGGCCAATAACCAACATACCACCGCGACAGCTATATGGTGTACGCTATCGGCAGGCTTTGCCAATACGCATAAATAAACCCCTCCGGCTGTTACTGCTATTACGAAGATGTAAGTGAAAACTTTCCAGCGCCGGCTTAAAGTATATTCTTCATTCATCTGATAATTTAGATGGCTAAAATTAGGATAATTTGTTTTAACGGGTATTATCAACTATCCTCTTACATCAATAAAATATCGCCTCCCCCTTTTTCACCGACAAAACCCACCTCCTTACCGATTTCTTTAAATATATCGCCAGTATTTGTTTGGCACATGTATAATGTTACCTTAGTTTTGGAATATGATTTAAAATGCAACAGAACAAATGAACAACGATATAAATTCTCCACAAAACCCCAACAAAGGCAAAGCAATGGCCGGTATTATTTTGCTTGCCGTTGGGGCCTTGCTGCTTTTTAAGCAGCTTACTTTCTTCTTTATTCCTGGCTGGCTGTTTAGCTGGCCAATGTGGCTTATTGCCTGGGGGCTTTATTTAGGTGGCAAGCACAACTTTAAAAATTCATCATGGGCCATATTGGTATTTTTAGGGGTCATTTTTTTGTTTAACGATAACATACCTGATGCAAGCAGGATAGTATGGCCTATGGCCATTATTGGTTTTGGTATATGGTTAATTGTAAGGCGGGGCAAAAGTCATGATCCGCTAACCGGCAAATACAGAAACAAATGGGAAAAGAACTACGCCGACCCGAACACCTGGGACAAAGCAGAGAAACCTAAGTTCGATTTTGGTAAAATGGAAGACCCTGTTGTTGATTATACTGTAAAAGATGTGAACGATGTACCACCTGCCCAACCTTTTGGTAACGCCGGCACACCGCCGCCAAACACGCCACCTTTTGGGCATCATAATGGCGACGATTACCTGGATACCGTTTCCATCTTCGGCGGGGTTAATAAAACTATACTGAGCAAAAATTTTAAAGGCGGCGACATTGTAAACATCTTCGGCGGGGCCGAGCTTGACTTTACCCAGGCCGATATTGATGGCCGTGTATACCTGGATATTACCCAGATTTTCGGCGGCACCAAAATCATCGTGCCATCCAACTGGCAGGTAGTATCAGACCTGGCCGCCGTTTTCGCAAGCGTGGATGATAAACGCATCCGCAGCACAGCATCAAACGTTAACGGTAAAATACTGGTACTAAAAGGAGTATCTATTTTCGCGGGGGTTGATATAAGAAGTTATTAGAGGCCAAAGCCCCACCTAAATCCTCCCCTAAAGGGGAGGACTTTAAAAAGTGTAGCGGTAGTATTATAACGCAAAAGAACATTTACAAACAATGAAAATCCAAAAGTCTCCCCTACCGGGGGAGATTTAGAGGGGGCTTAAACAACACAATCATGAACTGGTACGTAGCAAAATTAGTTTTCAGGGTAATAAGCGGCGATGGCGATCACCAGGCACAGTTTGATGAGCAGTTGCGTTTAATAAGCGCAGAAACCGAACTCACTGCCTTTGAAAAAGCAAACAAAATTGGCCATGCCAACCAGGATAGCTTTAAAAACATTGAAAAACAAACCGTTAAATGGCAGTTTATTGATGTGGCCGAACTAAACCGCATTAGCGAACCCGCAGACGGCGCCGAACTATATTACAACATACACGAAACACCCGATGCCGACCTGTACATTGCCTGGGCACACCACAAGGCGGCGTTGCTGGGGCTGAGGAATTAAAAGCCCCACCCAAACCCTCCTCTGAAGGGAAGGGCTTAAAAAAGAAAACATATTCAAACGAAGGAATATTTACAAACAAAAAACAATCCCAAAAGTCTCCCCCTTCAGGGGGAGATTTAGAGGGGGCTAAACAAACACAATTTTGGCATCATCCAATTTAAAAGCTTCTAAATTATATGGCGCGTTTGTAGGCTGCGGCTTTGGCTGGGCGGCGCTGCAAACCTATATTATACATAGTTTTGGCTTTTTGTGGTTTACTGCTACTATTGATGGTTTGCTGAGCGCCGCGCTGCTCTCTGGCGCTTGCTGGCTTATTAACAACAACCTGCGCTACTATCAGCCAGGCAAGGGTAGTTATATTAACCTGTTCATCTGGGTAGTTGCCCTGGCTGGCATATGCGCCGCTGGTTGCCGCTACCTGCTGCCGTTGCTCAATACCGATAAAATATTCGTCAACTTTGTAATTCAATCGTTAACCATCCGCTTTTTTATCAACTTTTTGGCCGTGGGCTGGATGGCCATGATCAGTTTGTTGTGGTACTCGCAAATCGATCAGCGCGAAACCATGAAACGTAAAACAGAGGCCGAACAACTGGCCCGCGATGCCGAGCTGTACAACCTGCGCCAGCAACTGCAGCCCCACTTTTTGTTTAACAGCTTAAACTCCATAAACGCACTCATTGGCTTTAAGCCCGATCTGGCACGCACCATGATCCACCAGTTATCAGACTTTTTGCGCGGCACCCTAAAAAAAGACGATCAGCAGCAGGTGCCCCTATCAGATGAATTAGCCCACCTCAACCTATATTTAGATATTGAAAAGGTACGCTTTGGGCATCGCCTGCAAACCGAAATAAGCTGCGACCCCAGGTGTGGCAGCGCCCTGCTCCCATCTATGCTGTTGCAGCCACTGGTAGAAAATGCCATTAAATTTGGTTTGTACGATACCACCGGCGATGTTACCGTAAGCATCCGCGGCGAAATTGAAGACGATTACCTGGTGGTAATGGTGCAAAACCCTTACGACCCGCAAACTACCCGCCCTCAAAAAGGTACCGGTTTTGGCCTGCGCGGTGTACAACGCCGCTTATATTTATTATTTGCCCGTAACGATCTGATGGAAACTTACGCAAATGATAATATATTTACAACCATAATAAAAGTACCACAAGTATGAAGCGAGCCCTGATCATCGACGACGAACCATTAGCGCGCATGGTTGTAATGGAATACCTGCAAAACTTTAAGGAGATTGAGCTGATACAGGAATGTAACGACGGCTTTGAAGGCCTTAAAGCCATACAGCAGCACCAGCCCGACCTGATTTTTTTAGATGTACAGATGCCCAAGATCAATGGCTTTGAAATGCTGGAACTGGTAGAAAATCCGCCGGCCGTAATTTTCACCACCGCTTTTGACGAATATGCCATCAAAGCTTTTGAAGCCCACGCGGTTGATTACCTCATGAAACCCTTCAGCAAGGAGCGTTTTAACAAGGCCGTAGAAAAGTTTCTGGCTACCGCCCCCGAGAAACACGCCCCCAAACATACCGAAGAACTACTGGATGCCGTAGCAGCCCACTCGCCTGCCCAAAACGAGCGTATAGTGGTAAAAACCGGCACCAAAGTAAAAATTATCCCCGTTGCCGACGTAGAATACCTGATGGCCGACGACGACTATGTATCCGTGATCACCAAAGAAGGCTCGTACCTCAAAAACAAAACCATGAGCTTCTTCGAGCAAACCCTCGACCCACGCCAATTTGTGCGCGTACACCGCTCCTATATCATCGCCATTACCCAAATAACCCGGATTGACCCTTACGAAAAGGATGCCCATTTAGCCATCCTAAAATCGGGCGCGAAGATTCCGGTAAGTAAAACGGGATACGTAAAGCTGAAGCAGGTGTTGGGCATATAACAGGATTTTGCAGGATTGACAGGATTAAAAAAAATAAAAATTGTCATTTCGATAGAGCAAGAGAGGGCCAAGAGCGGGGATGCGAAAGAGAAATCTTTTGCGCCATACTAAACGGACCATTGTCTCAGCGCCGTCCAAAAGTAAGACCATGCGCGATTCCGTCCTCGGGGAAAGAGGGAGGGACGGGTTTAATGAACTATTCAGAAAAAGTCTAAAGCAACCCAAATCCATTATCTTTACCAATAATCTTTTCGAGCTATTTATAAGCTACGTTTCATAATTCAATGGATAAAGAACTGCTACATAAAAACCTCATTGTTAGCATCCTTGCCTTAGCAAGCGATAAACAAAGCCAAATAACATATACTACTCCTGGTTGTGTAGTATGCGATCTGACAGACGATTTTGAGACCTACGGAAAACGATGTTACAACAAAAGTGACTATTCGATTGCGCAGTCTCAATTAATTGATGAGTTAGACCAAATTATTGACCGATTTGTGGAATCAGGTTATGAATGCTTTGATCTTGATGCTTTAGATACTCCACTGTGGAACCAGATACGACGTAAAGCATTGGAGGCTGTAAGTGCGTTTGGCTATCTTTTAACACCCTTACCTAAAAATATTGAAACACAAGATGGTGTTTGGGCGATTAACATCGCTAATTATCAATTAAAAAAGGCGGAGAAGTAACTAACTTAAATCTCCGAGAGACCCTGAGAGGACGTTGAGCAAGCTCAGTACAATCACCTTTTACTGTTTGACAATGCAATTTTGTCCTCGCGGGGTCTCTCGTAGAGGACCCCGCGGTTGCACAACGTAAGTCGGAATCTCAAAGCCGCGTTTTATCCGAGATGACTGTCTTGTCCTCGCTGGGTCTCTCGGAGAGGGCTCCGCAATTGCACAACGGAAGTCGTAATCTCAAAAGCCGCGTTTTATCCGAGATGACTGTAGAACCTCAAGGTCCTCTACGAGAGACCCTGAGGCGACGGTATTAATGAATATTGTCAGAAACCTATTTTGTCCTCGCGGGGTCTCTTGCGCAACGTAAGTCGTAATCTCAAAGCCGCGTTTTATCCGAGGTGACTGTAGAACCTCAAGGTCCTCTACGAGAGACCCTGAGGGGACGGATTGTTATTTCGATTGAGTATTTGTCCTCGCGGGGTCTCTCGGAGAGGACCCCGCGATTGCACAACGGAAGTCGTAATCCCAGGGCTCTCGGAAAGAATCTTAAGACCCTTTCCGAGAGCCCTGGAGGGGACGATGTTAATGAATATTGTCAGAAACCTATTGGTTTCACCAGGTCCGTATCAACCCAAAAGTCCCGGTAGTCTGTTATTTCCACAAACTCATGTTTTTTTTCAAGGTAATAAAAGGCGGCGCTGCTATGTGGATATTCCGTAAAGTCGGTACATAGATTCCATTTTCCGCTTACAGGGTTATGATGGATATAATCTATCTTTTGGTATAAAAAAGCGGTGGTAAAGATTGGTTTGGCATCAAAAGATGGTTCAAAAACTTTATGTATTTGCCCTTTGGCTTTTTCGCGCTGAGTACAAGCGGAACTTAGTTGATCAAGTATTACCAAGTTATTTGTTAACGTTAGTTGTTTAACCAGGTCGTAAGCCATGAAACGTTTACCGTTACCAACTATTTTGTTAAGATCGACACTTGAATCTGGTGTTCGTACAATGATATGTACATGATTAGGCATTATTACAAACGCATGGGTTTGTATATGGTATTTATCTGCAATGAGTTTTATCCATTTATACACCACTCCGTACGACTTGGTTATTTCAAACAGGGGTATCCAGTTAAAACAGGTGAATGTGATAAACCAGGTTTGATGCTCCTGCTCGTGTTTAGTTCTGATGGCCATACGTAAATATACAAACATTTGGGAGCCTCAGGGTCCTCTACGAGAGACCCTGAGGGAACGTTGAAACGACAGCCTTAGGACGTTGAACAAGCTCAGTACTATCACCTTTCACTCTAAATGACAATGCAATTACCGTTTGCAACAACTTACGTAAAAACGTATCATTCTTCCCCACTTCTGTATAAATGGAGCTGCGGGAGGCTCTCTACATTTGCTGTCATAATTAAAAAAACAAAACAATGGCAAAAACAATTTTTATTACCGGTGCCTCACGTGGCTTTGGTAAATTATGGGCCGATGCATTACTGCAAAGAGGCGATAAAGTAATTGCAACAGCACGCGATTTGAGCACACTGGATGACCTGGTGAGCAAATACGGCGACAATATTTTACCCCTGCAACTGAACGTTAACGACAGGGATGCCGGTTTCGCTGCCATCAATAAGGCAAAAGAACATTTTGGCAGCATTGATGTGCTGATAAACAATGCCGGCTACGGTTTATTTGGTAGCGTTGAAGAAACTACCGAGCAGGAAGCCCGCGAACAAATGGAAACCAACTTTTTTGGTTTGTTATGGCTCACACAAGCGGTATTACCTGTTATGCGCGAACAGGGACATGGTCACATCATCCAGGTTTCGAGCGTATTGGGCCAGGTTACGTTGCCTGTGCTGGGTTTATATAATGCCTCAAAATTTGCGGTAGAAGGCTTGAGCGAAACACTGGCTACCGAAGTTAAGGGCTTTGGCATTAAGGTTACGCTGATAGAGCCTAACGGTTTTGCTACCGATTGGGCCGGCGCATCGTCGGCACATACCACCGAGATGCCGGAGTACGACGGTGTGCGGGCAGCTTTCCAGGCTGGCTTAACCGACGACATTTTTGGCATCCCGGAAGCAACTAATGATGCCGTGCTGCAATTGATAGACAGCGAAAACCCGCCGCTGCGTTTATTTCTTGGTAGCCAGGCCTTCCCCTGGGTTAAGCAGGTTTATGCGGGCCGCGTTGCCGAGTGGGATAGCTGGAGCGAGGTATCAGCAGCCGCCCACGGTAAATAATATTTAATGGTATTGTACTGACACAATTTACGCCGGTTTTCGGCGTAAATTTGTTTAACTTTTTTGCTCATGCAACACTTTAAAAATCTGACCGATATGCACCGCTTCAACGGCTTTCCGATGCCGGAGAATCCGCTCATCAGCGTATTCAGGTGTACCAATACATGCTCACTTGGCAACCGGGAGTTTACATCCGATTTTTATATGATCGGGTTTAAAAAACTGAAATCGGGCGTTATAATGTACGGGCGTACCCGGTACGACCATGATAACGGGAGTATGATATTTGTAAAGCCCCGGCAAATCATCCAATTTAATGCATTGGAGTACGAGGAAGATGCATTTATCATATTTATCCATGAGGATTTTTTGAACGGGCATTTTCTGCATACCGAGATCAATAAATATGCCTTTTTTGATTATGAGGCAAACGAGGCCCTACATCTGTCGCCACTGGAAGAGCAAACTATGTGGGACCTATTTTACAAAATAGATACCGAATACCGCAATAACACAGATGAGTACAGCCGCGATATTATGCTTACGCACATTGATTCGATGCTCAAATATTCGCAGCGGTTTTATAAACGCCAGTTTATAAACAGGCGCGAGCTTTCTGGCAAAACCGTATCAAAATTTAATGAGGCGCTGGCCGCTTATTTTAAAAACGGTTTACTTATTAAGCAGGGGCTGCCTTCTGTAAACGTGTTGGCATCGCGCCTCAACTTATCTCCCCGTTACCTGAGCGATATGCTGAAACAGGAAACCGGTAAAACCGCTATTGAACTGATACATATTTACCTGGTAAACGAAGCCAAAAACCGCCTTAAGAGCGATGAGCAGAGCGTGTCTGAAATAGCTTATGAACTTGGCTTTGAGAATTTACCCTATTTTTCGAGACTTTTTAAAAAGGAAACCGGTATCAGCCCTAATCAGTTTAAAAAGCAGCTGATTAATTAACATTTACGGCTGCAGTATCCATAAGTGTTCAGAAGATTCGAAAAAGGCGGGGCATGTGCGATTCCTTCCTTGGGGAAGGGAAGGAAGGGGTTAATTCAGGCACTCGAACACCTATTATGGCCAGTTGCTCGCAGAAACCCCTCCCTGCATTTACGCACATTTCCAGCACGCCCCTCCCGAGGGAGGGAATTAAATAATCTTCCGAACACTTATGCTGTAGTATCCAACTAATAGATTTCTCGCCAAGCACAAGTCACACAAATCCAAACACCAGACATGCGCCCAAAAAGCGTAAAACGCAATTTGTGCAGCGCCGTATGCTCGCTACGTTAACTGCTCAGTAAAAAAATCAATAGTTCGTTTCCAGGCCAGTTCGGCAGCGGGTTTGTCATAACGGGGGGTGGTATCGTTGTGGAACCCATGGTTTACGTTTTGGTAAATAAATGCGTGGTATTTTTTGCCGTTCGCTTTTAACGCGGCCTCGTAAGCAGGCCAGCCCTCGGTGATCCGGGTATCCAGCGATGCGTAGTGCAGCATCAGGGGCGCGTTGATCCTGGGCACTTCGGTAGCAGCAGGCTGGCTGCCATAAAAAGGGACAGCTGCCGCCAGATCGGGCACACGAACGGCCATGGTATTGGCTATTCCGCCGCCAAAACAAAAGCCTACTACGCCTACTTTGCCGTTACAGCCGGGGTGGGTTTTAAGGTAATTGTAAGCTGCTATAAAGTCTTCTTCCATTTCGCCTTTGTCGCGTTTGCTTTGCAGGGCGCGACCCGCTTCATCATTACCGGGGTAGCCCCCCAGTGGGGTAAGGGCATCCGGTGCAAGCGAAACAAATCCGGCCAGGGCCGCTCTTCTGCCCACATCTTCAATGTATGGGTTTAAACCCCGGTTTTCATGCACCACAATGATGCCACCCAATTTCTTTTTTGCATCTATGGGTTTTGATAGCAATCCTTTGATTGTACCGCCACCTTTTGGCGACGAATAATTGATGTATCCCGACGTTAAGCGGGGATCATCTGGCTTTACCTGGATGTTATTTTGATAATCGGGCATCAAAAAACTCATCAGGGCGGGTACTGTTAAACCACCAACCGCATACATAGATAGCTTTTGCACAAAATCCCGTCGGTTTAGCCGGTTGTGTGCGTAGTCGTCATACAGGTCAAACACTTCCTGTTTAATGTCTTCTTTGTTGATTTTGTTCATTATTTAAGGTTTCATCAAATGTAAGTATTCTGGCCAAGTGCTTGCTAACTAAATAGTAACAGTGCAGCTACATGTAAAGTTTTTGATTGTTTTACGTGCTTATCCGAAATCTCCGGCTTCGGATTAACTGTGTACCTATAGTCTCCTACTACAGTACCCCTCTTATTGTATAAATGCCCCCTCACAGACCGTATTGGCCCATTCGTCGATTCATTTCTACCGAACGCCGATTACACAATATGATATGCTAAACACTTGCTATTTTTATTAAAAATACATGATCAATCGTCGGGCAATTGTATCCCGCCAGCCGTTTACCTAATTATAAAAACATGATGAATTTTCAATCAAAGTGGTCACGCCGGAATTTTCTCGCGGCCGTAGCTGTTGGCGGGGCCGGTAGTGCTTTAATGATGAACCCGCTGGCAGCCTGGGCTTTCGACGAGGTAGACCCGCGAGTAGCTAAAATAGTAGCTGGTACGATAGGCATAGACACCCATAATCATATCGATGTACCTCTTACCACAGCTGATGTGCCCGGTCCTGACATCGACCTGGCGGGCGAGATGAGGTTATCGGGTTTATCGGCCATCTGCATGACATTTGCTGTAGATTATCAGAAATTACAAAATCCGGGAGAGGCGTACGAGCGGTTCCTGAATGGCGTAACTGCTATGGATCAACAGCTTACCCGCAACGGCATAAAGCGCTCTCTGAACCTCGCCGACCTTCGCACTGCCCATAACAATCACCAACCCACTGTAATTCAATCTGTAGAAGGTGCCCATTTTTTGGAAGGGCATCTGGACCGGTTGAGCGTAGCGTACGAACGCAGTTTACGCCACCTCACACTGCTTCATGACAGCGATGCCTCCGTGCCATTGGGAGACGTTTTCACCAATCCTCCACGCTGGGGCGGGCTTACCGCTTTTGGGGCCGATGTAATAAGAGAATGTAACAGGCTGGGCATCCTGGTAGATCTTTCGCATGCCAGTGCCGAAACTGTGACTGTGGCACTTAAAGTGGCCACTCAGCCGGTATTGATATCCCACACCGGCCTGGATACCCGCCTGGGGCAGAACGAGAACATGGCCCGTATGATGCGACCACGACTCATCAGCAAGGAGCAGGCAAAACTGGTAGCCGACACCGGGGGCGTAATTGGCGTATGGACACACCTTTCCGATTCGGCATTAGAGTATGCCCAAAACATTAGGGCTTTGGTTGATGTGGTTGGCGTAGACCATGTATGCATAGGTACCGATACAAAATTAACCCCGCCGTACAGACCTGCCGGCGATTTTGATCACAAACCTGGTGGCCTCGGCCTGCAGCCCGGCGGCGATCCCGGCAATCATCATGACGGCCCTCCTCCGGGCGGCGACAAAGGCTCTGGGGGACCAGGCGGTGGCCAAAATCGTAACAGACCAGGCGAACGCACTAACCAAACCTGGCAGGACCAGAAAGTGGGGTTTTACTACGCTGTAGTGGATGCCATGTTAAAAACAGGCTTTACTGCAGATGAGATAGGCAAAGTAGGTGGCGGCAACTTTTGCCGTGTGTTTGATGCAGCAACCACAGGTAAGCCTTAAAGGCCCGATGCCGGCAATTGCTCTAACGCCCGCAAATAACGCTATTGCTTAACCACAGCTTTTATAAGATTAGAGGTTAGTTGCCCGCTCTTGCACACAATTTCTCAAACTTGCACACTTATTATACAATTTACTAATAAACCACAGATTATCAAAAGGTTATTTTGATATTTAAGCATATAAGTACTCAACAAAGTTTTTAAGGAATGGGGAGGTATAGGGCGAGCCTATCTTCCCCATTATTTAAACTTCACATTATTTCTCAATTTGGATCAATTGTTATACAATTAAATTCAACTTGCTTATTTTCAATTTTTTATACAGACTTTTATATATCATAGTTAATTTAGGATCGGGGAGGTTGAGTAACGGCGATCTCCCTTTTTTATTTGCGTGAGTATGAAGTGAATATCGGCCATCGCTCAAAAATACGCGCCCGGCTGTCCGTAGTCTCCGACTACAGTGTAAAAGCCTTCGGGATACCCAGCTAACATCTGCCCACACAAAGCACTATTTTACTGCTCTACAAAATGCCAGCATACGCCGGCAATATCAATAACGTTTACCTCTTTTCCATAGGGTTGCCGGCTTATCTCCCCTATGCGGATGCCATACTTTTGAGGTAACTGTTTATCAAGTACACCGTTTCTGAATCCTTCGGCGCTGGTTACTTTTACGCTCAGCATAAAGTTTTGTGCAAATTCTGCATTATCTAATTGCTGAAGAATGAAACGGCATTCGTCGCGCTGAAAGCCAACATATCCGGGCACCTCCCAATTGATCTGGAAACCAAGTTCCTGAAAAAAACTTTTAGATTCTTCAAAGTTGCTTCCCGAAGGCACAAATGGCTCTAATGATAAAAACTTCATAGGCTGCTTATTTATATCAAATATAACAGAAGCTATAAACTTGTCAAGAACCAGGTGTAGTGTAAGCGGCAATAGTATCATTTACAATACAAACCATACAAAAAAACCAGCCCGGTTTACCGGTTTAAGCAAGAAACAGCCTACATTTCTCTTTGGCGTTTAATTTGCTTAATGCATAACATATGCAATAAGGCATTACCTCAGCAAGCATAAATGGTTATAAATATTCTGAAAGCAGCCCGGCATTTTATCTTTAATAAAAACGCGCAAAAAAACTTTAAAAATCAATCGGCGTTAAACAAAGTGTTAAGGCCCTTTATTGCCGCAAGTTTTATTCAAAACAGAACTTCATTTATCCATATCTTTTCTTACCTGTCGGGAGCGTTTCGGCAGCATCAGAAATTGCGCATCCTTGCACACCATTATACCTTTTTGAGCGCAACATTCTCACAAAACCAACTTAGAAATCTATTTTTTACAGGTATTGATTGTTATATTGATTTTGATGCAGAAAACAAATACAGTGTTGTGCTTAGCTTTAGCTCGATGCTTGAATTTGAAGGCTCTTTATCTTTGATCTATAAAGTAAACAATGCCGAAATTGCCCACCTGTCTTTTTCAATTGCACCCGGAGATCTTTTTGATATCGACGACGACAATGTTTTATTTATAGCCTGTTTGCAAAAAAATGGGGCGTTACAATCCAGCATCAACATGGCTACAAAACACTTTAAGGATATAGACCCGGCCCGGATATTGATGAAGGTTTTAGAATCATTAGCAGATACTTTGTCGATATCCACCTGTATAGGTGTATCAGCCGCCAACCAGCTAACAGCCATCAAACATTCTACCGTCGAGAAATTTTCCTCCATTTATGATGAACTATGGATAGAAAACGGAGGCATATTAAAAAACGGGGATTATATTATTTCGTTACCCCTGCCACAAAAGAGCCTGCTCGCCATTAAACAAACCCATAGAAACCGGGCTATAAAGAAACGCGGGCGACTGCTGGAAATATACAATAGCGTGCATCAAAACATGCAGCGCAACCTGCTAAAAAGCAATGATTTGATCATTTACCCGCTGAATCGCGCGTCATGAAAGTTTCCGCAGCATTAAACCGGGCTATCAATCCCCAATATCCGGGCGTTGGAGATTAAGCTTCCTTAGCTGATACACCATTACTGCTAAACAATTATGTTTGCATATATAGCAAACACCAAATTGACCAAACAAAAATCGGGCATCAGTTCTATTAATTTACCGGCGCTTACAACTGCGCTTGAGATACAACATGCAATAGAAACCGTAGCAGCAACCACATCGCTTTACGAAGAAAAAAACTTTGATAAACGCCTGGATGCTATCGACCTCATCGAATTTGAGATCATCTATCGGCTCGAAACACTCCTGTCCCAATCAGCCGAAACGGATAAACTGATAGCGCTAAAACATCGCGCCGAAAAAGTAAAAACCGAACTGGAAGAAATTGATACTAACCTGTTTCAAAAGCTACAGACTGGTTTGCGAACGGGCGAATATACCCGAGAGCCACTCAAAACGATGGTTTATAAATATGTAGATTTTTGTGAATGCGATAACACGGCGACTGCCGGCTACGATACCCTGGACGTTTTTATAAACGGACTTACCCACCTGGCAACCATACCCGCCCAAACTAAACAGCTGGAACCAGGGATGGTTTACTACCAAAAGACACCGGCCCGCATCATTTTTGAACTTACGGCGCAATGTGATTTTGGGAACGACGATATTTTTTTCGACCTCGGCTCGGGCCTGGGGCAGGCAGCCATATTGGTAAACCTGCTTACCGGCGTTACCGTTAAAGGCATAGAGTTTGAACCCGCCTTTTGCCATTACGCCACCGCCTGCGCCGCCAATCTTAATTTAACCGGTGTAACTTTTATAAACACCGACGCACGAGCGGCAGATTATACCAAAGGAACCGTGTTTTTTATGTTTACCCCCTTCAGAGGCCAAATGATGCAGGAGGTTTTGGAGATGTTATGGAAAGAATCGTTAAGCAGAAAAATCAGGATCATTACTTACGGTCCCTGTACCGCCCAGGTTGCTTTGCAAAGCTGGCTTAGTTCTGCAGCACCGGCAGATGATAATGTTTATAGGCTGCACATTTTTAATAGCCTATAGCTTAGCTTTACCAAAGTATAACTATCAACAATATACCCCTTGGCTAAAACCATCACCAGGTAAAAATTGTATTCGAAAAAACATAATTACTGATAACATGTTGCACTTTTGTATTACACAAAAATCACTCAATTTATGACATCTGTAAAAGCTTACGCGGCACAGGGTGCAGAAACACCGCTGGCGCCATTTTCGATAGACAGACGCGAGCCGGGCGCCGATGACGTCGAGATCAAAATATTATATTGCGGGGTTTGCCACTCTGATATTCACACGGCACGTAACGAATGGGGCGGCACCATTTACCCTGCCGTACCCGGTCACGAAATTGTGGGCACAGTTACCCGTGTTGGCAATGGTGTTACCAAATTTAAAGCAGGCGATACCGTTGGTGTAGGTTGCTTTGTAGACTCGTGCATGCATTGCGCCAACTGTAAAAACGATTTGGAACAATATTGCCAAAACGGCCATACCCAAACCTATAACTCGCAAAGCCAGGATAAAAAAACCATTACCTTGGGTGGCTATTCGAGCCATATTGTAGTTACCCAACACTTTGTGCTATCGGTATCAGACAAATTACCGTTGGAGAAAGTTGCGCCTTTACTATGCGCCGGTATCACCACCTATTCGCCACTGCGCCACTGGGGTGTAAAAGCGGGCGATAAACTTGCCGTTGTTGGTTTAGGGGGCCTGGGCCATATGGCCGTTAAACTGGCAGCCTCTATGGGTGCCGAAGTAACCATGCTAAGCCGCTCCAAAAGTAAAGAAAAAGATGCTGCCGAATTGGGCGCGCATCACTTTAAACTAACTACCGATAAAAACACCATGGCCGAACTGGCCAACAGCTTTAACTTTATTATAGATACGGTTTCGGCACCGCACGATTATAATGAGTACCTCAACCTGCTCACTACCGATGGTGTAATGGTTTTATTGGGTGCCCCGCCAGAGCCTACCGCGGTAGCTGCTTTTCCGTTTATAATGGGCCGCCGAAGCCTTGTTGGATCATTAGTAGGCGGCATCAAAGAAACCCAGGAAATGCTGGATTACTGTGCCGAACATAACATAACCTCCGATGTAGAGGTTATAGGAATTGATAAAATCAACGAAGCTTACGAACGTACCCTTGCAGGCCAGGTACATTACCGCTTTGTAATTGATATGAATACTTTATAATAGCAGCATTATGCGTTAAAAAAGACTGGTTACATTGCGTGGCCGGTCTTTTTTATTTCGGCAAAAACCGGGTTAAAATTGGGTATATTTATTTGCATCCAAAAAACATAACAATACCGCCCGCTGTTTACATTATAAATACAACTGCCATGCCCAACCATACCACTCCAACCTGGCCCGTTTTAAATTACCACAGTTTAAAAGATACCATTGCCACCGTGCACATGTACACCCAGATAGTAGGCAAAATACGCTTGCAAAAAATGCCATGGATCAATCACTCCTGGCAGGTTACTTTGTATGTGAGCGTTACCGGTTTAACTACCGGCAGTATGCCTTATAGGGATGGTATTTTTCAGATCGATCTTGATTTCATCAGCCACCAGGTACAGGTGAGTACCAGCATGGGCGCTAAGCTTAATTTTGCGTTGGGCGGTAAAACCGTGGCTGCCTTTTATAACCAATTAATGGATACTTTGCAGCAGGCAGGCATTGATGTGGCTATTTACGCTGTACCAAACGAAGTAGACCCCGCCGTACCTTTTGCAGACAACCACACTCCCTGCGGATACGATGCCACAGTAATGCACAATCTTTGGCAGGCATTGGTGAGGATACATAATGTATTTACCGATTTCAGGGCCGGTTTCAGCGGGAAGAATAGCCCGGTGCACTTTTTCTGGGGCGGCTTTGATCTGGCGGTTACCCGCTTTTCGGGCCGGCCGGCCCCACTGCACCAGGGATCTATGCCCAATATGCCTAAGGTGGTAATGCAGGAAGCCTACTCGCACGAAGTAAGCTCTTGCGGATTTTGGCCTGGGTCTGATGCTTTTCCACAACCCTCCTTTTATGCCTATTGTTACCCTACACCTGATGACTTTGGCAAGCAGCAGGTTGCCCCACCAGAAGCATTTTACAGTGCAGAAATGGGCGAGTTTTTTCTCACCTACGAATCTGTACAACGATCTGCCAATCCCGAGGAAACGCTGTTGAAGTTTATGCAATCTACCTACGATGCCGCAGCTACAACCGGCAACTGGGACAAAACCCTGCAATGCGACCTACAGGCGCTTAAAAATAGCAACAGTTAAACTGAAAGCCTTCGGCAGGCTTTTTGCAAAACAGGAGTTAGCTTTATTGCCGTTGATGGAAGAGCATATTCAAAGAAAACAAAAACACCTTTAAAATTGCATTTGATGGTCAGCACCTGGCAGAGACCGAAGCGTTCAGATACACCCAATACCTCAAAACCGAACTTGATAAATAGCATGCCATTGTTTTTAAGATAGTGTAGCGCAATTTTTATTTATCAAAAGTTGAAGGTTGCAGCACAAACAAAATACAGAAACTTTGCTTATTATTACTGCATAAAGGCGGTGTTCTCCTCTCCCGTTTTCAATCATCAGTAAAGCAAAATTAAAGTATATGGAAAAAAGCAGAACATGGCATCAAAAGCATTCAGAATCATTAGGATTTGGTCAGCGGCTGGCAGATAGTGTAGCCAGGGGAATGGGATCGTGGCGGTTTATTATCATCCAAACCTTAATTGTTATTTTATGGATGGGCCTTAACGTAATTGCTTTTGTAGGGCATTGGGATGTATATCCATTTATATTACTTAACCTGCTGTTTTCTACCCAGGCTGCCTACGCGGCTCCTATCATTATGATGGCTCAAAACCGCCAGGGTGAGCGCGACCGAACGCAGGCCGATGAGGATTACAGAACAAACGTAGAGGCAAAAAAAGAGATTGAACAATTACTCGCCCGCCTCAATTCCATCGAAATTGATAAACTGGATAAGATCATTGAGATGCTGCAGGTTGTTAATGAAAAAAAGTAGGCGTACTGCTTCTAATTAAAAACTGTCATCGATACGAGTGAGAAATCCTAGACGCATTGCATGGTTGTTTGGCATACCGCATAAGATTTCTCCTCGTACCTCGCTCGAAATGACAATCGGTTGGCTACAACTCAATCCCGGCAACGGCTTTCTCCAGAGCGGTATCTTTTAAATTGGGCACGTTTACGCCTTCAACCCTGATGGCCTTTAAATCGGTCATCCCTAAAAAGCCAAGCAGGGCGCGTAAATATTGCTCGGTAAAATCATAGGCTTTCATAAAACCTTCGCTGTAAACGCCGCCGCTTGAAATAGCCAGGTAAACTTTTTTATTCTTCACCAACCCTTCGGGCCCTTTTTCAGAGTAGTTAAAAGTTTGGCCAACACGTGCAATATGATCTATCCAAACCTTTAAGGTAGAGTGGATGCTAAAATTATACATTGGCGCGCCTATTACAATTACATCGGCATCTTTTAATTGGGCTATGGCAGCGTCAGAATGTTTTACCGCTTCCGTCAACTCCGGACTGTGGTTTTCTATGGGCGTAAAAAAGGAATTTATATGAACCTCTTCCAGGTGCGGGAAAGGGGTTTTGGTAAGATCATGAACTACAACCGTGCTACCCGGGTTTGCTGCCTCTAATTTATCAACTATAGCATTACCTAATTTAACGCTAAACGATGCGCCGCCGCGCGGGCTTGATATTAAATGTAATATTTTCATTTCTATAAGTATATAGCACAAACCTATCCATATATAATATGTAAAAGATATTACTATCCCAAAGGATAGTGGTATCCTTTAGGATAGCAGGGCCAACACGTTAAGGGGGAGGATCAAAAGACTATAGCTCATTTTTTTAAAAGGGTATCCTTTATATAATGTGCTATTCCGTAAGAAAACTCTTCTGAGCCTATTTTATTCAAATGAAATACATCCATAAACTTTTCGGGATGGTAATTAAAACGCGGGTCTGCCGAATAATCTAAAAAAGTTACATTAGGGTATTGGGCTGCAATTTGGATGATCAGTTTTTTCTCCACAGTTTGATTATCCAGGTAAAAAGGATCTTTTAAAATAGTGGGGGATATAACAACAATTGTTTTAATATTATGACTGACCGTGTTATTTAAAAAAGTTTTAAAATAACCAACGGCTTTGTCTTCTGCTACTTCCTTTCTTACTTTTATTTTTAAATATCTTTTTTGCATCCTTGCATTGTAATCGTCCATTTCGGTTTTCGTCATATGTCCCTCCAATGGCAGGTAACCATTGGTGTCTTTTTTTATGGATTTTGAGAATAGAGCGTTAGTGGCCAATATAAAAACCGACGAATTAAATGGGTATGTGCGCGATAATAGCTTGTATGGCTCAAGCGGACTAATCTCCTGTATATACTTTACAAATTGTTTATGTTGGGCACAGTAGGGTAATAAAATGGAAAGCCTGACATATTTAGTTTCATCAATTCCCAACTCCCTGGGGGTTATATCCAATATAATGAGCCTGGGAGTGTGCCGTGTTAACGCAATTTCTTCCATTGCTGTTGAGTAAGGTATCATCAAACCATCCCGGCCAGAATCATAACAACTTAAACCAGATATTTTTGATATAATGGCCGGCGAGTAATGCCGTACCGCCCTCGAACTTCCAAAAATCATAATATCCTGCCTGGCGCTATCAATAGCATAAGTGGTTTGGCTGTACTGGCCCACCCGCTGGCTAAAGTATATCTTTCTTAGCATATAGCCCACAACCCCATCAAGCACCGTTAGCACTACAAAAAAGCAAAACAGCCTCAGTAAAAATTTAACAACAGGTTTGTTTTTCATCAAAATTGAAAATATATAAATTGCCCCCCGTTAAACACTCCAAGTATCAATATAAGAATAACTGTAAAAGCTATGGTGCCCCACCTAAGTACAATATTAGGCGAAGTATAAAAATTAAACTTTTGCGGCAGATATTCCATTTTATACTCAACAACAAATAGTATCAGTATAGCCAAAAGCGAATGGGCAAAATTGCTTATCCCATCGCCAATAAATGGCCTGGCCCCAAAACTTTTTAAATTATGGATGAGGGTAAAAGCATCTGCTACGGTATTGGCACGAAAAAATATCCAGGCAAATGTTACAATGGTATAGGTTAAAATGATGTTACCTGCCCTAACCAGTGCAGCCGCATTTTTGCCCCGGCTTTTATTACGTAAATGAGGCTTAATAATTAAATAAGCAACAGAATACAAGCCATGCAATATACCCCAGATAATGTATGTGTAATTGGCCCCGTGCCATATACCACTAATTAAAAAAACAATAAATAAGTTGAGGTACTGTCTCCCTTTTGTTCCCCTGCTGCCTCCTAGCGGAATGTATAAATAATCGCGAAACCAGGTAGAGAGCGATATATGCCACCGTCGCCAAAAATCCTGTATGTTGGTTGCAAAATATGGCCGTTCAAAGTTTTTCATTAAATCAAACCCCATAGTTTTGGCACAACCAATGGCAATATCTGTATACCCCGAAAAATCGCAATAGATTTGAATAGAGAAAAATATAGATGCTATTACAATGGTACTACCATTATGCAACTCGGGATTATTATAAACAGAACCTACAAAAATTGAAAGCCTATCGGCAATTACCAGCTTCTTAAAAAAACCCCAAAGCATTAGCTTTAAGCCCGCTTTCATTAAGTTGTAGTTAAACGGGTGTTTGGCGTGCATTTGTGGCAAAATGTTTTGTGGCCGCTCAATAGGCCCCGCCACCAGCTGCGGATAAAACATAACGTATAAGCTGTAAATACCAAAGTGCCTTTCGGCCTTTTGATTGCCACGATACACCTCAATGGTATAGCTCATCGCCTGGAAGGTGTGAAACGATAACCCTATTGGCAATAAAATAGTTAAGTAAGGAATAGGATTATGAAAGTTGAATTTTCCGGAAAGAATATCAATATTATAATTCAAAAAGTTGAAGTATTTAAAAATAGCCAAAACACCTATATTGGCTACCAGGCTGGCCAATAAGAGAAGTTTTCGGAGGCGAAGACCTTTAGCTTCTTCAATATATATGCCTGCCAGGTAATCAATAACAATAGTAAAGCCCAGAATAAGAATATACACCGGTACAAAAGCCATATAAAAATAACAGCTTGCACCTAATAATATAACCCATCTGAATCTGTACGGAAAAACAAAATACAAAGAGGTTACTATAATATAAAAAAATACAAAGGTGATGGAGTTAAATAACATATATTTTTTAAAGCAACTATTAAATGCCTTTGCAAAGGTTTTACAAGTATAAAGCTGCGGCCAGTTTAACCGCTTTTTGCTATTTATTACTTATAGGCCCAATGAATAGGAAATAAAAATGCGCAGATAAGATAGCGCCGATATAACCGGCATCTTAAATGCAGCTTTTGCAGAAGCGTTGTGAAGGGCATTGTGTAGGGGGTGTTATTGTTTTTTTTTAATATTAGGCAGCTGATAAATTGAAACTAATATATTAAAATTTATTTAAGAGCCTGTTTAAATTTCTTGCAAGAATATTTCCATACACATATACAGCCGTTACTGAGTGACAACCAGGGTTAAACTGGAAAAACAGTAATGACATCTTAAAAAAAGATCGTCAATTGCGAGGAGGTACGACGAAGCAATCCCCAAATTACAGGGCGGATTTGCGCAGCGGCTCTGTAACTCGGGGATTCCTTCGTACCTTATAATGACATGGTTGTAAAGTATTGATTATCAGTGTAAATTTTTTCAAGCACAACACCATCGCCACCGTCATTGCGAGGTACGAAGCAATCCCCGACTTACAGAGTTGCTATGCAAATCCGCCCTGTAAGTAGGGGATTGCTTCGTCGTACCTCCTTATAATGACATGCTTTTAAAGTATTGATTATCAGTATTTATTTTTTCAAATATAACACCCTCGCCACCGTCATTGCGAGGTACGAAGCAATCCCCTACTTACAGAGTAGCTGTGCAAATCCGCTCTGTAAGTAGGGGATTGCTTCGTCGTACCTCCTTATAATGACATACTTTTAAAGTATTGATTATCAGTATGCATTTTTTTCAAACACAACACCCTCGCCACCGTCATTGCTAGGCACGAAGCAATCCCCCTACTTACAGAGTAGCTGTGCAAATCCGCTCTGTAAGTAGGGGATTGCTTCGTCGTACCTCCTCGCAAGGACGGTCTTTCTTTAAGATGTCATTACTGTCTTTTACAGCACAGCTGGTGATTACTCGCAATGACGATGGCGAGGGTATTGTGCATGAAAAACATACACTGATAATCAATTATTTATTTACTTAAAATCCAGGTCGCCAATGTACACGGCACCTTTCGATTCTTTTTTCATTTGCAATACAATCAGCTCTTTCTTTTCCTGCGGGGTACCGTAATGGGTAAACATTTCGGCCATAATGGTGGTTGGCCCCGCAAGGGTAGCGTGCGTATCGCCATAGTAATTGATCTCTATTTTATAACTGCCGTTAATAGCCTTTTTAAGCAAAAACTGCTCGGGACCAAAACCACGGGTCATGTCGTGCGAGATACGGCCGCCAATTTTAGTACGGTTGTGGCTAAAAAAACATTTTTCGCCGTTAGGGTCGGTTACCCACAGGTCTATATCGGTATTATTCATGTTCCAGTCCATCACTATGCGAATATCTGTTGGCAATGGTTTTATAATGGATTTAGGGATAGCCTTAAGATTAAGTTTACCTTTATTTAAAGCGATGATGCGGTTTACTTCTGGCAAAAATACTTCCTGAATACCGCTATAAAGGCCGTCGGCATCGGCGGTATAGCTTTTTGTCATGGCGGTATATAGTATATCTAAAGCTTGCTGATGCTCACCCATATCTTCCAGGGCCAGGCCATAATCGCGGTAACTTTGCGGATCGAGCGGGCGCAGTTCGGTTACTTTTTTAAAGGCAAATACTTCGCCCTCGTAATCGCCCAGTTGCTTTAATTTATAGCCCAGCATTTTGTAAAGTTCATAGCTGCCCAGGTCAAGCTCGGCCAGGTTGCTTAGTATACGCCTGCCAATTTCTTTATTACCTGTTTTTATAAAATAGTCGGCCACATCAAAATAGTAAACAGGGTTACTGCTAAATGTCTGCCTTAAATCCAGATACTTTTGGTATTGGCCGGCTTTAGGTTCCATTTGTATAACCTTTAAATAATTGGTTAATGCCGGGTTATAAGTAACATTTATACCGCTGCTTTGGCTTGCGGGGTTAGTGGCAGAATCGGCCAGGCCTGCTCTTCTTCTTCCTGCCCTGGTTGTTACTACAACAACCCCGTTAGCAGCCCGCGCTCCATAAACCGCCGTAGCGCCGGCATTTTTTAATACATTAACCGAGGCAATATCATTAGGGTTGATGTTTGGCATATGGCTGGTTATTACCCCATCTACAACGTACACCGGCTGCGCATTAGCTCCAGTTGAAGTACCACGAATACGGATATCCGCGTTGCCTCCCGGCGTACCTTGGTTAACTAACGAATTTCCGTACATGGTTGATACCGCTCCTGTAACATCCCTATTTCTTGAAGTTGTAGTGGAAACAACAACCTCGGCCAAATTATTGGAGTTTGCCTGCGGCGAATTAGCAACTATACCCGCTACCCGACCTGCCAAACTATTTGCTACAGTAGGCTCGGCAATGCTTTTATCTGCCTCTGGCTCTGCCGATGCATCTGCCACCGGCTCTACAACTTGCATGCTCTGGCTTACTGAGGCTACCGAACCGGTAACACTTTTTCTTTTTTGAGCACTATAGCCAACAACCACAACCTCATTAAGCTGGTTAGCCGACGAAGTTAAGGCTACATCGATATTCGCGTGGTTTCGCACGGTAACTTCCTGCCTGTTGTATCCTATAAACAGAAATTGCAATACAGCTTTTTGGGGAGCGTTAAGCAGGTAACTCCCCTGTTGATTGGTTTGCGTACCCATGTTTGTACCTTTTATAATTACAGATACGCCTGGTATGGGTTGGCCGTCGTCCTTACCTGTAACTACGCCACTTATGGTGCGGCCTTGTGCGGAGGGTGTTATTAACCGGGGGTGGGTTGAATTTTGCCTTTGTGGCTGTACCGGAGGTTGGGCAGTAACCTTTTCGGGTTTAGGCTCTGGCGCAATATCGGCATTCCACCATTGCGTTAAATCTCGCTGCATATTTTCGGCGGCGCTTAGGTTTTCGCGCCGGGCGGGTAAATCGGTATTAACCCGCTGCTTCATTATGGCATCATATTGCGCACGTAGTTCGGCAGGTGGTTCAATATCATATTGAATGTAGTCGCTTACGGTTTCTAACACAATAAGCGAGGTATTGCGGGTAACTATGCCAAAACGTTTACCCAGCGATTCAATATCCTGCCGATTGGCCTCGTAATTAATATCCAGCTCGCTTATCTTTTTTTGAGCCCATAGTTTAGCTACGTCAACATCATCTACCCCATTGGCCGCCAAATCCAGTGTTACTTCTTTTTGGTAGCTTACCCTATCTCCATAGCCATATTGCAGGGTAATAGTTTGATTAGGCTCCCGGGTTACGCCGGCTATCGAAAATGTACCGCTCACGGCAACCGGTAACGATGGGTAATTTTCTTCAACAGATGCGCCTGCCTTTACACCTAAAAAATGCAATGGCTGATTGGTTAAGCTGGTGAGCGCTTTTTCGGTATCGTCTTTATTGAGGTCGATAAGCTCGCCATGTGTTTTAAGGGCAATCAGTTTCAAGTTACTATAATCTGCCGATGCCGACGAATTGATACAATACACCGGTTTATTATTAAGTTTGATGCCTTTTTCGCCAAAAGTTTGATGGCCGTCGCTCATTAATAAAAACTCGTCTGCGGGGTATTGCGCCAGGTTAATATTGCCAAAATTGGTAGCGCCATCATAAGTAACATGCTCCAGGTCGGCTTTAAGCGCAGCCCAGTTACCATTGGTAACAGTATAGCTTTTGGTATTTAAAATTGTATTGCTAAAGGTTATCAAAGTAACCTCGGTATTGCCCGTCTTTTTTAAATAAGCATCCAGCAATGCAAATTCTTTTTTGGTATCCCGGTTTGCCCCGCTCAGGGAAGCATCCCACAATAAACCAATACGATGCGGCAACGGCTTGCTGATACTGTGCGGTTGCAGGGTAGTATTAATAAAGTAATAATACTTATTGCCCTGTTGCTGTATCATCACCTCTGCCGCATCCAGTGGCTTCGGGATCAAAAACGACAGGGAATGATCGGGCACATAATTACTTTTATCTATAGATGCCGCGTAGGTATTCTGACGCTTATCAAATTTAAGATCATCGTTATTATTGTTGTCTGCAACCGGCGCCGTAGCGCTCTGAATTACCGAAGCCGTGAGCGAAAATTGCGCTACTGTATCTTTTACATTAAGGGGCAGGGTAAACTTAAGGTTGCCATTACCGGCCAGCGGAATCTCTTCCTCGTAACCAATAATTACCGTACGTGTAGCGTGCGGATTGATAGGATAAATACGGGTGCGAAAAGTATTACCTTCTACTTTTTCCAGCAAACCGGGATCAACACGCCTGCGTTCTATCGATTCAAAAACCACGGTGCCCTTCCCCCTGTCTACCGGTACCGCTTCGCGCATTTTGCCGTTAATATCCAACGCGTAGCGGCTTACGCTTACACCATCTTTTAGCGGAAAGGTAAGTGTACCTTCCAATACCCGCGAGGTGGAGTTATAAAAAGTCATTTGCCATGTGGTACGACTGATATTGCCATAAATAGCCACATCTATTTTAAGCTGTTGCAGCCTTACGCCGTTATTGCTTTTACCATCCACAGTAAGCTGCGGCGTTTGGGCACTGGCTACAGAAAGTTGTAATACAGTTAATATTACTATGGATAAAAGGAAAGGGATTAATTTTTTCATGGATCGCTTATTTCCTGTAGGATGCAGGATGGAAAGAGATTCCATAATGGGGATGGAAAAAAGTTGAAGGCGGAAAGCTACTTGTATTGTTTACTTACGGACTGCTTTGAAAAAGTCCTCTATACCAGCTGATAAATAATGACCGATGCAAATTTTTAAGCTTTTTGCCTCCGGTTTTAAGCCTTAAGCTTATTTGCTCGCCTTAAACGCGTAATCCATTGCCTGCATAAAAGTTGGTACCCATATCTGATCGCGGTTATTTTCAAGGTAGGTGATCAGTTGTTGATGCGCTGCCGCGGATATGGTAATATAATCGCCGCCAATGCCGTGCAGCATAATAATACCCATGCCACCACTTTGCTGTACCTTTTTTACAAACCCGATAAGCTGATCGCCGGTAGTGTTATCCTCTAAGCCATAAGATGGGATCTGCAGGGGATCGAGGTGTTTAAAATCTTTAATTACGGCTTCATTAACGTCGCCGCCAACACGGGCATACTTTATAAGGCCGTATTTACGCAGGGTATCCACATAATCTTTACCGCCAACGGTTGTTTCGGTACAGGGATAGGCGTAGGTGCGCAAAGTTTTGCCATCGAGCGCGTACAAAAAGTGGTTCATTACCTCAATTTCGCGGATGATACTATACGGCGTATAACCCTCCGAATGTACCGGGTTATCGTCTGTTGATAAACAAGGATGAAACAGGGTGTGATTACCCATTTCAAATCCTTTTTTACCCAGCGCGCGCCATTTACCAATGGTTTCACCGTTAATATCGCCCGTTAAAAAAAATGTCGCCTTTAAATGAGCCGCCTCCAGTTGCGGTACGGCAACCTTTAATTGCGACAGCAGCGCATCATCGTAAGTTAATACAATAACAGCCTTTTTATTATTTGGCCATATCAATTGCTGGGCCTGTAAACCTGTTTGTAAAATGAATAGAAAGAAAAAAATTACGAGCGTTTTCATATTTGTATAGTACGGTAGTTTACAAAGCACAAACATAAAACACCGGCAACTGTTTTTTACCTTACCCCCACCGTTATTTGTAATACAGTTGGCGTTACACCAAAACGAGGGCCACCAAAATCGGTTTCGTCGCCGTTTAATATCCGTAACGGCACAAAAGCACCATCCTTATAGCTGCCTTCTTCTACTTTAATATATTGCCATGCTTTGCCTGTGTTGTTGCCAACAGGCTTAAAAGTAATATGGCTTTGCGTGCCAACAACTACAAACTTATTTTTATCCAGCTGTACCACCATTGCTTTACCTACGGGCGGCTTTTTGGCTTCTGCGGCATTATCGTGCCGGGTACCAAACGAGACGGTGGCCTGCCATTCGCCCAGGTCAAGTGTTTGTTCGGCATGGTCTTCGTGCTCAACAACGGCTTTAATTTTTCCTTCAAAGCTCCATTTAGCCAGTTCGCGCATCATAGGGGCAGCCATGGCAAACTCCTGCGCGTAGGGTGCAAGGCGGTCGCTTATAGCCTCCGGTGTAGAACCCTGGCCATTATCATCTATCCCAAAGGGCGAAAAGCCTATGCCGCCGTGGGCCAGTACCGGATATATATATTTAGCATTTTCGGCAATTAAACCAGCTTCAGGTACAAACAAAGCGTTATCCGGTCTGTCGTACAGGTCCAAAACCTTCAGCACACGCTCGCTTCCGTCCAGGTAAATATCCGGTGCCAGTAAATCAATGGCGGGCGCGGCAACTTTCCATATCGGAATCACATTATCGGTGGGGCCACCACTTTCGTAGCTGGTAGCCATAGGGTTGGTAAGGGGATCGCGCAGGGCTGCGTTAACATATAAAGGCAAGCTGTATTCTGCTTTGCCGGCTGCTGCAACCTGCCCTATAAAGCGCGCTATAGACCAGGCCTGAAAATATTCGTCGGCCCTGTCGCCAAAAACCTTTTGCCAGTTGCCCTGGCTACCCGCAGGTACATTTAAAGCTTTCAGCACATTGGTTTTCAGCAGTTCGGCAGGTACCGGGCCTTCAAAAAGCTTTTGGGCAGCAGCCGAATAATCGCGCATGGTATCCCACGAGCCAGCTTCGTTTTCTACCTGTACCATAATCACGGTGTGTTGCGGATCGGCTTTTTTAAGATGGCCCATAATAGCTGTAAAAGCTTTTATATCGGCTTCCAGCGTAGCCTTTGAGTGTGGCGACGGCGAATCTTTAGGCGTACCGGTTTTGCCGGTTATATTAGGGTATTTGGCGGCATCGGTTTTCATCCATTCGGGCATGTAGTGATTACTCCCGTTTTTCCAGGTGCCAAACCAAAGCAATACCAGGTGTACCTTGTGTTCCCTTGCCTGGCTTAGCAACATATCTACTATCGAAAAATCAAACTTGCCGGGCTGCGCCTCAATTTGTTCCCAGTATAAAGGCACTTCAAGGGTATTAAGGTGCATGGTTTCAACGGCAGTCCATAGCTGGGGCATCATACCCGGCCATGCGCTTGAGTTGTGCGCTTGCCCGCCAAGCATTAAAAAAGGCTGCCCATCTACCATAAACGCGTGGCGGCCATCCTTTTCTATCAGCTTAGGCATAGCCACATCTGTACTTTGACCAAATGATTTACCAATGGCCAGCAAAACTATGCCTATACCTAAAGCTATTGTTTGAGTTGTTTTCATTAACGATGCAGTAAAAGGGTGTAATTGGATTTTAACGTCCCTAATTTACCACATCTGCCCAATTTTCTAAAAAATACCGGCCTAAGGGCAGAATAGTATTGGCAAGTGCAAAAAGAGTATTGATAACACATCAATCCCGGAGAATCTTAAATAAGTGTCATCAATACTTTTACCAGAGCGTTGTTAGCTTGTTATATAACTTCGGCCATTTCAAGCACAATATCTTCTTTAATGGGCTGCGCTATCAAACCATTTATAGAAAAATGCATCTTTAAACATTCCAAAAAGTTTTGAATAGCGGGTGTTTGCTTAATTGTAGCGGCGTACCAGGTGCGTTGTGCAATAGAATGATGTAAGGGTTTTGTCACAATGTTGCGACCATTGAGGTATGGTTTCACTATCCAGTCGGCCATAACACTAATTCCGAGGCCCGCGTTTACCATCTCAATAGTAGCATCGGTGTAGTGAATACGGTGCAAAGTTTTGGGCCTTACCTGCTGTGCCTGGATGAGCGCTTCTATCACCGGCGTATCCTGGTAAGATGGATCATACAACGGTAAAATGAGCTCCTGATCCTGAAAATCTGTAACGTCTATAACGTCCTTTTTTGCCAGTGGATGATCGTTACAGATCACCGCTACCAGCTGATCTTCGAAGATAGGATCGTACACAATTTTGGTGTTTATCATCTGCGTACGCACGATGCCAATATCCAGTTCGCCACGCATCAAATACTCCAGCGGACGGCGCGTTGCATCCGATAAAATGTGGATATTGATATCAGGCCAGCGGTTTTTGTAATATTTGATGATGCCCGGCAACCAGTGATAAGCCGTGTAACATTGCATGCTGATGGTAAGTTTTCCGGTTTTACCGTTCTTATAATTCTGGATATCTTCCTCCAAAGAATTGATCTCTGCGAGGATCTTTTCGGCACTCCGCAGGAAGCGGTAACCCTGCTCAGAAAGATGGAGTTTTTTGCCCTGCCGATGAAAAACTTCAATGTCCATTTCACGCTCTAATTCTTTCAATTGGTGGCTTAATGCCGACTGCGTTAAGTGCAAAGTTGCGGCCGCTTTGGTGAGCGATCCCTCCTTCGAAATGGTATCAACCAAACGGAAATGATGGAGTGCAATATTCATGTATTAGTTTTTCTAATGATTATGACAAAATTAATTCATTTTTCTAATATATCCGATAAATCTACATTTGCAGTGTACAAATTACACCACAATGTTACAAATACCTTCAAAACAATTACTTCTGTTTTTAGGTGTTTTTTATGTCGTTCAGGCTCAGGCTCAGCAAAAAGTTCTCAATATCAAAGATGCTGAACAAATGGCACTCGCTAATTACGGTACCATTAAGTCGAAAGCTAACCAGCTAAATGCTGCAAAGGCATATTTAAAAGAAACACGTACAGAGTATCTACCAGATGTAAGCATCTCGGCACAACAAGACTACGGAACCGCCAATGGCCAAAACGGCCCGCTGTATGGTTATCATGGTTTATCAGTGGCATCATCGGGCCCTGCACTACCTAAGCAAAACTGGAACGCCGCCTTTGGTTCTCTTTACCTGAGCAACGTAAGCTGGGATTTTTTTAGCTTCGGCAAGGCCAAAGAGAGAGTTAAGGTACAAAGCAACGTGGTAAACCGCGAAGCAAGCGATCTTAACCAGGAGCAGTTTCAGCATCAGATTAGGGTGGCAAGCACTTATCTTAACCTGTTGGCTGCCCAGCAACTGCAAAAAGCACAAACCGATAACCTTAAACGCGCTATCGACCTGCAAACTGTAGTGGTTGCCCGTGTAAAAAACGGCCTTAACGCCGGCGTCGACTCGGCTTTGGCAAATGCCGAAGTATCAAACGCCAAAATTGCTTTAACCAATACCGATCAAACGGTACAGGAGCAAAGTAACCAGCTTTCTATTTATTTAGGTATCCCGGCACAGGAGTTTCAGCTGGATAGCGCCTTTATTACCAAGGCACCTACCGATTTAGCTGCACAAAGCGCCGTTTCTATTAATGATCATCCTACGCTTCGCTATTTCCAAAACAGGTTGGGTGTAAGCGACGAACAGGTTAAATACCTTAAAACCTTCGCGCTGCCAACATTTAGTTTGTTTGGGGTTTACCAGGGCCGTGGTTCGGGCTTTAATGCCGATTACGTTACCAACCAAAACAGCTATAGCGGCAGCTATGGCGCAGGAGCCGATCCAACGCGGTACAACTACCTGTTTGGTGTAGCTATGGTTTGGAATTTTACCACCATATTTAGAACGCATTACCAGGTACAATCGCAAAAATTTACCTCGGCACAGTATAAGAACGACTATGACCTAGTAGAACAGCAATTACAGGCACAGCAGGTACTGGCAGAAACCCGCATCAGCAATTCGCTTAAAAACTACAACGAAGTACCTGTTGAAGTAAAAGCAGCCGGGGATGCCTATACCCAAAAATACGCCCTATACAAAAACGGACTATCAAACATTGTTGATTTTACACAGGCGCTTTACACGCTAAACCGTGCCGAGGTTGACAAGTACATAGCATCCAACAACGTATGGCAGGCCCTGCTTTACAAGGCAGCAGCTACCGGCGATTTTGGCTTATTCATCAATAATTTTTAATAACAGATACACATATATAATGGGAATGATAAAAGGGGCGCTTCAAAAACCAATTACCATATTGGTTATAGTAGCCGGGTTGTTTTTTTTCGGGATAAATGCGGTACGTACCATCAAGATCGATATTTTTCCGGATCTTAACTTACCGGTTATCTATGTATCCCATCCTTACGGCGGTTTTACCCCAAACCAGATGGAGGCTTACTTTGGTAAGCAATATGTTAACTTGTTGCTGTTTGTTTCGGGCGTTAAAAGTATCGAAACCAAAAACATACAGGGTTTAACATTAATAAAAGTAACTTTTTACGAGGGTACCAACATGGCCCAGGCCGCGGCCGAGGTAACGAGTTATACCAACCGGGCGCAGGCTTCCTTCCCGCAAGGGTCGCAGCCTCCGTTTATTTTGAGGTTTGATGCCTCTACATTACCGGTTGGTCAGTTAGTTTTAAGCAGCGCCACCCGTTCTAATAACGAGTTGCTGGATTATGCCCTGGTATATGTACGTTCGTCGTTTACATCAATACCTGGTTTGGTTGCGCCGGCTCCTTTTGGAGGTAACCAGCGTACCATTGTTATTAAGATAGATCCAAACGCGCTGCGTGCCCACAACCTAACGCCAGACCAGATTGTTGCCGCCCTGCGCGAAAACAACCAAAACACACCGGCAGGTAACGTACGTATTGGCGATTATAACTACTTAGCACCATCAAACACCACCATTAAAAAGGTTGCAGACTTTGGCAATATCCCTTTGTATAAAAATGGCATACAAACCGTGTTTATGCACGATGTAGCCACTGTTGAAGATGCGGCGGATATAACTAACGGTTACGCATTAATTAACGGCAAACGGTCTGTATACCTGCCTATCACCAAGTCGGCAACGGCATCAACCTGGGATGTGGTACAAAACTTAAAGAAGGCTATTCCCCGCTTCCAGGCGCTATTACCTCCCGATGTGAAATTGTCATTCGTATTTGATCAATCCATCTATGTAATAAACGCTGTTAAAAGTTTGGCCGAAGAAGGAGCCATAGGCGCGGTACTTACCGGCTTAATGGTATTACTTTTCCTTGGCGACAGGCGCGGCGCGTTAATTGTAATATTAACTATCCCAACCTGTATCATCTCGGCTATATTTTTCCTGTCGCTGTTTCATCAAACCATCAACATCATGACGCTGAGCGGTCTTTCGCTGGCTATTGGTATCCTGGTAGATGAATCCACAGTTACTATCGAGAATATCCACCAGCACTTTGATATGGGCAAACCCAAGGCATTAGCCATCTGGGATGCCTGTAAGGAAATCGCCTTCCCTAAATTACTGATCCTGTTTTGTATCCTGGCGGTATTTGCGCCGGCCTTTACCATGACGGGGATTCCGGGAGCATTGTTTTTGCCGCTGGCATTGGCCATCGGTTTCTCCATGATCATATCTTACCTGCTTGCCCAAACCTTTGTGCCTATTATGGCCAACTGGATGATGGTAAACAAACACGAAGACCATAGCCATGCAGATGGTTTTGCTTTAGAGGACGAAGGTGAGCCCTGGGAACAAAAAGAAAAAGCCATGAAAAAGGCTTTGGAACATACAGAAGGTAAAGCAACCCGTTTTGATAAGTTTAGGGACAGCTTTATGGTATTGATGGATAAGATGCTGCCCCGGCGTAAATTACTGGTTACCGTGTACGTAATTGGCGCGTTTGGCTTAGCTTTTTTACTATTTAACATTATTGGCAGGGATGTATTGCCAAAAGTAAACTCGGGCACGTTCCAGGTACGTTTACGCGCACCGGATGGTACCCGTTTAGAGCGTACCGAAGTTGTGGCCATTAAAGCACAGGATATACTGGGGCAGATAGTTGGTAAAAACAATATTGCCATTACCTCTACATTTGTAGGTTCGCACCCATCTTCATTCTCTACCAACCCTATATACTTGTTTATGGCAGGTCCGCAGGAAGCCGTAATGCAAGTAAGTTTAGCTGAAGATTATAAGGTAAACCTGGATGATTTGAAAGAAAAATTCAGGTACCAGGTAGCTAAACAATTACCGGGCATAAAACTTTCTTTTGAGCCGATAGAGCTTACCGATAAAATTTTGAGCCAGGGATCGCCTACCCCAATTGAGATAGCTTTATCGGGCAAAAACAAAAAACAAAACCAGGAGTATGCCTTTAAGGTGCTTGATAAACTAAAAGAGATCAAATACCTGCGCGACGCGCAGATAGGACAATCATTTAACTACCCTACTATCGATATTAATATCGACAGGCAACGGGCGGCACAATTGGGTGTTGGTTTAAATGATATATCACGGTCGTTAGTTGCCTCTACATCATCATCAAGATTCACCGAAAAAAATAACTGGATTGATGAAAAAGCAGGTTTAAGTTACCAGGTGCAGGTACAGGTACCAGAGTACCAGATGGCGAGCCTTAACGATATCAGGGAGATTCCGGTATCGGCCGATAGAGCCCGCCCGGTATTGGGTGATGTTGCCGACGTTAAAACAGGCGTATCTAATGGCGAAAATGATAATATTGGAGCCATCCCTACCCTATCTGTTACCGCCAACATCAACAAAAAAGATTTGGGCACCGCCACAGATGATGTGCAAAAAGCTATCGCCTCTTTAGGCGCACTGCCCCGTGGCTTAACAATTGAGCTGCGTGGGATGAGCCAGACATTAACAGCTACGCTGGATAGCTTACAATCGGGACTGATAGTAGCCATTTTGGTTATCTTCCTCATGTTGGCGGCCAACTTCCAATCGTTTAAAATGTCGCTCGTGGTATTATCTACTGTACCGGCTGTATTGTTTGGATCGCTGTTCCTGGTAAAAATTACCGGTGCTACATTAAACTTACAATCATACATGGGTATGATCATGTCTGTAGGTGTATCCATCTCTAACGCGGTGTTATTGATAACCAATGCCGAAGAACTACGCATGCACAACGGCGATGCCTTAAAATCGGCCCGCGAAGCCGTTGCCTTGCGTTTGCGTCCAATTTTGATGACCAGTTTGGCCATGATAGTTGGTATGATTCCGATGGCATCTGGCTTAGGCGAGGGTGGCGATCAAACATCGCCATTAGGTCGCGCAGTTATTGGCGGGCTTATAGCCTCAACCTTTGCAGCATTGCTTATATTACCATTGGTTTTTGCCTGGGTACAAGGTAATACCACCACCCAATCTGTTTCATTAGACCCTGAAGATAAAGAAAGTAAATTTTATGTCCCTTTGCATCATCATGAATAAATTTAAAAGTAAATCGATACTGATACTTGCCGCTTTTGCTATTGCTGTAAGCTCATTGAGTGCATGCCACTCAGACGATAAAGACAAAAAAGAACAAGAAGCCGAAGAGCAAACACAAGAAGCAGCAGAAAATCCTACTGTTGAGCTTGTGCCGGTAACCAAGGGCAAACTAAGCAACAGCATTGCCATTCCGGGCGAGCTGATACCTTATCAACAGGTTGATCTGTATGCAAAGGTAAACAGCTATGTAAAAAAACTTTTGGTTGATATAGGGTCACAAGTGCATGCAGGGCAGTTGCTTGTTGTACTGGAAGCCCCAGAGATAAACTCTCAGCTTGCCGGTGCGCAATCACGTATTAAACAATACGAAGCAGTTTACTTTGCCAGCAAAGCTACATACGATAGATTAGTAAGCACCAGCAAAACTCCTGGTACCATTTCATTAAATGACCTAGAACAGGCAGAAGCTAAAAAGAACGCCGACATGGCCAACGTAGAAGCCGCTAAATCGGCCTTAAAAGAGGTATCGGCTAACCTGGCTTACCTGGAGATACGAGCACCGTTTGACGGCGTTATAACCAGCCGTAACGTAAACCTTGGAGCCTATGTTGGTCCGGGTGGCAAGGGAACCGATCCGCTGTTTACCCTTCAGGATCAAAACAGGCTGCGTTTGGTAGTATCTATACCAGAAAACTATACCGGTTCGTTAAGCAGCAAAAGCGAAGTGGATTTCACGGTAAAAGCTTTGCCAAACGAGAAATTTACCGCACAGGTAAAACGTATGGCCGGCGCGCTCGACGAAAAGCTAAGGGCCGAACGCCTGGAAATGGATGTATATAACAAAAGCAAAAAGTTATTGCCCCACATGTTTGCCGAGGTTAACGTACCCCTGCCAGCTGGCGACAGTACTTTTGTTGTGCCTAAAACCGCTGTGGTAACATCTACCGAAAGGGTATTTGTGATTAAAGTTGTAAATGATAAAGCCCAATGGGTAGATGTAAAAAAAGGCATCACCAATGGCGATATGGTAGAGATCTTCGGCGGTTTAAAAGCCGACGACCAACTTGTTAAAATAGCCAGCGAAGAGGTAAGAGACGGCGCTACCGTAAAGAAAAAATAAGCCCATGATGGGTGATTGAAGGAGTTTATGTTTTTTCTATATATCCCGTTTTGCGAAAGCAAGGCGGGATTTTTTGTTTAGGGGGATCAGCGGTTATTTACAATACCATCATAATGCTGATTGCAAAATCCGGGGACTCTGAAAGAGAAATGACATTATTTGAACTTTGAGATCCTGAATGGTAAAATTTAGGGGAAAATTCTGAAGGAGAAATAACAATATAAAGCTATGTCATTGCGCGACAGCGTGGCAACCGGAGGGAACCCAGAAAAAACAGTAATGACATCCTAAAAAGACCGTCCTTGCGAGGAGGTACGACGAAGCAATCCCCGACTTACAGAGTAGCTGTGCAAATCCGCCCTGTATTTTGGGGATTGCTTCGTCGTACCTCCTTATAATGACATGCTTTTAAAGTATTGATTATCAGTGTGTGTTTTTTCAAGCACAACACCATCGCCGCCGTCATTGCGAGGTACGAAGCAATCCCCGACTTACAGAGTCGCTATGCAAATCAGCCCTGTAAGTCGGGGATTGCTTCGTCGTACCTCCTCGCAAGGACGGTCTTTTTAGGATGTCATTACTGTTTTTTCTGGGTTACCCCCGGTTGTCACTCGCAATGACGGCGGCGAGAGTATTGAGTATAAAAAAATAAGTTGATAATCAACAACTTACAATTATGTCATTATAAGGAACGCAGCAATGACAAATGTTTTTAAAGATGTCATGGGTAACTACGAAAGATGACAAACTTGAATAATATCATTCCACTTTAGAGTTCCCGGATTGTAACCGCCAGGATGACACAACCTTAAGGGACACCGCACAAATCACAACGCACAAAAAAACGCCCTGCTCGAAAGAACAGGGCGTTTTTTATATCGGAAAAGAGGAATTAATTATTCTCCTTTTTCTTCTGTTTCTGGAGCGTTTGCTGCAGGAGCTTCAGCAACTGGTGCTTTAGTTTCTTCAACAACTACTGCTTCTTCGGCTGCAACTGGTGCTGCTGTTTTAGCTTTTACAGAACCACCACGACGACGGGTTGATTTTTTAGCTGCTGCTGCAGTATCAACACCATAAACAGTGTTGTAATCAACTAACTCAATGATCGCCATTTCGGCGTTATCGCCTAAACGGTTCTCTAATTTAATGATACGGGTGTAACCACCTGGACGGTTAGCTATTTTCTCAGCGATCTCGCGGAAAAGGATAGTTGTTGCGTCTTTATCTTGCAGGTAGCTAAACACTGTACGACGAGAGTGTGTAGTATCGTTTTTTGATTTTGTTAAAAGTGGCTCAACATAACCGCGTAAAACTTTTGCTTTAGCTAATGTTGTAGTGATGCGCTTGTGTAAGATAAGCGAAGTTGCCATGTTCGACAGCATCGCTTTGCGATGGCTGGTAGTACGGCCTAAGTGATTGTTTTTTTTTCCGTGTCTCATTGTTATTAAATTATTTCACGTGCATACCGTCTGGTGATTAACTCAAACCTTCGGAATTATGCCTTCGCTATTTTTATTAGATTTGAGATGTTAGATTTGAGATATGAGACAAAATGCTCAGCAATCAATTCCTGATCCCGTTTATTGTTAAATAAAAAATGTTAGATTTTAAGAGCGAGAATAATCTCATGTCTCAAAATCTAACATCTCTTACCTTATTCTTCGTCTAACTTAAATTTAGACAGGTTCATACCAAAAGATAAGCCTTTTGATTTAACCAGGTCCTGAATTTCAGTTAATGATTTTTTACCAAAGTTTCTGAATTTCAACATATCAGCAACATCATACGATACTAAATCGGCAAGGCTACGGATATCTGCAGCTTTAAGGCAATTTAATGCACGTACAGAAAGGTCAAGATCAACTAATTCTGTTTTAAGGATCTTACGCATGTGTAAAATTTCCTCATCAACTTCTTTAGTTTCTTCCTTAGCCTGAGCCTCAAGCATCATGTTCTCATCGCTGAACAACATAAAGTGCTGGATAAGGATCTTTGCAGCTTCCTTTAAAGCATCTTCAGGATGAACAGATCCATCGGTAGCAATATCCAATACTAATTTCTCATAGTCGGTTTTTTGCTCAACACGATAGTTTTCGATGGTATATTTAACGTTCTTTATCGGCGTAAATATAGAGTCGATAGCGATAACGCCAACATTTGCATCAGGGTTTTTGTTCTCTTCGCTTGGAACGTAACCACGGCCTTTACCAACTGTAAGCTCAATTTCAAGCGTTACAGATGAGTCCATGTTACATAAAACCAGATCAGGATTTAATACTGTAAAGTTGTTAGAGAACTTTGTGATGTCTCCGGCTTTAAAAGCATCCTGGCCATTTATAATAACAAATATTTTCTCGTTGTCGCCAGATTCACCAGTCTTTTTAAAACGAACTTGTTTAAGGTTCAAGATGATTTCGGTTACGTCTTCAACAACACCTTTGATGGTTGAAAACTCATGCGTTACTCCTGAGAAACGTACAGAAGTAATTGCATAACCTTCGAGTGATGAAAGTAAGATACGACGTAGAGCATTACCAATGGTTACACCAAAACCTGGTTCTAACGGACGAAATTCAAACGTACCATCAAAATCATTTGCTTTTTGCATGATAACCTTGTCTGGTTTTTGAAATGCTAAAATTGCCATTTATATCCTTTATTTATTGTTTACTTGATTATAGATTTGAGATGTGAGATTTGAGGTGTGAGACTTTACTCACGTTATTCCGAAATCCTATATCTAAACTCTCTTACTTATTTCCTATTGCAATTATATGAAACCAGAAAAGAGATTTGAAAAAAACTCTCAAATCTCATATCTTATGTCTCATATCTTATTTAGAATACAACTCGACGATTAGGTTTTCCTTGATGTTCTCAGGGATCTCATCGCGGTTAGGATAATTAAGGAATGTACCTGTTAATTCATTTGCATCCCAAGCTAACCAGCTGTATTTGTTGATTCTTCTTCCAGCCACTGATGTAGCAATAGCTTCAAGTGATTTTGATTTCTCACGTACAGATATTACGTCACCAGCTTTTAATGCGTATGATGCGATGTTTACAACAGCACCGTTAACATTAATGTGTTTGTGGTTAACCAGTTGGCGAGCTCCTGAACGTGTAGGTGATATACCTAAACGATAAACAGCGTTATCTAAACGGGCTTCTAAAAATTTCAGCAGGTTTTCGCCTGTGATACCTTCTTTAGCCGAAGCACGGTGAAACAAGTTTTCGAACTGACGCTCTAATACACCGTAAGTGTATTTAACTTTTTGTTTCTCCATTAACTGGGTCGAATATTCTGATTGTTTTCCACGACGTTTGGAAGCACCGTGCATTCCTGGCGGGTAGTTTTTACGTTCTAACGCTTTATCCGGACCGAAAATAGGCTCACGGAAACGACGGGCAATTTTGGACTTTGGTCCTGTATATCTGGCCATTTTTGTGTATTTTTAAAGTATCATACAGCCTTTCGCTGTAGAATCTTAGCTTTAAAATCTGTTAATTAAACTCTTCTTCTTTTAGACGGACGGCAACCATTGTGTGGAAGCGGTGTAATATCTCTGATTGTGGTAACTTCGATACCTGCAGTTTGCAAAGTACGGATAGCTGACTCACGACCGGCACCAGGGCCTTTTACAAACACTTCAACTTTACGTAAACCTAAGTCGTACGCAACTTTACCGCAATCGCCGGCAGCTTGACCTGCAGCATACGGAGTGTTTTTCTTAGAACCTTTAAAGCCCATTTTACCAGCAGATGACCATGAAATAGCCTGGCCGGTTTTGTTGGTAAGGGTGATGATAATGTTGTTAAAAGTTGCATTGATGTGTGCTTCGCCAACAGGCTCTACAATTACAATGCGCTTTTTGGTAACTTTTTTACTTTTAGCCATTTTTTTAATTATTGAATTAATGAATTACTGAGTTATAGAATAACCCGGACCCACTAATCGTGATTATAATTTTTTGTTCCTGGTAAGCTTAAAGTATATAACTACCCGCCGCTAACCAATCGTCATTTACTACTTAGTAGCTTTCTTTTTGTTAGCAACTGTTTTACGTTTTCCTTTACGGGTACGTGAGTTGTTTTTAGTACGCTGACCACGTAATGGTAAACCTTTACGGTGACGGGTACCACGGTAACAACCGATATCCATTAAACGTTTGATGTTCAATTGCACTTCTGAACGAAGTGAACCTTCTACCTTAATCTGATCGTTAATGATCCCACGAATAGAGGCTAACTGATCATCACTCCAGTCTTGAACTTTAGTGTTAAAATCGATACCTGCCTCAGTCAAAATCTTTTGAGCTGTTGAGCGGCCTATACCGAAGATGTACGTAAGTCCGATTTCTCCTCTTTTATTTTTTGGTAAATCAATACCTGATATCCTTGCCATATTTTATCTTAATTTATTGAGTTATCGAATTATTGAATTATCGAATCCTATTAATCAGCAATTCAATATTCTCCAATTCAAAATTGTTCTTAGCCCTGGCGTTGTTTGTACTTAGGATTCTTTTTGTTAATAACGTAAAGTTTCCCGTTACGGCGAATGATTTTACAATCTGCGCTGCGTTTTTTAATGGATGCTCTAACTTTCATCTCGTGTTTATTTATATCTATAGGTTATTCTACCTTTACTTAAATCGTATGGGCTCATTTCTAATTTCACTCTGTCGCCAGGTAAAATTTTGATATAGTGCATACGCATCTTGCCGGAAATGTGCGCAATAATCTCGTGACCATTTTCAAGTTCAACCCTGAACATTGCATTTGACAATGCCTCCCTAATTGTACCGTCTTGCTCAATCGAAGATTGTTTAGCCATATTTTGTTGATTATTACTTAATTATCCGCCCTAAAACCGGGATGCAAAATTAATAAAAATTATTTAATTATTATTCTTTTCTTTTAAAACATTATCAACAAATTCAAACGTTGATAAAATGTCTGGTTTACCTTTGCCTATTGCAACGGTATGCTCGTAATGCGCTGATGGTTTTTTATCCACTGTTGATACCGTCCAGCCATCATCCCAAAACTTAACACCGGCACGGCCGGCGTTTATCATGGGTTCGATAGCTATCACCATCCCCTCTTCAAGCTTAATACCGGCTCCACGTTTACCGTAGTTAGGTACTTCGGGCTTCTCATGCAGTTTAACACCAACACCGTGCCCTACAAGCTCTTTAACTACGCCAAAGCCATTCTTCTCCGCATGTTCCTGTATCGCGTAGCCTATATCACCTATACGCATGCCAACAACCGCTTTAGCAACACCCAGGTCTAAACACTCTTTGGTTACCCTCATGAGTTTTTTAACCATGTCACTTACTTCACCAATGGCAAAAGTATAAGCCGAGTCGCCAACAAAACCGTTTAGAATAGCTCCGCAATCAACAGAAACCAAATCTCCTTCTACCAATACATGCTTTCCGGGGAAACCATGTACAACCTGGTCATTTAAAGATATGCAAAGGGAATAAGGGAAACCGCCGTAGTTTAAAAAGGCGGGGATACCGCCGTTATCGCGTATAAAGGTTTCTGCAAGTCTGTCGAGTTGAATAGTAGTAACACCAGGGCCTATTATTTTTGCAACCTCAGCGTGTGTTCTGGACACCAGCAGGGCGCTTTCCCTAATGAGCTCTATCTCCTCGGCAGACTTATAAATTATTTTTGACATTACTAATTAGATCACTGTCGGACTTGTTCCGGCAGCAGCAGGCATTGCTGTACGTCCTTTAATTCGTCCGGTTTTCATTAAACCATCGTAATGGCGCATCAACAGGTGGCTTTCTATTTGTTGCAGTGTATCTAACACAACACCCACCAGGATGATCAACGATGTACCACCAAAAAATCTTGCGAATATTGGAGACACACCAACCAAACTGGCAATTGCAGGTATAATTGCTACAATAGCAAGGAAAATAGATCCTGGTAAGGTAATTCTCGATATCACCGCGTCAATATAATCGGCAGTTGATTTACCTGGTTTAACGCCGGGGATAAAGCCGCCATTCTTCTTCATATCATCAGCCATTTGGTTAGGGTTAACCGTAATAGCAGTGTAGAAGTAAGTAAACAAGATGATCAGAATACCAAACAGCGTATTATGCTGCCATGAATTATAATTTGATAACGCAATTAAAATACCGTTTGATGATATGCTTGGCATAAACTGTTGTACAGTTTGAGGTATAAACATTAATGCCTGGGCAAAAATGATTGGCATAACACCGGCAGCATTAACCTTTAAAGGTATATACTGACGTACGCCGCCATATTGTTTATTACCTACTATGCGTTTAGCATATTGTACCGCAATTTTACGTGTACCCTGTACAATCATGATAGTGAACATTACCACACCAATAAGACCCACGATTTCAACAATAAAAGATACTAAACCTCCTGCACCACTGGTACGGGAGTTAAACTCTGTTAAAAACGCACCTGGCAACTGGGCAATAATACCAACCATAATGATAAGTGATATACCATTACCAATACCTTTGTCTGTAATTTTTTCGCCCAGCCACATTACAAATAATGTACCTGCGGTTAAAACAAACATGTTAAGTATGGTAAAAAATGGGTTGCTTATCAGCATTGCTTCCGGAGAGATCTGCGATTTAAGGTAACCTATAGCCTGCAGAGCAGTGATACCTATGGTTAGGTAACGTGTCCACTGGTTAAGTTTGTTACGGCCGCTTTCGCCCTCTTTTTGCAATTTGGTAAAGTATGGAACTGCGATACCTAATAATTGCACCACAATTGAAGCCGAGATATAAGGCATTACACCCAATGCAAAAATAGAGGAACGCGAAAACGATCCTCCTGCAAACATATTCAGCAATCCTACTAATCCTTCTGCTTTTTGGTTAGCTACTGACGCAGGATTAACCCCCGGTAGTACCACAAAGGAACCTACGCGATATATTAAAAGAAATAAGAGTGTGTTTAAAATACGCACTCTCAGATCTTCGATTTTCCAGATATTGGATAATGTGGTGAAAAATTTCTTCATCCTAAAATTATAGCTTAACTATGGTACCACCAGCTGCTTCAATAGCTTTTTGAGCCGTAGCAGTAAATGCATGTGCCTTAACTTCTAATTTGGCAGTTAATTCGCCACGACCAAGGATTTTAACCAGATCGTTACGAGACACCAAACCGTGCAATTTCAAAGTATCAAAATCGACAACATCAAGTGTGTATTTTGTTACTAATTCTTGCAATACATCAAGGTTTACACCTGTGTATTCAATACGGTTAGGATTTTTAAAACCAACCTTAGGCACACGGCGCTGCAAAGGCATCTGACCGCCTTCAAAACCAACCTTAGTGCTTGTACCTGAACGTGAACCGGCACCTTTATGGCCCCGGGTTGACGTACCGCCACGGCCAGAACCTGTACCACGGCCAATTCTTTTTCTATTTTTAGTAGAACCTTCTGCAGGTTTTAAATTACTTAAATTCATGATATTAAATATTTTCTACCGCTACCAGGTGGTTAACTTTTCTAACCATACCAATTATAGCTGCAGTTGCCTCAACTTCCACACTGTGGTTAATTTTACGCAAGCCTAATGCTTCGACAGTCCTTTTTTGGCGCTCACTTCTGTCGATCACGCTCTTAATCTGAGTTATTTTGATTTTGGCCATGACGATTATCCGTTAAATACTTTACCTAAACTAATGCCACGTTGCTGTGCTACTGTATGTGCATCACGTAATTGTGATAACGCAGATACGGTTGCTTTAACCACGTTGTGCGGATTTGATGAACCTTTTGATTTTGCTAACACGTTGTGGATACCTGCAGACTCTAACACTGCACGCATTGCACCACCTGCGATAACACCGGTACCATTTGCTGCTGGTTTCAAGAAAACGAAACCGCCGCTAAATTTACCAATTTGCTCGTGAGGGATAGTGTTGTTGATAATAGGAACTTTAACTAAGTTCTTTTTAGCATCATCAATACCTTTTGCAATTGCTTCAGTAACCTCTTTTGCTTTACCTAATCCGTAACCTACAACACCGTTCTCATCGCCTACAACCACAATGGCTGAAAAGCTGAAAGTACGACCACCTTTGGTTACTTTGGCAACACGTTGTATGCTTACCAAGCGGTCTTTTAATTCGATCTCGCTTGTTTTTACTCTTTTTATGTTGATTGTTGACATTTCTCTGTTCGATTAAAAGTTTAAACCACCTTCACGTGCACCTTCGGCCAGTGACTTAACACGACCATGGTACAAATAACCGTTTCTGTCGAAAACCACATCTTTGATACCTGCTGCGATAGCTTTTTGAGCTACCAGTTTGCCTACGGCTACTGATTGATCAGATTTTGTGCCATCAGCTGCAAAGTCTTTTGATAAAGATGATGCTGATACGATAGTTTTACCGGTTAAATCGTCAATGATCTGCGCGTAAATACCTTTATTGCTCCTAAATACTGACAGGCGAGGACGCTCTGTTGATCCTGAAAGGCGTTTTCTAATACCTTTTTTAATCCTGTCTCTTCTTGATAATTTAGCTCCCATGACGATTATTTTTTAGATGCTGATTTACCTGCTTTTCTTCTCAATATCTCGCCTACAAACTTAATACCTTTACCTTTGTAAGGCTCTGGAGTACGTAATGAGCGTATTTTTGCAGCTACCTGGCCAATTAACTGTTTGTCAATTGATTCAAGTATGATAGTTGGGTTTTTACCCTTATCAGCAGTGGTTGTAACTTTAATTTCTGTTGGCAATTCAAATACATAGTGGTGAGAGTAACCCAACACTAAATCTAATGTATTACCGGTATTGGTAGCACGGTAACCTACACCAACTAATTCTTGCTGTATTTTGTAACCATCTGTTACACCTGTTACCATGTTATTTAAAAGCGAACGGTATAAACCGTGTAATGCTTTGTGACGTTTCTGATCAGACGGGCGTTGAACCAGTAACTGACCATCTTCCTGTGCAATGGTGATATCGCTATCAACCGCTTGCTGCAACTCACCTTTAGGGCCTTTTACAGTAACAACATTCTCTGCTGATACGGTAATAGTAACTCCTGCTGGTATTGCTATCGGTGCTTTTCCTACTCTTGACATTGCTTAATTTCTCCTATTAATAAACGTAGCATAAAACTTCGCCACCAACATTTAACTGACGGGCTTCTTTATCAGACATTACGCCTTTAGAAGTTGACAGGATGGCGATACCTAAACCATTTAATACTCTTGGCATTTTTTCCATGCCTGCGTATTTCCTCAAACCTGGTTTACTGATGCGCGTAATGCTACGGATAGCAGAAATTTTAGTTATTGGGTGGTATTTTAAAGCCACTTTAATAGTGCCTTGTACTGTACCATCTTCAAACTTGTAATTGGCAATGTAACCTTTGTCGAAAAGCACCTTAGTGATTTCCTTTTTCAGATTTGATGCAGGAATTTCAACAACCCTATGGTTGGCTTTAATAGCATTCCTTACTCTTGTAAGATAATCTGCGATTGGATCTGTATTCATTTTATTGGGTTATGATAGTGGTTTCCTCCCCGTAACATCCGGGCCGACCTTCCATCGGTTAATTCTTTTTTTGTATCTCGGATTTGGAATGTTCGATTTCGGATTTATCCCCTCAAACTACAATTTCCGATTTAACACAAAATATCAAATTCCGAAATGAAATTCCGAAATCCGATATTTTATTTTTTGCTTACCAGCTTGCTTTCTTTACTCCCGGGATCTTGCCATCAAGAGCCATTTCACGGAATGTAACGCGTGAAATACCAAACTGACGCATGTAACCACGTGGGCGACCGGTTAATTTACAACGGTTGTGTAATTTTACCGGAGATGATGCTTTAGGTAATTTATCTAAACCAACGTAATCGCCGGCTTCTTTAAGGGCTGCTCTTTTCTCTGCGTATTTAGCAACCAATTTAGCGCGCTTTACTTCACGAGCTTTTACACCTTCTTTAGCCATTGCTATTTTGATTTTTAAATGGTAATCCAAATTGTTTCAACAACTCCAATGCTTCAACATCGTTTGTTGCGGAGGTTACAAAGGTAATATCCATACCTTGGATTTTATTGATTTTGTCAATATTTATCTCAGGGAATATAATTTGCTCTGTAATACCTAAAGTATAGTTACCTCTTCCGTCAAAACCTTTATCGTTGATGCCTTTAAAATCACGGATACGTGGCAGGGCAACTGCGATTAAACGATCTAAAAACTCGTACATTGTGTTGTCACGCAAGGTAACACGTACGCCTACCGGCATATTTTTACGCAATTTAAAGTTAGAGATATCTTTTTTAGATTTTGAAGATACTGCTTGCTGGCCAGTGATGGTTGTAAGCTCGGTGATTGTGTTCTCGATAAGTTTTTTATCGGTAGTAGCACCGCCAACACCCTGGTTAATGGCAATTTTCTCCAATTTAGGAACTTGCATTACGCTTTTGTACTGAAATTTATCTTTCAGCGCGGTGCGAATTTCGTCCTTGTATTTTGTTTTTAATCTCGGTATGTAAGTCATTACTTAATTTCCTCCCCTGATTTTTTTGCTACCCTTACTAATTTGCCGGCATCGTTCAATTTACGGCCAACACGGGTTGTATTACCTGTTTTAGGATCAACCAGCATTAGGTTTGAAATATGTATAGCAGCTTCTTGTTTAACAATTCCGCCGTTAGGATTAGCAGCATTAGGTTTAGTATGTTTTGATACCATATTGGCACCTTCAACAATAGCTCTGCCTTTGTCAACTAATACTTCAACAATTTTGCCTTGTGTTCCTTTTGAATCACCGGCCATAACCTTTACTAAATCACCTTTACGGATCTTTAATTTGGTTGGTTGTACGTGTTTTTTCTTTTCCATGATTACAATACCTCTGGTGCTAATGATACAATTTTCATAAATTGTTTCTCACGCAGTTCTCTTGCAACCGGGCCAAAGATACGTGTGCCTCTTGGCTCATCCTGGTTATTTAACAAAACAGCTGCGTTATCGTCGAAACGGATGTATGAACCATCTTTTCTGCGGATTTCTTTTTTGGTGCGTACTACTACGGCTTTTGATACAGTACCTTTTTTAACGTTACCTGAAGGTAAAGCGCTTTTTACGGTTACTACTATCTTATCGCCGATAGATGCATACCTTTTACCGGTACCACCTAACACACGGATCACTAAAACTTCTTTAGCGCCACTGTTATCGGCTACGTTTAATCTTGATTCCTGTTGTACCATCTTATTTAGCCCTTTCTAAAATTTGAACTAATCTCCAGTTTTTGCTCTTGCTAAGCGGGCGGGTTTCCATAATCAATACGGTATCGCCAATTCCACAAGTGTTGGTCTCATCATGAGCCATAAATTTTGTGGTTTTTTTCACGAATTTACCGTAGATAGGGTGTTTTACTTTACGCTCAACAGCCACTACAATAGATTTCTCCATCTTATTGCTAACCACCAGGCCGGTACGTGTTTTTCTTAAATTTCTTTCCATTTTTCTGAATGCTTAAAAAATTAATTCTTTTCAGAAGCCGACGCCGCTTTGCGTTTTGTTAATTCAGTATTTAACTGAGCAATTCCCTTGCGTACCTTTGTTATACGGGTTGGATTCTCAATAGCCGACACTGCGTGCGCAAATTTCAATTTGGTTAGGGTTGACCTCTCCTCGCTTAGTTTTGCATTCAATTCTTCGGTTGATAGCTCCAAAATTTCTGAGTTTTTCATTTTCTTATTATTGTTTTGAGTTTTTAGTTCTAAGCCTACTATACCAAACTGATAACCGCAAACTCAAAACCGCTGACTTATTTATGCTTCTACGTAATCCCTACGTACTATAAATCTTGTTTGTACAGGAAGCTTGGCAGCTGCAAGGCGTAAAGCCTCTTTAGCAATTTCCAAGGACACTCCTTCGGCTTCAAAGATGATCCGTCCGGGGCGTACTACCGCTACCCAATACTCTGGAGCACCTTTACCTTTACCCATACGTACCTCTGCTGGTTTTTTGGTTACAGGCTTGTCAGGAAAAATCCTGATCCACACCTGGCCTTCACGTTTCATAAAACGTGTCACAGCGATACGTGCAGCCTCGATCTGGCGGCTGGTAATCCATGCCGCTTCGAGTGATTTTACACCGAAAGATCCGAATGAAAGTTCAGCACCACGAGTGGCTAAACCTTTCATCCTGCCTTTTTGCATCTTTCTGAACTTCGTTCTTTTTGGCTGTAGCATTTTCTTAAGCTTTTATATCGTTACGATATCTGTCTTCTACTTGTAATTATTATCTCTTTCCTGGGCCACCTGGACGGTTACCGCCTCCTTGACCACCTGGACGGTTGCCACCTGGACCACCCGGACGGCTGTTACCGCCACCACGAGGACCATTGTTGCCACCTGCACCCGGGCCACCTCTGCGATCGCCACCTGGTTTCCTGTCATTTCTGCGTTCGCCACCACGTTCGCCACCGCGAGCGTTGTCACGACCACCGAATGCCGGAGCACCATCTGGTCTGCCACCTTTACCGCTTGCGCTGCTTGCACCACCAATGTTTGGTGATAAATCGCGTTTGCCGTAAACTTCGCCTTTACAGATCCATACTTTAACACCTATTTTACCATAAGTAGTTAATGCTTCTGCTAATGCGTAGTCGATATCAGCACGGAAAGTGTGCAAAGGAATCCTTCCTTCTTTGTATTGTTCGCTACGTGCCATCTCAGCGCCACCTAAACGGCCTGATGTCATGATCTTGATTCCTTCAGCACCCATTCTCATGGTTGAAGCAATTGTAGTTTTCATGGCACGACGGAAAGAGATACGTGCTTCTAATTGTTTTGCGATACCTTCTGCAACTAATTGTGCATCAAGCTCCGGGCGTTTGATCTCGAATATGTTGATCTGAACTTCCTTTTTGGTAAGTTTTTTCAACTCTTCTTTGATCTTATCAACCTCGGCACCGCCTTTACCAATCACAATACCCGGACGGGCAGTGTGGATAGTTACAGTGATGCGTTTTAAAGTACGTTCGATAACTACTTTTGATACACCACCTTTAGCGATACGTGCTGAAAGATATTTGCGGATTTTTTCGTCTTCAACTAATTTGTCGGCATAATGATTGCCACCGAACCAATTAGAATCCCAACCTCTGATGATTCCTAATCTGTTACCTATTGGATGTGCTTTCTGTCCCATTTCAAATTAATTGTTATCGTTTTTACTATCCACAACCAGTGTTACGTGGTTTGAGCGTTTACGGATACGGTATCCTCTTCCTTGCGGAGCAGGGCGTAATCTTTTTAGCTGACGGCCACCGCCTACTGAAATCTCTTTCACAAATAAACCTGCTTCTTCAACACGTTTGCCTTCGTTTTTTGCTTCCCAGTTTTTGATGGCTGATAACAAAAGTTTCTCTACACGTATAGCAGCTTCTTTATTTGTAAATTTTAGTATAGCTAACGCTTTCTCAACGTTTTCGCCACGGATCAGGTCAACTACCAAACGCATTTTGCGTGGTGAAGTTGGGCAATCCTGTAGTTTAGCAACTGAAGCGCCACCTACAACGGCTTTTGCAGCTTCTTTTTGCTGTCTGATCAGTACAGACTTTTTGATTTTAGTTGTTGCTTCCATGCCTTATTTTTTCTTTTCTGCGTGACCGCGGAATGTACGGGTTGGAGCAAATTCTCCCAACTTGTGACCAACCATGTTTTCTGTTACATACACAGGGATAAACTTGTTACCATTGTGTACTGCGAATGTGTGACCAACGAAATCAGGAGAGATCATGGAACGACGTGACCATGTTTTTACAACTGATTTTTTGCTTGATTCATTCAAGGTAAGAACTTTTCTTTCCAGGTTATGATCAATATAAGGTCCTTTTTTAATTGAACGTGCCATTATTTTTTCCTTCTTTCAATGATATAACGATCAGACCCTTTTTTCTTGTCACGTGTTTTGTAGCCTTTAGCTAACAAACCTTTACGTGAACGTGGATGACCACCTGAGGCTCTACCCTCACCACCACCCATAGGGTGATCTACCGGGTTCATGGCAACACCACGAACACGCGGCCTGCGGCCTAACCAACGTTTGCGGCCTGCTTTACCTAACACCGCGTTTGCTCTTTCGCCATTTGAAACGGTACCGATAGTTGCCAAACAAGTTGACAGTATCATACGTGTTTCGCCTGAAGGCAATTTAATAATGGCATATTTACCATCGCGGGCTGAAAGCTGAGCGTAAGTACCGGCGCTGCGGGCAATAACACCACCCTGGCCTGGGTTTAACTCAATATTGTGGATGATAGAACCTAACGGGATGTTCTTCAAAGGCATGGTATTACCAACCTCTGGAGCAGCGCTCTCGCCGGCTACAACTACCGTACCAACTGTTAAGCCTTCCGGAGCTATCATATAACGTTTTTCACCATCAACAAAGTGTAACAGCGCTATACGTGCAGATCTGTTAGGATCATACTCAATAGTTGCAACTTTTGCCGGGATATCAAACTTATTACGTTTAAAATCAATCAACCTATATGCTTGTTTATGACCACCACCCATGTAGCGCATAGTCATTTTACCGGTGTTGTTACGACCGCCCGATCTAGTGTTGGCTGATACAACCAACGACTTTTCAGGAACGTTTGTTGTAATATCAGAGTTAGATACATCAACTCTGAAGCGGGTACCCGGGGTAACCGGTTTAAATCTCTTTACTGCCATGTCTTAATTATATATTGCTGTAAAAATCAATTGTTTGCCCGTCATTTAACGTAATGATCGCTTTTTTATACGTAGCAGCACGGCCAGAAACGGCGCCTGCTTTAGTATTGCGAGTTTTAAGTTTGCCGACGTATTTCATAGTGTTTACCGCTTTAACGTTAACACCATACATTGCCTCAATGGCGCCTTTTATCTGAATTTTGTTTGCTCTGTGATCAACTTTGAAAGCATAACGGTTAAGTTTCTCGGTTAATTGAGTTACTTTTTCAGTAAGTAAGGGTTTCTTTAAAATTTCCATAATTACTTAGCTAATGCTTCCTCCAAAGTTTTTACAGCGCCTGTAGTTAATAACAGTTTACCAGCGTTTAACACATCATAAGTGTTTAGCTGCTCAACTGAGATCACTTTCGTTTTCTTCAGGTTTCTGCTTGATAAATACACATTGTTATTTTCGGCAGCAGCTACTACTAATAATGTTTTGTCATTAGTAACATTCAAATCTGCCTCCATTTTAATGTAGGTTTTAGTTTTGATGTTATCAAAATTAAAATCTTCCAATACTAAAATGTTGTTATCTTTTGCTTTGTATGATAAAGCCGATTTACGGGCCAGTGATTTTAACTTCTTGTTTAATTTGAAGCTATAATCGCGGGGCTGCGGACCGAAAACGCGACCACCACCATTAAATAATGGAGATTTAACGCTACCTGCACGGGCACCACCTGTACCTTTTTGTTTATATAACTTGCGGGTTGAACCTGCAATCTCGTTACGCTGTTTTGATTTGTGTGTTCCCTGACGTTGGTTAGCTAAAAACTGCTTAACATCAAGATAAATCGCGTGATCGTTTGGTTCAATACCGAATACCGACTCAGGAAGTTGCACCTTGGCACCTGTTTCTTTACCTGATACGTTTAATACGTTTACTTCCATCTTATTTATCCACTATTACGAATGAACCCTTAGCTCCGGGGATGGAACCTTTAACAACCAACAGATTCTGCTCAGCGAAAACCTTTACAACTTGTAAATTTTGTGTTTTAACGCGTACGTTTCCGGTTTGACCCGCCATGCGCATGCCTTTAAATACACGAGATGGCCATGATGACGCACCCAAAGATCCTGGCGCACGTAAACGATTGTGTTGACCGTGAGTTTGCATACCCACACCACTAAAACCGTGACGCTTTACCACACCCTGAAATCCTTTACCTTTTGAAGTACCAACTACATCAACAAAATCTCCCGCAGCGAAAATCTCAACAGTGATTGTATCACCTAATGATTTTTCGTCCTCGAAAGATTTAAATTCAACAAGCTTACGCTTTGGAGTTGTACCGGCTTTTTGGAAGTGTCCTTTTAACGGACCAGAAGTGTTTTTTTCCTTTTTGTCGCCATATGCCAGCTGTACTGCAGCATATCCGTCTGTATCCACAGACTTAACTTGTGTTACCACGCAAGGGCCAGCTTCGATTACTGTACAAGGAATGTTTTTCCCTGTTTCATCGAAAATGCTGGTCATTCCTACTTTTTTACCAATAATTCCTGACATTTTCTTAATTTGTTTGTGTCCATCGAAGCAGTAGGGCTTCGTTCAAGACATATTATTCCCCCCGAAAGGGACGGCAAAGATAGAAACTTTGTAGTAATAATCAAATAGTTAGTGAGTTATTTTTTTATAAATTTTACACACGTGTTTTGCGAATCTGTTTTGAGGTATTTAGTTGGGAACTAATTGGTTCAATTTGGCGCAAAAAGAGTGCAACTTGAAGCACCCTGCCAAACGTTAAGATAACCACGCCTGGTTTTAAAAATCTGATGTCGCATTATCCGGGACACCCCACTTTTATTTTAATAAAACCTATATTTATAAAAATTCAACATTATGCCCGCAATATCACTCCGCCGTAACCTGATTTTGATCTGCGTGATCGCAATTTTGATATTTTGTGGTGGAGAGCTTATACTGCATAACGTAGCATCAACCGTAAAAAATAAAGTTGCCGATGGCTTATTGGCCGATTTTACAATCACTTTTCCGGCATTATACTACTTTATTATTATTCGCCCTTCCCGGGCATCGGCAAGGCGGCTCCTATTTGTTATCAGTATATGCCTGGCTATTGCCTACCTGGTACTCCCGGCACAGCAAAAAGCATATATATTGCAGATCCGTAAACTATCGGCCCTTGCCGAACTGCTGTTTATAGTTTACGCTTTCACTAAATTTAATAAGCTAAGACTGGCCTACAATGCTCAAAAAGCAGTATTACCCGATCCTATCTATAATTTACGACTGGCAATGGCCAACACCATGGGCGATTCGCTGGGTGTAAAAATTGTGGCCTCGGAACTGGCCGTTTTAAAATACGGCTTGTTTTCATGGAAAAAAGAACAACCGGCACTTGCCAACAGTCGCTCATTCACTACCCATAAAGATTTTGGCTACATCGCGATATGGTGTATACTGTTGGTTGCTGTAATGGTAGAAACATTTGCATTTCACCTGCTACTATTAAAATGGAGCCATTTAGCGGCCATGATAATTACCGGGCTTACGCTATACGGCGTTATTTTTTTCATTGCCGATCTTTCGGCAATAATTAAAAGAAAAGTGGAGATAAATCAAACTACCCTGCTATTACGCACGGGCTTACGCTGGCGGGCAATAGTTGATATAGCCAACATTCAATCTGTAAATAAAATTATTAACGATTATAATTCAGATGATGCTTATCTTCAAGGGGGGATAATAAAAAGTAGCGGTAACCTGCTTATTACTTTTAAAACCCCTGTACAGGTAGATAAGCTTTATGGCAAAAGTAAAATGGTAAGCAGCATACTGATGAATATTGATGATTACGAAACGTTTGCTGCAACGATAAATATTGCACTTACTCCTTCCTAACCTCAATCTTTTTCACATTTCCTTGTTCGTCTCTAATAGTAAACGTTGCCGATTCCTTTGCACCTAGGATTGATCTTCCATTATTAAGCATGTAGCAAAAATCAACCTTTGAAAAATCCCGGTCATCAACAGCAATAATTTGTTGCCCCGGTTTTACCAGGGTCGTCGCCTTTTCAAAAACAACGCCAACTACCAGCTTATCGCCAATTATAGCCGGTTCAAACGGCCATTGCTTTGCGCTAAGATCATTAACCTCGTTGTATGCATCAACATAAAATCTGCCGTGTATAAAATCAAGTGTAACGGTGCCATAATCAAATAGCTTACTGCCAATGGCGGGGTTGCTTACCTTGTTGGTAGTGGCTATTGTATTATCAAAGCGGGTGCTGCCTATTTTTAAGTTTGGGATCTTGATAAGATATTTCTCTGCATTTTGCTGCAGCCCCATAACCCCAAACTGGTTGGCACCAAATCCTTTTGATAAAATTTCATAAGCATTGTATTTGGTAAGCTGGTTCATGATATCCTCTGTCATCCTTAAAAAGGCATTGTCGCCCGAGTCAAATTCCAGGTACAGGTTAACTTTGTTGTTTAACTTTACAGTGATGATAGGGTCGCTTTGCCCCCCAGAGCTTCTTAGCGATACACTGTGTTTGGGGTTTAATGCCAGCTTATCGGGCTCATCGGTAATAATAAGCACATGCCTGTCATTGGCTATCTGTATAATGGAGTTGCGTAACATGTTACTGCCAATAACGCCGTCAATTTCCCAGCATTTATACATTTGGGCCTCCAGGGTTCCGGCAGGTATATTGTTAAATACAAGGTTGCCCAATTTAATCTCGTTCAGATTTACCACCGTTACAGAATCTTTGTTCCCGTTTGAATCCCTCATCAGGTTTTTATTGATAACCGGGGCTGCAAGTTCGGCAGCCAGGGCTTTACTGATATTAGTAGGCGAGCCCGTATCAAAAATAAATTTACGTTTTTTACCGGCCACCTCGGGGTAAATAAAAATCCGCCCGTTAACATTTTCAAAAGGAATCTCCTCGTAATAACCCGAAGTTTTGATGCCACCCTGGTTAAACGAAAAACTTTGCGCAAAGCAAACAGATGTGGTTAATAGCGCAAAAAGGCAACTGGCAATAATTTTCATGATGGTATTTAGCTGTACAAGCTACAAAATTTAATTAGGTGCATAAAACGCGATGACCGTTTAGCTATTTCAGCTTTATTTTATTACCTTGAACCATCTAATAATTAAGCCATTAACTGCAATGAGATATTTCGCCAAAACACTTGCTCTTTTTATTGTAGCAACAATATTATTTGCCTGCAAACAAAAAACTACGGTAGTGCATGACAGATTAGGCAAGGCCACCCGCGAAGATAAAAACGGTTGGATATATGTGCACCTTGCCGGCTCCCCTGCCGATATTGGTTACCAGCACGGCTACCTACTCTCTAAAGAGATTGATACCCTAATAAAGGTGATGGCATATTATCTGCCCTATACCAGTAAAAAAGACTGGGCTTTTTATCGCAAAGCATCGGCCCGCTTTATGTGGACCAAGATTGACAAAGAATACCAGGACGAGATACGTGGTATTGCCGAAGGCTTACAGGCCAGGGGTATGAAATACGATACCCTGGATATTGTAGCCCTGAATGCCAATATAGAGCTTTCGCAATATTATGTACCCCAATTAATGGATAAGATAAAACCCGGCAGTGGCGATAACAAAGCGCCCGGTAATTGCAGCGCCTTTATAGCCACCGGCAAATACACCAAAGATGGCAAGATAGTTATTGGCCATAATAACTGGACGGATTATATTGAAGGCGAAAGATGGAACGTAATTGCCGACATTGTACCCGAAAAAGGCAATCACATATTGATGGACACCGCGCCGGGTTTTATTCATAGCGGCGATGATTTTGTGGAAACCAGCACCGGCATACTGATCACCGAAACTACCATTACCGGCTTTAAAGGATTTGATACTACCCGCACGCCAGAATTTGTACGGGCCCGTAAAGCAGCCCAATACAGCAGCAGTATTGATGATGTGATAAAAATTATGACCACCGATAACAACGGCGGTTACGCCAACGACTGGCTGATAGGCGATACCAAAACCAACGAAGTTGCCAAACTGGAACTGGGTCTTAAAACCCAAAAAGTATGGCGGTCGAAAGATACGGCCATGATAGGCTCCAATTTCCCTTCCGACCCGAACCTGATAAAACAGGAAACTAATTTTAATGTGAATGATAAAACAACTTCGCCCAATGCCCGTAAACTGCGCATGGAGAAACTGGTTTGCATTAATTACAAAGGCAAACTGGATGCCGAAAACGGAAAAACAATTGAAGGTGACACTTTTGATGCCCTTAACGGTAAACAAGCCTTAAACCGCTGCGTAATAGATGGCCATATAGATGAAGACCCCAAAGGCTGCCCCGAGTGGAGTGAAGGCCCCTACTACCCTATGGGCGCCGTACAAGGCAAAGTAGCCACTGCTGATATGGCCTCCAAAATGCAGCTATGGGCACACATGGGGCACCCGGGCGGTACCGATTTTTTAGCAGCGCCTTTCTTTAAAAAACACCCGGAGTATAGTTACCAGGCCAAATACCTGAGAGATATGAAGGCATACCCGTGGACGTTGTTTGCGGCTAAGTAAGAGCAGCGTATAAAGAAGACATATAAAACTTTAAAAGCCCTGTAAGTCTTCTTTATACATAATGATACCTGCACTGTAAAATATGTAACCAACCATCCTTAACTTTATATATTAAGCGGTGTTCGTCAGTAATTCTTCGGCTCCAGCAACCTGCAAAATTTCCCTTCAGAGGTTCGGGTTTACCAATGCCTTTAAATGGCGAACGTAAGCATTCTTTAATAAGAGCGTTAATTCGCTCCAATACCTTTCTATCGGCTTGCTGCCAATATAAGTAATCATCCAAGCCCTGGGTTTGCCAAACCAATTCCAAGTTAATCTTCTATTAATTTGTGTTGATGAAAGGTTCCGTTATCCATTTCGTCAATAGCATCCTGCAAACGTTTCCTGTTAGCTTCACTTTTAACAATATGTAATGTTTCGGTCATGGCATTATATTCATCCAAACCAATCACCACAACATTTTTCCCTTTGCTGCGCGACACAATAACAACTTCGGCATCATCATTCACTTTATCTAAATTCCGGGCAAGGTTTTTCCGAAACTCTGTATAATTTAAAACCTCCATATATTGAGTACTTAATTAAGTACAAATTTAAGTATTTTAAATTGAATTTACCAACCATTTAGATTATCCCAACTATACAATGACTTAAGTAAAAAAATAAATAGTACTATGTTATAAATAGTACTATACAAAACAATATATTTGTTTGTATTAAATCAAACGAATATGAAAAAGTTACATACCTCCCTATTATTTTGTGTTTGTTTAGCCGCTATTGGTGGGCTTACTCCGTTAAGGGCCCAGGAAAAACCGGCAGATGGCATATCAAAAATATACCGGGAAACACCGGTTAAGATCAATGATCTGGTACATACCAAACTCGATGTAAGCTTCGACTATAAAAAACGCTACTTATATGGCAAGGAGTGGATAACGTTAAAGCCTCACTTTTATCCTACCGATACTTTAAGATTAGACGCTAAAGGGATGGACCTGAAGAATATTTCGGTTATAAAATATGGCAAAAAGCTTCCCCTTAAATTTGCTTACGACAGCCTTACCGTAGCCATTCAGTTAGATAAAGTTTACCGTAACAATGAGAGTTATACAATATACATCGATTATACAGCAAAACCCAACGAGTTAAAAACTTCCCGCAAACACGGTAAAGGCCTATACTTTATTAATCCTGATGGCACCGAAAAAGACAAGCCTACCCAGATATGGACGGAAGGCGAACCCGAAAGCTCATCGGCCTGGTTCCCTACTATTGATAAGCCTAATCAAAAAACCACCAGTGAAATAAGCATGACGGTTCCGGCTAAATATGTTACTTTATCAAATGGCCGACTTGCATCACAAAAAAACAACCCCAACCATACCCGTACCGATACCTGGAAAATGGAATGGCCCAACGCGCCTTATCTGTTTATGATGGCCGTTGGCGATTTTGGCATTTACCGTGATAGCTGGCACGGCAAGGACGTAAGCTATTACGTAGAGCCAAAATTTGCCCCCTATGCAAAGGATATATTTGGCTTTACGCCCGAGGCTATCGGCTTCTTCTCGAAAATTACGGGTGTCGATTATCCTTGGAACAAGTATGCGCAAATTACGGTGCGTGATTATGTAAGCGGTGCTATGGAAAATACCACAGCCATGATGACCGGCGATGGTGCCCAGGCCACCAAACGCGAACTGGTGGATAGGATACACTATGATTTTGGGAGCATACATGAGCTGTTTCACCAATGGTTTGGAGATTATGTAACCACCGAAAGCTGGAGCAACCTAACCCTCAACGAATCATTTGCCGACCTGGGCGAAATACTTTGGGCCGAGCATCGTTATGGGCAGGATGCAGCCGATGAGCACGTTCGCGAAGGTTTGCAGGGCTATCTCAACAATCCTCAAAACGCCGCAAAGTGCCTGGTTCGTTTTTATTATAATGATAGTCAGGATGTATTTGATGGCGTTACCTACCAAAAGGGTGGCCGCATATTAAATATGCTGAGGCACTATTTAGGTAACGATGCTTTTTATAAAGGCTTGAATATTTACCTTAAAACAAATGCACTTAAAAACGCCGAAGCCCAGCAGCTCCGCCTGGCTATGGAAGACGCCAGCGGGCTTGATCTAAACTGGTTTTTCAATCAATGGTATTATGGTGCCGGTCACCCGGTACTAAATATCAGTTATAAGTGGAACGAGGCCAGCAAAACCCAAACCATTTACCTGCAACAGACCCAACCCGGGCAAACCTTTATTTTGCCGATGGCGGTTGATATTTATGCTAATGGCAAAAAGAACCGCCAGCAGGTTTGGATGCGCGAAAAAGCAGATACCCTGGTTTTTCATGCAGATAAAAAACCCGATCTGGTAAATGTAGATGCCGACAAAATATTAGTTGCAAAAAAGAATGATAACAAAACGCAGGAAGAATATGCTTTTCAATACGCCAATGCCCCTTTATACCTCGACAGATATGAAGCTATTGACGCAGCGGTCCAGCAAAAAACAGCAGCCGGGCACCAGATCTTAATAAAGGCATTAAAAGATAAATACTATGGCTTACGCCTTAAAGCAATGCAGGCCCTAAATATGGATAACGATACAATCCGCACCGCTGCTTACCCCTTAATAGTTGAAATGGCCCAAAAGGATAGCATTAGCTTAAGCCGTGCGCAGGCTATTGTAATTCTGGGCAAATTCAAAAAGCCTGAAAACATGGGTTTATTGAAACAAGCCCTAAAAAGTGACTCATATGCAGTGCAGGGTGCAGCTTTGTGGGCAATAAACCAGATAAACCCAACCGAGGCAATGGCGCTTGCTCCTTTGTACGAAAAAGATAACAAAGGCGACCTTACCGATGCTTTATATACTGTATACACCGCCAACGCCGGCGACGATAAATGGGATTTTGTATTCCGCTTTTACATGAGTCGTTTTGAAGAATCGCGGTACAACCTAACCGAAAAGTTTGCAGGTTATATTGGCAGAATAAAAAACCAGGCCAATGTACAGCAAGGCATTACCGAGATCAAAAAACTTGGAGTTGAATATAAAAAGTATATAGGCTCAAAAATCATCGGCATATTAACACAGATAAAAACACACCGTGCAGCAATGCTGGATACAGCATCGGTAAAAGTGGCTGATGATGCTATTGAAGAGATTAATAAGGCGAAGTAGCTTGTATGTATGAGCAAAGCTGATGTCTATACATCGTGCTACTCTCCATCTTTCTTTCCGGTCATTTCATCAATCAATTGCTGCGTTTCGGCTTCTGCATCTACTTCGCGCGCACGCCGTTTTAAGGATGGATACAATGCATAACCAATTATTAAACCGCTTATCAGTCCACCAATGTGGGCGGCATTATCAATGCCTCCCGCCAACCCATTTAAAAGATTGTATCCCACAAAAACAGATGTACTTATTAGAAAAGATTTTTTAAATGTTGAAGGGAACAAATTGGTAGTAAGCAAAGCCAAAAATATGCCGTACATGCCAAATATAGCCCCGGAGGCTCCAATACTTACTGTAGCCGGATGCCACCATGCACTGGCAATGCTGGCCAAAATACCGGTAAACAAATACGCCGACAGGTACCTTTTTCCGCCCATTAAGGATTCAAGAAAAATACCTACAAACATTAATCCATACATGTTAAATAAAACGTGTAAAAGACCGCCATGTAAAAACACGTTAGTTAAAAGACGCCAGTATTCGCCATTTTGTATTGCAGGACGATAATTAGCACCCCATTTTAAAAGATCGGCGCTGCTAAAGGTTATAAAACCCAGACCTGCACATACCATTACAATATAAATAAGCAAGTTTAGGTTGATAATAATGGGCGTAAAATAATAACCCTCCCTTGGCACAAAGATATTTTTGAGGTCATCCATTGCAGAAGAGGGCTTATCAGCTGTTAAATAACTATCAATATTTTCAATGTCTCTTAATGGAATAAACAAGAGTATGATCAGAAACAATGTAGCTCCGATACCAAATGAGCCAAATATCCACGGAAGCTTGGTTCCAAATCTGGCTTCAAAAGCTTCATTTACAGGTTTCAAAATAGTAAGATCTGTAATACTATTCTCTTTAGAATTAACGGCCTCAACATACTTTTTCCTATCCTTGCTCACTCCCATCCTGTCCAAGTAAATGAAATCATTCAGCGGCTTGCTATCAAAATCCTTCTGGCTTTCGGCAGCGAAGGCCTTAAACCTATCTTCCTTTTCACTTTGCGACAATCTATTATTAATAGTTTTCTGATACTTTAACGCTATCCACGCAGATGGAATTACGGGTACTAAAACGATGGGGGGATCAATCGAATTAACATCAAAAGGTTTTTTGGTTTTAATCAGTAATGCGCCATGCGCAGCTCGGGCTCCAAATAGTGCAGAGGCAGCCTTCCCTTTTATTGATTGTAAAGACTCAATTTTTTCGGGTGATATTTTAGAAAGATCGGTAAAAGATATAGGCTTGCCGTTTAGTACGATCAATATTTTTTTTATACTATCGGGCAACATGATATGTGCACTATTACCGGAAGCACCAGAGCTTGGTTGTTTATCAAAAACCGGAATAGCCGTATATATTGCCATATCGAAGTCTTCGTTATGCTTCCCGCTTATCTCAAAATTTGTTTTTACGCGTACCTGCTTCTTATCAATATAAAAATGCTTAACCTCGTAATATTTAGTTTTAGGCAATTTGGCAATCTCGCTAATACTATCAAGATTGGTTAGTTTCCCTGTGGCCACTTCCAGGTATGTTTGTGCAATGCAGTTAGATGCCAATATAGATGCCCAGGCAAGCATCATCATTCCACTGAGCGGATCTCCACGACCTTTGGTTTTAAATTTAAGTAATTTTAACCTCGGGCGTAGCCAAATAAAAACAGGGACAAAAACAAGCCCCATCGGTATAAAAAATAAAATGAAATCTTCATCAAGTGCAAACAGGTTGAGTTTGATGATTAACAGCCAGTTTAAAAAGGTGTAACTACCAATAGTGCCAATGGCAACAAACACAAATGGTAGAAATATTAATTTAAGCTTAGATTGAAATTGCTTCATATAAAGGTTAAGGTATTATTGAATCAAGGCTACAATATAAGAGATTTAATAGCACCATTGAACAATAAAATAACTAATAGAAAAGCAGTCCAAAAAACTTATAGAGCATCCAGATGCTTTCGGCTTAATAACACGCTACAGCCAATGGTGCTGATATCGGCCCCTTAATACAGGTTATAGGCAGAACGCTATCGATCCGAAATCGAAATTCCCAATTCAAAAATCAAAACTACTCCATCATCAACCTTCTGATCAACTCGGCGCTTTGTGCCTTACCTTCTTCCAGCCTGTCGCTAAAAAAGGCTTGTACGGCGTTAAAGTGCTTTTTGTAGCCCTCCATATCGCCATAACCTATTATAGCCGACCATTCTCTAACCGCCGAGTGAAATTCCAGATCGTCGCCACGGATGGTTTTATCGTACAGGGCGGTTTCGATGGATTCTTCCAGCAACTGCTCATTTTTAAACAAATATTCGGCAATACCCAAACGCAGGCGGAATGGCGGGGTTTGGCAAATAAGGTTATCATACGGATTTACGCCCAGATGGTACCAGGCATCAACCATACTTAAAATACTCAGGTGCGAATTGGGCTTCTGATGATCGGCATTGGGGGAAAGCGAAAACTCTTTCATCACCACATCGTTCAGCAGAATAGGCTTACGGCTCTCATGAAAAACAAAATCACGAGCCTTGTACAACCGCTCCCTAAAGGTTTGGGCTTCCTCTTTGATCATCAGCTTAAACAACTCCGACTCCGACTCCGAATAACGTTTTACCTGCTGCCTGGCATAAGGATTTAATATGGCCAACCCGGCATAAACGTGCGCCTTGTAACTAAAAATACGCAATGTGGTGAGGATCTTCACATTATCTATACCGCCCAGATACGATGCATTTTCCCATGGGAAAAAACCGGCAGCCTTCCACGCGGTACCCATGCTTTCAAAACCAACATGGGTTACAGCCTGGGTATCGGCAACAATTTTATCATGCTCGTGATAATCTGCAATTTCAACAATATCGCTGCCAACGGCGGCAAACAGGTCGTACATGCGCTGGTAGGCCTCGGATTTGGCGCGGTGCGGTATCAGTATAAGGGTTTGGCCTTTAGGTTCAAAACCCGGCCCGTGCATGGCATGAAAGGTAATGATCTGCACATCGGCGGGCAGATATTTTTCAAATATGGCAATTTCGGGGTGCTTAACGGATGTTTGCCCTGCAACAATAGCCCCAAATTTGGTAAGCGGACCACACTCGGCCACTACCTGTTCTAATTTATCGGCCTCAACCGAGTAAATAACAAGGTCGTTGGTGCGCGAAACATCGCGCGCACTATCCATTACGGTAATGCCGTGGGGAGTAAGTTCTTCCTCCAGTTTACTACGATTTTCGGGCAAATCGCAGCCGCAAACGGTGTAACCTGCTTTTGCAAAAGCCTTTGCGTATAAACGCCCCATATCGCCCAAACCAATGATGCCTATATTCATGGCGCTAATATAACTATGAGTAGCAAAATTCCGTATGAAAGCTTACATTAGCGATCAGAAACGTACAGGATAAGATAATAAAAACCATTAAAATCCTTTTTTGTTAATTACAGGTACCTAATTTTACATGATGAACAAGCATTTTATTTTCCGTATCTCTGTTTTAATGCTCATTATTTTAGGCATTAGCCGTATTGGATTTGCCCAGGATAGTGTAAAAAGAACGGTTGCTAAACCGCCCGCGGTAAAGGCTACCTATGCAAAACCGGTGGTAAAATACAATGCCGCTGCTTCGGCAGGTGCCAAACCAGCTACAACTTATCCTTCAAAATACGCCTACCCTCCAAAAGAAACTGCGGCCGATTCGGCATTGGCGAAAGATAAAAGCCTCAATGGCCAATATCAATATTTGCTGAGTAAATTATATCATTATCAGCAACCGCTTGCTTCGGCATTGTGGAAAAACATGCGCGATACCCTTAATTCCGAACGGACAAAGCTTAAAGCCGCCCAAGCTAAATTAACGGCACAAACACAGGATATTACCAGCCTTAAAACGGATGTAACTACCAAAACGCAAACCCTTTCAGAATCTAACGCCAAGCGCGATGAGATAAATTTTATAGGCATCAGCTTTACCAAAGCCACTTATAATTTAATGATGTGGGGCTTGGTTATAGTTTTCGGTTTAGCCGCTGCCATTGTGATTGCCCGCTCGGGAGCTTACAGCCACGAAGCTAAATACCGTATTAAACTATACAACGAGCTTGACGAAGAATACAAAACCTACAAAGCAAAAGCCAACGAAAAAGAAAAGAAACTGGCCCGCGAACTGCAAACCGAACGCAACAAGCTGGATGAGCTTTTAGGCAGAGGATAGCTTTTTGATTTCGGATTTGGGATGTTCGATTTCGGATTTAATTGATTTATTATTCTCGTTTGCTACCTTGGATCATAGCAGAGAACATGCCCGCTAATGTTTTATAATCCCCCTTTCTGATGAACGATACCGAGCTTTTAACCCTGATAACCCGCTTGCGCTCTGTAGCCGATGTTGGCCTTTTATACGCCAAAAACGAATACGATATTGAACGCTATACCGAAATGCAGCACATTGCCATAGCCATGCTGGATAATGTTACCGGCTGGGGTGTAGAGGATATAAAATTTAACTTCCCCATAGCTGCCGACTACCCTACCGTAAAGGTGGACGTACGCGGCATACTGTTAAATGCCGAAAACAAAATATTATTGGCTAAAGAAAGTGCCGACGGCAAATGGAGTTTGCCCGGCGGCTGGGCCGATATTGGATACAGCGCCAAAGAGGTAATTGTTAAAGAGTTTGAGGAAGAAACCGGCCTCCAGATTGTTCCAGAAAGGTTACTGGCGGTCTTTGATAAAAAGATGCATCCTCACCCACCCCAACCATTTTACGTTTATAAAATGGTATTTTATTGCAAAGCGATATCAACCATGCTAAACAAAGGTTTTGATGTACTTGATGTGGCTTACTTTGATATCAACAACCTGCCCGAACTTTCTGAAGACAGGATACTCAAAAGCCAGATAGAACTATTGTATCAAAAAATAGTTGACGGAGATTTAACTGCGGATGCAGATTAAAGCAGCCCCACCCAAACCTTCCCCGGAAGGGAGGGCTTAAAAAAAGAAGTCAAAAGTCTCCCCTACCCGGGGGAGATTTATAGGAGGCTCAATTTACTGCAAACTTGTAGGCGCAGCACCTAATTTAGGCAATACCTTTTTATTAGCCGGCAGTGCCTGGTATTTTTTGTAGGCATCGTTAATATAAGCCGTCATACTGGGGGCATTGTTGTTTTTGAGAAAAGCATAGCTTGGGCGATAAAGCGACATGAAGTTTTCCAATTCGGCGCCACGCAGCGGCACTACGCTTTTTACATAGTCGACGTTAAAGGCCTCATCAATTTGGCTTTCTTCCTCAGCGTGTTGAAAATATCTTTTTAGGCGGCGGGCATCTTTCCCCTCTTTACTAAACCAGGTTGATGGCGACATTACCGAAACCCTGCTTTTTGTATAAACCTCGGGATATTCTTTATGCGGATCAAAGGCTTCTTTGCTTGCCGTAACATTTACCTGCCTTAAGGAGATGGTTTGCGATACCATTTCTATACGCTTAGGGCGCATATCTGTTACATACAAGGTATCGGATACATAGCCGGGGCAGTTTAAAACAAGGGTGTGCCCGGTAGCAGTATGTATACCAAAATTTCCATTATCGTCTGTAATCGTGATCTGCTTGTTGGTTAAATCCTTTACAAACACATTAGGTACCTTTTCGCTTTTGTTTTTTTCGTAAACCGTACCTTTTAACACATCCTGCGCGTTCGCCGCGCTAACAATAAATAAGGCAATAATCAATATAAAATAAGTCGGTTTCATAGTAGTAGGATTTGGCTGTAAAATAAACCTTTTTATAACACTTATGGTTTTGAATTTAACATTTTTAAATACGAACAGGGATTTAATGACAAAAAACTGAGTGTTGGTCAATAGTAAGCAAACACCTATTAGATAGTAGCTCCAAAAATTTCATTTTAGGTATACCTAAATTCCTCCCACAAAAAAACCGCTCCATTTTAATGAAGCGGTTAATAGATATATGTTAGCAACTGTCCCGGTAACGGTTGGGAGGTTTAATAACGGTTCACTTTAAAATCAGATATACCACCACTCATGTGAATATATATCTTGTTTTTGGCGGCATCAAAGCCTGCGGTTTCGTAGGTGTTGTTATCCTTTTTATCGAAGCCCTGAAACTCATTTGATGACAAGCCTGTATTGGCATTAATACTGCAAGCGGCATCTTTAGGTACACTAATGGTAACTTCTGATACACCTGTAGATACCTCTACATTGGTTTTTTCAAGCGGGGCTCCAAGCTTAACACTCATGGATGCGGCACCACCGCTTAAAGTTACACTTTTAATTTTAAACTTGGTTAAATCAAAGTCTAATTTTGTTGCGCCTGTTTTTACATAAATATCCCAGATAGGATTAGGGTTAAGTTGAATGTTGGCCAGGTTTGATTTGTTGTTATCAGAATCAAAGTGCCAGCCCTTGTTATTCTTCATATTAAGATCAACCACGTATACCGAATCATCTTTACTGGTATTAAACTCGTATTTGCCATAAAACTCTTTTGTTTTTGCCTTAAACAGTTCGGTTGTAGTATCGCTTAATGTATAAGTGGTAGCACCACCGCTGATGTTTAAGCGAGCATATTTGGCATCGGGTGTATATTCTTTATTAAATACGCTACTGCCTTCAATTTTCACTACGCCATTGTTGGTGCTTGTACTGTCGCTGTCATCATCGCTGCTGTTATCGTCGTTATTGTCGGTGTCGTCAAAATGTACAAATGTGCTTGGCCAAAAATGATAGCGGTTGCCAAAGTTGCCAAATAACAGCAGCGCGAAGCCGCCAATTACCACAGCAAGTTTTACTACCGTTGCCAATGGCGACCGGTTACCTGCAAAAACCAGGTTTACGCCACCTATAATTAAAAATATTGGCCATAGGTATAAAATGTTCATCCAGTCGAAATGGATAACGTTAAAGTTATGGAGCAAAAAAATGCCCCCTATGCACACCAGGATAGCGCCCGGAATTAATTTATCGCTTCTCATAATATTATATAGTTGGAGGGGTGTTATTTAAACTATCGTCTTTTTTCTCTTCCTGGGTCAAAGGCCCGTCGGTTGTTGGTGCCTGTTGTCCGGCATCAGCATTGTGCCAACCTTCTTTTTCCCATGGTTGTTTCTTTTGGCCCGATACCATCATCGCTAAACCTGCAATTACCAAAATAGCCGGCCATGCTTTAGCTACGTGCCAAAAGCGAAAGATATCCAATTCGTGCAATAAAAAGATGGCACCAAAGCATATTAATATCATCCCGATGATAACGCCTGCCGGCGAAGATGATTTTTTGGGAGGTATAGCTTCAAACGGAGCGCCTGCAGCTGTAGGCCCGCTTGCATCAAAAGGGTTATAAGGCTGCTGCGGGTGTACCCTGTAATCAACACCCGGATTGAAGTAACCTATATTTTTTTTAGGTATCACAATCCAAAGCACTATGTAGGCCATAAAGCCAGTGCCCATAAATATAAAGGTGAGTAAAAACAAGGCGCGTACAATGGCTATATCCATATCAAAGTACTCTGCAAGGCCGGCGCAAACACCGCCTATAGATTTTCGGGATTCATCCCGGTAAAGTTTCTTTTCCATAATGTGATTTAAATATCGTTCAAGTTTGTGTTTGTTTGATGATATAAAAGTACAATGGTTAGCTAAAAACACCTATACAATATAGGTTAGCAGGTACAACAAGTCGGTGAATTACCTTGTTTTGGCGGTGAAACTCCCGGGGCTAAGCCCTAAGTCAGAAGTCTTAAGTCGGAAGTTTTAAGTGTTAAGTCAAAAAACGCCTCAGATATAAGGTTCCTCCAAAGTTCCGGGTCATTAAATCTAAAATAACGAAATCAGACTTTGAACTTTAGCCTTAGCACTTTCCACTTAAAAATACTACAACTGCCCTGGCGCCGGTTTGATGATAATCTCATCAACATTTGCTCCGGCGCTCATATGGTATATATTGATGATGGCCGATGCTATATCCTCCGGTAAAACCATTGTATTTTTATCAACCACCGCGTCTTTCCACGAATCTGTTAGCGTAGAACCCGGAATTACGGCGGTTACTTTTACGCCATGCTCCTGCATTTCTAACCGCATAACCTTGGTTAAACCCAACAACGCATACTTTGTTACGCTATAACTACCGGCCTGTACAACCGGGTTTAAGGCCGCTACCGAGCAGATATTAAAAAAGTGCCCCGTACGTGCGCCCATCATGGTTTTACCAAAAAAACGATATAATTCATAGGTGGGCATCAGGTTGGTATTTAGCTGCCTGGTAAAAGTATCATCGGCGTCATCAAGTATACTTGTTGGTATAAATGTACCCAGGTTGTTTACTACCACATCAATAAAGCCAAGCTGCTGTTGCGCGGCTGCAGCAAAATCAATTAGCTGAACTTTGTTACTGCCATCGGCCACCTGGGCAAAAACCTTAATCCCGGCGTTAATGCCAAGCAGCTCGTTCTTAAAATCCAATAATTCTTTTTCATTTCGAGAACAAATTGCCACGTTTAATCCTTCATTAGCAAAAGCTATGGCAATGGCACGGCCCATGCCTTTTGTTGAACCGGTAATAAGGGCGTTTTTCATATTGATGTGTATTATTTTAATTAAATATTCGTTATTGCAGCAACCGGGTTAACAGCGCCGGTATTTTATTTTGCAAGCTATTAAAGCTTAAAGGCACTAATTTACGTAAGCTATATTATTAGCGTGTAAAATGCGCCTATTTTAGGTAATTAAACAATAGCAAATGATAAGCTAAATTTAAAAATGTAATTTTATCCCAATTTTTAACACATCCCTATGATTCAAAGTTTAGGCAGATATATACTTTTATTACGTTTAAGTTTTCGAAAACCCGAGAAGTTTCAGGTGTACTGGGCCGAAGTAATGCGCGAGATGGTTTCGGCAGGTATCGGCTCCCTCGGTATCATCATGATCATTTCGGTATTTATAGGCGCTGCGGTAACTATCCAAACCGCATTCCAGTTAATCAGTCCGCTTATCCCAAAATCAGTTGTGGGCGGTATTACCCGCGATAGTATGGTGCTGGAGTTTAGTCCAACCATATCATCCCTGGTACTGGCTGGCCGTATCGGCTCAAGTATGGCCTCACAAATAGGCACCATGCGCGTTACCGAGCAGATAGACGCCTTAGAGATCATGGGCGTAAATGCCCCCGGATATTTGATATCGCCTAAGGTAATTGCCGGTGTCACCATGTTTCCGCTGCTGGTTATCGTATCTATATTATTAGGCTTTGCAGGTGGTTACATCGCCTGCTTCTCATCAAGCGAAGTTACCACCCATGATTTTATGGTTGGTCTTTCTGATGGTTTTAACCCGGTAATTATTACTGTATGTATGGTTAAAGCCGTAATTTTTGGATTTATCATCACCACTATTTGTAGTTACCAGGGCTTTTATACCAAGGGTGGCGCGCTTGAAGTGGGCCAGTCTGCAACACGTGGCGTAGTTTACAGTTGCGTAATGATATTAATGTTCGATTTAATTATCTCCCGCCTCTTCTTATGATCGAGATACAAGACATCCATAAAAAATTTGGAGATAACGAAGTACTTAAAGGTATCAGCTCCGTATTTAAACCAGGCGTTAACAACCTTATTATAGGTGGCTCCGGTTCTGGTAAAACAACATTGCTAAAGTGTATTGTTGGCCTGCACGAACCTTCTGAAGGCGATGTGCTTTTTAATGGCGAAAACTTTACCGATATGGGCTTTGAACAACGGGTACCTATCCGTACCCACATCGGGATGCTTTTCCAAAACTCGGCCCTGTTTGATAGCATGACGGTTGAGGAAAACATTATGTTCCCCCTTAACCTGTTCACCAGCCAATCCAAAGCCGAAAAACGCGACCGAGCCAATTTTTGCCTGGAGCGGGTTAACCTTGCCGGTAAAAATAAACTGTTCCCCTCAGAACTATCGGGCGGGATGAAAAAGCGTGTAGGTATTGCCCGTGCCATATCTATGCAGCCCAAATATCTTTTTGTTGATGAGCCCAACTCCGGCCTCGACCCAGTGACTTCTATCCTGATAGATGACCTCATCAGCGAACTTACCGTTGAGTATAACATGACCACCGTTGTGGTTACCCACGATATGAACTCGGTAATGGGTATAGGCGACCATATCCTGTTCCTGCATCAAGGCAAAAAATGGTGGGAAGGCAGCAACAAAGAAATTGCCCACACCGATAACAAAGAGCTTAACGAATTTGTATTTGCCAGCCGGTTTATGAGGGCAGCGAAGGCAAAATTGTAGAGTAGTTGCGAGGATCGTGTAGCGTGTTACGGGATACACTTTTATATATGGTACAGTGCGAAGTGGAAAATTAGTACATTTGCAACTTTTAAATCCGGCCACCGGCAACGCGAACCACGAACCCGATAAAAAATGATTCAACTACTTACCCCAACACACTGGAAAGATTACGAGCTGATTGATTGCGGCGATTTTGAAAAGCTGGAACGTTTTGGGAATACCATATTGATACGCCCCGAGCCGCAGGCTGTGTGGAGCAAAAACCTGTCGCCGGCCGAGTGGCAGCGTTTACACCATATTAAGTTTAAAGGCCGCTCTGCCACCGCGGGCGACTGGGTGAAAAAAGACCCTAAAACTCCCGATCGCTGGCACATCGAATACAAAAACAATGATGCGGCCATCAAGTTCCGTTTAGGTTTAACTTCGTTTAAGCACCTGGGCATTTTCCCAGAGCAGGCTGTTAACTGGGATTATATAACCCAAAACATCAAACGTTTTAAAACGCCACAACCAAAAGTACTTAACCTGTTTGCCTATACCGGCGGTGCATCGCTTATTGCGCAGGCTGCCGGTGCCGATACCACGCACGTTGATTCTATTAAGCAGGTGGTTACCTGGGCAAATGAAAACCAGGAGATCTCGGGCTTAAGCAACATCCGTTGGGTGGTTGAGGATGCCTTAAAATTTGTAAAACGCGAACTGAAACGAGGCAAAAAATATAACGGTATCATCCTCGATCCGCCGGCTTATGGCAACGGACCAAATGGCGAAAAGTGGAAACTGGAAGATAACATTAACGAGATGATGGCCGATGTGGCCCAACTACTTGATCCTGAAGAGCATTTCCTGATCCTGAACACCTATTCGCTAGGTTTTTCGTCGGTAATAATCGAAAACCTCATCAAAAGCGCTTTCCCGAAAGTAGAGAACCTGGAAATTGGCGAACTTTATTTACAGGCAACAGCAGGCTCCAAATTGCCACTAGGCGTTTTTGGAAAGTTTCATAAAGTTAAAAGTAATTAATTTTCAATATCTATATTTGCGCCAAATTAAACCGGCTTTATCTGCTTTATAAGTAGCTGAAAATTAGTTTACATTTACAATACATCTTACACACCTGCCATTTACGGATCATCATTAAAACATGAAATTAAAAAACATTCTACTATCTGCTACCCTGCTTTTATCGTCTATTATACTATTACCCGGCTGCTCGCACAGCGACAAGGTCGGAACAACAGATAGTAAGAAAACTGCCCCTAAAACCGCCGCCGATTCGGCAAAGGCCGAAGCTGCAGATACACTGAGCGTAAAAAAATCAGAATATCCTCCGGTAGATAAAAAACTATACGATTCGTTATTGAAATTTAATGCTCATGGCGATACTACCGGCAGATGGCCCGTTAAAAACGCACCATACCCTGTAGGCGGCGCTATTTTGCCATTTAAACGCGTGGTTGCTTTTTACGGTAACCTATACAGCAAAAAGATGGGTATTTTAGGCGAGTTACCTCCTAAGGAAATGTTGGCCAAACTAAAAGGCGAAGTTAAACATTGGGAAAAAGCCGATCCTAAAACTCCTGTACAACCAGCCTTGCATTACATTGCGGTTGTTGCACAGGGCGATGGTGGTAAAGATGGCAAGTTCCGTTACAGGATGCCGTTTAAACAGATAGACAGCGTATTGGTATTAGCTAAAAAAGCGCATGCCATTGTATTTTTGGATGTACAGGTTGCTTTAAGCAACATACAGGCCGAATTGCCTTTGTTAGATAAATACCTGGCTATGCCACAAGTACACTTTGGTATGGACCCAGAATTTTCGATGAAAGATGGTACCAAACCAGGCCGCAAAATTGGAACTTATGATGCTGCTGATATCAATTTTGTATCAGACCATTTGGCTAAAATTGTAAAGAAAAATGGCTTGCCGGCAAAAATTTTAATTATTCACCGCTTTACCAAAAAAATGGTGACCAACTACAAAAGCATCAAACTGCACCCGGAAGTTCAATTGGTAATGGATATGGACGGCTGGGGTGAGCCAGACCTTAAAACAGGCACTTACCGCTACTTTATTAACCAGGAGCCGGTACAGTTTACTGGCTTTAAACTGTTTTACAAAAACGACATCAAAAAAGCCCCTCACCACATGCTAACGCCAGAGGAGGTTTTATCAAGATACAAACCGTATCCTATTTACATTCAATACCAATAAGTCTTAAGTGAGAAGTTCTAAGTCTTAAGTAAAAAGTCTCAGGTCAGAAATATTTATATTTTTGGTCTGAGACTTTTTACTTTTAGTATACTTTTGATTACGGACTAACTACCGACTTAAGACTCAGAACTACAGACTTAAAAAAGATGATCAAATTTGGAATAATCGGCTGCGGGCGTATTGCCCAAAGGTTTATGCAGGGCTTTGCAGCAATTGATGATGTTGCGCTGGTGGCGTCCTACTCGCGCCGGGCTGTTACTGTTGATGATTTTGTGGCCAAATACGGAGGCAAGGCCTGCTATACTTTAGAAGGTCTGCTGGCCAGTGATATTGATGCCGTTTATATTGCCACCCTGCCCGATAGCCATGCCGCTTACTCCATTGCAGCGCTTAAAGCCGGGAAGCATGTACTTTGCGAAAAGCCTGCAACGGTAAACCTTGCCGAACTTGATGAGGTTTTAAAAGCAGTTAAAGAAACAGGGCTGCTATTTATGGAGGGAATGAAGCCTCCCTTCTACCCCCTATACACCAAACTCAAAGCATATATTGCTAATGATCCCATTGGCCCGGTGGGCTACGTACGTGCAGGATCGGCAGTTGCCGATTGCCCGCCCGACCATCCAAACTATACCCTCGACCTGGTTGGTGGCAGCCTGATGGGTATAGGCATTTACGAAGCTTTTTTGGCGATAGACTGGCTGGGCGACTTACAGGATATTCAAACGATGGGCCGCTTTGGCGATACCGGGATTGATATGTTTGCCATATTCCAAACCCTGCATACCGGCGGCTATGCCCAATTATATGCCGGATTCGATATGCACGGTAAAGGCGACGCCCTCATTGTTGGCACCCTGGGCCACATTACCATTCACAAAAACTGGTGGAACCCGGCAAAGGCCACTATCGACTATCTGGATGGCCGCTCGGTAGAGATCAATGAACCATTTACAGCAGGCGGTTTAAACTACGAAATTGTTCATTTTTGCCACCTCATCAAATCCGGTGCTACAGAAAGCCCCATCATCCCGCACCAAATGTCGCGCCAGATGATTGGTATGATCGACCGCGCAAGGGCACAGGTGGGATTGGTTTACCCGTCGGAGAAATAGAATAAAGAGATTTAAAATTTCGTTATCCAGAAGCATGACACATTTTAAATAAGCAGTTTGTCATTCTGAACGTAGTGAAGAATCTATTAGCCGCTATGCTTATTCGCCCTGTAAAGTCTGCGAATAGGTTCTTCGTACCTACCCACGACAAATTAGAAAATACCCAGTTTGTCATTCTGAACGTAGTGAAGCATCTATTATCCGCTATGCCCATTCGTCTGCATAGTCTGCGAATAGATGCTTCGTACCTCAGCATGACAAACTTTTTTAACGTCTTACCTCCCGCGAGGTCGTAGCCCTTTATTGTTATTGTACGTAAGCTGGAAGCTTACTCCATATCTACCCACGAGTTACGCTGCGCTAACCTCGCGGGAGTTAAATCCTTGTTCCAATTATCCTTGCTCCTTATTCCAAATATCCTTGTTCCTTACCTTCTCCCTACTTCACCACTACCCACCTGTTTACCGTATTCAATTCGCCTTCAATAACAATTTTATAAAAGGTTGATGGCGTATCTTTTACATCAAGTAAAGCGTGTTGGTTACCAACGGGCACTTCGGCAAGTAACTTGTATTCGTCTGGTTTGCCTTCTTTAAAGTTATTGGTGGCGGCTACCCATATCTTTACTTTACCTCTGTTATCCATCGCTTTCCAGCTTACATCAAGTGCGCCCTGCACCAAATTGGCTTCGGGTTGGGCAATAGAAATGGCTCCTATTATCGAAATACCGTCAACCTCGCGCAATTGCGCCTGTGGTACTTTTACATTTAAAAATGTGTTGATAGATGGTGTAATATCTATAATGCCCGGCGTGTAATATTTAGCGTAATTATTTAGCGGCTTGTAATTGGTAACCATCCAGGTGCTGCGCTGACGGGTGCTTTGGCCACCGTGGCCCTTGCCGGTTTGCTCATCACGACCATGATCTGTAGTGATAAATATTACCCAGTCTTCCTTAAAGTTTTTCTGGCGATATTGGATAGCCTGCCAAATACGGCCAACCTGTGCATCCATTTTCTCTATAGCATCGTAATACTGCGGACTATCGCCATACCTATGCCCCATATCATCAGTATACTCCAAATAAACCCACGATAAATCCGGCGCTTTATCTTTTATACAAGCAGCTGCCGAAGTGATTACCTGCTCATCTATCAGGTGCATATAATTACCTGCCTTATCATGCGGAAACTTCACCGTATCCAGTTCAAAGCCATCATAGGCATAATCCGGGTGGATGTTGCCGGCATCGGGCAGGTTATCGCCAATAAGCTTGGTTCGGTTATCCGTCCAGCTGGAAAAAATGCCGGTCTTTTTATTTGGATAAGCATTTTTAAACATCCGGAAAATGTTCCAGTAATTATAGTTGGGCGCTTTAATATCGTTACCCCAAACGTTGTGCTTATTAACCCAGGTAGCTGTAAGCAGGCTGTTATACCCATTGGCAGATATAGTAGGTGTTTGCGAATAGCCGCCTTTTTCGCCACCAACATGTGCGCGTAAATAGGTGCCTTGGGCGGCTATCAGTTTTAGGTTTGGCGTATTTAATTTTTCAATTACATCCGCCGGGATACCATCGGCAATAATAAAAACCGCTTTTTTAACACGGGGTTGTGCATTTACGGTAACAGCAGCTATGCAAAGCAGGCACAGCGTAAATATTTTAAGAGTTTTTTGCATCATACAATATTAATTTGCGAAGCTAAGATGAATAAAAAACCGCTGAGTTAATAAATTGTTATGTTTTGGCTTTGCATATATCGTTGGCTTTGGGCAAAGCATGTTTTCTTTATCTTTACCGCACCAACCTCATGAATGTTAACAATACCGCTAACCAACAAAAATGGCTTTGCTTATTTATAGGCATTGCTGTTGTTATTAATTTTAGTGGCTTGTTTACTACCATTATGGGTCCCGATGGAAACCTGTATGCCACCATCGCCAAAAACATGGTGCAGCGCAACAACTACACCGATCTGTTTGCCTGGGGCACCGACTGGCTGGATAAACCGCATTTCCCGTTTTGGGTTGCCGCCTTATTTTTTAAATGCTTTGGCTTTAAAACATGGGCTTATAAACTGCCTGGTATTTTATTTATGATGATGGGAGTAGTATACACCTATTATTTTGCCAAAAGCCTATATAATAAACAAATAGCCCTTTGGTCGGTGTTGATACTGCTTACCGCCCAGCACATCATCCTCTCCAACACCGATGTACGTGCCGAACCTTATTTAACCGGGCTTATTATTGCCGCGGTATATCATTTTTATAAAACCATTACCGGCAATAGCTTTTTACATTTGTTACTGGCTTGCCTGTTTACTGCCTGCGCCCTCATGACCAAGGGAATGTTTGCCCTCATTACCATAGGTGGGGCAATTGTTGGTCACCTGATAATTACCCGGCAATGGAAACAATTATTTCACTGGCGATGGTTGCTTGCCATAGTACTCATATTGGTGTTTATACTGCCCGAGATCTGGTGCCTGTATCAACAGTTTGATTTGCATCCCGAAAAGGTTGTGTTTGGGCATACCGGGGTATCGGGTATTAAATTCTTTTTTTGGGATAGCCAGGTTGGCCGCTTTTTTAATACCGGCCCTATTACAGGCAGCGGCGATCCGTTCTTTTTTGTACATACCCTATTATGGGCTTTTTCACCCTGGTCGCTATTGCTATTTGTGGCATTGTTCTGGTTTATTAAAAAGGGAGTAAAAAATGTATACAACCAGCAATGGTACTGTATCTGCGGAGCTTTAATTACTTTTCTGCTGTTTTCTGCATCGCAGTTTCAATTGCCGCATTACCTTAATATTGTATTCCCCTTCTTCTCTATTATTACAGCGCAGTACCTGTATGGCTTATCATCGCCAAAAAGCATTAACGCGGTACGTGTTACTCAAACAGTGGTGGTGATTTTAATGCTGTTTATAATTGCTGCTTTGGCCTACTTTTACCGGCCCGAAACACTAAACTGGTTCAACGGCATTGTTATTTTAGCCTTTGTACTGATACTGCTGTTTTTACCCGCCCTAATTTCTACAGGAATGCAACGGATAATTTACCGTACACTGCTGGCATCATTTATTGTAAACCTGTTTTTAAACGGCTTCTTTTACCCCTCACTACTGCGTTACCAGGCAGGCAGCCAGGCCGCTTTCTGGATCAATTATAACAACCTTAACAAACTGCCGGTTTATGTAGATGCAGGCCAGTTTCATGATGATTTTAACTTTTACCTTAATGCCCCCTTTACGCAAACTACCCCCGATAGTGTTAATGCGCTTCCCAAATCGCTGATGTTGTATACCGATGCCGCTAGTTTAAACATTTATACAAAAAAGGGCTGTACGGTAACTATCATTAAACGCTTTAAAGCTTATGCCGTAACCCGCCTCAGTTCCGATTTTTTGAATAAAAACACGCGCGACAAAGAGTTGTCTGAAATGGATATTGCCATCATCAACACAAAAAAATAAAACATAAAAGCCTGTAGCAATATAATTTACCGTTGCGTAATAGTATTATAAACCATCATAATATGATTCGCAAAGCTATCACCTTACTTAGTTTATCGGCACTAACTATTACCGCCTGCAAAAAGGTTGATAGCAAACCCGATACCGGTAAAGACCTTTCACTAACTGCTGCCGAGCAACAAAAAGTTGCCGCCGACAATGCCTTTTCGCTTAAGCTTTTTAATGCCACGTTAACCGGCAATGCGGATGCTGATAACCTCTTCCTGTCGCCCCTGAGTGTGAGCATGGCCGTAGGCATGACCAGCAACGGCGCATTTGGCCAAACCCTGCACGATATTCGCAACACCATGAATTTTAACGGCTTTACCGAAGACCAGGTGAACAGCTATTACCACAAAATGATAACCGAGCTGCCGCAGCTTGATCCTAAAACCACGTTAAAATTTGCCAACTCTATCTGGTACGCCAATACTTTTACTCCTATACCTGCTTTTTTACAGGCAAATGCCTCAAATTACAACGCCAGGGTACAATCGGCCGATTTTACAAGTGCTGCTACCCGCGATGATATCAATAACTGGGTTAGCAACGCCACCGATGGCAAAATCACCAATATCATTGATAACAATATTCCTACCAACGCCAGAATGTATCTTATTAACGCCATATACTTTAAAAGTGGCTGGGCTACCAAATTTGATGCTACACAAACCAAAACAGACACTTTTTATTTACCATCGGGCGGTACGGTACAAACGCCCCTGATGAACGGTGAGGGCGATTTTAACTCTGCAAATGCCGCAGACGCGCGTATTTTAGAGCTGCCTTATACCAACAACAAATTCAGTATGGTAATATTAATGCCTACCCAAAAATCGGTTAAGGAATATGCGGCAGGCCTCGATTCTGCAAAATGGCAAACACTGATGGCCGGTTTAGGAAAAACCCATGCCACTGTTACCATGCCAAAATTCAAATTCAGTTACGATACAGATCTGAAAAACATTTTAAGCAATATGGGCATGGCCAACGCCTTTAGTGATATTGCCGATTTTACACGTATAAATGCAGCCGGCGGCCTTTCCATTACCGAAGTAAAACACAAGGCCTATGTTGAAGTAAATGAAGACGGAACAACGGCCGCGGCGGTAACATCAGTAAGCGTTGGTGCAACAGTTGCCGCGCCCAACTATTTCAAATTCGACCATCCCTTTATCTTCGCCATCAGGGAAATGAAAACAGGGTTGGTGTTATTTACCGGCGTGGTTAATAACCCAACCCTATCGCAATAGCGGCTAATGTAATATCTTTTTTCGCTCCCTGCTTGCCGGGGTAAGGTAGTTATTATCGGCCAGCCAGTCGGCCATGCGTTGCGGCCAGGTGCTTATAGTTTGCAGTTTCGATCGGTTGCCCATGTTAAAACCATGGCCACCCTGTGTAAAAATATGCACCTCTATAGGCACCTTTGCTTCGCGATACTTTTGCAGCAAGCTTACAACCGGTACCGCGCAGCAAGGATCGTCATTGGCAGCCAATAAAAATGCAGGCGGTGCATCGGCCGGTATCACATCCGGAATATAAAGCGGACCAGGATATATCTGGATCACAAACTTAGGCCTGGCACTTAACCTATCAATAGGGTCGGGCGCGTTGGCGTCTCCTTTACCCTCGCCAAAAGCCACCATATCTACCACCTCCCCACCGGCCGAAAAGCCCATCATTCCAATGCGGCTGGTATCCAGCCCATATTCTGCAGCTTTACTGCGCACCAGGCGCATGGCGCGGTAACCATCTTGCTTAGCATGTACATCAATTTTATAGGGCGAAAGCGTATCGCGCCCCAAACGATATTTTAATACAAATACAGTTACACCCAGACTGTTTAGGTATTTGGCCGGCTCAATCCCTTCGGCAGTATAAACCAGCAAACGATGACCACCACCCGGGCAAATAACCACGGCTGCTCCATTGGCTTTACCCGCAGGTGGTGTAAATACAGTAAGCGAAGGATTATGGATATTTTTTACCCAATAATCTTTAGCCTGCTCCGGCTCATTACGCCGGCTTTCGAAACCTGGCGCGCCATTGGGCCAAAGCGGTATTACAATTGGCTTCTCCTGTGCCAAGGCTGTATACCCGGCGATAAATAGCAGCAACGATAAGCAAGTGGTGAGTTTTGTTTGCATAAAGTAAATATAGCCGATATGCCGCTGCTTAGTTGCTATAGCCATAAACTTTTACGTAACTTAATGGTTATAAATAGCGGCGACGGTAAATACTTTAAACAACTATCGTTCATCAACTTAAAATAGAAAATCCGATGGCAAACTTTCAGGATATAATAGCATCAGAGATCCCGGTACTGGTCGATTTTTCGGCCGAGTGGTGTGGCCCGTGTAAAATGATGCCCCCCATATTGCAGGACGTAAAACACGCACTTGGCGATAAGGTAAAGATCATCAAAATAGATATTGACAAAAACCCGCAGGCCGCAAGCGCCTACCGGGTACAAAGCGTACCAACGCTCATGATATTTCAGAAAGGGCAAACCAAATGGCGCCAGGCAGGTGTAGTACAAGCAAGGGATCTGCAGCGTACTATCGAGATGTTTTTATAAAGAACAGAAGCCCCGAAGCCCCTCTAAATCTCCCCTGAAGGGGAGAATTTTGATTAACATGCAGGTTTTCCTCATCGGGCAAAGATTAAAATCGAGGCGAAATAAAACACTACTATTTAGAGTTTAAATAAAGTACAACATAACCAACAGGCAAATCAAAAGCCCTCTCCTTTGGAGAGGATTTAGGTGAGGCTCTTAATTTTAACCATCATGGCAACTATCGAAAGCATCCAGAACGCGTATATTGATTATGTACTTACCGAAGGTTCGCAACCAAAATCGGTATACATTTTTGCTAAACAAAACGAAATGACCGAAGCTGAGTTTTACCAGTTCTTTGGTTCGTTTGAAGCCGTTGAACAAGCAATTTGGGCCGGCTTTGCCAACAAAACCATTGCCGAGATCAAAACGCAGGAAGTTTGGGCCGAATATTCGGCACGGGAAAAAGCACTATCATTTTTTTATGGCTTCTTTGAATTGCTGAAAAGCAGTCGCAGCTTTGCCATTTATACTATTAACAAACAACCTAAGGGTTTTACTACGCCGCGTGTGTTTGAACCCTTGAAAGATATTTATGAGGGCTTTGCCGATGAGATCCTGAAAGAAGGTATCGAATCAACCGAGCTTACCGACCGTAAGTTTTTTAGCAAACGCTATAAAGATGCTCTTTGGATTCAGTTTGTATTTGTATTAAACTTTTGGGTAAATGATAACTCGGCAGGTTTCGAAAAAACCGATGAGGCGATAGAAAAAGGCGTGAATGTAACTTTCGATCTGTTTCAGCGCTCACCAATTGATAACCTTTTTGAGTATGGTAAATTTCTGGTAAAAAACTCCAGAAATTAAGTGAAGATGGGATTTTAGAGATCATTATGATAGATAACAAAAATGACCTTTCATCGGCTGATGGGGGAGATTTACAGGGAGGTACTCCCGCACAAAATAGTATACCAACCACCAAAGTAGAACGCAGCGCCAAATTTGTAAAAACAGGCTTTAAAATTGGCGGCAATTACATTAAGCATTATTCAAAAAAACTGTTTAATCCCGATATGGATAAATCGGAGTTAAATGAGGATAATGCTGCAGACATTTACCAATCGCTGAGCGAATTAAAAGGCAGCGCGCTTAAAGTAGCGCAAATGCTTAGCATGGATAAAAACCTGCTGCCGCAGGCTTATGTAGATAAATTCACCCAATCGCAATATAATGCGCCGCCCCTTTCGGGACCGCTGATAGTACAAACGTTTAAAAAGTATTTCGGCAAAAATCCCGATCAGATCTACGATAAGTTTAATATCCGCTCTACCAATGCCGCATCTATTGGGCAGGTTCACCAGGCCGAGCTTAATGGTAAAAAGCTGGCGGTAAAAATACAGTATCCCGGCGTTGGCGATTCTATTTCGTCAGACCTTAAACTCATCAAACCCTTTGCTTTCCGCATGTTGGGCATGAGCGAAAAAGAGCTGAACGTATACATGAGCGAAGTTGAAGAACGCCTGCTGGAAGAAACCGACTACGAGCTGGAAGTACGCCGCTCTATAGAGTTTTCTACCGCCTGCGCCAATCTTGATAACGTGGTATTCCCTACCTATTATCCGGAGTTAAGCCGCAAACGTATTATTACGATGGATTGGCTGGAAGGTAAACACCTTAAAGAGTTTTTGGCCACCAGCCCTTCGCAGCAGCTGCGTAACCAGATAGGCCAGGCCCTGTGGGATTTTTACAACTTTCAACAGCACGAACTCCGTGCCGTACATGCCGACCCGCATCCCGGCAACTTTATGATAACGCCCGAAGGAAAACTTGGATGTATTGATTTTGGATGTATTAAAGAGATGCCCGAGGATTTTTATTACCCTTTCTTTTCGCTTACATCAACCAATCTGCTGGATAATAAGGACGAAACCATTAAGGCATTCCGCTTGCTGGATATGATCCGCAAGGATGATACCCCGGCACAGATTGAGTTTTTTTACGGTCAGTTTAAAGAAATGATAAGCCTATTTGCCTTGCCTTATATTGACAATCATTTTGACTTTAGTAAAACCGAGTTTTTTGACAAGCTGTTTGCCTTTGGCGAACGCCTATCTAAAATGCCCGAATTTAAACAGGCCCGCGGCGTAAAGCATTTTATATATGTAAACCGTACCAACTTTGGCCTTTACAATATACTGCACGAACTAAAAGCCGAAGTAAAAACGGATACTTTTAAACCACATGTGGTGCTGGAGTATTAGTTTACAAAGAGCTATCAGTTCAAAATATTTGATAAAAATTCCATTTTATACTTATATTTAAGTAAAATTGAATGAGTATTAGTAATGCTAAATAAAAAACTTAAGTATAAACAATTTTTAGAAAATTACACTGACTGTCCATCAGAGGATTTCAAAGAGATTTCAGGTAATTTCTGTCGTTGGATTAGCATTAATGATTACGAAAATAATTTTAAGCCATTAAACATTATTACTAATCCGCCTCAAAGGCTATTAAATGATTCTGATAAACTTTGTATGGGTTATGGCCTTTCATTTTTTGATAGTCCCCAAAATGCATTAAACAGATATAGTACGTTATTTGAAAAACAAAAAAGAGCTCATTTAAAAGAGATATTTAAAACAGATAAGGGAACTCAAATTGCTGTTATAAAAATTGAACACGAAGATGGACTGGCAAACGAGCCAAATGCCACTAACGGGCATTTTACTTTTCATGAATATGAGCTAGTTGAATTTAAAGAAAAAATAAAAAGCAGAATAAATATTTTTGCAGACGATGGAACAATTAACATTGAAATATAAAAACCCAGTCTTTAATAACTCATTGGTAAGAATCGGTGATTTGATTAATTACGATGGGCCAATACTTTCATTATTTGAAGACGTGAGAAACGGTTATTTGTACTTATTTGACTGGGTTGATAGAATAGAGCAGTACAACAGATGGCTAATTTTTCAAATAAGATCGAAAGATATTTTAGAGTTTATACAAAAAAAGATCACATATCTTGAGTTATTTAAAAACACAGTAAAAAACACATATTATTTTACTGACATCATAAACAACAACTTAAATAACTATAGAGTTATTCAGTTAGAAATTGTTCCGGAAAAATATTACCCCAATGCAAACGATTATTTTGACAAAACAGACTGCCCAAGTTATGATAAAATAGTATCTTTTCTTCTTAACAAAAAATCGGAAAATCTTTACTTGCCTAATACATCAATTTCTTCGATAAATAATCATCGCACACAATCCCAAACGGTTATCAGAAAAAAGAGTAGAAATTTAAATGAAATGCAAGTAAATAGTAACTCGCCAAGATTAACTAGACACCCGCTTACCGCCCCCAATAAAAACAGATATGATATAACTGGCATAACTATCATAAGAAGATCTGAATTTAATTATAAAAAACATGCTTGAATTACTTAAATCATATTTTGAGCAACAAAACTGGAAATACTCTTATGGAGAAGACGAAACCAGGTTAAATGTGACGATTAATGGTGAAAATGGAAGTTTTGAATGTATAGCTGGTTATTTTAATGAAGAAACTCAAGGTGGATTTATTTTTCTTTCTATAGCAGGAAGCGATTGCCCTGATGATAAAAGGCTTCAAATGGCTGAATTATTAACGAGATTAAATTTTGATCAATATTTAGGTAATTTTGAACTTGACTTTGAAGCAGGAGAAGTTAGATATAAAACTAGTATAGTATACAATAAAATACAGCCTAGTTTAGAAGTGATTGATAACTTAATAAAGTTTAATTTAACTATTATGGATAAATCACTCCCTGGAATAATTGGATTAATCTATAACGACTTAACTCCATTGGAGGCCTATAAATTAGCAAACGAGGACAATCTAAAAACTGAGTAAATTAAAAATCGATAAACGCCCCATGCCACTACTCACAAACACCTTCGTTCATCACGTACATTTCTGGCTTAATAACAAAGCCGATAAGGATAAGCTGATAGAAGGCTTAAATATACTTAAGCCGATAGCACATATCCGCGATATACATATTGGCATACCGGCCGATACAAACCGCGATGTGATAGACCGTTCTTATGATGTTTCACTATTAATTTTGTTCGATTCGCCGGAGTTACAGCAGGCCTACCAGGTTGACCCTACTCATCTTATTTTTGCAGAGCAGTATGCCAAACCGTTATGCAGTAAGGTTGTGGTGGTTGATAGCGTAAACGTTTAGCGGGGTGCAAAATACCTTCTTTTTGTCGGGTTTGTACATTCTTAACACGAGTGCAAACGCCAATTTTTGTATAAACCAATTAAAATAACGGCTATGACAAATAAAGAAATTATAGCGCAGGTTATTGAAGCTTTTGATAACAGCGACGGAGCAACCATTACCAGCCACATGACCGATGATGTGGAATGGCACATGCTGGGAGACCAGGTATACAGCGGTATAGAAACCGTTAAAAAATTCTTTAATGATAACCAGGATATGAAGGTAACATCGAGCCTTAAAAACCACATTATTGCAGATGGCGATACGATAGTGGTTAACGGCGAGATAACCTGTACCATAAGCAACGGCGATTTGTGTAATATGTACTACTGCGACATATACGAATTGGAGAATTTTAGGATCAAAAAGCTTACCTCGTATATTGTTGATAAAAAGGGGTAGAACCGTGTTATTGCCTTTACATAATAAAATCCCCCTAAAGGTGTAAGCTATTTAAAACAGCCGGCCTGTTAGGTTGTTGTGCCTGTTATGAAGGTGTTACTTGCCGGTGCTAATGGTTATATAGGAACAAGGCTTATCCCGGTTTTGCTGGCGAAAGGCCATGAGGTTGTTTGCCTGGTACGCGATAAGCGGCGTTTTCATGAGCACAGCGACTTTTGCGCCAAAGTAACCCTGATAACCGGCGACCTGCTCCGCGAACAAAGCATCGAGGATTTCCCCACTGATATTGATGCTGCCTACTACCTGGTACACTCCATGTCGCAGGCACAGGATTTTGCGGCATTGGAGGCTCTTTCGGCCTATAATTTTGTGCATGCGCTGGATAAAACCAATTGCCGCCAAACTATATATCTAAGCGGCATCACCAATGACGATAAACTCTCTAAACACCTCCAATCGCGCAGGCATGTAGAGGATGTTTTAAAAGAAAGCAAATCGGCATTAACGGTATTGAGGGCTGCCATTATCATCGGCTCGGGCAGTGCATCGTTCGAGATCATCCGCGACCTTACCGAAAAGCTACCCGTAATGACCGTTCCCCGCTGGGTAAATACCCGTTGCCAGCCCATAGGCATCCGCGATGTACTGGGCTACCTGGAAGGGGTAATGCTTAACGAAAAAGCATTTAATAAAACCTTCGACATTGGCGGACCGGATATTTTATCGTTTAAAGATATGATGCTGGTATACGCCAAAGTACGTAAGCTTAAAAGGCATATATTTATTATTCCGTTTCTCTCGCCCAAAATCTCATCGTATTGGTTGTATTTTGTTACTTCTACCAGCTACACCCTTGCACAAAGCCTGGTAAATAGCATGAAGAACGAAACCATTATGCGGGATCATAGCATTGATGATGTGGTATCCCGCCAATGTTTAACTTACCAGGAAGCCCTTAACCTGGCATTTGTCAAAATTGAGCAAAACTCTATCGTATCCAGCTGGAAAGATGCCCTTAACATGGGCTACCTTAATTCGGGTTTTATGGACCAGATAAAGGTGCCGCAAAATGGCACGCTGGAGTACAAGGTAAAAATTCCCTTTGAGCGCGATACCCAGGATGTGTTTACCAATTTTATGTCGATAGGCGGTAACCGGGGCTGGTACTATTGGGACTGGATCTGGAACGTACGTGGCTTTCTGGATAAGTTATTTGGCGGCGTAGGCATACGCCGGGGCCGTACCAGCAGCATCAACATAGCACCGGGTGATGTAATTGATTTTTGGCGGGTGTTACTTGCCGATAAAGAAAACAAACGCCTGCTCTTATACGCCGAAATGAAACTACCGGGCGAAGCCTGGCTCGAATTTAAAATAATTGAACGCAATGGCATCAAAAACCTGAGCCAGGTAGCTACCTTTAGGCCCAGTGGCTTATGGGGCCGCCTGTACTGGTATACCATGTGGCCTTTCCACCTGTTTATTTTTAACGGAATGGCCAAAGAGATCATCCATTACGGGGAGGGAGTATAGTCATTGGTCATTGGTCATTGGTCATTGGTCATTGGTCATTGGTCATTGGTCATTGGTCATTGGTCATTGGTCATTGGTCATTGGTCATTGGT